>OY970331.1:0-1406942 GCA_963717415.1 uncultured Solirubrobacteraceae bacterium | reverse complement strand
TCGCCTGGCGCCCCGTCAATACGGGGCGCGACCGAGAGCTAGATTGCCGTTGTGATCGCCACCGGCCAGCCGATCATCCTGCACACGGGCGACACCCCCACGACCGTCGTTGCCGTCGTCGGGCTCGTTCTCGCCGCGCTCTCGTTCGGGTGGCAGGCTTGGAGTTTCTCGGTCTCCGGAAGCCGCGTCACCGTCACGGTCAGGGCGGGCGTGAAACGCGGGCCCGTGGTCGCGACGCTCGCTAACGCCCCCACCCGAACCGAGATCAACACCCTCGTCAGGCAGGGCTTCAACGAACCCGTGTACGGCGTCAGCCTGCATAACCGCGGGCGAGGCCCTACATCAGTCAGGTCCGTTGACCTCCTATTCAACGACGGAGGCGCAGTCGGCCTGACACGCGTCGAGCCTCAGTTGCCCCATCGACTGGAGGGAGAGAGCGACCAGACGTGGTACTTCGACGCTGAACTAGCACGCAACTATGTCGTATCGGTGAGCACCGTGCGGCCCTGGCCTACGGGGCGAACGCCTATGGTACGCGGGCGCGTTCAGGTCGGCAGTCGAGATGGGACGGTCCTCTCGAAGAACGAGCTGCCCGTCGCGAGCTAAGCGCACGTCGAGCACTCGCTCGCATGACGGAGGGCTATGGGTTCTGGTCAGGAGGCGTCCAGCGAGGATGCGTCAGGCACCACCACCACGGCCACCCCGGCGGCGTCTCCCCTCCCCTCGCGATCAGCGCCATGTGCGCGCGGAGAAAGTACGCCATCCCGCCGTACGTGATGAGCGCGGCTGCCACGAGCACGACCACGACCGCGAGCAGCGACACCCCAGCGTGCACAACTAGGACAGCCGAGCCGGCGAGCACGAGCGCGGAGCCTGCAAGCTCGACGCCGGCGGCGACTCGCCGTCTGGGTTTTGAGATCGTGCCGCCGAAGGTCACGGCGCGGATGCCGGCGGGACCCGACACCGCGTCCCAGATCAGCAGCAGCGCGCCGACCACGATCAGCAGCGCCCCGAAACTGCTCCAGCTCGTCCCGAGGATCGAGTGATCGTGATGGCCGCGACTCCCAGCGAGACCGCTGAGCTGACGGCGGAGTTCGCGGATTTCACCTTCGACGCGGACGCTCACGCGTGCACACCCTAACGGCGCCCCCGGCGCCAATCGACACGTAGAAGTACGCGACGGGGTGCCCACGGCCCTCCGGTGAATCGCGCCTCTGAGCGGCAGACTCAGGGGCCTTCTGCTGGTGGACGTGCAGCCGGATGCGTGCGTGTCACTACGTAGCTAGAGCTTTCTGCGGGATCGCCTCCGCAGGGGCCCACCTGGTACCTCCGTCTCAGCCCATGGAGGATCTGCCTGTGCGACGACCACCACAGGGTCATCGTCGAGTACTCACGGTTGGTCCCGGCGTCTTCTCCGGGACGGTGTGGGCACGGCACGCTCGCGGGCTGAAAGGTCGCGACGTACCGTCCCCGGCCGTCCGGCACGACTTTCGCTACGGCTACCCCGTAATAGGTGGCGGTGTAGAGGTAGGTCTTGCAGGTGCCGGCGTCGCAGGTGCGGCGGAAATCCCAAGGGCCCACCAGCCGTTCCCCCGCGCAGACGTCTATGGCGTTGGTGGTTAGGATTGTCTCGGTCGCGGTCCATTCGCCAATCGGGAAGTGAACCTGGGGCGGCGGGATCTTGCAGGTTCCCGGTGCCTGCGGGTGCGAGTTGGCGGCCGCGGTCTGGGACGGCGTCAGGTCCCTGCTCCCGTGGCCCCTTGTGCCGACGACGAACACGACCGCGAAGACGGCTCCGCACAGCAAGATTCGACGAACGCTCATCCCTCACCGCATCGGCAATGAGCCGTCCACGCTGTAGTGGCCCGCGGCGCTCCCCGGACCTAGCCTCCCGTCGCAGAAACCCGTACAAAACCGCCGCTGCGGGCGCGATGATGTCGGGCGTGCAGAGGAGTAGACTTCAGTGAATCCACAAAGCGCGCCCGCGACGCTGGAACGCCCGGGCGCATGGCACGGGAGGTTCAGCTCCCATGCAATCCTCACGCTACAGGAGGCCGGCTGATGGCCCGCAGGCGTAGCCTCACCAGTCAGCTCTACCGAGCGGCGCGACTCTCCAACACGATCGGCGCCGCGGCGTCAGGCAACCCGAAGCGCATCGCCCCTCGCGCCAAGAACATCACCGTCGGTCGGGCATTGGGCCGGGCCGGATTCTGGAGGATGTTGTGGCGATGAGCGCTCAGAGACGGAGCTACGGCACGGGCACGCTGTTCGAGAGAACCGACAGCGCAGGACGGGTGAGCTGGTATGGCAACTGGCGCTCGGAAGGCGTGCAGGTCAAACGCCGGATCGGGCCGAAGCGGTCGAGGGCTCGCGGGATGGCCTCACACGACGAGCGGCCGAGGCTGAGCTGCGCAGGCTGACTGCCGAGGTCAAGCCGATCATCCCGGCGTCGGAAGCGCTCACCATCGGCGAGGTTGGCCGGCGCTACATCGCCTACCTAGACCGGGCGGGACGGAAGCTAGCGACCCGGACCGCTGCTCAGTCCACGCTGCGCGTTCACCCGGAGCCCTACTTCGGCGACGGGCGATCGCCTCAGTGACACACGAGGACGTGGTAAATCTGATGGGCACCATGGAGCAGAAGGGAGTCGGGCCGAAGTCGATCCGTAACTACCTCGGCACGCTCTCGGCGCTGTACCGCTTCGCCATGCACCCGCGGCGCAAGTGGGCAACGGCCAACCCATGCGAAGGGGTAGAGCTGCCCGCTGTGCCCGATCACGTCGGCTTCCGCTACCTGGAGCTAGACCAAGTGGACGCGCTCGTCTCAGGGGCTCAGAGCGGCCCGTATGAGGCCCTGGACCGCGCCCTCTACCGAACGGCGGCGATGACCGGACTGAGGCTAGGGGAGCTGATAGCGCTCCGCTGGCGCGACGTTGACTGGACGGCTAGCGCGATCCGCGTTCGCTCCAACTACGTGCTCGGCGAGTTCGGGACTCCGAAGTCCAAGCGATCGAGCCGAGGCGTGCCCATGGCCGATGAGGTCGCGGGCGAGCTGGAGCGCTACTTCAAGGCGTGCGGGGAGCCAACAGACGACGCACTCGTGTTCCCCGACCCGCACACCGGAGCGCCACTGGACAAGGCCGGGGTCCTGCGCCGGATGCGCAAGGCACTCAAGGCAGCGAAGCTCGACGAGTCCCACCGCTTCCACGACCTCCGGCACACGTTCGGAACGGCGATGGCCGCTGCCGGCGTGCCGATGCGCACCTTGCAGGAGTGGATGGGGCAGCGCGATATCGAGACGACGCAGCGGTACGCGGACTATGCGCCGAGGACTCGGGACGCCGAGTTGGTAGCAGCGGCGTTCAGCCGACAGACGGCATCTCCGGCGCCGGCGGCGGTGGCCTGAGTCCACCGGCTCGGCGAGGCGAGTGCGTACCGAGGAGCGCGGCGTCGGCGCGCTTCGCCTCCAGCTGATAGCGGCGGACGCCCCCGTAGCCGGCTTCAACCATCCGGGGGATCTCCGCTAGCTCCGTGCTGCTCTCGGGGGTTGCCTGGGCCTCCGCCCGTCGCAGTATTAGCGCGTTGAAGGCGACGTCGGTCGGCCTCTCCAGAAGTTCCGCGGCCTCTTGTGCGGCTTTGACGACGTCATCGTCGGCGTGTGCCCGCATCTCCAAACGGGCGATCGAGACGCGCGCTGCCTGGTAGGCGTCTGCTGCCGCTCTCATGGCCTGTGACAACTCCGGCGTCCTGTTTGCGGCGTGGATGGTTGTCTCTGATCGCAAGCCGACCGCTGCCTCGGCGAGAGCCTCCAGAGTGGCGGCTACCTCGTCGAGTCGCTCGCGGAGGTCGTCGCTGGCCTTCAGAGCACGCTCGTGTCGGAAGCGTCTGTGATCGGACCTCGACGCGGCGAAGTACCCGAGGCCGGGACCGACGACGCCGGCGACGACGATGGCGAGGTCTGCCGTGGACACCATGCGCGCCAGTGTCGCAACGCAGGCGGATGCCGGGGTACCACTTGGGGTACCAACTTGAGCGAATCCGAGCGAACGAAGCGAACGGAGAGGCCCGGATTTGCTGAGCATGAGGACCGAACCGACCCCTCCTGCCGGTTCGAGCCCAGTATCGCCCATATACACCAGTCATGCGACGCGTCACGAATTGCCGCGCCGCAACTGGGTTACGTACCGAGGAACACGAGGACGGCCCGTACGCGGCGATGGTCCTCGGCCGCTGGGGCAAGATTGAGCTTCGCGAAGATATTCGTGACGTGCCTCTCGACGGCGCGCTCAGTGATCACGAGTATCTCGGCGATTGCCTGATTGCTGCGACCCTCTGCCATCAGGCCAAGCACCTCGCGCTCCCGCGCGGTCAGCACGTTCAGTGGATCGTCCGTGCGTTTGCGACCCAGCATCTCCGAGACGACCTCGGGATCGAGCGCGGAGCCTCCCTCGGCGACTCTTCTGATCGCATCGGCGAAGCGCTCTAGGTCCGAGACGCGGTCCTTGAGCAAGTAGCCGACGCCGGCGGCGTCGTCTCCCAGTAGCTCCAGCGCGTAGTCCTCCTCGACGTACTGCGAGAGCACCAGCACACCGGTGTCCGGCATCTCTTCCCGGATCACGCGCGCCGCACGCAGCCCCTCGTCTGTGTGGGTGGGCGGCATGCGGATGTCGATGATTGCGATGTCGGGCTTGTGCGCCCTGGCCTTTCGCAGCAGCTCCTCGGCATCCCCGGCCTGACCGACTACCTCGAACTTGGCCTCCTCGAGCAGCCGCACCATGCCTTCCCGCAGCAGCAAGGAATCCTCTGCGACGATCACGCGCACGGGATCGTCGCCCTGAGGATGGTGCCCAAGCCCTGCGGACTCGTCAGCTCGAGGCGGCCGTCGAGCGCCGCGACCCGATCTTGAAGCCCTCGCAGCCCCGAGCCCCGATCGGCGTCGGCGCCCCCGACGCCGTCGTCCCTCACCTCGACGTCGACGTGGCCGTTGTCGCGGGCGACCCCCACCGTTACCGTTTGCGCGCGCGAGTAGCGGGCCGCGTTCGTAAGGGCCTCGGCGACGACGAAGTAGACCGCCGACTCGACGGACGGCGGGAGCCTGTCGGCCGGCGTCTGGAGCAGTTCCACAGAAACCGGGGAGCGGCTGGCGAGGCCTTTGAGTGCTGCGCGCAGGCCGCGATTTGTGAGCACGGCCGGGTGGATCCCTCGTGCGAGCTCGCGCAGCTCGGCGGTCGCCTCGTTCAACTCGTGGAGTGATTCGTCGAGGAGCTCCGCCGCTCCTTGTGGGTCGTGCTCGATGCGTTCTCTTACCATTCGTAGGTCGATGCCGAGGGCCATGAGTCGCTGCTGGGCGCCGTCGTGGAGGTCCCGCTCGAGTCGGCGCCTTTGCTCATAGCCGGCCTGCACGATGCGTGAGCGTGAGGCCTGAAGCTCGGCAACCTTCGCCCGTAGTTCGGCGTCCAATCGTTCGTTTCTGAGCGTCAGCCCGGCGGCGGCGCCCGCTGTCTGCACCAGTTCGCGTTCCTCCGCGAGGCCTGGGCTGTGCACGATCGCAGCGATTCGTTCGCCCTCGTGCTCGATGGTGGTCGAGACCTTGCCCGCCGGCGCGGGATCGACCCGAACCGCCTGACCGTCGGCGTCCACGTAGGCGTCCTGGCCCGGTACCCAATAGGCGAGCTCCAAGGTCGGGTCTCCGAGCGCGTCCGCGAGCGCGTTGCGCAACGCTCCGCGGCCACCACCCTCACCGAGCTGGGCCAAGAGCTCGCTGATCGCGTCGGCTTCGCTGAACCGGGATCGCAGGAGGCCGACCAAGAAGGCAAACGGTAGGCAGGCGATGGACGCGAACAAAGCCAACGTCTGCGCGTCAGAAATGTCGCTCGACAGGCCGGCCTGTTCGACGACGAGGGCGGCCATCAGCAGCAGAAACGCGAGCCCGCCGACGGCGACGATCGGGGCGAACACCCTCGCTCGCCCTGGGGTGCCGCTTCGCCAGCGTCGATAGAGGACCGCGACCACGGCACCCAGCAACGCGATCGAGATGTCTAGTTGCGCCGCTTCGAGTACCTTGGCAGCCTCGGAGTGTCCGATCAGCAGCGGGTTGCTGGGACACCGGGTGCAGCCCGCCTTTGAGTCGGTGAACAGGAACACTCCAAGCTGCACCACCGTCGTGTTGACGTAGGCGATGGTGACCAGGAGACGGTCCAGCCGGGTTTCGAGCCTCCCCGAGGGAAAGGACAGCAGCAGCTGGATGAGCACCGCGTAGATCAGCACCTCCCCGACCGAGGCGATCGCGAACACGACGCTGTCGTTGGAAAAGACCAACCCCTTCAGCAAGCCGCTGAGGCCGACCGCGACCATCAGCGGACCTATGTTGCCGGCCGGCCGCTGCTTCCAAACCCATAGCCCGACTCCCACGAACCCCCAGCCGGTGGCCAGGAACAAGCCGGCAAACGCGCCCCGGTGAACGTTGTGTTCCCCGTTGATCATGACCACGAAAGCGGCGATGCCCATCAGGAACGCCAAGCCGGCGACACCGATCAGGGTGCGTCGCGGTGCGGTCAGCGGATGACTAAAGAGATCGCCTCCGCGCTCAGCTCGCTCTTGGCGACGAACCCGCGCGCGCCGCTGGCGCCCACCGCCTCGTCAAGGTCGGTGAAGTCATGGCTCGAGACAAGCACTATCTGCAGGCTAGCGCCGTTCGCATCGAGTAGTCGCCGCGTAACCTCGAAGCCGTCGATGTCGGGTAGGCGCACGTCGAGTAGCACAACCTCTGGGTTCAGCTTCTCCACGGCAGCCACCGCGCCGTCACCGTTGTCGAGCTCCCCAACGACGTCGTAGCCGTCGGCTTCCAGCATGCGCCTCGCGCTGGCGCGGAAGCTGGGGTGATCATCCACGATCAGGACAGTCTTTCTCATGGCCTGATTGTCGCGCGGCGCCGCGCTTGGTTCCATACGGCTGGCCGCCCCGAGCTGGCGGTAAACCGACGTATCCCGGGCCGCCACCCGACGTCACAGACGCCTGCCAGCCCCCTGATTTCTTCCTCGCTGGACTGAGAGCTTGTCGTCATGCCCGAAGTCCAGCCCAAAGGAGGATGCCGCATGACCGCCGCGACCGCTAGCACCACGAGCAGCACCACGAGCACCGCGCACGAGCCCAGCAGGAAAGAACGAACCATGCATCCCTCGGCCAGACGCTTCAGTCGCGGCCGGATCACCGGCCTGACCCTGATCGCCGTCCTCACGCTCGGGCTCGTCTACCTCCACTTCGCCGGCAGTTCTACGTCCGCCTCCGTGCCTGCCGGCGCGCATGCAGGCCAGCTGACGCTCAAGAGCTGTACCTACAACACCGAAAAGGGCGCCTACGCCGCCGACTGCGGAACGCTCGCGGTGCCCGAGAACCGCGCCGACCCGCACTCGCGGCTGATCGCGCTCCCGGTCATCCGGATCCGGGCGCGTTCGGCACACCCGGGCGCCCCGATCTTCCGCCTGGAAGGCGGCCCCGGCGTCACGAACATGAAGTTCGCGGACGCCAGTCGGTTCACCGCCAACCACGACGTCGTCCTCGTCGGCTACCGCGGCGTCGACGGCTCCGTCCGGCTCGCCTGCCCGGAGGTCGAATCGGCCCTCGAGCACTCCGCCGACTTCCTCGGCCAGAAGTCCCTCACTGCCTACTCGAACGCGCTGCGCTCGTGCGCGAAGCGGCTCGAGGCAAGCGGCGTCGATCTCGCCGGCTACACACTCCCCCAACGGGTCGAGGACCTCGAGGCGGCACGGATAGCCCTCGGCTACCACCAGATCGACCTGTTGAGCGAAAGCGCGGGCACCCGCACCGCGATGATCTACTCCTGGCGCTACCCGACCGCCATCCACCGTTCGGTGATGATCGGCGTCAACCCACCCGGCAACTTCATCTGGTACCCGAAGACGACGGACGAACAGATCGACCGCTACGCCAGCCTCTGTGCGCAAGACGCGACGTGCCACAAGCGCACCGGCGATCTCGCCGCGTCGTTGGAACGGACCGTCGCGCACATGCCGAACCGCTGGTTGTTCTTTCCGATCAAGAAGGGCAACGCACGGATCGCCAGCTTCTTCGGACTCATGGAGACGACGGAAAATGCCTCGCCGCTCTCCGGACCGATGACCCTGGACGCCTGGCTCTCGGCCGCCCACGGTGACTCGAGCGGGCTCTGGTTCGAGTCGCTCCTCGCCCAGATCGCTTTCCCGGAAGTGTTTGTCTGGGGCGACGTCGCAGCTGTCGGAATGGCTGACAACCAAGCTGCCGAGCGCTACTACTCGTCAAGCGAACACGGCGGCCCCTCAATTATCGGCAACCCCGGAACGGAATTCCTCTTCGGCGGCGGAGGCCTCCTGCACGCATGGCCGGCCACCCCGGCCGACAACGAGTACACCCATGTCCAGACATCGAACGTGCAGACGCTCCTGATCGGCGGCAGTCTCGACTTCGCCACCCCGCCCCAGAACGCGACCAAGGAGCTCCTGCCCTACCTGCCCAACGGCCACCAGGTCATCCTCGCCAACTTCGGCCACACAACCTCCTTCTGGACCGAACAGACCAAGGCGAGCACGCACCTGATTAACACCTATTTCGACACAGGCAAGGTCGACGACTCGCTCTACAAACCTCAAAAGGTTAAACTCACGCCCGACTCCACACAGACCGGACCCGCCAAGGCCATCGCCGGCGCGATGATCGGCTTCGGACTTCTCACGATCCTGTCGCTGCTACTGATGTGGCGCCGGAAGCACAAGCGCGGCGGCTTCGGGCGCAAGGCGAGCGCGATCCTGCGCTCCGTCTACCTGCTGGTGCTCGGCCTCGGCGGATGGTTCATCGGCCTGATCGTCGTGCTGGTGGCTTTGTCGACAGTGCCCCTCGACAGCGAGCTCATGGCTGTTCTCTTCATCGGCACACCGATCGGCCTCGGCACCTACTTGGCCTGGGTCAACCGCGACCGGCCGGCCAGGGCCACGAGGATCGGGTTCTGGGTCGCGCTGACGGGCGCCCTCGTCGGCGCGCTGCTGGGGTTCAACGCAACAGCCGGGCTCATGGCGGTCATCACCACGATCGTCGGAGCAGCTGCCGGTGCGAACCTCGGCCTGATCGCCCTCGACGTCGCACGAATCGAGCGGCCGGAGACCGTTCCGCCCATCGCCACCGGTGTCGCCAGCGAGCCGACGCCGCAGGCCGAGCCAGCGCCCATCGCCATTCCAGCGGTCGAACACTGACCCCGGAGTCCGTTCGCGCAGAGCATGTGGCGGTGTGCTGGTTGCCGCCACATGCTCTGCTGACGTACGTGCGCGCTCGGTGGTCTGAACGACGTCATCAAGTTACGGTGGATCCGGCGTGACCTACGCTGCCGGTCCGCGTGTTGACGCCTACATCGATGCCCTGCCCGATTGGCAGCAAGCCATCTGCCGCGAGGTTCGCGATCTCGTCCACGCGGCCGACCACGAGGTTGCCGAAACGATCAGACGCACCCACCGTCCGTACTTCGTACCGCAGGGCAACATCTGCGCGCTGTTGGCGGCGAAGGACCGCGTCAACGTGTTTCTCTACGACGGCGCCATCGTCCCTGATCCGGCGGGAATCATCACCGGCGGCCACGAGAACAAGAGCGCGCGCACGTTGTCCATCCGCGGGGGCGAACACATCGGAGGACGAACGCTTCCAGGGCGCCGCCGCCCGTTGGCACGCGCGCTTCGTCCTGGAAGCGGACCTCCCCTTGCGCGAGGCTCAGGGCGTGATGACGCTCCTGTGTCGCCTGCGCGGCGCTGACCGCCACATCGTCCGCCGCGAGCCCGTACCAGAAGCCAACCCTCGACCGCTCCCTCGCTGGCGACGAGCAGGGCGGACTCCGTCAGCCGCCCCGCGCCCTGCCTTCGGTTTCGCACAGGCATCTTGGGTGCCGGGCGTCCTGTGGCTCACTGCGTCCGAGTGGAGCAGCGCCGGAGCTGCTGAAAGCAGCGACTAGCTGTAGGAGCGCGGCGGGTGGTACGCCTGAGCATCCCGCTTACACAGAGAGGAGCCGTCCGCGCACGCCTCGTCAACCAACTCCTTCGTGAACGGTCCCTTGTACGTTGTGCCGCCGCCCGTGCCAGGCGCCGTCGCAGGCCGGTACGGATAGCCGCAGAAGTAATAGCCCATCCGTCCTCCGCACACCCACCACTTGCCGGCGATCTTTACGGCACCCGCGTCGAACGTGTATGCGCCGTCGGCCGTGAAGTTGATGATCGCGTCATGCCTGGATTCGGATTCTGTGAGCGTCCGGCGGGCCGCGCCGCACGACATGTGCCACGGATAGACCGCGACCCGACCCCAGTACGTGCTGTCGGCGTACCCGCATCGCCGGACATTCACCGGTGAGGTTGCGAAAGCCGCAGCGGCCATGATCGCGGATCCCAGAACGAGGGCTACCGCCGCACAACGTGTGGCTGCTCGCATCTGCTGACTCCAATCTTTGACGTGACTCCGGAGTGCGGCGCCAGCGCCACGGGCTCTACCTGAACGTCGGAACGCCGACCATAGCGGTTGGCGGTTCGTCCAGGAGTGTCTCGACCCGCGCGTGCACGTCGCGAGCCTGCATGGCGTCCGTCATCGAGCAAAGCCTCAAAAGGTGCTCGAGGGTTGGAGTGGTGTCCACCAAGGTCCACCTCTGGGAGACCGAATTCGTCGGACTCCAACCGCCCGACCACCGTTGGGCGTCCCGCGCTATCGACGGGAGGAAGGCGGGTCAAAGCAGGCCGGAGAGCTCCTCTCTGGCCTGTCACTCCGCAAGTCGCGTGGCATAGACTCCTCCGGATGTGCCGTCTCTTCGCTCTTCACGCCGGCGATCGTGATGTCGCCGCGGATTTCTGGCTGCTGAACGCGCCCGATTCGATCGCCCGACAGAGCGAAATCAACGCGGACGGCTACGGACTCGCGGCCCTGACCGCCAAGCGGGGGATGATCATCATGCGAAACCCGGTGGAAGCCGCCGGGGACGACGGCTATCAGCAGGTCGCCCAACGACTCGTCGCGGCCGAGATGGTAGTGCACCTGCGGTACGCCGACACCGGCGGCATCTCGCTCCTCAATACCCACCCTTTCACCCAGGACGGGCGGGCCTTCGCCCACAACGGCGTGGTCGGGGACCTCGACCGGATCGAGGCGCGGCTCGGCTCGAATCGGGCGATGGTGATGGGCGAAACCGACTCGGAGCGGTTCTTTGCCCTGATCACGCTGGCGATTCGCGATGCCGGCGGCGACGTCCGCCGCGGCATCACCGCGGCGGTGCGGGATGTCGTCGAGGAGTACGAGCTCTACAGCCTCAACTTCGTGCTCGGTGAACTCGGCAACATCTGGGCCTTCCGCTATCCGGAGAAGAACCCCCTGTTGCTCTACAGGCGCGAGGCGGGAGGGGCGAGCGGCGACGCCGAACTCGACCAGGCCGACGCCGCCGGGATGCTGCGGCTTCGCTCCGACGACGCCGCCGACACCCCGCTGGTGGTGATCGCCAGCGAGCAGATCAGCGAGGAGCCGGGCTGGGAGGAGATCGCCAGCGGCGAGCTGATCCACGTCGGCCCCGACCTCGCCGTCGACCGCGAAACGATCGTCAGCGAACCGCCGCGGCGTCCGATGGTGCTGAGCGGCCGTGCGGAGAAGACCCAGTCCTACGTCTGATCTTCGACTGAGGAGAAGCGACGGCTCGGATTCACGGTTCTGAGACGTCCTCTCCAAGATGTTTGACAGGCTCGCGTGGGACGCACCACAAGCGCGGGGCAGGTCTCGCGCGACCCCGCCTCGCGCAATACTGGCGGCAATGTCGTCGCAGGAGCCCCCAGCCGACGTGGAGCGCGAGGACGAGGGCTCGACGGCGGCTGGCGCTCGAAGCGCAAGACGGCGGCTGCTGGCGCCGCTCGCCCTGACGCAGTTCGTCGCCAGCTTCGCCGGATCGAGCATGAACGTCTCGATCAGCAACATCGCCAAGGACCTCGGAACGACCGTCCACGGCGTCCAGACTGCGATCACGCTGTTCTTGTTGTGCATGGCGGCACTGATGATCCCGGGCAGCAAGCTCACGGACATCCTCGGGCGCAAGCGCTGTCTGCTTGGAGGCCTGGGCGTGTACGGCGTGGGCGCCGCGATCGCGGCCCTCGCGCCCGTGCTGGGGGTGTTGATCGTTGGCTACTCCGCCTTCGAGGGTGTCGGGAGCGCGCTGATGATCCCTCCGATCTACATCCTCGCCACGATGTACTTCGATGAGATGGAGTCCCGCGCGCGCGCCTTCGGGGTCATCAGCGGCATGGCCGGCGTGGGCGCCGCCGCGGGTCCTCTCATCGGCGGCCTCATCACAACGGCCATCAGCTGGCGGGTCACGTTCCTGCTCCAGGCGGTCATCGTCGGCGTGATCGCCATGCTCGCTCGCGGGATCGCCGATCCGCTGCCCGCCGATCCCGGCCGGCGCTTCGATGTTCTCGGCGCGGTCTTCTCCGCCGCCGGCATGTTCTTCCTCGTGATGGCAATCCTGCAGGTCGGCATCAACGGTCTGCTCGTGGCGGTGTTCGGAGTGGCGGGCGGCGGCTTCGTGTTGTGGTTCTTCCTGCACATCCGCTCCCTGGAAAGCCGCGGGGAGGAGCCGCTGCTGTCGCGCCGCGTGTTCTCGAACCGAACCTCGAATCTCGCGCTGGTCACGCAGAACCTGCAGTGGCTGGTGATGATGGGAAGCTCATTCGTGGTGTCCGTCTACCTGCAGGTCGTGCGCGGCTACAGCGCCATCAAAACCGGAGTCATCTTCACCGCGGCGACTGTCGGGGTGCTGCTGTCCTCGCTCGCCGCCGAACGGCTGGCCAAGCGCCGGGCGCAGAGCACGCTCATTCGCGCGGGCTTCGGGGTGACGCTGATCGGGATCGTGCTGCTGGTGGGTCTGGTGCGGGAAAGCTCGAGCATCGCCACGTTCCTCCCGGGGCTCTTTCTCATCGGCGCGGGGGTGGGCACGATGCTCACGCCGTCGGTCAACGTCGTGCAGTCGAGCTTCCCCGAGGAGCAGCAAGGTGAGATCTCCGGGCTGTCGCGAAGCGTTTCCAACCTTGGCTCCTCGCTCGGTACCGCGATCGCGGGCACGATCCTGCTCTCAGCTGCCACCGAGGGCAACCACTCCTATGCGCTCGCGGGTCTCGCGCTCGGGATCGCATGCCTGATCGGACTCGGCGTCGCCTTCCTCATACCGAGCGATCCGAGGCGCTCGGAGGCATAGCAGGAGGAAACGTTCTCGGAATGTAAAATCATGTTGCCCCCGCCAATCCCGAGTGCTTGACTCTTCCTGATGGGCGGCGATCGGTCCGCCCGGAGGAGTCACGGAGGTGTTGGGGATGACGGCGTTGAAAGCCCCACGGGGAGTGGGGGTTTGCGTAGGAGCGTGTGTGGCGATGATCCTGCTGCTGGCGACCGCCGGCGGAGCGATGGCCTCTTCGACGCTCTCGTTGTGTGTGCCGGCGGCGGCGAACGAACCGACGAGAACGCCCTTGAGAACCGGAGGATGCGAAAGGAACTTCACGTTGGTCACGCTCAACGTGGAAGGCAAGGAAGGCAAACAGGGACCGACCGGCCCGACGGGCGTGAAAGGCGAAGGCGGCGCGCCCGGAGCCAAGGGCGCTACCGGAGCCACCGGACCCACGGGTCCGCACGGTCCAACCGGACCCACCGGAGCCAAAGGTCAGTACGGCGGACCCACTGGCCCGACTGGAGCGACCGGACCGGAAGGCAAAGAAGGGTCGAAGGGCATAACAGGAGCCACCGGAGCCACCGGAGCGAACGGAGCGGCGGGTCCGACCGGCCCGACCGGCCCGACCGGTCCGACACCCGTGTGCGGTCCGGACTGCTGCAACGGCGTGAACGGCTGCAGAGGTGAACCGGGCCCGACCGGCCCAACCGGAGCAACGGGAGCAACGGGTGCGAACGGCGTGACCGGAGCGACCGGACCAGCCGGCGCGAACGGCGCAACCGGAGCGACCGGCGCAACGGGAGCAACCGGTGCGAACGGTGTGGCGGGCGCAACAGGAGCGACTGGCCCGACCGGACCTACCGGACGCGAAGGGCCAGGGCTGACGTGCCGGTTCGGCCCTGGCGGCATCGTCGAATGCTGCCAAACCCTGACCGGTGCCTGCTTTGTGCTGCCGAGCGGAGCTACGGGACCCACCGGCGCGACCGGTGCGAACGGAGTGACCGGAGCGACCGGTGCGAATGGAGTGACCGGCGCGACTGGGCAGCAGGGTGAAAAGGGCGCGACGGGAGCCACTGGCCCGACCGGCCCATCGGGGCCAGTTCGGTGCGAAGGGTGTGGCTGCGAAGGTGCGAAATGTCCGCCGCCGGAACGGGGACCAACCGGCCCCACCGGTCCCACGGGAGCGACAGGGGCGATGGGTGTCACCGGAGCCACCGGAGCTGCGGGTGAAAAAGGCCAAGCCGGAGCGACTGGCTCAACGGGCCGAGCCGGGCCGACTGGCGAAACGGGGCCGACCGGTCCCGAAGGACCCCGTGGCGTCACCGGGGCCACCGGACCCGAAGGACCTACGGGTCCCGAAGGGCCATAGGAGGAGATGACAGTTGGGGTGGTGGTCGGCGCCTCCCGGGCGGGCCACCACCTCGGCCGCCTCCCTTGAGGTCTGGTGCCCGGTCCGCTGGGCGGAGCTTGCCGCGCCGACCCGTCGCGTTCCGGTCGGGCCGGCCGGCGGCCGCCGGCCGAGACTCACACCTGTCCCCGCACGGCGTCGCCGGACTGGGTGTTGTAGATGCTCAGATAGAACATCTGGGGGTGGGCCTTCAGCCGCCCGATGAACGCCGGAGGCACGTGAACGCAGCCGGCGGGCGTGTAGGAGAAGCCGAGCGGAACTCCCGGCGTCGAGGGGGTTCCCGACGGGGTGGGCTGGATCGTGACGATCGTCGCCTGGGTCTTGCTGGTGGAGACGGCGAAGTTCCTCACGGGGGAGATGCTCCAGCACAGTTCATCGGGAGCCTTGACGCGAAGGATCACGAGGCCGGACGCGTCTGCCCCGCCGCTCGAGCCGGCGACATGCGTGAGGCTTACGTTGTAGGCGGTCGCTTTGGCTGTCTGCGCGACGCCGGCGGGCGAGCTCGTCGTCGTCGTTGCGGCATTGTTCGTGCTGCCGCACCCCGCCAGGGCGAGTGCCAGCGACATCGTCCCCGCCAAGCACGACGCCCCCGCCAGGCTCGGGAGCGTCCTGGGCCCGCCCTTCGATGACCTCCGGCTCATCAGCGACCTCCTCTTCTCCTCGTCGCGGGCGGCCCGCTGCCGCCCAGTGGGCCGAAGTCAAGCACCTGCCGTTCCCCGCTGCAGCTGCGCAGTTACCCTGGGCGACGTGAAGCACCTGCATGGAGAGGCGCGCGCGGCCGTTGAGGCACCGATCGAGGAGTGCCTTCGCCTCCTGTCAGCCCTCGAGGACTATCCGAGCTGGTACCCGGAGGTCGTCAGGGCGGTCGCGATCCTCGAGTCCGGCGAGGACGGACTTCCGCTCAGGGCCGAGACGAAGTTGCATCTCTCCTACGGGCCGGTCTCCCGCGACCTCGATCTGCTGCTTGCCGTGCGGGTGCAGCCGCCGCATCTCGTTCAGCTGACGCACGTCTCGCAGGGGCCGTCCAGCGGCGCCTCGTTCGACGCCACCTGGCGCCTGGAGAACCGCGCCGGGACCGGGGTTCAGCTCGAGCTCGAGCTCGATGCGAACATGCCCGTGCCGGCGCTCGTACCGCTCGGCGGCGTGGGCGATGCCTTCGCGAGCGGCTTCATGCAGGCCGCGATCGCCCGGCTGGACCCGGCTAGTATTTGACGATGGCTTCCGCTTCGGTGTAGGCGGTGCCCGTTTCCACCTTCAGCTTCAACACGGCTTCGCTCGTGCCGGATGGCGGGCTCGTGTATTCGAAGACCGTCGAGCATTCGGCGGGACCTGACGCGGGGATCGTCAGGCCGGTGGCGTTGGTGAGCGTGCCTTCGCCGCTCGTCTTTTCGATCTTCGCCGCCTCGCCCGCGCCGAGATTGCTCACGACGTTGCCGTATTTGTCCGTGACGCTCGCCTGGGCCTTGAATTTCTTGTTGTTGCTGATGTTTGTCGTTTTACACGCGAACGGGCAGGTCCCGGCTTCGAATTTGCCTTTGGTGACTTCGTACTGCGACCAGCCGAGACGTTCCGCGGCAGTGGCGTTCACCGTGAAAGCGGCGGAGCTGCCCGCGTTGGTGCTCTGTTTCGCGGTGAGCGTCGTGCTCTGTGCGTCGAAGAGCTTGATCGCGGACGCGGTCCCCACGCCAGCTGCGAAGGTGACCGTTTTCGCCGAGGACGGGTATTCAGGCGCCTGGCCGCCGGGCGAGCTCGCCGGCCCGCTCCAGGTGATGGTCTTGTTGCCCGTGTAGCTTTTGGCGACGTTGTCCCATTCGTCCAGGGCGGTGAGCGTGACGCTGAGGGCGACCCCGGCTTCCTGTTCGCTCGGCGTCGGCACCGAGAGCTTCTTGGCCCCGGCCGCCTTCACCATGAAGGATCCGGTGGAGCCTTCGAGCGAGCCGTCCGTCGCCTTCAGCGTCGTGCTCTGGGCGTCGAACAGCGTGATCCCGGAGGCCGTGCCAACGCCTTCCGTGAACGTCACGGCGCTCGCCGTGGTCGGGTATTCCGGCGCCTGCCCGCTCGGCGAGCTCGCCGGCCCGCTCCAGGCGAGCGTCCTGCTGCCGGTGTAGCTCTTGGCGGTGTTGTGCCAGGCGTCCCAAGCGGTCACCACCACGCTGAACGCGACGCCCGCTTCCCGTTCGCTCGGCGTCGGAACGCTGAAGCTGCTCGCGCTCGCGGCTTTGACCGTGAACGTCGCGGAGCCTTCGTGGCCGCTGACTTCTTCCTTGACCTTCAAGGTGGTGCTCGCCGCCTTGTACAGCTTGAAGCCCGTCAGGGTGGCTTCTCCGGCGGAGAAGACCGGTTCGGTCGTGCTCGAGTATTCCGGCGCCGTTCCGTTCGGCGACGATTCGGCCCCTTCGTAGTGGAGCCGGTTCGTGCGCGCGTAGCTCGTCACGGTGTTGTGCCATTCGTCGGCCGCGGTCAGCTTGACTTCGAACGAGCTGCCCGCTTCCGGTTCGGCGACCTGCGGGGTGACGAGGAAGCTCTTGAACGCGCCGGCTTTGACGGTCATCGCAAGGCCGGCGCCGTTGCTGAGCGAGCCTTCCCTGACCTTCAGGGGGGCGGCTTCGGCTCGGTACAGCCGCAGCACCCCGTTCTTACCGGCGGACACGCTGGCGTGCCCTTCGGTGAACGTGATTTCAGTCGATTCGCCGAGCGGCTTCGCCACGCCGGACCTGTCGACCACGGTCGGCTTGGTGCCGCTCAGGGCTTCGCCCGGGCCTTCGAAGACGAGCGTGTGCGAG
This sequence comes from uncultured Solirubrobacteraceae bacterium, assembly GCA_963717415.1. Taxonomy (GTDB): domain Bacteria; phylum Actinomycetota; class Thermoleophilia; order Solirubrobacterales; family Solirubrobacteraceae; genus Palsa-744. Next base: position 1,389,536 of record OY970331.1, on the reverse strand, counting down.
CCCGAGTAGGTCGGGACGGTGTTGCCGCTCGCGTCCTTGGCGGTGATCGTGAGGTTGTCGGCTTCTGCGGCCGTGGGCGTGATGCTCGCGGCTTCGAGCTGCAGCTGGCTGGCCTGACCGAAGGTGACGGTCACCGATCTGGCCGTGCTCGTCGCCGTCCAGGTGCGCCATACGGCGGTGACCGTGTATTCGTGGACGCCCACCGCCGCGCCCGTGTCGGTGCAGCTCGTCGCGATCGAGGGAGAGCTCGAGCTCGGGCAGCCGCCCGAGGGAGCGCCGCCGTCGCGCGTCACGAAGTATTCGACCGTCCCGGCACCGGGAGGGGTCACCGCCGACCATGTCAGGGCGACGGATTCCGCGCCGGGCGTCGCGCTCGAGATCGTTGGCGCCGAGAGCGTCCCCACGGCCGCCGACGCGCTGCCTTCCCCGGAGCTCTTCCAGTAGGCGTAGGCGCCGCTTGTCAGCATGGCCAGCGAGGCCACGGTCACGGCGAGGATTCGCCATGCGTGCACTCTGAGCCTCAGCCCCGAGGCTCCTCCCTGGCCGCCGACGCTGCCGATCCGGTTGGCGTGCATGGTCGTGCCCGGCTTCCCGGCGGGATGACGACTTGCGGCTCGAGTGGCGCCCTGCGCCGGGCGCCGCGCCGGCTTACATCGGTGAGAGGGCGAGGACCGAGGCCGCCGCCCCCTCACTTCCCGTAGCCACCGCTAGTCGTTTCATCTCCGCCCTAGGAGGCTTTGTAGTGCAGCGTCACCGACGCGCCCTTGCACGCGTTCTGGTTGACGGCCGCTTCTTCTTTCATTTTCAGGCTCACGGTGTATTCCTTGGTTTCACCGTGTGCGACCACGACTTTCGGTTCCTGGGACGCGGGCGTCACTTCGAACCATTCCTTTTTGCATTCCGCGACCGAGGTTTCTTTGACTTCGGCTTCGAGTTTCGTCAGAAACTCGTTCTGGCTGGCGTCGATGTCCTTGACTTTCACCGTGACGGTCGCGCTGGCGCCGGGGTAGAGGTTTTCGACCAGGCCGCTCGTCACTTCGAACGATGCGCTGGTGTAGTTCGCTTTGGCCGTGCCCGAACCTTCGCCCGAGCTCGTCCAGTAGGCGACCGCTGCGGCCACCGACGCGAGAATCCCGACGGCGACTGCCAACGAGACGCGTGCCTTCTTGCTTTGGAAAAAGCTGTACATAACGGCAAGACCCCCTTCGATTTCACAGAACTTGCCGGGCGGCTGGGCGATCTGCGGGAGACCCCTGGCTTTGCGAACCCGCCTCACGACGGGGGTGCCTTTTTCCAGTTGCGGCCCGGCACTCCTGAAATCGGAGCTAGCCGCAGCCCTCCGATCGGGGGATGCGCGGGCGGACTTGAGCGCGCAACGAGCCCGTCGTACGGATGTCCAGATCGGTTACCGCAGCCCGGCGGTCCGAGCTCCTCGGCGTCCGTCACGCTCGCCTTTCGCTAGCGCGGCACGTCGCCTTGGCCGACGCTCAGGGACCGGAGCCGTTTGGCTCCGGTCCCTGTCGGTCCGGTCCCCGCCGCCGGCGGCGCATGCGAGCCGCCGGCGGGATTCGATGGGCTCGCCGAGCCGTCAGTGAGGCAGTAGCACCCTGTCGACCTGGCCGCTGACACCGCCCGGCCCGCCGCTAGCCGGCAGCACGCCGTAGTTGGACACGTAGACCGACCCGTCGGGCGTCACGAGGAGGCCGGTCGGGAACTCGAGCCCGGTCGAGGCGAGCAGGGTCTGCGTTCCCTCCCGGTCGACGCCGATGATCGCGCCGGGCGTGGGCAGGCCGCCTCCCCCGAGCGCGTCCGCGAGCCCCTTCTGGTCGATCTCGAGCACGAGCAGCCGTCCCGCCCGGTCGAAGGCGATGTCGGCGATCGCGGTGAGCCCGCTCGCGTAGACGGTAGGCGCCTGGCCGGGCACCACGCGATACACGCTCGAGGCGCCGACGTTGAACGGCGCTCCGCCGAGCTCACCCACGTACAGCGCGCCGTCGGGACCCACCGTCACCGAGTCGGGCACGGGCTGGGCTTCGAACGGGAGCGGGCTCGTCTGGGACGGCCCGAACGTCCCCGGGGGGGCGATCTCGTGGATCGTCGGAAAGACGGCGAGCACCTTGATCTGACCGGACCGGCTCACGAACAGCAGGTCGTTGGCCGCTGCGTCGGCCACCACGAGGCCGCCGTCGTAGGGCACGAACGAGTAGGGGTCGCTGTCGATGGCGGACTCGACGCCGAGCGTGACGGCCGTGCCGGCGCCGTGGTCGGGATTGTTGGCCGCCTCGAACGGTCCGAAGGCCGCGCGCACCTCGGGCGATCCGCCGCCGGAGAACGGAAAGCGCACCAGGTCGCCGAGGAATTCGCCGCCGGCGCCGTAGCTCTGCTCACCGCTCGTCGGATTGATGTTGGTGTCCTGGAACAGCACCTTCAGGGAGTGCCGTCCGACGCGGGCCTCGGCGGGACCGGTCGCCGATGCGCCCGGCCCGCCGGAGGACACGGAGGGCAGGTCGCCGAGCAGCGTCGTGACCTCGCCATCCGGGGTGATGCGATCGATCGCGCCCGAGCTGTCCAGGCACGAGGGCTGGGTGCCGTCGGTGCAGCTCGACGGAGCCGCGCCGTCGCCCGACAGGGCCACGATCAGGCTGCCGTCGGGCGCGAGCGTCAGCTTCTTGGGCTGGTTCAACCCCATGGCGACCGGCTGGACCGCAGCTTCTTCCTGCTTTTCATGCGTCCGGTGGATGTGTCGATCGCCTCCGTCGTGACGGGCGTGCCTTGATCCGTGCCGCTCGTGCGGCCCGGAATCGTGGTGCTTCCCGGCGGCTGGCGCCGTGGCAGGCGCGGCGGCTAGGGCGGCGAGCCCGACCGTCAGGGCAGCGGTTGTGATCCTGGGGTGCATATCTCTCTCCTTGTGGTCGCGACACACTCGATGGCCGGCACGACGCCGTTACCCTCGGCGCCGGCGCTGAAACGGGCGCCTCGCGCCCGCAGGGGTCGGTTTGGCGCCGGACCCTAACAGCGGCCGGCCATCAGCCGAGTTCGGCCAGGCCGAGCGTCACGTGAATCGGCATCTCGGCGGGTGTCTCGCCCTCCTCGATGAGCGTTCGCATCCGCGCGATCGCGGCGGCGCGGCGGTCGTCCGGGAGCGCGGCCACCCAGCTCATCGAGGCCAGGTGGTCCACGATGCGCTCCGGCTCGGCGCTCCGGCGAGTGGTCACGCGGATCCCGCGCACGCCAGTCCAGCGGCCGGCCGCGTTCACGGAGTCCTGCCACGGTGGGCCGTCGAAGAAGGGATGCTCCGGGCGCAGGTCCGCGATCAGGGAGCCGAGCTCGTGCGCCCAGGAGGCGCCACGCCAGTCGGGGATCGTCGAGACGACCGCGAGGCCGCCGCCCGGGCGAAGCACGCGCCGTATCTCCTCGAGCGCCGCGCCCTGGTCGAACCAGTGGAAGGCATCGGCGACCGTCACCGCGTCGACCGACCCCGCGGGTAGCGGAATCGCCTCGGCGAGCCCCTCGCGAACGCGCTCGCGGCCGATGTTCGCGGCGAGCAGCTCGCGCAGGGGGCTCTGGGGCTCGACGGCGACCACGTCCAGCCCCGCGGCGAGCAGCGCCCGGCTGAGCTTGCCGGTTCCCGCCGCGAGGTCGAGCACGGGGGCGCCCGGCGCGAGCTCGAGCTCCGCCGTCAGGGCGCCCACGACCGCCGGCGCGTACTCGGGGCGCCCGCGCTCGTAGTGATCGGCTACCGCGGCGAAGCGCTCGGCGAGCGGATGGAGCGATCCATCCAGGTCAGTCGCCCGACTCGTACTTGAAGGACACGTTCAGGCGCACCCGGTAGCCGGTCACCCGGCCGTCCTCGATCGTCACATCCTGGCGGACGACCTCGGCGATACGCAGGTCCCGCAGGGACTTCCCGGCAACCTCGATCGCGTTGCGCGCCGCCGCCTCCCACGACTCGCTGCTTACGCCGATCACCTCTGTGACGCGGTAGACGCTCTCAGCCATGACGCTCCTCCCGTTGGCGATTCCCGATGCCGAGATTATGCCAGCGTGCGATCTCCTAAGGATGCGCCCCCGGCAGGAGGAGCCAGGACCGAGGGCGCTCCCACTCACTCCTTGTGGGGGCTTCCTGGAAGCAAATGAGATCGTACGCTTCCGATCAGCGGAATCGGTCTGCGGGCTGGCGCTCGGCGTCCTCGGCGTCGGTGACCGCCCAGCCCAGTCGCTCGATCAGCTGCGCCGCGGAGTGACCGTCTGAGAGGTGTTCCGGGGTGACGAGCTCGTCGAGCAGCACGGGGGCGTCGGGTCGTTCGCTGCGCTCGGTCGTCACGATGATTCTTGCCATTGGCTCTCTCCTGGCTTTCTGTGGTGTTTGCGTTGCCGAGTCGGTCGGCGCGTCGCTGGGGAGACTTGAGGGCTGCAGCGATCCTTGGACGAGCTCGTGATTTCGCGGGTCAAGCCGTTGCCAGACGTCCATGATCTCTGCCGCGGGGCGGGCTGTGCGCTCGCGCGGCCGATATACGAGCATGGCCTGCGATCACTCCGCCATGCAAAGCGGCGAGGCCCGTTACCTGCGGGAGACCCGCCAGCTGCGACTGGTGCTCGTATGTGATCTGTGCGGCAGCGAGCAGGCCGAGCTGGGGATGATCGAGTACGCGCCCAACGCCCGCTGCTTCGCCGGGCACCTGGCCGAGCTGACCGCCCGCGAGCTCGGCCTGGACGAGACGCTCATCGCCAGGGTTCGCTTCGCGGCGCTCGTCTGCGGGGTGGGGCGCGACCAGATCAAGCCCGAGCTCCTGAACAAGGAGGGCCCGCTCACCAGGGAGGAGTGGGCCGAGGTGTGCCGCCAGCCGGAACTGGGAGCCGCGCTGCTCGCCGACGCGAGCTTCGACGACATCAGGGAGTGGATCCTCTCCCATCGCGAGCGCCCCGACGGAACGGGCTATCCGAGGGGGCTGTTCGGCGAGCAGATCTCGCTGGAGGCGCGCATCCTGGCGGTGACCGACGCCTACGTGGCGATGACCAGCGATCGCCCTTACCGTCGCGCCCGCGACCACGAGGACGCCTGCCGTGAGCTGTCGCGTTGCGCGGGCAGCCAGTTCGACGCCGCCGTGGTCCAGGCGTTCCTGCGAGCCTCGGCCAGACGCAATCCGCAGCTCGCGCGCACCGCCGCCTGAGGCCGGCGGGAGGTCAGCCGATGCTGCTGCGGAGCCTCTCGGGCTCGGTGCGCTCGACGATCAGCCGGCAGAAGACCTCCACCAGCTCGGGGTCGAACTGGGTGCCGGCGCAGCGACGGAGCTCCGCGAGCGCGTCGCCGAGGGACATCGCGGGCTTGTAGGCGCGCTCATCGAGCATCGCGCGAAATGAGTCGCAGATCGTGATGATGCGGGCCCCGAGCGGTATCTCCTCGCCGGCCAGGCCGTCGGGGTAGCCATGGCCGTCCCAGCGCTCGTGGCTCGCGCGCACGAGTGGGCCGATCCGCTCGAGCGACGGTCCGGCGGCCGCGATGATCTGCTCGCCCATCACGGTGTGCTGGCGCATGAACTGCCACTCCTGGTCGCTCAGCGGCCCCGGCTTGGTGATGATCTCGTCGGGAATGCCGAGCTTGCCGACGTCGTGCAGGTCACCCGCCTTGACGACCAGGCTGATCGACTCCTCGTCGAGTCCCAGGGTGCGCGCGAGCATCTCGACGTCGAAGGAGACATCGTCTGAGTGCTCGCCCAGGTCGGGGTGGCGCTGTGCCAGGGCGGCGTGCAGGACGGAGGTGATGAGCTCGGCGGCGCCTTTCTGGTTGCCGAGCTTCTCGCGATACATGTGCTGGTCTGCAAGTCGCAGCGCGTGGGTGGGATCACTGGTTTCGCGGGGAATCTCCACAGCGCCGGCGGAAGCGGTCACGGCGAAGGCGCCGCCGTGTTCTGCGAGCGCCTCCCGCGCATCCTGGAAGAGGGCGTGGGGGTCGCCTACAGCGGTGGCGATCAGCACGCAGAACTCATCGCCGCCCAGCCGGTAGACGGTCCCGTGGCCCTTCACGGCCTCGCGCAGGCGGCCGCCCAGCCGCGTGAGCAGGGTGTCGCCGGCGACGTGGCCGAAGGAGTCGTTGTAGCGCTTGAAGCCGTTGAGGTCGAAGAACCACAGGAACGCGGGCTCGTCCTCGCTCGCCCGCTGGCAGACCCGGGGCAGGTCCTCCATCAGGGCACGCCGGTTGTGGACGCCCGTGAGCGGATCCGTCGACAGCTCGCGGGTCACCCGGCGGTTGGACACGATCAGGCCCAGCACCGAGCCGATCAGCGTCACGAGGGCGAGCCCCAGCACGGTGAGCATGCCCGAGCTCCAGGAGTTCAGGAACGCGGGCTGCGAAGCCATCGAGTGCGCGACCACGGCGACGCGCTGATGGGCTCCGCCGATCGTCAGCGGCAGCGCCGCCACCATCGCCCGGTGTCCGTCCTCGAGCGTGTACATCGGGTGCCCTTCGAGCCCGCCCGGGACCCTCAGGGTGGCCGGCGAGCCGATGCCGCTCGCCGTGACTTCGCTGTCGGGGTCGTTGAGCAGGAGCACCCCGCCTTCGTAGCCGGCGAGTTGAATCGCCACCCCGGGCGTGTCGTTCTCGATCAGGCTGGCCCCGCGGGTGTCGGCGACGCTGATATCCAGGTGCACGAGGCCGAGGAGCTGCCCACGGGCGCGGAACGGCGCGAGGAACGCCACCGAGAACTGCCTGCTGACGGGCGACAGGAAGGCGCCGCTCGCGGCGCCCGAGTTCGCCGTGCTGGCAAGCTTGACGAACTGTTTGCCGAGCCGCGGGGAGAAGCTCGCGGGACGGGCGGTTGGGCCACACACGAGCTGGTGGCCGTGTCCGTCGTCCAGGCAGGCGGCGGACAGCGGCAGGAAGGCCGAGCTTTGGACCGCGGCGAGCGCGAGGACCGCGTTGTGGCGGTCGCTGAGCCGCTGGGCCGCCGTCAGCGGGCGGCCGCTCAGCAGGTCCCGCACCGCGGGGTTCACGAGCAGCAGCGACAGCGCCGTCGAGGTCTGGCGCACGCCGTCGGTGATCACGGAGGTCTCGCTGTTGACGGCCTCCTGCAGCGAGCGGTCCTGCTCGTTGCGCTGGGAGTGCACGTTGTCGTTGGTCACCGACACCGCGATCGCGCCGAGCACGAGCGAGGCCACGAGTCCGAGGAGCGCTAGCCGACGCATAGGCCTCTTGTCGTCTGGGTTGCCGCGAGCTTGAGCTTTTTGCGCTTCCGCCAAGCGAACTTTGAGGAGCCCGCGGGCCGGCGCCGTCGAGGGGACATCCGAGCCGCTACTGCGTGCAGCTCGACAGGCCGGCGGCGCGGAGGTGCGAGTCGACGTCCGCCCGCAGCGCCTGGCTGCGGCTCTGCACGCGTGCGAACGCGTTCAATTCCACGAGTCCGGACTGCAGTTCGTGCAGGAAGCGCCGCAGCAGGGCCGCCAGCTGTTGCGAGCTGCGAAGGCCGGCCTCGAGCTGCGGGCGCTCGCCCGCCGGCGGATCGAGCGTGGCGAGCTGCCGGTTCTCGGCCTGCATGATCCGAAGCGCCTGGGGAAGGTAGGAGACGGCCTGTTCGGCGGTCGTCGGTTGGGTCAGCCTGTCGAGCTTGGCGAGCAGCCTGGCGCAGACCGCGTTCGCGCCGGCGAGGTAGCGGGTCGCGGACGCCTGCGAGCCCGCCGATGAGCCCGTGGACGGCGAGGGGCTCGAGCTGCCGCAGGCCGCGAGCAGCAGACAGGCGGCGGCGAGCGCCACCATCGGGTGCTTTCGTGTCATCGGCGGGGGTATCGGCATCTCAGGATCTGCGTGGAAGCGTGCAACCCGCGTTTCGCGTGCTGGTCGCTAGCCTCCAGCGCTCAGATGACCGTGACCGTGACACTCCCCGACGGCAAGACGCTCGAGCTGGACGACGGCGCGACGGGCGCCGATGCCGCCGCCGCGATCGGGCCCGGCCTCGCCCGGGCGGCGCTCGCCGTGGAGGTCGGCCACCCCGAGGCGGGAGAAGGCCCCGAGCTGCGCGATCTGGGGCGTGCCCTGCCGGACGGGGCGAGCATCTCGATCCTCACGTCCAAGAGCGGCGCCGAGGCGCTCGCCCTGATCAGGCACGATGCGGCGCACCTGCTCGCGACCGCCGTGCTCGAGCTGTACGAGGGCGTGAAGATATCGATCGGCCCTCCGATCGAGGACGGCTTCTACTACGACTTCGAATTTCCGCCCGGAACGGTGGTCTCCGAGGCGGACTTTCCTCGGATCGAAGAGCGCATGCGTGCCCACGTGAAGGCCGCCGAGCCGTTCGAGCGCGCCGAGGTGAGCCCGATACAGGCCCGCGAGCGGTTCCTGGCCGAGGGCCAGGACTACAAGGTAGAGCTGATCGACGACCTCGTGACGAACGCTCCGCCGGACGCGCCGCTCCAGAGCGTCTCGCTGTACACCAACGGACCCTTCACCGACCTCTGTCGCGGCCCGCATGCCCCGAGCACGAAGTCCGTGGGGGCGTTCAGGCTGCAGTCGGTCGCGGGCGCCTACTGGCGGGGCGACTCGACCAAGCCGATGCTCACGCGCATCTACGGGACCGCCTTCTTCTCGAGCGCGGAGCTCGCCGAGCACCTCGAGCGGCTCGAGCAGGCGAAGGCCAGGGACCACCGCAAGCTGGGGCGCGAGCTGGGCCTGTTCACCTTCTCGGAGGTCTCGCCCGGCGCGGCCTTCTGGCTGCCGGCGGGCACCACCGTGTGGAACGCGCTCGTCGCGGTATCGCGCCGGATGGGGGCCGAGCGCGGCTACACGGAGGTGAAGACCCCCCAGATATACGACGCCGAGCTGTGGAAGATCTCCGGGCACTGGGAGAAGTACCGCGAGCAGATGTTCACCGTGAAGGTCGAGGATCGCGAGATGGGGGTGAAGCCGATGAACTGCCCCGGCCACGCCCAGCTGTTCTCGATGAGCCGCCACTCATACCGGGACCTTCCGGTGCGCTACTCAGAGCCGGGCCTGCTCCACCGCAACGAGGCCTCGGGCGTGCTTCACGGGCTGCTCAGGGTCAGGCACTTCGCGCAGGACGACGCTCACATCTTCTGCACCGAGGAGCAGGTGCAGGATGAGGTGAAGGGCTGTCTGGAGATGGCGTTCTCCACGTATCGGCTGTTCGACTTCGACGTGCGCCTCGAGCTCTCGACGAGACCGCCGAAGCGCATCGGAGACGACGCGATGTGGGACCGGGCCGAGGGGAAGCTGATGGCCGCGCTCGACGCGCAGGGGCTCGACTACGAGCTCAATCCGGGCGACGGGGCTTTCTACGGGCCCAAGGTCGACATGCACATGACCGACTCGCTCGGGCGTTCCTGGCAGCTCGGCACCGTGCAGCTCGACTACTCGATGCCCGAGCGCTTCGAGCTGAGCTACACAGGCGCGGACAACCAGGAGCACCGGCCGGTGATGATCCACCGCGCGCTGTTCGGCTCATACGAGCGCTTCATCGGGATCATGCTCGAGCACTACGCCGGCGAGCTGCCGCTGTGGCTGGCGCCCGTGCAGGCGATCGTGCTGCCGCTGTCCGACCGCTTCAGCCCGTATGGCCAGAGCGTGGCCGACGAGCTGCGCGCCGGCGGGATGCGCGTCGAGCTCGACGATCGCAGCGAGTCGATGGGGCGCAAGATCCGCGACGCGGAGCTTCGCAAGATCCCCTACATGCTCGTGGTCGGCGAGCGCGAGGAGCGCGATCGCAGCGTCTCGGTCCGCGAGCACCGCGCCGGCGATACGGGGAGCATGCCGGTGAATCGTTTTGCCGAGGACTTGATCGGGAGGCTATACTGAGCCCCGTTGAAGCCCCGCAAATCCTCAGAGCGCCACGCATAGCATCCGCTTGACGCGCGGCTCCGACAGCTAGTGCCGGTCCCCCGCAGGTTCGACCGGCGCCCGCCTGAGCGGGATACCACGAGGATCAACGAGCGCATTCGCGTGCCCGAGGTCCGCCTGATCGACGACGAGGGAAATCAGATCGGCGTCCTGCAGACGGCCGATGCGCTCAAGTTCGCGCAGGAGCGCGAACTCGACCTCGTCGAGGTGGCGCCCGAGGCGCGCCCGCCGGTGTGTCGGGTGCTCGACTACTCCAAGTACAAGTACGAGCAGGCGCAGAAGCTCAAGCAGGCGCGCAAGCACCAGCAGCAGATCACCATTCGCGAGATCAAGTTTCGCCCCAAGATCGCCCAGCACGACTACGACACCAAGAAGCACCACGTGGAGCGCTTCCTGCGCCACAAGGACAAGGTGAAGATCACGATCATGTTCCGCGGGCGCGAGGTCACCCACCCCGAGCGCGGCGTGGCGATCCTCGACCGGCTCGCCGGCGAGCTGTCCGAGCTCGGCGTGGTGGAGCAGCGCCCGATGCAGGAAGGGCGCAACATGACGATGATGATGGCCCCCTCCAAGGCGGTGCTCGCCGGGCGGGTGGACATCGAGGCGCCACAGAACGGGGAGGTGGCCGAGGGCGCCCACATGGGCGATGTCGCCTCCGCGGCGATCGACTCGCCGGCCCAGGGCCGCGAGGCCCCCTCGCCCGAGGAGGGAGACTCGGCGGACTCGCCGGGCCCGGACCTCGCCCAGGCGCCGGCCGCCGACCAGGACGTCTCCTCCCCGGTGGTCGAGTCCTCCGCCGCAGAGGCGCCGGTCGAGCCGGAGGTCCCCTCCGCGGTGGTCGAGTCGCCCGCCGGTGAGACGCCGGCCGAGCAGAAGGTCTCCTCCGCGGTGGTCGAGTCCTCCGCCGCCGACGCCTGACACGCCTCGGGCGGCGCGCCCGTGTCATAATCGGGGGCTCGCGATCATGCCCAAGATGAAGACCCACTCCGGCGCCAAGAAGCGCTTCAAAGTAACCGCCACCGGCAAGGTGCGCGGCCGGCACCCCTTCACGAGCCACATCCTCGAGAAGAAGTCGCCGAAAAAGAAGCGTGCGCTGGGCCGGCCGGCGATGATCGACGATCACGACGTGCCCCGGATCAAGCGGATGCTGGGGGTGGGCAAGTGACGCGGGTCAAGCGCTCCGTTCACGCCCGCAAGAAGCGTCGCGCGACGCTCGAGCTGACGAAGGGCTTCCGCGGGGAGGCCCATTCGAACTACAAGCGCGCCAAGGAGGCGCTGATGAAGGCGGACGCCTACGCCTACCGCGACAGGCGCAACCGCAAGCGCGACTTCCGCCGCCTGTGGATCACCCGCATCAACGCCGCCGCCCGGATCAACGGCATGAGCTACTCCCAGTTCATGCATGGCCTGTCCCTGGCCGGCGTGGAGCTCGACCGCAAGGTGCTCGCGGACATCGCCGTCCGCGACGCCGACACGTTTCGACGTTTCGCCGAAGTCGCCCGCGAGGCGTCGACTGCCTGACGCCGGCCCGGCCGGCGGCGCCCGGCACTCGACATCGGACAGCCTCCCGGGCGTCGCTCCTGAAAAGGACGGCGCCCTTTTTTCGTCCGTCGCCAACTCGACCCAAACGGCAAATCCATGGCCCACATCACATCCCCCGACAATCCCCGCCTGAAGTCCCTCCGCCGCCTCAGGCGCCGGCGCGAGCGCGAGCGCACGGGCAGGTTCCTCGCCGAGGGCGAGGATCTCGTCGAGGCAGCGCACCGGGCGGGCCGGCCGGCGCTCGAGGGCTATCGCCTCGCCGGCTCCGGGCTGGGCGCCGAGGGCTTTCACGACGTCGAGCCCGCCCTGCTCGGGGCCGTCTCGACGCTGGGGTCGGGCAGCCGGGTGATCGGCGTCTATGAGCAGCGCTGGCGCGAGCCGGTCGGGCCGCTGTGCGTGTACCTGCACGGCGTCGGGGATCCGGGGAACGTGGGCACCGTCCTGCGCAGCGCCCACGCGTTCGGCGCCGGCTGCGTCGCGCTCGGGCCCGGCTGCGCCGACCCGCACTCACCAAAGGCCGTGCGGGCGAGCATGGGCGCGATCTTCGCCGTCACGCTCGCGCGGGTGCGGGAGGTGGACGAGCTGCCGGGGCGGCGCATCGCGCTGGCGGCCGACGGCGAGCGGCCGCTTCACTGCCTCGGCGACAACGCGCGCCCGGGGGCGGGTGGGCCTGGGGCGGGCGGGCACGTCACTCTGCTCGTCGGCGCGGAGCGCGAGGGCCTCCCGGCGAGCGTGATCGACGCCTGCGAGGGGACGGCGCGAATCCCGATCGCCGCGGAGTCGCTGAACGCGGCGATGGCGGCGACCGTCGCGCTGTATGAGATGAGTCGTGGCGGCTCGGACGCCCCGCTGTCATCTAGGGTCCGGGCGTCATGATCGAGCGGATCGAAGAGCTGCGGGCGCAGGCCGAGCGGTCGATCGCCTCGGCGCCCACCAGCGAGGCGCTCGAGGAGCTGCGCGTGCGCTACCTCGGGCGCAAGGCCGAGATCCCGCGGCTCCTGCGCGGCGTCGCAGAGCTCGAGCCCGAGCAGCGGGCCGAGGTCGGCGGGGTCGCCAACGAGGCCCGTCGGGCGCTCTCTGAGATGATCGATGCACGGGCCGCCCAGCTCGGCGCCGAGGAGCTCGACGGCGCCCTGGCCTCCGAGCGGGTGGACATCACGCTGCCCGGCGCGCCGCCCCAGCCGATCGGAGGCCTTCACGTGCTCACCTCCACCCGGCGCGAGCTCGAAGACATCTTCCTGGGGCTCGGCTTCACGGTCATGGAGGGCCCCGAGGTGGAGACGGTCCACTACAACTTCGACGCGCTCAACCACAGCCCCACCCATCCGGCCCGCGCGCGCACGGACACCTTCTATGTGGCCGGACCCGGCGAAGAGGAGGGCTCGCGCGGCCCCTCGGAACGCTCGGGCGGGGCGGGCGACGCGGGCGATGAGCTCGTGCTGAGGACGCACACCTCGCCGATGCAGGTGCGGGTCATGGAGGAGCACGGCCCGCCGCTGTATGTGGTGATACCCGGTCGCGTCTACCGGCCGGACTCCGACGCCACCCATACGCCCCAGTTTCACCAGATCGAGGGGTTGGCGGTCGACGAGGACATCACGCTCGCGGACCTCAAGGGCACGCTGCTCGTGTTCGCGCGGGCCGCCTTCGGCGAACAGCGCGACGTGCGCCTGCGCCCGCACTTCTTCCCCTTCACCGAGCCGAGCGTGGAGGTGGACGTGTCGTGCTTTCACTGTGAGGGAGAGGGCTTCCTGCGGGATGGCGCGCGCTGCTATCTGTGCAAGGGCGAGGGCTGGCTCGAGGTGCTCGGTGCGGGAGAGGTCGATCCGAACGTCTACTCCCACGTGCCCACCACCGAGCGCAACGCGCCGGGATACGACCCCGAGAAGGTGCAGGGGTTTGCCTGGGGGATGGGGGTGGAGCGGATCGCGATGCTCAAGCACGGCATCCCGGATCTGCGGCTCTACTACGAAAACGACCTGCGCTTCCTGGAGCAGTTGAGATGAGCGCGCCGGACGCCGTGCGGCGTGCCCGGGAGTCGCAAGCCGCGAGGAGCCTGCCGTGAGGGTTCCGCTCGACTGGCTGCGCGAATACTGCGATCCCGACCTGGACGTCGCCGGGATCGAGGAGCGCCTGACGATGACCGGCACGAAGGTCGAGGCCGTGCACCATCACGGTGTGGCGGCGCTCGAGCATTTTCTGATCGGGCGCGTGCTCGAGGCCAGGCCCCACCCGGACGCCGACCGGCTGAGGGTCTGCGAGGTCGATCTCGGAGAGGCCTCCGAAGACGGGCCTGCGACGATCGTCTGCGGCGCTCGGAACGTCGCCGCCGGCCAGACCGTGGCGGTGGCGCGGCCGGGCGCGGTCATGCCGGATGGCACCGTGCTGGGGCGGGCGAAGCTCAGGGGCGTCGTCTCCGAGGGGATGATCCTGGCGGCCTCAGAGCTCCAGATCGGGACGGCTTCAGAGGGCATCCTCGTGCTCGACGATCTGACCCCGGACGCCGAGTTCGCGGCGGGCACGCCGCTGGCGGAGGTGCTGCCGATCGCAACCGAGGTGCTCGAGCTCGAGATCACCCCCAACCGGCCGGACTGCCTCGGCGTGTTCGGGGTCGCCCGCGAGCTGCACGCCGCGACCGGGGCGGCGCTCTCGCCGGCGCCGTGGGAGGAGGACCCGGGGACGGCCGGCCCGCTCGAGGGCGTCGCCGTGACGGTCGAGGCTCCCGAGCTCTGCCGGCGCTTCACCGCGCGAGTGTTCGAGGGCGTCACGATCGCCCCGTCGCCGCCCTGGCTTCAGGCGAGGCTGACGGCCGCGGGTCAGCGCCCGATCAACAACGTCGTCGACATCACCAACTACGCCATGCTGCTCGCCGGCCAGCCGCTGCACGCCTTCGACCTCGACCGCGTGGCGGGCCCACGCCTGACGGTGCGCCGCGCGCGGGACGCCGAGCAGGTTCAGACGCTCGACGGCCAGACGCGGACGCTCGACCACGAGATGGTCCTGATCGAGGACGCCGAGGGTCCGACCTCGATCGCCGGGCTGATGGGCGGCGCGCGCTCTGAGGTGCAGCCGGACACGAGCCGCGTGCTGCTCGAGGTCGCCACCTGGAACGGCCCCAACATCCACCGAAGCTCCCTCGCGCTCGGCCTGCGCAGCGAGGCCTCGGCGCGCTTCGAGAAGGGCCTTCAGCCGGAGCAGTGCGCCCACGCGCAGGCCGTCGCAACCAGACTGATGCTCGAGCTGTGCGGCGCGCAGGTCCTGCCGGGCACGATCGACGAGGCCTGGACGCCCGAGCCGCCGCGCACGATCGTCCTGCGCGAGCGGCGCGTGCGCGCGATTCTCGGCGTGCCGGTCACAGGCGAGCGCCAGGCGGAGATCCTCGAGGCGCTCGACTTCCAGACCCAGCCCGTCGCCGACGGGCTCGACGTCACCGTGCCGGCGCTGCGACGCGACGACGTGACCCGCGAGGTGGACCTGATCGAGGAGGTCGCGCGCATCGACGGCCTCGAGCGGCTGCCCGCGACCCTCCCGGCGCGCCGCGGGGCCGCCGGAATGCTCGACCACGCCCAGCGGATCCGCAGGCTGGCCGAGGACGCCATAGTCGGCCGGGGGCTGTTCGAGATCGTCGGCTGGAGCTTCACCGACCCGGGGCTGCTCGACCGCCTGCGCCTGCCGCTCGACCATCCCATGCGCGAGGTGGTGCGCCTTCAGAACCCCCTCTCGCGCGACCAGTCGATCATGCGCCCCACGCTCCTCGGCTCGCTGCTCGACGCCGCGCGGCACAACGTCGCGCGCAACGGCCCGGACGTTCAGATCTTCGAGTCGGGCACCGTCTACCGCGCCCCCCCGGGCGGCCCGCTCGCCGACGAGCACCACGCGCTGGGCGTGCTTATGACCGGCGCCCTGCAGCCGCGCTCCTGGCGCGGCGGCACCGGCGAGGCCGACTTCTTCGCGGCCAAGGCCCTGCTCGGCGCCCTGCTCGATCGTCTCCATGTGGACTGGTCGGTGAAGGCCGAGGAGCGCCCGTTCCTGCACCCCGCTCGCAGCGCCGCCGTGCTGGCCGGCTCGCATGCGCTCGGGTTCCTCGGCGAGCTCCACCCGCTGGTCGCCGGCGCCTGGGATCTCGGGCGCACGGCGACCTTCGCGATCGACCTCGGCAGGCTTGCCGCCGTAAGCCCTCCCGTGATCGCCTTCCGGCCGCTCGCCATGGTCCCAGCGCTGCGCCTGGATCTCGCGGTCACGCTCCCCGAGACCATCCCGGTGGCCGACGTGCTGGCCGCCGTCCGCGAGGCGGCGGGGGAGGTGCTCGACGACGTCGGCGTGTTCGACGTCTACGCCGGCGAGCAGGTCGGCGAGGGCAGGCGCTCGCTGGCCCTCGCGCTCTCCTTCCGCTCCCCCGAGCGCACGCTCACCGACGAGGACATCGCCCCCGCCCGCGAGCGGCTGCTCCTCGCGCTGGAGCGCATGGGAGGCGAGCTGCGTGGCTGACCAGCGCTTTGCCGAGGGCGCGCCGCGGGTGATCGTCGCGGGCGCCACGGGCTTCGCCGGGGCGCTCGCCGCGCACCTGCTCTGGCGCCACCCCGGCTTCGAGCTGGTCGCCGTCACCGGCCGCTCGGAGGTGGGCCGTCCCCTCGATGAGCTCTACCCGCGCTACCGCGTGCCGATGGAGATCGAACAGCTCGACCTCGAGCGCCTTCCGCTCCTCGACGCCGCCGTGGTCGCCTACCCGCACGCGGCCGCCGCGCCGACGGTGGGCGCCCTGCGTGAGCGGGGCGCTCGGGTGATCGACCTGAGCGCCGACTTCCGGCTCGCCGAGCTGGCCGTGTACGAGCGCACCTACGGCGAGCACCCGAGGCCGGACCTGCTCGAGCAGGCGGTGTACGGGCTCACCGAGCTGCACCGCGCGAGCGTCGCCGGGGCGGCAATCGTCGCCAACCCCGGCTGCTACCCGACCGCGGCCGTGCTCGGCCTCGCCCCGCTCGCCCGCGCGGGCCTGATCGCCGACGTCGTGATCGATGCCAAGCAGGGGATCTCCGGCGCCGGCCGGGTGTTCGACGAGACGACCCATCTGTCGATGGCGGGCGAGAACATCCTCCCCTACAAGGTCGCCTCCCACCGCCACACACCGGAGATCGAGCAGGAGCTCGCCGAGCTCGACCCCGCGCTGCGCGACGTGCCGGTTCAGTTCCAAGCGCACCTCGTCCCGCTCGACCAGGGAGAGCTCGCCAGCTGTTATGTGACGAGCACCCGCCCGGTCGCCGCCGCGGAGCTCGCGGAGCTCTACGAGGACGCATACGCAGGCGAGCCGTTCGTGGAGCTGGCCGACCGGCCGCCGGGCACCAGGGACGTGCTGGAGACCAACTTCTGCCGCCTGTTCGCCGCCGCCGACGGTCACACCGGCAAGGTGGTGGTGCTCTCGGCGATCGACAACCTGTGGAAGGGCACCTCCTCGCAGGCCGTGCAGAACCTCAACCTGATGTTCGGCCTCCCGGAGGCCGAGGGCCTGCTGTGAGCGCTCCCCGTCCCTTCTTCCGCTCGCGCTGGGTACCCGCGCCCGCCCACGTGCGCGACCTCGGTCCCGATGCCGGCCTTCCCGGCGGCTTTCGCGCGGCCGGCGTGGCCTGCGGGATCAAGCCCAGCGGCAACCCCGACCTCGGCATCCTCGTCTGCGACGCGCAGAGCCCCGTCAGCGCCGCGCGCTTCACCGCCACGGGCACCCCCGCGGCGCCGGTGCTCGTCACCCAGAGCCGCTGCCGGCTGGGGGCCCTGCGCGCGGTGCTCGCCAACTCGGGCTGCGCCAACGCCGCCACCGGCCGGCGGGGGCTCGACGACGCGGCCAAGAGCCAGGGCGCCGCGGCGATGGCGCTCGGAGTGGACCCCTCCGAGGTCGCGCTCGCCTCCACCGGCGGCATCAGCCACCACCTGCCCATGGACGCCGTCGTCAAGGGGATCCTCGAGGTCCGCCCGCGGCTGAGCGGCGAGGGCGACGCGGCGTTTCAGCAGGCGATCCAGACCACCGACGGCTCGGAGAAGCGCGCCAGCCTCGAGGTCGAGCTCCCGTCGGGCACAGTGCGGCTTAGCGCGCAGTGCAAGGGCGCGGGGATGATCTCCCCGCGCTTCGCCACGATGCTCTGCTTCGTCGAGACCGACGCCGCGCTGCTGGCCGAGACGGCAGACCTGCTGCTGGGGGTGTGCGTGAAGCGCTCCTTCGACCGCGCCTCGGTGGACGGCCAGCTCTCGACCAACGACACGGCGATCCTCCTCTGCTCGGGCGACAGCGGCGTCGCGATCGCCCCCGCGAGCGAGGACGAGCTGCGCTTCGGCGAGGCGCTCGACGCGCTCCTGCGCCAGCTGGCGATCATGCTGGTCGCCGACGGCGAGGGCGCGAGGAGGATCGCGCGCGTGCTCGTGCGCGGTGGAGACCCCGACGGCGTCGAGGTCGCCGCGCGGTCGGTCGCCAACTCTCCGCTCGTGAAGACCGCGCTCCACGGTGGCGACCCCAACTGGGGACGCATCGTCCAGGCCGTCGGCGCCGCCCTGGACGGGCGGGACGCCGGTACGCCGCCGCTCGCGGTGGACCTCGCGATCGAGGGCACGGCGGTGTGCACGGCCGGCGCGGCGATCGACTACGACGAGCGGTCGCTCGCCGATGCGGTCCAGGGAGCCGAGATCGAGTACGAGGTCACCCTCCCCGGCAGCGGCGCCGAAACCGAGGTCTTCTTCTCGGACCTCTCCCACGAGTACGTAACCGTCAACGCGGAGTACACGACATGAGCGCGGCGCGAGGAGCCCGCGGGCTCGACCAGCCCGCGAGGAGGCCGGCGGCACGGACCCCGATGCGGTGTCTGCGCGAAGTTGTCTCCCGTAAAACGACCCGGAGGGCGGCCACATGCGCGACGTAGGCACGCTGCTCGAGGCACTGCCCTACATCAGGGAGTTCCACTCGAAGACCGTCGTCATCAAGTACGGCGGCGCGGCGATGGAGGACCCCGACCTGCGCGAGGAGTTCGCGCGCGACGTGGTGCTGCTCAAGTACGTCGGCCTGAACCCCATCGTCGTGCACGGCGGCGGCCCGGAGATAACCGCCTACATGCAGCGCCTCGGCCTGCCGGTCGAGTTCGTCGGCGGCCTGCGCGTGTCCGACGAGGACACCGTGGAGGTCGCGAAGATGGTGCTCGTCGGCAAGGTCAACAAGGAGATCGTGCTGCGCCTGAGCCGCCACGGCCAGCCCGCCGTCGGCCTCTGCGGCGACGACGGCTCGCTGTTCCGCGTCACCCGCCGCACCGGCCCGGGCGGTGAGGACATCGGCCTGGTGGGGCGCATCGAGCGCGTCAACATCGACGTGATCCACCACATCTCGAGCGACTACATCCCAGTGATCGCCTCCGTCGGCGCCGACCGTGACGGGCGCTCCTACAACGTCAACGCCGACGAGGCCGCCGGTGCCGTCGCGGGGGCGATCGGCGCCTACAAGATGGTCTTCCTCACCGACGTGCCGGGCTGGCTTGAGGACCCGGCAGATCCCGCCAGCCTGATCGGCCAGGCGACCGTCGAGCAGGTGCAGCGGGCGCTGAGCGGCCTGCAGGGCGGCATGGCGCCCAAGCTCGAGGCCTGCGTCCACGCGATCCACGCCGGCGTCGGCGCGGCCCACATCCTCGACGGTCGCCTGCCCCACTCGCTGCTGCTCGAGCTCTTCACCGATCAGGGGATCGGCACCAAGATCGAAGCCGCCCCATGACGCTCTCGGAGCTCCAGGAGCTCGAGCGCTCGAGCGTGATCGGCACCTACGCCCGCCTTCCGGTGGAGTTCGTCCGCGGCGAGGGCGCGCGCCTGTGGGACGATCGGGGCCGGGAGTACCTGGACTTCCTGTGCGGGATCTCGGTGACCAGCCTCGGCCACTGCCACCCGCTCGTCGTGGAGGCCGTCCGCGAGCAGGCCGGACGGCTGATGCACGCGAGCAACCTCTTCTACACCGAGCCGGCGATGCGCCTGGCCTCACGCCTGTCGGCGTCGAGCCTGGGCGGCAAGGTGTTCTTCTGCAACTCCGGCGCCGAGGCCGTCGAGGCGGCGATCAAGCTCGCCCGCAAGGCTCGCCACGCGGGTGACATCGTGGTCGTGCAGGGGGCCTTCCACGGGCGTACCTACGGCGCGCTGTCGGCCACCCCGCAGGAGGCCAAGCAGGCTCCCTTCGCGCCGCTCGTGCCCGGCTTCCGGGTGGTGGCGCCCGAGCCGCGCGCGCTGGCGGCGGCGGTCGACGAGCGCACGGCCGCGGTGCTGCTCGAGCCGATCCAGGGCGAGACCGGCGTGCACGTCCTTTCAGAGGAGCTGCTCGCCGCGGCCCGTGCCGCCTGCGACGAGCACGGCGCGGCGCTCGTGTTCGACGAGATCCAGACCGGCATGGGCCGCACGGGCACGCTGTGGGCCTACGAGCAGACCGGCGTGCTGCCGGACGCGATCACGCTCGCCAAGGCGCTCGGCGGCGGACTGCCGATCGGCGCCCTGGTCACCGGCGAGCGGCTGGCCGACGTGCTCGCGCCGGGCGATCACGGCTCGACGTTTGCCGGCGGCCCGCTGGTTGCCGCCGCGGCGCTCGCCTCGCTCGAGGCCACCGACGACCACGCGCTGCTCGCCCGCGTCTCAGAGCTCGGGCGGCTGCTGGCGGCGCGCCTTCAGGAGCTGCCGCACGTCGTCTCGGTCCGCGGCCGCGGGCTGATGCTGGCCTGCGAGCTCGACATCTCCGCGACGGACGTCGTTCGCCGCGCGCTCCTCGAGGAGCGCCTGATCGTCAACGCCACCGGGCCGAGCACCGTGCGGCTGCTGCCGCCGCTCACGATCGGCCTCGACGAGGTCGAGCAGGCGGTCCATCGGCTCGGCGCAGCGCTCAAGTGCCCGGCCACTCCGGCCGATCGGTAACTGCGCCATCTGTCCAGCGCGCGACCGAAGGACGCCTCGAAGGTGTTCGAACCCAAGACCCCATGCGCAATCCGCTGACAGCATCGACCCGCCGCGCGATCTCGCTCGCCGCGATCACGCTCGCGCCGGCGGCATGTGTCCTCGCGCTCGGGGCGCCCTCGGCGGGCGGGCTCGCGCCGGGCGGGGTCTGGCACGGCGTGATCGCGCCCAGCGACGGCCAGCTCGCCGACGCGACGCCCCACGAGGCACTGCTCGGGGCACCGGCGCAGCGCAGGGGCGCGGTGGTCCCCGACATCATCAACGGCCAGGAATCCTCCATCGCCCAGTTCCCCTGGCAGGTGTTCGTGGCGACGCTCGTCGAACTGGGCGGCGGCAACGTCCTCGAGCTGGACTGCGGCGGCTCGATCCTCGACGCCACCCACATCCTCACGGCGGCCCACTGCGTCGACCACGAGAACTCCACGGAAACCTATCCGGCCTCGGACATGCGGGTGATCGCGGGCGCCTCCAACGTGGCCGAATTCGAGGCGCACCTGATCGCGCCCGCCGGCTCGCAGGAGGTTCACGTCGCGCGCGTGCGCGTCCATCCCTACTACAGCCCGCTGCCCAACATCAAGGATGACGCGGCCGTGCTCGAACTCGCCGCGCCGCTCGAACTCTCCGCCGCCGCCAGCGCCCAGCCGATACCGCTGGTCGCGACCGCCGCCACGCCGGCGCCCGGGGCCGCGCTCTCGCTGAGCGGCTACGGCAAAGAGAACGGCGCCGAAGAAGCGCTGCCGAACGGCAAGCTCTACTCCACCTCGCTCACCGCCATCTCGAGCGACGCCTGTCGCAACCTGGACGGGGCCAACTCCGCCGTGATCCTGTGCGCCTACGGCACGAGCTCCGCGGGCTGCCAGGGCGACAGCGGCGGACCGCTGACCGAGGGCAGCCCGCCGGTCGAGGTGGGCATGGTCGACTTCGGCGAAAAGGGCTGCCCGACCGACAGCGCCGCCGGCTTCACCAACCTCGCCGCGCCCGAGGTGCGCGCCTTCATCGAAGGCAGCGAATCGCCGCCCGTGGCCGCTCGGCAGACCTCTCCGGCGGTGCTCCGAGGGCTCGCGAGCCCGGTGGACTTCAGCCCGCTTACCTGCGAACCGGGCTCCTGGAGCGGCTCGCCGTCGTTCACCTACACCTTCCAGACCGACGACGCCGCCGCCACGGTCCTGCAGAGCGGGCCGAGCACCGTCTACGCGCCGTCCACGAGCGTCGTGGGACATCCGGTGGTCTGCGTCGTGCAGGCCAGCAACCCCGGGGGCGTGAGCACCACACGCACCGGCACCACCCCTCCGATCACGGCCGACTCCGCGGCGCCCGTCGATGCGATCTCGGCGCTGAAGTGCCACCTGAGAACCTGCACCCTGTCGGTCGCGGCCGCGGACCCCAACCGGACGCCGATCGGCGTCGAGCCCTGGGTCAGCTACGAAGTGACCAGCCGCTGCCCGGGCAGGCACAGGCACGGTCACGGCGGCAAGCCCGCCAAGCAGCCGCTCTGTCACAGGACCTCTGCCCTGATCCTGCCCGTGAACGGCGTCACCGGCCAGATCTACCAGGTGACCGCCAGCGGGCTGCCATACAACGAGACGATCACCTTCAACGCCGTCGCCACCAACGCGGCGGGCCTGCGGGCCAGGCCGGTGTTCCGCTCGACCACGCTTCATCCGCCGCACGCCGCCAAGAAGCCGGTCAGGCGCACCGGGCACGGCCACTCAAAGCACGGCCACTCCAAGCACTAGCCCCAGCCGAGTAGCCTTCGCGCCCGTGGGCACCCGGGATCCGAGCTCTCTTCCGCGGACGGCCTCCTACGAGGCCGATCCCGCGCGCGTGCACCGCGTCCTGTTGCTCTACTCGGGCGGTCTCGACACGAGCGTGATGCTCAAGTGGATCCAGGACTC
Source organism: uncultured Solirubrobacteraceae bacterium (assembly GCA_963717415.1). Lineage (GTDB taxonomy): Bacteria > Actinomycetota > Thermoleophilia > Solirubrobacterales > Solirubrobacteraceae > Palsa-744. Next base: position 1,367,303 of record OY970331.1, on the reverse strand, counting down.
CTACGGCGCGGAGGTCGTATGCCTGACCGTCAACCTCGGCCAGCCGGGCGAGGACTACGAGGTCATCGAGGGCAAGGCCATGCGCCTGGGGGCGCTCGAGTGCCACGTCGTGGACGCCAGGCGGGAGTTCGCCGAGCACTACCTCGCCCCGGCGATCAGGGCCAACGCGCTGTACGGCGGCGGCTACCCGCTGTTCACCGCGCTCGGCCGGCCGCTGATCGCCAAGCTCGCGGTCGAGCAGGCGCGCGCGAGCGGCTGCGACACGATCGCCCACGGCTGCACGGGCAAGGGCAACGACCAGGTGCGGATCGAGGCCACCGTGGCCACGCTCGCCCCCGAGCTGAAGGTGATCGCCCCCGTGCGATCCTGGCAGATGGGCCGCGAGGAGGAGATCGAGTACGCGCGCGCGAACGGCATCCCCATCAAGGGCGGCACCGAGACCGCCCCCTACTCGATCGACGACAACCTCTGGGGACGCTCCTCCGAGGGCCGCTGGATCGAGGATCTCGGCCATGCGCCGGACGACGACGTCTTCCAGCTCGTCACCCGCCCGGAGGAGGCGCCCGACGAGCCCGAGCTCCTCGAGCTGAGCTTCGAGCGCGGCCGGCCCGTGGCGCTGAACGGAGATCGCCTGGAGCTGGTGGAGCTGATCGAGCGCACGGCCGAGCTCGGCGCCCGGCACGGTGTGGGGATCGTCGACCACATCGAGGATCGGATCGTCGGCCTGAAGGTGCGCGACATCTACGAGGTGCCCGCTGCGGCGATCATCCTGCCCGCCCACCAGGAGCTCGAGCGGCTCGTCTGTACGATCCACCAGAACCAGTTCAAGCCGCAGCTCGAGCGCCAGTGGGCCTACCTGGTGTACGCGGGCCTGTGGTGGGAGCCGCTGCGCGCAGATCTCGACGCCTACATGGAGCGGGTCAACGAGCGCGTGACGGGAACGATCGGCCTGAAGCTCTACAAGGGCACTGCACGGGTCGTCACGCGCTCCTCTGAGAACGCCGTCTATGACGCCAGCCTCGCCTCCTTCACCGAGTCCGGCGGCCTGTTCTCGCAGGCCGCCTCGCCGGGCTTCATCGAGCTGTGGTCGCTGCAGTCGCGGATGGCCTGGCGGCTTCACGACCGGGAGGACCAGAGCTAGTCTCGATGCGCACCCCGGAAACGTCCGGCCGGCACCATAGGTTGCCCTCATCGTGATGGCAGAGGGCAGTGAGACGCCGGGCGGCGAGCGGGGCGGGGGCTTTGAGGGACGCGGCGCCAGAAGCGAGGGCGACCTGCTGTCCGAACGCCGCGCACGCCGCGCGGCCGAGTCGGGCGAGCTCGCGCTCGTCCGTCGCGCGGAGGCGGCCGAGGCGACGGTGCGCACGCTCGAGATCCACGTGGCGACCCTGCAGCAGCGCCTGCAGGACGCCCAGGAGGAGCAGCGGCGCATGGCCCAGCTCATCGAGGTCGAGCAGGCCGCGATCGACCCGCGGACCCCATCGGTCGAGCAGGAGCTGCGGCGCGCCAAGCAGCACGAGTATGCCGAGCAGCGGCTGCGTGTCGAAGCCGAGGACCGCTGCATGGGCGTGGAGCGCGAGAGCCGCATGGAGATCGACCGGCTCGCCCGACACCTCAGCGCCTCAGAGCAGCGCGCACAGGAGCTCGCCTCCGAGCTCGAGCGCGCGCAGCGCAGGCTCGCGGAGGCCGAGCAGTCCGCCGCCACCGAGATCGCCGCCGCCCGGCGCGCCGAGCAGAGCTTCCAGGCGCGGCTGACCGAGCTCGAGGGCCGCGCCCTCGAGCTCCAGCGCGGGCTCGACTCCGAGCGCGCCGCGCGCGAGCGCTCGGACCGGCTGCTCGAGGGCCTGCGCCAGGGTATCCGCAGGGTGGAGGGGCTCGTCAGGGAGCTCGGCGCGGTCGTCGGACGGCTGCGAACCGCCGCCGTGCGGGATCCCGCCCTCCCCGACCGCCCGCAGGCTGCGCTGCGCCCCGCGGCCGGCGCGCTACCGCCCGAGCCGGGCCCGGCGCCCGCGGCCACGCCCGGCGGGCCCAACCGCCCCGAGGAGGTCGACCGCGCGGAGATGACCGCGGCGCTCGCCGCCGCCGTCGCGCGCCTGCGCGCGCGCGTCGAGGATCTGGGGGAAACCGGCCAGACGGGCGGCGCCGGCGAGGCCGGCGAGGTCCCTGCGCCGCCCGCTTCGAGCCGGGAGGCCGCTCGCGGGGCCGAGGTACGGCCGGCGGCCGGCCCACCCCCTCCACTCTCCGAGCAGGCCGGCCGCGAGGCCGTGGTGCGGCCGGCGGACACACCGGTCGCGTCGCCCCTGAGGGCGCCCCGGCACAAGCACAGCATGTCGCTGCTGACCCGCCTGAGGATAAGGCGCAAAGACCGGCGCGCGCGCCGGTCGGCCGCCGCCGAGCCGCCTAGCATGCAGTCGCAGTGAGCAACCCCGCCTGCGCCCACCTGCACGTGCACTCCGAGTACTCGCTGCTCGACGGGGCATGCAAGGTCGACGCCCTCGCGGCGCGCGCGGCGGAGTTCGGCCAGCCGGCCCTGGGCCTGACCGACCACGGCGTGATGAACGGCGCCGTCGAGCTCTACAAGGCGTGCGCCAAGCACGACGTGAAGCCGATCGTGGGCTGTGAGATCTATCTCGTCGACGACCACCTGGCGGCGGGACCCGGCAGGACCGAGCGCAACCACCTGACGCTGCTGGCCGCCGACGACACCGGCTATCGCAACCTCGTCAAGCTCTCCTCGGCCGGCTTCCTCGAGGGCCTGCAGCGCGGCAAGCCGACCGTCGACCTGGCCCAGGTCGAGCGCCACTCGGCCGGCGTGATCGCGCTCACGGGCTGCCTGGCCTCGCGCTTCTGCCAGCGATTGCTCGAGGACCGCCACGCGGACGCCAGGGCGCACGCGGACGACCTGCTGCGCGTGTTCGGCCCCGAGAACGTCTATTTCGAGGTGCAGAAGAACGGCCTGGCGGCGCAGGACAAGTGCAACGAGGGCATCGTCAGGATCGCGGGGGAGGTGGGCGGAAGCCTCGTCGGCACCGGCGACGTGCACTACCTGCGACGCGAGGACCACGAGCATCACACCGCGCTGCTGTGCGTGCAGACGAAGAGCACGATCGCGATGCCCAAGCTCACGTTCGAGACCAACGAGTTCTATCTCCGCGACAGCGCCGAGATGCACGCCGCCTTCGCCGAGTGGCCCGAGGCGGTAGCGAGCACGATCGAGATCGCCGAGCGCTGCTCGATGGAGCTCGAGCTGGGCAAGCAGCTGATCCCCAACTACCCCACCCCCGAGGGAAGCTCAGAGCGCGACTACCTGCGCGCGCGGGTGCTCGAGGGTATGCGCTCGCGCTACGGCGACCCTCCCGCGGCGGTGGCCGTCGAGCGCATGGATATGGAGCTCGGGGTGATCGACAGGATGGGCTTCAACGCCTACTTCCTGATCGTCTGGGACTTCGTCAAGTTCGCCAAGGAGAACGGCATCGCGGTGGGTCCCGGCCGCGGTTCGGCCGCCGGCTCGATCGTCGCCTACTGCCTGAAGATCACCGACGTGGACCCGCTCGAGCACGACCTCCTGTTCGAGCGCTTCCTGAACCCCGAGCGCGTGTCGATGCCCGACATCGACATCGATTTCTCGGTGCGGGGCCGCGAGCGGGTGATGCGCTATGTGACCGAGAAGTACGGCCGCGAGTCCGTCGCGCAGATCGTCACCTTCGGCAAGATGTTCCCGCGCGCGGCCACCCGGGACGCCGCCCGCGTGCTCGGCTTCGACTACGGCACGGGCGATCGCCTGGCGAAGCTGATCCCCGACCCGATCATGGGTCGCTCCCCCTCCTTCGAGGACTGCCTGAAGAACGGCCAGCCGTTGCGCAAGGCCTATGACGAGGAGCCCGACGCCCGCAAGATCGTCGACGTCGCCAAGGGGCTCGAGGGGATCGTTCGCAACTCCTCGATCCACGCCGCGGCGGTCGTGATCGCCGACCGGCCGCTCACCGACATCGTGCCCCTCCAGCTGGCCGACGCGGGCACGGGGGAGGACGGCGAGCGCGTGTTCCGCACGGTCACGCAGTTCTCGATGAAGCCGATCGAGGACATCGGGCTGCTCAAGATGGACTTCCTCGGGCTGCGCAACCTCGACGTCATCGAGGACGCGCTCGACATCATCGGGCGCTCCACCGGCGAGCGCCCGGACTGGACCGCCGTGCCGCTCGATGACGCGGGAACCTACGAGATGCTCGCGCGGGGCGACTCGACCGGCGTCTTCCAGTTCGAGTCCGAGGGCATGCGCGATGCGCTCAAGAAGGTGCGCCCGGACGAGTTCAACGACCTCGTCGCGCTGAACGCCCTCTACCGACCCGGCGCGATCGACCAGATCCCGGTGTACGCCAAGGGCAAGCACGACCCGCAGTCGATCTCGTACCCCGACGAACGCCTGCGCCACATCCTCGAGTCATCCAACGGCGTGATCCTCTACCAGGAGCAGGCGATGCAGATCTCGAAGGATCTCGCGGGCTTCTCCGGGGCCAAGGCCGACGACCTGCGCAAGGCGATCGGCAAGAAGAACAGGGCGGCGATGGCGGCGCTGAAGCCGGAGTTCGTCGCGGGCTGCCGCGCGTCGGGAACCAAGCCCGAGGTGATCGAGTTCCTGTGGCAGACCAACGAGAAGTCGGCCGACTACTCCTTCAACAAGTCCCACGCGGCCTGCTACGGGCTGATCGCCTACCGCACCGCCTGGCTGAAGGCCAACTATCCGGCCGAGTACATGGCCGCGCTGATCTCCTCGGTGATGTCGACCAAGGACAAGGTTCCCTTCTTCGTGGCTCGCTGCGAGGAGATGGGCATCGAGATCCTGCCGCCGGACGTCAACCTCTCAGACCACGAGTTCACGGTCGAGGCGTCCGGGCGCGAGGCGGGGGCGAACGCCGCGGAGAGCTCTGTCGGCAACATTCGCTTCGGCCTCGACGCCGTCAAGGGCGTGGGCTATCAGGCCGTCGAGGCGATCAAACGCGCACGCGAGGAAGGCGGGGAGTTCAGCTCGATCTGGGACTTCTGCGAGCGCGTCGACAACCGCACGGTCAACAAGAAGGCGATCGAGGCGCTGATCAAGTGCGGCGCGCTCGGCTCCACGGGGGCGAGCCGCAAGGGCATGCTCGCGATGCTCGAGCAGGCACAGGCCAAAGGCCAGAAAATCCAGCAGGACGCGCTCATCGGGCAGGGCTCGATCTTCGATCTGAGCGAAGATGCCCCGGGTGGGGCCGCCGTGGCCCCCGCCGGGTCACCCGCCGCCGGGGGGATCGGCGCGCCCGTGCATCTGCCCGTACCGGCCGAGGAGTTCGACCAGGCCGAGCTCCTGGCCGTCGAGAAGGAAGCGATCGGCCTGTTCATCTCGGCGCATCCGCTGAAGCCGCTACGCGACGCGCTGCGCGCACGCGTCGACTGCTCGCTGTCGGCCGTCGAGGGCCGGCGCGACAAGGACGCGGTGACAGTCGGCGGGATCATCACCGAGGCCAAGCGCATCCGCACGCGCAACGGCGACCACATGATGTTCGCGACCCTCGACGACCTCGAGGGGTCGGTCGAGCTGGTCGTGTTCGGCAAGGCGCTGGCCGAGCACGAGGCGTCGCTTCTCATCGACGAGGTGGTGATCGTGAGGGGGCGCGTGGACCACAAGGAAGCCGGCAAGACGTGCGTGGTCGCGCAGGCGGTGGAGCGGTTCGCGCCGTCCGAGCGGGAGATCGAGGAGGCGCGCGCCAAGGCCGAGGTGGCTGCCCGGACTGCCGTGGCGCTCGCCGAGCCGGTGCACCTGCAGGTGCCCGCCGCCTGCCTCTCGACGGCCACGATCGAGGAGCTCAAGCGGGCGCTCGAGGACTACCCGGGACCCGCGCAGGTGCGCGTGGACGTCCACATGAGCAGCGGCGAGGTGCGCGCGCTGGAGCTCGGCACGGAGTTCTGCGTGCAGAACACCCCGGCGCTGATCGCGGAGCTCGAACACGCGCTCACGCCGCTGCGCTCGGCCGCGAGCGCCTGAGCGTCGCGGCGCCGGGAGCCTTCGGCGCCCGACCGCCTAGTCGCGGTGGCCCATGCCATCCAAACACGGGCCACCGCCACGCCAGGCCCCGCTTATTCGTCAGGGAAAGTGCGCGAATTCGGTTGTCAGTCCGAGTTCGTTTTCCTCGCCCCCGAGGATCGAGTCATAGCGCCCGAAGGCACCGTTCTTGTAGCCGCCGCTGACCGAGGCACCGGCCGGCCCCATCCCGGCAGCACAACAGCCGCCAGGGGGCGCCTTTCCGCCAGCTTCGTTGTACTCCCCTCCACTCACCGAAGCAGCGGGTGCGTTAGCCGAGTTGTGCTCGCCTCCGCTCACCGAAGCCCCGTTTCCGCCTGCGTGGTTGTCCTTGCCTCCGCTCACCGAGCTCGGCCCGGGGCTGTATCCAGTCGGGGGTTCGGATGACGCCACGTTGCCTTCACCGCCGCTCACCCAGGCGCCTGGCCCGGCCGCTTCGTTGTTCAGGCCTCCGCTCACCGAGGCGTCGGTAAATCTACCGGCCGACCCCGCGGCTACGTTGCGACTGCCTCCGCTCACCGACGTACCTGTCCCTTCGGCCAAGTTCCCCTCGCCACCGCTCACCGAGGGGTACTGGTGCCCCAAACAGAGTTCACCGCTACAGGGAAAGAACGCGAGCCTGATGCCCGCCACGTTCCCCCCGCCTCCGCTCACAGAGGCCCCTTTGGTGTTCGCTACGTTTCGTTCACCGCCACTCACCGAGGCGTATTCGCCGATCGCTTCGTCGTGCGCTCCTACGACGAAGCTGTTGGGCCCGGATGCGACGTTGTTCAGGCCTCCGACGATCGCGCCGTAGCTGCTGAAGGCCTGTCCCGTGCCGAGCACGATGTCGTGAGAGCCTGTCTGCGCACCCGGTTCCTCGTCATAGCCGACGATCAGGTTGCCGGCTCCGTTCAGCGTTTCGGTCGACCCTTGGCCATTGACGATCTGCAGGTTGGCCCCCGAGATCTGGATCGTGGGTTTGCCCCCGACGCCCGAGGAGGTGAACCTGACGTACGGCAGGATCGACTTCAGGGTTTCCTGTTCTTCTTCGGAGAGCACCGACAGTCCGGCCGGTCCGACCTTACCTTCCTTACCCTCCGGTCCTTCGCTACCCGGCGCTCCTTCTTCACCGGTCGCTCCCTCCTTGCCTTCCTTGCCAGCAGGACCTTCCCTGCCCAGTTCGGTCAGCGAGTAGTGCCTCGGGCAGGCGCCCTTGACGGGTGTCACCACCGGTCTGCCTTCCTTGGTGGGCATGCAGAGCTTCGTCCCCTGCGCAAGCGCCACACCCGTCATCAGCAGCAGAAGGCCGATCGTCCCACAGGTCGAGAGGGCCACCGCCCGTGGAATCCTGAACGCAAACATTTCCCAACCTCCGTGTCTCCTCGACGGGCGGACCCGGCGCCGCCCACGAGGAGCAAGTCAACCACTCAGGCGCCCCTCGTTGTTAAGCGCCTCGTTACGTTGGTTTGCGCGCGGCGATGCCCCGCTCGCGCAGCCTCATCGCGAGCGCGACTTCCCGCTTTCCGGGACCGCTCCGCTTCTCACCCGGCGTCTCGAGAATGCAGGGCAGCCCCCCGAGGGCGGGAGCCGAGAGGAACGAAGCGCAGCCCTGCTCGCCGAGCTCGCCCTCGCCGAGGTTGGCGTGGCGATCGCGGTTGGAGCCGAGCGGCGTCTGGGAGTCGTTGAGGTGCAGCGAGCGGATGCGGCCGCGGCCGAGCTTGCGTTTGGCCTCGCGCAGCATGCCGTCCATGCCCTTCACGGTGCGGATGTCATAGCCCGAGGCGAACAGGTGGCAGGAGTCGAGGCACACGCCGAGGCGCTTCCCGGCGCCCGCGGCCTCGAGCAGCGCGGCCAGCTCGTCGAGCGAGCGCCCGAGGGTGCCGCCCGCGCCGGCGGTGTTCTCGAGGTGAAGCTCGCAGCCCTCGCTCTGCTCGAGCGCCTCGCGGATCGTCGCTCCCGCGCGCGCGATCGCCTCACCGGGGTCGCCACCCTTGGCCGAGCCCGGGTGCAGGACCACCCCCGCCGCGCCGATCTCCGCGCCCACGCGCAGCGAGTGGGTGAGCGATGCGAGCGATTTCGCGCGGATGTCGGGGTCGTCGCTCGCGCAGTTGAGCAGGTAGACGGCGTGGATCAGGACCGCCTCGATCGGGCTCGCGTCCATCGCCTCGCGGAACGCGCGGACGTCCTCGTCGCGGTAGACGGTCGGCCTCCACATACGCGGGGACTGGTTGAAGATCTGGATCGCCTCGCAGCCGCGCTCGACGCCCCGTTCGATCGCCTTGGCGAGCCCCCCCGCGGGCGAGACGTGCGCTCCGATTAGCATGCGAGCGGATTATGAGGCCTCTATGAAGGTTCGCTTCGCCCCGTCGCCGACCGGCGAGCTCCACATCGGCGGAGCCCGTACCGCGCTGTTCAACTGGCTGCTGGCGCGGCATGCGGGCGGCACGCTCGTGCTGCGGATCGAGGACACCGACCGCGAGCGCTCGACGCCCGAGCACGTCGAGCAGATCCTCGACTCGCTGCGCTGGCTGGAACTCGACTGGGACGAGGGGCCGATCTTCCAGAGTGAGCGCTCAGAGCGCCACCGCGAGGTGCTTCAGGCGCTGCTGTCCGCGGGTCACGCCTACCATTCGAACGCGACCGCCGAGGATGTGGCGGCCTACAAGCAGCAACACGGCGCCGAGCGCGGGTTCCGCGCGCAGGCGGAGGACTCGGGCGCCGTGCGCCTGCGCGTGCCCGCCGAGGGCGCGACGGTCGTGCATGACGCGATCCGCGGGGACACGCGTTTCGAGCACGCGCACCTCGACGACCCCGTGATCGCGCGGGCCGACGGCTCGGTTCTGTACAACTTCGCGGTCGCGATCGACGACCTCGACGCGGAGATCACGCATGTTGTGCGCGGGGAGGATCACCTGTCGAACACGCCCAAGCAGGTGCTCGTGCTCGAGGCGGCCAGAGCGCTCGGCATAGGCGGCGCCGAGACCCCGCTGCCCGTGTATGCGCACCTGCCGCTGCTGCACGGACCGGACGGCAAGAAGCTCTCCAAGCGCCATGGAGCCGCGTCCGTGGGCGACCTGCGCGACGCCGGCTATCTCCCGGAGGCTGTTCGCAACTACCTGGCGCTGCTCGGCTGGGGCGCGGGCGAGGACGCGGCGACCGTGCTGTCCACCGCGGAGCTCGTCGAGCGGTTCACCCTCGAGCGGGTCAGCCGCAACCCCGCGCGCTTCGACGAGGTCAAGCTTAGGTGGCTGAACGGCGTTCACATCCGCCAGCTGCCGGTCGCCGGGCTCGCCGGGCGCATCGAAGCGTTCACCGGGCGCGAGGGGCTGATCGACGCGGTGCGGATCAGCCAGGAGAAGATCCACACGCTGGCCGACTTCTGGCCCCTCGCGGGCTTCCTGTTCGACGGCCCGGTCGACGACCCGGCGGCACGCGAGCGCTGGCTCGGGCAGGAGGGCCGCGCCGCGCTTGCCGACGCGCGCGAGGCGCTCGCGTCGCTGTCGAGCTTCGATGAGCCCACGCTGGCCGAGGCGCTCGAGGCAGTCGTCCGCGCGCGCTCGGCCAAACCGCGAGACGTCTACCAGCCGTTGCGCGTGGCGATCTGCGGCACCACGGTCTCGCCGGGGATCTTCGAGAGCCTCGCGCTGCTGGGCCGCGATGAGGCGGTGCGCAGAATCGATGCAGCGCTCGCGGGCGGCTGATCGCGATCACCGCTCAACCGTTTCCCCCCGGCTGCCGATAGGACCACAACGCGAGCCACGGCCAGGATGGTCGGCGATCCCAAGGAGGGGATGCGAGCGGATGTCGGCAACAGCCTCGAAGACAAGAGCAACTGCACAGAAAGCCGGCCGCAAGGCCAAGGTGGAACAGCCCACGCGCGCCCCTGTCCCGGCGCCCAACGGGTCTCGGCAGGGGGGGCCCCCCGGCGAGCGCCACCAGAACGAGGGGCACGGACGTCGCCTGACGGCGGCCTTCGAAGCGCTTGAGGCCTTTCCCGCGCTCGCCGAGTCGCGCGATCGCCTGATGTCCGTCGCCTCCAAGGATCACGTGGCGACGGCCGACATCGTGACCGCGGTGGAGTCCGATGTCGCGCTCACGATCGCGGTGCTGCGACTGGCAAACCAGCTGCAGGGGGCGCGCGGTCGGGTCGATACCGCCGCGCGAGCCGTCGAGCTGCTCAAGGCCCCGACCGTGCAGGCGCTCTGCAGCCGCGTGCGCACGTTCGACTTCTTCGAGCGGGCGAGCGTCTGGGACGCTGCGCCCGAGCGCTTCCGGCTGCACGCCCTGGCGACCCAGAACGCGGCGGACAGGATCGCCTCGGAGGTGGGAGACGAGCACCGCGACCGCCTGATGGTGACGAGCCTCTTGCACGACATCGGCAAGCTCGTGCTGCTGCACGCCTACCCCGGCTATCCCGCGCAGGTGCATCGCGGCGCCAAAACGCCCGAGGAACGCATCCATCAGGAGCGCCGCGAGCTCGGCGTCGACCATGCGCTCGTGGGCGGCGTGCTGGCCCGACGGTGGGGCCTGCCGGTGACGGTCGCCACCTCGATCGAGCGCCACCACAACCAGGACGTACAGGGCGAGGCCGCCGTCATCCGGCTGGGGGACATGCTCGCCCACTACGAGCACGGCGGCCAGGTGTCGCCGACCGAGATGCTGCAGACCGCCCGCGCGGTCGGCCTCGGCCCCGAGGAGCTGCGGCGGGTGATGTACGAGCTGCCGAGCTCGATCAGCCAGCGCCGGCGCCACGTCGACCCGTGTCCGCTCTCCGGGCGCGAGCTGGGCGTCCTTCAGCGGCTCGCCGACGGCAAGGTCTACAAGCAGATCGCCCACGAGCTCACGCTGTCCACGAGCACCGTGCGCACCCACCTGCACAACATCTACGGCAAGCTCGGGGCTGTGGACCGCGCACAGGCCGTCCTCATCGCCACCGAGCGCGGCTGGCTCTAGCGGCCAGCCGTCGTCTCAGGGGCGCGTCCCCGGGCGGAGCCGTCTAGCGATGATCTGGCCCGTCCCCTAGCATCGCCCTGTCGCGATGATCTCGATCACCAGCAAGTCTCCGTATGCCGTGGTGGCGCTCGCCGAGCTGGGGCGGAGCGGCGGGCCGGACCCCGTGCCGATCGGGGAGCTGGCGCGACGGCGGGATGTGCCGGTGCAGTTCCTCGAGCAGCTGTTCGCCGCGCTGCGGCGCGCCGGCATCGTCAGCTCCCAGCGGGGGGTCAAGGGCGGCTATCGCTTCGCCCGCGAGCCCTCGAGCGTGACCGTGCTCGAGATCGTCGAGCTGCTCGACGGGCCGCTCGGCCGGGACGCGCATGGCGTGTTCGCCGATGCCGCCCAGGCCGCGCGGGACGTGCTCGAGAAGACGACCATCGCCGACGTCATCGAGCGCGAGGGCCGCGAGGCCGGGGCGAGCATGTACTACATCTAGCTGGCGCTGGCCGCGGGTCGCGCTCAGGCGCTCGGGAGGCGCTCGCCGACCCTGCGCTCGGTGTCCTCGGCGTCGGTGATCGCCCAGCCCAGCCGCTCCATGAGCTGTGCGGCGGAGTGGTCGTCGGTGAGGTGTTCAGAGCAGACGCGCTCGTCGAGCAGCACGGGTGCGTCGGATAGCTCGCTCTGCTCGGTTGTGACGATTATGCGGGCCATGTGTTCGACCTCCGTTCTCATCTCTTGTCTGTTCTCGTCCCCTGCAGGCAGTGTTCCACCCCCATCTCAGGCCGCGGTAAAGCTTTGCGAGGCGGTTCGCTAGTACATCCGTCCAAGATCTCGCCAAAAGTCGAGGTCCGCTTCCAAGGCGGCCATCGAGCGTTCACAGTGCGGGCTCGATCAAACCACGCTGAAAAGGGCAAACCCGCCGTGAGGCGGGGGCGCAGAGTCAGAGATCTCCGACGAGACAGCTCGACCGCCAGCAGAAGCCAGGAGGGCTGTCGTGTCTTCAACTTCGTCGCAGCGTTTGAATCGGGGCACCGTGCCGGGCCGCAGCGGAACGCGCCCCGGCCACCATGAGCGGATTGCGGGTGAGGCCGGGTTCTCGCTGATCGAGCTGCTGGTGGTGCTGCTGATCATCGGGATCCTCACGGCCATCGCGATCCCGGCGTTTGCGGGGCAGACGTCGAAGGGAAGGGATGCGCAGGCGAAGGAGCTCGCCCGCACGGCCGAGACGACCGCCGAGGCGATCGCGACCGACAGCAACGGCGAATACAAGACCGTGAGCAAGGAAACGCTCAACAGGTACGAGCCCTCGCTGGACATCGTCCCGATCACGACGGGCGCATACCTGAGCGCGGCGGGAGGAACCGCGACCACCTACACCGTCACCGCCATGGCGACCGACGGCAACGAATTCACGATCAGCAGGAACGCGACGGGAGAAATCGCTCGCACCTGCAAGAGCCCGCTCGCGAAAACCGGCTGCGGGGGTGCTGCGACAGGCAGCTGGTAGCGCGAGGCGGAAGGGGGAAGGACGGGCCGGAGGGTCGCGCGCACGGGGAGAGCAGCAGCCGCGCGGGCCCTCCCGGCCCACTATTGTCGTTTGGCCTATGGCCCGAATCCCGATCAACATTGCCGAACTCGTCGGGGAGACCCCGCTCGTGGGCCTCGACGGCATGCTCGAGGGAACGCCGGCGGCCGACAACGGGGTGGAGCTGTTCGCCAAGCTCGAGTCGTTCAATCCCGGAGGAAGCGTCAAGGACCGGATCGGGGTGGCGATGATCGAGGCGGCCGAGGCCGAGGGGCGGATCGCGCCCGGGCGCACGCGGATCGTCGAGGCGACGAGCGGCAACACGGGGATCGCGCTCGCGTTCGTGTGCGCGGCGAAGGGCTATGAGCTGGTGCTCACGCTGCCCCAGGGGATGAGCCGCGAGCGCGAGAGCCTGTTGCGGCTGTACGGCGCGCGGGTGGACGTCACCGAGTCGCTGGGTGGCATGGCCGAGGCGGTGGAGGCGGCGCGGGAGATGGCCAGCGAGGGGGACTCGTTCCTGCCCGACCAGTTCTCCAATCCGGCGAACCCCGAGGTGCACAGGCGCACGACGGGCCCGGAGATCGAGCGCGCCCTGGAGGGCCGCGTGGACGTGCTCGTGGCTGGCGTGGGAACGGGGGGGACGATCACCGGAACGGGCGAGTACCTGCGCGAGCGCAACCCGGGGCTGCTGGTGGTGGCGGTTGAGCCGCTGGGCTCGCCGGTGCTGTCGGGCGGCCGGCCGGGGCCCCACCGGATTCAGGGGATCGGCGCGGGCTTCGTGCCGGCGGTGCTGAACCGCGAGCTGCTCGACGAGGTGGTGAGGGTCTCAGACGAGGACGCGATCCACACGGCGTGGAGCTGCGCCCGACGGATCGGCCTGCTGGCCGGGATCTCCTGCGGCGCGGCGCTGTGGGCGGCGCTGGAGCTCGCCGCGCGGCCGGAGTCGAGGGGCAGGCGGATTGTCGTGATCATGCCGGACTCCGGCGAGCGCTACGTCTCCCAAGCGTTCTTTGCACCCTAGCCGCGACTGATTTTGATGAGCGCCCCCGGAGGGGGCGCGTGCTGGGTCGCGCGTGGGAGCGAGATGGCTGCACGGTCAACTATCTGAGGTTTGGCCGCTACGCTGTTGACATGGCCGTGCTCGACTTGGCGCGGGTTGCAAGGGAGCTGCGTCGCGACGTGCTGGCGGCGCGCGACCGCGATCCCGCGGCGCGGGGGGTCCGCCAGGCCGAGATCCTCGCCACCTGGCCGGGGATTCACGCGCTGCTCGCGCATCGGGTGGCGCACGCGCTGCAGGAGGCCGAGGTGCCGCTTCTGCCACGCCTCTTGTCGATGCTCGCGAGAACGCTCACGGGGATCGAGATCCACCCCGCCGCGCAGATCGGGCAGGGGCTGTTCATCGACCACGGCGCGGGGGTGGTGATCGGCGAGACGGCGGACATCGGCGACGACGTCACGCTCTACCAGGGGGTCACGCTTGGGGGCACCGGCTTTGCGACCGGCAAGCGCCATCCGACCGTGCAGGACAACGTGACGATCGGCTCCGGCGCGAAGCTCCTCGGGCCGATCACGATCGGCCACGGCGCCAAGATCGGCGCCAACAGCGTCGTCATCACGGACGTTCCGCCCAACTCCACGGTCGTGGGAAACCCCGGTCACCCGGTGCGGGTGGACGGACGCCGGGTCGAGGGACCGGACGCCGACTGGATCCACCTTCCCGACCCGATCGCGGAGGCGATCCAGGGTCTCGCGAGCCGGATCGGGGTGCTCGAGCGCGCGGTGGCCGAGCTCTCCGACGGCGACCCCGGGCCCGTCGCGGAGGTCACGCCGCTGAGGACGGTGAAGGGGCCGAATCCCGCGGGGGGCTAGCCCCCGACGGCCGCGACGCGCCGGGATCTGCAGTCGAGCTTGGCGGTCTGGCTCGTGCGGGGACTCTCGCCGGCCACCGCCGCGGAGACGCCCTCCGTGCTCGCATCTATGCTGGACATCTCATGGCCGAGAACCCCCACGCAGAGCACCTTCAGGAGCTGCTCGAAGGCCTCAACGAGCCCCAGCGGGAGGCAGTCACGCACGGCGAGGGCCCGCTGCTGATACTCGCCGGCGCCGGCAGCGGAAAGACGCGTGTGCTCACCCACCGGATCGCATTCCTGATCTACACCGATCAGGCGCAGGCGGGGGAGATCCTCGCGATCACGTTCACCAACAAGGCCGCCAAGGAGATGCGCGGACGGGTCGAACAGCTGCTCGGCCGGGCGACGCGGGGAATGTGGTTGATGACCTTCCACTCGGCCTGTGCGCGCATCCTGCGCGCCGAGGCGGAGCGCCTCGGATACACGCGGCAGTTCACGATCTACGACCAGGCGGACGCCCGCAGGCTGGCGAAGCGGAGCGCCGACGCCGTGGGCGTCGACCCCAAGCGCTTCACGCCGGCCGCGATCCACAACCAGATCTCCGCGGCGAAGAACCGCCTGCAGGCGGCCGGCGACTGCCGCGCTGCGGCCGCCTCGCCGTTCGAGGAGATGGTGGCCGACGTGTATGAGATCTACGAGCGCGACCTGCATCGGATGAACGCGATGGACTTCGACGACCTGCTGTTTCGGACGGTCAACCTGCTGGAGCTGTTTCCGGAGGTGCGCGAGCGCTACTCAGAGACGTTCCGCCACGTGCTCGTCGACGAGTACCAGGACACCAACTACGCGCAGTACAGGCTGCTCCAGCTGCTCGTCGGAGGCGGGCGCCGGGAGCCCCTGCGGGGAGAGCGTACGAGCATCGAGGGGCATCGCAACCTGGCGGTCGTGGGTGACGACTCACAGTCGGTGTATTCGTTCCGCGGAGCCGACATACGGAACATCCTCGACTTCCAGGAGGACTTCCCCGACGCCCGGGTGGTGAAGCTCGAGCAGAACTACCGCTCGACCCAGACGATCCTGTCGGCGGCCAACGCGGTGATCGCCAACAATCGCAGCGGCATCGCCAAGCGGCTGTGGAGCGAGCTGGGGGAGGGGTCGTCGATCCACGCGCGAACGCTCGACGACGAGCACGCCGAGGCGCGCTTCGTGGTCGGTGAGATCGAGCGTCTCCTCGACGAGGGCGCCGCGCGCGCGGAGATCGCGGTCCTGTACCGCACGAACGCGATGTCGCGGGTGATCGAGGACACGCTCGTGCGCCATGAGATCGCCTACCAGGTGATCGGTGGGACCAAGTTCTACGAGCGCGCCGAGATCAAGGACGCGATCGCCTACCTGTCGCTGATCGCCAACCCGTTCGACGTGGTGAGCTTCGGCCGGATCGCGAACTCCCCCCGGCGCGGGCTCGGGCAGACCTCGCTGGCGAGGGTGCTCGCGCATGCCACCTCGCAGGACATCTCCGTATGGCAGGCCGCCGGCGCGCCCGAGGAGGTCCCCGGTCTGGGCGCGGCCGCGATCAAGGCGCTCGGGCGGTTCATGGGCACGATGGCCGAGCTGCGCGAGCTGGCGGGACTGCCCGGGGCCGAGGACCCGGCCGGCGGCGGCGAGCCCCGGGTCCCGGGGCACCGGGTTCCCGTCGCCGAGCTGCTCGAGGCTGTGCTGTCGCAGAGCGGCTATCTGGAGGCGCTCGAGGCCGAGCGGACGATCGAGGCGCAGGGCCGCATCGAGAACCTCGAGCAGCTCGTGGAGGTTGGACGCGAGTTCGACGCCGCCGCCTCCGAGCAGAGCGACACGCTCGAGACCTTCCTGCAGGAGATCGCGCTCGTCGCCGACGCCGACTCCCGCAGCGACGAGGAGGGGCTCGTGACGTTGATGACGGTGCACAACGCCAAGGGGCTCGAGTACCCGATCGTGTTCATCGCCGGCCTCGAGGACGGCGTCTTCCCCCACTCACGGGCGATCGACGAAGGGGAGCTCGAGGAGGAGCGGCGGCTGTTCTACGTGGGGGTGACGCGGGCGATGCGGGAGCTCTACCTGACGCACGCCCGTCGGCGGGCGGTGTTCGGCGCGCAGACGAACGGGATGCGCAGCCGGTTCCTCGACGAGATCCCGAGCGAGCTGGTGGAGGAGCCTCCCGAGCCGCCGCGATGGTCCTCGGGGCGGAGCGTGGCGGGAGGGTTCCGGGCGTCCGTGGGCGCGCCGGGCGGCTCGCCGATGGTGGCCCTCCGCGAGGCCTCCGCGGGAGCCTTCACCGCGGCTCGCACCCGCGAGGCGCACGACCTCGACGCGTTCCGGCTCGGCGAGGACGTGGTTCACGCCGCGTTCGGCGAGGGGGTGGTCACGGGCGTCGAGCCCGACGGGGTGATCGTCGTGCGCTTCGCAGGCGACGGCTCCGAGCGCAAGCTGATGGCCGAGTATGCGCCGGTGAGCCGCCGGTGAGCGCCGGCATCATCGACGGCAAGGCGGTCGCCGCGCGCGTGCGCGAAGAGGTGGCGCGCGAGGTGCGGGCGTTCACCGACCGGACCGGTCGCGCGCCGGGCCTCGCGACGGTGCTCGTGGGCGAGGATCCCGGTTCGCTGGTGTACGTCTCGGGAAAGCAGCGCGCCTGCGCGGAGGTGGGAATCGTGCCGTTCGATCGCCGTCTGTCCGCCGAGGCCTCCTTCGAGGAGGTGGCGGGGGAGCTCGCGCGCCTGAACGCGCAGCAGGACGTGAGCGGCGTGCTCCTCCAGCTGCCCGTGCCCGGTCATCTCGACGGTCCGGCGCTCACCGCGCTGATCGACCCCGCCAAGGACGTGGACGGCCTGACCCCGGTCAACGCCGGGCTGCTGTCGCTCGGCCGGCCGGGGCTGAGGCCCTGCACGCCGCTCGGGGTGATGGAGCTGCTCGCCGAGGTCGGCGTTCCCCTGGAGGGCGCCGACGCCGTGGTCGTCGGGCGATCGAACCTGTTCGGCAAGCCGATGGCACAGCTTCTCCTCGGCGCGAACGCGACCGTCACCGTCTGTCACTCCCGCACGCGCGATCTGCGGGCGATGTGCGCGCGGGCGGATGTGCTGATCGCCGCGGCCGGTCGCCCCCGGCTGATCCAGGCCGACTTCGTCAAGCCGGGAGCGGTCGTGATCGACGTCGGCATCAACCGGCTCACGCCCGGGGAGGCGGGCAACAGGAGCGGTCTCGTCGGCGATGTGGACTTCGCCGGCGCGGTCGAGGTCGCCTCGGCGATCACTCCCGTCCCCGGCGGCGTGGGTCCGATGACGATCGCCCTGCTGCTCTCCAACACGCTGCAGGCGGCGCGCGGTCAGGCTGGGATCGAGGGGTAGTGCAGGTCAGCCTGAGGAGAGCCCGGCCGGGTGAGCTGCTGGCGCTCGGCGGCGCCGTGTGCGTGATCGTGTCGCTGTTCCGGCCCTGGTATGAAGGGCCGTCCGGCACGCTCAGCGCGTGGGACACGTTCGGGCCCGCGATGGCGCTGATCATTCTGGCCGCCGCCGCCGCGCTCGTGCTGTTCGTGGCGACGATTGGCGAGCGCAGCACCGCGCTGCCCGTCGCCGCGGCGGTGTGGACGTTCGCGCTCGGACTGCTGGCCGTGATCGGTGCCGTCGTGCGGGTGCTCGAGCGCCCGGATCACACCACCTCGCTGTGCGGGGGAGCCTGGCTGGCGCTCGCCGGGACCATGCTGATCCTGGGCGGTTCGTGGCAGTCGATGCGCGACGAACGCAGGTCGCTGTATGAGCCGGCCACGCCCGAGCCGTCGGAGATCGACGAGGCCCCGCCGCCCGAGCCGTGAGCGCCGCGCCCCGTCGCGGCGCGCCTCCATAGACTCCTCGGCACCGTGATCGATCGCGACGAGGTTCTGCACGTGGCCCGCCTGGCGCGCCTGGCGCTCGAGGAGGAGGAGATCGCGCCGATGGCGCGCGAGCTGACCGCGATCGTGGAGCACGTCGCGAGAATCGGCGAGCTCGACCTCACCGACGTGCCGCCCACCTCCCACGTGATCGACGTGACGGGCGCCCTGCGCGCGGACGAGCCCACCCCCTGCCTGCCCCGCGAGGTGGCGCTCGCAGAGGCGCCGGCTGTCAGCGACGGGGGATTCCTGGTCCCCAGCCCCCAGGCCCAAGGATGAGCGCCACGGACATACTCGAGCTGTCGGCCGCCGGGGCGGCCGCGGCGATCAACGAGGGAGCGCTGTCGGCGACGGAGCTGTTCGAGGCCTACCGCGCTCGCGCCGGCGCCGACCGCGCCGCGGGCGTGGAGGGGCTGAACTGCTTCACGTGGGTCGCCGAGGAGCCGCCGCGCGAGGAGCAGCCCGGACCGCTGTGGGGAGTGCCGGTGGCGGTCAAGGACCTGTTCTGCACCGAGGGCGTGCCGAGCCAGTCGGGCTCGCGGATCCTCGAGGGCTACAGGCCGCCCTATACCGCGACCGCGGTGCGGCGGCTGCTCGGCGCCGGGGCGCCGCTGCTCGGCAAGACCAACCAGGACGAGTTCGCGATGGGCTCCTCGACCGAGAACTCCGCCTTCGGGCCGGCCCGCAACCCCTGGGATCGCGAACGGGTGCCGGGCGGTTCCTCCGGGGGAAGCGCGGCTGCGGTGGCGGCGGGCCTCGCGCCGTGGGCGCTCGGAACCGATACGGGCGGCTCGATCCGTCAACCGGCGGCGCTGTGCGGCATCGTCGGGCTCAAACCGACCTACGGCGCCGTGTCGCGCTACGGGATGATCGCATTCGCCTCCTCGCTGGATCAGGCGGGACCGCTGGCCCGGGATGTGACCGACGCCGCGCTGATGCTCGCCCAGATGGTCAGCCGCGACCCCTGCGACGCGACATCGCTCGAGCTGCCGAATGAGGTGGAGCTGCCGACGGCCGAGCGCCTCGTGAACGTGCGGCTGGGGATCCCGGCGGAGCTGACCGGCGAGGGGATCGAAGCCGGCGTTCTCGAGGCCTTCCACGGGGCCGTGGCGCGCGCCGAGGAGCTCGGGGCGACCATCCTCCCGGTCGAGCTGCCGCACGCGCCGCACGCGCTGTCGGCCTACTACCTGCTCGCGCCGGCGGAGGCCTCGTCGAACCTCGCGCGCTTCGACGGCGTTCGCTACGGCCTGCGCGCCGAGGGAGCGACGGACCTGCTCGACATGTACACCCGCACGCGTCACGACGGGTTCGGCCCGGAGGTCAAGCGGCGCGTGATGCTCGGCACCTACGCGCTGTCCTCCGGCTACTACGACGCCTACTACGGACGCGCGCAGCGAGTTCGCACGAAGATCGCCGAGGACTTCGCGAGCGCGTTCGCCGAGGTCGATTTCATCATCACGCCGACGGCGCCGACGGTCGCCTTCAAGCTGGGCGAGAAGACGGGCGATCCGCTGGCGATGTACCTGAATGACTTCTGCACGGTGCCGATGTCGCTGGCCGGGATACCGGCGATCTCGATTCCCTGCGGGCTCAGCGGGGGGCTGCCCGTCGGCCTGCAGATCGCCGGGCCGGCGTTCAGCGAGAACGAGCTGCTCGACACCGCCCACGCGTTCGAGCTGGCGATCGACTTCGACTCGAGCCGGGCGCGTGTCTGACGGCGCGCGCAGCGACGCGGCCGCGGCCGGCTCGCCGGGGGCCTTCGAGCCGGTGATCGGGCTCGAGATCCACGTGCAGCTGGCCACCAGGACGAAGATGTTCTGCGGCTGCGAGCTGTCCTTCGGCGAGTCGCCGAACACCCGCACCTGCCCGGTCTGCCTCGGCCTGCCCGGGAGCCTGCCGGTCGCCAACGAGCGGGCGGTGCACTTCGGCCTGATGATCGGCCTGGCGCTAGGCTCGGAGCTCGCGCCGCGGTCGATCTTCCATCGCAAGAACTACTTCTATCCGGACCTGCCCAAGGGCTATCAGATCTCTCAGTACGACGAACCGCTTTGCCGGGGCGGCCGGTTGGGCGAGGTGCGCATCCACCGCGTGCACCTGGAGGAGGACGCGGCGAAGCTGATCCACGTCGGAGCGAGCGGCCGGATCCATGGCTCGGACGCGAGCATCGTCGACTTCAACCGGGGAGGAACGCCGCTGGCCGAGATCGTGACCGAGCCCGACCTGCACTCGGCGAGCGAGGCAGGCGAGTGGCTGAAGCTGCTGCGCACGACGCTCCGCCAGCTGGGGGTGAGCGACGTGAACATGGAGGAGGGGTCGCTGCGCTGTGACGCGAATATCTCGCTGCGCCCGCCCGGCTCCGGCGAGCTGGGCGTCAAGACCGAGCTGAAGAACATGAACTCCTTCCGCTTCATCGAGCGCGGGATCAGGGCGGAGGTCGCGCGTCAGGAGAAGCTGCTCGCCGGCGGGGGCCAGGTGGCTCAGGAGACGCTCCACTTCGATCCGGGCTCGGGCGCGATCACCTCGCTGCGCTCCAAGGAGGAGGCCCACGACTACCGCTACTTCCCCGAGCCCGACCTCGTGCCGGTGGCGATCGACGAGCGCATGATCGAGCTCGCGCGCGCGGCGCTCTCGGAGCTGCCCGCCGAGCGGGCCGAGCGCTTCCGGGAGCTGGGGCTGAGCATGGAAAGCGCGCAGCTCCTCGCCTTCCGCGGCGAGCTGGGCGACTATTTCGAGTCGGCGCTCGCCGCCCCGGTGGAGCCCCCCGCGCCGGCGCAGGCGCTGGCCAACTGGATCGCCGGTGAGCTCGTCGGGCGTCTACAGGACGGTGAGGATCCCGCGGCGTCGCGGGTGGAGGCGCCCGCGCTGGCCGCGCTCGTGGGCCTCGTGGCCGCAAAGCGGGTGAGCGTGGGCGCGGGGCGCAGGGTGCTCGACACGCTCGTCGCACAGGGGGGCTCGGACCCCGCCGCGATCGTGCAGGAGCAGGGACTCGCGGCGATGGATGGGGAGGAGGAGCTGGCCGGCGTCGTCGCCGCCGCGCTCGAGGCGAACGCCGACGCGGCCGCGCGCGTGCGCGAAGGCAACGCCAAGGCGATCGGCCCGATCGTGGGCTACGTGATGCGCGAGACCAAAGGTCGCGCGGATGGCACGGAGGTCGCTCGGCTGGTCCACGAGCGGCTGGGGGTCTGACGCTCCGAGACGGTCGCGGATGCCGCGTCGGCGGCTCCCAGGTCCCCGCTCATCCAATTTGCGCATCACACGAGACACGGCAGGAGCCCACATTTTGGACGTTGGGCCAAAGGCAGCGGCGGCACCGGGCGCCAAACTGTCCACCATGAACAGGCCAGTCTTGAGCGCAAATGTCACATCTCCTCGGCGGTTCCTCCTGCTGCCTGCGGAGTCGGTGGATGGCCCCGGATCCGGGCCGCGTATTCGTCGCTATCAGCTGAGTAGCGTCGGTAGGCGTCCCGGGCTTGACGGGGTCGACGTCGCCCGGGTACGGATCGCCCGCGAGGTCGACCGGCTGGGCAACTAGCAGCCAGCTGTCCTCTCACCGATTGCCGGCTTCCCTCGGCCGGCACCGACTGGTGCGGCCGGGCAGGGGTAGGATTTCCTGTCCGGCCGCGTCAGTTACGGCTCAACGATTGACCGGTCGCTCCGAGCGGCTAACCTTCTCCCATGAGCCCCACCTCATCCGAGACGCCCTCCCGCTCGATCGGTCGGACGGTGCTGGCGGGACTCGTGATCCTCGTCGCCGCGTATGTGGTGCTGAAGATCGTGATCGGGATCGTGCTCGCGATCGCGCTTCCGGTGGTGCTGATCATCGCCGTCGTGGCGATCATCTGGGCCTGGCGCGTGCTGTTCTAGGCGAGCGGTCATGGCCTACGTGATCATCGCGGTCTGCTTCGGTCTGGCCGGGGGCATCGTGGGCAAGGTCAAGGGGAGCTCCTTCTGGTTGTGGTTCCTGATCTCCGGAGCGGTCCCGTTCCTGGGCCTGCTGGCGGCGATCGCCTACCGGTTCGACAGCGACGAGCTTCGCCGACGCTGTCCGGAGTGTGGGCGGGTGACCAAGATCTACGACGCGGTCTGCGTGTCCTGCGGGGCCGAGCTTGACTTTCCCGAGCGCGCGGTCGCGCCCGAATCGTGGGAGCGCACACCCGCCCAGGTGCGCTGAGCAGTAAGGGAGCCCTAAGCCGATTTTGGCTGCCCTAAGCCGATTCTTGGCCTAGGCTGTGTCCAGATCGGGATGAATACACAGGTCAAGACAGCGCCCCGCGGGGGCGATTCGCTGAGCGAAAGACTGATCCACCGGGCCGGCTTCTCGGACGAGGCCGACTTCGTGCTGCGCGTCGTCCAGCCGGCGCTCGTCGGCATGATCGATGGCACGGTCTCCTCGCTGGCGCCGATCTTCGCGGCGGCGATCGCGTCGAGCTCGCACACCGCGCTGCTCGTCGGCTTCTCGACCGCCCTCGGCGCCGGCGTGAGCATGGGCTGGTCTGAGGCGCTGTCCGACACCGGCGAGCAGACCGGTCGCGGCTCGGCGGTCGTGCGCGGTGCGATCACCGGCGGCATGACCACGCTGGGCGGCCTGTTCCACACGCTTCCGTTCCTCATCTCCAACGTCCACAAGGCGCTGATCGTGGCGGGAGCGGTGGTCGCGGTCGAGCTGTTCGTGATCGCCTGGATCAGGAACCGCTTCCTGCACGTCTCGATGCGCTCCTCGCTGCTCGTGGTGACCGTGGGCGGGGTGATCGTGCTAGCCATCGGCGTGGGCATCGGCTCCTCCTGAGGCCGCTCGCCGGCGGCCTTCCCGTGAGGGATTAAACCCGCTGGTACACTGGATTTTCGCCCGGCAACCGGCCCCAAGGCGGTTGCCCGTATCGAACAAAGGAGCTCGGCGACATGCGAGCGGTTGACGCCGTGATGGAATGCTTGAAGGCAGAGGGCGTGGATGTCGTCTTCGGCCTGCCCGGCGGCGCCAACCTTCCCACCTACGACGCGTTCGTGAACGGGGGAATCCGCCACATCCTCGTCCGGCACGAGGCCGGGGGCGGGCACGCCGCCGAGGGCTACGCCAAGGCCACGGGCAAGGTGGGGGTGGCGTTCGCCACGAGCGGGCCCGGCGCGACGAACCTGGTGACGCCGATCTGCGACGCGATGATGGACTCCGTGCCGGTCGTGTTCATCACCGGTCAGGTGCGCACCGAGCTGCTCGGCACCGACGGCTTTCAGGAGGCGGACACGATCGGCATCACGATGCCGGTCGTCAAGCACTCCTTCATGATCCAGCACCCCCAGGAAATCCCCAGGGCGATACACGAGGCCTTCCACATCGCGCGGACCGGCCGTCCCGGACCGGTGCTCGTGGATATTCCCCAGGACCTGTCGAGAGCCGAGATCGACTACGAGCCGGTGACCGACGTGCACCTGCCCGGCTATCAGCCGAGGATCGAGGGCAACCAGAAGCAGGTCCGTCAGGCGGCCAAGGCGCTCGCGGCGGCACAGCGTCCGGTGATCTACGCCGGCGGCGGGGTGGTGAACGCCAACGCGGCGGAGGAGCTGACCGAGTTCGCGACCTCCGACCGCTTCCCGGTGACCTGCACGCTGATGGGACTGGGGGCGTTTCCCGCGCAGGCGGGCGGGAAAGCCCATCCCCAGTGGCTGGGAATGCTGGGCATGCACGGCACGAGAGCGGCGAACTACGCGATGGACGAGGCCGATCTGATCTGCGCGGTCGGCGCGCGCTTTGACGATCGCATCACCGGCAAGCTCTCGGAGTTCGCGCCGCGGGCGAAGTTCATCCACATCGACGTGGACCCGGCCGAGATATCGAAGAACGTGCCGGCGCACATCCCGATCGTGGGCGACGCCAAGCACGTGCTGGCGAAGCTGGTGATCGAGTATCGGGCGATCGGAGCGGACCCGGCCAGGCTGTCGGCGTGGTGGAGCCGCATCGAGGGCTGGCGCGAGAAGTATCCGCTCGGCTACGAGGACTCGAGCGACAGCGAGATCAAGCCGCAGTACATGATCAAGGCCCTGTATGAGGCGACCGGCGGCGAGGCGATCGTGACCAGCGACGTCGGCCAGCACCAGATGTGGGCGGCGCAGTACTACGACTTCGCCAAGCCCCGCCGCTGGATCAACTCGGGCGGCCTCGGCACGATGGGGTTCGGCCTGCCGGCCGCGATGGGAGCGGCTGTCGGATGTCCCGAGCAGGTCGTCTGCTGCGTGGCCGGAGATGGTTCGGTGCAGATGAACGCGCAGGAGCTCGCGACGTGCGCGCAGAACAAGATCCCGATCAAGGTGTTCATCATGAACAACGGCTATCTCGGCATGGTCCGCCAGTGGCAGGAGCTGTTCTGGGACGGCAAATACAGCCATGTCGACACCGGCGAGTTCCCTGACTTCGTCAGGCTCGCGGAGGCCTATGGCGCGACCGGCATGCGCTTCGAGGACAAGGCCACGCTCGTCGAGGACATGAAGCGCGCGATCGCCACGGACGGCCCGGTGCTGGTCGACGTGCGCGTGACGCGCGAGGAGAACACCTATCCGATGATCCCCGCCGGGCAGCCGGCGCGCGAGATGGTGGGGTGACGGCCGCGATGGGCGAACCCGGGACGAAGGCCACGCTCAGCCTCGCAGAGCTCGAGGCGGCCACGAGCATGCGAACCGGTCGCAAGCACGTGCTGTCGATTCTCGTTGAAAACAAGTCCGGCGTGTTGACGCGGATCGCCGGGCTGTTCGCCCGGCGGGGGTTCAACATCGACACGCTCACCGTCGGTCCGACCGACGACGAGCAGGTCTCCCGCGTGACGCTGACGGTCGACGGAGCGCTGCATCCCATCGACCAGGTGACAAAGCAGCTGCACAAGCTCGTCAACGTGCTGAAGATCCGCGATCTGGAGCCCGCCGACACGGTCGCCCGCGAGCTGGCCCTGTTCAAGGTCGCCGCCGACGGCGTGCAGCGCGGCGAGCTGATGCAGATCGCGGAGATCTTCCGGGGCAAGGTCGTGGACGTGACCAAGCGCGCCGTGATCATCGAGGTGACGGGCACGACCGAGAAGATCGAGGCGTTCGAGGGCATGGTCCGCCCGTTCGGCCTGATCGAGATGATGCGCACGGGCGAGATCGCGATCTCGCGGGGGCGCAGCGAGACCTAGTGCTCGGGACGGGCTCCCGCTCGCCGTTCGCACTGACGCGGGCCGACCGGGAGCGTCTGGCAGCACGCCTGGCGGACGCCGTGCGCAGGGCGCGGCGCGGCGGCACGGCGACGCTCGCGACGTTCTCGGTGGGGGTGGCCGACGATGTCGACCCGTCGGCCGTCGTGTGCGCCTCGCGCAGGCCCGGCGAGCGTTGGTTCGCGTTCGAGCAGCCGGCCCGCGGGCGCTTCGCGTTGGCCGGGCTCGGCGAGGCGGTGGGCTTGCGGGGCGAGGGGACCGAGCGCTTCGCGAGCGTCGCCAGCGGCTGGCGCGCGCTCGCCGGCGCCGCCGTGGGCGATGCCCCCGAGGATGCCGGCGGGGGAGGGCCGGTCGCGGTCGGCGGCTTCGCCTTCGCACCCGAGGGAGGACACGCTCCCCACTGGGCCGGTTTCGAGCCGGCATCGCTGAGCGTCCCCGAGGTCACGCTGTCGCGCACCGAGCGCGACGGGCGGCCGAGCGTGCGCCTCACGCTGGCGACGCTGGCCTCGCCGGACGACCTCGCCGAGGACCTGTGCCAGCGGCTCGTGAAACGTCTCGAGGAGCTGCGCGCCGGGCGGCTCGCGCTGATCGACCCGGCGCCGGCCGGGCGCTCGGTGCTCGCCGGCGCGATGCCTCCCGAGCATTACGAGGCGGCGGTGGCGCGGGCCGTCGAGCTGATCGCCGCGGGGGAGATCGAGAAGATCGTGCTGGCCCGCGAAGTGCAGGTGCACGCCGCCCACGAACACGACCCGGCCGCGCTGTTCGGCGTGCTGCGCGAGGAGTATCCCGGCTGCTTCGTGTTCTGCGTCGGGCGCGGCGACGCGACGTTCATCGCCGCCAGCCCCGAGCTGCTGCTGCGGCGCGAGGGGCAGCGCGTGAGCACGATGGCGCTAGCGGGTTCGATACGCCGCAGCGCCGACCCGGCGGTGGATGACCATCTCGGCGAGCAGCTGCTGCGCGATCAGAGCTATCGCGAGGAGCACGCGATCGTCGCACGGCGAATCGAGCGCATGCTGCGCCCTCACGCGGTGTGGGTCGCCGCCGCGCCCGAGCCCACGCTCGCCAAGATCGCCAACATCCAGCATCTGGCGACGCCGATCCGCGCGCAGCTCGCGACCCCGATGGAGGCGCTCGAGCTGGTCGGGCTGATGCATCCCACGCCGGCAGTCGGAGGCGAGCCGCTCGAGCGTGCGGCCCGGCTGATACCCGCGCTCGAGGGGCTCGATCGCGGCTGGTACTCGGGACCGGTCGGCTGGACGGATGCCACGGGAGACGGCGAGTTCTGCGTGGGCCTGCGCTGTGCGCTGCTGCGCGGTGCGGTCGCACGTTGCTTCGCCGGCAACGGCATCGTGCGTGACTCCGACCCTCCCCAGGAGCTCGCCGAGACCGAGGTCAAGCTGTCGGCCCTGCTGCCCCTGCTGGCCGGCTGAGCGCCCCGGAGACGCCCTCCCATACGCGCCGGTGCAGCTCCACGTTGTCGGCGCGCTCGCCGCGCACCTCGATGATGCTCGAGCCCTCGTGCTCGAGCGCCCGCTCGAGCGCCGCGCGAAAGGCGCGAACATCATCGGCCCGCTCGTGCGAGAGCCCGTACAGCGCCGCGGCCTGCGCGAAGTCGATGCCGGTGGGCGTGAGGACGTGGCGCGTGTAGATGTCGTGGCTTCCCTGCGCCCCGGGACCGGCGTGCTCGGGCTCTCCGCCGTGGCGTCGCCCACCGGCGAGCGCCATCGGCGCCCGGGAGAGGGGGAGGAAGTCGAAGATCCCGCCGCCGCCGTTGTCGAGCAGCACGATCGTCAGCTTCAAAGCGAGGCGCCCGGCGGCGAGCAGCCCGCCGATGTCGTGCGCGAGCGCCACATCGCCGATCAACAGCACGACCGGCTGCTCGTCCTCGGCGGCGGCGCCGAAGGCGCTCGAGACGGTGCCGTCGATGCCGCTCGCGCCGCGGTTGCAGAGCACGCGGGGCGGGTCCGCACGCGCCGGCCAGAACGTCTCGATGTCGCGCACCGGCATCGAGGAGGCCACGAACAGCGTCGCGGCGGCGGGCAGCAGCACGCCCAGCTCGGCCGCCACCGCCGGCTCGGACAGGCATCCCGCTCCCAGCGCGTGAAGGATCGCCTCCGCCGCCCGCTCGTCCGCGCTCCGCCAGCCGGCCAGCCAGTCGTCCTCCTGCGAGCCGCCGGCGTCCGCGAGCGCGCCGAACGCGGTGGCCGGCTCCAGGGCGAGCGACCGGGACAGGACTGAGTCCGGGTCCTGCCACGCCCCCTCGGGGTCGAGCGCCACCTGACAGGCGTCCGGCAGCGAGGCGAGCCACGCGCGCAGCGGCTTTGACACCGGCAGGTCGCCGAACCGCACGACGACGTCGGGCGCCATCCTCGCGGCGAACGCTCGATCGCGAAGCAGCGCGTCGTAGTGGGCGATCGCGGCCCCGCCGCGGCGCGCGCCCGACAGCGGGTCGGCGAGCAGCGGCCAACCGGCCGCCGCGCAGAACTCCGCCGCGGCCTCGGCCGCCGGCTCGCCCCGGGCAGGCTCGCGCTCGGAACGTCCGGCGACGACCACCCCTCGGCGCGATCCGGCGACGAGCTCGCGCAGGACGCCGAGGCCCTCCGGCGCGCAGGGTTGAGCCGGCGCGCGCAGCACGTATGGCGCCGCGTCCGTGCGGCCGCTGGCGTCGGGCGGCAGCGGCTCGTCGACGACGAGCGGCTCGCGCAGCGGGAAGTTGAGATGGACGACGCCGGGGCGACCCTCGAGGGCGGTCCAGTAGGCGCGACAGGCGAGCGTGCGAATCCAGCGCAGCCGCTCGGCGCTCGCCGGGTGAGAATCCACCTCGAAGAACCACTTGGCGGCGCTGCCGTACAGGCCGAGCTGATCGATCGCCTGCCCGGCGCCGTTCTGGCGAAGCTCCGGCGGGCGGTCGGCGGTCAACAGCAGCAGCGGGACGCGCGCCTCGTGAGCCTCGATCGCCGCCGGCAGGAGCTCGGCGGCCGCCGTACCCGACGTGCAGGCGACCGCCACGGGCAGGCCCGAGGCCTTCGCCAGCCCGAGCGCGAAGAAGCCCGAGCAGCGCTCATCGACGTGCGAGTAGCAGCGCAGGCGCCGATCCTGCGTGAGCGAGAGCACGAGCGGCGCGCAGCGGGATCCGGGCGAGGTGCAGGCGGCGCGCATCCCGCAGCGCGCCAGCTCGTCCACGAAGGCTCTCAGCAGCAGGTAGGTGTCGGTGGCCGGCGAGGGCATGGAGAATAGGATGACCGGGGTGGGCGTGAACGTCGTCCTGCTGCACGGTTTCGCCGGCACGCACCGTGCGTGGGACGGGGTGCGGATGGGGCTGCCCGCGGAACGCTACCTGCCGCTGGCGCTCGACCTCCCGGGACACGGCGAGCACGCCGACTGCGAGCGACCGATCACGTTCGCGGCCTGCGTCGAGCACGTGCTGTCGAGGGCCCCCGACCGGTTCGCCCTGTGCGGCTACTCGCTCGGCGGGCGGGTCGCCCTGCACGTCGCGCTAGCCGCGCCCGAGCGGGTGCGCTCACTGATTCTGGTGGCGAGCGCCGCCGGGATCGACGATCCCGCCGAGCGCGCCCGCCGGCGCGAGTCCGACGCGCGCCTGGCCGAGGAGCTCGAGAGCGGCGCGTTCGAGGGCTTCATCGAGCGCTGGCGAAGCCAGCCCCTGTTCGCCGGCGAGCCCGCCGAGGTCGCCGCGCTGGCGCGCGCGGACCACCTGCGCAACAGGCCCGAGGCGCTCGCCGCGGTCCTTCGCGGCCTCGGCACCGGAACGATGGATCCCCTGTGGGGAAGACTCCATGAGCTGACGATGCCGGTCACCGTGCTGGCGGGCGAGCGCGACGGGAGCTATCTGGCGCTGGGCCGGCGGATGGCGGCGGGGGTCGCCCGCGGCGAGCTGAAGGTTCTCCCGGGAGGCCACGCGCTGGCGCTCGAGAGCCCGGCGGCCATCGCGCGGGCGCTCGCGCTGGCGCTAGATGGGCTCGACGCCGAGGCCGGGGCCCGCCGGTAGGGCGATCCTGCCCGAGCGCGCCGGCAGCGGGTCGGCCAGGTCCGCGAACATCGACAGCGTCGCAAGGCCACACGGCGCCAGCGGGCCGCGCGATGCGAGCGCCGCGGCCGCGTGCAGCGCGCCCGCGACCCCGAGTGGGCCGTCCAGGGTCGAGGCCAGATAGACCTCCGAGCCCGTGCTGCGCACGAGCGTGGCGGCTGCCAGCAGGCCCGAGATGCCACCGCAGCGGGAGATCTTCAGGCACACGGCGTCGGCCGCCCCGGCGGCGAGCGCGCCGTGCTCGGCCGCGGTCTCATCGATCGCCACACGCACCGACACGCGCTCGCGCACCTCGCGCATCGCTCCGATCCCGTGCGTGGGCTCCTCGACCAGCTCGAGCCCGGCGGGGGAGAGCGCGTCGATCGCCGCGATCGCCTCGCCCACGCTCCATGCGCCGTTGGCGTCCAGCCGCAGCGCCATCTGCGGGCCGGCGGCCGCCCGCACCGCCGCCACGCGCCCGGCATCGTCGCCCACCCCCACCTTGAGCTTCACGCAGGAGTAGCCCTCGCGCGCCGCGTTCGCGGCCTGCTCGGCGGCCCCGGCGCGGTCGAGGGCGGACAGCGTCGCGTTGACCGGCACACCCGCCGCCGGTCGATCGGTCAAGAGGGTGGCGACGGGCTTCCCCGCACGGCGCCCGGCACGGTCCCACAGCGCGAGGTCGATCGCCGCGAGCGCCGCCGGCAGCTCGCAGGCGGCGCGGCAGGCGTCGACGATCTGCGCGCCGTTCATGCTCTCCGCGCCCGCCAGCACCTCTCCATAGCGCTCGAGCGCACGCTCGACCCGCTCGACGCTCACGCCGTCGTAGGGCTCGAGGGGGGCGGCTTCGCCGAAGCCGCTCGCGCCCTCCCCGTCGGTGATCGACACGCCCAGAAGCACCCGCTCGCCGACCGTCCCGTAGGCGCCCTGCAACGGCTGGCGCAGCCTCAACGTGCGCCGTTTCACCGTGAGCCTCACGATCCGATGCCTCCGCTCGCGAGGATGCCGGCCGAATACAGCAGGCAGAACAGCAGCTGGAGCATGCCGGTCCTCGCCAGCGCGGCGTTGAGCGACGGGCCGTCGACCTTCGTGCGGATGACCTTCGTCAGCGAGGCCGCGAGCGGGATCACCGCCCAGCAGAGCAACAGCCACGCGCTCATCGAGCCGAGCAGCCACGGCAGCGGGGCGGTGAGGAAGGCGCCGGTGAGCATCAGCGTGTAGAGCGTGCGCGTGCGGTCGCGCCCGAGGCGCACCGCCAGGGTGCGCTTGCCGGCGCGGCGGTCGGTGTCCACGTCGCGCACGTTGTTGACGACCAGGATCGCGCTCGCGAGCAGCCCGACCGGAATCGCGCACACGAACGCCTGCCAGGGCAGCTCCTGAACCTGCACGAAGTAGGAGCCCGTGACGGCGACGATGCCGAAGAACAGGAACACAAACAGCTCGCCGAGGCCCTCATAGCCGTACGGCCGGGGCCCGCCGGTGTAGAGCACCCCGGCGAGGATCGACGCGGCGCCCACCGCGATGAGCTCGGGCCCGGCGACGGCCACCAGATAGACGCCGCACACCACCGCCAGCCCGAAGCTGACATAGGTGGCGATCAGCACCTGGCTCGGCGGCACGAGCCCGCCCGCGGTGACCCGCACCGGGCCGAGCCGGTCCTCGCTGTCGGCTCCCCGGCGCGCGTCGGAGTAGTCGTTTGAGAGGTTGGTGCCCACCTGGATGAACATCGCGCCGAGCAGCGCGGCGACGAAGGCGAGCGCGTGGAAGTGCCCGGCGCCGAGCGCCAGCGAGGTGCCCACGAGCACGGGCGCGACCGCAGCCGGTAGCGTGCGCACGCGCGCGGCCATCACCCAGATGCGCACCGCCACCGCTCAGGCCCGCCGCGGAAAGCGCGAGAAATCCGGCCTGCGCTTCTCGCGATAGGCGTCGCGGCCCTCCTGCGCCTCCTCGCTTCCGTAGAACAGCAGGTTCGCATCGTGCGCGAGCTGCTGGACGCCGGCCAGCCCGTCTTCGGCCGCGTTGAAGCTCGCCTTCAACAGCCGCAGCGCGAACGGCGACAGCGCGAGCATCTCCCGGCACCAGCCCACGGTCTCCGCTTCGAGCCGCTCGAGCGGCACGACCGTGTTCACGAGCCCCATCTCGAGGGCCTCCCGCGCGGAGTACTGCCGGCACAGGAACCAGATCTCCTTTGCCTTCTTCGGCCCCACCATGTTGGCCAGCAGGCCCGCGCCGAAGCCCCCGTCGAAGGAGCCGACCCTGGGGCCGACCTGCCCGAAGCGCGCGTTCTCGGCGGCGATCGTCAGATCGCACACGAGATGCAGCACGTGCCCCCCGCCGATCGCGTATCCGGCGACCATCGCCACGACGGGCTTGGGCAGCCGGCGGATCTGCAGATGCAGGTCGGTCACGTGGAACCGCCCCACCCCGGCCCTGCCGGCGGCGTCGTCGTTGAGATATCCCGAGTCGCCCCGCACGCGCTGGTCGCCGCCGGAGCAGAACGCCTCGGGCCCTTCGCCGGTGAGCACGACCACGCCGACCCCGATGTCCTCCTGGGCGTCCGTCAGGGCCCTTGCCATCTCGATGACGGTGCGCGGGCGAAATGCGTTCCTGACCTCGGGCCGGGCGATCGTGATCTTCGCGATCCCCTCGTCGGGCGGCGCCGACTTCTCATAGCGGATGTCCGTGTAGGGCTCCTCGCCCTCGCCGCCGCCCGCAATCCACGTGGTGGTCATTCCGCGCAGGCTATCCTTCCCGGATTCAAACGGCGGCCGGCTATCGCGCGTCACGAGGCGATGCCGTGATCGTCCAGTCGTCGGGCCTTGGACTGAACCCCTCAGCGACCAGTGCCGGGCAGTTGAGGCGCCCGTCCGCCTCGCGGCAGTCCCATTCGGCCCTCACGTACACGTCGACCAGGCCACTGCCCCGCAGCGCTTCATCGAGCAGGTCTTTCGTCCAAGCGCACTTATGGAGATCCCAGAGGCTGTAGCCGGCCTTGTTCTCCACCGCGTACACGAGATACGACCACTCTCGCCAGGAGATCTGGCCGGACTGGAGGCAACGCAGGTGCGCCTCGTGGTTGTTGGTAACGAGACGAACCACGCCGCCCGGACGAAGCACCTCCTGCCAACGTGCCAGCATCGGTCCAACCTCGTGCCGAGCAACATGCTCAAAGAACCAGTGCGAGTAAATCTCCTCGGCCACCCCGTTGTCGAAGGCCCGCAGGTATCGGCCGTCATCGACCACATCGATCCCGTCGTGCGGAACGGTGTCCACGTGCACATAGCCGGGACGCCCCTTGGTGCCGGCGCCGATTTCAAGCTTCATGTCCGCGCCCATGGGCGCAAAACCCTAGCCTGTGCGCCATGGTGGTCGAGGGATGGCTCGCCGGCGCCGCTCGCAGACGGCCGGACCGCGCTGCGTTGCAGACACCGCGAGGGGACTGGTCGTATGCGCGCCTGCACGCGGCCGCGCGCAGCGGAGCGGGTGCGTTGAGCGCCCGCGGGGCCGGCCAGGGAAGCCGCGTGGCGATCGCGCTGCCCGCGGGCCTCGAGTTCGCCCAGGCGCTGCACGCCTGCCTGCTGCTCGGAGCGGTCGCCGTGCCCGTCGACCTGCGGCTCTCCGCGCAGGAGCGGGCGCGCATCACCGACGGGGCGGCCGTCCTCGTGGCCGAGCCGCTCGGGGAGGGGCCGGACCCGGCCTGGCTTCCCCGCGACGCCGGCCACGACCTCGACGCCGTCGCCGTCGTGATCCACACCTCCGGCACGACCGCGGCCCCGAGACCGGTGGAGCTCACCTACGCGAACCTGCTGTGGAGCGCCCTCGGTTCGGGGGTCGCGCTGGGCGTCACCGAAGATGAGCGCTGGCTGTGCGCGCTGACCCTGGCGCACGTCGGCGGGCTGTCGATCCTCCTGCGCGCGGCCATCCGTGCCACGACTGCGATCGTCCACGAGCGCTTCGAGGTCGACAGGGTGCTGCACGACCTGGGCGCGCGCCGCGCGACCGGGGTCAGCCTCGTCGCCACGACGCTCGCGCGCCTGCTCGACGAGGGCCTTCGGCAACCTGCGGACCTGCGCTGCGCGCTGACCGGTGGTGGCCCGGTGCCCGCAGCGCTGATGGCGCGCGCAGGAGCCGCCGGCGTGCCCGTGGGGCTGACCTACGGCCTCAGTCAGGCGGCGTCGCAGGTCACCACCACGCCGGCGGCGGAGATCCCGGCCGGGCTCGACGAGCGAGGTCGGCTGAACGCCGGACGGCCGCTGTTCTGCACTCGCGTGCGGATCGCACCGGACGAGGAGATCCTCGTGCGGGGTCCCACCGTCGCCCCCGGAGCGCTCGACGGGGACGGCTGGCTTCACACCGGCGACCTGGGCAGGCTCGACGATCACGGTCGCCTGCTGGTGACCGGACGCCGGGTCGACACGATCGTGACCGGCGGCGAGAACGTCGCGCCCGCCGAGGTCGAGGCGGTGCTCGAGGCGCACCCCGACGTGCTCGAGGCCGCCGTGCTCGGCCGTGCCGATCCGCGTTGGGGGGAGGCCGTGACGGCGATCGTCGTTGCGCGCGCGGGCGCGGCCCTGGACCCCGAGGAGCTGCGAGCGCAGTGCGCCGCCGCGCTGGCGCCCTTCAAGGTCCCCAAGCACTTCGTGCTCACCTCGGAGCCGCTGCCGCGCACCGCCTGGGGCAAGCTGTTGCGCAGGGAGCTCGGATGAGCTTCGACGCCAACGCCCATCGCGCCGCGAGCCTCGCCGGCTGGGAAGAGGCCGCCCCGGGCTGGATCCGCCGCCAGGAGGCGATCCGGACGCTCGGCGCGCCGGTCTCGCAATGGATGCTCGACGCCGTCGCGCTGCGGCCCGGCGAGCGCGTTCTCGAGCTGGCGGCCGGCCTCGGCGAGACGGGCCTGCGCGCGGCGGCGCTGGTGGCGCCCACCGGTGGGGTGATCATCTCCGATCAGGCCGACGCGATGCTCGAGGGCGCGCGGGCGCGCGCAGCCGAGCTCGGCCTCAGCAACGTCGAGTTCCAGGTGCTGGGAGCCGAATGGATCGACCTGCCGGTGGCGAGCATCGACGCCGTGCTGTGCCGCTGGGGCTACATGCTGCTCGCCGACCCCGCGGCGGCGCTGGCGGAGACCAGGCGCGTGCTGCGCAGCGGCGGGCGGCTCGCGCTGGCCGTGTGGGACGGGGTGGAGCACAACCCCTGGGCGCGGCTGCCGACGCTCGAGCTGATCGAGCGCGGCGCCGCCGATCCCCCCTCGGCGGACGGCGCGCCCGGACCGTTCGCGCTCGGGGACCGCGAGCGCCTGTGCGGGCTGCTCGAGCAGGCCGGCTTCACGGAGATCGCCGTGGAGGCGATCGACATCGAGCAGCGCCACGCCTCCTTCGAGGCCTTCTGGGAGACGACGCTTGATATCTCGCGCGGCTTCCACGACGCGGTGCTGAGCCGCCCCGAGCCGGAGATCGCCGCGATTCGCTCCGGGCTGCGCGAGCGTCTCGCTCCCTACAGCTCCCCGGACGGCACGCTGGCGATCCCCGCGCGCACGCTGGTGGCCTCCGCGAGCGCCTGAGCCGCGCCGCCGGGCACTCGATCCGGCGCAGGGCGGATGGGTGCTCTATCGTGCGCGTCCTCATGCTCTACGACGACGATGCGGACCTCGGGCTGCTCGACGGCAAGACCGTCGCGATCATCGGCTACGGCTCCCAGGGTCACGCCCACGCGCTGAACCTCAAGGACTCCGGCGTGAGCGTCGTCGTCGGCCTGCGCGAGAGCTCGGCCTCGGCGGCCGCGGCCCGCGAGCAGGGCCTCGAGGTGCTGCCGGTGGTCGAGGCCGCGAGTCGCGGCGATCTCGTGATGATGCTCGTGCCCGACGAGCTCCACCGGGAGGTGTGGGAGAACGAGGTCAAAGATGGGATCGCCGAGGGCGACATGCTGCTGTTCGGTCACGGCTTCTCGATCCACTACAAAGAGGTCGAACCGCCGGCCGGCGTGGACGTGGCGATGGTCGCGCCGAAGGGTCCCGGCCACCTCGTACGCCGGCAGTTCACAGAGGGAAGCGGCGTCCCCGGGCTGATAGCGGTCGAGCAGGACGCCACGGGAAGCGCCCGCGCGCTGGCGCTGGCCTACGCCAAGGGGATCGGCTGCACGCGCGGCGGGGTGATCGAGACGACCTTCAAGGACGAGACCGAGACCGACCTGTTCGGCGAGCAGGCCGTGCTCTGCGGGGGGGCCTCCGAGCTCGTGCAGGCCGGCTTTCAGACGCTCGTAGACGCGGGCTATGACCCCGAGATGGCCTACTTCGAGTGCCTTCACGAGCTCAAGCTGATCGCCGACCTGATGTACGAGAAGGGCCTCGCCGGGATGCGCTACTCGATCTCCAACACCGCCGAGTACGGCGACTACACGCGCGGCAAGCGGGTCATCACCGACGAGACCCGCGCGAACATGAGGAAGATCCTCGAGGAGATCCGGTCCGGGGACTTCGCGCGCGAGTGGATCGCCGAGAACCGCGCCGGACAGGAGAGCTTCAAGCGGATGCGCGCCGAGCAGGCGGACTCGGAGGTCGAGCGGGTGGGCGGCGAGCTGCGCTCGCACATGGATTGGATCAAGCCCTCCTTCTGAGGCAGCCGGAAATGCGCGCGGGCGGCATCTCGGCGGTCGGCCCCCGGGCCTCGGGCTAGCGGGTCGCGCACGATGCTCGCCTACATCTCCTGGCACCGTCCCGCCGCCTCGGTGACGCCGGCGGCCTACGAGGCCGCGCTCGAGCGCTTCCATCGCTCTCTGGCGCACCGCCCGCCGAGCGGCCTGGAGGGCTCCGCCGCCTTCAGGGTCGCGGAGCTTCCCTGGCCTTCCCCGGCGACGCTCGCCGGGGAGCCGGGCAGCTACGAGGACTGGTATCTGCTCGACAGCTGGTCGGCGCTCGGCGTGCTCGAGGAGGCGGCCGTCTCGCGCGGCCACCTCACTGCGCACGACGCGGTCGCAGCGAAGGCGGTGCTCTCCACGAGCGCGGTCTACCGCCTCTCGGAGGGGCGCCCGGGAATGGACGGCGTTCGTCTCAGCGTGTGGGTGAGCGCCGCGCCGGGACACGCGGCGCCGACGATCGCGGCGCTGCTCGGCGACGGCATGGACCCGGCGGCCGCCGGGCTGTGGCGGCGCTGCCTGGGCCTCGGGCCCGCGCCGGAGTACTGCCTGCTCGCGCCCGAGCCTCCCGCCGGGGTGGCCGCGACCCGCCTGCCGCAGGGATGGAGCGCGACCGCGACGCGAAAAGAGGAGCTGTGGAGCGGCTGATTCGCTGACGCCGGCATGCGCCAGCGCCGGGCCGGTCGCGTTCGCTACACTCGGCGTTGTCGTCGCGACTGGCGCTGGGGTGGAGTCAACCACCGGGAAGCGGCGAGCAGTTCTGCCGCGCGCCTGGGCACCCTCCGACCACACGAGTCCCCTCGACTTCACAGAGCGAGGAAGCACAGCGAGGAGCCCGAAATGACGACGAGTCCGCTGACAGCAGAGACGCCACTTCTGATCCCCGATGGGCTGAAGCCCGCCGACGGGCGCTTCGGCTGCGGACCCTCGAAGGTTCGCCCGGAGGCCCTCGCGCGCCTTGCCGGCGAGGGCGCCGCGGTGATGGGCACCTCGCACAGGCAGAAGCCCGTGAAGGCGCTCGTCGGTCAGATACGCACAGGCCTGCGCGAGCTGTTCGCCGCGCCTGACGGCTACGAGGTCGCGCTCGGCAACGGCGGCGCGACCGCCTTCTGGGACGCCGCGGCGTTCGGTCTCGTGGAGCGCCGCGCGCTGCACCTGGCCTTCGGCGAGTTCTCGCAGAAGTTCGCCGCCGTCACGACCGGCGCGCCGTTCCTCGAGGACCCGCTCGTCGTCTCGGCCGAGGCCGGCGACGCCCCCGACCCCGCCGCGCTCGGGCCGTCCGCGATCGACGGCGAGATCGACGTCGTGGCCTGGGCGCAGAACGAGACGTCCACCGGCGTGATGCTGCCGGTCGTGCGCCCGGCCGACACCCCGGGCGCGCTCGTCCTGATCGACGCCACCTCCGGGGCCGGCGGCCTGCCTGTCGAGGTAACGCTCGCCGACGCCTACTACTTCGCGCCGCAGAAGAGCTTTGCGGCCGACGGCGGCCTGTGGATCGCCCTGCTCAGCCCCACCGCGCAGGAGCGCATCGCGCAGCTCGCGGCGGGCGACCGCTGGATCCCCGAGTTCCTGTCGCTCGGCACGGCGCTCGAGAACTCGCTGAAGGACCAGACCTACAACACCCCCGCCGTGGCCACCCTGTTCCTGCTCGCCGATCAGATCCGCTGGATGCTCGACGGCGGCGGCCTGGACTTCTGCGTCGCCCGCGCGAGGGCCTCATCCGAGCACCTCTACGGATGGGCAGAGCGCGGCACGCACACGACCCCGTTCGTGAGCGACCCCGCGAAGCGCTCCCTGGTCGTGGGGACGATCGACTTCTCAGAGGATGTGGACGCCGCCGGCCTGGCGGCCACGCTGCGCGCCAACGGCATCGTGGACGTCGAGCCATACCGCAAGCTGGGGCGCAACCAGCTTCGCGTCGGCATGTTCCCGGCGGTCGAGCCGTCCGACGTGCAGGCGCTAACCGCCTGCATCGACTGGATCCTCGAGAGGACCGCCCGATGAGTGCCACGGCAGCCGATAGCGCGAACGAGCAGCTGGCCGCCGGCGAGCGGCCGAAGGTCCTCGTCAGGGAGAACATCGGCGACTCGGGGGTGAGCCTGCTGCGCGGGCACTTCGACGTCGAGACGGGCTACGACTGGAGCGAGGAGGAGCTCGCCGAGCGGATCGGCGCATATGACGGCATCGTGATCCGCTCGGCCACCAAGATGACCTCCGAGCTGATCGCCCATGCCGGCAGGCTGCAGGTGATCGCGCGCGCGGGCGTCGGCGTTGACAACGTCGACGTCGAGGCGGCGACCAAGCGGGGCATCGTGGTCGCCAACGCGCCCCAGTCGAACGTGGTCACCGCGGCCGAGCACACGATGGCGATGCTGCTGGCGCTCGCCCGCAACGTCCCGCAGGCGCACATGTCGCTGACGAGCGGCAAGTGGGAGCGGTCGAAGTTCTCGGGCGTCGAGCTCTACGAGAAGACGCTCGGCATCCTCGGCTTCGGTCGCATCGGCCAACTCGTCGCCCAGCGGGCGAGGGGTTTCGGCATGCGCCTGGTGGCGTTCGACCCGTTCGTGAGCGCCGAGCGCTACCGCGAGCTCGGCGTGGAGAAGGCGGCCGATGCCGCGGATCTCTACTCGCAGGCGGACTTCATCACCGTGCATCTTCCGAAGACGCCGGAGACCCAGGGGTGGCTGAACGCCGAGGCGTTCGCCAAGATGCGCGATGGCGTGCGCATCCTCAACGTCGCGCGCGGCGGGCTGATCGACGACGACGCCCTGAAGGAGGCGCTCGACTCGGGCAAGGTCGGCGGCGCCGCGCTCGACGTCTTCCCCTCCGAGCCGATGACCGACTATCCGCTGTTCGAGGGCTACCCCAACGTGGTCGTCACGCCGCACCTCGGCGCCTCGACGGCCGAGGCGACGGATCGCGCCGGCTATCAGAGCGCCGAGCAGGTCGTCGCCGCGCTGACCGGAGGGGTGGTCTCGACGGCGGTCAACATTCCGGCGATCGGCGCCGAGGACATGGAGGTGCTCGGGCCCTTCCTGCCCCTCGCCGGCCAGCTCGGACGGCTCGCGATGGCGCTCGCCGAGGGCAGCTCGGTCGAGCGGATCGAGGCGGCCTTCATGGGAAGGATCGCCGACTTCGACACCCGCCTTCTCACCCTCGCGGTGATCGGCGGCGCGCTGGCGGGTAGGACCGAGGAGCAGGTGAACCTCGTCAACGCTCCCACCATGGCCGAGGAGCGCGGGATCGTCGTCGAGGAGAAGTCCGTCTCGGAGGCCCAGGACTTCAACGAGCTGATCCGCGTCACGGTGGTCGCGGGCGGCGAGCGGGTGGCGGTAGCCGGAACGGGCATCGGCCCCGGTCGCGTGCCCCATCTCGTCGAGGTTCAGGGCAGGCGGCTGACGATCGAGCTGGAGCGGTTCGTGACCGTGTTCCGCTATGCCGACCTGCCCGGCATGATCGGGCGGGTGGGCACGATCTTCGGCGCCCATGGCATCAACATCTCCTCGGCGGCCGTCGGCCACACGCCCGACGGCCAAGAGGGTGGCCAGGGCTCGGCGGCGATGGTCGTCACGACCGACGTGCTCGTGCCCGGGGAGGTCGTCGATGAGATCGTCGCCTCCGAGGGCTTCCTGGACGGCTGGGCCGTCGTTCTCTCCTGACGGCTCGGTTATGCTCAGCCGCGCGTCGGGTTTCGGGGTTCTCATGAGGAGCCGAATTCGAGCCCGACCGCTTCGAGGCCCGGACGAAGAGAAAGGAAGCACGGATGAGCCCATCGGCAGTTGCAGCCCCTACCCTGGATGAGCTTCGCGCGAGAATCGACGGTGAGGTGATCACGCCCCAGGACGCCGCCTACGAGGAGGCCCGCATGGTGTGGAACGGCATGATCGACCGTCGTCCGGCGCTGGTCGTCCGGTGCGCATCCGCGGATGACGTCGTCGCCGCGCTGGGCGTGGCCCGTGAGCATGATCTTCCCGTCAGCGTTCGCTGCGGCGCTCACTCGACTCCCGGCTACAGCTCATGCGACGAGGGGATCGTGATCGATTTGCGGCCGATGAACACCGTGGAGGTGGATCCCGACGCGCAAACCGCACGCGTGCAGGGCGGCGCCGTGTGGGCCGAGCTGGACGCGGCCACGCAGGAGCACGGCCTGGCCGTGACCGGCGGTCGCGTGTCCGACACCGGTGTCGGGGGACTCGCGCTGGGCAGCGGCAGCGGCTGGCTCGAGCGCATGTACGGCGTCACCTGTGCGAGCCTCCTCTCGGCGCGGGTCGTGACCGCCGACGGCAGCCTCGTTACGGCGAGCGTGGATGAGAACCCAGAGCTCTTCTGGGGCCTGCGCGGCGGGGGCGGGAACTTCGGCGTCGTGACCGAGTTCGAGTTCCGCCTGCATCCCGTCGGTCCGCTCGTGACCGCTGGGCTCATGCTCTTCCCTCGCGCGCAGGCGCGCGAGGTGATCCGCGGCTACCGCGACTTCATCGCGAGCGCGCCGGACGAGGTCGGCGGCGGCGTGGCGCTGTTGACAGCGCCGCCCGAGCCATTCGTGCCCGAGGAGGTGAGGGGGCAGCCCGCCGTGGGCATTGTCTACTGCTACGTCGGGCCGCCCGAGGACGGCGCCGAGGCGGCGAAGGCGTTGCGCGAGCTCGGCACGCCGGCGCTCGAGATGATCCAGCCGATGCCCTACGCGGCGGTGCAGCAGATGCTGGACGCCGGCAGCCCGCGCGGGGTGCGCGAGTACTTCAAGGTCGACTCGCTGTCGGAGCTCTCCGACGAGACGGTCGACACGATCGTCGATCAGGCCGAGCAGTTGCCCGCGCCGTTCGGCCAGCTGATCCTCGCGCCCATGGGCGGGGCCGTGGGCCGCGGCGACGACGACGCGATGGCGCTGACGGTCAAGGATGCGCCGTGGGTGTACTTCTGCCTGGCGATGTGGATGGACCCCTCAGAGGACGAGCGCAACGTCGCCTGGGCGCGCGGCTTCCACGAGGCCATGCGCCCGTTCGCGGTCGGTACGACGCTGCCCAACTTCATCGAGCCCGACGAGGGCAATGCGCGGCTGCGCGCCTCCTACGGGGAGGAGAAGTACGCGCGCCTGGTGGCGCTCAAGCAGCGCTGGGACCCGGACAACGTCTTCCGGCTGAACCTGAACATCTCGCCCACCGGCGCCTGAGCGACAGGCTCGCGCGATCCGCGCCGCCCAGCGGGCGCCCCTTGCTATGGCGAGCGCGAGCGCGCGCGATCTTGCAGGCCGGCAGCGGAGACGTGGTAATAGTTTGCCCATGCCCCGCGCGATCTGGACCGGCGCAATCAGCTTCGGGCTGGTGACGGTGCCCGTCAAGCTCTACAGCGCCGTGGACCGCAAGATCGTCCGCTTCCACCAGCTGTCGGGCAAGACGGGTGTGCGGGTGGCGCAGAAGCGCGTCGATCCGCAGACCGACGAGGAGGTCCCCTACCAGGAGCTCGTCAAAGGCTATGAGATCGCCCCCGAGCGCTACGTGGTGGTCGAGCCCGCGGAGCTCGACTCGCTCGAGCCCGCGAAGACCAAGACGATCGAGATCGAGGACTTCGTCGAGCTCTCGCAGATCGACCCGATCTTCTACGACCATCCCTACTACCTGGCTCCCGGCACGGGTGGCGCGAAGCCCTACCGGCTGCTGCTCGAGGCGATGGAGGAGACCGGCAGGGTGGCGATCGCGCGGGTCGTGATCCGCTCGAAGGAGCAGCTCGTGGCGGTGCGGCCGATGGGCGACGCGCTCGGCATGGCGACGATGCTGTTCAGCGACGAAGTGCTCCCGCCTGAGCGGATCGACGAGGTCGTCGAGGCGGGGAAGGTGAAGACAACCAAGCGCGAGCTGGACATCGCCAAGCAGCTGATCGAGTCGCTGGCCGGGGACTTCGAACCCGAGAAGTACCGCGACAGCTACCGCGAGCAGGTGCTCGCGCTGATCGAGCGCAAGGCCGAGGGTAAGCAGATCGCGGTGCAGCCGGTGCCCGAGACCGTCGCCGAGCCGGCCCCCGACCTGATGAGCGCGCTGAAGGCGAGCCTAGATGCGGTGCGGGCGGCGGGCAACGGCGGCGAGCCGAAGAAACGGGCCGCCGCCAAGACGCCGGACGGCAAGGCCCCGGCCAAGAAGCCGGCCGCCAAGAAGAGCCCCGCGGCGCGGACACCGGCAAAGCGGTAGGTGGCGCCCCGCCCGTCAGGCTCGAAGCCCGGCGGCGACGAGCGCGCCGGACGCCTGAAGCGCTACCGCTCCAAACGCGATTTCGCGGTCACCCCCGAGCCCCCGGACGGCGGACCCCGAGCCGGCACGGGCGAGCGCTTCGTGATCCAGGAGCACAGCGCGACGAGCCTGCACTGGGACCTGCGCCTGGAGCGCGACGGCGTGCTCGCCTCCTGGGCGATCCCCAAGGGCATGCCGGAGGCGCCGAGGGACAATCGCCTTGCCGTGTGGACAGAGGATCACCCGCTCGAGTACCTTGACTTCGCGGGCGAGATCCCCAAGGGCCAGTACGGCGCCGGAACCATGACGATCTGGGACAGCGGCACCTATGAGTGCCTGAAGTGGGAGCCGCGCAAGATCGAGGTCCGGCTCCACGGCGAGCGGCTCGACGCCCGCTACGCCCTGTTCCCGATCGACAAGGGCGAGAGGCCGAAGAACTGGATGATCCACCGCATGGATCCGCCCGCGGACCCCGGACGTGAGCCGATGCCCGCGCATCTGCTGCCGATGCTCGCGCGGGCCGGAGCGCTCCCGGCCGAGGAGCGCGGGTGGGCCTATGAGATCAAGTGGGACGGCGTGCGCGCGCTCGCCTACTCGCAGCCTGGGGAGCTGCGCCTGGAGAGCCGGAACCTGAACGACATCACCGACAGCTATCCGGAGCTCGCCCGCCTGAACCGCGCGCTCAGCTCGCACGGCGCCGTGCTCGACGGCGAGCTCGTCGCGTTCGACCAGGACGGCCGGCCGAGCTTCGGCGCGCTTCAGGGGCGCATGCACGTCGCCGCGCGGGCCCAGGCGGCACGGCTCGCCAAGACGACGCCCGTGACCTACATGATCTTCGACCTGCTGTGGCTCGATGGTCATTCGCTGATGGACCTGCCGTATAGCGAGCGCCGCGACCGTCTCGTTGCGCTGCAGCTGAACGGCGAGCGCTGGCAGACGCCCGAGCATGTCGTCGGGCAGGGGCAGGAGCTGCTCGAGGCCACCCGCGCCCAGGGCCTCGAGGGGGTGCTCGCCAAGCGCCTTGACTCGACATACAGGCCCGGGCAGCGCACGCGTGACTGGATCAAGGTCAAGAGCGTCGGGCGCCAGGAGCTGGTGGTCGCTGGCTGGATCCCGGGGAAGGGCCGGCGCGCGGAGAGCATCGGGGCGCTGCTGCTCGGGGTGTATGAGCCGGACGGGGCGCTTCGCTACGTCGGGCGGGTGGGCAGCGGCTTCAGCGACTCCGAGCTCGAGCGCCTCGCCCGGCTGCTCATCCCCCTCCGCCGGGATGCGTCCCCGTTCAGCGCCGGCCCGCGTCCCCCGCGCGAGGCGATCTTCTGCGAGCCGCGACTCGTCGCCGAGGTGGAGTTCAGCGAGTGGACCAGGACCGGCAGCCTGCGCCAGCCCACCTACAAGGGGCTGCGCGAGGACAAGCGCGCCGAGGAGGTCGTGCGCGAGGACGGCCCGCCGGCGCCGCTCGACGAGGCAGCGAGCGCCGCGCGCCCGGGCGCCGTGCGCTTCAGCGTGCCCCGGAGCGCCGGGAAGACGGCGAGCGTGTCGGTGGATGGACGCGAGCTGAAGCTCTCGAACCTCGACAAGGTGATGTATCCGCTCACGGGCATGACCAAGCGGGAGCTGATCGACTACTACGGCGCGGTTGCGCCCGTCCTGCTGGGACACCTGGCCGGGCGCGCGCTGACCGTCACGCGCTGGCCCGACGGCGTGAGCGGCAAGTCCTTCTTTCAGAAGCAGACGCCATCACACGCACCGGCGTGGGTGCGAACCGCCACCCTGCCCAGCGAGCGCAAGCCGATCGACTACACGGTCGTCGACGACCTGGCGACGCTCGTCTGGCTCGCCAACCTGGCGGCGCTCGAGCTGCACGCGCCGCTCGCGCGGGTCGAGGCGCTCGAGCGACCGACCGCGCTCGTGTTCGACCTCGACCCGGGCGCTCCGGCGACGCTTCTGGAGTGCTGCCGGGTGGGTCTGCTGCTCCAGGGGATGTTCGAGAACCTGGGCCTTCAGAGCTTCGCCAAGACCTCGGGATCCAAGGGGCTGCAGCTGTACGTGCCGCTCAACACAGCGGAGATCACCTTCGAGCGGACGAAGTCCTTCGCCAAGGCCGTC
The DNA here is from genome assembly GCA_963717415.1 of uncultured Solirubrobacteraceae bacterium. Classification (GTDB taxonomy): domain Bacteria; phylum Actinomycetota; class Thermoleophilia; order Solirubrobacterales; family Solirubrobacteraceae; genus Palsa-744. The sequence goes on along the minus strand of OY970331.1, from coordinate 1,322,914 downwards.
GCCGAGCTGCTCGAGGAGACCGAACCGGAGCTGGTCGTGTCGCGCATGACCAAGGCGCGGCGCACGGGCAAGGTGCTGATCGACTGGAGCCAGAACGATCGCAACAAGACCACCGTGTGCGTCTACTCGCTGCGCGCCGGCGACCGGCCGACGGCGTCCACGCCGGTGGGCTGGGAGGAGGTCCGCGGTGCGCTCGACGCCGGCGATGCCGCCCGGCTGTCGTTCGAGGCGCCGCGGGTGATCGAGCGGGTGGCCGAGCGTGGCGACCTGTTCGCGCCGGTGCTGTCGCGGGTGCAGCAGCTGCCCGCGCTCGATCGGTGAGCGCCGCCGCCGGCGGCTGCTAACCTGCGCCGGAGATGTCGTTTCGGCGTTCACTTCTCTCCCTTCTCCTGCTCCCCCCTCGGGGGGAATAGCGCGTGGCGGCCGCGTAGCCGCATACCCAGCAGAGAGGAAGAGTGAACGAGACCGAGAAGGAGCACGAACGACATGAGCACTGACCAGGACAGCAACACGGACGCGACGACCGCCGGCGCGGGTCCGCAGGCGGGCCGCAGCGAGAGCGATCGCGTCAAGATCTTCGACACGACCCTGCGCGACGGCGAGCAGTCGCCGGGAATCTCGTTGAACAAGCAGGAAAAGCTCGAGATCGCCCATCAGCTGGCGCGGCTCGGGGTGGACGTGATCGAGGCCGGCTTCCCGATCACGTCGCCGGGCGACTTCGAGTCGGTGCAGGCGATCGCCCAGGAGGTCGAAGGCCCGGTGATCTGCGGGCTGGCACGCACCTCCAAGCAGGACATCGACGCCGCATGGCAGGCGGTCAAGGACGCCCAGCGCCCGCGCATCCACACGTTCATCGCGACCAGCGACGTTCACATCGAGCGCAAGCTGCAGACCACCCGCGAGGACGTCAAGGGACAGGCGCGCGCGGCCGTGGCGCAGGCGCGCGAATACACCGAGGACGTCGAGTTCTCCCCCGAGGACGGCTCGCGCTCGGACGTGGAGTACATGGCCGAGGTGATCCAGATCGCCCTCGAGGAGGGCGCGAGCACGATCAACGTGCCGGACACCGTCGGCTACACGATGCCGAGCGAGTACAGGGCGATGTTCGAGCAGCTCTACCGGCTTGTTCCGGGCCTGCGCGACGTGGTCGTCTCCGTGCACTGCCACGACGACCTGGGCCTGGCGGTCGCCAACTCGCTCGCCGGCCTCGAGGCCGGCTGCCGGCAGGTCGAGTGCGCGATCAACGGGATCGGGGAGCGAGCCGGCAATGCCTCGCTCGAGGAGATCGTGATGCTGCTGCGCACGCGCGAGCCGAGCCTCGGGATGTGGACGGGCGTCGACACGACGGAGATCGCCCGCACGAGCCGGTTGGTCTCGCGGCTGACCGGCTACCAGGTGCAGCCCAACAAGGCGATCGTCGGGCGCAATGCGTTCGCACACGAGGCCGGCATCCACCAGGACGGAGTGCTGAAGGAGCGCACGACCTACGAGATCATGGACGCGACCACGGTCGGGCTGCGGAGCAACTCGATCGTGCTCGGCAAGCATTCGGGCAGGCACGCGCTGAGCAAAGCTCTCGAGGAGATGGGGTTCGAGCTCGACGGTCAGGCGCTGAACACCGCGTTCAAGCGGTTCAAGGAGATCGCCGACCGCAAGAAGAGCGTGACGGCGATGGACCTCGAGGCGCTGGTCACGGACGAGCTGCGCAGCGAGGACATCCACGGCTATTCGCTCGACTGGTTCGAGGTCGAGGCCTCCTCGCGCCGCCCGCCCCACGCACGCGTGTCGGTGCTCCTGCCCGACGGCAAGACCACCGAGGGCAGCTTCACCGGTGACGGTCCGATCGACGCCGTCTTTCAGGCGATCGATGCCGCCACCGGCGTGGGGGCGAGGCTCTCGGACTTCAAGATCGGAGCGGTCACCGAGGGTCAGGACGCGCTCGGCGAGGTCTCCGTGGTCGTCGAGGTCGACGGCTCGAGCGGCGCCGGCCAGGGGGTCTCCACCGACATCATCGAGGCCGCCGCGCGCGCTTACGTGCGAGCGCTCTCGGTGGCGGTGGCGCGCTCGCGGGCGGGCGACGCGATCGGGTTGCCCGAGACGGCCGGCGGGTAGGGATGTTGATTACGCCGCCTGCCGGCGGCGTGGAGTGGTCGGGTGCGAGGTGTCCGATGCGCCGTTCGGGGTGAACGCGCGCTGATCGGGGTCCGTACGCTTCTGCGATGGAGATCGACCGCCGCCACGCGCTGAACGGCGAGACGCACATCGCGTATCACGTTGTGGGGCGCGGCGACGTTGATCTGGTGTTCGTGCCGTCCTTCATCTCGAACATCGAGCTGTACTGGGAGCTGCCCTCGCTCGCGGGTTTCCTCACCGCGCTGGCTCGCTTCACGCGCGTGATCCTGTTCGACCGCAGGGGATGCGGCGCATCCGACGGACCCACCGGGGCCGCCACGCTCGAGGAGCAGCTCGACGACGTACGCGCGGTGCTCCACGCGGCCGGCGCTCGCGAGCCCGCGCTGCTGACCCTCAACGAGGGCGCGGCCCTTTCGTTGCTGTTCGCCGCCACCTATCCCGACGTGGTGCGTGCCCTGGTGCTCGTCGCCCCCCAGGCGCGACTGGTCGCCGGCCCCGGTTATGAGTGGGCGCTGCCGGAGGCCGAGCGCGAGCGCGCCATCGCCAACGTGATCGCGCACTGGGGGGATGACTCCCCCGCGAACCCGTGGATGGCGCTGGTCGGCGACGAGCCAGGGGAACGCCGCGCGATGGCCCGCCTGCAGCGCCTCGCGGCAGGGCCGGGCGATGCCGCGGCGGCACTCGAGCTGGCCGGCAGGACCGACGTCCGCGACGTGCTGGGAAGCGTGCAATGCCCCACCCTCGTGCTGCGGCGCGCCGAGGACCGGTTCATCGATGAGCGTCACGCGCGCTACGTCGCAGAGCACGTGCAGGGCTCCCGCTACATCGACATGCCCGGACGTGAGGGCGCGTTGGGCGACCCTTCGGGAGCGGCGCGTGAGGTCGAGGAGTTCCTCACCGGCTCGCGCCCGCCGGTCGCCAGCGAGCGGCTGCTCGCGACGGTGCTGTTCACCGACATCGTCGGATCCACGGAGCTCGCGGCCGAGCTCGGCGACGCCCGCTGGCGGACGTTGCTCGAGCGCCACGACACACTGCTCGCGCGCGAGGTCGCGCGCCATCGGGGGCGCGTGGTGAAGTCGCTCGGCGACGGCGCGCTCGCGGTGTTCGACGGACCCAGTCGCGCGCTCGGCTGCGCGCTGGCGATCCGCACCGGGGTGGCGGAGCTCGGCCTGCGGGCGCGCGCGGGCCTGCACACCGGCGAGTGCGAGCTGCTGGCGGGCGAGGATGTGGGGGGAATGGCCGTCCACATCGCCGCGCGGATCGCCGCGCTTGCGAGACCAGACGAGGTGCTCGCGAGCAGCACGGTGCGCGATCTGACGGTGGGAGCGCCCTTCGCGCTCGACAGCCGCGGCGAGCATGCTCTGAAGGGGGTTTCCGAGCCCTGGCGGGTGTTCGCCGTGGATGCAGAGCACGCACCGGCCGCAGCGTTGGGCGCCTAAGCCCAGGTGGCCCCGTGGTCGTTGGTCGGTGACGCCCGCCTGGGCCGCCGCGCTGGCGCACCGCGCGCCCGTCTGGAATCCTCCAGTCCATGGGTACACGGGGGAGAACGGCCTGGCTCGCGATGCTCACCGGCCTTGTAGGCATCCTCGTGATCGCGTCGGGAGCGGCGGCCGCGTCGCTCAGCTGGACCGGACTCAGCAAAGACGGGCTGTGGAGCGACGGCGGCAACTGGTCGGGCGGCAAGTCGCCGGCCACGGTGCCGGGACCCCTCGACCTCGAATTTCCGGTGACGGGGTGCGAACCGTATCCGTTCGGATGTGGCACGACCAAGGACGATGTCGCCGGGCTCACGGTCGATACCCTCACGCTGGAGTCTCGGGCCTTTACGCCGAAGGAACCCCTCGAAATCCCATCCGGCGAATCCGGTTCGTTGAGCTACTTCCTGTCCGGCAGTGTGCCGCTCACCGTCACGGGCGGACTCGAGCTGCTGACAAGCGGCAGCGGGCAGAATGCCGGTGGGGGCGAAGCGACGATCGACCTCCCATTGGCTCTCGGCGGTCCGAACTCGTGGTCAGCGGGGCCGGAAGGCGCGGGCCTGAGCGTGTGGGGCACCGTTGCGGGCAAATGGCCGCTCTCGGTGATGCTGGGGAAACACCTTCTCGAGCTCGCGGGCAAAACCGACGTTGGTCCCGTAACGATCGCTGAATCCAGCGTCTTCTTCGGCGATCCCGAAACGACCGCAGGAGACCTGAACGGAACCGACGGCGAACCCGTCGACGTGAAGGGTGGCTCTATGTCGGGGGCCGGACGCGTGGGTCCGCTGACCCTCGAAGGCGCCGGATTCGAGCCCGGCTTTCCCGGCGACGGCGGAAAGGTAGAAGTGAACGGCAGCCTGTCTCTCGACGGCGCTTCGAGCTTCGAGTTCGAAGACGGCCTGCAAGCCAAACCACACGAACTGACGGTGGCGGGTCACGCCGATCTCGGCTCGGCCATGCTTATCTTGCTCGAGAACTGTTTGGCACCGGGCACCAAGTTCACGCTCATCGAAGCCAAAGGCGGCGTCTCCGGGCACTTCACCGGTCCCGGCCAGATGCCGATCGCGAACGGCCAGGTGATCGAACCGGCCGCTCCCGGCGGCTGCAACCCGGGCGAACCCACGCCCCAGCTTAGGATCGAATACGGCGCCCAAACGGTGACCGCGACGGTCCTGGGGGCCGCAACTCCGAGCCCCAGCCCGCCTGGCGGCGGCGGCACGCCGCCGGGAACGGGGGGAACGGTCAAGCCCCACCACGGGATCGCCGCCTACAGGGCGAGCGCTCCGAGGATCGTCCTGGGCGGACGGGTGCGGGTTCGACCGGGAACAGTGCTGGTTCCGCTGCGCTGCGTGTCGACCGAGAAGACCTGCCGGCCGGTCGTCGTCCGATTGACCGTCCTCGAGCACCTGCTCGACGGTCGGGTGACCGGCTCGAGCGCCGCTCGCGGGGGTCACACGACGCGCACCGTCGTCCTCGGCAGCACACGCGAGGGGTTCCGGCCGGGCGAGAAGCGGATCGTGAGCGTGTCGCTCGACTCGGCGGCCCTGGCGAGCAGCGCCGGCCAGGGGCAGGTCGAGGCGCGACTCGGGGTCGTCTTCCGCGGCAGGACGGTCAGGAGCCAGGCCGTCAGGATTCCGCCGGCGGTCGGACACGGGCGCTAGCGCGGGCGCGGCCCGTCGCTGCCGCTGGCGTGGTCGGCGCTCTACAAGAGGCGCCGGCCATCTACGCGAACGTCTGTGATAACGTACAAGCGTAATGGCGACCGCCACCGAGAAGCTGCGCCCGGCCGATCCGCTCGACCCGAGCGTGATCGGTGCTCGCGTCAAGGCGCTGCGCGAGGCGGCGGGGCTGTCCCTGCGCGATCTCGCCGAGCGCAGCGGCGTGAGCGCGCCGATGCTCTCGCAGGTGGAGCGCGGCGAGACCAGCCCCACGCTCACCGTCGCCGCGCGCATCGCCTCCGGCCTCGACCTGCGTCTCTCACAGCTCCTGCGCCTGGACGAGCAAGGCTCGGTCACGGTCGTCAAGGCCAGCCGGCGGCAGCGTGGCGGCAACGCACGACGCGGGCATCGCTTCGAGGTGCTCACCTCCTCCCAGCCCGGCCAGCGCGCCGAGCTCTCACGTCACACCCTCGCTCCCGGCGGCGCCACCGGTGCGATGGACGACCCCCCAATGCACGAGCCAGGCAGTCGCGAGACCGCGCTCGTGGAGCGCGGAACGGCCGTGCTCGTCTGCGACACCGAGCGCTACGAGCTGAACGAAGGCGACTGCGTGACCTTCGACGCCGACCTGCCGCACCACTTCGAGAACCCCACCACCGAGGAGGCCGCCTTCCTCGCGGTCGTCTCCGCCGGACTGAGGCGCAGCTAGATGCGCGCCACACACCGACCCGGACAGACCCCGTCAGGGGTCTCGATCAAAAAGGAATCGCCCGCCCACGAGAAGAGGGACCGCTGACCATGCCGAAGACGATGTTCGAGAAGATCTGGGAGGCCCACGAGGTGCAGGATGGACTGCTGTACATCGACCTGCATCTGGTCCACGAGGTCACAAGCCCGCAGGCCTTCGAGGCCCTGCGGCTGGCCGGCCGCGAGGTGCGCCGGCCTGAGCGCACGCTGGCGACCGCCGACCACAACACTCCCACCGACGGCACGCCGGTGGCCGCGCGCATCAAGGACGTCCTGTCCCGCGAGCAGGTGCAGACGCTCGAGCGCAACTGCGAGCAGTTCGGCGTTCCCGTCTATTCGCTCGGCTCCGACCGCCAGGGCATCGTCCATGTGATCGGGCCCGAGCTAGGCGTCACCCAACCGGGCATGACGATCGTCTGCGGAGACTCTCACACCTCCACCCACGGCGCCTTCGGTGCGCTCGCCTTCGGCATCGGCACCTCAGAGGTCGAGCACGTCCTCGCCACCCAGTGCATGGTCCAGCACCGCCCCGCCTCGATGCGCATCCGCTACGAGGGATCCCTCGGCTTCGGCGTGACAGCCAAGGACCTCATCCTCGGCACGCTCGGCCGGCTCGGCGTCGGCGGGCTGACCGGCCACGTGGTCGAGTACTCGGGACCGCCCATCGAGGCGCTTTCCATGGAGGGCCGGATGACCGTCTGCAACATGACAATCGAGGGCGGCGGCCGCGCCGGCATGATCGCCCCAGACGAGACCACCTTCGCCTGGTTCTCACAGCAGGAGCGCCCCGGAGCCCCGAAGGGCGCGGACCTCGACGCCGCGATCGAGCGCTGGCGCGAGCTGCCAACCGACGAGGGCGCCGAGTTCGACTCCGAGGTGGTCGTGGACGCCTCCGCCATCTCCCCCCAGGTCACCTGGGGCACGAACCCCGGCATGGTCCGGGCGGTCACGGAGCTCGTCCCCGCGCCGGAGGAGTTCGACAGCCCCGCCGACCGCGAGGCGACAGAGCGGGCCCTGCACTACATGGCGCTCGAGCCCGGCACCCCGATCGAGCAGATCCCCGTCGATCGCGTGTTCATCGGATCCTGCACCAACTCCCGGATCGGCGACCTGCGCGCGGCCGCCGAGGTGGTCAGGGGCCGCAGGGTCGCCGCGAGCGTGAGCGCGATGGTCGTCCCCGGCTCCCAGCAGGTGAAGGCCCAGGCCGAGGCAGAGGGCCTCGACGAGGTCTTCCGCGAGGCGGGCTTCGACTGGCGGGTCGCCGGCTGCTCGATGTGCCTGGGCATGAACCCCGACATCCTGCAGCCCGGCGAGCGCTGCGCATCGACCTCCAACCGCAACTTCGAGGGTCGCCAGGGGCGGGGCGGGCGCACCCATCTGGTCTCCCCCCAGATGGCCGCCGCCGCGGCGATCGCGGGGCACTTCACCGACATCAGGCAGTGGTCGTGAGCGGCGCTTCGCCGGCGCGGGCGGGTTTCGAGCAGGCCGGACTGCACTTCAAATGGGCCGAGGCCGCTGTCTTCGGCGCCGTCAAGCCAACCGGAGGTGAGCGCTGATGAAGGCCATCGAGACGATCAGCGGCTCGGTCAGCCATCTCGACCGCGCCAACGTCGACACCGATCAGATCATGCCCAAGCAGTTCCTCAAGCGCGTCGAGCGCTCGGGGTTCGGCGAGTTCCTGTTCTACGACTGGGCGAAGGAGCCCGACTGGGATCTGCCGCCCAACCCGATCCTCGTCGCCGGCGAGAACTTCGGCTGCGGCTCCTCGCGCGAGCACGCCCCGTGGGGTCTACAGGACTACGGCTTCCAGGCCATCGTCGCACCGAGCTTCGCCGACATCTTCTACTCGAACTGCACCAAGATCGGCCTGCTCCCGATCGTCCTCTCCGAGGAGGACTGCCGCGCCCTCGCGCACGCCGGCCACGGCCAGGTCGACCTGCGCGAGCAGGAGGTCCGCTTCGCCGGGCGGCAGGTCGCCTTCGAGATCGACCACGAGATCCGCCGGCGGCTGCTCGAGGGGCTCGACGACGTCGGCGTCACGCTCTCCTCCGCGTCGGTGATCGACGCCTTCGAGCGCGCCGGCGAACGGGCCGGCTCCTCGACGATCCCCACGACGGCGCTCTAGGAGGGGCGATGGCTTCCCGCATCGTCACGCTCCCAGGCGACGGTATCGGCCCGGAGATCATGGCGCCGACGCTCGCCCTGTTGACCACGCTCGGCGACTTCGAGTTCGAGGAGTACGCGTTCGGCGGCGCTTCGATCGACGCGCACGGCGTGGCGCTGACCGACGAGGTGCTCGAGGCCTGCGGCCGCTCGGACGCCGTGCTGCTCGCGGCCGTGGGCGGCCCGAAGTGGGACACGACCGACCCGAGCCGGCCGCGCCCGGAGCAGGGGCTGCTCGGCCTGCGAAAGGGGCTAGGGCTGTTTGCCAACCTGCGCCCGGTCAAGCCGCTGCCGGCGCTCTATGACGCCTCGCCGCTACGACGCGAGCGCATCGAGGGCGTCGACCTGCTCGTCGTGCGCGAGCTCACGGGCGGCATCTACTTCGGCGAGAAGACCCGCACCGCGACCTCGGCATCCGACCTGTGTGTCTACTCGACCGCGGAGATCGAGCGCATCGCCCGCACGGCGTTCGTCGCAGCCGCCCGACGATCGGCGGCTCCCAGGGTGGCGAGCGTCGACAAGGCCAACGTTCTGGAGACCTCGCGGCTGTGGCGTGAGACGGTGAGCGACCTGCATGCCCGCGAGTTCCCGCACGCAGCGCTCGAACACGTGCTCGTGGACAACGCCGCCATGCGGCTCGTCTCCGCGCCGCGGCAGTTCGACGTGATCCTCACCGAGAACATGTTCGGGGACATCCTCTCCGACGAGGCGGCCATGCTGACGGGCTCGATCGGCATGCTCCCCAGCGCATCGCTCGGCGGCGAGGGATCGGCTCGCAGCCCGGGGCTGTTCGAGCCGGTGCACGGCTCGGCGCCCGACATCGCGGGGCAGGGACTGGCCAATCCGCTGGCGATGTTCCTGTCGGCGGCGATGATGCTCAGGCACGGCCTCGGCTTGGAAAGCGAGGCGGCGGCTGTAGAATCTGCGGTTGAACGCGCGCTCGCCGGCGGCCTGCGTACGCCCGACCTGGGAGGAGAGGCGCGCACCGAGCAGGCGACCAGGGCAGTGCTCGACAACCTCGAATAGGAGTGCAATCAACGTGGAGCCCACCGACCTCATCTGGATGAACGGAGAATTCGTCGCCTGGGAAGACGCGAAGATCCACGTCCTCACGCACGGCCTGCACTACGGAACGGGCGTGTTCGACAGCATGCGCTGCTACGACACCGAGCTCGGCCCGGCGGTGTTCCGCAACGCCGAGCACATCGAGCGGCTGCTGCGGTCGGCCGAGCTGTACTACATGCCGGTGCCCTACTCGGCCGAGGAGCTGCGCGCGGTTACGCTCGAGCTGGTGGCCCGCAACGGGCTGCGCTCCTGCTACATCCGCCCGATCGTCAACCGCGGCTACGGCCAGATGGGCCTGAACCCGCTCGAGGCGCCGGTCGACGTGACGATCGCCTGCTGGGAGTGGGGCGCCTACCTCGGCGAGGAGGGAAAGCGCGACGGCGTCCGCGCCAAGGTCTCCTCGTGGCGGCGCATCAGCCCCGATTCGCTGATCCCGCACGCGAAGGCCTCGGGCCAGTACCTGAACAGCGTCCTCGCGAAGGTCGAGTCGCTGAAGGCGGGCTATGAAGAGGCGATCCTGCTCGATGCCCAGGGCCATGTGTGCGAGGGCACGGGCGAGAACGTATACATCGTCCGCGACGGCGAGATCGCCACGCCGGGCCAGCACAACTCGATCCTCGACGGCATCACCCGCCGCTCGCTGATCCAGATCGCGCAGGACCTCGGCTACACCGTCGTGGAGCGCGACGTGGCCCGCGCGGAGATGTACCTGGCGGACGAGATGTTCATGTCCGGCACCGCCGCCGAGCTCGTTCCCGTGCGAGAGATCGACGATCACGTGATCGGCACCGGCAAACCCGGCGAGATCACCCGTGTCCTGCAGGCCGCCTTCGACGACGCCATCCACGGTCGCTCAGAGCGCTACCGCGAGTGGCTCGACGTCGTGCAGGCCGCGGCGCTCGAGACGCCCACGGGCGACGGCGCCGCCCCGGCCGACCGGTCGGAGATCGGCCAGCAGACGACGGCCGCGGGCTAGGGCGATGGCCGACATACAGCTATACGACGCCACCCTGCGCGACGGCATGGGTGGCGGCGGCCTGAGCCTCACGGCCGCGGAGAAGGTACGGGTCGTCCACGCTCTGGATGAGCTCGGCATCCATCTGATCGAGGCGGGCTTTCCCGCGTCCAATCCCAAGGAGCAGCAGCTGTTCGACCTGCTCGCCACCGAGCCGCTCAACGTCGCGCAGGTCGTGGCGTTCGGCATGACCCGCCGGCGCGAGGTGGCGGCCGACAGCGACGAGGGCCTGCGGATCCTCGCCGACTCGTTCGTCCCCGTCTGCACGCTCGTCGGCAAGGCCTCGGTGCTGCACGTGGAGAAGGTCCTGCGGGTCTCCCGCGAGGAGAACCTGGCGATGATCGCCGACTCGGTCGCCTTCCTCGTGGCTCAGGGCAAGCGGGTGCTGCTCGACGCCGAGCACTTCTTCGACGGCTTCGCGCTGGATCCCGGCTATGCCCTGGACTGCCTGCGCGCCGCGGCCGACGCGGGGGCCGAGCGGGTTGTGCTGTGCGACACCAACGGCGGCTCGCTGCCGCCGCAGATCCGCACCGCCCTCGCCGTCGTGCGCGAAGCGCTGCCGCTCACCGCCCTCGGGATCCACACCCACGACGACTCGGGCTGCGCGGTGGCCAACACGCTGGCGGCCGTGGAAGGCGGCGCCACGCAGGTGCAGGGCACGGTCAACGGCATCGGCGAGCGCACCGGCAACGCCAACCTGATCACGATCATCGCCGACCTGCAGCTGAAGATGGGCGCGGAGGTGCTGCCCCCCGAGCGCCTCGCCCGGCTGACCGAGACGGCGCACTTCGTCGATGAGCTGCTCAACCGCTCGCCCGACCCCGCCCAGCCCTATGTCGGCAAGCACGCCTTCGCCCACAAGGCGGGCCTGCACGCGGCCGGCGTGCGCGCCGATTCGCAGACCTTCGAGCACGTGGACCCGGCGGTGGTCGGCAACGACCGTGACGTGCTCGTCTCCGAGCTGTCCGGCAGGGGCGCGATCGTGGACAAGGCGCGCCAGGCGGGGATCTCCGCGAACGAGGAGCTCGCCCAGCGCGTCATCGATCGCGTCAAGGAGCTCGAGCACGAGGGCTTCCAGTTCGAGGCCGCCGACGGCTCGTTCGAGCTGCTGATGCGCAAGCAGGCCGGCGAGTACGAGCCGCTGTTTCGCCTGGAGTCCTGGCGCGTGACGGTCGAGAAGCGCGCCGACGGCAAGGTCGAGACCGAAGCCGTGGTCAAGATCTGGGTCGACGGAGAGCGCTACGTCCACAACGCCGAGGGCAACGGCCCGGTGCACGCGCTCGACCAGGCGCTGCGGGCCGCGATCGGAGAGCTGTACCCCCACCTGCGCGACATCGAGCTCGTCAACTTCAAGGTGCGGATCCTCGACGAGATCAAGGGAACCGGCGCGATCACCCGCGTGCTGATCGACGCCTCCGACGGCCAGGAGGTGTGGGGTTCGATCGGGGTCTCCGAGAACCTCATCGCCGCCTCCTGGGACGCGCTCGTGGACTCGCTGGAGTACGGCATGCAGCCCGGCGCCCGACACGGGTCTGCGCCGGTGGGCGAGCAGCGACCGGCAGGCACGCCCGGCAGGGTGTAGTGCCCGGCCGGGAGGTCTCGCCCGCCGAGAGGCTCGACGTGATCCCGCTCGCCCGCCCCGTGCTCGGCCGGGCCGAGGAGCAGGCGGTGGTCGAGGTGCTCCGCTCGGGCCTGCTGTCGCTCGGAGATCGGCTCGGGGAGTTCGAGCAGGGGTTTGCCGCCCGCGCCGGCGCGCCGCTGGCCAGCGCGGTCTCGAGCGGGACGGCGGGCCTGCACCTGGCGCTCCGCGCCGTCGGGGTGGGGGAGGGCGATGAGGTGATCACGAGCCCCTTCTCGTTCGTGGCCTCCGCCAACGCGGCCCTCTACGAGGGGGCGCGGCCGGTGTTCGCCGACATCGACCCCCGCACCCTCAACCTCGATCCCCGGGCGGCCGCCGCCATGGTCAGCGAGCGCACCCGCGCGCTCCTGCCGGTGCACATCTTCGGCTATCCGGCCGACATGCCGGCCTTCGAGCTCCTGGCCGCGCGACACGAGGTGGCGATCGTCGAGGACGCATGCGAGGCCCTCGGTGCGCGCCACGCCGACGGCACGCCGGTCGGTGGGCGCGGTCATCCGGCGGTGTTCGGCTTCTACGCCAACAAGCAGATCACCACCGGCGAGGGCGGCATGATCACGCTCGCAGACCCGGCGCTGAAGCAGCGCATCGACTCGGAGCGAAACCAGGGCCGCGCCCCCGACATGGGCTGGCTCGACCACGACAGGCTCGGGTTCAACTATCGCCTCTCCGAGCTCGCCTGCGCGCTCGGCATCGTCCAGCTGACGCGGCTCGACGGCCTGCTCGCCGATCGAGCGCGCGCGGCAGGCCTGTATCGCGAGGCCCTCGCCGAGATCGACGGTCTCGGGCTTCCCTGCGCCGACCGCCACGGAGACGCGCGCGGCTGGTTCGTGTTCGTCGTCCAGCTCCCGCCCGGCGCCGATCGCGACGAGCTCATCGGCGCGCTCGCCGAGACCGGCATCCAGAGCAAGCCCTACCTGCCGGCGATCCACCTGATGAGCTTCTACCGCGAGCGCTTCGGCCATCGTGAGGGCGAATTCCCGGTCTGCGAGGACGTCGCCGCGCGCTCGCTGGCGCTGCCCTTCTTCCCGCAGATGAGCGAGGGGCAGGTCGCGTGCGTGGCCGAGCGCCTGCGCGCGGCGCTCGAGCGCTAGCGCCGGCATTCCGACGGCGTTGCACCCGAGAGGGCATCAACCCATCGGCCGTGGGACCTCATCACGGCTCAGGCCGCCGGCGACCTGCCCGCTACGAGCGCGGCTGCGCGCTCTTCGAACGCCCCATAGTCGTGGTCGCGCGCCAGCTCGAGCGCTCGCTCCCCCTGCTCCCGCGAACGCGCGGTCTCGCCGCGCCCGGCAAGCGCCTCCCCCCAGTTCAGATGGGCGTAGGCGGCCCAGAGGAGGAGGCCATTTGCCTCGTGGAACTCGCACGCGTAGCCAAAATGATCGTCGGCCTGCTCATGCCAACCGAGCGTCGCGGCGAGCTCCCCCAGCCACATTCGCGCATGCCCCAGATCCGTTGCGCCGTTGAAGACGATCTGGTCAGACCACGGCTCGATGAGCTCATAAAGGATCGCGGCGGCATCCGTGAGGTTGGTCTGGGCAGCGGCGTCGCCGAACAGCACGAGCGCCGTCGTGTAGGCGTTGTCGCGCGGGACGTGCTCGAACGCGTCCTTCGCTGCGCGCTTGACGATCGTGGCCGCCTCTGACTGTCGACCGAGCAGGCAGTACACATGCGCAAGGACGGCGCGCCACCCGGCGAAACCCGGATACGCGCTTACGCTCTGCTCGATCATCTCGACGATCTCCTCGCCACGTCCCCGATAGAGGCTGACGGTAGTGAGTTGCGCACCGTAGACGAAGACCGCGTCGGGCTCGCCCGCCTGCTGCCCGAGCTCGAATGCGCGCTCAACCAACCGCCCGGCCACTGTCGGGTGCTCTCGCGACAGAGCCCAGCCGGCGAGGTTGTAGGCGGAGAACCAGTTGGGGATCGGCTGACCGAGCTCGTCGGCGGTCGCCTCCATCAGCCCGAGCGCAGCCCCGGCACGCTCGATCTCGCCCGTTTCCAACGCCGCGTCGAAGCACAGGATGTGCGCCCAGAACCGGAGGGCCGGGTCCTGCGACGCCGTGGCGCTCTCGAGCGCCTCGGTCGCGACCGCCGCTCGCAGCTCGAGCGTTTCCGGGGCCCAGTATGCAAAGAAGGCGTTCAGCAGCACCCCCGCGAGCGCCCGCGCGTCGCCCGCCTCGCGGGCGAGCGACACCGCCTCATCGGCGAGCGCCCGCCGCCGCTCCAGTTCTCCGCTCCACTCGAGCTCGAGCGCCTCGAGGGCGAGCAGCCGCGCTCGCCGAGCCGGGACCGCTGGATCGTCGAGCTCGATCGCCCGCTCGAGAGCCTTCAGGCGCTCGACGTCGACTTCACCCAATGTGCTGTAGCTTCCACGGCTGTTGGCCAGGCAGGCGCGTGCCGCGAGCTCTGCGTCCTCGAGCTCGGATGCGAGCCGTGAGGCTTCGAGCAGCGTCTCGCGATACGCGGGGTCGCCGATTTGGCGCTGCGCCTCGCCGAGTCCGATCAACGCCTGGCAGCGCTCGACCGTGTCGCCCTCGGCGCCCAGCTCGAGCGCATCGCCGAACAGCCTCGCCGCGTCCGTGGGCGCGAGGCGGTCGAGGGCCTGCTGCCCGGCGCGGCGGGCGTATTCGGCTGTCTTGTCGGCATCGACGGAGGAGGTGGCGAGCCTCCAGTGCAGGGCGAGCTCGCCCAGCCGCTCGTCGCGTTCGCCACCGCCGAGCCGCTCGAGGGCCACCGCGATGCGATGGTGAATCCTCGCGCGACGGGTGGTGCCGAGACCCTCGTAGAGGGTCTGATTGATCAGCGCGTGCACGAAGGAGAACTCCCCGACGCGCTCGGTCGACTCGCTCAAGAGCGAAGCCGAGACGGCCGTCTCGAGATGGTCGAGCAGCCGGCTCTCCTCGACCTCGGAGCTCGCTGCGATCAGGTCCACGTTGAACACGCGGCCGATCACCGACGCCAGTCTCAGCGTGTCGGCAGCCTGCGGGTCCAGGTGCTCCACGCGCCGCTCGATCACCTCGCGCACGCTCTCCGGCAGCCCGGGCCCAGCGGTCCGGTCGATGCGCCAGCGGCCCGTCGCCTCGTCGAATGCGAGCGCTCCGGACTCGGACAGGCCGCGGAGGATCTCACCGACGAAGAACGGGTTGCCGTCGGTCTCCGCGGCGATCTCCACGGCGAGCGCAATCCCATCTTCGTCGAGCTCGTGCCCGGAGAGCGCCGTCAACAACTTTGCCACCTCATCGGCCGCGAGCCCGTGCAGGGCGATCCGCCGCACTCCATCGACCCTCCTCAGATCGGCCAGCAGTGGGCTCAGTGGATGATCTTTGCCGAGGTCCGAGTGGCGGTAGGTCGCGATCAGGAGGAGCGGGGCTCGCGCGACCCCGTGCACCAGGTGCTTCAAGAGCGCCACAGACTGCGCATCGGCCCACTGCAGGTCGTCGAGCACCACGCACAGCGGAACGCTCTCTGCGACCTCGCTCAGCAGTCCGACGACGGCCGAGAACAGCAGGTAGCGCTCGGTCTCGGTGTCGGAGGCCTGTGGCTCCGGCAGGCCCTGCACGCGCCGGGGGAGGTTGCGTACGAGGCGCTGAAGCTCGCCCTTGTGGTGCTCGACATGAAGGTCCAGCAGCTCCTGCGGAACGTGCTCGACCAGCTGCGAGCACACCTCGATCCACGGTCCGTACGGCACCGCGAGCTCCTCCGAGCACGCGCCCCAGCAAACGGCGAGCCCTTGGGCGTGCGCGCGATGTGCCGTGTAGCTCGAGAGCCGCGTCTTGCCGATCCCCGGCTCACCCGCCAGCAGCACCACCTGCAGCGCGCCGGCACGGGTCTCGGTGAGCGCTCCTTCCAGGGCGGCGCGCTCGGCTACACGCCCGACGTACGCGATCGGGGGTACCGAGCGAAGCTGCGCGGGGAGGGGCCACCCACCGCCCTGCGCGGTCTCCTCGGGCAGTGGATTCCACGACACCGAGAAGGCCTCCACCGGCTCCGGGAATCCCTTCAACGTCAATGGGCCGGCGGACGCGAACTCCACACCCTCACAACGCCCGGCGAGCATCTTCACCGCGCTCGAGACGAGAATCCCGTCCGAGGGTGCCTCTGCACACAGCCTCGCGGCCTCGATCGTCGGCGTTCCGAAGTAGTCCCCGTCCTTGACAGTCGACTCTCCTGCGCCCACACCGATCCGCACGTGTGATCCCAGATCGCTATCACGGTGGCGGCGCTCGAGCAGCTGCTGCATCGAGACCGCGCAGTCGACGGCCGCAGAGGCCGAGCTGAACGCCACCATCAACCCGTCGCCGGTGTTCTTCACCTCCCTGCCGCCGCAGGATGCGACCGCGTCACGCAGCAGGCGGAAATGCTCCTCACGCAACTGGTCCGCTCGCGCCGGGCCCACCGATATTGCGAGACCTGTCGAGTCGACGAGATCGGTCAGAAGCACCGTCGCAAGCTCAACCGATTCCGGCATTCAAGCTCTCCGAGACACGCTCCACGACGGTGTTGGCACGATTCTCACTCGGGCGCTCCCCCGGGAGGCGCGTTCTGTTCCCACAGTCCGAAGCGTTCGCGCCAGTAGCTCGTGAGAAAGATGTCGCTGGGGTCGCGGTCGGCCCGCAGGCGCAGGAAGTCCCCCCAGCGGGGATACAGGGCTTCGAAGAAGTCGACCCAACGCCGGTCGCCGGGATCGTACTCGGGCTGATACTTCGCCCAGTGGAGCCGGAAGGGAATTTCGTGCGCCCGCAGGAGATCCCAGAACTGGGGAAAGAACGTCTCGGCGGGATCGCCGGGGTTGGCCGCGAACCAGTAGGGGTCGATGCGGAACACCCCGTCCTTCCACTCGTCCTCGCCCGTCGAGTGAGAGGCGCTCATCCAGAACCGCGTCGGCTTGGCGGCGTAGAGCTCCCAGGCGTAGAGCCCGGTGCGGCGATATGACTCGCGATCGTCCCGCGGCTCGGTGAAGTACGACTGCAGCAGCTGCATCACCTGCTGTGTTCGGGGCAGGGGCAGCCAGATCTCCGTAAAGCCCGTTCCCAGCAGCTCGTCGTTTGCCTCGTTGTCCATCGGCAGGCCCTGCCAGGAATAGTCGTGGAAGGACTGTGGCTCACCCTTTTCGTCTCCGGGCTTCTCGGAGTCGGGCTTCACGAACATGTCGAGCAGCCCCGGAAAGACCGCCGGGATCTCTTTGTCGATCAGCCCGGCGAACGGTTTGAGGACCTCGATCGCGGCGTCCACCCCAAGCTCGCAACCGACGCTTATGAACTTGGCCAGCACCTCTCCGAGGCGCCCCAGCTTCTCGATTGCGGGCAGCCCGTCGAGAAGCTCCTCCGCCCGGTCGAAGATCCGCGCGATCTGCGGTCGTGCGAGGGAGAGGTCGTCGACGTTGCCGAGGATCGTGTAGATGATCGAGACGAGCACCTCCGATCTCCCGGCGTGCGCGGTGAACTCCTCGTAGCGGCGAGGGAGGAACCCGGGCTGCGGGGAGGTGCGCTGCGCCTGCCACACCTGCACCCGTTCGGCCCCCCGCTGTGGCCACCATGTCAGGCGCGCGTACTCCGCGTCGCGCAGGAACTCTTCCAGCGACGGGCGCTCTGTGGTGCCGAAGAGGTCGATCGCGCAGTCCTCGATGGTCGTGATCGCCTCCTGTCCGCTGATGTTGAATTCCTCCTCGCACTGGAAGATGATCGTGGAGACGACGCCGAGAAGCCCGAGGTTGGGCGACATCGAATAGAAGAGGTCGGGGTCGGCGTCGTCGCGCGAGAGCTCGTGGACGTTCCCGGTGGCGTCTATCACCCGGAAGCCCCACAGGTTGTCGTTCACGGAGTACTGGACTCCCGACCCCGAGGAGCCGGTCGCCGTGAAGCCGCTCACCGTCTGGTGGCTGATGCCGCCGACGTTGGAGAGCGTCCATTGCTTCTCATGCCACAGCTGCCACAAGAGGCTCGTTTCGAGCGTGGCGGTCCCCGTTGGGTCGTTCGGGTCCGCGCCGAGGTGGATGCCGGCGTCGGCCTCGACGAGCTTGCGCGACTCGTCTCTCACCCGCCAGCCACGATAGAGATCGAGCATGATGTCGACGCCCTCGTCGGACGGCGGCGTCTGCCAGCTGACTCGGTTCGGCACGTCGCCGAGGGGGTCTGCGTAGATCGCGTGTGAAACCGAGTGTGTGGCGCCGCGAACACGGCACTGCCGTTTCTGCTGGTAGGCCATCGCCACCAGGCGTGCGAGCTCACCCTCGCTCGCCGGGTGGTAGAAGCCGTCGGTGCCCGCGGCCAGGGGCTCGGTGGTCGTCGACGATCCTGACGCCACGATCAACCCCCGCTGTTGAGCACCTGCTCGTCCAAGTGAAGCATCTTGTCACACAAATGCCCGCGCGGCCCTCAAACTCGCTGGCGCGGTGCTCGCCTCGGGCGCAGGTGTTACCCACCCGCGCGCAGGCCGGCTCTGTCACGGCCCGCGCCTCGACGCTCCAGCGCAAGCGCCAGAGCCGGGCGGTCGTACACTGATCGCCCGTGTCCCGCTTTCACGAACCACAGCACAACGATTTCAAGCGGCTGAACGATTCGATCGAGGTCGATCGGCGGCTGTGGCCGCAGGACGTCGCCCAGTCGCGCGCGCACGCGAAGATGCTCGCTGAGCGCGAGATCATCGCGGCCGAGGATCGCGACGCGCTGCTGGCGGGGCTCGAGCAGGTCGAGCTCGAGCTGCGCGAGGACCGCTTCCCCTTCGCACCGCAGGACGAGGACATCCACATGGCGATCGAGCGCCGCCTGACCGAGATCGCCGGTCCGCTCGGCGGGCGGTTGCACACGGCACGCTCGCGCAACGACCAGGTCGTCACCGACCTGGCGATGTACACGCGCGAGCACGCCGTCGCGGCCCGCCTTGCGATCGGCGGCCTGATGGCCGTGCTGCTCGAGCGAGCCGAGCAGCACATCGACTGGCCGATGCCGGGCTACACCCACCTGCAGCGCGCTCAGCCCGTCTACCTGGGCCATCACCTGCTCGCCTACTTCTGGATGCTCGCCCGCGACCGCAAGCGCTTCGCGTTCGCCGAGCGCGAGGCCGCGCGGCTGCCGCTCGGCGCGGGTGCGCTGGCCGGCGTGAACTTCGACACCGATCGCCGGTTCCTCGCACGCGAGCTGGACTTCGCCGAGGTCCTCCCCAACTCGATCGACGCCGTCTCCGGACGCGACTTCGCCCTCGACTACCTGGCGGCGGCCGCCACCTGCGCCACCCACCTCTCGCGGCTGGGCGCCGAGCTCGTGCTGTGGTCGAGCGCCGAGTTCGCCTTCTGCGAGCTGCCCGACGAGTGGACGTCGGGCTCATCGATCATGCCCCAGAAGAAGAACCCGGACGCGGCGGAGCTGCTGCGGGCGAAGGCCCCACGCGTCGTCGGCCACCTCGCAGCGCTGCACGGGGTCCTGCATGGCCTGCCGCTGACCTACAACAAGGATCTGCAGGAGGACAAGCAGCACGTCTTCGATGCGGTCGACACGCTCGAGGTCGCGCTCGAGGCCGCCACCGGGATGATCGCCGGCGTGCGCTTCGACGCCGAGCGCCTGGGCGAGGCGGCGGCCGACGAGCTGATCGCCGCAACCGACGTCGCCGACCTGCTGGTGCGTCTGGGCATGCCATTTCGCGAGGCCCACGGCGAGGTGGCGGGGCTCGTGCGCGCGGCGCTCGACAGCGGCAGGTCGCTGTCGGAGCTCACCCCGGCCGAGCTCGCGGCCCACTCGCAGGCGCTGGCCGACCACACCGCGGAGCTCGCCGACGCGCTCTCGCCGGCCTCGTGGCTCGAATCGAAGGTCTCCGAGGGCGGAACGTCGCTGGCACGGCTCCGCGAGCAGCTGATCCACGCTCGGGCAGAGCTCGATGACGGCGCTTGACCTCGCCTCGCCGGGGTGCTCGGCGGCCGTCCTCGACGCCGGCTTCTACGGCCGCCCGGTGCTCGAGGTGGCGCGCGATCTGATCGGCTGCACGGTCGAGCACGATGGCGCGGCGGGCGTGATCGTCGAGACGGAGGCCTACCACGAGAGCGAGCCGGCATGTCACGCGTTCGTCGGCCTGACGCCGCGCACGAGCACCCTGTTCGGCGAGCCCGGCCGCGCCTACGTGTATCGCTCCTACGGCATACACGCGATGCTCAACGCCGTTTGCGAGCCGGTGGGCGTGGCCGCGGCCGTGCTGATCCGCGCGCTCACGCCCGTCGCCGGCCTCGAGGCCATGCGCGCCCGCCGAGCTCGCCACGCCGGGCGCCCGGTGCGCGACGGAGAGCTCTGCTCGGGGCCGGGCAGGCTCACCCAGGCCCTCGGCATCTCGCTGGAGGACAACGGCAGCGACCTCGTCGAGGGTTCGGTTCGCATCCGCGGCCGCGCCTGCGACTGGCCGGACGCGCTCGTGGTGCAGGGCGAGCGAATCGGGATAACGCGGGCGGTCGAGTTGCCCTGGCGGTTCTCCGTCGCGGGCAACCGCGACGTCTCGGCTCCCCGCCCTAGGCTCCCGGGCTGACGCCGCCGGTCTGCGAGGGAGACACCGGCGCGGAGGGGGAGGCCGGAGCGGGGCCGGGAGCGCTCGGCGTTTCGTGCGGGGCCGGCGTCGGGGCGGGCGCGGGCGTCGCGTGTTCGGGGGCCGCGTGTTCGGGCGTGGCGCTGCCCGCGCCCGAGCCGGGTTCGCCGCCACCGTGCGCCGGCGCGGCCGGCTTGCCGTTCGATTTGCCCGCTCCGGCCGGGCTCGGATTCTGCCCTCCTGTGGCACCGATGGAGGGCGGCTGGCCGGATTCTTCGAAGCCGCTCGTGCCGGAAGTGGCCCCGCTTGCGCCGCTGGCACCGCTCGCGCCCTTCCTGGCCGCCGCCGCTGCGGCGGCTTCGGCGCGTGTCTTGTCGACCTGAAGCGCCGCGGTCATGAAGTCATGCCAGATGAGCGCCGGGTAGGTTCCGCCGAGCACGGGGCCGCCGTTGAAGTCGGTCGTCATCGGGATCAGCTTGTTGGGGTAGCCGACCCATACCGCCACGGTGTACTTGGAGTCCCAGCCCACGAACCAGGCGTCGCCGTAGTTGGACGTCGTGCCCGTCTTGCCGGCGGCGAACTGGCCGATCGCCGCGGCGCGCCCGGTGCCGTACTGGAGCACCGTTTCGAGCATCGAGGTCTCGGTCTGCGCGACTTCGGCGGGGAGCACCGACTCGGTCCGCACCTCGTTGCGATCCAGGCGCGCACCGTCCGGCAGCAGGCGGCCACCGGCGTCGACTTCCTGGATCCCCACCGGCGCGGCGTCTTCCACCAACGTGCCGCTCACACGGCGTCCGCCGTGGGCGATCGTCTCGTATGCGTGGGCCATATCAAGCGGGGTCACGCCGACCGTGAGCCCGCCGATCGTCATCGCCGGGTTGGTCGACAGCGGCGTTGTGATGCCCATGCGGTGGGCGAGGTGCGCAATCCGCGTGGTTTTCACCTTGAGGCCCACTTCCGCATAGATCGAGTTGTCCGAGTAGGCCGTGGCGCCGATCAGCGTGTTCACGCCCGAGTAGGCGCCTTCGTCGTTGTGCACGACGAACTTTTCATGACCTCCGGTGTGCGGGACGATGAACACCTTTTCCTTGGAGGCCCACTCCGAGTAGGGCGAGATGCCGTCCTCCAGGGCGGCGGCGAGGTCGAAGGCCTTGAACGAGGAGCCCGGCTGGCGCTCGCCCTCGGTGGCGAGGTTGAACGGGCTTTCGTCGTAGTTGCGCCCGCCGACCATCGCGCGCACCTCTCCGGTCGAGTTTTCGATCGCGACCAGCGAGGCGGACGGGCCGGCGGGATAGGCCAGGTAGTTGTTGACCGCCTGTTCGGCGGCGCGCTGCAGTTCCAGGTCGAGGGTCGTCCTGATCTTCAGCCCTCCATCGAAGGCCCGCGCGCCGTAGCGTTCGATTATCTGCTGCTGCACCCAGCTCGTGAAGTAGCCCACATCCGCGCCTTCCACCGTCTGCTCCTGCGGCGCCCGGATCTGCTGGGGCGCGGGCAGAGCCTGACTGACGCTTTCCGCGTACAGCCTGGGCGTCAGATAGCCCTGGTCCAGCATCTGGCGGAGAACGACATCGCGCCGTTCCCTCGCCGCGACGGGGTGGTTGGCGGGGTCATAGGCGCTCGGCGACTGGATGATGCCCGCGAGCAGCGCCGCCTCCCACGGCTGCATCTGCTGCACGCACAGTTCGTGGTTGGGCGTGCCGCAGCCGAGGTGGTTGACGTCCGAGCCGAAATAGGTCTGGGCCGCGGACTCGATGCCGTAGGCGCCATTGCCGAAGTAGATCGTGTTGAGGTAGGCGGTGATGATCTTTTCCTTCGACCACTTGTGCGACAGCTGATACGCCAGGGCCGCCTCGCGAAGCTTCTCGAAGATCGTTCGGTGCGACTGAGCCTGGAGCGCGTTCTTGATGAACTGCTGCTCGATCGTGGATGCTCCCTGGATCGTGCCTTTGTGCTCGATGTCGTCGATGAACGCCCGCGCGATGCCCCGGATGTCGATTCCCCCGTTGGTCAGGAAGCGCTTGTCCTCGATCGAGATCACCGCCTGCTTGACGATCCGCGGGATCTGTTCAGGCGTGACGATCACGCGGTTGTGCTGGCTGAGAACGCCGATCGGGTGGCCGAGATCGTCATACAGGGTCGAGCTCTGCTCGTCCTTGTACTGGGAGAAGTGGGTGAGCGAGGGCAGGTCCGAGGCGACGGCGACGAACATGCCGAACACGAACGACACCAGCCCGAGCAGCAGGACCGCCAGCAGGATGGCGAGGAACCGCAGCCGCTTCAGACGCGGCCTGGACGCTAGCGGGGTGTCGAACCGGTCGTCATCGCTCATCAGCAGCGCTGGAAGCGGGTCCCCCTCGGCGACGGGCCGAGCATCCGATCCCGATGAGGCGAGACGCCGACACGAGGACGGCGCGGTTGGACCCGCCGCGGCGGGCGAGAGTCTAGCATTGGCGCCCCATGCCGAACGCCACCAACGCCGCCGAGCAGGACGCCGTCCAGCAGGCCGCGAGGCTGGCGGGCAACGCGGTCGACAGCCTGCCCCGGGGGGCGCTCGCCGAGAAGCTGCGGGTCGCCCACGAGGAGCGACGCCCGCTGCGCGTGAAGCTCGGTATCGATCCGACCGCGCCCGACATCCATCTCGGTCATGCCGTCGTCCTTCGCAAGCTCCGCGAGTTCCAGGACGCGGGCCATCGGGTCGTGCTGATCGTGGGCGACTGGACCGCCCGCGTGGGGGACCCGTCGGGAAGGTCGAGCCTTCGCCCGATGCTTGCCGAGGAGGAGATCGACGCCAACGCACAGACCTTCCAGGAGCAGGCCTCGCGGATCCTCGACCCGCACCCCGAGCGCCTGGAGGTCAGGCGCAACAGCGAATGGCTCGACATGCCAATGGTCGAGCTGTTGGCGCTCCTTCGCACCACCACGGCCGCGCAGCTCTTGGAGCGCGACGACTTCGCCAAGCGATGGTCGGCGAGCGAGCCGATCTCCATGCTCGAGCTGCTCTATCCGCTGCTGCAGGCATACGACTCCGTCGCCGTGAGGGCCGACGTCGAGGTCGGCGGAACCGACCAGAAGTTCAACCTGCTGCTCGGCCGCGACGTGCAGCGCGCGTTCGGTCAGCCCGCTCAGGCGATCCTCACGATGCCGATCCTCGTCGGCACCGACGGTCACAGGAAGATGTCCAAGTCGCTCGGCAACCAGATCGGCGTGACCGACGAGCCGCAGGAGATGTACGGCAAGACGATGGCCATCCCCGACGCCGTGATGGGCGAGTACTACCGCCTGCTCCTCGGCCGCGAGCCGCCCCGGCCCGACGGAAGCCCGGCGCGCTCGGCGCGCGACGCCAAGCGCGCGCTCGCGCGAGAGCTAGTCGCCTGGCTGCACTCCGAGGAGGATGGCGCCGCGGCCGAGCGCCACTTCGAGCGGGTGTTCGTCGACCGCCAGGAGCCCGAGACGATCGAGGACGCGCCCTTCCGGTGCGAGGAGGGCGTCGTGCACCTGCCCGGCGTGATGGCCGAACAGTTCGGCATCTCGCGCTCGCAGGGCCGTCGGCTGATCGACGAAGGCGGTGTCATGCTTGGCGAGCGCCAGCTGGCGGCGGGCGAGCACGACGTGGGCTGCGAGCGGGCGGACGGACAGGTGCTGAAGGTGGGCAGACGCCGCTTCCGGCGCCTGAGGGCGCGTTAGCGCTATAGTTCTTGGTTGGCCCGCAGCGCGTCCGAGGACGCCGGGCTCGATCGGTCTCCTCCGAGTCGCGGAGAGGCTAGGCGGTCTTTGAAAACTCAACAGCATGCGCATCTACGATCGACCTTCGATCGTGGTGTGCGTCCAGGTTCGACCCGTCACCGGGCGATGCGATGGTGGCCGATCTCGATCGGCCCGTTTGATCGGCCGTTGGCGGACAAGAGTCAAGTAGGGAAGTACCCCGTCATGGTTCGGGACCCACGTGTATAGGTTCCGACCGTCCCCGCCGCCACGCGGCTTTCCGTCGCATCGGTGGCAGGGCAGATCCATGACAGCTTTTCGTGAAGTTCTTCACGGAGAGTTTGATCCTGGCTCAGGACGAACGCTGGCGGCGTGCTTAACACATGCAAGTGGAGCGACGAACCAGGGCTTGCCCTGGGGCAGAGCCGCGAACGGGTGAGTAACACGTGGGTTACCTGCCTCGATGACCGGGACAACCCGAGGAAACTCGGGCTAATACCGGATGTGCCCGCAAGGGGAAAGGAAGCTTCGGCCTCCGCATCGAGATGGGCCCGCGGCCCATTAGCTTGTTGGTGAGGTAACGGCCCACCAAGGCTTCGATGGGTAGCTGGTCTGAGAGGACGATCAGCCACACTGGGACTGAGACACGGCCCAGACTCCTACGGGAGGCAGCAGTGGGGAATCTTGCGCAATGCGCGAAAGCGTGACGCAGCAACGCCGCGTGGGGGAAGAAGGCTTTCGGGTTGTAAACCCCTTTCAGTTGGGACGAAGCTTCGCCGATGAATAGTCGGCCGGAGTGACGGTACCTTCACAAGAAGCACCGGCTAACTACGTGCCAGCAGCCGCGGTAATACGTAGGGTGCAAGCGTTGTCCGGAATTATTGGGCGTAAAGAGCGTGTAGGCGGCCCGATTAGTCCGCTGTGAAAGTCCAGGGCTCAACCCTGGAATGCCGGTGGATACTGTCGGGCTAGAGTCCGGAAGGGGCGAGTGGAATTCCTGGTGTAGCGGTGAAATGCGCAGATATCAGGAGGAACACCAATGGCGAAGGCAGCTCGCTGGGACGTGACTGACGCTGAGACGCGAAAGCGTGGGGAGCAAACAGGATTAGATACCCTGGTAGTCCACGCTGTAAACGATGGCAACTAGATGTGGGGGGTGTCGACTCCCCCTGTGTCGAAGCTAACGCATTAAGTTGCCCGCCTGGGGAGTACGGCCGCAAGGCTAAAACTCAAAGGAATTGACGGGGGCCCGCACAAGCAGCGGAGCATGTGGTTTAATTCGACGCGACGCGAAGAACCTTACCTGGGCTTGACATGTGGGTGACCGGCGTGGAAACACGCCTTCCCTTCGGGGCACCTTCACAGGTGGTGCATGGCTGTCGTCAGCTCGTGTCGTGAGATGTTGGGTTAAGTCCCGCAACGAGCGCAACCCCCGTCGCATGTTGCCAGCATTTAGTTGGGGACTCATGCGAGACTGCCGGTGACAAACCGGAGGAAGGTGGGGATGACGTCAAGTCCTCATGCCCCTTATGTCCAGGGCTACACACGTGCTACATTGGCGCGTACAGAGGGTTGCGATACCGCGAGGTGGAGCGAATCCCTTAAAGCGCGTCTCGGTTCGGATTGCAGGCTGAAATTCGCCTGCATGAAGGCGGAGTTGCTAGTAATCGCGGATCAGCACTGCCGCGGTGAATACGTTCCCGGGCCTTGTACACACCGCCCGTCACACCACGGGAGTGAGCAACACCCGAAGCCGGTGGCCCAACCCGCAAGGGAGGGAGCCGTCGAAGGTGGGGCTCGTGACTGGGGTGAAGTCGTAACAAGGTAGCCGTAGCGGAAGCTGCGGCTGGATCACCTCCTTTCTAGGGAGCACATAACAGTGCCCCGAGCGCAGCGACCGTTCGGCCTCGAGCTCTTCACGAGCACGAAGGACCGTGATGGCACCGGGCGATCGGGCCTAGCATGTCGACCGAACCTGGCTGGATGACCGCGGTCCGCGCGTGTCCCTTTCTACTTGGGGATCACGACCGGTCCCGGTCGCAAAACGATCCCAGCATGCTGTTGAGTTTTGAGAGACCGGCGTCCGCCGGTCACCGTTGGAGCACGTGCAGCACGGCGTGAACGACAAGCGGTGATCTGCCGGCGTTATACGCCTCTCCCCGGTCCTTGAAAACTGCACAGAAGCCACATCAGCCGCCATCGATAAGCGGCGGCTGAAAACGGGTATCACCGGGCCCCGTGTGACCTCCGGGTCATGCTGGGCCAGATCACCGTCAAGATAGTAAGGGCACACGGTGGATGCCTTGGCACCAAGAGTCGAAGAAGGGCGTGAACGGCTGCGATAAGCCACGGTTAGGCGCTTAATAGCCTTTGACCCGTGGATTCCCGAATGGGGAAACCCAGCGCTGGTAATGCGGCGTTATCCCCGGTTGAACACATAGACCGGCGGAGGACAAGCGGGGGAAGTGAAACATCTCAGTACCCCGAGGAAAGAAAATCAACCGAGACTCCCTGAGTAGTGGCGAGCGAAAGGGGATCAGCCCAAACCTGGCAGATGCAAGCGGACATGCGTTGTCTGTCGGGGGTTGTAGGGCGTCTGTTCCGAGTCATGTCCGGCTCGGCGGAAGTTACAAAGTTGTGTGGTAGTCGAAGCGCGTGGAACCGCGCACCATAGAGGGCAACCGTCCCGTAGACGAAACTGCATGGCCTTCCGTCAGACGTTCCTGAGTAAGTCCGCGCCCGTGAAACGCGGACTGAACCTGGGGGGACCACCCTCCAAGGCTAAGTACTCCTTGGTGACCGATAGCGGACTAGTACCGTGAGGGAAAGGTGAAAAGTACCCCGGAAGGGGAGTGAAATAGTACCTGAAACCGCGTGCCTACAAGCGGTGGGAGCAGGCTTGTCCTGTGACCGCGTGCTTTTTGCATAACGAGCCGGCGAGTTACTCGTCTGCGGCAAGGTTAAGCGATGAGCGGAGCCGTAGCGAAAGCGAGTCCTAATAGGGCGACATAGTCGTAGGCGGTATACCCGAAACTGAGCGAGCTACCCATGGGCAGGCTGAAGCGGGGGTAAGACCTCGTGGAGGGCCGAACCGACCTAGGTTGAAAACTGGGCGGATGACCTGTGGGTCGGAGTGAAAGGCTAATCAAGCTCAGTGATATCTGGTTCTCTCCGAAATATATTTAGGTATAGCCTCGGATAAATTGCGTTTTGGCCGTAGAGCACTGTTTGGATTAGGGGCCCTACCAGGTTACCGACTTCAGGCAAACTCCGAAGACCAACACGTTTACTCCGGGAGTCAGTTGCTGGGGGATAAACTTCAGCGTCAAAAGGGAAACAGCCCAGACCGCCAGCTAAGGTCCCCAAGTACTAGCTAAGTGGGAAACGATGTTTGAGTGCATAGACAACCAGGAGGTTGGCTCAGAGGCAGCCATCCTTGAAAGAGTGCGTAACAGCTCACTGGTCAAGTGTTCGAGCGCGGACAATGTAACGGGGCTCAAGCTAGTCACCGAAGCTGCGGGTGCGTGAGACCTTCGGGTCGATCGCGCGGTAGGAGAGCGTTCCCACGCCCGCAAAGCGGCGGCGTAAGCCAGCCGTGGAGGCGTGGGAAGTGAGAATGCCGGCATAAGTAACGAAAGAGGGGTGAGAATCCCCTCCGCCGATTGCCCAAGGATTCCTGAGTAAAGTTCGTCTGCTCAGGGTTAGTCGGGACCTAAGGCGAGGCCGAAAGGCGTAGTCGATGGCCAACAGGTTGATATTCCTGTACCACGTCGCTTCCGTTTGACCGATGGGGGGACGAGGAAGGCTAAGGGAACCCAGGTGATGGTCATCCTGGGGTAAGCATGTAGGGGTGGCCCATGTTAAATGCGGGGCCGCATAACCTGAGGTGCGATGCCAGCTGGCAATAAGCCGGCGAGTCCCCGACGCCATACCTCCAAGAAAATCCTCTAGGGAGGAAGCGCGTGCCCGTACCAAAACCGACACAGGTGGGCAAGTAGAGAATACTAAGGTGATCGAGATAACCCTCGTTAAGGAACTCGGCAAAATCGCCCCGTAACTTCGGGAGAAGGGGCGCCCCAGTAGGGTGAAGCTCTTTACGAGTGGAGCCCGAGGGGGCCGCAGTGAATTGGCTGAAGCGACTGTTTACCAAAAACACAGGTCTCTGCTAAGTCGTAAGACGACGTATAGGGGCTGACGCCTGCCCGGTGCCGGAAGGTTACGTGGAGTTGTTAGGACTTCGGTTCGAAGCAGCGAAGCTAAGCCCCGGTAAACGGCGGCCGTAACTATAACGGTCCTAAGGTAGATCGCTGCCCTCCGCACGGGTAACCGTGCGGTGAGCATCTGGCTATATGCTGGAAAGCCTGAGTATCCCGCGCTACGAGTATCGTCCCAAGTGGCCGATACCGTGACAATGTGTCGGGTGCAGGAAACCAGCAGGAAAGACTGATTCAGCTTGGCTGGATTACTGGCTTTGTAGACGGAGAGGGGTGCTTCTCCATCGGGTTCGTTCGACAGCCATGTCGAAGAGACCGCAGAGGCTACAAGGCTGGGTATCAGGTGGCGCACCGGTTTGTCGTGACGCAGGGCGTCAGCGGCCGTTCAGCGTTGGAGGAGCTTCAGGGCTTCTTTGGCGTAGGTCGCGTGTACGTCACTAAGCGCCATGACAACCATCGCGAGCATCTGGCTCAATTCATCGTGAATCGTCGGGACGATCTCGTCGGAACGGTAGTGCCGTTCTTCGAGGCGTACCCGCTACGCACGGCGAAGCGGCGCGACTTTGAGCAGTTTGCGCGCTGCATGCGAATGATTGCGGATGGCCGGCATCTTGATGCTGGTGGTCTGATTGAGATCGCGGAAATCGTCGAAACGATGAATCGAAAGACGTCCAGACAGGGACTGATCAGAATCCTCAGAGGCCATACGCCAGAGGTCCAGGACACTGGATCATGAGATGGTCCCATCTACATGGCGACATGTAGGGATGACATGCGTGCACAGGACGTGTCGTCCGGTCTCGTCAGACGCTGACGAGTGCTAAGGCTAGAGCGAAATTCCTTGTCGGGTAAGTTCCGACCTGCACGAATGGCGTAACGACTTCAGCGCTGTCTCAACGAGGGGCTCGGTGAAATTGCAGTCTCGGTGAAGATGCCGAGTACCCGCGGCTAGACGGAAAGACCCCGTGAACCTTTACTACAACTTGGTATTGGGATTCGGTGCATTTCGCTCAGGATAGGTGGGAGGCTTTGAAGCGCTGGTTGCGGCCGGCGTGGAGCCAACCTTGAGATACCACCCTTGGTGTATTGGATTTCTAACAGCGTTCCGTGAATCCGGGCGCTGGACAGTTCCAGGCGGGTAGTTTGACTGGGGCGGTCGCCTCCCAAAATGTAACGGAGGCGCACAAAGGTTCCCTCAGCACGGTCGGAAATCGTGCGTAGAGCGTAAAGGTAATAAGGGAGCTTGACTGCGAGACTGACAAGTCGAGCAGGTGCGAAAGCAGGTCTTAGTGATCCGGCGGTAGCAAGTGGAAGTGCCGTCGCTCAACGGATAAAAGGTACTCCGGGGATAACAGGCTTATCGGGCCCAAGAGTCCACATCGACGGCCCGGTTTGGCACCTCGATGTCGGCTCGTCGCATCCTGGGGGTGGAGTTGCTCCCAAGGGTTGGGCTGTTCGCCCATTAAAGCGGTACGCGAGCTGGGTTCAGAACGTCGTGAGACAGTTCGGTCCCTATCTGCCGTGGGCGTTGGAGAGTTGAGAGGATTTGTCCCTAGTACGAGAGGACCGGGATGAACGCACCTCTGGTGTATCTGTTGTCCTGCCAAGGGCATTGCAGGCTAGCTACGTGTGGATCGGATAACCGCTGAAGGCATCTAAGCGGGAAGCCGGCCTCAAGATGAACTCTCCCATCCCCTTGAGGGAGTAAGACCCCTGGTAGACCACCAGGTTGATAGGCCGGATCTGGAAGGACGGTAACGTCTGAAGGAGACCGGTACTAATGGGTCGAGGGCTTGACGGATATTTTGATACCCGGTGTGGCGCTGTGCAGTTTTGAAGGACCGGGAGGGCGTGGTCTCTCGCCGTTTTCCGGTGGCCTTGGCGAGGGGGAAACACCTCTTCCCATTCCGAACAGAGCAGTTAAGCCCCTCAGCGCCGATGGTACTTGGCTCGCAAGGGCCTGGGAGAGTAGGACGCCGCCGGTTTTTGTAGACAGAACGGCCACCCTCGGGTGGCCGTTCGTCGTCTTGGCGGCGAGCTGCCTCAGAGCAGGCAGAGGCCGGCTGCGCCGAAACGCGGTCAGTCAGGCAGGGTGACGCTGCCGTCGGGGCCGAGGGTCCAGTGGGGGTTGTGGGCGACCTCCCATGGGTGGCCGTCGAGGTCGAGAAACACTCCGGAGTAGCCTCCCCAGAAGGTCTCGCCCGGTTGGCGGGTGATCGTGGCGCCGGCGGCCTGCGCGGTTGCGATGATGGCATCGACCTCCGCGGGTGAGCCGACGTTGTGCGCGAGGGTAACGTCGCCATAACCGTCGCTCGGCTCAACGCCCGTGTCGGCGGCGAGCCGGACGAGGTCCCAAAGGGCGAAGACCATCCCGCCCGATTGAAAGAACACCACGTCTCCGTCGGGCGGCGATGAGCTACGCCAGCCGAGCATTTCGTAGAAGGCGCGGGCACGCCGCAGATCGGCGACGCCAAGCGTGATGAGGCTCACCCGTTGCATTTGGCTGCTCAGCTCCTTGGGTAGGTCGAAACGGTCGCCGGCGGTCGCGTACGGGGTGGAGTGGTCAGGCGCGTGACGATAGCTCGCCGGCGCCGCGAGCGCCTCTGACTGCCGGCAGCACCCGCGTCCGGCGAATCGGACACAGGCAGGGGTTCTGCGACGGTCCTGGCTCGCCCGGGCGGCGCGCCGCAAAGCCGCCGCGCAGCGGCACTCGGTGTGGATGGGTCACGGGGGCGGGCTCGTTCGGGTCGACCTCCCAATCGACGTGCTCCTCCTCCTCGAGCATCAGGAACGAGCGGGTGAGCCGCATCACACCGAGTGCGCGCTGCGTGAGCGTCGATGTTCTCTCTGAGGGGAACATGTGTTCGTAAAGCTAGAAAGGGGATCGGACGGATCTGGGCGAACGTGTGTACGTATCGCCTCTGGATAGCGGAAAAGCGCGATCCAGAGCCGATCCCGGTCTCGTGATCTGCAAGGGGAATTGCATCGGTGCGTGCTGTCGCGAGCCGATGTGCGTCGCTCCAGGCAGGGGCGGGGCCGCGCGGCGCGAACTTCAGGGGGGATATGGCTGTTACGCTTGCCAGGCGCCAGGCTGGCGAGCCTCCTCGCAGGGGGCCGCGGCGGCGTAAACCGCTCATGGAGAAGTTCGTCATCGAAGGTGGCGCCCCGCTTTCCGGCACGATGGTTCCGGCTGGAAACAAGAACGGGGCCCTGCCGATCCTCGCGGCCACGATCCTGACGGAGGACGAGGTCGTCGTGCGCAACGTCCCGCGTATTCGCGACGTCGACGCGATGCTGAGCATCCTTGACGCGATCGGGGTGCAGGTCGCCTGGCGCGGTCCCAACGAAGTCGTGCTGTGCGCCGCCGGCGTGCATCAGGTGGAGATCGAGCACGAGCTCGCCGAGTTGATCCGGGCATCGTTCCTGCTCGCGGGTCCCCTGCTGGCGCGCTTTCACCGCGCCGTCATGCCGCCGCCGGGCGGCGACGTGATCGGTCGCCGCCGCCTCGACCCACATCTCGACGCCTTCCGTGCGATGGGCGCGGTCACCGACTGCGGTCGCGAGATCGTGCTGAGCGCCCCCCGAGGGCTGCGGCCGACCGATGTCTTCATGGATGAGCCGTCCGTGATGGCCACCGAGAACGCCCTGATGGCCGCAGCGCTGACGCCCGGCACGACCATCATCGGCAACGCGGCCTGCGAGCCGCACGTTCAGGACCTGGCGCGCATGCTGGTGAAGATGGGCGCCGACCTGAGCGGCATCGGCTCGAACGTGATCACCGTCAACGGCGTGGAGCGGCTGCGGGGCTGCGAGCACGACGTGGCGCCGGACCACATCGAGATCGGCAGCTTCATGGCGCTCGCGGGCGTCACCGGGGGCGAGCTGCGGATCAAGGACACGGTCCCGGGCGATCTACGGATGATCCGGCTGGTGTTCGAACGGGTGGGCCTGCGCTCGGAGCTCCACGGCAACGATGTGGTCGTGCCCGGAGGTCAGAAGCTCGTCGTCCAGGCGGACGTCGGGGAGTACAAGAGCAAGATCCAGGATGGGCCCTGGCCCGCCTTCCCAGCCGATCTGACGTCGATCGCGGTGGCGCTCGCGACGCAGGCGGAGGGCTCGATCCTGGTGCACGAGTGGATGTTCGAGAACCGCCTGATCTTCACTGACAAGCTGATCGTGATGGGCGCCGACATCGTGATGTGCGATCCGCACCGGGCGATCGTGACGGGCCCGCGGCGGCTGCGGGGCGAGCGCGTGGAGTCGCCCGACATCCGGGCGGGGATGGCCATGCTGCTCGCCGCCCTGTGTGCCGAGGGGCGCAGCGAGATCGGCAATATCCGCCAGATCGACCGTGGCTATGAGCGCATCGACGAGCGCCTGCGCGATCTCGGCGCGCGAATCGAGCGCGTGGCGACAGAGCCGGTGCCCGCATAGCCCCGAGCGATCCTGCCGTGGCCCGATGCCCCGCCGGGCAGCGCTGGAGGCGACCGGGCGCGTCGTCCGCTTCAATGGCAAGGGCATGATCCACCCGATCCCCAGCGGCACCCGCGATGTGCTGCCCGACGAGACGCGCGAGGTGCGCGCGATCACCGACACGCTTCGCAGCGTGTTCGAGCGCCACGGCTACGGCGAGGTGTATACGCCCGCGCTCGAGTACGAGTCCGTGCTCGCCCGCGCGGACATGGCCGAAGTGCAGCCCGCCTATCGCGTGTTCGACGAGTCCGGTGCGGTGCTCGTGCTGCGCTCCGACATGACCGTGCCTATCGCGCGCGTCGTGGCAACGCGCTACGGCGCGAGCGAGCCGCCCCTGCGTTTCTGCTACTTCGCGCACTGCTACCGGGGGGTGCGCCCTCAGCGCGGGCAGTCGCGCGAGCTTCTGCAGGCTGGCATCGAGCTGATCGGCTCACCGGCGCCCGAGGGGACCGCCGAGGCGCTGACCGTGCTGTGTCACGCGCTGGATGCGACCGGCCTGAAGGACTACCGGATCGGCGTGGGGGACGCCTCGCTGTTTCCCGCCCTGATGGCGAGCCTCGAGGTGCCCCGGGAGGCTCGCGCGGAGCTGCTCGAGGCGCTCGCCTGGCGCGACTTCGTAGGTCTGGCCAACAGGCTCTCCGAGGTCGGGCTGAGCGACGAAGCGACCGAGCTGCTGCTCGATGTGCCGCAGCTCCGCGGCGGGCCGGAGGTGCTCACCGACGCGCCCGCTCCCGCGGCCGAGGCCGTCACGGGCATGCGCCAGGTCCACGATCTGCTCGAGCCGGGGGTGGCGGCCAGGGTGATCTTCGATCTCGGCCTGGTGCGCAACATCGGCTACTACACCGGCGCCGTGTTCGAGGTCTACGACCCGGCCCTCGGTGGCCCGATCGGGGGTGGCGGACGCTACGACGACCTGCTGGGGCGGTTCGGCCGCGCGATGCCCGCGGTTGGCTTCGCCCTGGGCGTCGATCGCCTGCACATCGCCCTGGCGGGCGAGGAGCGTGGGACCGGGGCGCTGCTTGCGCGGCCCGGCGTGAACGCCGACCGCCCGCCCGCCACGACGATCGGCGAGACGGCCGGGGCTGCCACGGGCGCACCGCCGATGGCCGGCGATCCCGCGTCGGCGTCGACGGTGGTCGAGGAGCCTCGGGCATGAGCTCCACCAAGGGCCTCACCATCGCCGTGCCCCGCGGCGCGCTGTTCGCCGGCACCGTCGACCTCCTCGCCGGGCTCGGGCTCGACACCGAGGAGCTTCGCTCCAACGACCGCAAGCTGCTGTTCGAGGACATCGGCGTGATCACCATGCGGCCGTCCGACGTCCCCACCTACGTGGAGGCGGGCGCGGCCGACCTCGGCGTCACCGGCAAGGACGTGCTGCTCGAGCAGGCCGCCCAGCGACCTGACGAGGTGGGCCGCGAGGTATACGAGCTGCTCGACCTCGGTTACGGACGCTGCACGATGGTGCTCGCGAGCAAGGACGGGCCCGAGGACCCGGCCCTGCAGGCCCTGCGGCGCCTCGGCGTGATGCGCGTAGCGACGAAGTACCCGCGGATCGCGGCACGCTACCTGGAGGAGACCGGCAGGCAGGCGGAGATCGTCGAGGTGAAGGGCTCGGTGGAGCTCGCGCCGCTGACGGGCATGGTCGAGGCGATCATCGATCTGACCGCCACGGGTACCACGCTGCGGGAGAACAACCTGGTCGTGCGCGAGGAGATCCTCGTCTGTACGGCGCGGCTGATCGCCAACCCGGTCGCCCACAAGCTCAAGGCGGCGTCGATCGACGACCTGCTCGATCGCCTGCGCGGCCTGCCCGCGGCCGGCGTCGCCTGAGATGCGCATCGAGCGCCTGAACGTGGAGCTCGTCGATCGCCTCGGTGGACCGGCCGCCGCCGCGTCGCAGCTGCGCTCGCTCGTGCCCTCCGGGGCCTCGGTCGAGCAGGCCGTGCGCGAGATCATCGAGCGGGTGCGTGCCGAGGGCGATGAGGCCGTGAGGGACTACACGCGCAAATTCGACACCGCCGGCAACGATCCCCGGCCTCTGCGGGTGGGCGCCGAGGAGCTCGACGAGGCGATCAAACTGCTCGGGCTCGAGCTCGTGGCGGGGCTCCAGGTCGCGATCACCAACGTGGCCCTCGTCGCCGACGCCGGCGTCAGCGAGGACGTCCGGCTCGAGCTGCCCCAGGGTCAGCGCATCACGCTGCGGGAGATTCCGGTGAACTCCGCCGCCGTCTATGTGCCCGGCGGGCGCGCGCCGTACCCGAGCACGGTGGTGATGGGAGTGGTGACGGCTCGCGCCGCGGGCGTGATCGACGTCGCCGTGTGCGCTCCACCGGGGCCGGACGGCCGGATCGACCCGGCGATCCTCGGCGTCTGCCGGCTGTGCGGGGTCGAGCGCGTGTATCGCATGGGCGGGGCACAGGCGATCGCGGCGCTCGCCCTCGGGACCGAGACGATCGAGCGCGTCGACGTCGTCGTCGGGCCGGGCAACCTGTACGTGCAGGAGGCCAAGCAGCTGCTCTCGACGACCGTCGGCATCGACGGCTTCGCCGGTCCGAGCGACCTGCTGATCCTGCTCGACCCGCAGGCGGGTCCGCAGGAGCTGCGGCTGGCGGCGCTCGACATGCTGGCCCAGGCCGAGCACGGCGAGGGCAGCCTCGTGGTGGCGGTGTCTTCGGCGGCGCCCGTCATCGACGCACTGCTGGCTGTACTCGAGGATCTCGCGCTCGAGCGCCCGACGGTCGGCGACGCGGCCTTCGCGCTCGTCGATGTCGCGGAGACCGACGAGGCCGTGGCGCTCGCAAATGCGTTCGCGCCTGAGCACCTGCAGCTGATCGGTCAGGGGGCCGAGGAGCTCGCCCCGCTGGTGCGCACGGCCGGCTGCCTGTTCGTGGGGGCACAGAGCGCGACGGCCTTCGGCGACTATGTCGCGGGCAGCAACCACGTGCTGCCCACCGGGGGCGCCGCGCGGTTCGCCTCGACGCTCTCGCCGCGGCACTTCCGCCGCCGGATGGCCGAGGTGCGGATCGGTCGCGCGGCGGCCAAGCTGGCGGCGGCGGGTGCGCCGATCGCCCGCGCGGAGGGATTCGAGGTGCACGCCGAGTCGATGGAGGCTCGCATCGGGGACAATCTCAAATCGTGAGCCGCACCGCCACGATCGAGCGCCGGACCAACGAGACCGATATCACGCTCACGCTGACGCTGGACGGCACGGGACAGGGCCTGCGCGACACGGGCGTCGGCTTTCTCGATCACATGCTCGACCTGCTCGCCCGCCACGCGCGGGTCGACCTCGACGTGAAGGCCGGCGGAGATCTGCAGACCGGCGCGCATCACACCGCCGAGGACACCGCGATCGTGCTCGGGCAGGCCCTCGATGAGGCGCTCGGCGATCGCAGGGGCATCGTCCGCTACGGATCAGCGACCGTCCCCATGGACGAGGCGCGGGCGAGCTGCGCGCTCGACATCTCCGGCAGGCCGTACACGCTGTTCGAAGCCGAGCTCCCCCCGGGCTCGACCGGCGGTTTCGATCACGAGCTCACGGAGGAGTTCTTCAGGGCTCTGGCCAACAGCGCGAAGCTCACGCTTCACCTGCGCGTGGAAGCCGGCAGCAACGCCCACCACATGATCGAGGCGACCTTCAAGGCGTTTGCGCGGGCGCTGCGCGAAGCGGTCGCGATCGACCCCACCGAGACGGGCGTGCCGAGCACGAAGGGTACGCTGAGTCGATGACCGGCCTCGCGGAGCCCCTTGACGTCGCGGTCGTCGACTACGGCATGGGCAATCGCCGCTCGGTCGAGAAGGCCCTCGAGCACGTCGGCGTGCGCGCGAGCATCTCGAGCGACCACGCTCACCTGCGCGCCGCCGCCGGCCTCGTCGTTCCGGGCGTGGGCGCGTTTCCGCGGGCGATGGAGAACCTCCGTCGGCTCGGCCTGGACGAGCTGCTGCAGGAGCGCGTCGCGGCCGGCACCCCGGTCCTCGGGGTCTGCCTCGGCATGCAGCTCGCCTTCGACTCCTCCACCGAGCTGGGCGGAGCCGCCGGGTTGGGAATCCTCGCGGGGGAGGTGCGCGCGCTGCCCGCGGGCGATCGCAAGCTCCCTCACATCGGCTGGAACGAGGTTCGCTTCAGCAACATCTCATCGCCGCTCGTCGAGAACCTGCCGCGGGAATGCGCCTTCTACCACGTCCACTCCTTCGCGCCGGTGCCGGCCTCGGAGAGCGATGTGCTCGGCACGGCCGACTACGGTGCGCCGTTCGTGAGCGCGGTCGAGAAGGGCTCCTTCTTCGGCGTCCAGTTTCACCCCGAGAAGTCCTCGGCGGCGGGCCTGCGCCTGCTCGCCAACTTCGGGCGCATCTGCGCCACGGCCACGCTGCCGCTAGCCAGGTGAGGCTCTACCCGGCGATCGACATACTCGGCGGCAACGCCGTGCGGCTGGTGAAGGGCGATTTCGACGCGAGCACGGTCTATGACGAGGACCCGCTGTCCGCGGCGCGGGGCTGGGTCGAGGCCGGAGCGCGCTTCCTGCACGTGGTGGACCTCGACGGCGCGAGGACCGGAGAGCCGGTCAACCTGGGACATCTGCGGCGGATCGCCGAGCTGGACGTTCCGGTCCAGTACGGCGGGGGGCTGCGATCGCTCGACGCGCTTGATCAGGCGCTCGACGCCGGCGCGGCCCGCGTGATCCTCGGCACCGCCGCGTTCACCGATCCCGGACTGCTCGAGCGCGCGCTCGAGCGCCACGGCCCCGAGCGGATCGTCGTTTCGGTCGATGTACGGGGCGGGGAGGTGGTCATCGAGGGCTGGACGAAGACGGCTGAGGTGGGTGTGGGGGAGGTGTTCGCGGGGCTGACCGGGCGGGGCGTGCGCGAGCTGGCCTTCACGAACGTCGACCGCGACGGGATGCTCGGGGGCCTGAACCTCGACGACCTGGTGTGGGCGGCAAGGGCCGCAGGGCAGGGCCGGCTCATCTACTCGGGGGGCATCGGAGAGCTGGGCGACCTCGAGCATCTGGCGAAGCTGCGCGCGGAAGCGCCGCTCGAGAACCTGATCGGAGTGATCGTCGGCAAGGCGCTGTACGAGCGGCGCTTCACGATCGGGCAGGCTCAGAGGGCGCTCGCAGGCCCACGGGCCGACTGACCGCCGCCTGAGCAGGAGCGTCCGTGACCGCTACGGTTGGCGGATGCACTTCAAGCGCGTCATTCCCTGTCTGGACGTCGACGCCGGCCGTGTCGTCAAGGGGGTTGAATTCGTCGACATCAGGGACGCCGGAGACCCCGTCGAGCTGGCGGCCCACTACGATCGGGAGGGCGCCGACGAGCTCGTGTTCCTCGACATAACCGCCACGCACGAGCGCCGGGACACGATCGCCGAGCTCGCGCGCCGGACCGCCGACGAGGTGTTCGTTCCGTTCACCATCGGCGGGGGGATCCGCTCGGTCCCGGACGCCCAGGCGGTGCTCGACGCCGGAGCGGACAAGGTGTCGGTCAACTCCGCCGCGCTTGCCCGCCCCGAACTGATCGATGAGCTCGCCGAGGTGTTCGGCAGCCAGTGCGTGGTGCTCGCGATCGACGCGAAGGCCGCCCCGGCTCCGAGCGACGCCGAGGGGCGCTGGCAGGCCTACCTCGCGGGCGGGCGCACGGCGACGGGCCGCGAGGTCGTCGGCTGGGCCCGCGAG
This sequence comes from uncultured Solirubrobacteraceae bacterium, assembly GCA_963717415.1. Classification (GTDB taxonomy): domain Bacteria; phylum Actinomycetota; class Thermoleophilia; order Solirubrobacterales; family Solirubrobacteraceae; genus Palsa-744. Next base: position 1,284,456 of record OY970331.1, on the reverse strand, counting down.
GCCGTCGAGCGGGGTGCGGGAGAGATCCTCCTGACGAGCATGGATCGCGACGGCACCAGCGACGGCTATGACCTCGCGCTGACCGCCACGGTGTCGGGCGCCGTCAGCGTGCCCGTTATCGCCTCAGGCGGCGCCGGCAGGCTCGAGGATCTCGCCGACGCCCTGCGCGCCGGTGCGGACGCGGCGCTGTGCGCCTCGATCTTCCACTACGGACATCACACGGTCGCCGAGGCCAAGGCCCACCTGGCCGGTGCCGGCATCCCCGTACGGACGGGATGAGCGCGACCTCCGGCGGCGAACGGCGCGGCATCGTGGATGATCGGGGCCACCCCGGCGTCGCCGTGCTCGAGCGCGTAGGCGAGCAGCCCGGCGGGGCCGAGCTGCTCGAGCTCGCGGCCGGCCGGGAGGACGTCGAGCTCGTCGGCGGCGCCGCCCGGGACCTGCTGCTGGGACACAGGCCGCGGGAGCTCGACGTGGTCGTGGCGGAGGATGCCCCGGCGTTCGCGCGGGCCCTGTCGGTGAGCCTCGGGCTCGACGGCGAACCCTCCGCGGGCGGGCGCTCAGGGCTCGTCCAGCACGAGCGCTTCGGGACGGCGCTGCTGTGGTGGCAGGGCGGACGCATCGACGTGGCATGCCGCCGCGGGGAGTCCTATGCAGCGCCCGGCGCGCTGCCCGACGTGCGCCCCGGGACGGCCGAGGAGGATCTGCTGCGCAGGGACTTCACGGTCAACGCGATCGCCGTCGGTCTCGGCGGGCGTCGCGAGGGGGAGATTCGAGCGGTGCCGAACGCGCTCGATGATCTCGCCGGCGCGCGCCTGCGGGTGCTGCACGAGCGCAGCTTCCTCGATGACCCCACCCGCCTGCTCCGTCTCGGCCGCTACCTCGCGCGGCTCGGGTTCGAGCCCGAGGCGCGCACCGGCGAGCTCGCGGCCGAGGCGCTCGACGGAGGTGCCCTGGCCACGGTCTCCGGCGCGCGCATCGGCGCCGAGCTGCGGCTGGCGCTCGCCGAGCCGGACCCCGTGGCGGCTCTCGTCCGGCTCGACGAGCTGGGGGTCCTGGCGCCCGCCCTCGGCTCAGACCCGCCCTTCGACGAACGGCTCGCACGGGCTGCGCTGGCGGTGTTGCCCGAGGATGGGCGGGCCGACCTGCTGCTGCTCGCGGCGGCCCTCCTGTCGGTGACACTGGCACCCGCCGAGGACCCGGCGCCGGAGCTGCTCGAGCTGCTCGACCGTCTGCAGTTCAGCGGGCCGGAGCGCGATCGGGTGCTGAGCTCGGTGCTCGGCGGCCCGGCGCTTCTCGAGCCTCTCGAGGCCGCGCGCACGCCGTCGGAGCTGCGCGAAGCGGCGCGCGGCGTCCCGCTCGAGGCGGTCGCCCTTGCCGGCGCCCTGGCCGAGCGGCGGGGGCTGACGAATGCCGCCGCCGGTGCCCGCCGCTGGCTGTCCGAGGTTCGACACGTCCGGTTGCGGATCACGGGCACCGATCTGCTCGCCGCGGGCATCCCGGCGGGCCCGGAGGTCGGCCGCCGGCTCGAGCTCACGCTGTGCCGCAAGCTGGACGGAGAGCTCGCCGACGACCGTGAAGCTGAGCTGGGCGCCGCCGTGGAGGGATCGTGAACCCGACGAGCGGTGCACACCCGCTGGTCGACGGCGAGGTCCGGGTCTCTCTGCCCGGCGCAGGGCGGGTGCTCTTCACGACCCGCGCGAGCGGCAACCTCTCGACGCGAACCGGCGAGGACGCCGAGCACGGTCCGCCGGCACGCGATGTGCTCTGCGAGCGGCTCGGCCTGCGCTGGCTGTGCGCGAGCCGTCAGGTGCATGGCACCGCGGTCCAGCGAGTTCGCTCCCGGGACGGCGGCGGCGGGCAGCCGCTTGCGATCGACGCGGACGGCCACGCCACATCCGAGCGCGAGCTGGGAATGACGGTGCTCGTCGCCGACTGCCTTCCGGTGGCCCTCGGCTCCCCGGGGGCTGTCGCGATGCTTCACGCGGGCTGGCGCGGCCTCGCAGCGGGCGTCCTCGAGGAGGGCGTCCGCGCGCTTCGCGAGCTCGCGGGCGACCGTGAGGAGCTCGTCGCGGTGATTGGTCCCGGCGCCGGGCCGTGCTGCTATGAGGTCGGGCCGGAGGTGCACGCCGCGTTCGGCGGAGCGCACCGGGAGGGCCGGCATATCGATCTGCGCGCGATCGCCCGCGAGCGGCTGCTCGCCGCCGGCGCGGGGCGCGTCGAGGAGGTGCCCCCGTGCACGATCTGCGACGAGCGCTTCTTCTCGCACCGTCGCGAAGGGGCGCGCGCCGGGCGCCAGGTGGGGGTGGCGTGGCTGAGCTGATCTCAGATCTACGGGTTTCGACGATCGCCGAGAACCTCGCGCACCTGCGCGAGGAGATCGCCGGAGCCGCCGCCGGCGCGCCGGCCCGGCCGGGCGGGGCCCGGTCGGTCGAGCTGCTCGCCGCGGTCAAGTACGTTTCCGTGGACGATCTTCCCGTGCTCGCCGAGGCCGGCGTGCGTCTCGTCGGGGAGAACCGCGCGCAGGAGCTCGAGATGAAGGTCGCGGCTCACGGGGACCTGTTCGAGTGGGACTTCATCGGCCAGCTGCAGAGCAGGCGGGTGCGCATGATCGTGCCCCATGTCCGCCTCATCCACTCGGTCGCCTCGGACTCCTCGCTGCGGGAGCTCGCCCGCCACCGTGATCTGGCCCGGCCAGGCCTGCGGATCCTGATCGAGGTCAACATCGCCGGCGAGCCGGACAAGGCGGGCGTCGCACCCGAGCAGCTGGACGGCTTCATCGCCCGCTCGCCGGTGCCCGTCGCGGGGTTGATGACGATGCCGCCCCTCACCGAGGATCCGGAGGGCAGCCGCCGCTGGTTTGCGGCCCTGCGCGAGCTGGCCGACGAGCGCGGGCTGGAACACCTCTCGATGGGCACCTCCCAGGACTACCGCGTGGCCGTCGAAGAGGGCGCGACAATCGTTCGGATCGGCACGAAGCTGTACCATCCATAGGCCCGCTCGGCCGCCGCGGATTCCTAGCAGCAGCAGGGAAATCGGCTCGCCGCGCGAAGACGCATCTACACCGATGGCTTTCCGCGACTCCTGGCACCGCGCCCTCGTCTACTTCGGCCTCGCCGAGGAATATCAGGACGACTACGAGGACGATGCTCCACCGGAGGCCGAAATCGAGGATCGCTACAGGGACCGCCCGAACGTCCGACGGCTGCGGCGCCGCCGCGACGAGTACGAGGACATCTTCGCCGACGACGACCGCGCCGAGGGAGCGGCCGCCGCGGGCGGCCGCGGGCGCTCGGCCACGGTCCTCAAACAGGTGGGCAGCCGCGGCAACGGCGACGTGCGCGTGCATCTGGTCATCCCCAAGTCGTTCAACGACGCACAGCAGATCGCGGACAAGTTCAAGGACTCGATCCCCGTGATCCTCAACCTCCAGAGCTCCGACACCGACCTCTCCAAGCGGCTGATCGACTTCGCCTCCGGGCTGACCTACGCGCTCGACGGCGGCATGCAGCGAATCGCCGACAAGGTCTTCATGCTCACACCCCGGAACGTCGAGATCTCGGCCGAGGAGCGCGCGCGGCTAATCGAGAAGGGCTTCTTCAACCAATCCTGAGGCGCGATAGCCTGCGTCTGGCTGCGTCCTCGATCGCTCGTGTGCTGGCCGATCGGAAATCCCATCGATCTACGATCGGCACACTTCGCTCACTGCGTCCTTGCCAGACTTGACTCTCGCGCCTCAGGGGCGTTCCGCTACGACCTTGGCCGCTAGCCTCAACATTCTATGAAGGTAGGTCTGATCGGTTGCGGAAACATGGCCCGGGCGCTTGCTCGCGGGTGGGGTCGGCCGTTGCTGTGCGCCGATCCGCTTGTCGATCGAGCCGCCGCGCTCGCCGAGGAGGTCGGCGGGGAGGCGCTCGAGTCGAACGCGCTCGTCGCCGAACGGGCGGACATCGTGGTGCTCTGCCACAAGCCGGCCCAGCTCGCGGAGGTCGCGGGGGAAGTCGAGCCGCAGGCAAAGGCGGTGGCGTCGATCCTCGCGGCCGTGCCACTGGATGCGCTGAGGAGCGCCTATCCGCGGCGTCCGGTCTATCGCTTCATTCCCTCGTTGCCGGTCGAGGTGCGTCAGGGCGCCGTCGTGCAGGCCGCCGGTCCGCAGGGCGAGACCGGGGGGGAGGGGACCGACGCTCTCGATCAGCAGGTGACGGGCCTGTTCGCCGAGCTCGGCACGCTCGTCGTGCTGCCCGATGGGCTGCTGGACGTGGCCATGGGGCTGATGTCGTGCGCGCCGGCGTACGTCGCGCTGGTCGCCGAGGCCCAGATCGACGCGGGGGTGCGCAGGGGGATCCCGGCCGCCCAGGGGGCGGAGCTCGTCGTGCAGACGCTGGCGGGAACCGCCGAGCTCCTGCGCCGGCGCGGCAACGACACCGTCGCCATTCGTCGGGAGGTCACCTCTCCGGGCGGGGTGACCGCGCGCGGCCTTGACGCACTGGAGCACGCAGGACTGCGCGCCGCGTTCAGCGACGCCCTCGACGCCGTGCTCGCGGACGGGCCACGCCGATGATCCTGGTGCTCGCCAGCGCTCGTACCCAGCTCGCCGACTTCCTGTCGACGCTGATCTACGTGTACACGCTGCTGATCATCCTCTACATCGTCATCCAGCTCCTGTTCACCGTCGGCCTGCGCCCGCCGTACTCGCGCACGAGCGACGCGATCCTCGGCTTCCTGCGCGAGATATGCGAACCCTTCCTGCGCATCTTCCGCCGCCTGATCCCCGCGTTCGGTGGCATCGACTTCAGCCCGCTGCTCGCGATCATCAGCCTGCAGCTCATCAACAGCATCGTCGTCGCCGGCCTGATCCACGGCTGAGCCCGGTGGAGGGGCTCGAGGATCGGGAGCGCGCGCGCCCACCCGGTACGCGGCGGGAGACCTCGCTCCGGCGCGTCGCGTGGGTCAAGGCGGCTACGGTCGCCCTCGTCGTCGTCGCGGCCGACCAACTGAGCAAGCACGCGATCAAACAGTCGATCGCTCCCGGCGAAGAGCGCAGGCTGCTGCCGGGAGTTCAACTGGTGGACACCCGTAACCACGGGGTCGCCTTCGGCTTTCTGCCCGGAAACCACATCGCGGTGACGATCCTCATAGGGCTCGCCCTGGTCGTGCTGCTCGCCTACTTCGCCCGGCACGCGGGCCAGCCGCTGATCTGGCTGCCCACCGGCATGCTCGTCGGCGGTGCGCTCGGCAACATCATCGACCGGGTGCGCGACGGCGCGGTCACCGACTTCATCAAGCTGCCGCTCGGCTGGCCGCCGTTCAACCTGGCCGACGCCTCGATCACACTGGGAATCGTGGTCCTGTTCCTGCTCATCGACCATGCGCGTCACGCCGACCGGTGAGCGGCTTTGAGATCGCATACGAGGACGAGCACCTGCTGGTCGTCGACAAGGGCCCGGGACTGGTCGTCCATCCGGCCCGCGGGCACCGCGAGGGCACCCTCGCGCAGCTGCTCGGCGGGAGCGCGGCCGGCGGCGATCCCGAGCGAGCGGGGATCGTGCACCGGCTCGATCGCGACACCTCCGGCCTGCTCATCGTCGCCCGCTCGGAGGAGGCCCACAGGCTCTTGCAGGCCGCGCTCGCGAGGCGGCGGATCGAGCGCGAGTACCTCGCGCTCGTCCAGGGCAGGCCGCCGGCACGCTCGGGCACGATCGAGGCCCCGATCGGCCGTGACCGGCGCGTGCGCACCCGGATGGCGGTCGGCGGTGTCAATCCGCGCGCGGCTCGCACGCATTTCACGCTCGAGCGCGCCCTGACGGGCAGCTCGCTCCTTCGCCTCCGCCTGGAGACCGGCCGTACCCATCAGATACGCGTTCACCTGCAGGCGATCGGCCACCCGGTATGCGGAGATCCGGAGTACGGCACCGCCGGTCTGTTCGGCCTGGAGCGCCAGTTTCTGCATGCCACCCGCCTGGCGTTCGACCATCCGCTGCTCGATCGACGGGTCGATGTGAGCTCGCCGCTGCCGGCCGACCTCGCCCAGGCGCTCAGTCGCGCCGATCGATCGCAGGCGACGACGGGCTCCTAGCTTCCCGCCCGGCCCGCCGCCGCGCGCGAGTGGGGCGCCCTCCGCGGCCGCCATTCGGCTATTCTGGACCGTCAATCGGATCATCTAACCGTGCGGCGAGGGATCGCGGCCCTGCCCGGAGGACCGATGTTCGGTCGCAAGCTCCGGGTCCGCTCCATCCGCACGAAGCAAACAGGCTTACAAAAGGGAGCATCCCGTGGCAGATGTAGGTATCGCGGAGCTGCTGGAGGCCGGAGTCCATTTCGGTCACCAGACGCGCCGCTGGAATCCCAAGATGCGCCGGTTCATCTACGGTGAGCGCGGCGGCATCTACATCATCGATCTGCAGAAGACCTCTGCGCTGCTGGCTCAGGCGCAGGAGTTCGCCGGCGCGCTCGCCCACAGGGGCGGCACGGTGCTGTTCGTCGGCACCAAGAAGCAGGCCCAGGACACGATTCGCGACGTCGCCGACGCGGCCGGCATGCCATACGTCAACCACCGCTGGCTGGGCGGCCTGTTGACGAACTTCCAGACCATCAGCCAGCGAATCCGCAGGCTGCACGATCTCGAACGCTTCGAGGCCGAGGGCCAGCTCGAGCTGCTGCCCACGCGCGAGCGCATGTCCGCCCAGGCGGACCTCGCAAAGCTCAAAGCCAACCTCGGCGGGGTCAAGGACATGCAGCGGGTGCCCGACGCGATGTTCGTGATCGACCTCAAAACGGAGGTCATCGCGGTGCGCGAGGCCCAGCGCCTGCGCATCCCCATCATCGGCCTCGTCGACACCAACTGCGATCCCGATGGAATCGACTTCGTGATCCCGGGCAACGACGACGCGATCCGCTCCTGCGCGCTGATCACCCAGGCCATCGGCCAGGTCGTCGCGGAGGGCTACTCGGTGTTCCGGGCCGAGGAGGAGCGCGCCCGCCAGGAAGCCGAGGAGAAGGCGCGCCTCGAGGCCGAGGCCCGCGCGCGCCGCGAGGCCGAGGAACAGGCCGCGGCGGAGAAGGCGGCCGCCGAGGCCGCGGAGAAGGCTGCCGCCGAGCAGGCTGCTGCACAGGCCGCCGCCGAGCAGGAGGCCGCCCAGGCCGCCCAGACGCCCGAGCCGCCCGCACAGGCGCCCGCGCAGCCCGCACAGGCCGCGGAGCCGCCCGCGGCTCCCACGCAGGACGCCCAGGCGCCCGAGGCGGCCCCGCAGGCTGAGGCGAGCGCCGGCGAGCCCGCGGACGCCCCGCAGGCGAGTGCCGAGGAGCCGACCGCGGTCGCCGAGCCGACGCCGGAGCCGACGCCGGAGCCGGTTCCCGAGCCAGAGGCGGCGCCCGCGCCCGAGGCAACAGCGGTGCCCGAGGTCACCCCCGAGGTCGAGGTCCCGGCCAGCGACGCGGCGGCGCAGGGCAGCGAGTCATGAGCACGGTGGAGGTCAGCGCCAAGGATGTGAAGGCGCTTCGGGAGCGCACCGGCGCGGGCATGATGGATTGCAAGAAGGCGCTCACGGAGGCGGGGGGGGACGTCGAGAAGGCGATCGAGATCCTGCGGCTGAAGCAGGGCAAGAAAATCCAGGATCTCGGTGAGCGGGCGGCGACCGAGGGCACCGTACAGGCGTACGTGCATGCCGGCTCCAAGGTGGGGGTGCTGATCGAGGTCGACTGCAACACGGACTTCGTCGCCAAGAACGACGACTTCGTGACTTTCGCGCGCGACGTGGCGATGCAGGTCGCCGCCACGCCGACCGTCAAATACGTGAGCCGCGAGGAGGTTCCCGCCGAGGCGCGCGAGGGCGAGACGCGGATCTACGAGCAGGAAGCGGCCGAGAAGCCGGAGAACGTGCGCGAGCGCATCGTCACAGGCAAGCTGGACGCCTGGCTGCAGACCGTGGTGCTGCTCGAGCAGGAGATGCACAACCCGAAGTTCGAGGGCAAGACCGTCCAGCAGCTGCGCGACGAGCTGACGGCGGCCACCGGCGAGAACGTCGTCATACGCCGCTTCGCCCGCTTCGCCGTGGGCCAGTAGACCGTCCGGGGGATAGGCTCTGCCCTCGATGGCCCCTGCCTTCAAACGCATACTGCTGAAGCTCTCAGGCGAGGCGCTGATGGGCAGGCTCGAGTACGGGACCGATCCCGAGCGGGTGGTGGCGGTGGCGCGGCAGGTGACGGCCGTTCGCGATCAGGGGGTGGAGGTGGCGATCGTGGTCGGCGCGGGCAACATATACCGGGGCATGCAGGGCGTCGCCGGCGGGATGGACCGCGCCACGGCGGACTACATGGGGATGCTGGCGACGGTGCTGAACGCCCTGCCGCTGCAGGATGCGCTCGAGAAGATGGGCACCAACACGCGGGTGCAGTCCGCGTTGGGCGTCTCGGAGGTCGCCGAGCCCTATATCCGCAGGCGGGCGATGCGCCATCTGGAGAAGGGCCGGGTGGTGATCTTCGCCGCCGGCACCGGCAACCCGTTCTTCACCACCGACACGGCAGCCGCCCTGCGCGCGGCGGAGATCCACGCGGAGGTGATCCTGATGGCGAAGAACGGCGTGGAAGGCGTCTACACGGCCGATCCGGCGGTCGACCCGAGCGCCGAGTTCATCCCGGAGATCACCCACATGGAAGCGATCGAGCGGCGCCTGCGGGTGATGGACTCGACCGCTCTGGCGCTCTGCATGGAGAACGGGATGCCGATCAACGTCTTCAACATGGACGACGAGCAGAGCCTCGCGCGGATAATCTCCGGCGAGCGCGTCGGCACGCTCGTGTCGACTTCATCAAGGGAGGACGATGGCAGCTGAGAACCTGATCGACGAACTGCTCGAGGATGCGCGCGAGCGGATGGTCAAGTCCATGGAGTCGGCTCAGCAGGAGTTCTCCACGGTGCGCACCGGCCGGGCCAGCCCGTCGCTTCTGGACCGGGTGATCGTCGACTACTACGGCGCGAACACCCCGCTGAACCAGCTCGCCACGGTCTCCGCGCCGGAAGCGCGGCTGATCACGGTGCAGCCCTACGACAAGTCCTCCATCAAGGCCGTCGAGAAGGCGATCAACGAGTCCGACGTCGGCCTCACGCCGTCGAACGACGGCAACCTCATACGCCTGGCCGTGCCGGAGCTGACCGAGGAGCGCCGCCGCGAGCTGGTCAAGGTGGTGCGCGGGCTGGCCGAGGAGGGACGGGTGGCGATCCGCAACGTGCGGCGCGACACCATGCAGCACCTGCGCGAGCTGAAGGCCGAGGGGGAGGCATCCTCTGATGACGAGCACCGCGCCGAGGTCGAGCTGCAGAAGCTGACCGACGGGCGCATCGGCGAGCTGGAGAGCGTGCTGAAGCTGAAGGAAGAGGAGATCCTCGAAGTCTGATGAACGCCGCCGGTGAACGGGCGTCGGCGACCGATCGGGGGGACCAGGCCCGGACGGGTGAGTCGGGGGCACCGCAGGCCGGCACGGAGTCCTCGCCGTCGGCGCGCTATATCGCGATCATCACCGACGGCAACGGGCGCTGGGCGCGCGCCCGCGGCGTGCCCGTCAACGAGGGTCACAGCGCGGGCGCCGACACGGTGAAGGCGCGGCTGCGCGACGCGGCCGAGCTCGGCGTCGAGGAGCTGACCGTGTACTCCTTCTCGACCGAGAACTGGACGCGGCCGGCCGCGGAGGTGAAAGGGCTGATGGAGATGTTCTCGCGGCGGATCGTCGAGGAGACCCCCGAGCTGCACGAGGAGGGCGTGCGCATGCGCTTCATCGGCCGCCGCGAGGGCGTTTCGGAGGACCTCGTCGAGCAGATGCGCTGGGCCGAAGCGCTGACCGACGGCAACCGGCGGATCACCCTGTTCGTCGCCTTCAACTACGGCGGGCGCGCCGAGATCCTGGACGCCGCCCGCCGCTTCGAGGGAAGCACCGAGGAGGAGTTCCGCGCCTGCCTGTACGCGCCGGAGATGCACGACCCCGACCTGATCATCCGCACGAGCGGCGAGCAGCGGCTGTCCAACTACCTGCTCTGGCAGTCGGCCTATTCCGAGCTCGTGTTCCGCGAGGAGCTGTGGCCGGACTTCACCCGCGAGGCGCTCGAGCAGTCGCTGGCCGAGTTCTCCGAGCGCCGCCGGCGCTTCGGCGGGCGATGAGCGAACGGCGCTCGGACCTGGGCGCACGAATCCTCGTCGCGCTTCCGGCGATCGGGGTGGCGCTGTTCCTCGTCGTCGAGGGCGGTCTCGTGTTCGCCGTCGGCCTGTTCGTGCTCGGCTGCATCTGCATGCATGAGCTCTACGCGATGTATGAACGCGCCAGGCCGGCCCGACTCGCCGGCTTCATCGCCCTGGCGGGGCTGCTCGCGGCGGCGCAGTACGGAGACCAGAACCAGATCCTGCTCGCGGCGGTCGCGGCACTGCCGCTGCTGTTCGCGCTCACGGTGTACCAGCGCCACCCGAGCGTGGGCGGAATGGCGCTGACGCTGCTGGGGATCTACTGGATCGGGTTCGCGCTCGCCTATGCCGTGCTGCTCCGCAGGCTGCCGCACGGGATGGGCATCGTCATCGACGTGCTCGTCGGCGTGTTTCTCGGCGACACCGGCGCCTATCTCGGCGGGCACATGTTCGGAAGGCGCCCGCTGGCCCCCCGCATCTCACCGGGGAAGACCGTCGAGGGCCTGTTGATCGGCATGGGGTTCGCGGTGCTGGGGGTCTGGCTGGCGGGGCGCTACCAGGACTGGCTGTCGGGCACACACGCGCTCGTGCTCGGGCTCGGCGTGGCGCTCGCCGCTCCCGTGGGAGACCTGTTCGAGTCGTTCGTCAAGCGAGAGGCCGGCACGAAGGACTCGGGCCGGCTGTTCGGCGCGCACGGCGGGGCGCTCGACCGTCTCGACGGCGTGCTGTTCGCGGCGGTAGTCGGCTACTGCATCTGGGCCGCCTATGTTTAGTGTCCTGAGTCAAAAATTCGATGGCGTTTCCCGGCGCCTGCCCGCGCCTGACGCCCGCCGTCGGAGCCTCACGTACTACCGGTACGATCGCCACCGCCATCGAACGTCAGACACGACCATCCACTCGGCAAACCCTCACCCAATTTTTGACTCAGGACACTAACCGCAAGCGCCTGCTGATCCTCGGCTCCACCGGATCGATCGGGACGCAGGCGCTCGACGTGTGCGCCGGTAGCGAGGAGCTCGAGCTCGTGGGCCTGTCGGCCGAGCGCTCGTGGGAGGCGCTGCTCGAGCAGGCGCGCGGTCATGGCGTGGGGCGGATCGCGCTCGCCGACGAGAACGCGGCGGCGCGTGCGGCGGAGGCGTGGACGGACGGCGAGGTGCTCGGGGGAGCCGAGGGGCTCGTGCGGCTGGTCGTCGAGTCGCAGGCCGACCTGGTGCTGAACGCGCTGGTCGGATCGGCCGGCCTGGGGCCGACCGTGGCCACGCTCGGCGAGGGGATCGACCTGGCGCTGGCCAACAAGGAGTCGCTGGTCGTCGGGGGCGAGCTCGTGACCGCGCTCGCCGAAGCCACCGGCGCGCAGATCGTGCCGGTCGACTCCGAGCACACGGCGCTTCACCAGCTGATCGCGGGCCAGCCGGCCGGCGCGGTGGAGCGCATCACGATCACGGCCAGCGGCGGCCCCTTTCGGGGGCGAGCGCGCGAGGAGCTCGAGGACGTGACCGTCAAGCAGGCGCTGGCTCACCCCACTTGGGCGATGGGCGGGAAGATCACGATCGACTCGGCGACCCTGATGAACAAGGGCCTCGAGATCATGGAGGCCCATCACCTGTTCGGCATCCCCTACGGGCAGATCGACGTGGTCGTGCACCCGCAATCGCTCGTCCACGGGCTCGTGCAGCTGGCCGACGGAGCGATGCTCGCCCATCTCGGCCCGCCGGACATGCGGATCGCGATCTCCTATGCGCTGCACGGAGGGGAGAGCGTGGCGCTCGCGGTCACCCCGCTCGACCTCGCGGCGGTCGGCGAGCTGACGTTCGAAGCCGTCGACCTCGACGCCTTCCCCTGCCTGCGCCTGGCCGGCGAAGCGGCGCGGGCGGGCGGGACGGCTCCGTGCGTGCTCAACGCCGCCAACGAGATCGCCGTGCACGCCTTCCTCGAGGGCCGGCTCGGCTTCCTGGCGATTCCCCGGGTCATCGAAAGGACGCTCGCCGAGCTCCCCGGGGAGCCCGTGCGGGCCTTCGAGTCGCTCTACGAGGCCGACCGCCAGGCAAGGACGGTGGCGGCGCGGGCCATCGCGCAGGAGGACTGAGGGCGAGCCCGCGGAGCGCGGCGGCCCGCGGCGGGCTGGCCGAGCGGTACGCGTGCGCGGGGCCGGGCGCTCGCGAAATCGGGCAGGGTACGTCGGGTGAGGTGGCGGATTCAGAGCAGGCGCCTGCCACACTGAGGGGTCGTGAGCTGGGTCCTGACCATCCTCGGCATCGTCCTTCTGATCGTGCTGCACGAGCTGGGACACTTCACCGCGGCCAAGGCCGTGGGCATGCGCGTGGAGCGCTTCTCGCTGTTCTTCCCCCCGACCCTGTTTCGCGTGCGACGCGGTGAGACCGAGTACGCGATCGGCGCGATCCCCGCCGGCGGCTACGTGAAGATCACGGGAATGAACCCCGAAGAGCTCGGGGACCTTCACCCCGACGTGGCCAGGCGCGCCTACTACGCGCAGGCGCCGTGGAAGCGAATCGTCGTGATCCTGGCCGGGCCGGGGGTGAACATCGTGATCGCCTTCCTGCTGTTCTGGGCGGTGCTCTTCTCCGGGAGCATCAGCGGCGCGATCACGCTCGGAAACCTCGACCCCTCCGTGCCGACGCTCGTCGCCAACACCTCCGTGCTGGCCGTGCAGAGCCGTGCGCCCGCCACAGGGCTGCTGCGCGTGGGTGATCGGATCGTCGCCGTCGACGGCCGGCCGGCGACCGTGACCTCTGCGAGGCAGGCCATCGCGGCCCACCGCTGCGCCGGTCCCCCAACCGACGAATGCCGCGCCGCGACGCCCGTTCAGCTGACGATCCGCCGGGCGGGACGCACGCTGACGCTGTCGGTGTATCCCCGCTACAGCAAGGAAGCGGGGCGTATGCTCATCGGCTTCGGCTTCGGCGCTCCCAAGACGTTCACCGCGCTCGGCGCCGCGGGCGCCTCGCTGAGCGAGATGTGGCACGTGACCACCCAGACGCTCACCGGCTTCGCGCATGCCCTGACGAGCTCCAAGGCACGCCATGAAATATCGAGCATCGTGGGGATCACCCAGGACGCGCATGAAACGGTCGTCGCGGGGACGGCCGATGCGCTGGTGTTCCTGGGGTTCCTGTCGCTGATCCTCGCGGTCATCAACCTGTTCCCGTTCCTGCCCCTGGACGGCGGTCACATCCTGTGGTCGGTAGCCGAGAAGGTGCGCGGGCGCCGGATCTCCCTCGCGGCCATGTATCGCTTCAGCTCGGTGGGCATCGTCCTGATGCTGTTCCTGGTGATCAACGGCGTCGGCAACGACATCAGTCGCCTGTCCGGCTGAGCCCGCGTAGTTGGGGGAGCGCGGGCCGGAGGGCACCGGTGGGCGGGGTGGGCGGGGACCCATCCCTCGTCAATCGGATGGCGGCCTCACGCTCACCCAGCTCTTGGCCAGCGGACCGAAGCGCTCCGCGCGGGCCGGCCCGAACAGCTCTTCGAGCTCCGAGCGCCTGAGCAGCGCGATCTCCTCCCAGCGCCCGGCGGCGCCGAGGCGCCAGTAGCGCCGGCGCAGGTCCGACGGCAGCCAGTGGGCGAAGGGCAACAGCGAATGGGGCTCGAGCGGGAACGACCAGGCGGGGGTCTGCACGAGCCAGCCGCGCCCCACCCGCCGCAGCTCGGCCGCGAAGGCCGCTCGCCGCGCCGGCGCGACGTGCTCGATGACGCTCGAGCAGTACACGAGGTCGAACTCCCGGTCGGCGAACGGCAGCCCCTCGGTGGCGTCCGCGCGCACGAACGGGCCCGGATAGCCGGGCCGCTCGATGAGGTCGACGCCGGTGATGTCGAGCCCGGGCTCGAGGGCCCGCAGCCCGAGCTGCCCGCAGCCGAGATCGAGCACGCTGGTCCCCGGGCCAAGCCGGGTCAGCGCGAAGAACCGGGCGTGCCGGCGCGCGCGAGCCCGCGCCGCCAGGGGAGCGGCCACCTGCGCCAGGGGGCCGCGTGCGGTGGCATAGACGTCGGGCATCTAGAATCAGCCTATGGCCTCGACACGCCAGGTCCACGTCGGCGCGGTCCCGATCGGGGGCGGGGCGCCGGTCGCCGTGCAGACGATGACCAAGACCGAGACCGCAAATCTTCCTGCCACGATGGAGCAGATCCGCACCGTCGCCGAGGCGGGGGCCGACATCGTGCGCGTCGCCGTGCCCCGCGAGCAGGATGTGGAGGCGCTGAAAAGCATCGTGGTGGACTCGCCGATCCCGGTGATCGCCGACATCCACTTCAACCACACGCTCGCGCTCAAGGCGATCGAGGCGGGCGCGCATTGCGTGCGGCTGAACCCCGGGAACATCGGCGGCCCGGAGAAGGTCGCTGAGGTGATCGCGCTGGCCAAGGAGCGCGGCACGCCGCTGCGCGTGGGCGTGAACTCCGGCTCGCTGCCCAAGCACCTGCGCCAGCTCGAGTACGACAACCCGGTGGAGGCGCTCGTGACGGCCGCGATCGAGACGGTGCAGCTGATGGAGCGCCTCGACTTCACGAACTTCAAGGTCTCGATGAAGTCGACCTCGGTGCCCAACACGATCGCCTCCAACCGAATGCTCTCCGAGCGCATCCCCTACCCCCTGCACCTGGGGGTCACCGAGGCCGGCACCAAGTGGTCGGGCTCGCTGAAGTCGGCAGTCGGGCTCGGCACGCTGCTCGCCGACGGCATCGGCGACACGATTCGCATCTCGCTGTCGACGTTTCACGCCGAGGAGGAGGTCAAGGTCGCCTGGGAGATCCTCAAGGCGCTCAAGCTGCGTGAGCGCGGGCCGGATCTGATCGCCTGCCCGACCTGCGGGCGCCTGCAGTTCGACATGGACACGGTCGTCGCCGAGGTGGAGCGCCGCCTGGAAGCCTATGAGGACCCGATCGAGGTGTCGGTGCTCGGCTGTGCCGTCAACGGCATCGGCGAGGCCCGCCACGCGGACTTCGGCATCACCGGCGCCAAGGACATGGGGATGATCTACTCCAAGGGCGAGCCCCTGAAGAAGGTGCCCACGAACGAGCTGGTGGACGAGCTGTTCAGGGAGATCGACCGCTACTACGCGGCCGGACGCACCGTGCAGCGCGATGAGACGGCCGCCGCCGAGGCCCGCCGGTGGCTGGCCGAGAACGAGGACGACACGGCGATGACCCCCGAGCGGATCGCCGCGCTCGAGGCCGCCGCGGCCGAGAACGACGCCACCGCCGACGCGGTGCTCGAGTCGATGCTCGAGCCGGCGTCAACGCTCGATGAGGCCGTCTCGCCCGTGGCCGGACGGCGCTTCAGCCGGAGCTGAGCGCGACCTGCGCCCGCGCCGAGGATCCCCTTGCGCCGTTGACCGGACCGCGCTTCAGCCGGAGCTGAGCGCTACCCAGCCCGGGCGGGCCGGGAGGCCCGCCCTCGTCAAATCCTTCAGGAGGCCTGCGAGAACCGCTCGGCGATCTTCTCCCAGTTGACGACGTTCCACCACGCGTCGATGTAGTCCGGGCGGCGGTTCTGGTACTTCAGGTAGTAGGCGTGCTCCCACACGTCGACGCCGAGCAGCGGGCTCTTGCCGTCCGACAGGGGCGTGTCCTGGTTGGCCGACCCCACGATCGAAGGCCCGAGCCGTCGTGCACGAGCCAGGACCAGCCCGAGCCGAACTGGTTGACGCCGGTTTCCTTGAGCTTGGCCTGGAAGTCCGCGAACGAGCCGAAGGTCGAGTCGATCGCCGCCGCCAGCGCGCCGCCGGGAGCGCCGCCGCCATCCGGGGACATGCTCTCCCAGAACAGGCTGTGGTTGTAGTGGCCACCTGCGTTGTTTTTGACGGGGCCCTTCTTGTCGCCGAGGCTGTCGAGGTTCTTCAGGACCTCCTCGACCGGCTTCTCGGCCCACTCGGTGCCCTCGAGCGCCGCGTTGGCCTTGTCGACATAGGCCTGGTGGTGCTTGTCGTGATGGAATTCCATCGTCGCCTTGTCGATGTGTGGCTCGAGCGCGTCGTAGGCATAGGGAAGCGGTGGGACGGAATAGGCCATGTCTGGGCTCCTTGTCGGGGTCGGTCGCGGATCGGCAGATCACCGCTGTTCTATCAAAGGCCCTTCCTCCCCTCCGGCGCTCTCGGGGCGGTCGGCGCGGGGGGCTGCTCTACGCTCTGGCAATGACCCCGCTAGCCACCCGCCGCCCGGGCCGCCCGGCCGCGGCCAGCCGCGCGGACGCGCTCGCGCTGGGCACGGAGCGCTTCCTGGCGGGCGAACGCATCGACGTGAAAGCGATCGCGCAGGAGCTCGGACTTGCCCGCGCCACCATGCACCGCTGGTTTGGAACCCGTGAGGGGTTCATCGGCGTGGTGCTGGCGACGCTGACCGAAGAACGGCTCATCACGATCCGCGGCGAGGTCCCCGGCGAGGGCGCGCCGGCGCTGGTCGAGTGCTTCTATCGCTTCAACCGCGAGATGGCGGCGACCACGGGCCTGCGCGTGCTGCTCGCCCAGGAGCAGGAGCGGCTCCTGCGCATGCTGACCTCGAGCGGCGGCGTCGTTCAGCCGCGCATCGTCGCCGTGGTCGAACGCCTCATTCTCGCGGAGTCGGACGCCGGCGCCTTCACCCCCACGGTCGCCCCGGCGAGCCTCGCCTACGCGATCGTGCGGCTCGCGGAGGCCTTCCTCTACAACGATGCGATCGTCGGCATTCGCGGCGATACCGAGCGGCTGCGCGAGGTTCAGGCCGCGCTCCTCGGGGTGGAGCTTTGATGGGGGTTTGAGACTTTCACCGGAATGTGACACGATGGGTCAAGACGTGCGAAGATGCGTCTGAAACCGCGGCGGGTGAGGGCCCCGCAGACGGCCGCCGCCGCATGATCTAGGAGGAGAGCAATGCGTCATCGAATGAGGCCGCCTTCGACCAGTGCGGTCGGACGGCGGACATGGCTGGTCGCTGCGCTGGCCGCGGCGGCCCTGATGGTTCCGGCGGTCGCCGCGAGCTCGGCGTCGGCGACGACCTGGCTGTGCAAGCCGGGGAACGCCATCAACCCCTGCCTCAGCAGCGAGGAAACGACCGTCGAGCTCGCCAACGGCTCGTCGTTCGTCGAACATGCGAAGCCCGCCACCAACCCGCCGATCGACTGCTTCTACGTCTATCCGACGGTGAGCAGCCAGACGACGTTCAACGCCAACGAAGAAGTCAACCCCGAAGAGACCCAGATCGCGGTCGACCAGGCGTCGCGCTTCTCCCAAGCGTGCAACGTCTACGCCCCCATATATCCCCAGCTGACGATCCCGGCGATCAACGGGTTCTTGGGGCCCCTCCCCGAAGGGGCATCCACCAAAGCCTACGTGGGCGTGCTGACGGCCTTCGAGGAATATCTCGCGCTCTACAACCACGGCCGTGGCTTCATGCTGATCGGCCACTCTCAGGGCTCGCTGATGCTCGAGCAGCTGATCAAGGAACAGATCGACCCGAACCCGGCGCTGCGCAAGCAGATGGTGGGCGCGATGATTCTGGGCGGCAACGTCCTCGTGCCCAAGGGCAAGCGGAGCGGCGCCACCTTCCAGAACGTTCCCACCTGCCTGTGGTCTGGCGAAACGGGGTGCGTGGTGGCGTACTCGAGCTTCCTCAAAGAACCGCCGGAAGGCGCGTTCTTCGGACGGGTCAACAGCCCGCTGCTCGGGACCCCGATCCCCGAAGAAATCGCCAAGACCCTCGAAGTCGTCTGCACGAACCCCTCCGTGGCGTTCGCCCAGACGGGCTCGGGCACGGGTCTGCTGCAGCCGTATGAGTCGACGTCGCCATTCCCGGGCGACCTCGCTCCGTACGTGAAAGCGCCCAGCGCACCCACCCCGTGGGTGGCGACGCCGCTGCAGTACAGCGGCCAGTGCCAGCGCTCGAGCGCAGCGACGTGGCTGCAGTTGAGCGACATCGGTGGTCCGGGCGACAAACGCGAACAGGTCGAAGAAGTCCTCGGACCCGACTGGGGCACGCACCTGGTCGACGTCAACATCGCGTTGGGCAACCTCGTACCCACGGTTCAGCTGAAGGGGATCGTCTACCAGCTCCTCCACTAGACGCACCCGCAGCCGACGGACATCCGGTCGAGCTCCCCGATCCACCAGCCTCTCGGTGGATCGGGTGCCGGCCGGCCGCCGTGCCCGCCGGGCGGGCCGCTCGCCCGAGCGTCCTCGCTGCGCGGCGGCGCACGGGCATATACGCTCGACGCTCGCGTTGCACGCGACCGACCGATCGAGCGATGACCCGCCTCTCTGAATACCTTCTGCCGACCGAGAAGCAACCGCCCGCCGACGCGGAGGCGCTGTCACACAAGCTGATGGTCCGCGCCGGGCTGATCCGCCAGATGGGGGCCGGGATGTGGAGCTGGCTGCCGGCCGGCTGGCGGGTGCACCAGCGCGTCGTGGCGATCATCCGCGAGGAGATGGATGCGATCGGCGGGCAGGAGATGTTGATGCCGGTGCTCCAGCCCGCCGAGCCGTGGCGCAAGACCGGGCGCATCGAGATCGAGGAGCTGTTCAAGCTGCACGACCGCAAGGGCTCGGAGCTCGTGCTGGCGATGACCCACGAGGAGGCCGTAACCTTCCACGTCGCCCAGGTCGTGCGCTCCTACCGGGACCTGCCGCTGATCCTCTACCACTTCCAGGTCAAGGAGCGCGATGAGCCGCGTCCGCGCGCGGGGGTGCTGCGCACGCGGGAGTTCATCATGAAGGACTCCTACTCCTTCGACCGCGACCAGGCCGGCATGGAGGAGCGATACGCGCTGCACGTCGGCGCCTACGACCGCATGATGGCGCGCACCGGCCTGCGCTTCTACAGGGTGGAGGGCGACGTGGGGATGATGGGCGGCAGCGGCGCCCACGAGTACATGGCGCCCTGCGCGGCCGGTGAGGATGAGATCGTGCTCACCCAGTCGGGCTATGCCGCGAACGTCGAGGTCGTGCGCGCCCGGCTCGGCAGAGAGCACTTGGCCCCCGGCGAGACCATCGACGGCGAGCAGATCGAGCTGATCAAGGCGATCGAGGTGGGCAACATCTTCAAGCTCGCCACCCGCTACTCGGAGCCGCTCGGGGCGCGCTACCTGGACGAGAACGGCGCCGAGCACCCGGTGTGGATGGCCTCCTACGGGATCGGTCCCGCCCGGATCGTGGCCGCCGCGGTGGAGCAGTTCGCCGACGAGCACGGCATCTCCTGGCCGCGTGCGCTGGCGCCCTTCGCGGTGCATCTGGTCGCGATCGGCAAGCCGGGCACGCCCGAGCTCGACGCCGCCGAGCAGCTGTACGCGGCGCTCTGCGAGGGTGGGGTGGAGGTGCTGTTCGACGATCGCGATCTCGGGCCCGGTGAGAAGTTCGCGGATGCCGAGCTGCTCGGATGCCCGCTGCGCCTGACGGTGGGTCGCAAGACGCTCGAGTCGGGTGAGATCGAGGTTCAGCTGCGCCGCGGTCGCCGGACCGGCCCGAGCCTGCCCCTCGCGGAGGGGCCCGCGCAGCTCGCGCGAAGGGTCGACGAGCTGTGGCAGAGCCTTCCCTAGGCGTCCGCCGGCTGCTCGGCGTCGACCGCTCGGGTCCGCCGCCGTCCGAGACCCTCGCCGGGCGCCCGCTGCGCCCGTGGACGGTCCCCAACGCGATCGGCTTCGTCCGCCTGGCGCTGATCCCCGTGTTCCTGATCGTGGCGCTGTCGAGCCCGGACGGGACCGGCGCGCCGGCGGCCGTGCTGTTCGCCGTGATCGGCTGGGCCGACTACGCCGACGGCATCGCCGCCCGCGCCACGGGCCAGTACAGCCGCCTCGGGGCGCTGATGGACCCGCTGACCGATCGTTTGCTGGTGATCGCGGGGGTGGTGGTGTGCTGGCACTTCGCCCTGCTGCCGCGCTGGGCGCTCGCGATCCTCGCCGCCCGCGAGCTGCTGATGCTGCTGCTCGGCCGCTACGCCGTCAGGCGGGGCCTCGAGCTGCGCATCAACTGGCCCGGCCGGCTCGCGGTGGCGCCGGTGATGGGAGCGCTGTTCTTCGCGCTCACGGGGCTCGACCACGCTGGCGGAGGTGCTGCTGTACCTGGGCCTCGCGCTGGCGCTGCTGGCCAGCGCGCTGTACGTGCGCACCGGCCTTGCCCAGCTGCGCGGCCGGCCCGCCGCCGGTCCCTAGCCTCAAGCTCAGCTTTACCGTCTGGGCTATACTCGGATCTTCGGCCGGCCGTGCCGGCGTGTTCGCCCGGCGCGGGCCGGCGTAAGACCCAAGAGGAGAAGAGCCCACGATGGACGACACGTTTCCCGACCTCGGCTCGCTGAAGGACGTCGAACTGAAAGACGTCATCCGCCAGCTCACCGAGGAGGAGACCGAGATCTCCTACAGGCGGCGCATCCTGCACGGCAAGATCGACATCCTGCGCGCCGAGCTCGTCAACCGCCTGCGCAAGAAGCACGACGGCGGCGAAGTCCTGATCACCGGTGAGGACGTCCAGCAGCTCACCGACATCCTCGCCAACCGCCAGCCGGACTAGGACGGGGTCCGTGCGCCATGGCACTCCACTGCACCGAGTGTGGCTTCGTGAACGTCGAGGGAGCCAACTACTGCCAGCGCTGCGGCAGCCTGCTCGCGCGCGGGGAGGCGAGTGGGGACCCCGTCACGGCGACCTACCGCATCGATGAGGAGGGCGAGCTTGTACCGGTGGAGCTCGAGGAGGTCACCGCGCGCGGCCCGGCCCTGGTCATACGCGCCGGCGGCGGACGGGTCGGCGAGAGCTTCCCGGTCGACCGCGAGCGGATGAGCATCGGCCGGCGACCGGACTGCGAGGTGTTCCTCGACGACATCACGGTCTCGCGCGATCACGCGCTGCTGATCCGCCGCGGCGACCAGTGGCATCTGGACGACTGCGGGTCGTTGAACGGCACCTACGTGAACCGCTCGCGGATCGAGTCCCAGCGCCTGGAGGAGGGCGATGAGGTGCAGATCGGCAAGTACAAGCTGACCTTCCACGTGCGCTGATGGCGGCCCAGGCTCCACACGTCGACGTGGGCGAGCTCGAGGTCGAGATGGGCGCCGAGGGCGCTCCGGGCTCGCAGGTTCGCCAGCGCCAGAAGTCGCTGACGATCGGCGCCGTCTGCAAGGCGCTCGCGCAGGAGTTCCCCGACATCTCGATCTCCAAGATCCGCTATCTGGAGGACCAGAAGCTGCTCACGCCCCGGCGCACGCCGGGGGGCTACCGCCTCTACACGCAGGGCGACGTGGCGCGGCTGCGCACGATCCTGCGCATGCAGCGCGACGAGTTCCTGCCGCTGCGGGTGATCCGCCAGGAGCTGGCGGCCGGGCGCTCGGGCAGCGCGACCCCTCCTCCCGCGCGCGCCGGCGAGGGCGCGCGAGCATGGCGTCCCGGCGTGAGCCTGCGCTCGCCGATCTCCGACCGCTCGAGCGGGGCGCTGTATTCGATGGAGGACGTGCTCGAGGAGACCAAGGCGGACGCCAAGCTGGTGCGGGAGCTCGAAGAGTACGGGGTCGTCAAAGGGGAGCTCCGCGGCGGCCTGCGCTACTTCGACGAGACCGAGCGGGAGATCATCGCCGCGGTGGCCGAGCTCGCCCGCTATGGCGTGGAGGGCCGCAACCTGCGCGTGTTCCGCTCCTCGGCCGACCGCGAGGCGAGCCTTCTGCAGCAGATCCTCGCGCCCGCGCTGCGCTCGCGCAACCCCCAGCGGCGCAAGGAGGCGGTCGAGGCGCTCGAGAACCTCGCGGCGGTCGCCACCCACCTGAAGCACCTGCTGCTGATCCGCGACCTGCGGAAGATCGTCCGCTGATGGGCGTCGCGACGAGCGGCGAGCAGCTGCGCGAGCTGATTCGCGAGATCCCGGACTTCCCCCGTCCGGGTATCGGCTTCAAGGACATCACCCCGGTGCTCGCCGATCCGAGCGCCCTCGCCAGCGCCGTGCAGGGGCTGGCCGAGTACGCGCGGCCGCTGGCCGTCGACTGCGTCGTGGCCGCCGAGGCGCGCGGCTTCCTGCTCGGCCCCGCGCTCGCCCTAGAGCTCGGCGCCGGCTTCGCGCTCGCGCGCAAGCCGGGCAAGCTCCCCTACGAGACTGTCAGCGCCGAGTACCTGCTCGAGTACGGCGCCGGCCGGCTCGAGCTGCACACCGACGCAGTGCACAGGGGCAGGCGGGTCCTGGTGCACGACGACCTGCTGGCCACCGGCGGGACCGCCAGGGCGCTGTGCGAGCTGGTCGAACGGCTCGGCGGCGAGGTCGTCGGCTGCGGGTTCCTCGTGGAGCTCGCCTTCCTGCATGGCCGCGAGCGACTGGCCCCGCACGAGGCCCACGCGCTGCTGACCTACGAGTCCTAGGCCGTGGCGCCGTGCCCACGACGCGCCGCAGTCGCACGATCGCCGCGCCGGCCGAGGAGCTCTGGCGGGTGATCTCAGACCCCCATCACCTGCCTCGCTGGTGGCCACGGGTGAACCGCGTCGAGGACGTCGACGGGAGCGCCTTCACCGAGGTGATGACGACCGCCAAGGGGAAAGTCGTGCGGGCCGATTTCCAGATCGTGGAGCTCGAGCAGGGCATGCATTGCGTCAGGTGGCGCCAGAGTGTCGAGGGCACGCCGTTCGAGCGCGTGCTGCGAGCGGCCGAGACGGAGGTGAACCTCGCCGCGATGGCGGGCGCGACGCACGTCACGATCGAGCTGCGACAGACGCTGAACGGCTTCTTCACGCGCTTCGGCGGCGTCATGGTGGGTCGCGCCGCCGCGACGACGCTCGAGGGCGCGCTCGATGGCCTGGAGCAGATCAGTGGCTGACGCGGGCGGGTCGCCGCCGATGCGCTGGTGGGGCTGGGGGGATCCCGTTCGCAGCACGCGGCTTCCGGCGCACGCCCTGCGGGCGCTGGACCGGACCGTGGGGATCGCCGGCCCCCCGCGCCCGCCGGTGGCGCTCGAGAAGGTCCAGCTCGAGCCCTCGACGCTCACCGCGCCGACGCTCGCCGCGCTGCGGGAGATCGTGGGCGCCGAGGGCGTGCTCGAGGACCGGCGGGAGCGGGTCGGCCACGCCGCCGGCAAGGGCTATCCGGATCTCGTGCGCATGCGCGCCGGGCTGCCCGAGGGGGCTCCCGACGCGGTCGTGCTGCCGCGCGAGCAGGCGCAGGTGCGCGCCGTGCTCGAGCTCTGCGCGGGGAGCTCGGTGGCGGTCGTGCCGTTCGGCGGTGGGACGAGCGTCGTGGGTGGGGTCGCGCCGCTGCGCGGCGGGCACACCGGGGTCCTCGCGCTCGACCTGCGGCGCATGTCACGGACGCTCGATCTCGACCTGGACTCGCGCACCGTGACCGTGCAGGCCGGCATCCGGGCCCCCGCGCTCGAGCGATGGCTCGGCGCCCGGGGGCTCACGCTCGGCCACTTTCCCCAGTCCTTCGAGTACGTCTCGCTGGGCGGCTGTGCGGCCACGAGGTCCGCGGGGCAGGCCTCGAGCGGCTACGGGGCGATCGAGCGGATGGTGCTGGGGCTGAAGCTCTGCGCGCCCGAGGGCGACATCGAGCTTCCCGCCGTCCCGGCCAGCGCCGCCGGCCCGGGGCTGCGCCAGCTGCTGATCGGCTCGGAGGGAACGCTCGGGGTGATCTGCGAGCTGGCCCTGCGCGTGCGTCCGGCGCCGCGCGAGCGGATCTACGAAGGAGCCTTCTTCGAGAGCTTCGCCGCGGGCGTGGAGGCGCTGCGCTCGCTGGCCCAGGGGGGCGCCACGCCCGACGTGGCCCGGCTGTCCGACGAGCAGGAGACGCGCATGTCGCTCGCGCTGGCCGGCTCGGGCGGGCTGAAGGGCGGGCTGGGCCGCCTGTACCTGGGGCTTCGCGGCTACCGCAACCGGGGCGTGCTCGCGATCTTCGGCTTCGAGGGGCCGGCCGGGCTGCTCGGCGCGCGACGCCGGCGCGCGCGCGAGCTCGTGCGCCGCGGCGGCGGCCTGCCGGTCGGGCGCTCACCGGGCGAGGCGTGGCTGAGGGGCCGCTACGAGGCCCCATACCTGCGTGACGAGCTGCTCGCCCACGGCGTGATGGCCGAGACGCTCGAGACGGCGACGAGCTGGTCGAACCTCAGGGCGCTCCACGATCGGGTGGGGCGGGCGATCGGCGCGGCGCTCGAGGCCCAGGGCACGCCGGGGGTCGTGATGTGCCACGTCTCACACCTCTATGAGACCGGCGCCTCGCTGTACTTCACCCTGCTCGCGCCACAGCGGCAGGGCGATGAGATCGGCCAGTGGCGGGCAGTGAAGGAAGCGGCGAGCGAGGCGATCTGCGCCGGCGGCGGCACGATCACCCACCATCACGCCATCGGGCGCGACCACGCGCCGTGGATGCGCGAGGAGCTCGGCGCCACGGGCGTGGCCGCGCTGCGGGCGCTGAAGGCCGAGCTCGATCCCGCCGGGATCATGAACCCGGGCAAGCTGTTGCCTCAGTGAGTCACCTTGAACGGCCCGCTCAGAACGATCGGGCCGGGGTGGCTGGGTCGATCGTTCGTCTCGCGGGTGAGCAGCATCCTGTGGTAGCTGGCCGCGTTCGCGGGCAGCAGCGCCCCGCCCTGGAGTTTGCCGTTGGAGGTCACCGGAGGGCTCTTGCTCAGCGCGAGGAAGCTCGTCGGGGAGTTGTACAGCCACACCGCATAGAAGAAGCCGGTCGACGGCGGCAAATGTTCGGCCGCCAGGTAGAAGGCCTGTTTGCCGCCTTCGGAGAGGATCGCGACGACGCCGATCGCCTTGCTCGAGGGGTCGGGCGGGGTCAGCGTGAGCCGCGCGTCTTCGGTCGGCCCGCCGGTCGCGCCTTTGGCCGCGGGCGTCGTGGTGGCGGCGGCCGTCGAGCTGCCGGGCGATCCGCCGGAGGCCGTGGTCTGGGGGTGCGAGCCGCCGCCACCTCCGCCGGTCAGCAGGACGATCGCGACGACCACCGCCGCGAGGATCCCCCCGAGCAGCAGCGCGCCGCCGAGCCGCGAGCTCGGCTGCGCCGGGCGGCGCCGGTCGGCGGGGGCCCCGTCCGTCGGGGCGCCGGGCGCGGCCGGCGGCTCACGGCCGCTCTCACCGCTCGCGGGCGGCTTCGCGGCGGCCCCCTCGGGGACCTCGGGGAGCGGAGCGCTGCTGAGCGGCGCGAGCTGCTCCGAGAGGGCGATCGCCCACGCGCGGGCGGCCGGCGTGCCGTCGAGATAGGTGCGGGTGGCAAGGCGCTCTCCGACGTTCGCCTGCTGGCCGAGCAGGTAGTCGCCGACGTCCTCGCGGCTCTCGGCGGTCAGCCGGCGGGCGCCCGCGGGGTCGAGGATCGCCAGCGCGGCGTGGGCCCGATCGTGGACGGCCTGCTCGGGGATGCCGAGCAGCGCGGCCACCTCGGTGTAGCTCTTTCGCTGACCCAACAGCAGCGATAGCGTCGCACGTTGATCGGGAGGAAGGTCATCGAGTCGGCTCATGGTGGGTGTGGCCCGCAGGCCCCGCGACGGTCGGTCCTTAGGCTATCGTGGCGCCGCGATGTCCATTCCCGGCGCGGCGGAGCTCAACGGCATGATGCGGGGCTTTCACCGCCTCTTCGGCCTCGAGCTGATCGAGATCTCCGAGAGCGAGGTGCGCGCGCGGGTGCCGGTGCGCGAGGACCTCACCCAGGGGGCCGGGATCGTGCACGGAGGCGTGTACGCGTCGATCGCCGAGTCGATCACCTCTTTGGCCACGCACATGACCGTGGCTCCAGAGGGCAACATCGCCACCGGCCTCTCCAACTGCACCAACTTCCTGCGCCCGATATCCGATGGCACGATTCACGCCGAGGCCACCCGCCTGCACCGGGGTCGCACGACCTGGGTGTGGGACGTGCGCATCAGCGACGACGCGGACCGCACCTGCGCGATGACGCGCATGACGATTGCCGTCCGTGCGCTCCCCGGGGGGGACGGGACGAGTGGATAGCGTGCTCACGGCTGATCAGCGCAGGCGGCGGATGGGCGGGGGCAGCTGGATCGGAAGCGGATGGGCGGCGAAGCCGCTGTCGGGCAGTGGGGGCGGAAGCGGTGAGTACGGCGCGCTTCCGGCGCTGATCGGCACCATCTCCTGGGCCGCGGCGCCGGCGATCTGCGGATTGCGGGCGTAGACGTCGACCACGACCCGCCCGGTGGGGACCTCGATCACCCTGCCGCCGAGCGCCGCGACCGCCGTGACCCCCCTGATCTCGGCCGTCGCACGCGGCGCCGAGCCGCCGGGCAGGAAGCTGTTGTCGGGCGATGTCACCACGCGCAAGGGCGGCACGCAGACACCCTGGCCGCCTTCGAGGCAGTCGCCGTACTGGATGCTCGACGCGCCACCCGGGTCGCGCGCCGCTTCGGTGATCTGCAGGCCCTTGAACGAGCCCCCGACCCAGTACACCGGATAGGGGGCCACGAGCAGGCTCTCGAGGATGTTGTGGGGGATCGGCTGGTCCTGGACGGTGTTGCCGCAGCCCCCGAGCAGGATCGCGAGCGGGGCGAGCAGCAGGGGGGACGCCCGTCGCCCGAGGCGCACGAGGCGCCCGCCGGAGCGGGGATGGCTGGTGGTCGTCACGCCATCCTGTCAGCGCGGTAGCGGTTGGTGATCGGCATCCGCCGGTCGCGCCCGAACGCGCGCGTCGTGATCTTGATGCCGGGGGGAGCCTGCCGGCGCTTGTACTCGGCCAGGTCGACGAGTCGGATCGTGCGATCGACCTCGGTCTCGGGAAGGCCCTCGGCAACCAGCTGCTCGGGGCTTGCGTTCCGCTCGATGTAGCCTTGCAGGATGCGGTCGAGAAGCTCGTAGGGCGGCAGCGAGTCCTCGTCGCGCTGGTCGGGCCTGAGCTCCGCCGTGGGCGCCCGCGCGATGATCGAGTCCGGGATCGGCCGCTCGGGCCCCGCCCCGCCCCGGGGTGCCGCGCCCGGGGAGTTGCGCCACTCGCACAGCCGGTAGACGAGTGTCTTCGGCACATCCTTGATGACCGCGAAGCCGCCGGCGAGGTCTCCGTAGAGGGTCGTGTAGCCGACCGACATCTCCGACTTGTTGCCGGTCGCGAGCACGAGCCAGCCGAACTTGTTTGACAGTGCCATCAGCAGGTTGCCGCGGATGCGGGCCTGGAGGTTCTCCTCGGTGAGGTCGGGCGCGCTGGCGGCGAACTCGTCGCGGAGCGCCCCCAGGTAGGCCTCCATCACGGGCTCGATCGGCAGCTCATGGACGCCTACGGCGAGCGTGGCTGCCAGGGCGCGCGCGTCGTGTTGGGTCGAGTCCGAGGAATATGGGGAGGGCATGATCGCGACGCTCACCCGATCGGCGCCCAGCGCATCGACGGCCAGGCAGGCCACGAGCGCGGAGTCGATCCCGCCGGACACGCCGAGCACGACGCGATCGAAGCCGTTCTTGTCCACGTAGTCGCGCAGCCCGAGCATCAGCGCCGCATACACCTCGGCCTCGAGCGGGGCGAGCGGCTCGGCGAGCGATGCGGCCGGCTGCTCGGCCGCGGCCTCGTCGTGCGCGGCGTCGGTGAACGCCGGCAGCAGCTCGACACGCCCGGGCGAGTGCCGTGCGGCGGGGCGGTGGCCGGCGTCGCGCAGCCGCGCCGCCGCGGCGGCGTCCAGGTCGACGTCGGCGATCAAGAGCTCCTCGCGGAACTGGGCCGCCCGGGCGATCGTCCTGCCGGTGTGGTCGAGCACGCAGGAGTGCCCGTCGAACACGAGCTCGTCCTGTCCTCCCACGAGCCCGCAGAAGGCGACGCAGGCAACGTTGTCGCGGGCGCGCTGGGCGAACATCCGCTCGCGCTCGGAGCCCTTGCCGGCGTGGTAGGGGGAGGCGGAGATGTTGATGATCAGGGTGGCCCCGGAGTGGGCCTCCTCGGTCGCCGGAGGGCCAGGCTCCCAGATGTCCTCGCACACCGTCAACCCGACGAGATGGGCGCGAAGCGGCAGCACCGCTCCCCGTAGCCCGGATTGGAAGTAGCGGTGCTCGTCGAACACGCCGTAGTTGGGCAGATGGATCTTTCGATAGATCGCGCGAACCGCCCCGTCGGCGAGCACCGCCGCCGCGTTGTAGACGTCCTGCGCGCGCTCGGGAAAGCCCACGACGGCGACCACGCCGTGGGTCTCGGCCGCGAGCTCCTCGAGCGCGGTCCGCGCATCGGCCAGGAAGTGCTCGCGCAGCAGCAGATCCTCGGGCGGATAGCCCGTGATCGCGAGCTCCGGGAACAGCGCGAGATCGGCTCCGGCCGCGCGCGCGGAGTCCAGTCCGGCCCGGATGCGCTCGGCGTTTCCGTCGATGTCGCCGACGGTGGCGTTCAGCTGGCAGAGGGCCAGGCGCACAGGCTCGCTAACCCCCCGCGTTTACAGGGGAACCGGGCTTTTCGGAGGGGGCCAGGGTACCAATGAGGTACCAATTTCCCGCGCGACTTACTGGTGACAGCACTCGAGGCATGGGGGGATCGTATCCGCGCCCCGAGGCCCTCTCGGCTCCCACGACCTGCGAGCCGATACCGTCCGGCGATGGCACGCTCACGGTCGCTGTCGTCTCGGCTCCGCGGTCCCGCGCGCCACTCGTGAGCGCGGACGCCGAGATCGTGCTGACCCGCGAGCATGGCGAAGCTCTGCACGATGCGGCCGTCGCCGCGATGCACGCGATTCGCGGCGAGGCGGGGCGGTTGAAAGGGCAGGGCAGACTGACGGAGGCCGACGACGAGGCGGCGGAGCGCGAGTTTCAGCGGTTTAGACGTCTCAAGACCGACCTTGAGAGCGAGGGCTGTTGGAGCCCGCTGATCCAGGCCCGACACACGCCTACCGCACCGCGAGAACAAGCCGAGCGCTCTGCGACCGTTCGCGTGTACGAGGATCCCGCTTGGCTGGCCGCCGCCGTGCTCCGGGGGGTTGCGGGCAGCGCATATCTCGTGTGCATGGCGATCGAATACGGCGTGGGTGGAGACTGGCCGCTGTCGGAGTTGAAGCGACGGGTGGAGGTGTTCGGCCAGCTTGAGACGCTGCTCGATCAGCTTGGCTGGCCCGACCTCCCGCTCGCTCGGCCCGACTATCCGTGGCCGGAGTTGGCCCGACCTACCGCTGCGCCGGGCTCGACGCAGCGTGGCTAAGTAGCTTCGCGCCAAAGAGCGGTACGTTGCCGCAGTGTCGGACATCAGCGGCACCCCCGCCCAGATCGAGGCGACGTTCGTGCTGAGCACGTACGGCTTGACGATGCTCTATGTGCAGAAGTTCGAGCGGGTCCTCGCGGCCGTGACGCTCGCGCTCGACGCGAAGCCGTGGCAGAAGCGCTCTTTCAAGTCGCCCGAGCACACACGCCGCCACCTGCGGGGACTATTCACGCGCTGCATCCATCACTTCCAGAAGGCGTCGGCGAGCGAGCTCAGGAAAATGCTCCCGCCCGAACTCGACCCGGACCTCGCCGCTGAGATCGACGCCCTAATCAAGTGGCGGGATCGCCTCGCGCACCGCTACCTCATCGAAAAGGGGGTCCTCGGCGATGGCGAGCTCCGCTTCAAGCCGGGAGTGCTCGCCGAGCTGCTGCGGGTCAGCGGACAGTTCGACGCCACGGGCAAGAAGCTGAACGACCTCCTCGCCTCAACGATCACCTCCTGGCCAAGGGACGAGATCATGTCGCCGGACGCCGTCGAGGTGTTCGTAAGCATCGTCCGCCCGCTGATGTTCGGCGAGCCGTGGCAGCCGCCCCAGTAGGAGCAACCCCGGCCCTGAGCTCGCGCCATGAGCCGAAAGTTCCTAATGCGTTAGGAACTTCAGCCGACGTATAGCGCTCAGCGAAGCGCATCCGATGGCCTGCCTCGGCCCTACTGACGTTCGCTGCCTCGCAGAACGCATCGAGTAGCCCCTTCGGCAACTGCTTGCCGATGCGTAGTCTCAAGGGCGTGGGAACCGCGAGAACCCGGCGCCACCGGCTCCCGCCGACCTATCCTCTACGGTTCTCTCCGGTCGTCTTCGGCCGTCCAGAATCATTGCCCGCGCAACGCCGTCCCTCGTGGGCGGCGTTCGTGGTTATCGGTTCCGTCGGGGCGATGCTCTAGCTTGCCGCGAGCAATGGTTCTGCTGACGACGAAGACTCCCCATGGGCGCTGCTGACGGCTCAGACTCTCCGGCCGCCAAGGGTGCCGCGATCGACGTGGAGCGCTACAGCATGCGCGTGACGCCCGAGCGGATTGTGGCCGTGCGCGCAGAAGCCGCAGCAGAACCTCCGCTGAGCACGCTCGAGCGGGCAGCCGCGCGTCGCGAGATCCGTGCGCTTGTCGAGCGCTACCGGATCCGCGACTTCAGCAAGGCGTTGCGGGCCCCCGTCATGGCTCCGCCTCGCGTGCGACTGCCGCGCCCACGAGCTCGGGCTCGACGTGCCCACTTCACTCGGCGCGCGGGCAGCGACACAGGAGGTGACGGCCCCGGCGGCGACGCCGGTGATCCAGACCCGGCCGGCGACACCGCGCGCGTCGGCTGGGGCCTAGAAGCACCGCGCGGACTCCGAGGACGTGGGAACGGCTCCAGTGGCCCATGTTTTCCACCTCCAAAAGCCTCGCCAGCCGCCTGCCCGCGTTCGTGGAGGCGCTCGTGAACGCTCGCAAGCCCGAACCGGCTCCGTTGCATCGGGTCGAGATTCGGCGCCACGCAGTCGCTGGTGCGATCGTTGGGCCGTCCGTCCTCACGGTCCCGGCCGTCGGCGCCGATCATGCGCGTGAGCAGGCCATCGGCATCCTGCAAAGAGGTATAGGTCTTCCACCTTGGCGGCCGTACAGAAGGCAGTCGCTCCCGCATGCGACCGCCAACCCCTGCTCGGAGAATCCCTCTCAGCGGGGGAGTCAACCCCACCAGCTGACGATCGGAATGGCGGCGTGAGCGCCACCGCAAGCCGGGCCGAGGTCGCGGGCATGAGGGCGATGCCCGCCAACGTCGAGCGGCAGATCGCTGACGCCTATCGGCGGATGGCGGTCGAGGCGCGCTACAGGCCCGCCGCGCCGAGCGACGGCTTCGGGAACATCACCGTCGCGGAGGAGCTGCTGGACCTCGACGCCGAGGCGCGCGAGTACGCCGCGCGCTGGTGGCAGCAGGAAGACAAGCGTCGCTTCACGCTCGGCTGCGCCAACTACGAGGAGCGGACGGCGATGATCTTCGCGCTCGAGGCCGCGCGCTTCTGCTGCAGCGGGCTCGGGTCGCGGCCGTTCGCGCGCCAGCTGCTCGAGATGGCGCTGGAGGAGCTGGGCGACGGATGAGCCTCGTGATCCGCGCCTCCGAGGTGAAGTCGCGCTCGATCAAGTGGGCATGGAGTCTGCGCCTCGCGATCGCCTACCTCACGGTGATGACCGGCGTCGAGAGCCTTGGCAAGTCAGTGTTCGTCGCATGGGTGGTCGCGCGACTGACGCACGGCGACCTCCCCGGCGAGTGGCGGGACGAGCCGGTGAACGTGCTGATCGTCGCCGGGGAGGATGGCATCGAGGACACGTGGAAGCCGCGGCTCGACCTGGCCGGCGCCGACCTCGAGCGCGTGACGTTCCTGAACCTCAGCGAGCTCGCGCCCGACTGGAATCTCCGCGACGGGATCGACGCGCTCGACGATGCGCTCGAGGAGACCGGGGCGAAGTTGCTGTTCATCGACGCCGCGCTCGACCACCTGCCGGTCGCGAAATCGGGCGACTACAGCAAGGACCCGGTAGCTGTGCGCAGCGCGCTCAAGCCGCTCAAGTACCTCGTGCGCAAGCGCGAGATCGTCGGCCTGTACAGCATGCACCCGCCGAAGACGCGCAGTGCGAACTTCCGCGACCTCGTGCAGTTGTCGCAGGCGTTCTCGGCCGTTCCCCGCGTCGGCCTCCTGTTCGACTACCACCCTGACGACGACCCCGACGACCCCGACCGCCGGCGAGTCGTAATCCGCGGCAAGGGAAACATCGGCCGAGACCCCGGCGGCCTGTCCTTTCGCGTCACCGGCAAGCCCTACCGTCACGACGACGGCTGCGAGACCGACCGCGAGACCGTCGTCGAGGTCGAGCCGTGCGACATCACGCTCGCAGACCTTGCGCCCGACCGCGTCGTCGGCGCCGCCGCCGCCGGGCCGAGCAAGACCGACCGCGCGACCGACTATCTCCGCGAAGCGCTGGCCGACGGTCAACGGCACCTCGCCGACCAGATCCGCGGCGAGCTCGACCGCCAGGGCATCGGCAGCGACTCCGTCGTCCGCGAAGCGCGCCGCCGCGCCGACGTCCACACACGCAAGCGACGAGGCGTCAAAGACGGCCCGTGGGAGTGGTGGATTCCGGCCGAGAACATCGACCGACCTCACCTTGACGCCTTCCCCGCCTCGCGCGCGATGTCTCCCAACCCCAAGTCACCTTCCCCATCAGACAGCCAAAACCCCAGTAGTAGAGAGAAGAAGTCAAGGCGTCCTCACCCGCAACACAACGGAAGCCCCGACCGAAGGCGTCTTGACGCAGATGCACTTCCTGCGCGCGAGGCCAACGGCCACGTAAGCGACCGCGACCTCGCCGACGCCGAAGCGATCGCAGCGAAGTACGCGAACGAGCACGAGGTGGCCAGATGACCGGGGGCCCGGTCTCGTGCGCGCCGCGGCGACGCTGCAGCCGATTCCGGAGGCTTCGGCGCTCCTCGCTTTCGCTCTGCTCGGCGGCGGAAACTCGGCACGGGAACGGGACGGCGATCATCGCCAACTGTCATGGCCGCGCTCCCGGCGTTTACCGCTCGCGAGCGCTCGAGCTGGGCTCGAGGTGGTGCTCGTGAGAAGCGACGCCGCGACGCCGCTGCTGGACGCCACTGCGGCTGGCGCGTTGCTCGGCGTTCCGGCAACGTGGATGCTGGCCGAGGCTCGCGCCGATCGCATCCCGCACGTTCGGCTCGGCCGCTATGTCCGCTTCGATGGCGAGGAGCTCGAGGTGTGGTGGCGGGCTCGAGCTCGTGGGCCGTGGCGTGACCGTGGGGCGGCCGCGAGGGCCGCGCGGAACGGGCACGGTGAGGCGCGTACTGGCGACGGGCCAGGCGCACAGCGACGGATATCGGCATGAGCAAGCCAGATTCTGCGCGCTGCGTCGCCGAGGTACCGGCACGGGTACCAAGTGACCGCCGCGACACGCCGCAGAGCGAGGGCACCTCGTGAACGGCCGGCGGGACGTGCGCGAGCCGGTCGAGCGCCGCAACGAGACGATCGAGAGACGCCCGTTGCCAGCGCCGAGCTGCCGCTGTGAACGGTCGATGCCCGACAGCGAGGGCACATGCGTGCGCTGCGGTCGTACGATGCCGATCGCCGCGGCGCTCGCCGAGCCTGATCGGAGGCGCACGTGATGGCCGGCGTTGCGGGAGTCACGTCTAGTCGTGACAACGGCCGCCGCCGGCCACGCGGCTACGCCGAATGGGCGCCACGCCGCGCGACGCTAACGCTGCTGCGCGAGGTGCAGGCTGTTCTGAGCGAGTACGCCGACTACCTCCCGCTGACGGTGCGCCAGATCTTCTACAGGCTCGTTGGCGCGCACGGCTACCCGAAGACGGAGCTCGCCTATAAGCGCTTGGGCGAGCTGCTCGTGCGTGCAAGGCGGGCGCGCGAGGTGCCGTTCACGGCGATCCGTGACGACGGGATCGCGACCTACTCCTCGCGCTGGCACGGAGGCGTCGAGGACTTCTGGGACGACGCGATCGACCGTGCGCACGAGTACCGCCGTGACCGCCAGGCTGGACAGCCTCGCTACGTCGAGCTGTGGTGCGAGGCGGCGGGCATGGCGCCCCAGCTTGCCAACGTCGCCGACGACTTCGCGGTGCCGGTGTTCAGTGCCGGCGGCTTTGCGTCGCTGACCGCCGTGCGTCTCATCGTCGACCGGGCGGTGCGCCGCGACGTGCCAACGCTCCTGCTACATGTCGGCGACTTCGACCCGTCCGGCGAGTCGATCTTCGGGGCGATCATCGAGGACGCGAGCGCGTTCGTGGCCGAGGACGCCGTGATCGGCACACAGCGCATCGAAGGGCGCAGGCTCGCGCTGACCGCCGAGCAGGTCGAGGCGTATGAGCTGCCGACCGCGCCGGCCAAGCAGAGCGACAGCCGCTCAGCACGCTGGCAGGGCGGGACGTGTCAGCTCGAGGCGTTGCCGCCGGACGTGCTCGCGTCGACGGTTTGGGGTGAGCTCGCGGCGGTGTTCGAGCCCGACCTGCTGGCACGCGAGATCGAGGTCGAGCGGACCGACCGCACTGAACTACTCCGCGCGCTGCCTGCAGGCGACAACGGACGAGGCAGCGCGTGATGGCGCGCGTCGACGGCGACGCTCCGCGTGAGCTGATCCTTCTGGGCCTGGCCGAGGGCGCGTCGCTGCGCCAGGTCGCGCGGAACGCCCGCGTCAGCGTCGGCACGGTCGAACGTGTCCGCGACAGCGCGACGCCGCCGACGAGCGCGCGCGAGGCGCTGCAGCGAGGCGCAGCGAGGCCGGCGACATGCCGGTGTGAGCCGGCGGCGAATACGACGCGGGTGTGCCTGCGCTGCGGTCGGGTGGCCGATGGCTGAGGTGATGCTGATCCCGCGTCCCGACGGGGGTGTCGAGCTGGTCTACGGCTACGACCCGACCGAAGTGCTGCCGACGCGGCCGCGCGACCGTCCCGCGGTGATGATCGTGCCTCGCGGCAGCGGGGTGGGCCCGAAGTCGAGACGGGTGCCGCTCGACGATGCGGACGAGCACGAGCGCACGATGCGCGCGTCTGACGAGCTGGGTCGCACGCTCGCGCAGTTCTACGTGATCGACCAGGAGCGGCGGCGATGAGCAAGCAGCGACGGACGCAGGCTGAGCGCCGCGTGATGGTCGAACGGTGTCTCGAGGAGGATTTCCAGCGCAGCGACCGCGCGATCAGTCGGGTATGCGCGGTGAGTCACAGCCACGTCGGCTCGATCCGCCGTGAGCTCCAGCAAGCCGGACGCATCCAACCTCGCCCAGCCCGACCTGCGGCGGACAGGCAGAGCGGACACGCGAACCTGCAGCGCGGAGGTTCGCCGCGGCTTCAGAGCGGCGCTCGCAGCGAGCGGGTGGTGGCGCCGTTGCGCTCAGAGATCGAAGACGAGCTCCGCGCGGAGTACGGGGAGGAGCTCGTGCGCAGGGTCCTCGGCGATCGGCGGCTGCGGATGCTGGCGGACCTGCTCGCCCGGATTGAGCGGGCGGAGCGCTGGTTAGACGAAAAGGGGTCGATCGCGCGGCGCGGTGGTGAACCGTGGCCGATCGTGCGTGAGCTGGAGCGCTGGTCGCAGCGGGCGGACGCGGTGCTGGCGACGTTGCAGCAGGCGAAGGCAGCGGCAGCCGCGGCGGATCCGGATCAGTCGCTGGCGGATGCACTGGCCGACGGCGCGCAGGCGTGGACGCGCAACGCCGAGCGGGTGGGCTTAGAACCGACGACGGAAGGGGTAGACGATGGCGAAGCTGTCGGCGCTTGACGTGCTGGGAATCTTGCGACTTGAGGACGGCCGGCGCTGGGCGGATGCCGCCTGCGACTTCCAAGTCGAGGACGCGACGGCCGTCCTGACCGGCAACGTGCCGTATCACTTCCTGACGCGGGCACGAGGCGCGTCCAAGACGAGCGACCTGGGGGCGGTGGCGCTCGGGCTGCTGCTGACGGCGCCGGGTCGTGCGCGGCTGTACTGGGTCGCCTCAGACCGCGAGCAGGGCCAGCTTGCGATTCACGCGATCGCGGGGTTCGTCGACCGCAGCCCGGTGCTGCGGGACGCGCTCGTGGTGACGGGCTCGGCGGTGCAGTCGGTGCAGTCGAAGGCGCGGCTTGACGTGCTGGCCTCGGACGCGTCGGGCAGCTGGGGCCTTTTGCCCTATGCGCTGTTCTGCGACGAGCTCGCGCAGTGGCCGGAGACGCCGGCGCCGCAGACGCTGTGGGAGTCGGTGAGCTCGGCGGTCGCGAAGACCGACGGCGCGAAGCTGGTCGTCCTGACCACCGCCGGCGACCCCGCGCACTGGGCGCGGAAGATCCTCGACCACGCCCTAGGCTCGTCGATGTGGCGGGTGAATGAGGTGCCGGGCCCGTCGCCGTGGATGAGCCCCGAGCGCGTCGAGGAGCAGCGGGCGCGGCTGTTGCCGAGCGCCTTCGCGCGGCTGTTCCTGAACGTCTGGACGGCCAGCGAGGACCGGCTGGCGACGCCGGAGGAGCTGCGCGCGTGCGTCAAGCTGGACGGCCCGCAGGAGTACGACCCGGCGTTCACCTACGTGATCGCGGCGGACCTCGGAATCAAGCGCGACCGCACAGTCTGCTGCGTCGCGCACCTGGCCGAGGACGGCAAGACGACGGTGATGGATCGGATGGCGGTGTGGAGGGGGTCCTCAGAGGAGCCGGTGCCGCTCAGCGAGGTCGAGGCGTGGATCGTGCAGGCGTCGGGCAGCTACGGCGGCGCGCGGGTGGTCGCCGACCCGTGGCAGGGCGTCGGCATGCTGCAGCGGCTCGTGGGGCAGCACATCGAGGCGAGCGAGTTCCCGTTCACCGCCGTGTCGGTCGGCCGGTTGGCCGCGGCGCTGTTCAACGCGATCCGCGATCGGACGCTCGCGTTGCCGGCGGACGAGGAGCTCCTCGACGAGCTCGCGCACGTGCGTCTGCGTGAGACCTCGCCGGGGGTGTTCAAGCTCGACCACGACTCGGGCCGGCACAACGACCGGGCCGTCAGCTTGGCGTTGGCTGTGACCACGCTGCTGCGCGACGAGCCCGCCAGTGAGGTGTTCGCGGAATACACGCCGCCGCCGCGCGGCACTCCGGCGGGTGACTACGCCTACGAGCGTGGTGAATCCACACTCGCCGGTGACTTCGACCCGGACAGCTTCGGCGCCGAAGACCGGGCCCGCGGCGTCGGGGGCGACGGATGGTGACGCCGATGCCCGCCACACACTTACAACAGGGCGCGATCGAGCGCCGACTTGAACTAGTGAAAGGTGACGCGAAATGACGTTGACACTGACGCCTGAGTACGAGGCGGATATCAAGAGGCAGGGCGCCGCGCTATTTGTCGAGCGGATGCGCGAGGCTGGGCTGGGCGGGCGCACGCTCGGCAGCCTGAGCCCAACCGAGCGTGCGACCTTCGACCGCGCAGGCTCGGACATGGAGAAGCTCGAAGCGGAGCTGCGCGAGAACGGCGGCCCCCTCCTCGTGTTGGACGGCGTGCCGCGACCCGATGGCACCACGCCGGTCGTGTTCGACCCGCCGGATGACGGCAAGCTGATCGCGCTCGATGGTGTGCCAATGGTCGACGGCTACGACCATGCCGCGGCGTCGCTTGAGTTCTCAGCGATGCGCGAGGCCCAGGGCGCCGACGATGGTGACAGCGCCGAGCTGATCGACCTCGGCCCGCACGTCCCCCGTGTACGCGAGTCGAGCTTCGGCGGCGACGACTTCGGCACGCCGGAGATTTACGTCGAAGGGCCGGACACGTTGGCTCTCCTACAGGACTTGTTCACTGTCCTGCCCGAGCACCTGCCAACGGGTTCGATGAATCTGGAGAACGAAATTGTCAAAACGATGATCCAGGACGTGCAGAACGGTCACGCATTGGCCCCCGCGGCACTCGGCAAGCTCAAAGACATGCTGGTGAAGTACGCGCCCGCGGTCAAGGCGCTGCGTGCCTCGAAGGATAAGAAGGGGCAGGACTACGCGGCCGTGCCGGACCCCTCAACCGGGCGGACCGTGACTGACGACGACCGCGCCGCCGGCCTGCTCGATTTGGGCCCGACTGTCCCGAAGGCGGCGGCGTGACATGAGTGCGATTCAGCAGATCACACGCCTGGCGGGTGCCGGCTTCAGTCCGCCGTCGGGAGGCTGGGAAGGCTGCGATCCGGCGTTCTTCAACGCCGACATGAGCCTGTTGGATCGGCTCCGCGAACTCGCGCGCAAGAGCGTGAGCGACCCGGGCTGCAACCCCGAGCTCGAACAACTCCGAACCCTCCGCGAGGTGCCCGCCGCCGATCTGCGGGTCGCGGTGGCTCACATCGAGCAGCACGCTGCGCGGCATGGCTGGCGGCTCGTCGGGACCGACGATCAGCCGATCCACGATCGCATCGACGAGCACTACGCGATCCCGCAGCGCCGTGCGCGGGGGCTGGTCGCGGCATGACGTTTCACCCATCTTGCCCCCGGTTACCCCCCCGGGCAGGGCGCTGCCGCGGCGGCGCGGTGTCGATGGCGGTCGGGGCTCATTGGCCTGTCAGCTCGCCCCGGCTGCGCTGTTGGCACCAATCAACACGCGAGCGCGGGCGGCCGTGTTTTTCAGGTCCTGCTCGGTCGCCCGCCTCGCCGATCCCGACCAGAAAGGGTGAGCGATGACTGACGACAGCATCGCCCGAGCTGCCCGCCGGACGGAGTGGGCATCCCGCGCGCTGAGTGCGGCAAGTGACGACTTGCGCGCGGCCGGCCGGCGTGGCGAGCTGACCAACACGGCGGCAATTGCCTGCGAGCAGAGCGCGGAGCAGGTCGCCGGGCTCGTGGTCGCGATCGAGCGGCTGCAGGCGGTGACGGCGTGAGCAGACGGCTGGCTCCTGGCGAGGCTCG
This sequence comes from uncultured Solirubrobacteraceae bacterium, assembly GCA_963717415.1. Lineage (GTDB taxonomy): Bacteria > Actinomycetota > Thermoleophilia > Solirubrobacterales > Solirubrobacteraceae > Palsa-744. The sequence goes on along the minus strand of OY970331.1, from coordinate 1,245,804 downwards.
GATGAGCGCCGTCTCGCGCTCGCTGGGCGGGATCGGGCTCACGAGGGACCCGATCCCCGCAGGCGGCCCGGACCGCCGCGAGAGCCCGCTCAGAGCGCGAGAAACGGGAAGGCGGGACCGGGCGCCGGTGGCGCGCGTGATCGAGCTGGCAGAGCCGCGCCGCGTTGGCCCCGGCACTCACCCGCTCCCGAGGACACGCCAGAGCTGCCGACACCCGATGAGCTCGCCGAAGATGAGCTGCGCCTGCGCACCGCGGAGGGGGAGCCGAGCGGCATGGGTTCGCCCCGGAGGGGCCGCGGGCCCGCCCAGCTCCCCGAGCGCACCGTATCGTCTGCGCAGACCTTTGTCTACGGGCCACACAATCGCTCAGCGATCGGTTAGGCTTGCCGATACAGACGCAACAAATCAAGTGGGGCCGCGACGCGCAAACGCCCGGCCCCGTGGCCCCGAGAGCCGTAACTCCCGGAGCGAGGCCAACGCTACAGCAACCGAAAGGGCGGCGGCCAACCTCGGAAAAGTTGACTCCCGGAGCCTCCAAACAGGAGGTTTCGACATGGCACAGATCACCGTCCCGAGCACGCTCGTCGCACAGGTGCGCTCAGGGACACACACGACGCTAGGACTGTCCGCACAGGGCATCGCGGAAGCGTCCGAACGACCGGATCGGGAAACGAACCCGAGCTGCTTCGCGGAGCCGCTGCAACGCTTCGACGGAGCTCGCGGGCTCCTGAACGCGATCGGATGGCACCCGACCGCGGGGGCCGTCCACGTCGACGCAGGCTATACGCCGGCTCTCATCGAGGCGCTGCGCGAAGCGATGGGCGTGGACCCCGAAGACGGCGACCTGGCCGGCTATGCCTACTCGCTCGCCCGGTGGGTCGCAGAGCGTGGGACGATTGGGGGTGCATGATGGCAAGCGTCCGAGCACCCGAACCGTGGGAGACAAGTGCGCCAGCGCCGTTCCTCACGATCGACTCGCCCCGTGGCGAGGTGGCCGTGCGGAGTCTCGGTCAGGAGCGCTTCCACGTCTCCGCACCCGGCCATGAGCAGGAGGTGGTCGGGTTCGATGCGGCTCGGTCAACTGCTCACGAACTAGCCGAGGGAGGGGGTGCGTGATGGCCCGTCGATCATTGACCTCGCAGCTCTATCGGGCGGCTCGTCTGAGCGCGTCCGCCCGCGCCGTGGCGTCGGGTAGTCCGAGACGGATCGCAACGCGCGCCAAGAACATCACCGTGGGCCGTGCGCTCGCCAAAGCCTCGGTCTGGCGGAGGCTGTGGAAATGACGGGGGCGATCAGTGCCAACGCGCTCGGCGATCCGCGAGTGTTCTATGCGGGGCTTGTGCAGGGGGACGACGCGGACACGTTCCTGGAGCAAATAGCCAACCGTCAGCGCGAGCTGCGGGCGATGATCCCGCCCGGTGGCCGGCGGGCGATGTACCTGGAGCACCTGCATGCGCTCGCGGAGGACTCGGGCACGATTCTGTCCCTCTACCACCCGAAGGGGTTTATCGCGCAATGGAGGGGCGAGACCCAACGGCTCCCGGGCATGCCGCCAGAGATCACCACGCCGTTGCCGCTCACACGCGCGCACTACCTGACCGGTCTGCACGAGTTCGGCCACGTCTACAACCCCGACCTTCGCGGCACGAGCCATCACGGTGTCACGGCCGAGGGCATCTACGGCGAGTTGATGGCGCACCTCTGGGCGTTCGAGCACTCCAAGGTTCCGATCGCGGAGCAGGACCTGCGCCACGCGAAGGATTCGCTGTTTCTCGACGCGGTGGAAATCGGGTGGTCGGGAGGGCCCGTTGCCGACTTGCTACCGCGGCACCTGCGAAAGCCTTACTCCGACGGACTCGCCCGCCTAGACCAGTACCGCAGCTCGGCGGAAGCCGGCGAGTGATGGCGACGTGTCCGCCGCGCGGCGTATCGTGTCTGATACGATGCAGGGCAACGATAAGAAGCGCCCCCGCACCGCGTCAACGGCCGGGGGCCGGACACAGGAGGTAGAAGCTCCCATGCCAGCTAAGAAGCCTAGCCGCGCACCCGAGCGCGGACATCGAGTAGCGCAGGCCCGCAAGCGAGCGGGACTGACTCAGCCGCAGCTCGCCGCGAAGGTCGGCGTCTCGCGGCCCACCATCGCGCGCATCGAGGGCGGACACTCGCCGTCCGTCACGATCGCGCTGGCGATCAGCCGCGAGCTCGGCCAGCCCGTCGAGGCACTGTTCGGGGGTGGTCGCTGATGGGCGCCAAGACGACCCGCCGCTCCTACGGCACCGGCGCGCTGTTCGAGAAAACCGATAGCGCCGGCCGTGTGAGCTACTACGGCAAGTGGCGCAGTGCGGAGGGCGTGCAGGTCAAGCGCAAGATCGGGCCGAAGCGGATCGAGGGCACGAGGCAGGGCCTCACACGCAGGGACGCCGAGGCGGAGTTGCGCCGGCTGATACGCGAGGTCAAGCCGAAGGCCGCTGTCGCCGAACGCGTCACGATCGCCGACGTCGTGCGCGAGTACCTCGTCGACCTCGAGCGCAGGGGCGGCAAGAAGTCCACGCGCACCGCGATCGAAACGGCTCACCGGGCGCACCTGCAGCCGTTCTTCGGCGAGCGCGCGCTCGAGTCCGTGACCTACGAGGACGTGGCGGACCTCGCGGCCAAGCTCAAGCGCAGCGGGCTGAGCTCGAAGTCGATCCGCAACTACATGAGCACACTCTCGACGCTGTACAAGTTCGCGATGCATCCCCGCCGGCGGTGGGCGACATCGAACCCCTGCGACGGGCAGGAACTCGACGCCGTCCCGGACTACCACGGCATCCGCTACTTGGAGCCCGACCAGGTCGACGCCCTCGTGGCCAACGCGTGGGCGGGGTCCGAGGCGTCTCCGAGTCGGTTCCGGGCGATCGACGCGGCGATGTTCCGCACGGCCGCGATGACGGGCCTACGGCTCGGCGAGCTCTGCGCGCTGCGCTGGCGAGACATCGACTGGACGGCCAGCGCGATCAGGGTGCGGCAGAACTATGTGATGGGCGAGTTCGGCAGCCCGAAGTCGGTTCGCTCGTTCCGTAGCGTGCCCATGGCGCCCGTCGTCGGGGGCGAGCTGGATCGCTACTACAAGGCTTGCGGCGAACCCGGCGACGCCGAGCTCGTGTTCCCCGATCCGCGACCGGGGTACGAGGGCGCGCCGCTCGAGAAGACGGCGGTGCTCCACCGGATGCGCAAAGCGCTCAACGCGGCCGGCCTCGACGAGTGCCACCGCTTCCATGACCTACGCCACACATTCGGGACGGCGATGGCCGCGGCCGGGGTGCCGATGCGCACCCTGCAGGAATGGATGGGCCACCGCGACATTCAGACCACGCAGCGCTACGCCGACTACGCCCCGCGGGCACGCGACGCCGCGCTCGTGGCCGCCGCGTTCGCCCGCGATTCGCGCGCCGAGGTACCAAATCGCCCCGAGGTACCAGTTGAGGTACCAATCTGAGCGAATCTCAGACGATCTGAGCGAAGCTAGGGCCCCGGATTTACTGCATGTGAGCCCGAATCCGGGGCCAGGAACGGGCAGAGGGCCAGGCGCATGGCCGGGGATCGTAGTCCCGCCGCCGGGCCGGCGTCCCCAGGGAGGGCCCTGAGCGACGCGGGGTCCCGCGGGGCTCAGCTCGCGCTGGCCCGTTTGGCGGCGCGGGGCCGCTGCGTCCTCGGTTTGGCCGTCCGGCGCGGCGCGCGCTTTGCGGTGCCCACGCGCGCGGCGCGGGCCAGCGAGGCGATCGCCCACTCGAGGTCGAGCGCGATCTGCTCGAGCTCGGGCAGCGCGTCGTAGTCCGCCAGCAGCCCGAAGCCGAGATGGCCGTTGTAGCTCATCACGGCGATTCCCAACGCCTGGCGCTGGGCGAGCGGAACCACGGGATAGAGCACCTGCAGCGGGCGTCCCAGCAGGTAGAGCGGAAACTGCGGCCCGGGCACGTTGGTGACGACGAGGTTGAAGAAGGGCTGGCGGGCCTGCAGCCGGGCCGCCTGGCTGAGGATCGTCGGCGGTGCGAAGCCGGCGAGGTTCGTGAGCACCTGCGCGCCGACCGCCTGGCGGGACTTCTTGACGTCCTCCATCGAGCGCACGATCTGCGCCAGGCACTCGCGGGGGTTCTCCACGCCGACCGGGAGAGGCGCCCACATCGCCGCCACCTGGTTGCCGAGCGCGCCCCGCTGCGAGCTGCTGCGCACCGAGATGGGCACCATCGCCTTGAGCACCAGCCCCTCGGTGTCATGACCCTGGCTTCGCAGGTAGCGGCCGAGGCCGAGGCTCACCGAGGCGAGCACGACGTCGTTGAGGGTCCCACCGAGCGAGTCCTTGATCGCCTTGAAGCGGGCGAGATCGGCGTCGATGAAGGTGTAGCGTCGGTGGGGGCCGATGTCCACGTTGAAGGGGCTGGGCGGCGCCGGGGCATTGATTCCGGCGAAGGCGGTCGAGCCCACGCTGGCCAGAGCGTCCTTCATCTGCGAGATCGCTTTGCGCGGGGCTCTGAGCAGCGCTCGCGTGCCGCGGCCCATCTCGCCGGGGACCGTCGAGCGCTCGATCAGCGCCTCGCCCAGGAGCTTGGCGCGGCCGGGCAGCGGTTTGGCGGTCCATGGCGCGGGAGCGCGGGGGACCACCGGCGGGTCGGGAGCGGCGTCGAACAGGACGGTCGTGATGTCCACGCCCGAGATCCCGTCGACGAGCGCGTGATGGGTCTTTGCGATCAACGCGAACCGCCCGCCGGACATGCGCTGCACGAGCCAGATCTCCCAGAGCGGCTTGGAGCGGTCCAGTCGCTGGGAGAAGAGCCGCCCCGCGAGGCGCTTCAGCGCGATGTCGTCGGCCGGCCGCGGCAGCGCCGTGTGGCGGATGTGGTAGCGGGCGTTGAAGTAGGGGTCGTCCACCCACACCGGCCGGCCCTGGCCGAAGGGCACATGGGCGAGCCGCTGGCGGTAGCGCGGGACGAGGTGCAGGCGGCCGGTCACGTGCTCGACCAGTTCCTGGGGCGTGGGGGCTTTGCCCTCGAACACCATCACCGAGGCCACATGCATGTGGGCGGTCGAGTTGTTCTCCAGATGGAGGAACGTCGAGTCGAGCGCGGTCAGCCGGTCGGGGTTTGCCATCTTGTCGATTGTCGCTGTTCGCGAACCGGCCGTCAACGCTCGCCCCGCGGTGCGGCGGCGCGCGTCGCGGCTAGCTCAGTCCCACGCGCGCACCTCGTACTGGATGAGCCCGAGGATCACCGTCACCGAGCCGAAGATCACGAGCGCCCAGCCGCCGATGCGCACGAGGTCATAGGCCGTGGGAGAGAGACCTGAGGCCGGCGTTATCAGACCGAATTCCGGGCGCCTCGCGGGCACCGGCATGTGCCTGTGCGCCTCGATGAACGCCGCGATGCCGGCCACGATCGGGATCGCGCCTCCGTATACCTTCAACATGGCGCGTAGCCTATCGCGGGGTTGGCGCTACTTTGGGCGCCGGCTCGCAAGGCTCGAGGGAGGTGGATCGCGCTAACCTCGCGTGATGGCCGACGACGTAGAGATCGTAGCCACGGTGCACAACGACTTGGAGGCGACGGTGGTCCGCGGACGCCTCTCCGAGGCCGGCATCCAGTCGATGCAGCAGCCGAGCAACAGCGGTGGCACCTGGAACCCGGCGGGCGCGCGCGATGTGTGCGTCGCGGCGGCGGACCTCGAGCGGGCACGCGCGGTGCTCGAGGAAGATGAAGGCATCAGCGAAGAGGAGCTCGTGCGCGAAGAGGAGCTGGCGGCGGGACTCGGCGACCCGCCGGGCGACGACTGACCCGCGATGCCCCAGCACGACAAGCGCATCCCGGAGAAGGCCCGCTGCTCGACCTGCAGCGGCTCGGGCTGGAAACTGTGGTCCGGGCCGGACGCCCCCGAGGAGTTCAAATGGATCGTCTGCCGTGAATGCCTCGGCACCGGGCGGACGGACAAAAACGGCCGCAAGCGCCAGAAGCCCGAGGACGCGGCCGATGGCTGAGGGCCTGGCGGCTTCGCAGAAGTGGGGCCGGCGCGATGCCTAGGCACGACTCCCCCGTGTGGCCCTTCGCTCATCGACCGGCCCCGCCGCCGGTCGGCCCGAGCCGCTGGATGTCCTCGATCGCCGCCCTCAGCTCGGCCCGCCAGTGGAGCAGAACCCTCCTCGCGTCGGGGCCCGCATAGGTCTCGAGCTCCTCGGCGAGGCGTCCGAGGTCCTGAGCGACCTGCTCGATGCGAGTGATCGGGTTCTGCGGGGCCACGCCGAGCACCCTAGCCGCGGGACCGGCTCCGGGTCACACGCCTGCGGTCAACCCTCGTGCCCTTCGAGGGCCTTTTCCGCGATGCGCAGCATGCCCAGTCCGACCCAGGGCGGGGCGTTGCAACGCACCCGCACTCCGGGACCCTCCGGTCTGATGACTTCGACGATGGTCACGACGGCCCCGATCTCGTAGTCGTCGCCGAAGTCGTCTTCGATCGCCTCCATCTGGGCGGCCACTTCCTGGCCGAGCTTGGCCCTCGGGTCTGGCTCCGCGTCGTCGCGCTCGATGTCGTCTGCTGCCATGAGGGTCCCTCCGTTGGATGGCCAAGGGGGATCATGCCAGCAGGGGAGCGCTCGCGTCATGGAAGGGGGTGGGATGATGCTCGTATGTCCGTCCGATTGCCTTTCACTCTTGCCGGATCGGCTGAGCGATGAAGGCGCAGGTTGTCCGTGTAGGGCGTCTCTTCGGGCTCGCCGTGCTCCTTCTCATAGTCGTCGACCCGTTGATCACATGGCTCACAACGGGGACAGTTGACTCCCTTGCGCTGATCCACGGGGTCGAGGCGCTGATAGTGCTGGCCTTCCTCTGGCTCAGACGCGTCCTTGGCCTCCCAGCCTGGAGTGCCGGCGAGGCTTATGTCACTCGTCTTCGGCGGTGGCGCGCCGTCCGTCGCTAGGCGCGAGCTTGTCGGGCCGGCGGCTGCTGGAGGCTGTGGAGCAAGTCATGACGCCGATCCCTCGCCGGCGTCGTGAGCGTGGGCCGCTGTTTGGGCAGCTCGCGACCGCGCAGTGAACGGAATCTAGCCGCTCGCTCGCAGGAAGGCGCCGACCGTGTCGGGCGATAGCCCGCTCGCGTTCGAGATCATGTCTGCGGACATACCGACCCCAACCGCTTCCCGAATGACCGCTTCGGCCTTGCCATGCGCCTTTATGAACTCGCCGCCCACCTCCCGCAAGCGATGTTCGATGTCGGTGTCAGCCATCGTCACGCGCCCGCGGCGTGTTATCGGCCCGGCGCAGAAGCCGGTCCCACCGTGTGCTCAACTTCACAGACCTACGACGCGCGCTGGCGGTACGTTTCGCGGCAACAGTCGTCGACAGCCAAGGGGGCGCAATGTCTTTGCCAGTCGCAATGACCGTCATCGTGATTCTCGACGTCGCTCTGCTCGGCTTTCTCGCGTGGACGATGTCTCACCCACGACACCTGACGCCGCATGTGTCGGCCCGCCACGCGGACCTATCGCATGAGCCCCTCGAGCAGGTCGAGCTCCAGCTAGTCGAGTAGGTCGGCTATTCATCGCTTGCGTCCAGCCTGGCGCCGCTCGGTACGCCTTGCTCGCCAGGCGTACACGGAAAAGACGAGCACGACCGCAGCTCCCAGCACGCCAACGATGGCATTGCCGCTGCTGATGAAGTCACCCAAGTAGACCAACAGCCACAAGACGCCGGCTACGGCGAGCTGTATCGACTTCGGAGTCGCCTTCAGTGGGTTTCGCATCCCTCAAAAGCTACTCGGGGCGTGGCGACGACCCCGGTCTCGCTTCTACAGAGACTTTCCATGCGTGACCTCCGTCACATATATCCCTTGACAGGGGGTAGGTTCTGTGGGATGATACTCATATGGCAGCAGTCCTCGGAATTCTCGTAATCGTCTTTGTCCTCGCCGGAATACCGCTGCTCTGCCGCGCGGCCATCCGACGCATTGGCGCTTCGCAGGGCTTCCGCCAATGGCTCAATGCGTATGGGCCGCGCTTCCCCGGCCTTGGACGCGACAAACCCGACGACGAGGCGGATGCCTGATGCCTCCCGTCAATCGCAACGAACCGGTCCGCGCCGATTACTCGGAGTCCACGTACTCGCTCATGGAGTTCATGCGCGAGTTCCCGAACGATGCCGCCTGCCTCGATTGGCTCTGGCGCAACCGCTATTCCGAGGACGGATCGCACGCCGAGTGCCCGAAGTGCGGACGCGAGCGCAAGTTCCACAAGGTCGCTGAACGACCGGCGTGGGACTGCGACTCCTGCGGGCATCACCTGCACCCGCTGGCCGGGACCATCTTCCACAAGTCCTCGACCTCGCTGCAACTGTGGTTCTTCGCCATCCACCTGATGACGAGCACTCGCTGCGGAGTGTCGGCCAAGCAGCTTGAGCGCGAGCTTGGCGTGACCTACAAGACCGCGTGGCGGATGTTCAACCTGATCCGCAACAAGCTCATGACTGAGGACGGACGGCCGCTCTCGGGGTTCGTGGAGGTTGACGAGACTTCCGTCGATGGGAAGCCGCGTCATAAATACTCGATGCGCACCGACCGTGACGCCCACTCCAAAGCTCAGAAACTCCGCGAGCGTAGTAGAGCAACGGTGTTCGCCGCCGTCGAGCGCGGCGGACGAGTCAAGGCCACCGTGCTCCCATCGCGGCGTGGCCCCGGCCTGCAAGCCCAAACCATCGAGTGGGTCGAGCCGACCTCCATCGTCTACACCGACGAGTGGCCTGCCTACAACTCGCTCGGACAGCACTTCGCGGGGCATAGTCGAGTCCGGCACGCGTCCGGGGAGTACGTCATCCGCGATGCGCACACGAACACCATCGAGGGGTTCCTTGGGCACCTGAAGCCCTCCATCCGTGGGACCTATCGGAAGGTCTCCCACAAGTGGTTGCAGGGCTATCTCAACGAGTTCACGTGGCGCTACAACCACCGGCACGACCGCAAAGCGATGTTCGAGACCTTGCTGCTGCGCGCCGCCGGGCACTAGCTGCAAGATTCGTTGCAGCTCTTGAAGTGCTTTCCTGACCGGGGTGTACGCTCGGCTGATGCAACGCGACCTGATCTTTATCGCCGGATTGCTGGCGCTTGCGTTCCTCGTCGGGTATGTGCGTGACCTCGGCATCAAGGCCGGATTCTCCGCACAGGCCGTCGCGGTGCTTGAGCGGCTAGCGCTTCTCGGCTGACGGCTTCGGAGTAGGCGGCTCAGGCTTGGCCGCCTGCTTGAGGCTGCGGAAGAACTCATCACGCTTGGGCACCGGTACGGTTAGGCCCTTGGGCGTCTGCTCTGTCTCCCGCTCGTCCTTCGGCTCCTCTGGCATGGTCCTCCAAGGGTAGGCGATGGCGACCCCATCGCATCGTCTCAAGCTCTACCGGGCCGACGAGCACATCGAGCAAATCGAGGCTCTCACTAAGCCCCTTCGGGAGCGCCGCGAATACCCGGTGGTCGAGTCGATGAAGCCCAAGCGCAACGCCCCGGAATGGGAGTACCGACTCGACCTCCGCCTCATTCAACCGTCCGAGCGTCTGCCCATTCTCGTCGGGGACTACTTGTTCAACGTCCGCTCGGCGCTCGACCACCTCATTGTCGCTATCGCCCCACGCAAGTACCGGCGCAAAGTCAGCTTCCCCATTCTCACCGGTGATCCACTCGCACGCGACGAGACGGGCGGCGACTATCTGGACGCTGAGGCAGCAGCTCGCTGGCTGTCGCTGGTGGCGTGCCTGCCAGACGATTGCATCGCAGCACTCAAGGTTCTGCAGCCTTACGAGGCGGCCGCGACGCACGGCCACGCGCCCGAGAACCACGCCCTCGCGCTGCTCAGCGCCTTCCAAAACGCCGACAAGCATCGCGAACTGATCAACACCGTGGTCGGGCTCGGGAAAGTCGAACTGCACCTCGACGGTGAGATCACCTACGCCGTCCCCATATTCAAGGACGGCACAGTAATCGCAGACGAAGGTCGAAAAATGGACGTGAAGGTCGAAGGCGTGCCCGTTGTAGGACTCAAGCGGGGCGCCGACGTATGGAGCTTCGACTTGCTGATCGCGAAGCTCACGGCCTTCATCGTGGACGAGGCGCTCCCGCGCCTTGAGCCGTTCCTGGAAACCTAGCGGCGCGCTCATCGCGCACCGCCTAGCGTGGCCGATGCCAAGCGACGACCAGTAGGAGCACCCCGGAAGGTGCGACCTCGGGCGGTACGGACCCTTGGAGCACCGCGCCGAGCAGCAGCAGGCCAAGCCCGGTGAGCATGTTTCGCCGTGGGTCGTCTAAAGGGCCCATCGCCGGCGTCTATCCCGCACCGGCCTCGAATCCGAGAGCCGCCTAGCGACGCTGCAAGTGATCTTGCGCCTAGCGCGCGGTTTGTACCTGAGCCATAGTACCCCCTGTCAAGGGATATATGTGACCTCCGTCACACTTGTAAAGCCACTGTAGAAGCGAGGTAGCGCCATATGGCACGAACCACCGCCCCGTCAGTTCCACGGATTAGGACGAAAAATTGGCGTCGGATAGTCGCTATGTATGGACTCAACGCAGCGGGCGATTCTCGGGTGTCTGGGCGCGAGCCTTGCCGCGACGGCATCGCCAGTTCGCGCGTCGCTGGGATCGCTTCTCGTTTTGATCGCTCTTTGGAGCGGCTCCGAGCGGCGGTGAGCGCCCCGCTATGGCCCCTGGATCGGCGCTCCAAGCGACCGAACGACGGCCTCCAGGCCAGCCCGATCAATGCCCTTCGGGGGCGGCCAGGTGACGACCTCCAAACTCAGCCGCCAGATCGGCGTGAGCTGTTCCGAGAACTCGGCGGGCATCAGGAACGGGATGTCGGCGTCGAGCAGGTGCCCGCAGACCACCAGGGCAAGTTCGCCAACGCTGAGGGCCAGGAGATACGCATGCGCCTCACCCGGTTTGTCGGGACGAGGCGTGCCGATGACGTGCGCGCCGGTTCGTTGGAATGAGAGCGGCTCGTTTCCGCTGTCGCTGAATCGACCGATCCAGACCTGCTGGCGCGCACCGGGTCGCTGTATGGCGTGGAACATACGGAGCACCGCGAGTGGGACGGTCCGGTTCTCGGGGGATACGCACTCCCACACGAGCGCAGTCTTGACGGCCCAGGTCGCTACAAGCGTCTGGCGCCAATAGCGGATTTTGCGCGGGTGCCCTTGGATCAGGTGTCCGACGATGCCTTCGCAGGAATCCTCCAACTCGTGCATCCAGCCCTCGTTGCAGAGTTTGCAGACATCGCCCGCAACGGTCGTGAACGGGTTGCGGAAGCCTTGATCTTCCACGGTGCGACCGTCGGCGGTTTCGTCGATTCGGTGGTGCTGCACCTTCCCTTCGTCCGGCAATAGCTCGCCGCACCATTTTGGAGCCGCGTGCTCGTTGCTTCGCGGACGATCCTCGCTGAACAACTCGCCGCAAAAGATGCACCGATCCACGCGCTAACCTCGCCGTAGATGGCTGACGACAAACACGAGCTGGAGCCTACTCAGGAGATTCCGACCACGGACGGTGAGCCGCTGGTGGTGCCGGTGCCCACCCGGGGCGAGTTCGATGACGTGGTTACTAAGGTTGCAGGGCTTCGTAGACGGCCTGCCGGGAAAGACCAGCCTCCCGAGCAATCCGAGTCGGACTGACACCCGCCCTGTGCGCATCCGCGACGCGCTCGCGCATCTCGGTCGCGGCGGCGTGACGCTCGTCATCGGCTGCTTGACGGCGCTCAGCGGCGCGGCGTAGAGCTTGGAGTGCCTTCCGCTCAGTCACGATTCGCCGCCTGCGTGACCAGCTCGGCGAACATCGACGGATCGCGCTGTTCGCGGTGGTTGTACCGCCATGCAAACTCGTTGAGATACCCCTGCAACCACTTATGCGACACCTTCCGGTAGGTCCCACGGATCGACGGCTTGACGTTGCCGAACCAGCCCTCGATCGTGTTCGTGTAGGCATCACCGACCACGTACTCGCCGGTCGAGTGGCGAACTCGACTATGCGAAGCGAAGTGACGATGTAGCTGGTTGTACGCGGGCCACTCGTCGGTGTAGACGATGGAGCGCGGGTCGATCCACTCGATTGCTTGGGCTTGCAGGCCGGGACCACGACGGGAGGGGAGGACCGTGGCCTTGACACGTCCGCCACGCTCAACGGCGGCGAACACGGTCACTCGACTACGCTCGCGCAGTTTGTGGGCTTTCGCGCGCGCGTCGGGGTACTCGTTCATCGAGTATTTGACGCGCGGCCTGCCGTCCACCGATGTCTCGTCTATCTCGACTTCGCCGGTCAGGGCTTCGTCGTCTTGGACCATGACCTCGTTGCGAATCTTGTTCAGCATCCGCCAGGCGGTCGGATACGACACGCCGATCGCGCGCTCAAGGTTCTTTGCCGAGATTCCGCATCGGGTGCTGGCGACCAAATACATCGCGTAGTACCAGAGTTGCAGAGACGTGGAGGACTTCTCGAAGATCGTCCCCGCCGTGGGATGGACGTGGTGCCCGCAGCCGGTGCAGCACCACGACTGGCGTCCCTGAGCGGTCGCGTAGCGCTTGAACACCCGCTCCTGCTCGCACTTCGGGCACTCGGCGTGTTCGCCATCGGGCGAGTACGTCTTGCGCCATAGGTGGTCAAGGCAGGAGGCATCGTCGGGGAAGTCGCGCATGAACTCCATCAGCGAGAGCGTCGATTCCGAGCACGCTGCTCGGCGGGGTTCGTGTCGCTTGGCCGATGCCATGCCGTAAGGCTACCTTACGGGCGAGCGTTTGTCAAGGTCCCTTACATAAAGATTCGCGCTTAGACTGGAGGTGGTCAATGAGTCCCAATCCCAGCCCCCGGTGGAAACCACCCGGTCGCTACGGCTATTCGGCGGCGATTGATGGTATGGGTACCGTTGCGGCGCCGTTCCTCGCAGGCATCGCCATCGCTCTGGCCGTCCTGGTCATATCCAGCCCGCAGGATTTCGGCGCCGAAGGCATAACGCTGTTTGCGCTGGTCGCCGCAGCCGTCGCCCTCATTGGATGCGCTGAGTGCGCCTTTGTCGCTCGACAATACGTGGTGACGCCCAGCCAGCTTGACGAATGGTGGCCGGACGCCGGTGCCACCCAGCTAGCCGATGAACAGAGCCAAGCGGTGGATGCGTTTGAGCTATGGGCGGCCTGGGCGCGGCGGCTCTACAACGTCGGCATGATCGGACTGGCGGCAGGTGTGGCAGCAGCGCTCGTGCCGCACGGCGGCCTCAACCATGCCCAACCTTGGCGGCTGGCTGCATTTGCGCTAGCGCTCGCGGCCGTATTGGCCGAGCTGACGGCGATCCTGATTACGATTACGCGCGACCAGGAACGCCGCTACGAATATGAGCAGCTAGAGAAGCGTGCCGCTCAGCTCGCCAAGCTGCAGCCCTGAGCGTGGCTCGGCAGCGGGTAGTTGCAAGCGGGGCACCGGGGCACGTCTCTCCCAGGACCGCCACGCTTTTCGATCCGGCTGTACAGGTCGCGCCCGAGGACTTGGTTCTCGCCTCCACTGTCCCAACGGACGAGCAGAACCTGCTCGTCACCATCGGGCGCTTGGCGAACAACTTCGGCGACGGTGCCTTTGAGGTCGGCCGTCCGGTGGACCACCCGATCGCCCACGTGGAATGGCACAGTCGGCACGACGGGAGCATATCGTGCGCATTGGCGCTTCTACAGTGGCTTTACAAGTGTGACCTCCGTCACACTTCCGCCCCGACAGGCCTATATGCTTACGAACAATTGTTCGACTCTGCCGAGTCGCCTCCGTGGATGGAGGCGAGCGGGGGAACCACTGCCGGGTCGCTAGGACGCGATCTGGATGGGGCGAATCGGCCACTGATGCCGCCGTAACGCCGGGATGACACGCGTCCGTTCGCGTGCCCACTCGGCGTGAGCCCGACAGCTAACCCCGTAGGCGGACAGAAGGCATGGAGGAGGTCTATGTCGATGTACGTTCCAACGACGTTAGTTCAACCTGCCGCGGCCCTGACTCCGGTAGGAATCGTCTCAACCGCACCGCCACCGGGCACGCCCGCTGCGACGGCTCTCAGCGTTCGCAGTGCCAGCCTGAACGTGCTCGAAGGCCGCACGGCCACCGTCACCGGCACCCTACGGCCCGGGCTGGCCGGCCAGATCGTCACCCTGCAGACGCTCGCCAACCGCGGCTGGAGGACGCTGACGCGGGCGCGCACCCGCGCGAAGGGCCATTTCCAGCTGCGCTACCTGGCCACCGGGGTGGGCAGCGCGCTCGTGCGCCTGCACTTCGCCGGCGACTCGCTCGAGCACGCCTCCCATCGCAGGCTTGGCCGACTGAATGTCTACCGCACCGCCGAGGCCTCCTGGTACGGCGGCGGCGGCAGCCTGGCCTGCGGGGGCGAGTTGACGAGCGCCACCATGGGGGTCGCCAACAAGACACTTCCCTGCGGCACCCTCGTGACGCTTCGCTACGGCAGCAGAACCATCCGCGTGCCGGTGATCGACCGCGGGCCCTATGTGGCCGGGCGCGAATTCGATCTCACCGAAGCGACCAGGCAGGCGCTCGGCTTCGGCGACACCGGGGAGCTCTGGAGCTCACGCTGACGGGCCGCTCTGGGCGGGTTCGTGCAGGGGTTGGTTTCCGGCGCCTTCGTTCATTCAATCTGCGGAATGTCCGTCGCGAGAAAGAGCTCACGCACCCAGGTCTGGTTCGAGGGCCTGGGCGAGTGGAGCTGGCCGGGCTCCTCCGGAGCGGCCGCCGAGGTGCTTCCGCCCGCGTGGGTGCCGACGTTTCCGCCGCGGCTCGACCGTCTGGTCGCGAGCCGACACGATGTCGCGCTCGACGGCTGGCAGCCGCGCCGCGGGCTCGCCCCGCGGATCGGCACGGGCGCATTGCTCGTCGCGCTGGCGGTCCTCAGTGCTGTGGTGGCACTCAGCGGGCCGCTCACCCTCGAGCGTCTCGTCGGACTGGGCGCTCCCGCACTCCCGGCGGGGCAGCTCGCGCGCTCTGAGCTCGCGTCATCGCTCGCCGCGGCCCCGCCGGCGACCCTCGTCAACGTCAGTCACGATGCCGCGGGCAGCTCGATCGACGAAGCGAGCTACACGTCGGCCGCACTGCACGAGGGTGGCTCGTTCATCGCCTACCTGCCCGCGGGCTTCGCGACGAGCACGCGGCGCTACCCGGTGCTCTACCTGCTTCACGGCAACGACCAGCTCGCGAGCGCCTTCCTCCAGGTCGGCCTGCAGGGAGAACTCGATCAGCTGATCGCGCGCCACGTGATCCCGCCGCTGATCGCCGTGATGATCCAGGGCGGCCGCGGCTCAAACAACTGGCGCAACCTGGGCGCGCGTAACTACGAAGGCTATGTGCTCGAAGTCCAGAAACTGGTGGATCGTACGCTCCCCACGCTGCCCGACAGGAACGGCCGGGCGATCGCCGGCGACTCGATGGGCGGCTACGGCGCGATGAACATCGCCCTCTCACACCCCGATCGCTTCGCCGTGGTCGAGAGTTGGCTCGGCTTCTTCAACGGTCTGGAAGGCCGCCTGCGGGCCAATCGCAGGGTCATCTCCGAGATCGGTTTGCAGGCGTTCGTCTACGGCGGCGCCGCCGACACGATCGCCGACCCCTCCGAGGACGAGCCGTTTGCCGCCGAGCTGCGGGCGGCCGGAGCGAGCGCCCAGGGCGCCGTCTACGAAGGCAACCACTCCCTGGAAACGGTCCAGGCCCACCTCGGCAGCATGCTCGCCTTCGCCGGCCGGGCGCTCGCGGCGGGAGAGCGCCCGAGGTCGCCGGCGAAAGCCCTCAGCCCGCGCCGCCCAGCCCGTTGAGCGGCTGCTGGAAGAAGCCCGGCGCCGTCTCGCACCGGTCACCACGGTAGCCTCCGCCCATGGAGGGTTCTCACTCCCGGGTGCGGCTTCGCCAGGCGGTGCTCGTGGCGGGCGAGCTCGAGCCCGTCGCCCAGGCGCTCCGGTCGGCACTCGATCTGGGCGAGCCCTTCCGCGACCCCGGGGTGAGCCACTTCGGCCTGACCAACACCGTGTTCGCGGTCGGGGACTGCTTCATCGAGATCGTCTCGCCCGCACGACCGGACACCGCCGCGGGGCGCTACCTCCTCCGCCACGGCGGCGACGGCGGCTACATGGTCATCTTCGACATCGAGGATCTGGAGGGGGCCAGAGCCCGCTCCAGGGCGGCCGGCGTGCGGGTCGCGTGGGAGATCGACCTGCCGGACATCGCCACGACCCATCTCCATCCCGCCGACATGCGCGGGGCGATCGTGTCGCTCGACCGTTCCGTCCCCTACGGCACCTGGCGCTGGGGCGGGCCGCAGTGGACAGGGCGGACCGGCACCGGCGCGCCTGGGCGCCTCACCGGCATCACGCTCGCCGTGCCCGACCCCGCCGGTGCCGCCGCGCGTTGGGCGGGGGTGCTCGACGTCCCGATCGAAGGCGTCGAGGCGCCGCTGCTCGAGCTCGAGGGCGCGGAGGTGCGCTTCATCGCGGCCGAGGACGAGCGCGAGCAGGGGTTGGTCGAAATCGCGATCGAGGACTCACCGGCGCTCGCCGCTGCGGGGGGTACCGTCGAGCTCGCCGGGGTGAAGCTTCGCGACCCCGCGACCGCCTAGTGGGTCAGGCGACCCCGAGGGCGGTCGCCTGTTCGGCGAGGATCTTCGCCAGCTGGGCGCGCTGTCGCTTGGCGCCGCCCAACAGCCCCGCGTCGAGCTGGGCGCGCTTGTAGAACCAGTGCACGTCCGCCTCCCACGTGAAGCCGATGCCGCCGTGGGCCTGGATGGCGCTGGCCGTGACTTCCCGTCCCGCATCCGAGGCCGCTGCCTTGGCCATCGCCGCGGCCTCCGCCAGGCGCTCGGGGTCGGCGTCCGCTGTCCACGCCGCGAACGCGGTCGCCGAGCGGGCCTTCTCGGTTTCAAGGAGCATCTGAGCACAGCGGTGCGAGACCGCCTGGTAGGAGCCCACGGGAACGCCGAACTGCTTGCGATCCTTCACATAGGCGACAGTCATCTCGAGCGAGCGGTCGCATACGCCGACGAGCTCCGAGCTCACCGCCACGAGCGCTCGATCGACGCCCCCGGCCACATCCCCGTCGAGCGGCTCCCCGGCGTCCTCCGACACGCTCACGCGAGCGGTCGAGCGGGTCGAGTCGATCGACGCGACGGGAACGATCTCGGCATCCTCGGCGGCGAGGACCCGCGCGGCGCCGTCCTCCTCGACGAGCACGATCACCTGCGCCTCCGGGGCCCCGATCACGAGCTCCGCGGTGCCGCCGGCGGCTACGCCGAGCGCGCCGATGCTCTCCCCGCTTGCGAGGCCCGGCAGCCAGCGCTCCTGCTGCGCGGCCGAGCCGGCCTGCTCGATGAGTGTTGCGGCGAGCGCGCTCGGCAGGAACGGCACCGGGGCGAGCGAGCGCCCCAGCTCCTCGCACAGGATCGACAGCTCGATCCGGCCAAGCCCCTGGCCGCCGTGCTCCTCGGCCACCGCGATGCCCGGCCAGCCGAGCTCTGAGAGCTCGCGCCACAGCCCCTCGTCGGTGCGCCCTGATTCGGCGTGCTCGCGGACGCGCTCGATCTTCGCGCGGTCGGCGAGCAGGTCGCGGGCCGTGCGTTGGATGTCGCGCTGGTCGTCGGTGAAGCCGAAGTCCATGTCGATTCCTACGCTGCGACCTTCAGTCGCGGCAGCCCGAGGACGCGCTCGGCGATGATGTTCTTGAGAACCTCGGTCGTGCCGCCCTCGATCGTGTTGCCGCGAGCGCGCATCTGCTCGTAGCTCCATTGCGTGCCGGCGGTGAGCGCCTCCGGCCCCACGATGTCCACGGCGAGCTGCGTGAGGCGCTGGTTGGTGTCCGACCACAGCCACTTGACCAGCGAGCCCTCGGGACCGGGCTGGCCGTATCGCTCGGTGTCGGTGAGGCCCTTCCAGGCCAGAAGCCTGATCGACTCGCAGCGCACGTGCAACTCCGCCAGAGCGTCGGCGTAGAGCGAGTCCTCGAGCAGGCCCCGCTCGGCGGCGGTGGCGATCAGGTCGTCGAGCAGCTGGCGCAGACGGATCTGAAGCAGAAAGCCAAGGCCGGCGCGCTCATTCATGAGCGTCGTCATGGCGACCTTCCAGCCGTTGCCCACGCCGCCCACGACGTTCGCCTCGGGGATCCTCGCCTCCTCGATGAACAGCTCGTTGAACTCCGGTGAGCCGGTGATCTGGCGCAGAGGACGAACCTGTATTGCCTCCTGGTCCATGTCCATCAGGAAGTAAGTAAGCCCCTTGTGCTTGGCCGCCTCCTGGTCGGAGCGCGCGACGAGCATGCACCACTTTGAGTACTGGGCGCCGCTCGTCCACACCTTCTGGCCGGTCACGACCCATTCGTCTCCATCCTTGACGGCCCGCGTTTTCAGTGATGCGAGGTCCGAGCCGGCGTCAGGCTCCGAGAATCCCTGGCACCAGATCTCCTCGGCCGAGAGGATGGGGGGCAGGTAGCGCTCCTTCTGCTCGGGTGTGCCCCACGCCATTAGGGTGGGCCCGCCAAGCAGGATCCCCAGGACGTTCGCCGGCAGCGGGACGCGCGCGCGGCCGACCTCTTCGAAGTAGATCGCCGACTCCGTCTGGCTGGCGCCCCGGCCGCCGTACTCCGTCGGCCACGCCGGAGCCGCCCAGCCGCCGTCGTACAGACGACGCTGCCAGTCACGCCGCCACCCGTAGTGGGCGCCCTCGTCGCTCTCGTCAGGCTCGGGCGGCGGTGGGTTCTCCGCGAGCCAGCCGCGCAGTTCGTCGCGGAAGGCCGTCTCCTCTTTGCTGAACGTCAGGTCCATGGCGTCACGGCAAAGCCTACCCCAGAACCGCCGACCGTGGCGGTAGATTCGGGTGGGTGCGCGATGACCAAGCTCAGCTGAGCGTCGCCCACCTGGACGCAGACGCCTTCTACGTATCGATCGAGCTGCTTCGCCATCCCGAGCTTCGCGGCAGGCCGGTGATCGTCGCCGGTCGCGGCCCGCGCGCGGTGGTGACGACAGCAAGCTATGAGGCGCGACGCTACGGCGTGGGCTCGGCGATGCCGGCCGCGCGGGCGCGCCGGCTGTGCCCGCAGGCGGTTGTGCTCACACCCGACTTCCCCACATACAGAGAGATCTCCGCGCGGCTCATGGGCCTCGTGCGCTCGCACATCGAGCGTGTGGAGGTCGTCGGCCTGGACGAGGCCTACCTCGATCTCGACGGCCTGTACTCGCCCCGGGCCGCAATGCGCAGGCTGCTGGCCGACATCAGTCAGGCAACCCGGCTCACCTGCTCGGTGGGCATCGGCCCGAACAAGCTGATCGCCAAGGTGGCTTCAGACGCGGAGAAGCCGGCTGGCTTCGTCGTGCTCACCCGCGAGCAGGCATGTAGGCGATTTGCCTCCTCGCCGCCGGCCCTCGTGCCTGGCATCGGGCCGAAGACCGCGGCGCGCCTTGGCGAGCTCGGTCTCACGAGCCTTGGCGCGGTCGCCGCCGCGCCGGCGCACGCGCTCATCGAGCGCTTCGGCGCGAACCTCGGGCCGGAGCTGCAGCGCAGGGCGCGCTTCGAACACGACGGCGAGGTGCAGCAGGCGCGCAAGGTGGTCTCCGAGTCGCGCGAGCGGACGTTCGATGAGGACCTCGACGACCCCGTGAGGCTACGCGAGGAGCTCGCGCGTATGTCCCGGGAGCTATGCACAAGCCTCGCGGCGCATCGCCGCCGGGGCCGGACGATCGCCATCAAGGTGCGCCTCGCCGACTTCACGACCGTCACCCGCGCCCACACCGTGGCCGAGCCGACCTGCGACGTCGAGCTTGTGGGTGCGGTCGCTCGCCGGTTGCTGGACGACTACTCCCCGCCGCGCCCGGTGCGGCTTTTGGGAGTGCGTGTCGCCGGCCTGGCCACCGCCGGTGCGCGCTCGGATCGAGCCGGCGGGGCGGCGCCGGCGGCCGTGGGCGACCCGGCCGGACAGCTCGCGTTACCGCTGTAGCGGGCCTGGCGGTCGCCCCACAGAGCTTTATGGGCGGCCGGGCCGCGACGGCCCGTGCACGATGGGGTGGGGGAGGGGCGTCTAGGATCCTCAGCATGCCGATCGCACAGGTCGCTGGGAGAGAGCTCGATTACGAGCGCAGCGGATCAGGTCCGCCGCTGTTTTTGATCATGGGAATGAGTGGCACCGCGCTGCACTGGGGCGAGGCGTTCCTCGCGGCCCTGCGGGCGGACTTCGAGGTGATCGTGTTCGACCATCGTGGGGTGGGCGCGAGCACTCGCCTTGAGGGACCGATCACGATCGCCGAGATGGCGCAGGACGCGCTCGGCCTGCTCGATGAGCTGCAGATCGAATCGGCGCACGTGCTGGGCATCTCGATGGGTGGGATGATCGCCCAGGAGCTCGCGCTGGCGCATCCCGAGCGTGTACGCACGCTCACGCTCGGCTGCAGCTACTGCGGCGGCGAGGGCAGCGTGCGGCTCGCGCCTGAGCTAGGTGGGCGGCTCAAGAAGGCGCGGCTCTCGGGTGATCGCGAGACGGCGATGCGGCTCGCCTGGGAAGCGAACGTCTCCGAGGCCCTCGTGGACGATGAGCAGGCCTGGCAGGAGTATCGCGCGATCTGTCTCCGACGCGCGGTTGCGGGGGTGGTGATCGAGGCGCAGACCCGAGCGATCCTCGCCCACGACACGAGCGAGCGCCTCGCCCGGCTGGAGACGCCGACGCTGGTCATCCACGGCACGGCCGATCAGATCCTGCCCTTCCCGAACGGTCCGTTGATCGCATCGCACATACCCGGCGCGCGCCTTGAGATCTTCGAGGGCGCCGGCCACCTGTTCTTCTGGGAGCAGCCGCAGCGCTCGGCCGAGCTCGTACGCGAGCACGCAGTCATCCCGGTGTGAGCGCCGGCGAGTTCAGCGTTCAAAGCGACGGCGTCACGCTGTCCGGCGAGGAGAGCGGAGGCGGACCGCCGATCGTGCTGCTGCACGGCCTCACCGCAACCCGCCGATATGTCGTGATGGGCTCACGCGCGCTCGAGCGCGGCGGCCACCGGGTGATCGCCTACGACGCCCGCGGCCACGGGCGCTCCACCGCAGCGCCCCAGCCGGACGAGTACGGATACGAAAGCCTGCTCGCCGACCTCGAGGCCGTGCTGGACGCGCTTGGCATCGAGCGAGCGACGATCGCCGGAGCCTCGATGGGCGCCCATACCGCGTTGCGCCTGGCGCTGGTGCGGCCCGAGCGCGTCGCTGCGCTCGGGCTCATCACCCCGTCGTTCGATCCCGCGGAGGAGAGGACGCCGCAGGCCTTCGCCCGCTGGGACGCGCTCGCCAGGGGACTCAGGGAGGGTGGTGTGGAGGGCTTCGTCTCCGCCTATGACCTCGCGGCGGTGCCCGAGGCGTGGCGTGAGACGGTCGCGACGGTGCTCCGCCAGCGGCTGTCGGCACACGAGCACCCGGAGGCCGTCGCCGATGCCCTGGAAGCCGTGCCGCGGTCGCCGCCCTTCGCCCGCATGGATGAGCTCGCGGCGATCTCCGTTCCGACGCTGGTGATCGCGAGTCGCGACGAGGCCGACCCGGGCCACCCGCTCGCCGTGGGGGAGAGCTACGCCGCGGCGATCCCGGGTGCGCGACTGATCGTCGAGGACGCCGGACCGCCGCCGCGCTCGCCGATCGCCTGGCAGGGAGGCCAGCTCTCGAAGGCGCTCGCCGAACTGGTCGCGCGTGCGTGATAACGTACAGCCGTATGCCGGTGACGCGAGAATGGGACGGCAGGAGCTACGACCGCATCTCGGGACCCATGGCGGCCATGGGCAGGGAGGTGCTGGCGCGGCTGGAGCTCGATGGCGATGAGCTCGTGCTCGACGCAGGCTGCGGCTCGGGACGCGTCACGCAAGCCCTCCTGGAGCGCCTGCCGCGGGGACGGGTGATCGCGGTCGACGCCTCCGCCTCGATGGTGCAGGCGGCGCGCGAGCGATTCGCCGCAGACGAGCGCGTCGAGGTGCGCCAGCTCGACCTGCTCGAGCTCGAGCCCGAGGAGCCGCTTGACGCGGTTCTGTCGACCGCCACGTTCCACTGGATCGCCGATCACAAGCGCCTCTTCGCTCGCCTGCGCGCCGGCCTGCGACCGGCCGGGCGGCTCGTGGCCCAGTGCGGGGGAGAGGGCAACATCGACGTGCTGCGGGGGCGCGCGGCGGAGGTGCTCGCGCGAGAACCCTACGGCCGGCACTTTCGCGACTGGCGCCCGCCCTGGAACTACGCCGCACCGGCCGAGACCCGCGCACGGCTGCTGCGCGCGGGCTTCGCGACCGCCGAGTGCTGGCTGAAGGACGCGCCGCAGCGGCCCGAGCACCCGCGGGAGTTCCTCTCGACGATCGTGCTCGGCCCGCACGTGCAGCATCTGCCGGAGAGCCTGCGCGAGCCGTTCATGGACGACGTGCTGGCCGAGCTCGGAGAGCCCGTGATCGTCGACTACGTGCGGCTGAACATCGACGCGACGGCCTAGCGGCGGTTAGGCGAGCGCCGCCGAGGGGCTCGACGGAGAGGGACCCTCGGCGACCGCCGCGCCGCTGAGCAGCGCCGCGTAGCGGCCGGCCAGCTCGAGCAGCTCCTCGTGGGTGCCGCGCTCCACGATGCGGCCCGAGTCGAGCACGAGGATCTGGTCGGAGTCGCGGATCGTGGAGAGCCGGTGGGCGATCGCGAGCGTCGTGCGGCCCCGCGAGAGCTCATCGAGCGCCTGCTGCACGGCGCGCTCGGTCTCGGTGTCGAGCGCCGATGTCGCCTCGTCGAGGATCAGCACGGGCGGGTTGCGAAGGATCGTGCGCGCGATCGCCATGCGCTGCTTCTCACCACCCGAGAAGCGATATCCGCGCTCCCCCACGAGCGTGTCATAGCCCTCGGGAAGCGAGGAGATCAGCTCGTGGATCTGCGCCGCACGGGCGGCGTCTTCGATCTGCTCGTCGCTCGCGTCCGGACAGGCGAAGCGCAGGTTCTCGCGGATCGAGGCGTGGAACAGATATGTCTCCTGGGAGACCAGACCGACGGTCGCCGCAAGTGACTCGAGCGTCGTGTCGCGTATATCGACACCGTCGATGCGGACGGACCCGCGCTGGGGCTCGTACAGGCGCGCGATCAGATAGGCAAGCGTGGTCTTGCCCGAGCCGGTCTCGCCCACTAGCGCCGTGCGGGTGCCCGCCGGGATTCTGGCGGCGATCTCTTCGAGCGTCCAGGGGGAGTCCGGGGCGTAGCGGAACCAGACGTCGTCGAGCGCGATGTCGCCGCGCACGCCGCTCAGCGCGCGCGCGCCGGGCCGTTCGACGATGTCGATCGGCAGGTCCAGGTACTCGAAGATGCGTCCGAACAGCGCGAGCGAGGTCTGCACTTCAAGGCCCACCGAGAGGAGCTGCTGCATGGGGAACAGCAGGCGGGTCTGAAGCGTCGTGAAGGCGACCACGGTGCCGATCGAGATCACGCTGCTGCCGTGAACGCTGCTGTAGCCGGCGAACCAGTACACCGCCGCGGGCATGATCGCGAAGCTCATCTGCACCGAGGCCATCCGCCAGCGCCCCGCCATCCGCGCGCGCACCTCGAGGTCGGCCAGTTCGCTTGACTCCGAGGAGAAGCGATCGACGAGCTCGTGGGAGCGGCCCATCGTTTTGCCGAGCATGATCCCCGACACCGACAGCGACTCCTCGACGAGCGTCGACATGTCGGCGAGCCGACCCTGGCGAACCGACTGGATGCGACGGCGCTCGTTGCCGACCCGCCGGGTGAGCCATACGAAGAACGGCAGCAGGATCAGAGAGAAGACGGTCAGCTCCCAGCTCAGCGCGAACATCGCCACGATCGTCGCCGTGACCGTGGCGATGGTGGAGACCGTCGAGGTGGCGGTGCTGGTGACGACGTCGTCGATGCCGCCGATGTCATAGGCGATTCGCGCCTGGACCTCACCGGAGCGGGTGCGGGTGAAGAAGGCCAGCGACATGCGCTGCAAGTGGGCGTAGACCGCGGCGCGCAGGTCGTGCATCACGCGCTGGCCGACCTGATTTGAGATCCACGTCTGGGCGACGCCGATCACGCCGTTGATGACCGCCAGCGCGATCATGCCCCCGACGAGCCAGGAGAGCTCGGTGAGGCTGCCCTTGTGGACGATCACTTCCACCGCTTCGCGCAGCAAAAACGGCGAGGCCACGCTGAGAATCGAGCCGAGGAAGATCAGCCCCAGCAACAGCCCTAGCCGAAGCCGGTAGGGGATGAAAAGCCTGCCGACCCGCCGCAGCGAGACGGCTCGGTCGGGCGTGTCCTCGGGGCGCTGCTCTGCGCGCTGGGTCTGGCGTCCTCCGCCACCGTGTCCCTGGGCGAAGGGCTGGCTGCTCACGCCATTGACTTTACCGTCGTGCTTTCCGGTCCCTGTCGTCATGGGGCCCATCCGACCGTCGTTAGGGTATGGAACGTGGACCTGTCGGCCTCGGAGACACGCGTGCTCGGTTGCCTGCTTGAAAAGCAGCGAACGACCCCGGACGCCTATCCGCTTTCCCTGAATGCGCTGCGGCTGGCCTGCAATCAGTCGACGAACCGCGAGCCAGTGGTGGACTACGACGATGCCACTGTCCGTGACGCGCTCCATCGCCTGGAGCGCCGTGGCTTCACGCGGCTGGCCAGCGGCGCCGGCAGCCGGGCTCCCAAGTATCGCCACCTGCTGGCCGAGGCGCTGCCGATGGACGACCCCGAGCAGGCGCTCATGTGCGTGCTCATGCTGCGGGGTCCACAGACTCCCGGCGAGCTCAAGCAGCGCGGCGAGCGCATGCATGCCTTCGTCGATCTGGCGGAGGTCGGCCAGACGCTCATGCGGCTGATCGCGCGCGGGCTCGTCGCGCGGCTCGAGCGACGGGCGGGGCAGAAGGAGGAGCGCTATGCCCAGTTGCTGCAGGACGACTCAGAGCAGGGGGTGGAGCGTCAGGATGTGGGGGTCCACCCCTCGCCCATCCCCGCCGCAGCGGGTTCGGAGCTCGACGATCTGCGCGAGCGCGTCTCACGACTCGAGCGGGAAGTGGTCGAATTGCGCGCGCAAATGCGCGATCCTTCTGCACAGCTACATCGATGATTCCCGCCCAGATAGCCCTCGCGACTGCCTCGGACACCGCCACGGGTGTCGGCATCCCGCTCGCCCTCGCCGCGGGCCTCGTGTCGTTCCTGTCGCCCTGCGTCTTGCCGCTGGTGCCGGGCTATCTGTCGACGGTGATCGGCGTTACCCCGGCGGACCTGCAGGGGGGCGTGCAGGCGCGTCGCGTGCTCGTGCCGAGCCTGCTGTTCATCGCGAGCTTCTCGCTCATCTTCATCCTCCTGGGGATGAGCGCCACGGTGATCGGATCGGCGCTCAACGACCACAAAGCGACGCTCGAGCGGGTCGGTGGCGTGATCATCATCCTGATGGGGGTCGTCTTCCTGGCGACGCCGTTCGTCAACCTGCTGAACCGCGAGTGGCACTCTGAGTCGCTGCTGCGGCTGGCCGGGCGCGGCGGGCCGCTCATAGCCGGAGCGGCGTTCGCGATCGCCTGGACCCCCTGCACGAGCATCACGCTCGGCGCGATCCTCACCCAGGCCGCGATCTCGAGCTCGGCCGCCCACGGCGCCCTCTTGCTGGCGTTCTACTCGGCGGGCCTTGCGATTCCCTTTCTCTTGATCGCGTTGGCGTTCGAGCGGATGGCGACGGCGCTCTCGATCTTCAAGCGCCACTTCCCGCTGATCATCGCCTTCGGGGGCCTCGTGATGATCACGCTCGGGCTGCTGATCCTCACCGGTGAGTTCACGATCCTGAACGCGAAGGCGAACGAACTGACCGGCACGCTGGGGCTGCCGTCCTCGTCGCTGTAGCACCGGGCCGATCGTCGTCGGCTCGGCCCTGGCGCGGGGCATCGGGTACGGCTAAAGCCGGCGCCATCCGCGGTCGATCAACCAACGTGCCCGATCTCAGCTCCTACGGCGTCCCGGAGAAGCCGATCGTCTACCGCAGCACGGTTGCCAATTTCGTCGTGTGGCTCGTGTTCGCGGCCGTCGCGTTCTACTTCCTGACGGAGCTCGGGGGTGCGCTCGAACGGAGGGGATCCTCGCCGGTGGCGGCGGCGCTGACGGCGATCTGCTCGATCGGATTCCTGATTCCCGCCATCCGCTACCCCGTCAGCGGTGTGTGGACGAACTCGAGGAGGGTCGTCGTTCGCAATATCTTCAAGACGTATGTCCTTCGCTGGGAGGAGGTGCAGCGTTTCGAGCTGACCCGCTCTGATACCTGGCCGAAGGCCATCGTGCGGCTGAAGACAGGCACGCGGATACCGCTGACCGGCGTTCAGTACGGGCTCGCGGCCCATTCCGCGGAAGAAGTGGTGGGAGCGCTGAACCGCCAGCTCGTCGATATGGAACGGCAGGCGATCGGGGACCCGTTGCGGTCCACGTGAGGCGAGCGGGCGCTCAGCCGACGGGTTGCGCCGGGGCGACGGGCTCTCGCGTGCGCCTTCGCTCGAGGTAGCGCTTTTCCCACGCCTCCTGGTTTCGCTTGGCGTCGAGCACGAACGGCGAAAAGCGGATCGCCGCGACGATCAGCCGGTTGATCGCCGACTCGGGGAAGGGGAGGGGCCGCATGACGTCCACGAACAGCACGACCCGCGTCTCGTCGGTGTCGTTCCAGACCTCGTGGTTGAAGGTGTCGTCGAAGATCATGCTCTTGCCCTCCTCCCAGTGGCGGATGTCCTCGCCGACCCGAATGCGGCAGTTCTCGGCCTCGCGCGGGACGATCAGGCCGAGGTGGTAGCGCAGCACGCCCTTATAGGGGCCGCGATGGTCGAGGATGTGCTTGCGGGGGGAGAGGATCGAGAACATCGCCGTCTTCATACCCGGGATCTGCTCCATCAGGGCGGCGGTTCGGGGGCACATCTCGACACCCAGCTTGGCCTTGAACCCGAATCCGTAGAGGAAGAAGGTCTTCCAACGGTCATCATCGGTGATCTCGATCTGGTCCTTCGAGATTTCCTGGAAGCTGGGCAGCGCCGCGTGGTCGTCGAGCACCCGCTCGAGCTCCTCGCGAATCTCGGTCCAGTGCTCCTCGACGTACGTCACCCAGGGAAAGCGATCAAGCGGGAAGAAGGTGGCATCGCCGACGAGCGAACGGCGCCCGATGAATCGCTCCACCGGGGCCAGCAGCCGTTCGCCGACCGCGATCGTCCACTCGACGATGCGCACCCACGCAGACTTCCTCGACATACGTCTCGCCTCCTGCCGATGGTTGAAACCAGCGGGGGCTCAGCTTAGAGCGTCTACGCTGCCTCGCGCAGTGCCGCGAGCTCGGGTGACTCGGCGAGCTTCTTCAGAGCCCGCTGCTCGAGCTGTGAGGCGCGCTCGGCTGAGAAGCCGAGCCTTTTGCCGATCGCAGTCAGCGTCTGCGGCTCCTCGCGTCCGGTGCCGAAGCGCAGCGTCAGCACGGTGCGCTCGGTTTCGGGCAGCTGGGAGATCGCGCGATGCACGATCCGCTCACGCTCTGAGTCCCAGGCGGCCTCCTCGGGCGCCTCCGCGTCCGAGGGCAGCAGGTCGCCGAGAGCCGTGTCGCCGTCTTCGCCGACCTGCTGATCGAGGCTGACCAGGGCGGCGCGCTGGTGGCGCACCTCCTCGACCTGCTCGATCTCGAGACCTGTCTCCTGGGCCAGCTCCTCGATCGTCGGCTCACGCCCGAGGCGGACCGAGAGCTCGCGCTCGACGCGCCCGACCTTGCGCGAGCGCTGGGCTACATGAACGGGAAGCCTGATGGTGCGCCCCGAGTTCTCGAGGCCGCGCTGGATCGCCTGACGGATCCACAGCGTGGCGTAGGTCGAGAAGCGAAAGCCCTTGCGCCAGTCGAACTTCTCGCTCGCGCGGATGAGGCCGAGCATGCCCTCCTGGACGAGATCGGCCAGCGGCAGGCCCTGGTTCTGGTATCGCCGGGCGTTGGAGGCGACGAGACGGAGGTTCGAGTTGACGAGCAGTTCCTTGGCGTGCAGGTCGCCGCGCTCGATGCGCTTGGCCAGGTCGATCTCCTGGGCGGGGGTGAGCAGGGGGTAGCGGCGCGAGTGCGCGAGCAGCTGGTCGACCGACTCCGGGATGAACGTGTCGGGGGTGGCCAGATCGGTCCGCTCGATCGGACTGTCCAGGCGCCCGGCCGCAGCGACCGGCGGCGCCTCGATTACGGCGTCCGACTCCCGCTCCTCGCCCTGGGCGGGAGCCAGCGGATCTAGTGTTGGGGTTGAGTTTACGGCTGTGTCTGACATTGGCGTCCTTCTAATCCGATGCTTGGAGTCGGAATTATACGCCTTGATAGTTGCGTTGTCAATTACCCAAAGGGTACGATTTGAGGTTCTCGTTCGACGCCCGCTACAGGCCACCTGCCCCCACCAGGGGACAAATGCTCGCGTCCGTGCGAACCTAAACCCGCGAAAGGCCGGAAAGACTCGATACCAGCTTGATCTAGGTATCGGCCGGCGGTTTGGCGATGCTGAATCCGGGCTCGCTAAGCTCGGCGCATGGACATCGACCTGTCCGGGCAGACGGTGGCCGTCACGGGTGCCTCATCGGGCATCGGCGAGGCCACCGCGGTGGCCTGCGCCCGCGCGGGCGCCGCCGTGGCGCTGTGCGCACGCCGCGCGGATCGCATAGAGGACCTGGCCGAGCGGATCTCCTCGGAGGGCGGCAGGGCGATCGCGGTTCCGGGCGATGTCGGCGAGGAGCCGCAGGCGAGGGCCTTCGTCGAACGCGCCCACGCCGAGCTCGGCCGGTTGGACGTGCTCGTCAACAACGCCGGCATGATGCTGCTCGGTCCGATCGAGAACGCGCCGACCGAGGAATGGCGGGAAATGATTCATGTGAACGTGTTCGGGGTGCTCTATTGCACGCACGCCGCTCTGCCGCTCATGCACGAGCAGGGCTCCGGACACATCGTCAACATCAGCTCCGTCGCCGGTCGCGTGGCCCGGGCCGGCTCGGGCGTCTACAACCTGACGAAGTTCGGCGTGGGCGCCTTCTCGGAGTCGCTGCGTCAGGAGGCGGTCGAGATGGGGGTGCGCGTGACGCTGATCGAGCCCGGCGCGGTGGCGACCGAGCTCGCCTCGCACAACCGCCCTGAGGTACGCGAGCAGATCACCAAACGCTTCGGGGGGATCACGATCCTCACCCCCGAGGACATCGCCAACGCGATCCTCTATGCGATCGGCCAGCCGCCCCACGTGAGCGTCAACGAGGTGCTCATCCGTCCAAGCGGGCAGGTCGGATAGCCGCCGTTTGGCCGGGCAGCGCGATCTCGAGCAGATCGCCGCCGGCGTGGTCGACCTGCAGGGTGGTGTGGTCAAGCCCGAAGCGCTCGTGCAGCATCGCCTCCATCTCACGCCGCGCGGCGTGGCAGTCCTGGTCTGCCGCGACGAGCACGTGCGCGGACAGCGCCGGAAAGCCGCTCGTGATTTCCCACACGTGGAGATCGTGCACCTCGACCACGCCGGGCTGAACGACGAGCGATTGCCCGACGCTGCCGGGATCGAGGCCCGCCGGCGCCGCCTCCAGGAAGACCCGGCCCGAGGCCTTCACGAGACCGAGACCCGAGCTCGTCATCAGCCCCGCTACGAGCAGCGAGGCGATCGGATCGGCCCGCTGGAAGCCCGTCGCGAGGATGATCGCGGCCGCAAGCGCAGTGCCGATGAAGCCGTAGAGATCGGTCAGCACGTGCTGAAAGCTGCCCTCGAGGTTCAGGCTGCGGCGATTGGCCCTTGAGAGCGTCCAAATCGCGGCGAGGTTCACGACCAGCCCCACGAGGGCCACGCCCAGCACGAGGCCGGCGCGCACGTGCGGGGGAGCGAACAGCCTGCGGATCGCCTCATAGCTGATGAAGGCGGCGAGGATCAGCATGGTCACGCCGTTGACCTGGGCAGCGAGGATCTCGACGCGCCTGAAGCCGAAGGTCATCGCGCCCCTGGCCGGCCGTGCGGCGAGTCCTAGGGCGAACAGCGAGAAGCCGATCGCGCCGGCGTCGGCGAGCATATGCCCGGCGTCTGAGAGCAGGGCCAGCGAGTTCGCGATCACGCCGGTCGCCACCTCGATGGCCATGAAGGCCACGATCAGGACGAGCGCGACCGTCAACCGGCCGCGGTCCGCGCCGCGGTCGGCGCTGTGGAGGTGTCCGGCGTGATCGTGGGCCATCAGCTCTCGATGCACGATAGGGGGCATTCGCGCCCCTCGCCCGAGGCGGCTCGCCGCCCTCGGGGACCTTAGTCTCTAGCGGGTGTCAACGTCCGGAAAGCCTCTCGGGAGCGAGCCGAGCTCGGTGCCACGGCGCACGACGGTCGCCTCCATAGGCGCCGCGGGCCTATTGGTGGCCCTGAAGCTCGGGGTCGGGATCGCGACCGGCAGCCTGGGGCTGATCTCCGCCGGGGTCGAGTCGAGCGGCGATGTCATCGCCGCGACGCTCACGTTCTTCGCCGTGCGCCTCGGCGGGCGGCCCGCCGACCCCGAGCACCCCTACGGCCACCGCCGCGCCGAGAACCTCGGCGCGCTAGGGGAGTCGGGCATCCTGCTGGTGGGCGGCCTGCTCGTGAGCATCGAGGCGATCCGCCGTCTCGTCGAAGGGGGCAGCGCACCGGACATCCGCTGGTACCAGTTCGCGGTGCTGGGTCTCGCCCTGGCCGTCGACGTCGGGCGCACCTCCGCCTCCCTGGCGGCGTCGCGCCGCTACGCCAGCCCCGCGCTTCGCTCCAACGCGCTTCACTTCGCCGCCGACATGGCCGGCTCGCTGGCCGTCCTCGTGGGGTTGCTCGCCGTCCGGGCCGGGTTCGCGCAGGGTGACTCCGTCGCCGCGCTGATCGTCGCCGCGATCACGCTCGCGGCAGCCGTGCGGCTGATCGCCGAGAACGCGAATGTCCTGATGGACCGCACACCGGCGCAGGCGCGGGAGGTGGCCGAGCAGGCGATCGCCGATCTAGGCGCGGACATCGAGCTCGATCGCCTGCGGCTGCGGGAGTCCGCCGGGCGCTATTTCGCCGACGCGGTCGTGACGGTTCCGCCCGGCCAGGCCGTCGTCGAGGGCCACCAGGCGGCCGACATGATCGAGTCCGCGGTCGAGGGGGCGCTCCCCGGCAGCGATGTGGTCGTGCACGTCGAGCCTCGGCGCAGCGGGCTGGATCTCCGCGATCGGATCCTCGCGATCGCGCTCGCGGAGCCGCTTGTGCGCGAAGCGCACGACATCGCGATCTTCGAGCAGCCGGGATCGGTCAGCGTCTCGCTGCACCTGAAGTTTCCGGCCGACCTCGACCTGCAGAGCGCGCACGAGATCGCCGAGCGTGTCGAGCGGGCGATCTGCTCACGGCCGGAGGTGGGGGAGGTGCAGACGCACCTGGAGCCGCTCGAGCGGACGCTCACGGCGACGCCGGCGGACAGCAGCGCGGAGGCGTCAATCGCGAGCGAGGTCGAGCGGCTGGTGCGCGAGCGGACGGGCGCGCCGAGCGAGCAGGTGAAGCTGCTCTCCACCGACGGCGGGCGGGTGGTGTTCATCACGCTCGCCGTGCCGGCAGGGGAATCCCTGTCCGGCGCCCACCGGCTGGCAGGCGAGCTCGAGGAGCAGCTGCGCTCCAGGATTCACGACATCGCCGACGTGGTGATTCACACCGAGCCCCGGCGACCCCGATCGGCCGACACGACGTAGGATCGTCTCGCGGGGGTCGCGCCGGCGCTCGGGTGGCGGCGGGCGGAAGTTTCTCGACCGACCGGCGTCTATGTAGGAAGCGACCACCAGCGAAGGGACGACATGACCGAGCCACAGACCGAGCGCCAGACGATCAGACCAGGCCAGAGCAGGAGTTCCGCGCGCAGGCTGACCGGCGTCGTCGTGGCGCTTCTGGCGCTTGGCGGGTCCTTCGTAGCCGTGGCGCTGGCACTCGCCTCGGCTACACCGGCGACCGTCGAGGAGGCCGCCAACGCGAAGCTCGGCAAGCAGGTCGTCGTCAGCGACCTGGGACGGACGCTGTATGCCCTGAGTCCCGAGACGACCCATCACCTGCTGTGTGCGAGCCGCGAATGCCTGAAGTTCTGGCCGCCGCTCACGGTGCCCTCGAAGACCACCAGGCTGAAGGCGGGGCCGGGCGTGCAGGGGCACCTCGGGATCCTGCATCGCCGAAACGGCATGCTGCAGGTCACGCTGCGGGGCATGCCCCTGTACCGCTTCTCGCACGACCGTGCCAAGGGAGAAGCGAACGGGGAAGGCATCGAAAGCTTCGGCGGCACCTGGCACGCGATGGCGGCGAGCACCTCGGGCTCCATCACGCCCAGCCACTCGGGCGGCGCCCCGACGACGCCGGCCACCACGCCCAGCACGCCGCCGAGCAGCACGCCGACGACTCCCACCGAAACCCCCGGCTATTACCCGCCGGGCTATTGACACTGGGCGTCCGCCAGGCGCAGAGATGCAGGTGCGCGGGACGGGACAGCCGTCCGCATCGTCGAACGGCCCGGCGGCGTCGGCTCGAGCCGCCCACGTGCGTATCCTCTGGCCCAGCAACCAGCGCTCGCCGGTCGCGGTGGCCGGGAAGGATCCGTGCCGGGCGGTGTCCCTAAGGACCGAAGGCCCCAACCAATGGAGGATCTGATCGTGAGGTTCAAAGCTGTAGGTCCAATAAGGCTGCGCCGCCTACCCAAGGCCCCAACGTCGATCCTCGCGGTCGGCCTGCTCGCTCTGGCCGGCTGTGGTAGCACGTCGAGCGGTACCAGCTCATCCGCCTCGACCCCCGCCACCACGCCGAGCACCCCTGCGGCGGCCACCAGCACTCCCACGACCTCCTCGACCCCGGCGAGCGCGCCGGGGGCCGCGACGAACCTGGCGCTGGCGGCGAATCCCGAAGGCCAGCTGAAATACAACACCTCGTCCCTAACCGCCAAGGCCGGCAACGTGTCGATCACGTTCGCCAACATGGCGCCTCTGAGCCACAACGTGACCGTCGAATCCTCCGCGGGCAAGGTGCTGGGCGCGACGCCCACCTTCCAGGGCGGGGCACGGACGCTGTCGCTTACGCTCAAAGCGGGCACCTACAAGTTCTTCTGCTCGGTGCCCGGCCATCGCATGGCCGGGATGGAAGGCACTCTCACCGTTCAGTAGCGCGATGCTCGAGTCTGGGCGTGGCCGAGTCAGGGCCGCGTCCAGGCGGCGGCCGAGCGTGAGGCGAAGTGGATGGCGAGCGCCACCGCCAGCACGATGGCGGTGGCCAGCGAAAGGTCGGCGCCCACCGAGACCTTCAGCGCGAGCAGCGCACCCGCCAGCGCGCCGAGCAGCATCGCCGCGATCGCGATGATCCGAGCGCCGGCCTTGGAGCCGGGCCCGCTGACCAGGCCGGCCTCGGCCGCCAGCCCGGTGAGCGTTCGCGTCAGCACCGTGGTCGTCAGCTCAGGGACGGCCAACCGCTGCGCGGCGGCGTTCTGCACGCCCATGGCAAGCGCGAGCAGCAGGATCAGCACGCGCTCGACATCTCCTCCAAAGGGTTCTGAGCTGAGAAGTGCGACGAGCATCGCAGCGAGGATCAGCAGCACCTGCACGGCGCTCGCCGCGCGCAGCAGATGGCCCCGATGACCGTCGTTGTGAGCTCCGAGCCACCCTCCGAGCAGCGCACCCGCGAGGAACGAGGCGAGCGCCAGCAGCGAGGAGGTGGCCGACAGGCCGCTGGCGCCCGCGATCGCAAAGCCAAGGAACACGACGTTGCCGGTCATGTTGGCGACGAACACGTGGCCGAGCTTCAGGTAGCTGGCGGCGTCGACCAGTCCGGTTACGACGGTGAGCGCGATGAGCAGCGGCTTGAGCGGCCCGTGACGGTCACCGGCAGGCGGCCAGAAGGTCTCCGCGGCTTCGCGCAGCGCGTTCATCGTCCGCACGCAGCATGACGCGAGCCGGCGCCTGCGTGTCGCTCGCGAAGGTCATCCAATGGGCATCGGGGGACAACATAGTGGGTGCGGTCGGGACCGGCCTGCCCCGGGGCCCCTCCTCGAGCTGGCAGGTCCCGACCGTCGGCGGATAGCCTTCCGCCATGCGGCGGCGGCTGAGGGCACGGCGACCCGACCAGGCCGCGGCTGAGGCCAGATGAGCATCGGCGAGATCGTCTCGATCGCTGCCGCCGGACTGGCGGCGGGCACGATCAACACCCTCGTGGGGAGCGGCACTCTGATCACCTTCCCGGTGCTGCTGGCCTTCGGGTATGCCCCCGTGACTGCCAACGTGTCGAACACGATAGGCCTCGTCCCGGGGTCGGTCTCGGGAGCCTTCGGCTACCGCCAGGAGCTGTCCGGACAGCGTTCCCGCGCGCTGCGGCTCGGCGTCTCCTCGGCGCTCGGCGGCATCACCGGGGCGGTCCTTCTGCTCGTGCTGCCGGCATCCGCCTTCACGGCGATCGCTCCCGTCTTCATCGCGATCGCGCTCGTCCTGACCGTCCTTCAACCCCGCATCAACGCCTGGCTCGTGAAGCGCGAGATCGAGGTCAGGCGGGAGGGGGGAGCCCTCACCGCGGTAGCGGTGTACGCGGCGGGTGTCTACGGCGGCTACTTCGGCGCGGCCCAGGGGATCCTCTTGCTCGGCATCCTCGGCGTTGCGCTCGCTCAGGACCTGCAGCGCACGAATGCCCTCAAGAACGTCCTCGCCGGCCTCGTAAACGGCGTCTCCGGGCTGTACTTCGCGTTTGCCGCGCACGTCGAGTGGGCGCCGGCGGGGATCATTGCCTGCTCCTCGATCGTCGGCGCCCAGCTCGGAGCGCGTTACGGGCGCCGCCTCGAGCCCCGCGTCCTGCGGGCGATCATCGTCGTGGTGGGGGTGCTTGCGATCGTGCGCCTGCTGACGATGTGAGCACCGCCGGCCCGGCCCCGCGAGCGGGATGTTCGCTAGTGCAGGTCGTGGAAGAACGTGTAGACGACCATCGGGTTGACGAGGACCACGAATACCCGCAGCGCCCACAGCCCGGACGCGGTGGGGTAGGCTTGCGGAGCTGGGAGGCGAGGCTCAGCACAAGGCAATGCCGACCCCACGCTCGATCGCCGATCTGCCGGCTCCACCCGGCCTGCCGGGCCTGGGTAATGCACACCAGATACGCCCGACCACGCTGCATTCGACGGCCGAGCGGTGGTGTGAGCGCTACGGACCCATCTTCCGCTTCGACCTCGGACGGCGGCGGATCGTGTGCATCGCCGACCTGGACGCGATCACTGCGGTGCTGCGCGATCGGCCGGAGGGATTCAGGCGCTGGCGGAATCTGAAGGAAAACGCCGGGGAAAGCGGCTTCACCGGCGTGTTCGTGGCCGAGGGGGAGGAATGGCGACGACAGCGGCGGCTCGCCGTCAAGGCACTCAACTCCAATTATCTCAATCGCTACTTTCACATCGTGCGCACCAGCACGGAGCGGCTGCACCGCAGGCTCGGCGAGCTCGCGCGGGGCGGGAGCTGTTTGACACAAGCCAGGAGCTGACCTCCTACACGGTGGACGTGACGTCGGCGTTGGCGTTCGGGCACGACCTGAACACGCTCGAACGTCGCGACAACGAGCTCCAGGCTCACATTCAGCGGGTCTTCCGGATCGGCGGTCGCCGTGTCGGCATGCCGGTGCGCTACTGGCGCTGGTTCCGACTGCCGGTCGATCGCGCCGCCGACCGGTCGTTTACCGAGCTGAGGCGGGCGGTCGAGAAGTTCATCGCGAACGCACGCGCGCGGATGGTCGCGAGGCCGGAGCTCCGCGAGCAGCCGGAGAACTTCCTCGAGAGCATGCTCGCCGCCCAGGAGACCGACGATGCCTTCACCGACGACGAAATCATCGGCAACACCTTCACGCTGCAGCTGGCCGGCGAGGATACGACTGCGCACACGATGGCCTTGACGATCTGGCTGCTCGGCGGCAGGCCGGACATCGAGGAACGCTGCCGGCAGGAGGCGGACGAGGCGCTCGGGCGGGATGCGTTGCCCGCGACATTCGAGACGGTGGGCAATCTCGGCTACTGCGAGGCAGTGCTGCGAGAGTCGATGCGACTGCGGCCCGTTGCGCCGTTGCTCGGCGTCGAACCGGTGAGCGACACGACCATCGCCGACACCCATATCCCCGCCGGCACGCACCTGCTGCTTCTCACGCGCCAGGCATCCAAGCACGCAGGCGCCTATCAGCACGCGAGCGAGTTCGATCCCGAGCGCTGGCTCGACGACGCCGACGGCGAGCGCGGCGCGGCCGATCAGAAGGCCTTCCTCGCGTTTGGCGCCGGTCCCCGGTTCTGTCCGGGACGGAACCTGGCCTTCCTCGAGTCAAAGAGCGCCATGTCGATGATCGCGCGAAACTTCGAGATCGAGCCGGAGGAGTCCGGCGCGCCCGTCACCGAGCTGTTCTCGTTCACGATGGTGCCCCAGGGCTTGCGCGTCCGGCTGCGCGAGCGCTCCAGCAGCCGCCAGATCGAGGGCCAGGCCACCGTGGGGACGGCGACCTAGACGTTTGTCGCATTGCGTCGTGTGAGCCACTCGGGTAGGTTCGCGGCGCTGCTGAGAGGACGGCGAGGCTCTGCGGCGCGAGCTACGCGCGCATGAGCCGAGGCCATGGCGCCCCCGGGAGGAGGGACTCGGGGGCGCCTGGCCTCCCCGGGGGGCCCCGCCCCGGGGCTCGGGCGCTAGCTCAGCGGACGCTGAGGGTGGCCCGTTCGATCACGATCGGCGCGCGCGGTCTGCTCGGCGGGCCGCCTTCGGGCGGAGCTTCGGTGGGTGCGTGCGCGATCGCTTCCACGGCCTTTTCACTGCCGACCACATGGCCGAGCAACGCATACACGGGGGGCAGGTTGACGTTGGAGCCGGTGACGATGAAGAACTGGCTGCCGGAGGCTCCCGACGGCGCTTCGCCTCCCTTGGCCATGGCGACCACTCCTTTCGTGTAGTGGAGGTTCGCCGGAGGCGCCTCGACTACTTCCCAGCTCGGACCACCTGTGCCGTTGCCCTTGGGATCACCGCCCTGAATCACGAAGCCGGGCACCACGCGATGGAACGTGAGGTCGTTGTAGTAGCCGAGCTGCACGAGATGCGCCACGGACGCCGTGGTCTTGGGCGCTTCCTTGACCGCCAGTTGAATGGCGATGGGGCCGCAGTTGGTTATGAGTCGAACCGTGTAGGTGCGTGCGGGATCGAGCTTCCCCGAAGGCATGGATGCCTGCTCTCCGGCCCGCGAGGGCGGAGGCGGCACAGGCCGGCATCCGGGGATCGAAGCCGAAGATGCAGCCGGCGCGGCGCTTGTTCCCGAAGCCGTTTGGGTGGTCGTGCTGGACTGTGCCGTGATGGTCGAGCTGGCGGTCGCCCCGGATCCGGTGACGCTGTTGGAGCTGGAGCTCGAGGATCCACAGGCGGCTGGCAGCAGCAGGCCGGTCACGGCTGCGACCACGGCCATCAATCTGCGTCCGCCAGCTACTTGCCGGCGCCGCTCGCGGGAGCTAGGGCTGTCAGGACGCCGTCGCACCCGGCCAGCATACGCGAGCGCTCTTCTCGCGGTGTCGAGTACCTCGTCGCGGAGGCGGGCGTTGAACGACTCCATCCAGGGGTTCTGCCAGGGCGAGCAGGGCTCGATGTAGGAGGTGCCGGTGCCGGAGATGAGGCACTGGTCGCGCAGGGCATGGGCGGTGAGACCACACCGGCAGCCGCCGGTTACGTAATGCTGCCTGACCCGACTTTCATCGGGTGAGCGTGAGATGGGTGACGCCGCTCGGCGTCGACACCGCCTCCACGTCGTACTGCTCCTCCAGCGCCCCCAGACCGTCCCACAGCCGGACGCCGCGGCCGAGCAGGATCGGGACCTGCACGACATGCAGATGGTCGACGAGCCCGGCGGCGAGGAACTCGCGCAGCATCGTCGGGCCCCCACCGATGCGGACGTCCTGACCGTCCGCCGCCTCCCGAGCGACGGCGAGTGCATCCACCAGCGCGACGTCGAGGAAGTGGAACGTCGTACCGCCGTCCATCTCCAGCGGCGGCCGCGGGCGATGGGTGAGCACGTACGTCGGCGTGTGGAACGGCGGATTCGGTCCCCACCATCCGCGCCACTCCGGGTCGTCCTGCCAACCCGGAGGGCCGAACTTGCCCGCGCCCATGATCTCCGCGCCGATGCCGTACTCGTGACGCTCGGCGAAGGCGTTGTCTACGCCGACCGTGCCGGCGGCGTCCCAGACTCGGGTCGCGAACATCCACTCGTGGAGCCGATGCCCGGCGTGGCCGAACGGCGCCTCCAACGACAGGCCGTCGCCGGTGCCGAAACCGTCGAGCGAGATCGAGAAATTGTGAACCCGGACGCGAGACATTGGAGCTCCTTCGGTCGTGATGTGCGATCTCAAAGTAGTGACCCGCGCCACGGCCCGGATGGCAATGCGACGAAATTCGATCGTTCATCGGCTCCAAGGCCGAGAATGTGCCCGACGAGGGCGAGTTCGGCGTCGGCGATGTCTGGTGCCGGGTCGACGCCGACATCCAAACTGATGCACTACCTATCTACGCTCGATAATGCATGTTATGTCAACCAAGAGGAGAGATGTGGGCTCGCGGCCGAAGGCGGTAGCGAGATCTCTCGCCACACGCAGCTGACTCCCCCGAGCAGTGAGCCTCGCGCAGAGTGGTCGACGTCGAGCGTGCTGAGCGCCGACTCAGACCGGTCATCGATTCGCCTTTCCGTCTGAAATCCCCATTCAGAACTTCAGTTTGCTGGGGCCTAGCCGAGTCACGGAGCATGCATTGGCCCCGCCTGCGGCTTTCCCTCACCCAGCAGGTAGCCGTGCTCAGCCTGATCCCGATGGTGGCCCTCGGATTCGTGCTTGCCCGGGTGCTCCAGGCGCAGATCGTCACGCGGACGCTCGCCGACGCCAATCAGTCGGCGAACATCATTGCCCATATCGCCGTTCAGCCCCATCTCTCGGCGAGAGCCCTTCAGAACGGGCTCTCAAGCCAGGAGATCACGAGCCTCGACAACCAGCTGCGGGCGCGCTCGGTCACCATGGATCTCGCGCGAATCAAGATCTGGAACGACAAGTACCGGGTCGTCTACTCCGATGATCATCGTCTGATCGGGCACACTTTCTCGCCCAGTTCGGACCTCCAAGATGCGCTTGCCAACCGGCCCGACGACGCTACCGTGGTCACCCCGAGCGCCAACAATGAGACGGCCAGCGAGGTCGGCCTCGGGCAACTCGTCGAGGTTTACGTTCCGCTCCGCTTCGCCGCCTCCGGCCCTCCCGAAGGTGCGTTCGAGATCTATCTGAGCTACCGCCCGATCGCAGCGGCGATCAATGGCGACAATCGCACGATCCTGCTGCTCGTGTCGATTGGGCTCGCACTTCTGTGGGCAGTGCTGTACCGCATCGTCGTACGAGCGTCCCGCCAGCTGCGACGCCAGGCCGAGGAGAACTACAGCCTCGCCCGGCACGACCAGCTCACGGGGCTCCCCAACCGCACGATGTTCATCGAGCGCGTTTCCGACGCGGTGCGACGCGAACAGCCACACCGCGGAGCGGCCGCCGTCCTGCTGATCGACCTCGATCGTTTCAACGAGATCAACAACACGTTCGGCACGGCGATCGGCGACTACGTGCTGTGCGAGGTCGGCCGGCGCCTGCGCGCGGAGCTCGGCGACGACACGCTCG
The DNA here is from genome assembly GCA_963717415.1 of uncultured Solirubrobacteraceae bacterium. Lineage (GTDB taxonomy): Bacteria > Actinomycetota > Thermoleophilia > Solirubrobacterales > Solirubrobacteraceae > Palsa-744. The sequence continues at coordinate 1,206,148 of OY970331.1, read as the reverse complement.
TGGCGCGCACCGGCGCCGATGAGTTCGCGCTGCTCTCTCCCTGGACGAAAGGCGTCCCCGGCGCCCTCGCGCTGGCCGGGAGCGTCCAGGCCTGCCTGGAGACGCCCATCGCGCTCCAAGGCGCCGCGTTGAACGTCGACGCGAGCATTGGGATCGCCGTCATGCGAGAGCATGCAGAGGGCCTGGATACGCTGATCCAGCGGGCCGACGTGGCGCTGTCGCGCGCCAGGTCGCACTTCAGTCGTGTCGAGGTCTACTCACCGGCGTATGACCGCTTCGACGCAACCCGCCTGATGCTGCTGGGTCAGGTTCGTGCTGGCTTGGACCGCGGCGAGTTCATGCTGCACTACCAGCCCAAGATCGATCTGCAGAGCAAGCGAATCACGGGAGTCGAGGCACTGCTGCGCTGGCACCATCCCCAGCACGGCCTGCTGCCACCCATGAGGTTCATACCGCTCATCGAGCAGACCGCGCTGATCGGCCCCGTCACCCTCCACGTGATCACCGCGGCGCTGCGGCAGATGTCGCTGTGGCGTGAGCTGGGTCTTCGTCTGGGTCTGTCCGTCAACCTCTCCGCCCGCAACCTCGTCGATCCGCTACCGGGCCAGGTCGCCAGCCTGCTCGCCGAGTATGGGATCCCCGCGGACCAGCTCACGGTCGAGGTCACCGAGAGCGCCACGCTCGCCGACCCGGAGCGGGCGGTGGGGGTTCTCAGCGCCCTGCGAGCCAGCGGCGTCGCCGTCTCCATCGATGACTTCGGCACCGGCAACGCATCGATTGACTATCTCACCCGTCTGCCGGCGAGTGAGATCAAGATCGACAAGGCCTTCATCACCGACATCTGCGAGGACCCGCGCGCGGAAGCGATCGTGCGCTCGACGATCGATCTAGCCCGCAATCTGGAGCTGCACGTGGTGGCCGAGGGCATCGAGACCGACGCCGTGCTCGACCGCCTCGCCGAGCTCGGTTGTGACACGGGGCAGGGCTACGTCATCTCGCGGCCCCTTTCAGCTGACGAGCTCACCGAGCGGCTGCTGGCCGATCTTCGGCTGGTCAGCTCGAATGGCGGCTTCGCCGTCGCAGGCGCGGGCGACTAGCGCCCGCCAGATCACGCGTGCGTTCCAGCACGCCGTCGATCATCGGCTCGGTGAGCCTGCCGGTGAAGGTGTTCTGCTGGCTCGGGTGGTAGCAACCGATCAGCGAATATGGCTCGCCGACAAGCTCCGCACCGTGGCCGAAGCGCGGCCGCGGAGAGGGCATCGCCATGGCGCCGTTGGTGGCGGTCGAGATCAGACGCAGGGCAGCATCCCACGCGAACGCACCCAGGCAGAGCACGACGCGCGCGCGGTCGAGCAGCGCGAGCTCGCGCACGCTCCACGGCAGGCAGGCGTCACGCTCAGCCGGCGTGGGACGGTTGGCCGGTGGCGCGCAGCGAACCGCCGCGGTGATCCACATATCGATCAGCCTCAGCCCATCGTCGCGACTCTCCGACCTAGGCCGGTTTGCGAATCCGGCCCGCCAGAGCGCGGCAAACAGGAACTCGCCCGAGCGATCGCCCGTGAACACCCGTCCTGTTCGATTCGCGCCGTGGGCGGCAGGAGCAAGCCCCAGCACGATCACCCTGGCGAGCGGGTCGCCGAAGCCGGGGACGGGGCGCCCCCAGTAGCTCTGTCCCGCGAACGCCGCGCGGCGCTCGCGGGCCACGCTCTCGCGCCAGTCGACCAGTCGCGGGCAGAGACGACACTCTCCGATCTGCTGCGACAGCGTCTCGAGCGAGCTCGCGTTGTGCGATTCCACACAGCAGTAGTAGCATCGCTCGAGACATGTCTCTGTGGATGGTGATCGTGCTGCTGGCGACGCTGATCAAGCTCCCGATCGCAGCACTCATGCTGTGGATGCCGTTTCGCAACGACGAGGCGATGCGTGTGCCGCCGGAGCCCGAATCCAATGACGATGATGGGGGCTCAAAGACGCTGCCGGGGGGAACATCGGACCCGCATCCACGCTCACCCGCACCACGCTGGCCTCGTCGAGGCCCCCATGGCTCTCCCCCTCCCCCCTCGCCCAGACGGGTACGGACCACCGTTGCTGCAGTAAGCCGCCGCCGCGTCGGAATCTCCCACTAGCTGCAGGCGGCTGAGAGGAGGGACCGTCAGCGGTTTCGCTTGCGCTGCTGACGGGCCGCTTTCGCCTTGGCGCGTCGCCGACGCAGCCTCTCGGGCGAGTGCCGCGGGGTGCTCCCCTCGCCCAGCTGAAGATCGCCGGCCGGCGCCACTTTACGGGCATCACGAAAGATCACGTACCCGATCCCAACGAGCAGAGCGATCGCGGCTCCCAACACGATGATCACGACCGTGCTCGATTTCGTGTCGCTCGCTTCCGTCGTCGCGGCCGTGGCGGTCGTCTGAGTGGCGGTCGTTTCCGGTTTGGTCAGTTCGCTGAGCGCGGGGTTTGCCCCCAACGACGCGGACATCGCGGCCGGAGCGCTCACGCCCGACACAACGAACGCGAGCAGGGCACACAGGCACAGCTCTGCGAGCTGGCTGCGCAACCGTTGCAAGCGAGGGCCAAACACGCGGCGAGCATACCGCCTGCGAGTCCGACGCCGGCCGACTTGCAGCGCAACGCGTGCTCGGGCGCAGAGCCGCTGCAGACCATAGAATGGCGCCCCATGGCTCCTAAACAAAGGCAAGTTCGGATCGAACAACGCGGCGGCCTCGAGGCCATCGAAGCGCTCCAGGAGCGCTCCGACGAGGAGCTCGAGGCCGAGACGAAGTACAAGTCCGCGGCAATGGCCATCCTCGGCGCACGGGCCTCCGAGCGCTTCGAGGTCGAGGCGGCGCGCCGCTACTTCCAGCGTGCGATCGCCGCGGCCCGTCCCCAGGAGCGGATGCAACTCAGGCGTATGGCGGACGCGTCGCTTGCCCTTGCCGAGCGGCGACCCGGCGACCTGAAGGAGGCCGTCGAGCGCCTCGGACAGGCTCCCCCGACCGGTCGCCAGATGTTCGCGCTGCGAGCGATGGGACTGCTGATGCCACCCCGTTCGGCTGGACTCCTCGCGCGCGTTCGCGGCGTCGCGCTGATCGTGCTCCTCGTCATCGTGCTGCTCGCGGTGGGGCTGGGCATCGTCGAGCTCATCGCGCTGCCGTTTGGCGGAATCGGCCTTGCGCCGGGCATCCTGTTGGGACTGTTCGTGGTGGTCGCGGCGCTCGCCGTGGTGGCGGCCATTGGGCGCAGGCGTCGCGCCCGCGCGCGCGCCGGCCCGTCCAGCTGAGCCTCCTCGCTCGCACGAATCAGACGCACACTAGGCTTGCGCTGATGCCTGCGCCCGTCTGTCTCATAGTCAACCCGGCTGCCGGAGGCGGCAAGGCTGGACGTCTTGCGCCGGACGTCGAGCGCGCCCTGCATGCGCATGGGCTGACGGTGCATCGCGGCGATACACGCGACCTCGAGCACGGGCGCGAGCTCGCCCGCGCCGGCGTCGGCAGGGGCGAGACGATCGTGGCGCTGAGCGGCGACGGTCTCGTGGGAGTGTTGGCCGACACGCTCAGGGCTCTGCCGGGAGCGGTCCTGGGAGTCATTCCCGGCGGGCGCGGCAACGACCTGGCACACGTCCTCGGCATACCTGACGATCCGGTGGCAGCGGCGGCCGTCGTCGCCGATGGATACGTGCGGCCCGTCGACCTGGGTGTGGTCGCGGGCCGCGAGGAGGGGAACGATCGCGAGCGGGCATTCGTGGGCATCGCGTCCGTCGGCTTCGACAGCGATGCCAATCGCATCGCCAACGAGGCTCCGTCCTGGCTCGGTGGCCTCGTCTACGCGTATGGTGCGCTGAGGGCGCTCACCACTTGGCGCCCGGCGACGTTCGAGCTCGAGCTCGAGCCGAACGGCGAGCGACACAGCTTCACCGCCTATTCGATCGGGGCAGCAAACTCCAAGGCCTACGGCGGGGGCATGCGTGCGGCGCCGGGCGCGATGCTCGACGACGGGCTGCTCGAGGTGGTGGTGCTCGAGAGCGTGAGCAAGCTCAGGTTCCTGACGAGAATCCTGCCGAAGGTGTTCAGCGGCTCGCACGTGCATGAGAACTGTGTGAGGGTGTTTCGCGCGCGGGCGATCCGCGTCAGCGCCGATCGCCCTTTCACGATGTATGCGGATGGCGATCCGATCGGAGATCTGCCCGTCGAGGTGAGCGCGCTCGAGGGCGCGATCAGGATGCTGGTTCCGCGCTCCGGCGCCGCCGATCCGGCCTTCTCCGCGGACCCTCCGCCACCGCGTGCGGGGACCCGGGGCCGCGCGCCCCATCCGCCAAGCGGTGCGGGCGACAGTGGCCAGGTGCGCGGCTGATGGCGGGCACCTCGGGGGCGAAGCTCGCGCTGGCCCGTGCCGTCGGGACGGTCTCGCGTCGGCGTGGTGGCGGCACGAGCGCCCCCGGCAAGCTACTCATGAGGCTTGCGCCCAGTGCGATCGCCGATCTCGGCGCGCGCCTTGAGCGGGGGAGCGTGCTGATCTCGGCCACCAACGGCAAGACAACTACGGCGGCGCTCGCCGCATCGATATTCGAGCAGGCGGGCATTCCCCTCGTCTACAACCGGGCGGGCGCCAACATGGCCGGTGGAATCGCCGCCACCCTGCTGTCTGCGACGCGCCCTCACGGCGGCATGGCGGGGGAGCTGGGACTGTTCGAGGTGGACGAGATGTGGCTCGATGGCGTTGCGACGCAGCTGCATCCGCGGGTGGTGTTGCTCGGAAACCTCTTCCGCGACCAGCTCGATCGCTACGGTGAGCTCGAGGCGATCGCCGAGAGTTGGGAGCGGCTCCTTGATGATGGTGGCCTGGCAGGGTCGCCAGGCGGGCTGGCGGCGGGACCGGCGACGCTGGTGCTCAACGCCGATGACCCGCTGATCGCCGATCTTGGGCGCGAGCGGGAGGGCGTTCTCTATTTCGGCGTGCAGGACGACTCGCTGGCGCTGCCCGACATGGCACACGCCGCCGACGCCAAGCACTGTCGCCGCTGCGGGGCGCCGTATGTCTTCGAGGCGATCTATCTCGGCCACCTCGGCCACTACCTGTGTGCGAGCTGCGGTCGGCTCCGGCCCCAGCCCGCCGTGCTCGCTACAAGTGTTGTCCTCGAAGGCGTGCACGGCGCGCGCTTTGAGCTGCGAACGCCAGCCGGCGAGGCCGAGGTCGGATTGCGGCTGCCCGGCCTCTACAACGTCTACAACGCGCTCTCAGCCGCCGCGCTCGCGACAGCGCTCGGGGTCGACCTCGAGACGGTCGTCGCGGGCCTCGAGCGCACGCGGGCCGCCTTCGGACGGGCCGAGACGGTGGCGCTGTCGCTCGGCACTACCGCGCAGGGTGCGGCGTCGCGGCGCGAGCTTCAGATCCTGTTGATCAAGAATCCGGCCGGCGCCAACGAGGTGCTGCGCACGCTCGCGATCGAGCCCGGCGAGCATGACCTGCTCGGGGTGCTCAACGACAATATCGCCGACGGGCGCGACGTCTCCTGGATCTGGGATGCGGACTTCGAGCTCCTGCGCGGGCGGGTGCGGCGCGTGACCTGCAGCGGCAGCCGTGCACCGGAGCTTGCGGTACGGCTGAAGTATGCGGGCATCGAGCCCGCGCGGATCACCGTTCAAGCGGATCTGCAGCTGGCGCTCGAACAGGCCGCGCGCGATCGTCCCGCCGCTGGGACGCCGCTGTACGCGCTGCCGACCTACACCGCGATGCTCGCGCTGCGCGAGCTGCTCGTCGCGCGCGGAGAGGCGAGCGACGCATGGTCGTGAGCTCGAGCGAGGTGGTCTGGCATGACCTCGAGTGCGGCCTATACCGCGCGGATCTGCCGCTGTGGCTCGAGCTTGCGGCCAGCGCGGCGCTCGACGGGGATGCCGCGCGTGTCCTCGACGTCGGCGCCGGCACCGGCCGAGTCGCGCTCGAGCTCGCGCGCGCCGGCCACCACGTCACCGCCGTGGACCTCGACGACAGGCTTCTCGGCGCGCTTCGCGAGCGGTCCGCCGAGGAGGTCGCGACGGTATGCGCCGATGCATGCACGTTCGAGTTGGATCGCGACGACTTCGACCTGTGCGTGATGCCGATGCAGACTGTCCAGCTGCTCGACGGATCGGACTCGAGGATCGCGTTTCTGCGTCGCGCACGCGCCCATCTGCGCCCCGGCGGGCAGCTCGCGCTTGCGATCGTCATCGAGTTCGAGTCGTTCGACTGCTATGAGGGCGAGCTTGGGCCGCCGGCCGAGAGCGTACGGATCGGCGATGCCGTCTACGCGAGCCGCGCCACCCGCGTGCGCGAGCTCGAGCGAAGCTTGATCATCGAGCGGGAGCGCCGGATCGTTTTCGACGACGACGCGGTGCGCCCCGCCGCGGACGGGCACACCGTCGAGCCTGCGAGCTTCGAGCGAAATGTCGTTGAGCTCCAACGGGTCGTCCCCGAGGAGCTCGAGCGCGAGGCGATCGTGGCGGGGCTGAGGCCGGCGTTCATCAGGGAGCTCTCCCCCACCGAGGATCACGTTGCCAGCACGGTGGTGGTGCTCGGTGCCTGATCGGGATCTCGAGCGCGACTCGGGTATGCGGGTGCTGCGAGTGTGCGCGCTCTATCCGGACCTGATGAACATCTATGCCGACCGCGGCAACCTCCTCGTGCTGGAGCGCCGCTGCGCGTGGCGGGGCATCGGCTTCCGGCTGGAAGCGAGCGGACTCGGCGAGTCGTTTGACCCCGCCGCGCACGATCTCATCTATCTCGGGGGTGGCCAGGACCGTGACCAGCGCCTGTGCGCCGAGGATCTTCTGCAGAGCAAGCGCGAGGCGCTTCACGCGGCCGCCGCACGAGGCGCAGTGGTGCTGGGGGTGTGCGGCGGCTACCAGCTGCTCGGGCGCTCCTACGTGCTCGGGGACGAGCGGATCCCCGGAGTCGAGCTTCTCGACGTGGAGACCGTGCGCGAGGATGCTCCGCGGCTGATCGGCAACATCGCGATCGCGGTCTCGCTCGAGGACCAGACCGAACCCGGGGGCTCGCGGATCCTCGCCGGCTTTGAGAACCACGGCGGACGCACGGTCCTCGGCGCCGGCCAGCGTGCGCTCGGACGCGTCCTTGAGGGGCACGGCAACGACGGTCGCAGCGGTCTCGAGGGCGCGGTTCAGGGAAACACGATCGGCACCTACCTGCACGGCCCGCTGCTGCCGAAGAACGTGTGGTTCGCGGATTGGCTGATCGCTCGAGCGCTCGGGATCCAGTCCGCCGCGCTCGAGCCCCTCGACGATGTCCTCGAGCACGAGGCGCATGTCGGCGCGCGCCGTGCTGCGGGCGTGTGAGCCGGCGCCGGCTCCCGCCCCGCGCGGGCCCGAGCTCGCAAAATCCATCCTCTTGGCCGCCGCCCGCCGGCGCCCGCCGTAGGATCCTCACAGGTGGAGCTCTCCGAGTACCAGCGCCTGTCACGCCGCACGGCGGAGTATCCCCGCGAGGCGTGGCTCGTCTACCCCGCGCTCGGGCTCGCGGGCGAGGCGGGTGAGGTCGCCGAGCACGCCAAGAAGGCGATCCGCGATGACGGCGGGCAGCTCGGCGCCGAACGGAGAGCGGCGATGGCGAAGGAGCTCGGCGACGTGCTGTGGTACGTCGCCCAGCTGTGCAGCGAGCTCGAGCTGGATCTTGATGAGGTCGCCCAGCAGAACCTCGACAAGCTGCTCTCCCGCCAGCGCCGCGGGGTGCTCTCGGGCAGCGGTGATGATCGCTAGCGCTAGGACGCCACCGCGAAGCGGGCGAAGCGTCCGGCAAGACGGGCGGGCACGAGCGCCTTCACCCTGACGCCCTCGGGCGTGTCCTGGCGACTGACCTCGCCGGCCACCTCGTGGAGCTCGGCGAGACTCCCGCCGTCGGCGTATGGAACCAGCAGCTCGACCGAGCGAAACGCATGCGACAGCTCGCGCTCGATGCGCGCACACAGCTCCTCGAGCCCCTCGCCGGTCGTGGCGCTGACCAGCACCGCGTCGGGGTGATGCAGGCGCAGGTCATCGCGCGCCTGGGCGTCGAGCAGGTCGACCTTGTTCAGGACCAGCAGGCGCGGCTGCTCGCCGGCACCGATCTCCTCGAGCGTCTGCTCGACCGAGCGTCGCATGAGCTCCGCCCCGGCCTCCGGCGCGGAGCCGTCGAGGACGTGAGCGAGCAGATCGGCGCGGCGCGTCTCCTCGAGCGTCGCGCCGAAGGCATCGACGAGCTGGTGGGGAAGCTTGCTGATGAAGCCGACGGTATCGGTGAGCAGGTATGACCTCCCCCCTGTCCTGCCGGGCTCGAGGCGCTCGCCGCCGGCCGCGCCGTTCGTGCCGTTTGCGCCCAGCGCCGGCTGTCGCCGCGGGGGCCCGCAGCGCAGCATCCGCGTGGTCGGGTCGAGGGTGTGGAACAGCCGGTTGCGGACCCCCACCTCAGCGCCGGTGAGCGCATTCAAGAGGGTCGACTTACCGGCGTTCGTGTACCCGACGAGAGCGATCGTCGGGAGCGCCGCTCGCTCGCGCTCGGCGCGCTGGACAGCACGCGTACCCTTCACGTGCTCGAGGCGCCGGCGCAGCGCCGCGATGCGGTCGCGCGCAAGGCGCCGATCGGTCTCGATCTGCGTCTCACCAGGTCCCCGCGTGCCGATGCCACCGCCCAGCCGCTCGAGGTGACTCCACAGCCCACGCATGCGGGCGAGGTTGTAATCGAGCTGGGCGAGCTCGACCTGCAGCTTTCCCTCGGCGCTCGCCGCGTGGGAGGCGAAGATGTCGAGGATCACGGTGGTACGGTCGACGACCGGCAGGCCGAGGGCCTCCTCGAGGTTGCGCTCCTGGCGGGCGCTCAGCTCGTCATCGCAGGCGATCAGGTTCGCTCCGCACGACTGCGCCGCAACGTTGACCTCGGCGATCTTCCCGGGACCGAGATACGTGTTGGGGTGCGGCTGCTCGCGCCGCTGGACCATCTCGCCGACGACCGCCACACCGGCGGTGCGAAGCAGCTCGCCCAACTCGGCGAGGTCCTCTCCCTCCGGCAGTGCCGCGATACAAAAGGCGCGCTGTCGCGCGCGCTGAGTCTCCTCCATCCAGCTTCAGTTTAGAGGCTCCGAGCCCCGGTCAGGGCCCCTCCGGCGCGAGCTCGCCGAGTCTCCGCACGGCCTCGAGCAACCGATCGTCCGGCGTCGTCAGCGAGATGCGAAACCATCCCTCTCCGGCCGGGCCGTAGATCGCGCCGGGAGAGAGCACCACGGCGGCGTGCTCGAGCACATACTCGCAATAGGCCTCGGAGCTGGGGAACCCCGCAGGAACCGGCGCCCACACATAGATCGTGCCGCGGGGCGGACTCACGTCGACGCCGATCTTCGCGAGCGCGTCACAGACGAGGTCGCGTCGCCGGAGATACAGCTCGCTCATCGAGGCTACCTCCTGATCGGCCTCCGGCGAGAGCGCCGCGACGCCCGCCAGCTGGACCGCCTCGAACAGGCCGGAGTCGATGTTTGTCTTCAGCCGCCAGTAGATCTCGAGCGCCTCGGCGTTTCCCACTACCACGGCGCAGCGCCATCCGGTCATGTTGAAGCCCTTTGAAAGCGAGAACACCTCGAGCCCGACCTCCTTGGCCCCGGGCGTGGCGAGAAACGACGGCGCGCGATAGCCGTCGTATGTGATCTCGCTGTAGGAGTTGTCGTGCACGACCAGCACATCGTGCTCGCGCGCGAACTCGACGACCCGCTCGAAGAAGCCCTCGGGCGCGACGGCGCCGGTTGGGTTGTTGGGATAGTTGAGGTACATCAGCTGGGCACGTCGCGCCACGTCCTCGTCGATCGCATCGAGGTCCGGCGTGAAGCCGTGGTCGGCCCGCAACGCCATCAGCACCGGCTCCGCTCCGGCGAGCCACGGACCTCCGGTGTAGACGGGGTAGCCCGGGTCGGCCGCGAGCGCGTAGTCCTCGGGGTTCAAAAAGGCCAGGTTGAGGTTGAAGATCGCCTCCTTGGCGCCGATCGCGGGGATGATCTCCCGGTCGGGGTCGAGCTCCACGTCAAAGCGTCGGGCGTAGAAGTCGCGGACGGCCGCACGGAAGTCCTCACGCCCCCGATTGGACGGGTAGCGGTGCGTTTCGGGCTCTGTCACGGCCTCTTGCATCGCCTCGACGATCAGGGCCGGCGTGGGGCGATCCGGATCGCCGATGCCCAGGCTGATCACGTCGACGCCAGCTGCTCGCTTGGCGGCGATCTTGCGCTCCAGCTCGGCGAACGCGTACGGGGGGATGCGCTCGAGGCGTTTGCTCGTTCTCATCGGCCTCCTTCGATCGTTTGACAGCCCTGGCGCTCGTTCATGCGGCCTGCATCAGCTCCCTCAGGAGCTCCTCGCTCAGCCGGCCCTCGAACACCGGCTGCGCCCAGCCTGACAGGTGCACGCGCAGATCCGCCCCCACCTCGACCTCGAGCTCGCCGCCATCGAGCAGCACGGTGATGGGAGCATCCCGCCTGGCCTCGGCGCCGTCGCTGCCGGCGCGCAGGGCGTGGGCGACCGCCGCGCCGCTCGCGCCCGTTCCCGAGGAGAGCGTCTCCCCCACGCCGCGCTCGAAGATCCGCGCGCGGATCTGGGGGTGCCCCGGGCTCGGATCGACCTCGGCGTACCAGGAGACGTTGGTGCGGTTGGGAAACAACCGATGATGTTCGATCGGCGGGCCGAGGGCGCCGAGATCAAGCGCCTCGAGCGCCGCGAGATCGGCGACGCGGATCGCGCATTGCGGGTTGCCGATCGAGACGTGCTGAAAGGGCCACACGCGGTCCCCCACGTCCAGCTCGGCCGCTCCGTCCGGCGGGCCATCGGGGAAGTCCTCGGAGCTCAACCTCGCCTGGCCCATGTCCATCCTGCAGCTGAACGGCCCGGTGATCAACGGGCGCACCGTCCCCGCGGCGGTGTGAATAGAGAAGCTGTCCTCATCGGTCCACCCGCGGTGACGCAGGTAGAGGGCCGCCTGGCGGGCTCCGTTACCCGAAAGCTCGGCCTCCGTGCCGTCGGGATTGAATATGCGAAGGTCGGCCACATGTGCCGGATCGGCGGGTGCCGAGAGCTCGAGGAGGCCGTCGGCGCATACGCCGAAGTGGCACTGGCACAGACGGCGCACCCGCGCGGCGGTGAGCGCGAAGGGCAGCTCGCTGCGCTCGGTGATCAGGTAGTCGTTGCCCAGCGCCTGCCACTTCTCGAATCTCATGGAGCGCCTGAGTCTAGGATCTCCACCGCCACCGCGGTGGAATCGCGACCGGTGACATCGATCAGCCGCACGTCTGAGAGCCTGCGCATCCACGTCAGCTGACGGCGGGCGTAGTTGCGGGTTCGGCGCTTCATCGTCTCGCTGTCACCGGCCAGCAGCTCTTGAAAGCCGAGCGCCTTGCGCGCCGTCTGTGAGGCACCCGCGGCGTGGGCACGACGAACCTCCTCGATTACCCCCGCCGCGAGCATCTGCTCCACCCGTGCGTCGATCAGCGCGTAGAGCGCCTCGCGCTCCATCGTGAGTCCGATCAGCGACGTCGGGTGGCGTGGCTCGGCGCTCCACAGCCCTCCGCGATCTTCTGGCGGCTCGAGCTCGCCGGCGTCGAGCAGCTCCAGGGCGCGCACGATGCGCTGGCGGTCGTTCGGGTCAATTCCCTCGGCCGCCCACTGCGCGCGGCGGGCGAGCTCGGCATGCATCGACGGCGCTCCCCGCCGCTCGAGCTCGGCGGTCCAGTGCTCACGCGCCCCCTCGGGCGGGGGCGGTCGCAGATCGAGCTCGGCGAGCGCCGCGCGCAGGTACAGCCCGGTGCCGCCCACGACGATCGGGCGCCGGCCGGCGGACAGCAGCGCATCGATCTCGGCGTGGGCGAGCTCGGCGTACTGTCCGACGCTGAACGTCGCGTCCGGGGGCAGGAACGACACCAGGCGATGCTCGAGCGATGCCTGCTCGACCAGGGACGCCACGCCCGTGAGGATCTCGAGCCCCGCGTAGACCTGCAAGGCGTCGGCCGAGACTGCCACCGGATCCTCCCCGCGGCGGCGAAGGAGCGTCGACAGAGCGAGCGCGATCGAGGTCTTGCCAACGCCGGTCGGGCCGAACAGCGCGATGACCGTGGGCGTCTTCGGCCAATCCTTCACCGGCCCAGTATCGTCGCCGCCCCAATTCGGGGAGGTTTGAAGACCTTAGAACAGCGTGTCCTGCACCGATGGCCGAGCGCGAGCGCTCGTGCCCGCTACCTGTCGAGGCTGCAGAGAGAAGCGCGACCCGCGCCGCGTTCCCCGCCCGCGCACCAACGCGGCGAGCCGCTCGCGCTCGGCGGACGGCGCATAGGCTCCCCGCCGGTAGAGCTGCTCATAGCGGGGCAGGAGGTCGGGCCGCTGGGTGCGCAGCCAGTCCATGAAGATCCGCCGGACCTCTCCTCGCAGGTGCAACGCCACGCCGCCGACGCTCGTGGCTTCGGCGGCGGCGGCCATCTCGAGCAGCGGCTCCACCTGATGCGGCGCGTCGTTGATTCCGGGCATCAGCGGCGCGATGAGCACACCGGTGGGAATCCCAGCCCGGTTCAGCTCTGCGACCGCCTCGAGGCGCGCGCGCGGATTCGGCGTATGTGGCTCGGTGGCGCGCCAGGCCTTCTCGTCGAGCGTCGGGATCGACAGGCAAGCCGTTATATCCGTGCGCTCTGCGATCTGGAGCATCAGCGGCAGGTCGCGCAGCAGCAGCGGCGACTTGGTTAGCACCGAGCACGGGTTGGCGGCGTCGCGCAACGCCTCCCAGATGCCCTCCATGAGCCGGTAGCGGCCCTCGACCCACTGGTAGGGATCGGTGTTCGTTCCGAGCGCGACGTGCTCATGCGCCCATGAGGCACGCGCGAGCTCGGCCCGCAGCAGCTCGGGCGCGTTCACCTTCACGACGATCTCGCGCTCGAAGTCCCGGCCGGCGTCGAAGCCCAGGTAGGTGTGGGTGGGACGGGCAAAGCAGTAGACGCAGGCGTGACTGCAGCCCCTGTATGGGTTGATCGTCCAGCGAAACGGCATCCTCGAGCTGGCGGGCACGCGGTTGAGAATCGAGCGCGCGCGCACCTCATAGAAGCGGGTCTCAAGCGCCTCGGGCGCGTCGAAGCGCCGGACCACCGCCTCGTCGCGATAGCCCGGCAGGCGGTGCTGCTCCTCTTCGCTCAGAATGAGATTCGACCAGCGCACGAACATATGTTCGCATAGTCGACGGACGCTCGCATCGCGCGGCCTCAGTGCGGGGGTTGGATGGACGAAAACGCAGCCTCAGAGCCAAATAAGCCGATTTCGGCGGCACGCCACGAGGGCTCTCCGCGGCCTTCGAGCGCCATGCGACGCCCACAGAACTCACAGAAACCCCCGGGGGAGCGCTCAGGCACCCCTACGGGCGCCGTTACCGCCGGGAACGACCATGACTCCCACAGGCAGTCAAATCCAATCAGGAGGTCAACCATGTCCATATCCAAGATGCTCGGCGCCACGATGGTGGCCGGAGCGATCGCCACTGCCGGGGCCGCCGCGGGAATATCCGGCGCTGCGGCGGCCCCCAGCACCACCACGAGCTCGACCACGAGCACGCAGTCGGGGGCGACGGGTGCCACGTCCCCGACGACTCCCTCCGCTCCATCCACGACCCAGAAACAGGCCTCGCCCGGCACCGGTTCTACCGGAAAACACTCGTGTCCCAACATGGGCTCGGGCGCGACCGGCAAAGCCGGCCCACCGCCGGGGGCGGCCCCGAACTCGGGTTCGAGCTATGCCGGCCCGCCGGCGGGAGCCAGCTCCCAGTAGCAGCGGGCGAGAGTGGTCAATCCGGGCAGCCGGGCATTTCCGGCAGGCGCCGTTATCGAGCGGCGCCTGCCGGTCGCACGGCGCATGGGGCCGGCTGGGAGAGCGCCGCCAGGCAGGGCTGCGATCACCGCGCCGAGCGGTCCTCTGGACGCTCGCGCCGGCGCGCAATGTGCGTCCAGATTGACGGGCCGCGATCAACGTCCGAGCGCAACCGGCCGAGGCGATTGGGATGGACACCGCATGGACGCGTCAAGGCACCGCGGCGAACGCACCCGATGAGACGGTCGCGGCCGGCACCTCGTGGCTGTGTCGCGACGACCTCGATCGCGGCCGGCTGCTCGACATGGAGGAGCGCGTACGTCCAGCCCGCCAGAAGACGTTTGCGATCCTCACGCTCGCGCTGGTCGCGACGGGTCCGTGGCTCGGCTGGTGGCCGCTGCTGTGCTTGATCCCAGGTATTGGATGCTTTGCTCTCGCCGACGCCCTCATGCCGCGCGTGGCGCGACCGGAGTACGTGATGTTCGCCGCCTGGATGGTCAGCGAGCTCGTCATCGCCGGTGCCGTGTCGCTGAACGGCGGCCCGACCGTGCCCACGCTGTCGTGGCTCGCGATCCCCGTGATCACGCTCAGCTCGCGCTTCTCAAAGCGCGGCGTGGTCGTCGGGGTCCTGTTCGCGATGGTCCTCGTGCTGGCGGTCGCCTTCGGAGTTGACCCGGCGGCGGTCAAAGCGAACCCGACATATGTCATTGCGCCGTTCGCGCTGGTCCTCTGCGTCGCGATCCTCACCATCCCGCTGATGGATTCCGACATCCAGCACCGCACCGACGCGGTGATCGACCAGCTCACGGGACTGCTCAACCGCAAGGCCCTCAGCACCCGCGTGCCCGAGCTGGCGCAGCAGTCGCAGATCACCGGGGAGCCCGTCGGAGTCCTCGTCGGCGACCTCGACCACTTCAAGAGCGTCAACGACACCCATGGACACCCAACCGGCGACGCGGTTCTCAAGGACGTCACCTACACCCTTCGCAAGCAGCTGCGCGCCTTCGACCTGGCCTATCGGCTCGGCGGCGAGGAGTTTCTCATCCTGCTGCCCGGCTCTGACCGCGAGCAGTCCGCGGAGCTCGCCGAGCGACTGCGCGAGGCCGTGTCAGGTGAGCCCGCCGGCGGCCTGTTCGTCACCATGAGCCTGGGCGTCGCAGCGTCCGCACGTGGGGAGACCTTCGACTACGAGTCGGTGTTCGCCGAGGCGGACGCGGCGCTCTATCAGGCCAAGCAGGGTGGGCGCGATCAGGTCCGCGTCGCGGACCTTGCCGCCGTGCCCGAGCTCGTGTGAGGCGAGGCCGAGGGCGGCGAATCAGGGCGCCAGACGCGCCAGCAGGCGTTCCTCGCCCGACAGAGTCTGACTCGTGGCGTCGGTGATCAGCACCTCGACGAGCTCGCCGGGGCTCGCGAGGCCTTGGAAGTTGACGACCTTGTTGTGACGTGTGCGTCCGCGCACGCGCGCGGGATCGGTGCGGGAAGGGCCTTCGACGAGAACCTCCATGGTGCGGCCGAGAAAGCGCTGCGCACGCCTCAGCGCATCGCGCTGCACGAGCTCGAGGAGCCGTTCCATCCGCTCCACCTTCACGGGATGGGCCACCACGCCCTCGGTCAGCTGCGCCGCCTCCGTGCCCCGGCGGGGCGAGAAGATGAACGTGAAGGCGCCGTCGTAGCCGACCTCCTCGACGACCTCCATCGTCTGGCTGAAGTCCTCCTCAGACTCCCCGGGAAAGCCGACGATCACGTCCGTCGTGAGGGAAACGTCGGGAAGATGCCCGCGGATCGACGCTACGCGGTCGAGATAGCGCCGGCGGTCATAGGTGCGTCGCATCGCCTTCAGGATCCTGCTCGAGCCCGCTTGCAGCGGCAGGTGGATGTGCTCGCAGACGCTCGAGAGCTCGGCGTGCGCGCGGATCACATCCTCGCGCATGTCCTTCGGGTGGGGGCTCGTGTAGCGGATGCGCTCGACGCCCTCGATCTGATCGAACAGGCCGAGCAGCTCGGCGAAGCTCGTGCGCTCGGGTAGATCGCGCCCGTAGGAGTTGACGTTCTGGCCGAGCAGCGTCACCTCGCGCACCCCGTCGGCAACCATCGCCTTGACCTCGGCCTCGAGCTCCTCCGCGGGCCGGCTGACCTCGCGTCCGCGGGTCGAGGGGACGATGCAGTAGGAGCAGGCGCAGTTGCAGCCAACGCTGATCTGCACCCATCCCTGGAACGGACGCTCCCTGTGTGCCGGCAGATGGCCGGTGAATCCCTCGAACTCGAAGTAGCCCTGGGCAGTGAGCGAGTCGCTCGTCAGGAACTCGGCGAGCCGGTGGACCTGGCCGGGCCCGAAGGCGACGTCGACGAACGGAAAGCGCTCGAACACCTCGTCCTTGACCGACTGCGCCCAGCACCCGCCCACGCCGACCACACGCGCGGGATCCTCTCGCTTCAGGCGCTTGGCCTCGCCCAGATGCGCGATGAAACGGCTGTCCGCGGACTCGCGGATCGAGCACGTGTTGAAGAGGATCACGTCGGCCTGCTCGCGCGCCGGCGCCTCGGCATAGCCGAGCGACTCGAGCATCCCCTTCATCCGCTCGGAGTCGTGCTCGTTCATCTGGCAGCCGAACGTCGTGAGGTGGTAGCGCTTCATCCGCAAAAGCGTATCCGGCGCTCGCGGGTACCCGAACAGGACTATGCGGCGACGGCTACGCCCGCAGGCACGTAGTGCTCGAAGGTCAGGCTCTTCGGCACGGATATCCCCCGCTCTTCGGCGGCCGAGGCGAGGGCGAACCTCGCGGCGTCCTCGGCATGCGCGGGGTCGTAGACCTCGGCGCCTCCGGTCAACCCCGGGATATCGGGGGAATCGAAGCTCCAGCCATAGCCGGGCGCGTGATGGTGCAGGATGCGGATGGTCTCCATGATCCTTCCTCAGAGTAGACGTCGTGCCTCATCTTCTGCAAGCCCCACGTGGTTGACAAGGATTCGCCGGACCTCGCCTGGGGCGAGTGTCCGACCATCATGGAGCGCCCACGTCAGAGCCGGGCGTCCGTCCGCGTGAAGACGACGATGTGAGCCCGATCGACGAGTCACCTTGTAGTTCAGCGGGTCCGAGCACAGGATGCGCAAGAGACGCGGCGCCTTCAGGGACGGAAACTCGGTCACTCCTCGGCACCCTAAGCGCCCCTTGGGATGAAACCCTGTGATCTGGGAGCCCAGTGTCGACACGCAGGGAGCGTGGCGTGCGAGCAGCACGCGAGCGACCGAGGACGTAGCCTGGCGCCGCGCCAGCGAGTCGCTAGGCGGCTGCGACGGTCGGTTCGCTCACAATCGGCGCGGGCATGGCATCCTTGTCGCGCTCGATCGGCGTCACGAGGTCCTCCCCCAAGCCGAGCGCCGTGAAGATCTGGTCCTTGATCTTCTTCGCGACCTCGGGGTTCTCGTCCAAATGGGTCTTTGCGTTGCCGCGACCCTGTCCCAGCCGGTCGTTGCCGTATGAGAAGAACGAGCCGGACTTGGAGATGATGTTGTGCTCGAGACCCAGGTCGATGAGGCAGCCCGACGTAGAGATGCCCTTGCCGAACTCGATATCGAACTCGGCCTGGCGGAACGGGGCGGCGACCTTGTTCTTGACGATCTTCACCCGCACGCGGTTGCCGACCGCCTCGGTGCCGTCCTTGAGCGTCTCGATGCGCCGGATGTCCAGCCGCTGAGAGGCGTAGAACTTCAGCGCGCGCCCTCCGGGCTGAGTCTCGGGCGAGCCGAACATCACGCCGACCTTTTCGCGGATCTGATTGGTCAGGATGCAGAGCGTCTGCGTGCGGTTCAGGTTGCCCGCGAGCTTGCGCATCGCCTGGGACATCATGCGTGCCTGCGCTCCGACCGTCTGGTCGCCCATCTGCCCCTCGACCTCCACGCGCGGGGTCAGCGCCGCGACGGAGTCGATCGCGACCACGTCGACGGCGCCCGAGCGCACGAGCATGTCCGCGACCTCCAGGGCCTGCTCGCCGTAGTCGGGCTGGGAGACGAGCAGCTCGTCGATGTCGACGCCGATCTCCTTCGCGTAGAGCGGATCCATCGCATGCTCGGCGTCGATGAACGCGCACACCCCGCCCAGCTTCTGCGCCTCGGCGAGCACGTGGTAGATCAGCGTGGTCTTGCCCGAGGACTCGGGCCCGAACACCTCCACGATGCGCCCGCGCGGCACGCCGCCGATCCCCAGCGCGAGGTCGAGTGAGAGCGCACCCGTGGGAATCGTCTCACAGCGCACCTGCGCGCCCTCGTCGCCCATGCGCATGACCGTGCCCTTGCCGAACTCGCGCTCGATCTGCGTGAGCGCACCCTGAAGGGCGGCGTCGCGCGCTCGGGCGGCCTTCTCCTGGTCGGTCACGGACATGATCTGGCTCCTCCGGGTCGGGGATGAACAGCGCAAAGTAGACGGCCCCCCGGACGGAACAGCCGTTCGAATCGGATCGTGCGAGGTGCCGCCGCGGCGCGGCCTTTCGGCGGCCGGCGGCTCTTCGTCCAGCACGAGGACCATGGCTCAGGTGGGCGGCAGGCGATGACGATGCTGGGCTAGCCCCCGTTCGACGTCCGGAGATTCCCATGTTCAGAACCCTCTCCAGCCGGAGCTCAGCAGCCTGCGCCCTCGCCCTCTCGACGCTCACCGCTGTGGCGCTGCTCGGGCCCCCCGCGCAATCGATCGCCCAGGCACACAAGCCTTCGTGCGCCTCGCCCGCTCATGCGGCGCACGGCCTCCACGCCTGCATCCTGCCGCGACGCGTGTCCAAGTCCGCCCACAAACACAGCCGGGCCCACGCGCATCCGACGACCAAGGGCCACCACCCAAGGCGCGTGGCCGCCACGCATCGGAAGGCCACCAAACGCGCCTCGGTGAAGCGCGCTGCGGCGCCACCGGCAAAATCTCCGTCCGCCGCCAAGCCAGTGCCGGCGACCTGCGCCGACGGCAACCGACCCACCGCGGCCGGGAGCGAACTGTTCACCTGCGATGACGGGTCGGAACCGGCATGCGAAGACGGCACCTACCCGGCACAGTCGAGCAACGGCTCGACCCTGCTCTGCGATGCGCCCGGGAAACCTCCGGCGATCGAAGCGACCTGCGAAGACGGCAGCCATCCCGCACCGGTGGGCGACGAAATGTTCACCTGTGACGATGAATCCGAACCCACGTGCGAAGACGGCAGCGAACCGACGCTCTCGGCCGACGGCTCGGCACTCGTCTGCGACGTCTCGGGCGGGGAAACCGTCCGCTGAGGCGATCACGTCGCTCACGCACCTAGCGGTCCCAGCTCTCGAGAAGTCAGCGCCTCATAGCTGGCCCCGCCGGGCTCGAGCCGTGATCGGTACAGGCTCAGGGACTCCGCACTGAAGCGAAGTGGGGGCGTCGGGAACGCCAGCGACGAGGCGACCAGCGGGTCGGCGCCACGCGGCTCGCGCCCGCGGGTGCGTACGAGCGTGATGTGCGCCCTGAACCGCCTGCGCTCGGGCTGCCAGCCGGTCGCCTCGGAGATCGCCCGGATCAACGCCCCGTGCAGCCTCGACAGCTCTCCATCATCGTCGTGGACCGCGATCGCGAGCGCCCGCGGGCGCTTGCTCGGAAGCCACAACGGAGCGCCGACCGAAAGGTCCCCGAGCTCGGCGGGGCACTCGTTCACGGTTTGGCCGATCGCGGGGATCTCCGCGATCGGGCGGCTGCCGAGGAAGCACACCGTCAGGTGCAGCGCATCGCGGTCGAGCACGCGCAGCGGTCGAGTCGCGCCGTCACCCTCGAGCCGAAGGCCGGCGATGGTCTCGCGTGCCCAGAGCGCCAATCGCTCGCGCACCGCCGCGGGCAGGTCGAGCGCCACGAACAGCCGGGCCTTGGCTCCGTGAGACATCTCGCCGCGATGCTAGGGCGGCGTGTCGTCGGCCACCGACAGGGCGCGGCGAATCAGATGCATGGCCACCGTGGTCGCACGATCGCGCACGTCCGAGCGCCCGCCCGGAAGGTTCACCGAGCGCGTGAGCTGCTCGCCCTCCGCGCTGGCCACGCTCAGCCACACGAGCCCCACGGGCTTCTCCTCGCTGCCACCGTCCGGGCCGGCGATGCCGGTGACCCCAACTCCGACATCGGCGCCCAGCCGTGCCCTGGCGCCGTCGGCGAGCGCCTGGGCGACCTCGGCCGAGACGGCCCCGCGCCTGGCGATCAGCTCCTGCGGCACCCCCGCCTGTGAGATCTTCACCTCGTTGGCGTACGCCACGATGCCGCCCCTCACGTACTCGGAGGCGCCGGCCGGCTCTGTGAGGCGTGCGGCGAGCAGGCCGCCCGTGCAGGACTCGCCGGTGGCGATCGTGAAGTTCCCCCGCAGCAGCGCGGCGACCTGTTCGTCGACTGTGCTGCCGTCTCGAGAGAACAGCGTCTCGCCATGGCGGTCGATCAGGAGCTCCTCGAACGCTCCATATGCGCGCTCGGCATCGGGCTCATATCTGGTGACCACCTCGATCTCGCCCCGTTTGAGGCATGTCGTGATCTCCAGACGGTCGAGCTCGATCCCTCCGCGTTCGGCCGTGCGCAGCGTCTCGGCGATCTCCGACTCGGGGATTCCGAAGAGCCTCAGGGTCCGCTGCATATAGGTGGTAGCCCCCTCCAGAGCGCTACTGACGTGCTCGGTGCGAAGCGCCTGCGGCCACATCGGCTGCAGCTCGCGCGGTGGTCCGGGAAGCACCACGATGGTCGGTCGCGTGGTGGCCCCTCCCCCCTCCGGGCCTTCGCGGTCGCCGGGCGGGACGACGAGCCCCGGCGCCGTTCCCACGGGCTCGAGGACGGTCGCCCCGGCGGGGATCGTCGCCTGCTTGCGGTTCGCCGCGCGGATCGCCTCCGGGTCGATGTCCGGCCAGCGTTTCATCAGCGGTCGCACGATCTCCGCGATCCTCTCCGAGAGCGCCTCATCGAGCACCATCTCGCGGCCCTGGAAGCCGCCCACGACGGCCGCCGTTAGGTCGTCTGCGGTGGGCCCGAGGCCACCGCTCGTGACGATCAGCTCCATCCCCTGCTCGGCCATGAACCGCAACGCCGCCTCCATGTCGGTGGGCCGGTCACCGACGATCGCGGTGTGCCCCACGTCGACACCCAGCTCGCGCAGGCGCTCGGAGAGCCAGGGGCCGTTGCGGTCGCTCACTCGGCCGCTGAGCACCTCCGTGCCCGTTACCACTATCCCCGCACGCACGCTCACGTGCAGGTCGGGAGCTGGCCTGGCTGGAGTGGCTGGCGACCGGAGGCCTTCGTGATCGCGTAGCCGATCGCCTGACTCGATGGAGCCACGGTCCTCGGCCGTCCGTCCACGACCATCGTGACGGAGGCGTTGCCCAAGGTGATTTCAAAGCGTTTGGCGTGAAATGTGGCGGTGCTCGTGCCCGGCTGAAGTTCGCTTCCGGGAATCAGCTTGCGCCCGTTTTCGCCGATCAGGCACACGTACACCGGTGCCGTTGGCCGCAGCGAGAGCGAGACGAGCGTCGACTGCGATGTCCGCGCGGGAGCGTGCCCCGCGGGCCGGTGGCCGCGAGGGTGGTGGCTGCGGGGGATCGTCGTGCTGCTGCTCGCCTGCTTGGGAGAGCCGCTGCCGCCGCCGCTCAGAAGCGCGACCAGGAGCAGCACGATCACGAGCCCCACGGCCCCCACCGTCAGCATGTAGGCCCGTGACGGCTGCCCGCCCCCCCGCCCGGGGGCTCGCCCGCCCGACCCGGGGGAGCGCGCGCGGGCATGCTGCGGGCTCGAGACGATCGGCTCGAGGGCGGCATCGTTGAGGTGCTCGTGGCTCAGCCGATACTCCTCGACCAGGGCCTTCCCGTCGAGTCCCAGCGCCTGAGCGTAGGTGCGCAGGAAGCTCTTCACGAACGTCGGCCCCGGCAACAGGCCCCACTCCTCGTTCTCGAGCGCCCGCAGGTACTTCGCCCGGATCTTCGTCTTGGCCTCGATCTCCGAGACATCGATGCGGGCGCGCATGCGCGCGTCGCGCAGCGTTTCACCGATCTCGGCCATGTCCCCTGAAGGCTAGTCGCTTGCAGTCCGCGCAGGGTCACCGAGACTCGCCAGCACGCGGGGCAACTCCGCCTCGGTGATCAGCACCTGCCGCGGCTTGGATCCCTCATAACCGGAGATCACCCCGCGCCGCTCGAGCATGTCGATCAGCCGTCCCGCCCGGGTATAGCCCAGGCGCAGGCGCCGCTGGAGCATCGAGGTGGAGGCGGTCTGCATTTCGGCCACCAGCGTGATCGCGTCTGCGATCAGCGGATCCTCGTCGGGGTCGAACCCGTCGGCGGCGGCCTCCGGGAGATCGGGCTCGACCTCCTCGAGGAGCTCCTCGCGCAGCTCCGGTTCGCCCTGGCGGCGCCACTGGGCGGTCAGCTTGGCTATCTGCGCCTCGTCGACATATGCGCCCTGGATGCGCTGCAGGCGCGAGCTCCCCACCGGACTGAACAGCATGTCGCCCTGCCCGAGCAGCGACTCGGCGCCATTCTGGTCGAGGATCACCCGTGAATCGGTCTGGGAGGAGACCGAGAACGCGATCCGGGAGGGTACGTTCGCCTTGATCATGCCCGTGATCACGTCCACGCGAGGGCTCTGGGTGGCGAGCACGAGGTGGATACCCACCGCACGAGCCTTCTGCGCCAACCGGATGATCGAGTCCTCGACGTCCGCGGGCGCGACCATCATCAGGTCGGCGAGCTCGTCGATCACGCACAGGATGTAGGGAAGTGGCGCCTCGCCGCGCTTCGCGCGAGAGCGGTTCAGCTCGATCAGGCTACGGGCTCGCGCCAGCGACATGATCCCGTAGCGCTGCTCCATCTCCTTGACCAGGTTCTGCAGGGCGTTGGCCGCCATTCGCGGGCTGGTGATCACCGGCGTCAACAGGTGGGGGATCGACTCGTAGTGGTTCAACTCGACCTGCTTGGGATCGACCAGCACCAGTCGCAACTCGTGCGGCGTGGCGCGCAGCAGCACGCTTGAGAGCATCGCGTTGATCGCGCCCGACTTGCCGGCTCCCGTGGTGCCTGCCACGAGCAGGTGCGGCATCTTCGCCAGGTCGGCGCCAATCGCCTTGCCGGCGACGTCCTTGCCCAGCCAGACCGTCAGCGGCGACCAGTCCTTGGGAGGCTCCTGAAAGACGTCCCCCAGCCTCACGATCCGCCGGTGCGCGTTGGGCACCTCGACGCCCACCGCCTGCTTACCGGGAATCGGCGCGAGGATGCGGATGTCCGTCGCGGCGAGCGCGTATGCCAGATCGTCCTTCAGCTGGGCGACCTTCGCGACCTTGGTCCCGGGCGCCAGCCTGAGCTCGTAACGCGTGATGTGGGGCCCGGCGACCTTGCCGATCACCTTCGCCTCCACGCCGAAATGACCGAGAGCCTCGACGAGGCTCGTCGCGATGCGCTCCTGTCCGGCGGTGTCCGGCCGAGCCTGCTCGCCGGTCGAGCGCGTCAAGAGCTTCGAGGCGTCCGGCAGCTCCCACGCAAAGTCCGGATCCTCGGTCACCACGCCACGCAGCCTGCCCTGCGGCGTGAGCGACGCGGGATCGGCGTGTGCCACGCCGGAGATCTCCTCGGGATCGGCCCCCCGCTCGACGGGATCGGCCGCGACGGGAGCCTCGGCGCCGGGCACGGCGCTCCGCTCCCGGTCATCCTCCTCGCCGTCGTGATGCCCGAGCGACGCGTTCTGTGAGAAGCCGTCCTGCGAGGGCGCCTCGACATGCGTCGCGCGCACGATCAGCTCGTGAGCCGTGGGCTCGGGCACCGATACCTGGTCGCGCTGGGAATCCTCCTCCTCCTCAACCGCCGGCGGCTCCGCGCCTGGCGCGAACACCTGCGGTGCCCGCGCGTGTGCGGCGAGCGTGTGGGCCCTGCGGGTGGTGTCGACCAGACCGCTCGCCGCGGCGCCGACCGTCGCGGCGAGCGAGGCGCCGGTCAGCAGGATCACGCCGACGAGCAGCAGGAACACGACGAGGATGTCCACGCCGAGGCTCTGTACGAGCCTGTGGCTCCCGTCATACAGCGCCTCGCCCACCACCCCGCCACGGGCCTGGAGCGAGGCGGAGGTCCACGCGGTCGCGCGGCTCCCAGGGCCCGAGCTGATGCCCAGCGTGCCCGCCGCGAGCGCGAGCGTGAGCGACGCGAACAGGCACAACGCGCCCGCCCGCGCCGGTCGCAGGACGGGCAGCACGCCGCGCAGGAGCAATGCGCAGCCGCCGGCGACGAGGGCGACCGGAACGAGCATCCGGCCACCGCCGAGAGCCCAGCCGAGCGCCACCGCGAGGCCGCGTCCGGCACGCCCGCCGTCCCATCCGCCGTACAGCACGAATCCCATGAACACGCCGAGCGCCACGCAGGCCAGCCCGAGGACGTCGCGACCGCGCTGGTCGAGCACCGGAAGCCTGGGCAGGCTCCACTGCCGGTAGGAACCGATCGACGCGAGCCCGCGGCCACCGCGCCGCCCGCGATACCGGACGCGGCCGGCAGGTTTGCGTTTGGCAGTGGATCTACGGGCTTTGGTGCGCTTGCGCGTGACGGTCACCAGCGCAACTTCGACGCCAACGCTGCCGCACCTGCCGCCGGGGCCTTACCATCGCTTTAGCGCCGATCGGTACATAAAGACGATGAACGACTTCTCCCGCGCACCACGCGTCCTCGTCGTGGAGGACGACGATGACATCGCCCAGGCTCTCCAGCGCTCCCTGCGCATGGAGGGGTATGAGGTGCGCTCAGCCGCCGACGGGCGCGCCGCGCTGGAGCACGGTCGTTCGTTCATGCCCGACCTGGTGATCCTCGACCTGGGGCTGCCGGAGATAGACGGCTTGGATGTGGCGCGCTCGCTGCGCGCCGACGACGATGTGCCGATCCTGATCCTCACCGCACGTGACGCGCTCGAGTCCCGTGTGGAGGGACTGGACGCGGGAGCGGACGACTACCTCGTGAAGCCGTTCGAGCGCCAGGAGCTGCTCGCGCGCATGCGCGCCCTGCTGCGCCGCCGCCCGCCGCGCGGGTCTGCTCCGCTTCGCGTAGGTGACCTCTCGTTGAACGCGGACACCCACGAGGTGTCCCGCGGCGAGCGCCCCATCGAGCTCACACAGCGCGAGTTCGAGCTGCTCGAGTACCTGATGCGCAACGAGCGGATCGTGATCTCCCGCCAGCGCCTGCTGGACGAGGTATGGGGTTATGACCCCTTCTCGACGACGAACACGATCGAGGTGTTCGTCTCCAACCTGCGCCGCAAGCTCGAGGCCGACGAGGAGCCGCGCCTTCTCCACACGATCCGGGGGGCCGGCTACGTCCTCCGTGCCTAGCCTCCCCGACGCAGTTGGTCGCACGAGCCGGCGCATCTCAAGCAGCTTCGACCGGCTGCCCATACGCGTGCGCCTGGCCGGGGTATCGGCATTCCTCACGTTCGTCATCCTGTGCGTGTTCGCCGTCGCGATCGGCTCGCTCACGGTGCATCGAATTCGCGATGAATTCAACCGCCAGGTGGTCGATACCGCCGACCAGCTGCCGTCGCAGCTGAACATCAACGTCGTTCCTCCGGCCTTCGATCGCGTGGTGATCGAACCGCCGCTCGCGGACTTTGCCTCGCCGACCGACCATGCGGTCATCAGGATCCTCACCCTGGGCGGCACCATCGTCGAGCAGGAACCGGCGAAGGCGCCGTCGTTGGGCCGCCCCCAGCCACAGCCCAGAACGGTCAACGGCTACCGCGTCGTCAGCCGCACCGCGGAAGTGCGCGTCAGCGGCAACGGCGAGCTGCTCGGGAAAGTCGTGATCCAGTACGGTCGCCGCGTCTCAGACACCGAGGCGACCGTCGCGCGTGTGGAGCTCTTCCTGCTGCTCGGGGTCCTGGCGGGGACCGGGTTCGCGTTGCTCGCGGGGATGATGATCGCGCGCCGGGCGATGTCACCGATCGCCGAGCTCACGTCCACCGCCGCTGAAATCGCGCGCACTCGGGACCCGTCGCGCAACGTGCCCCAGTCCCAGGCCGACGATGAGGTCTCCGAGCTCGCGCGGACGCTCCAGGGAATGCTCCACGAGCTCGACGTCGCGCGCGAGGAGACCGAGTCGATGCTCGCCCGCCAGCGCCAGTTCGTGGCCGACGCCTCGCACGAGCTGCGCACTCCGCTGACCAGCGTGCTCGCCAACCTCGAGCTGCTCGCGGAATCGCTGCGCGGCGATCAGGGCGATGCCGCGCGCTCGGCGCTTCGCTCCTCCCAACGGATGCGTCGCCTGGTCGCCGACCTGCTGCTGCTCGCCCGCACGGATGTCGGGCGCGTTGTTCGCCGCGAGCCATGCGATCTCGCACAGATCGTCGTGGAAGCCGCCGCCGAGCTCGGGCCGGTGAGCACCGAGCATGACATCGTCCTCGACGTCCATCCGGCCATCGTCGAGGCCTCGCGCGACGAGCTCCACCGCCTCACGATCAACCTGCTCGAGAACGCCCTGCGGCACACTCCACCGGGAACGAAGGTCAGCGTCGAGACCTCCACGGCCGGCGATCAGGCGATGCTCGTGGTGCAGGACGACGGTCCGGGCGTGCCGCCCGAGCTCGCGCCGAGGCTGTTCGAGCGCTTCGTGCGAGGCGCCGGAGATCGCGGCGGCTCCTTCGGCCTGGGCCTCGCGATCGTGCTGGCGGTCGCCCAGTCGCACGGCGGCACGGTGACCCTCGAGGCCGTCGAGGAGGGATCGGGGGCGCGCTTCGTCGTGCGCCTGCCGGCGAGCGGCGCGGACGTGACTTCGGCGAGCGCCACCGGCCGGGGCGAGCAGACGGGCCTCGTTCGAACCTGAGGGACTTCGGTCCCAGTCGAGCGGGCCGCTAGACCTCGACCACGACGGGCAGCACCATCGGCCGGCGCTTCAGGCGGTCGTACACGAGCTCTGCGAGGTCGTCGTGCAGCATCTGCTGCAGGAGATCCACCTCGTGGATCTCCTCCTTGGCGGCCCGCGCGAGCGTCGTATCGACGGTTGCGCGGATCTCCTCGAGCAGCTCGTCGGCCTGGTCGAGGAATGGAACCCCGCGGAAGATCACCTCGGGATCGGTCACCGAGCGCCCATCCTGCTCGGCGATGGTCACGACCACGATGAAGATCCCGTCGGCCGACAGCATCCGCCGGTCGCGCAACGCGACGTCGGCCATGTCGCCGATCTCGACGCCGTCGACGAAAACCATGCCGGCCGGCTCGGGCTTGCCGAAGCGCGCCCGGCGCTCGTCGATGTCCAGCGGCAGCCCGTTGTCGCCCTCGAAGATGTCCTCGATCGGCACGCCCACCGCCTCGGCCAGCTGAGAGTGCAGCCGAAGACGCTTGAAATCGCCGTGGAACGGCATCACATAGCGCGGCTTGACGAGGTTCAGCATCAGCTTCACCTCCTCGGCGTAGCCGTGGCCCGAGGCGTGGACAGGCGCGTCTCGCGGGGTCACGATGTCACAGCCGATGTGGTACAGGCGGTCGATCGTCTCGTTCACGGCGCGCTCGTTGCCGGGGATCGGCGTGGCCGAGAACACGACCGTGTCGCCACGGTGCAGCTGCACCTGACGGTGGTCGCGATAGGCCATCCGTCGCAGCGCCGAGAGCGGCTCGCCCTGTGAGCCGGTCGAGAGGATCACGATCCGATCATCCGGGAAGTCCTCGATCTCCCTGGGACCAACTAGCATCCCCTCGGGAATGTCGATGTGGCCGAGCGTGCGACCGATGCTCACGTTCTTGCGCATCGAGCGCCCGACGAGCGACACCTTGCGTTCCAGCGCCGCCGCGGCGTCGACGACCTGCTGCACGCGATGGATGTTGGAGGCGAAGCTCGTCACGACGATGCGCCCCTCGCAGCGCGCGAACACATCCTGCAGATGGGGCCCCACGACCGACTCCGAGGTCGAGAAGCCGGGGCGGTCGACGTTGGTCGAGTCACCACACAGAAGCAGCACCCCTTCGCGCCCGAGCTCGGCCAGCCGGGAGACGTCGGCCGGCGGCCCGTCGACGGGGGTCTGGTCGAACTTGTAGTCGCCCGTGATCAGCACCGTGCCGAGATCGGTGCCGAGCGCGACCGCGCTCGAGTCGGGGATCGAGTGGGTCATGTGAATCAACTCCAGCGAGAAGGGCCCCAACTCGAGCGAGTCCGCGGGCGAGACCTCGTGGAGCTCCACCTCGCGCAGCTTGTGCTCATCGAGCTTCGATCGGGCCATCGCCACGGTGAGGGCCCCGCCATACACCGGCGGGAGGTGTTTGGGCCCGAGCTCACGCAGCACCCAGGGGAGCGCACCGAGGTGGTCCTCATGGCCGTGCGTGATGACGATCGCCTCGATATCGCGCGCACGCTCGCGCAGGTAGGTGAAGTCGGGCAGAACGAGGTCGATGCCGATCATCTCCGGCGTGGGGAACCGCAGCCCGACGTCCACGACCACGATGCGACCGTCGTACTCGACGACGGCCATGTTCTTGCCGATCTCCCCCAGACCCCCCAGGGGAAGGACGCGCAGTGAGTTCACGCGCGGTGGGCCTGAACCGGCGACTCCGCCGCGGCGGGCATGGCCGGAGCAACGTGGCCGCTCCCCGCGGAGGCGGCCTCGGCCGGCAGCAGACCGTGGCGCACGAGCATCGCACGCACCGCCTCGAGCTCCCGCTCGGTGGCCTCGACGAGCGGCAGGCGCAGCCCGCCGACGTCGTGCCCGAGCAGGTTGAGCGCGGCCTTCGTGCAGGTTGGGTTCGAGGTCATGAACAGCGTCTCATAGACGTCGCGCAGCGAGGCGTCGATCTCGGCTCGCCGCTCGGGCTCGTCCGCCATCCGTCGCATCTCGGTGCCGACGATGTGGCTCGCGACGAGGATCCCGCCGGCTCCGCCCATATCGAGCGTGCGCGCGAACGTACCGTCGTCTCCGGCATACAGCGCGAGGCCGTCGATCGGCTGCAGCTCCTGCGCATTGGCCTGCTTGACGCCCACGATCCCCTCGATCTCGGCGAGCTCTGACAGCAGGTCGGGACCCATGTTCGTCGCGGTGCGCCCGGGGATGTTGTAGAGCAGGATCGGCCTGTCGGTGGCGCTCGCGACCGCTTCGTAATGGCGCATCAACCCGAGCGGGCTGGGCTTGTTGTAGTAGGGCGTCACCGACAGCGTCGCATCGACGCCGAGCTCCGTCGCGCGTTCGGTCAGGAACACCGCCTGACGAGTGTCGTTCGTGCCCGTTCCCGCGATGATCGTCTTGCCCTCGGGGCGCTCGCCGACCGCAAGCTCGATCAACCCGAGCTGCTCCTCGTCGGTGAGCGTCGAGGCCTCCCCCGTCGTGCCCGCCACGACGAAGCCGTCGGAGCCGTTCTCGGCGAGGTGGCGCATCAGCGCGACGAAGGACTCCTCGTTCACCCTGCCCTTCGCGTCGAAGGGCGTGACCATCGCCGTGAGGATCGTGCCGAGTTCGATCATCGATTCAGTATCCCACGCGCCTGCTCAGAACAACAGGCTCTCAAGGCCGATGACGAGCGGCTCCGGCAGGCTTCCGACGCGGCGGATCGCGAGCAGCACGCCCGGCATGAACGACTCGCGGCTGATGGAGTCGTGACGGATCGTGAGCGTCTGGCCGAGGTCTCCGAGGATGACCTCCTGGTGGGCCACCAGCCCGGGTAGGCGCACGGAGTGAATCGGCGGCTCCGCCCGGCCGCTCGCCGCCGCCATCAGCTCGGCGGTCCGCGCGGCCGTGCCGCTGGGCGCGTCGAGCTTGCCGTCGTGGTGGAGCTCGATGATCTCGGCCCTGGCCATGTGACTCGCCGCCTCCGCGGCGAAGCGCGTCATCAGCACCGCACCGATCGCGAAGTTGGGGGCGACGATCGCGTTGGCGGAAGGTCGCCCCTCGGCGGCGCGAGCCTGCCGCAGGGGCGCCGGGTCAAACCCCGAGGTGCCGACCACCACGTGCACGCCGGCTCGCAGGCAGGTCAGCGCGTTGCCGAGGGCGGTGTCCGGGCGGGTGAAGTCCACAACCACCTCCGCCCGTGGGAGAACCTCCTCGAGGGTCGTGCCGAGCAGCGGATCGGCGCGGCCGACCAGCTCCATGTCCGGGGCATCCCGCACGGCCGCGCACACGCTCTCGCCCATTCGGCCGGCCGCTCCCGCCACGGCCACGGCGATCATCACACGGCCTGCCGAGCGGCGAGCCCCGCGGCCTCGTCGCCAGCCACGTCCTCCGAACGTGCAGCCCCGTCGAGCGGCTCGATCGCCGCCCTGAAGGCATCCTGCTCGCGGCCGACACCGGCCACGGACAGACGCTCGGGCGCGAACAGCTCGCCTGCGAGCTCGCTCAGATCGGCGATCCCGACCGCATCGATGCGCTCGATCACCTCGTCGACCTCGAGAATCGGAAGCCCGTGAAGCTCGGAGGCTCCGAGCCGGCTCATGCGCGCCGAGGTGGACTCCAGTGACAGCACCACCCGGCCCTTGAGGTTCTCGCGCGAGCGGGTCAGCTCCTCCTCGTCGGCCGGATCCGCCACGCAGCGCTCGAGCTCGGCCGCGATCACGGCGAGCGCCTCCTGCAGGTTCTCCCCCCGCGTGCCCAGATACAGGCCCACCTCCCCGGTGCCCGCGTACAGGTTGGAGAAGCAGAACACCGAGTAGGCAAGGCCCCTGCGCTCGCGGACCTCCTGGAAGATCCTCGAGGAGGACGTGCCGCCGAGCACCCCTTCCAGCACGCGCAGCGCGAAGCGACGCTCGTCGTCCTGGGCGATGCCCGCTCCCCCCAGGCACACGTGGTACTGCTCGGTGTCTTTCTCGAGGAAACGTACGCGCGGGGCGAATCGGGGCGCCGGCGGGGCGATCTCGTCCTGCTTCGGGGCGCCGGCAGCGCGTCTTTCATCGGCCTGCCGCGCGAGCGCCACCAGCGCGTCGTGATCGACCGATCCCGCGGCTGCGATCACCACGCTTCCGGGCAGGTAGCGCGCCGCGTGGAAGGCGCGCAGCTGCTCCTTCGTGGTGGCGGTGATCGCCTCGGCGGTGCCGATCACCGGACGCCCCAGCGGATGGTCTGCGAACACCGCCTGGCCGAGCAGGTCGAACACCCTGTCCTGGGGATCGTCCTCGTACATCGCGATCTCCTCCAGCACCACCTCGCGCTCGGCCTCGAGCCCTCCGAACCGCGGCTGCCAGACCATGTCGCTCATCACATCGAACGCGCGCTCGAGATGGCGGTCGAGCACCCGGGTATACAGCGAGGTCGTTTCCTTGTCGGTCCCGGCGTTCGCTTCGGCCCCCATTTCATCGAAGATCTGGTCGATCTCCTCCGACCCGTAGCGCTCGGTGCCGCGGAACAGCATGTGCTCGAGCAGATGCGAGATCCCCGCCTCGCGCTGCTCCTCGACGACCGAGCCGGCCGCGATCCAGAAGCCGAGCGCCACCGAACGCACGGCCGGCACGCGTTCGGTGATCACCCTCACGCCGGAGGCAAGCGTGGTTGTCCGATGCTCGGGCACGCGCCCCCTGGGGCTCAGTCGCGCTCGCGGCGGTGGCGCGGGCGCGAGGACGAGGAGCCTCGCTCGCCGTCGCGGCGCGGAGGACGCCCTGAGCGCTCACGGCCGTTGCGCCCTGCGCCGTCGCGCGGACCGCCCGAGCCAACGCCCGCGAGCTCCTCGACGGACTTGCCGGCGATATCCGGGTCGTCGGTCAGTCGCAGCCCGATGCGCCCGCGCTCGCGGTCCACCTCGACCACGCGCACGTTGACCTCATCGCCCTTGTTGAGCACGTCCTCGACGGTCTCCACCCGCTCGCCCGGAGACACGTTTGAGATGTGCAGCAGCCCGTCGGTGCCCTTCGCCAGCTCGATGAACGCGCCGAAGGTCGTCGTCTTGACGACTTTGCCGACGTATTCGTCGCCGACCTCGACCTCCTTCATCATCATCCGAACCCGCTCCACGAGCGCGTCGCCGAGTTCACCGTTGGCCGAGTAGATCAGGACCTGCCCGTCGTCGTTGACGTCGATCTGCGACTCGAACTCCTCCGAGAGCGCCCTGATCGTTTCACCGCCCTTGCCGATCAGCAGTCCGATCTGCGAGGGGTCGATCTGGATCGTCTGGATGCGCGGTGCGAACTGGCTGAGCTGCTCGCGCGGCGTGCCGATCACGTCGGCCATCTCGCCGAGGATGAACTTGCGCGCCGCATTGGCCTGCGTGAGGGCGTCGCGCAGGATGTCGAAGGTTACGCCCGAGATCTTGATGTCCATCTGGAGCGCCGTGATGCCACGCTCGGTGCCCGCCACCTTGAAGTCCATGTCCCCGAGGTGGTCCTCGACGCCGGCGATGTCGGTCAGGACGATGTAGTCCTCGCCCTCCTTGATCAGCCCCATCGCGATCCCCGCGACCGGCCGCTTGATCGGCACGCCGGCATCCATCAGAGACAGCGAGGAGCCGCACACCGAGGCCATCGAGGAGGAGCCGTTCGACTCGAGGATGTCCGAGACAACTCGGATCGAGTAGGGGAACTCCTCGATCGTGGGGACCATCGGCGCGAGCGCCCGCTCGGCGAGCGCCCCGTGGCCGATATCCCGGCGCTTGACCCCGCCCATGCGCCCCGCCTCCCCGACCGAGAAGGGGGGGAAGTTGTAGTGGTGCCAGTAGTACTTTTTGGTCTCGAGACCCAGCGTGTCGAGGCGCATCTCCTCCTTGAGCGTGCCGAGCGCGGCGACGCTGAGCGCCTGGGTCTGCCCGCGCGTGAACAGCGCCGAGCCATGCGTCCGCGGCGTGACGCCCACTTCGATCGTGATCTCGCGGATCTCGTTCTCCGCGCGCCCGTCGGGCCGCTTCTTGTGAACGGCGATCCGCTCGCGGATGATCGACTTCTCGAGCTTCTCGAACGCGAGCTGCACGGCGGCCCGGCGCTCCTTGGCGCGCACGAGCTCCTCCTCGGAGGCGCCCTCCGGCGCCGGGGGGGCGTGCTGCTCGAGGATCGCCGCCTCGACCGCCGCGGTGGCGTCCTGGCGCTCGAGCTTGTCCTCGACCTGGGTGGCCGCGTCGAGCGCCGCGCCGTGCGAGGAGCGGATCGCCTCGAGAAGCTCGGGGTCGACGGTGATCGACTCGAAGACTTTCTTCTCCTTGCCGACCTTCTCGGCGAGCTCCCGCTGGAGCCCGCACAGCTTCTTGATCGCTCCGTGCGCGATGTCGAGCGCGTCGAGGATCTCCGCCTCGGGAATCTCGTTGGCGCCGGCCTCGACCATCAGGATCGCCTCCTCGGTTCCAGCCACGATCAGATCGAGCTCGGAGCCACCCTCGGCGTCGGGAAGCAGGGCCTCCTCGCTTGGGTTGATCACGAAGTCGCCGTCGATCTTGCCGATCCGCACCGCCCCCACGGGGGTCGGGAAGGGAATATCGGAGATCATCACGGCGGCCGAGGCGCCGTTCATCGCGAGGATGTCATAGGGGTGGACGTGGTCGATCGACAGCGGGATCGCCACGAGCTGCGTGTCATAGCGCCAGTCCTTCGGGAACAGCGGGCGCAGCGGACGGTCGATCATGCGCGCCGTGAGCGTCGCCTTCTCTCCCGGGCGCCCCTCGCGCTTGAAGAAGGAGCCGGGGATCTTGCCGGTCGCATACATGCGCTCCTCGACGTCCACCGTGAGGGGGAGGAAGTCCACGTCGCGGAGGCTTCCCGCCACGGCCGTCGCGAGGAGCATCGTGTCGCCCTGGCTCACGACCACCGCCCCCGAGGCCTGCTTGGCCATTCTGCCCGTCTCGAACGTGATCTCGCTGCCTGCGATCTCCACGGAGACCCGCGTAACGGCGTTACTACTCATATTCACTGCCTTCCTGTTCCGCCCGTCGGTCGGCGGTCCGTTTTCTTTTCTCTTTTCCGAACGGACCGAGCTTAGCGGAAGGCGGCGTCGAGGCCGGTGAAAAAACGTCCAGCCAGGCTACTTGCGGAGGCCGAGCTCCTTGATCAACTCGCGGTAGCCCTCGAGGTCCCTGCGCTGCAGGTAGGCGAGGAACCGGCGGCGGCGACCGACCAGCATCAGCAGCCCGCGGCGCGAGTGATGGTCTTTGCTCTGCTCGCGCAGATGCTCGGTCAAATGGTTGATGCGCTCGGTGAGCAACGCGATCTGGACCTTGGTGGAGCCCATGTCGCGTTCGTTGGCGCCGAACTTGGCGGCGATCTCTTTCTTGCGCTCTGTGGTGATGGCGCTCATTTGCGGTCGCCTACGCTAGCAGCCGCGGTGACCTCGCGGGTGCGCTCGACGTCGCGATGCATCTGCTCGACGAGCGCCTCGGGCGTGTCGAAGCGCCGCTCGCCGCGCAACCGCTCGAGGAACTCGAGGCGCAGCTGGCCGCCGTACAGGTCCCCTTCGAAGTCGAGCAGATACGCCTCGATCAGCTCACCCCTGCCGGTCGTGAAGGTCGGGCGCACGCCGACGCTCACCGCCGCCGGCGCCGACTGCCCGGTCGCGGGGACCTCTGCCAGGCACGCGTACACTCCGTGGCCGGGGCAGGCGAGCGCCTCGTCGGGAACCAGGTTGGCGGTCGGAAAGCCGAGCGTGCGCCCCCGCTCGTCGCCGTGCATCACCTCGCCGGACAGCACGAAGGGATCGCCGAGCAGGTGGTTTGCCTCCTGCATCCTTCCGGCCAGCACGAGTCCTCTGATGTGGCTCGAGGAGACGACCTCGCCGTCCATCTCCAGCAGCGGATGAACGACCGTCCGGAAGCGCTCATCGGCGGCGAGCATGCGCTGGTCGCCCTGCGCCCTGTGCCCAAAGCGGAAGTTCTCGCCCACCGACACCTGTGCGGCGCCCAGCGTGCCGACGAGCACGTCCGCGACGAACTCCTCGGCCGAGCGCATCGCGAACTCGGCGTCAAACGGGATCACGATCAGCTCCCCCACCCCCAGCGACGCGATCAGCTCGGCCTTGCGCTCGAGCGTCGTCAGCAGCCTCGGCGTGTGCTGAGGGGCGACCACGGAGACCGGGTGCGGCTCGAAGGTGAGCACGCTGTCGGCTCCCCGGATGACCTCGCGGTGGCCGAGGTGCACCCCGTCGAAGGTCCCCACCGCGACGCTCCGCTGCTGTTGGCGCTCCACGTCGGGCAGGCGGGTGACCTTCACGGTCTCACAGTCTATGTATGCCCGCCCGCCCTGCCGCGGCGAGCATCCCGAGGGCCTGCTCCACGGGGATGAGCGGCGGGTCGGCCCACGGCTTCCCCCGCGGCGGCGGCGGCACGGCGTCGGCCACCTCGAAGGGCCCGATCCCTGTCCGCCTGAGCTCCAGGCAGTAGGCGTCGTTCAGCGAGGCGATCAGCGAGCGCACGTAGGTGCCCGCGCCACACTCGATCGCATAGGCCGCCCGCGGCGGCCTCGCGCTCCCGGACCCGGACGGGCCGGCTGGTGGGCCGGCGGGATCCGGATCGGAACCCTCCTCCCGCCAGATCTGCTCGAAGCGATAGACCGTGACCACTCGCTCGGGCATCTCAAAGCGCTCGCCGCGACGAGCGCGCCGGTAGGCGCGCTCTCCTCCAATCTTGACCGCCGAATGGATCGGCGGACGCTGGCGGATCGTGCCGGTGGGCAGGTCGGGAGGATCGGGCGGCAGACGGCCGGTCTGGGTTATCTCACCCTCGGTGTCTCCCGTGCTCGACACCGCGCCCAGCCTGGCGATCGTCTCATAGCGCTTGGGCAGCTCCATCAACGCATTCTGCGCCTTGGTCGCCCGGCCCACCAGCACCAGCAGCAGTCCCGTCGCGAACGGATCCAGCGTGCCCGCGTGACCCGTCCGCGCGCCCGACAGCGAGCGGCGCACCGCCGCGACCACGTCGTGGGAGGTGATCCCCGCAGGCTTGTCGATCAGCAGAACGCCGTCCATCTGCGCGCCCGCGACTCAGGCCAGCGTGGCGGCGGTGCTCCCGTCGGGAGATCCGTCAAGCTGGATCTCCATCTGCAGCCGCAGGAAGTCGATCAGCCCGTCGAGCTCGAGCGTCGTCGAGAAGCCCGCCGCCCGCCGGTGTCCGCCGCCCCCTTGCTCGCGCGCGATGACCGACACGTCGACGTCGTCGTCGGTGGCCCGCAGCGACACTTTGTGCTGGCCCTTTCGCTTCCCCGTCATCAGCTCGCGCACGAGCACCGCCACCTTCGTGCCCTCCAACGCGCGCAGCTGATCGATGATGCCCTCGGAGTAGCTCTCTTCGGCGCCGGTCTTCTGGAAGTCGGCCGCGCTCAGTGCCGCCAGCGTGAGCCGGCCCGAGTCAAACCGCTTCAGCTGCTCGAGGGCGAGGGCGAGCAGCGCCACCTTGGCGGGCGGCAGCTCCTCATACAGCTGCCGGTAGACCGTCTGCACGTCCACGCCGGCTTCGATCAGCTCGCCGGCCATCGCATGGGCGCGCGGTCCGGTGTTCTCGTACATGAAGCGCCCCGTGTCGGTGATCAGCCCGACATACAGCGCCTGTGCCACGGTCGGCGTGGGCCCCACGCCGAGCCCGTGCATCAGGTCCCAAACGATCTCCGCCGTGCACGACGCGGACGGCACGACGTAATCGAGCGTCCCGAACATCGTGTTGTCGTGATGGTGATCGATGTTCAGCAGATGTCTGCCGTCGCGCAGCACGCTCGCGGAGTTGCGGTCGATGTTGCCGCAGTCGAGGAACACCACGGTCCGCTCGGCGATGTCCGCGGGCGGCGCCTGGATCAGCCCGTCCAGCGCGAAGATGCGGTACTCGTTGGGCAGCGGCAGATCGTCTGCGGCGATGAACATCACCGAGTCCTTGCCGAGCGCCGTGAGCAGCCCCTGCATCCCCACCAGCGAGCCCAGCGCGTCGCCGTCGGGACTCTCGTGCGCGGCGAGCACGAAGCTCGAGTCCTCGCGTATGCGCTCGAGCACCTTGGAGCGGATCACCGCCTCCTCCGCGTCGCTCACGAGCCGCCGGCCTCATCGATCAGCGCGTCAACCCGCAGCGCCCGATCGGTCGTGTCGTCGTAGGAGAACTCGAGCGCCGGGGTGCGCTTCAGCCGCAGCTCGCTAGCGACCCTGCCCTGCAGGTAGCCGTGCGCGCTGCGCAGGCCCTCGAGGGTCGCCTCGCGCTGTGTCTCCAGCGAGGGCCCTCCCCCCTCTCCCAGCACGCTCACGAACACGCGAGCATGGCGCAGATCGGCGCTGGTTTTGACATCGGTCACGGTTACGAATCCCACACGAGGGTCCTTCAGCTCTCCTGCCAGCGAGTCACCCAATACCTGCCGAATCGCCTCGTCCACACGACGCATGCGACCTGTGCTCATCCTATCTGTCAACCCCCCGGCGCCAGCCACTCCGGGCGGCGGCTTGCAAGCGCAGGCGCCGCCCGAACGCGCCGCAGGCGTCCTCGAACGCGTTCGGGCCGCTGGGATCGGCGTCGGCGGTCAGGAGGAGAGCTCGCGCTCCTGCAGGCGTGTCTCGTAGGTCTCGAGCACGTCGCCCACATGGAGGTCCTGGAAGTTCGTCAACACGATGCCGCACTCGAAGCCGCTGGCCACCTCGCGCACGTCGTCGTTGAAGCGCCGCAGGCTCTCGATGGTCGTGTCGAAGATGACCGTGCCGTCGCGCACCAGCCGCACCCTTGCCCCGCGCGTCACCTTGCCCTCCGTCACGAACGATCCCGCGATCGTTCCGATCCTCGAGGCTTTGAACAGCTGGCGCACCTCGGCCTGACCCAGCGAGGTCTCCACCTCGGCCGGCTCGAGCATTCCCTGCATCGCGGCGCGCAGCTCCTCGATCGCCCGGTAGATCACCGCGTAGGAACGGATCTCCACCCCCTCGCGCTCGGCGATCTGGCGGGCGTCCCCGACCGGCCGCACGTTGAAGGCGAGGATCACCCCCTCGGAGGCCGAGGCGAGCATCACGTCGGACTCGTTGATACCGCCGACGCCGCGGTGGATGATGTTGACCGCGACCTCCTGCTGGGGCAGCTTTGCGATCTCGTCCTCGATCGCCTCGAGCGACCCCGCCACGTCGGCCTTCACGACCAGGCTCAGCTCCTTGACCGCGCCCTCCTGGGCGAGCTTGAAGACGTCCTCCAGCGAGACCTTGCGACCGGAGCGTCGCGCGAGCGCCTCGGTCTTCAGCCGGTTGGCGCGCTCGCCCGCGAGCTGGCGCGCTCGCCGCTCGTTCTCGACCACCCGCACTATCTCCCCCGCCTCGGGCACGCCGTCGAACCCGAGCACCTCGACGGGCTGTCCGGGCATTGCCCGCTTCATCCGCGCGCCGATGAAGTCGTGCATCGCTCGCACCCTGCCGAAGTGCGCGCCCGCCACGAGCGCGTCGCCGACGCGCAGCGTGCCCCGCTGGATCAGCACGCTGACCACCGGCCCGCGACCCGGGTCGAGCTTCGACTCGATCACCGTGCCCGAGGCATCCGCTTCCCGGTTGGACCGCAGCTCCTCGAGGTCGGTCACCACCTGGATCGTGTCGAGCAGCGAGTCGAGCCCCTCGCGCGTCTTCGCGCTGACGTCCACGAACTCGGTCTCACCGCCCCACTCGGCCGGCTGCAGGCCGTGCTGGGTCATCTCGGTGCGCACCCGCTCGGGCTGCGCCCCCTCCTTGTCGACCTTGTTCACGGCCACCACGATCGGCACCTCCGCGGCGCGCGCGTGGTCGATCGCCTCCTCGGTCTGCGGCTTCACGCCGTCGTCGGCGGCCACCACGATCACCGCCAGGTCGGTGACCCGCGCCCCGCGCGCCCGCATGGCGGTGAACGCCTCGTGGCCGGGCGTGTCGAGGAACGTGATCTCCCGTCCTCCGTGATGCACCTGGTAGGCGCCGATGTGCTGCGTGATGCCACCGGCCTCCCCCGCCGCCACCTCGGTCTCGCGGATGGCGTCCAGCAGCGAGGTCTTGCCGTGGTCCACATGTCCCATGATCGTGACAACCGGCGGCCGGTCGATGAGGTCCTCCTCGGCGTCCTCGAACACCGGCTCGACCTCCACGTCGTCGGCGGCGTGCACGATCTCGATCTGCTTGTCGAACTCCTCCGCCAGCACGCCGATCGCGTCATCGGACAGCGTCTGCGTGAGCGTCGCCATCTCCCCCAGCGTCATCAGCTTCTTGATCACCTCGGGCACCGCCACGCCGAGATACTCCGCGACGTCCTTGACCGTCGAGCCCGAGTTGACGCGGATCAGGTCGGTCGCCTCCATCGCGGAGGTGTCGATCGGGGCGATCGTCTCGTCGTAGGTGCCGCGCCTGCGCCGCCCTCGCCGGGGGCGTCGCTGGGGCTGGTTGGCCGGTCCCCCCTGCTGGCGCCGGGAAGCCTGCGAGTCGATCACCACGCGCCGGCGTCCTCCGGGTCCGATGTCGCCCGGCGTCCGCTCGCCGGTACGCGAGTCCCGCGTGGGCCGCACGCGCTCGGCGGCCGCGGGCGTCGTCGTGGCCACCGGGGCGACCGCGCCGCCGGCGCTGGGGGTGGCCGCGGGCGCGCTCGGCGCCGCGGCGGCGGGCCGGCTCGCGCTCGGCGGCGCCGGCTCGGGGGGCTTCGGCTGCGCCGGCGCGGGGCTCGGCGCGGGAGCCCCGTTCGGGCTGGGTGCGACCGCGACGGCGCCGTCGCCGTCGCCGTCGCCGAGGGCCTTCAGCGCGACCGCCTCCTCCACCGAGGACGCGGCGGCCTTCACGTCGACGCCGGCCGCCTTCAGCCGCTCGAGCACCTCCTTGCTCGAGAGGCCCTGCTCCTTTGCGATCTCATGTACGCGCTTCTTGCTCATGGGCTCACCGATTCTACGAGCTCTGGGTCGAGCCTCACCGTACGGCGGAGAGCGCGCCCGATCGCGCCGCGACGGGTGGCCAGCGCGAGGCACTCGCGGGCCGGCTCGCCGCGAGCGCCGTCGCGACAGATGTATGCTCCGCGCCCCGGCATCGTGCCCGCCCGATCGAGCACCGCGCGAGCGGCACGCCCTTCCCGGCCAGCCGGATCGCCGTCCGCGCCCCCCTTGACCCGGGCCACCGCGATGCGCAGCAGCTCGGGCTTCGGCGCGATGCGTCCACAGCCCACGCAGCGCCGCCGCGGCGGCACGGCGACGCGCTGTCGATGACCGGATGGCGTCGCGGGAGCGCGCGTCGCGGGCGCGCTGGGATGAGCCGCTATCTCGCCTGCTCCTCGGCGGCCCCTTGCGGAGCCTGCGCGTGGAGCTCGGGACCGGCCGGCGTGGTCGCTCCCGCCGGAGCGAGATCGACGATGTTGTCGCTCGCGATCTCCGCGAGCGCCTGGTGGGTGTCAAGGCCGCAGTAGCGGGAGCCCGGCAGCGCGGCGTTCGGGCAGCGCCGCCCGTTCGAGAGGATCGCGGCGCAGCGGCCCTGCACCTCCTCCTCCTCGTAGCCGTGCTCGGCCTCCTCGGCGGCGAACTCGGTCTCCGAGCGGATGTCCACGCGCCAGCCGGTCAGCCGCGCGGCCAGCCGGGCGTTCTGGCCCTCGCGACCGATCGCCAGCGACAGCTGGTCGTCGGGCACGATCACGGTCGCCTGCTTGGCGTCGTCGTCGACCAGCACCTCGCGCACCCGCGCCGGCGACAGGGCCTTGGCGACGAAGCGCGCGGGCTCGTCGTTGAAGGGGATGATGTCGATCTTCTCGCCGCGCAGCTCGGAGACGACCATGCGCACCCGCGATCCGCGCGGCCCGACGCAGGCGCCCACCGGGTCGACGCCGTCGGTGTGCGAGATGACCGCGATCTTCGAGCGGTAGCCGGGCTCGCGGGCCACGTTGGCGATCTCCACCAGGCCGTCGGCGATCTCCGGCACCTCCAGCTCGAACAGCTTCTTGATCAGCTCGGGGTCGCGCCGCGAGACGATGATCGCCGGACCTTTGGTCGACGGCGAGACCTCCTTGATGACGGCCTTGATCCGCTGGGAGTGGTCGTAGCGCTCGCCCTCCACCTGCTCTGACTTGGGCAGCAGCGCCTCCACCCGTTCGCGCAGCTGCACGAGCGTGTAGCGGGAGTCCGACTGCTGCACGATGCCCGTGATCAGCTCGCCCACGCGGTCGCGATACTCCTCGTACATCATGTCCCGCTCGGCCTCGCGGATGCGCTGCAGGATCACCTGCTTGGCGGTCTGCGCGGCGATCCGCCCGAAGTCGTCGGGCGTGACGTCGCGCTCATCGATCTGGTCGCGGTATTCGGCGAACTTCTTGGGGTCGATTTCCGGTTCCTCCGGTTCGCGCATCTCGCCGGTCTCCGGGTCGATCGTCGTTTCCTCGTCGATCGTCTCGACGATCAGATGCGCCTCGAGGCGCTCGGGGATGATCAGTTCGATGACCCTGAAGTCGGCCGTCTCGCGGTCCATCTCCACGCGCGCGTACTTGGCCGAGCCGGGCTGCTTCTTGTAGGCCGACAGCAGGGCGTCCTCGAGCGCGACCATCAGCTTCTCGGGCTCGATTCCCTTCTCGCGGGCGAGCGCGTGCATGGCCTCGAGGATTTCGCGTGACATGGGCGGCTGGGCTCCTAATCCTCGACCAGATTCGAACGGCGTATGTCGGCGTAGGGGATCGCGACGAGCCCGCCGTCGGCGGCCAGCGTGACCTCGTCCTCGGAGGCGCCCACGAGCTCTCCGGTGAAGCTCCGCACCGGCCTCGCCTCGCCCGCGGGCCGCTCTCCGGAAAGCTGTCCGGCGGCGCGCGGATGGCGCGTGCGCACACGCGCGCGGCGGCCGACGAAGCGGCGGAAGTGGGCGGGCTTGGTCAGCGGGCGCTCCGAGCCCGGCGAGGAGACCTCGAGCGAATAGCGCTCGCGCTCCGCGCTCAACAGGCTGCTGACGCGCTCGCACAGGGCGAGCGTGACGCCGTCGGGATGATCGATGAACACCCGCAGGCACCTGCCGCCGACGACCTCCGCGAGCAGCACCTCGACGTCCGGCTCGCTTTGGGCCAGACGCCTCTCGATATCTGTCTGCAGGGCGTTCACAATCATGTCCTTACGCAAAAAAAGCGGGCGGGCGCCCACTCTCGGTACTGCTGCCGGCATCTGCATGTCGGCACGAAAGCTCTGAATCGAGCATAGCATCGGGACGGCCCGGATTGCCCCGCTCAGCCCCGTTCGGCGTCACGGCGCGCACGGTCGCGATACAGCCGGTAGTCCGCCCGCTCGGGCCGCAGCGAGCAGGCCAGCGCCAGCGGCTGACAGGCCTCGCGATGGCGACCCAACAGCTGCATCGAGCGGCCGAGGCAGAACAGCGCGTAGTCGTCGGTGGGCGTGCTCTGGGCGACCGCCTGGAACTCGGTCGCGGCCGCCGCGTAGCGGCGCGAGTAGAACAGCGCGCGCCCGAGCGTCTCACGGATCGAGGCCTTCTCCGGCTCGAGGTCGCGCGCCCTCTGCAAGGGCACCGTCGCCGCCTCGTGGTCGCCGTGGTTCAGCAGTTCGCAGCCGCGTCGGTAGAGGTCGTAAACGCTCTCCATCGCGTGCCATTTTAACCGTCCTCGCTAGCCCGCGGCGCGCAGCGCTTCGACTGTGTCGAGGATCGCCTCGGCGACCCTGGCCTTGGCCGTGCGGCCGACATGCCGCTCTGCGATCCGCGACCGGTCCCCGGGCGCCGCGCTGAGGATCGTCACCTCGTTGGCGTCCGAGCCGAAGCCGATGTCCGGGCGCGAGATGTCGTTGACGACGATCGCGTCGAGGCCCTTCAGCGCGAGCTTCTCGCGCCCGTAGTCGATCGCGCCCTCGCCGTGCTCGGCGGCGAACCCCACGAGCGTCTGGCCGTCGCGGCGCTCGGCGGCCAGGCCGGCGAGCACGTCCGGTGTGGACTCGAGCTCGAGCTCGAGCCGTCCCCGGTCGGCCTTCTTGAGCTTGCCATCGCTCGCCGCGGCCGGCCTGAAGTCGCTCACGGCCGCCGCCATCAGCAGCACGTCGGAGGAGCCGAACTCCTGCCCGCAGGCCTCCTCGAGCTCGGCCGCGGTGACGACCTCGCGGTGACTCACGCCGGCGGGGGCCGGGAGCGCGACGTTGGCCGTGATCAGCGTCACCTCGGCGCCGCGGGCGCGCGCGACCTGCGCGAGCGCGAGCCCCATCCGCCCCGAGGAGCTGTTGCCGAGATACCTGACGCTGTCGATCGGCTCGTGCGTGCCGCCGGCCGTGACGAGCACCCGCAGGCCGTCGAGGCTCCCGTCAGCCCGCCGGCCGTTTCCGCCGGCGAGCGCCGCCTCGCAGCCCGCGAGCAGCTCGACCGGCTCCGCCATCCGCCCCACCCCCTGCTCACCGATCGAGGCCAGCCGCCCGACGCCCGGCTCGAGGACGCTCACGCCGCGCCCACGCAGGCTGTCGAGGTTCGCGCGGGTCGCCGGGTGCTCGTACATGCGCTCGTTCATCGCGGGCGCCAGCACCACCGGACAGGGGGCCGCGAGCGCGCAGCTGCTCAGCAGGTTGTCGGCCAGGCCGTGGGCGAGCTTGGCGATCGTGTTGGCGGACGCCGGCGCGATCAGGAAGACCTCGGCGTTCTCCACCAGCTGCAGGTGGCTTAGCGGTTCGTGCGGCGGCGGCTGTTGGTCGGGAAACGCCCCCCTGGCGGGGTCGCGCTGGAACTCGCTGACCAGCACCGGCGCGCCCGTCAGCGCGGCGAACGACGCCTCGCCGATGAACCGCCGGCTCGCCGGCGTCTGCACCACGCGCACGGCATGCCCCGCCCCGGTCGCCACACGCACGAACTCGAGCGCCTTGTA
Source organism: uncultured Solirubrobacteraceae bacterium (assembly GCA_963717415.1). GTDB lineage: Bacteria > Actinomycetota > Thermoleophilia > Solirubrobacterales > Solirubrobacteraceae > Palsa-744. The sequence goes on along the minus strand of OY970331.1, from coordinate 1,162,698 downwards.
CGCGGCGATGCCGCCGCTCACGCCGAGCAGGATCCGGGACATGCCTCAGTCTATGGCCGCAACCGCAAGGCCCACAAGCAGTGGTCAGCCAGTTGCGGGAGGAGAGGCTGCGGACCAAAGTTCGTCGTGTGCAAGAGCGCCCGAGGAACTCGCCTCGCGGCGCGTCTAGGAACTCACCCCAGGGGGCCGATGGGCGGCGCGAGGCAAGGATTGAAAGGCCCGCCCACCCCGCGAAGTACGCCGGACCGGGAGACACTCGCTGTCGCTCGCATCCCCGAACCGACCAGCACACGAGCGACCGAGGACGCCGCCTCGCGGCGTCCAGCGGTCACCTGTAGTGGTACTTGATCTTTCCTGCTGCTACCTCCTCCAGGGCGATGGTGAGGTAGTTTTTGGAGGTCGTGTCGATCATCGGCGGGGGGAACTCGTCGAAGGTGCCCTCGCCGAGGTTGTGGTAGTAGCTGTTGATCTGCCGCGCGCGCTTGGCGGCCACGACGACGCTCGCGTAGTTGGAGTCGACCTTCTCGAGCAGGCGGTCGATGCGGGGAGAGATCACGGTGCGTTGCCTTTCTTCGTTGGCCTTCGAGTGTAGTGGGCCGGGCGGGGCTCTCGCTCCGCTTCGCAGCGCCGGCGGGCGGACGGCGCGTCAGTCGGACTCGCGTCGGACGATCTCCGTGAGACGCTCGAGCGCCTCGTCGAGGCGGTCGTTGACGACGACGTGGCCGAACTCGGGCTGGGCCGCCAGCTCCTGCTCTGCGACGCGCAGGCGCCGCTCGACCGTCTCTGGATCGTCGGTCCCCCGGCCGATCAGCCGGGTGCGGAGCGCCTGCAGCGAGGGCGGGGCGATGAACACCTGCACCGCCTCGGGCATCGCCGAGCGCACCTGTCGGGCCCCCTGGACCTCGATCTCGAGCACCACGGGCACGCCGGCTCGCACCCGGTCCTCGAGCTCCGAGCGCAGCGTTCCGTAGCGCCGGCCCGCGTAGTCGGCGTGCTCGACGAACTCGTTCTGAGCGACCCTGCGCTCGAACTCCTCGGCGCTCAGGAAGTGGTAGTCGACGCCGTCCCCCTCGCCTGGACGGGGTGCGCGGGTGGTGGCCGACACCGAGAGCTCGAGCCCGGGAAGCCGCTCCATCAGCCCGCGGATCAGCGTTCCCTTGCCGACCCCCGAGGGTCCCGTGATGACGAACACTCCCGCTGGCACGGCCGCCACCCTATTGCCGGCCGCGGGTGGAATGCGACCGTGCGCTCTAGGACGGCCGCCGGGCAAGCGAGGCAAGGACGCGGGGAGCGTGGCGTGCTTCGCACGCGAGCGACCGAGGACGCAGCATCGCGCCGCTCGCCGGCCGTCCTAGCGGTGGAGGAGGGAGACCAGCTCGCTGCGCTGGCGCTCGGAGAGACCGCCGATCGTCTTGCTGGGGGCGATGCGGCAGTGGGCGAGGATCTTGTTGACCTTGACGCGACCGTACTTGGGAACGGCGAGCAGCATGTCGAACACCTTGGCGGTCTCCACGTACTCGGGCGGATTGAGCAGCAGCGAGTGGATCGAGCGGCGGCCGGCCTTGAGGTCGCGCTTGAGCTCCGCGCGCTTGACACGGATCTGGTTGGCGCGGGCCAGCGCATCCATTCTCTGGTTCAAAGATCGCTCGGGAGCCATGGAGGGGTTCGATGACGTCCCGCTGGTCGCGGTGGACATGGGCGGCGAGTCTACACACCAGCGACGGGCGATCAAGTGCAAGATGGCGAATTCACCTGCACCTCAACCTGAGGTCCACTCACGTCGAGACTGGTGTATGGTGTCATGTCGTGTTTGCAGGGGTTTTGCGATCGTATCGTTCGCGACAATTCCGCTAACTGCAGGCATCTGAAGGCCCGGCCTGCCGGCCCGGAAAGCGGCGGCCGCAGGACCGCAGGAGAGCCCTCAGGCGGCTTGCGCCAGTCGGAGCCCCCGGGCGATGCGCGCGCCGGCCGCGGGGTCGCGAAAGCTCTCGGTGCCGACGGCGACGAGCGTGGCGCCCACGTCGATGAGCTCGCGAGCATGAGCGGCGGTCTGGACGCCGCCCATGCCGATGATCGGAATCGCCACCGCGGCGGCGACGGCCGCGACCTGCGCCAGCGCGATCGGCCGTATGGCGGGACCCGACAGGCCTCCCGTGCCGCCGCCGAGCCACGGGCGTGATGGACCGGGCGACCGCGATCCGGCAAGCGGCGCGAGCGCCGTCGCTCGCAGGGTGTTGATCAGCGAGACCGCGTCGGCGCCGCCCTCCTGGGCGGCCAGCGCGCAGGCCGGGACATCGGCCGTGTTGGGCGTGAGCTTGACGATCAGCGGCTTGGCGGTGCGCTCCCGCACCTCGAGCACCACCCGCTCGAGCTGCCGGGGATCGGCGCCGATGTCAAGGCCTGTGCTGACGTTGGGGCAGGAGACGTTGAGCTCGAGGGCGGCGATCTCCACGCGCTCATCGCAGGCCTCGACGAGCCTTGTGAGCTCCGGCGGGGAGGCGCCCATGACGTTGGTGATCAGGGGGACCGGAGCGGCACCACCCCCCTCCACGCGCGCGCTCGCGAGGAGATCCGTGAGCGCCGGGAGGTCCTCGGCGAGGTAGCGCTCGAGGCCCTTGTTGGGAAGCCCGATCGAGTTCACGAGGCCTCCGGGCGCCTCCCACAGGCGCGGCGGGGGATTTCCCTCGCGGGGCTCGAGGGTGATCGTCTTGGACACGTAGGCGGCGAATGGAAAGGCGTCCGCGACGGCGTCGCCGAAGGCCCTGGCGGCCGCGATCGCGTCGAACGTGCCCGAGCCGTTGACGACCGGATGGACGAGCTCGAGCCCGCAGAAGGCGACGCTCATGCCGTCACGCCGCTCGCTTCGCGCCCGTGGTGCTCCTCGACGCGGTCGAGCTCGGCCGCGTCGATGACCGGGCCGTCGACGCATACGCGCAGGTAGCCGCCACCGCGGCGCGGCACCACGCAACCGAAGCAGGCGCCGAAGCCGCAGGCCATGCCGGCCTCGAGCGCGAGCTGGGCCGGGGCGTCGCGCAGTGCGCACATCGCCCGTACCGCCTCGAGCATCGGCGCTGGACCGCAGGCGTAGACGACCGCGTGACCATCGCGCTCGAGCTCCTCTTCGAGCAGGTCGGTCACGGGGCCGTGGTGACCGGTGGACCCGTCGTCGCTCGCCACCCGAGCGCCGCGCAGCAGCGCGGCGCCATGCGCACGGGCGCCGTCGCGGAACCCGAGCAGGACCGCGGCCCCGCCACCGTCGCACCCCCCACCGGCCCCTGCATCCCCGTCGAGCGCATCCTGAAGCAGCGCGAGCGGCGCGATTCCCACGCCGCCGCCCAGGAGGATCGCGCGGCGGTCCTGCGCCGGCGGGGCGAACCCCACCCCGAGCGGCCCCAGGGCCCAGAGCCGCTCGCCGAGCTCGAGCTCGCACAGCCGGCGCGTGCCGGGGCCGACGTCCTCGAGCAGGAAGTGGCACTCCCCGTCGCGCAGGCGGGCGATTGAGAAAGCGCGGGGCAGATACGGCCGCTCGTCGTGCCCTCCGCCCCAGCGCTCGGCCGTCGCGAGCATCGCGAACTGCCCCGGCTGCGGTGCGGGCCCGTCGGGATCGGCGGCCGTGATCACCCGATAGACGGGGCCGAGCTCGTGATTGGCGGTGACCGTCATGAGCCTGCGCCCGAGGGGCGAGGTGGCCCGGGCGGGCTTGCTCACGCCACCCCCGCCCCGTGGAGCTCCTGCAGGCAGAGCACCGGCGGGGCGCCGTCGCGTCGCGCGCTGGCGATCGCGCGGGCCGCCGAGAGCCCGGCGGCGAGCGTCGTCAGGCAGGGGATCCCGTGTGTTACGGCCGCTCGGCGGATCTCCCAGCCGTCGGTCCGCGCGCCGAAGCCGGTGGGCGTGTTGACGACCAGATCGACGTCCCCACGCTCGATCCAGTCCAGCACGTGAGGCGAGCCTTCGTTGATCTTGTTGAGCCGCTGCACGGGGATGCCCATCCGCGCGATGGCCTCCGCCGTGCCGCGGGTGGCGACGATGCGAAAGCCGTTGTCGTGCAGGATCTGGGCGACACCGAAGGCGGCCGCCTTGTCGGAGTCGGTGACGGTGATGAACGCCGTGCCGGCGCTCGGCAGGGGCACGCCGGCCGCCGCCTGAGCCTTTGCGAAGGCGGTTGGGAAGTCGCGGGCGATCCCCATCACCTCGCCGGTCGAGCGCATCTCCGGGCCTAGCACCGCGTCGGAGCCCTCGAAGCGGTCGAACGGGAGCACGGCCTCCTTGACGGACACGTGCTCGCCGTAGCCCATGCCCTCCCTGCCCGGCGGCAGGTCGAGGTCCTTGATGCGCTCGCCAAGCATGATCCGGCAGGCGAGCTTCGCGAGCGGCACGCCGACCGCCTTTGAGACGAAGGGGACGGTTCGCGACGCCCGGGGGTTGGCCTCGATCACGTACAGCTCGCCGGCGTGGATGGCGTACTGCACGTTGAGCAGCCCCACGACGCCGATCGCGAGGGCGATCTCGCGGGTGGCCGCACGAATCTGCTCGAGCAGCTCCTCGCCCAGGGAGTGCGGCGGAAGCACGCAGGCGCTGTCGCCGGAGTGCACGCCCGCCTCCTCGACGTGCTGCATGATGCCGCCGATCCAGACCTGCCCGCCGCCGCCCTCGGCCGCGGGGCCGTCGCAGAGTGCATCCACATCGACCTCGGTCGCGTTCTCGAGGAAGCGGTCGAGGAAGATCTCCCCTCCGTCGTCCACGGCCTCTCGCCGCAGGTAGTCCTCGAGGCCCTCGCGCGAGTAGACGATCTCCATCGCCCGTCCGCCGAGCACGTAGGAGGGGCGCACGAGCAGGGGGAATCCGACCTGGATGCTGCGCTCGATGGCCTCGGCGAGCGACCGCGCGGTGGCGTATGGCGGCGCCTGATAGCCGAGCCGCTTCAAGAGCGCGCCGAAGCGGCCGCGGTCCTCGGCCAGGTCGATCGCCTCGACGCTCGTGCCGAGCAGCGGCACGTCCGCAGCGGCCAGGCCGGCCGCGAGCTTCAGCGGCGTCTGGCCGCCGAACTGGACGATCACGCCCTCCGGGCGCTCGACCTCGACGACCGCCAGCACGTCCTCGAGGGTGAGCGGCTCGAAGTAGAGGCGGTCGGAGGTGTCGTAGTCGGTGGAGACGGTCTCCGGATTGCAGTTGACCATCACCGCGTCGCGACCGGACTCGCGCACCGTCATCGCGGCGTGGACGCAGCAGTAGTCGAACTCGATGCCCTGGCCGATGCGATTGGGGCCCGAGCCGAGGATCACGACAGACCTGCCCTGTGAGCCGTGGGTCTCGTGCGCCTGGCGCTGCTCCCAGCCTGAGTAGTAGTAGGGCGTGCGCGCGGGGAACTCGGCAGCGCAGGTGTCGACGGCCCTGAAAGACCGCTCGCCGGCGAACGGTGCCTCGGGCTCGAGCGCCAGCACCCTGAGCTCGTGCAGGAACCAGGGGTCGATCATCGTGCGCTCACCGAGCGCCGCGACGCTCTCGCCCCGGCGGAACAGCTCGAGGATCGCCTCGTAGCGGCTCGGCCCCGGGGTCTTCAGACCCGCGAGCAGCTCCGCCGAGCTCTCGTCGGTCAGGCAGGGCGGCTTGTCGAGCTCGCGCGAGCGCAGGGCCTTGGCGAAGGCCTGCGAGAAGGTGCGTCCGATCGCCATCGCCTCCCCGACCGACTTCATGTGGGTCGAGAGCGTGGGATCGACGCCGGGGAACTTCTCGAACGCGAACCTCGGCCACTTGACGACCACGTAATCGATCGTCGGCTCGAAGCAGGCGGGGGTCACGCCCGTGATGTCGTTGGCGATCTCATCGAGCCGGTAGCCGACGGCCAGGCGGGCGGCGATCTTGGCGATCGGGAATCCCGTCGCCTTGGATGCGAGCGCCGAGGAGCGCGAGACGCGGGGGTTCATCTCGATCACGAGGATCTCCTCGGTTGCGGGATTGACCGCGAACTGCACATTGGAGCCGCCCGTCTCGACGCCGACCGCGCGGATCACGGCGATCGCCTGGTCGCGAAGCCGCTGGTAGAGCCGGTCGGTGAGCGTCTGCTGGGGCGCGACGGTGAGCGAGTCGCCCGTGTGCACGCCCATCGGATCGATGTTCTCGATCGAGCAGACGATCACCACGTTGTCGGCGTTGTCGCGCATGACCTCGAGCTCGAACTCCCCCCAGCCGATCACCGAGCGATCGAGCAGCACCTGTCCGATGGGCGAGACCTCTAAGCCGAGCGAGACGATGCGATCGAACTCCTCGGGCGTTCGCGCGATCCCCCCGCCGCGTCCGCCGAGCGTGAACGCCGGGCGGATGACACACGGCAGATCGACCTCCGCGAGCGCGGCGCGGGCCTGCTCGAGCGACGTTGCGATCGCGCTTCTCGGCATCGCAAGGCCGGCACGCGCCATCGCCGCCCCGAACAGCTCGCGGTCCTCGGCGCAGGCGATGGCCTCGTAGTTGGCACCGATCAACTCCACGCCGAAGCGCTCGAGGGTGCCGTCGTCGTGCAGGGCCTTCGCCAGGTTGAGCGCCGTCTGGCCGCCGAGCGTCCCGAGCAGCGCGTCGGGGCGCTCGCGCTCGATCACCTGGGTGACCGGCCCGGGCTGAAGCGGCTCGACGTAGGTCGCGTCGGCGAACTCCGGGTCGGTCATGATCGTCGCCGGGTTGGAGTTCACGAGGACGACCTCGTAGCCCTCCTCACTCAGCACCTTGCAGGCCTGTACCCCGGAGTAGTCGAACTCGGCAGCCTGCCCGATGACGATCGGGCCCGAGCCGAGGATGAGGATCTTCTGGATGTCCTTACGCCGCGGCAATGCGCCCCAGGAAGCGGTCGAACAGGTACAGGCTGTCGTGCGGTCCGGGCCCGGCCTCGGGGTGGTACTGCACGGTGCCGCCCGGCACGTCGAGCAGCTCGAGGCCCTCGACCGTGCGGTCGTAGAGGTTGACGTGCGACAGCGCCGCCGCACCGAAGTCGGTCTCCCAGCGCACCGGCTCGTCGACGTCGATCGTGTGGGCGCCGCCGGGCCCGACCGCGGCGAAGCCGTGGTTCTGGGAGGTGATCTCCACCCGTCCGGTCTGCAGGTCCTTGACCGGGTGGTTGGCGCCATGGTGGCCGAACGGCAGCTTGAACGTCTCGAGGCCGACCGCGCGGCAGAGCAGCTGGTGGCCGAGGCAGATGCCCCACACGGGCTTGCGTCCGACGAGCTCGCGGAGCGTGTCGACCACATAGGAGAGCGCCGCCGGATCGCCCGGGCCGTTGGCGAGGAAGATCGCGTCGGGGTCGTCCTCGAGCAGCTCGGAGGCCGTGCTGGCGCAGGGGTGAAGCGTCACGCGAGCGCCCCGCCCGACGAGCTCGCGGACCATCGACGCCTTGATGCCGGTGTCGATGACCGCGATCCTCGGTCCCTCACCAGTGCCGTGGCGGCTGACCGCCGAGGGCGTGACGAGGCTGGCGAGGTCGCGTCCGGCCATCGGCGGCTCGGCCTCGATCAGCGCGCGGGCGCTCACCTCCGGGGTCGAGGCGGCGAACACGCCGCCGCGCATCGAGCCGGCGTCGCGGATGTGCCTGACGAGGGCCCGCGTGTCGATGCCGGTGATCGCCGGGATGCCGCAGTCCGAGAGCCAGTCGAGCCAGCCGCGCTCGGCGCTCGGGGCGTCCTCGCGGTTGCAGGCCTCGCGCATGATCGCCGCGCGCGCCCAGGGCCGCTCGGACTCCATCGCGGCGGCGCTGGCGCCGTAGTTGCCGATGTGGGGATAGGTGTAGGCGATCAGCTGGCCGGCGAAGGAGGGGTCGGTCATGGACTCCTGATAGCCGGACATGCCGGTCGTGAAGACGACCTCGCCGACCGCGTCGCCCCCGGCGGCGCAGGTCTCGCCGTCGAAGCGCGCGCCGTCCTCCAGCAGCACGTATCCCGTGGGGGGGCGGGCGGGATTCATCATCACAGGATGAGGCTCTGGACGGCCTTGAACTCGGGGGTGCCCGCGCGTTCGAGCAGCTCGAAGAGGGCCGCCTCGACGGTGGTCACGACGGCCCCGGCGCGCTCGAGGCGCTCGAGGCCGCGGTCGTAGTCGACCTCGTGGCGCGAGCCGACTGCGTCGGCGGGGACGTGGACCTGCACCCCGCGATCGAGCAGGTCAAGGACGGTCTGGGAGACGCACACGTGGGTCTCGATGCCGCACACGATCGCCTGATCGCGCCCCTGCAGGTCGAAGCCCTCGGCGCGAGCGGCCGAGAAGACGGTCTTCTCGATGCGCGGCTCATCCTCGAGGGAGACCTCCGGGGCGGTTGAGCCGAGGCCCTTGGGGTACTGCTCGGTCGCGAGCGTCGGGAGCTCGAGGACGCGCGCCGCCTTGACCAGCGTGCCCGCCGACGAGGCGACGCGATCGAAGCTCGAATACGGGCGAAAGCCCTCCTGGACGTCCACCACGACGAGCGCCGCGCGATCGCGCTCCAGAAGGGCCATCAGAGCGCCGCCAGCGAGAACGCGCGCTCGCGGTAGGCGACCGCGCCGGCCGCGAGCGTGAGCAGCACGCGCCCCTGCAGGGCCCGGCCGGCGAAGCAGCAGTGCTCGGAGCGACTCTCCCAGCCGTGCTCGCCGGCGACCCACACCGCGTCGAGGTCGACCAGCGTCAGGTTGGCCGGCTCGCCGGGGACGACGCGGGCCGGATCGAGCGCGAACAGACGCGCGCCGGCGGTCATCCTCTCGACGAGCAGCTCGAGCTCGAGCAGGCCGGGGAGCACCAGGCCCGAGTAGAGCGCGGCGAATGCCGTCTCGAGACCGGTCGTACCCATCGGCGCCTGCTCGAAGGGCACCTCCTTCTCATCGCGGGCGTGAGGCGCGTGGTCGGTGGCCAGGCAGTCGATCGTGCCGTTGCGCAGTCCCTCGATGAGCGCATCGCGGTCGGCCTCGGTGGCAAGCGGGGGGTGCATCTTCATGCGCGTATCCATTCCGCGAACGTCCTGCTCGGTGAGCAGCAGGTGATGGGGCGTCACCTCCCCGCTGACGGCGAAGCCCCGCGCCTTTGCCTGCGCCAGAGCGTCCACCGATTCGACGCAGCTGAGATGCTGGAAGTGCACGCGCGCATCCTCGTAGCCGGCGAGGGCGGCGTCGCGCGCGAGCATCGTGGACTCGCTCACGGTGGGTATGCCGGTGAGGCCGAGCGCCGCGCTGACGGCGCCCTCGTGCATGCTGCCGGCGCGCGACAGCGTCTCGTCCTCCTCGTGCAGGGCGAGCACCCCGCCGCAGAGGCGCTGATACTGAAGCGCCTTGCGCAGCATGCCCGCGCTCTGCAGCCCCCGTCCGTCGTCGGTGAAGCCGAGCGCCCCCTCCTCTCTCAGCTCCGCCATCTCGGTCAGCTGCTCGCCGGCCAGGCCGCGGGTGATCGCCGGCAGAAAGCCGACCGAGATGCACGCTTCGCGTGCGGCCGCGTCGCGCAGCGAGCGCAAGAGCGGAGCTTCATCGAGCACCGGGTCGGTGTTGGGCATCGCGAGAACCGCTGCATATCCGCCCGCCGCCGCGGCGCGGGTCCCGGTGTGGAGGGTCTCCTTGTGCTCCTGGCCTGGCGTGCGCAGGTGCACGTGCGGATCGAAGAACGCCGGCAGCAGGCGGAGCCGGCCCTCGCCCTCGACGAGCTCCTGCCCGGCATCCGGCTCGAGCGCGCCCGGCTCGCCGAGCTCCGCGATCCGGCCGGACCTCACGCTGACGTCCAGGCGTGCGTCGAGCGCTGCCCGCGGATCGAGCACGTGGACGTCGCGCAGCATCAGCTCGGCCGGTTGCCCCGGCCCGTGCACGAGCGGCTGGGCGGCCATCAGAGCGCCGACTCCATCGTCATGCGGCGCGCGGGCTCGCGCGGCCCGGCAAGCAGCTCGTAGAGAACCGCCATGCGCACGACCACTCCGGCCTCCACCTGCGCGGTGATGACCGCCTGCGGGGAGTCGACGACCTCGCCGGAGAGCTCGACGCCACGGTTGACCGGCCCGGGATGCATCAGCACCTGGCGCGGATGCAGGCGGCGCGCGTTGATCTGATACCAGCTCGCGTACTCGCGCAGCGACGGCACCCAGGTCTCCTGCATGCGCTCGCGCTGCATGCGCAGCGCGTACACCACGTCGGCCGAGTCGAGCTCCTCCAGGGTGTAGCGAACCTCGCAGCCGAGCTTCTCGATTTCGCGCGGGATCAGCGTCGGCGGCCCTGCCAGCGTGACGCTCGCCCCCATGCGCTGGAAGGCGATGATGTTCGAGCGCGCCACGCGCGAGTGGGCGACGTCGCCCACGATCCAGATCGACGCTCCGTCGATCGGCCCAAGACAGCGCCGCAGGGTGTAGACGTCGAGCAGCGCCTGGGTGGGGTGCTCGTGCTTGCCGTCGCCGGCGTTGACGATCGCGGCGTTGCACCATCTCGACACGAGCCCGGCGGCACCCGCCCAGGGCGTGCGCAGCACGATCGCGTCGGGCTTATGGGCGCTCAGGGTGAGCACCGTGTCCTTCAGCGACTCGCCCTTCTCGACGCTCGATCCGCTGGCGGCGAAGTTGACCACGTCGGCCGACAGCCGCTTTGCGGCCAGCTCGAAGGAGCTGCGTGTGCGCGTGGAGGCCTCGTAGAACAGGTTGAGCACCATGCGGCCCCTGAGGGCCGGTACCTTCTTGATCTCCCGGTCTGAGACCTCGGCGAAGCGGGCCGCCTGCTCGACGATCCGCTCGATCGCCGGCCTGTCCAGTTCCTCGATCGAGAGCAGGTGCTTCATGCGCAGGCCCCCGCCGCGGCGGGCACGGCGATCGCCACCTCATCGACTCCGTCGAGCTCGCGCAGCCGCACGTACACGCGCTCGGAGCGCGAGGTCGGCAGGTTCTTGCCGACGTAGTCGGGGCGGATCGGCAGCTCGCGGTGACCGCGGTCGGCGAGCACCGCCAGCTGAACGCGATCGGGGCGCCCGTAATCGAACAGCGCCTCGATCGCGGCCCTGACGGTGCGGCCGGTGAAGAGGACGTCGTCGACGATCACCACGGTCCGGGCGGTCACGTCGAAGTCGATGTGCGAGGCGTGCACGACGGGCGCATCGGGCCGGCTCGAGACATCGTCGCGATAGAAGCCGATGTCGAGGTCGCCCAGCGGGATCTCGAGGTCGAGCAGCTCGTCGAGCAGATCCTTCAGGCGGCGCGCGAGAAAGGCGCCACGGCGGTGGATGCCTACGACGGTTAGCGCGGAGGCATCGGGGTTGCGCTCGGCAATCTCATGGGCGATGCGCGTGAGCGCTCGCTGCACGTCCTGCTCGCGCAGAACGATCTTCTCGCTGCTGCTGGCGTCCATCGTTTCCTTCCTGGCCTCACGGGACCGGGTTAAGGAGCAACGGCAATGTATCAGGACGGGGCGACCGCCTCCACATCCTCAGGAGCGCCGTCGACCGCCTCGGCCACGCCGTCTGGCGCCTGCGGCGGGGTCGCGGACCCTTCTGGTCCGGACAGGCTCGCGCGGCGCTCTGACCAGCGCACGAGCCGCGCGGGGCCGCGCTCGGGGAACGGAACCTCGATCGTGTCGAAGTCCCGGGGCGCCTCGGTCGCTGCGAACACCGCGCGCGCCTCCTCGCGCAGCTCGCCGCCTGGATAGCGACTGGAGACGTGGGTGAGCGCAAGCAGCCGCACCTGGGCGTCGCGGGCCAGCTCGGCCGCCTGGCGGGCGGTGCTGTGGGAGGTCTCTCGCGCGCGCTCGCGCTCCTCGTGTGCGAACGTCGCCTCGTGTACGAGCACGTCCGCCTCGTGCGCGGCGATCGCGAGCGCCTCGCAGGGTGCTGTGTCGCCCGAGATCACGATCTTGCGGCCCTCCCGAGGAGGGCCCATGACCTGCTCGGGGCGCACCCCGGAGACGACCTCCCCGCGCTGGAGCCGGCCGAAGTCCGGCCCCGGAGTGACCCCGAGCTGCTCTGCAGCCCGGGCGTCCAGATGCCCTGGTCGCTCGGCCTCGATGAGCGCATAGCCGAACGAGCGGGCGCCCTGGTGGCGCACGGGAACGGCGACGATCAGATAGCCGTCGCGCTCGACCGTCGCCGCCGGCTCGAGCTCGACGACCGCCAGCCCGTAGGGCAGACGCCCGTAGACCACCCGCATCGCCTCCATCAGATCGTTCAGCCCGGGAGGCCCGTAGACGGTGAGCGGCTGCTCGCGCTCGCGCAGGGCGAACGACTTGAGCATCCCCGGCAGCCCCAGCCAGTGGTCGGCGTGGAAGTGTGTGATGAACACGCAGTCGAGATCCACGAGGCCCACCGAGCGCATGAGCTGGCGCTGGGTGCCTTCGCCGCAGTCGAACAGCAGCCGGTCGCCGCCGTGGCGCAAGAGCACAGCGGGGAGCCCGCGTCGCGCGCTCGGCACCGAGCCGCCGGTACCCGCGAAGAACAGCGAGAGGTCCATCCGGCTACGGTAGCGATGGCGGTGGCCGGGCGACCGCGGCGCGGCGGTAAGCTCTCGCAGGCGAAGGCGCTCCCGTCGTGGCGCCGTCTGCGCCCGTAGCTCAGTGGATAGAGCGCTCGCCTCCGGAGCGAGAGGTCGCAAGTTCGAATCTTGCCGGGCGCGTCTCAGAAGTGCCGGCAAATGAGCTGGTTTGCTCGGACGGCTCAGAGGGCGGATTGGGCTTGTCGGGGCTCAGTGGCCCAAACGGTGGCCCAAACCTCTCGTTTTGTGATCCGTAAAGCGAGAACGGCGCGTTCGCCGCCCTCTTTACTGCTGGCGGCGAATTGGATTGACGCTTCGGCTCGGAGATGTGCCATTGGCTCTCGGTCCGTAAGCCGAGCACCGGCACTGCGAGCCGGCCGATCAGCCGACGTCCTCGAGCGTCTGTTTCATCGTCTGAGCCCCGCGATCCATCACCGCGTAGAGGTTGTCCGCTAGCTCATCAGGCAGGAAATCGACGACCCACACCAGGCGGCAGCTGTCCTCGCCGTCTGGGAAAACCTTTGCGGATGCGTTGTAGTGCGTCGCTCCCATCGGGGAGTCCACGGCGCAATAGACGAGCCGCCGCGCGTCGTCGTCGAGGTCCACGAGCGGCTCGCGCTGAGCCGAGCCGGTGAAAAACGTCACGATCCGATCGCGCCCGTCGAGCTGCGTATCGGTAACGAAGCCCGGAACGAGCCGTGTGTGCAGTGCGCCGAAATCACGCACGGCGTCCCACACGTCCTCGGGTTTGGCGTTGACCCCGACTTCCTTGCGTACAGATCCCATCAACCCTCCCTTCTACTGGTCGACACTGATCCACTGGCCGGCCAGTGGATCGGCCTCGGCCGTGAAGCGCCCCTTATCGCTCGTGACACGGAGCCTACGCCCAGCCCGCGGGCACTGTCGGCTCGCGCGTCCGGAAAAGGCCGCGCGGCCAATCTGAATTAGCCGCTATTTGCGAGTTTTCCGCAGATCGTATCCCCCACACGGCCCGTTCCGCCAGGTAGAATTTCGCTGCCTCCAAGTACGACACGAAAGTGAGCTCGAAACAGGAGGCGGATGGGCCTAGGAGGACGGGCCGCGATCCGGTGCCGTTCCAAGCGGCATAGGGGAGATTCGGGGTGACTACGCCGTCACACCGAGAGCTGATCCGGCGCAGTTGACGGCGGCCGGCCGGCGAAGTCTATCTGCGGTCGCTCCGTATCGCGCGAGCGTGCTCGCCCATCGATCGTTCATTACAGAGGACGTGGCTTCGCCACGCCCTCGTACAACAACGCGCCAAACGATAGGGGGACACACATGAAACGCACCGTCACTATTGCGCTTTGCCTCGTCGCGCCGCTCGTCATGAGCGGCGTTGTCGCAGCTTCGGCCTCGGCCACCGTAACGGTTATTCCAACCCACTGGGAACAGCCAAGCACGGGCGCCAACGGCCCCGATGTCATTATCATCATCAGCAAATCGACCACCCAGCTCATGGGCTCGGGAAACACACTCAGCGAATTCTCCTTCGAAGGCCAGAAATGCCATTCAACCGGCGCAAAAGAAGGAGAAGTCAAGACGGAACCCGTCACAGAGGAACTCGGGTGGATCAACAAAGCCAAAGGCGAAGTTGGGCTCGAGGAACGACCGACCAAAGGAGAACTGCTCGCTAAGGCCACGTGCGGTGCCAACACCGTAGAAACACGCGGCGCCGTCATAGGGGCAATTACGCCGATCAACAAAAAAGTCAGCGCGCCCGAAGGCCTCTCCGTAGTGTCCGCGAGCGGCAAAAGCTTCGAAGGTGGATCGGCCGCAGAACTCGAAGTCCAGGTGAACGGCGGCGGATTCCACCCAATATTGTGGAAAGACACCGCCACTATCGCAGAGACCGGCTCGAGCTCACTCGAAGTCAGCACGGCAAGTGGCAACCCTATCTTCGTCGAATCGGGAATGCACTACTACACGAACGGATCGAAATCGGAAGAAGGCAAGAAGGTCCCGTACATCTCATGGGGCAAACTTTCGCTCACGAGCTCCAAAGGCGGGTCGCCCGTCGAATGCGAAAACGCAGTCGGCGGATATGACGAAAACCCGACCGGCGGTGGCTCAGGCGCCGAGGCGACCAATGGCTGGGCCGCGTACAACTGCACCGACGCGGAATGTGAAGCTGCGGGCGGTCATATCGGCGTGATCTTCGAAAACGAAAAAGCGGCAGGCCAGGCGACCAAACTCGAATGGCCGGGCGAATTGACCGAAGCGGTGAAAGGCACGATCAGGCTCAAGAGCACGAACGTGAGGGTTTACACCCACTGTCAGTTCGTGTCCTTGCCGCCAACCGAAAAACCAGGTTCGGGACCATTTGAAGGTCTCGAGGAAAAGGAATCCAAAGAATTCAACGCGCCGGGTTCCACCATCTGCACCACGACGTCTCCGGGCGCTTCGGAACCGAAACTGAAAAACGGGACCAACGCCGAAAAACCGAGCAAAACCGAATTCAGCGAAACTGGTGGAGAGCTTGAATGTGGCGTCGGTGGAAAAGGAATCACCGGCGGTACCCTCAAGACGATCGGCTTCAACGAATCGGAACTCCTCACCACGAAAAACCCGTAGTTCGACAGCGGTAACAGGACAGCGCGAGTCGCTGGACCTCTGAATGATCGAGGGGGTGGGCCGTGAAGGCAGCGGCCCACCCTCTGAGCGAGGCTCAGACGTAGGACTGCGTCTTCTCCGCTCGGCCGCTCAGCACCATCGGATGACGCGGCGGTTCGCTGACGATCGTTTCGCGGTCGACCGCGAGGTCGGGGCCGACGTGGATCAGCTCGCCGCTGGCGATCTCCTCCCAGCCCGGCTCCTCGCTGATCTGCTCGCTGGCGATCACGACCAGCGGGGTGTCGGCGGCGTCGTCGGAGTGAAGCCGCAGCATGCCGGCGGCGTCGGCCTGGTCGAGTTCGCCGTCACCGCTCGCCCCTCCCGCCTCGCGCCTGTACAGCAACAGGGGGTTCTTCTCCGGATAGCGGAAGGCCCAGATGTTGCCGAGTTCACCGAGCACGAAGTTGAGGCTGTAGAGCTCGTACTCCTCGACGACCTCCCGCACCGCCGCGGTGATCCCGCGGCGCGCACCTGCTCAGGCTTGTCTGAGCGTCCGAAGCCAACGAGGTCCGGACATAAGACGCGATTGCCGGCCTCGAGGAGGCCGGTCGTTCGGTCGGTTTGCGATGAGCCTCGAGCATGAAGCGCATCATATGGACCCTCTCCGTCCCAAGACGGCCGATCCCGCCGTGTCCATATCGGCAGCGCCGGCCATCTCATAGGTGCGATGCCTGTGGCCCTGCCACACGGTGAAAGCCGTGTGTCAGGCCGCCCACGTTGGCGATTACCCGCGCTCCTAGGCGCAATGTCCAGCCGTTTAGAACGCTAGGAGACCTGTCTAATTTCGCTCAGAAGCAGGCGTTTTCTGCCGAAAGGGGGACTCGCGATGGCTATAGACGGTGTGGGGAAACGGCCGGCCGCATCCCGCGGCCCGGCTCTCCGGCACTGGGGCCAGCTGCCGGGAGCACCGGCTCTCTGACTCGTAAACATTCGAACGCACGGAGGTACGAATGAAATCGTTCCATAGAATCCTGCTGCTGCTTGCGGCATGTTGTGCCGCAGCAGCGATCCTCGTCCCAGTCGTAGCCCTGGCGCACGGCACGGGCGGCGATCGCACAGGCCCGTCGTCTGGAAGCGACTCTCAGCAGATCTGCCGCAACCTGCATCGTGGCTACCGCGACACCGGCCTGAGTGACATGCAGATTCATGAACTCAAGATCGCCTGCCAGAAGCTCGCAAAGGCGTCCAAGGAGCAGGAACGTGAAGACGAAGCCGCGTTGGAATACAAGGAAGAAGAACTCGAAAACGCGCTCACCGCACTGACGAGCGCCTGTCCGAACGTGCGGCCGCCTCACCACCACCGCCACCACCACCATCCAACGGGTGGCACCGGTTCAACCGGCCCCACGGGTATGACCACCACGTGCCGGCAGGCGCGGAAGGCATACCACGCGGCCGTCGAAGACGCCAATGAAACCTACAACGAAGAAATCCAAGAAGCCGCGCAGGAATTCGAAACGGCGTTGAAGGAATTCGAAACCGAAGTGCAGGCCATCGTGGGATCGGGCCCCCCGCGTGATCGCCACCACCACCACCATTGGTCAACCGGCCCGACGGGTGCAACCGGTCCGACCGGATCGACGGGCTCAACCGGATCGACGGGCTCGACAGGATCGACGGGCTCGACGGGATCGACCGGCTCGACGGGATCGACGGGCGCCACTGGCCCGACCGGTCCGACCGGGCCGTGGCACCACCACCACTAGGACCGGCCTACGGTCCGTAGGAGGCGGACCACAAGCTGAAACCGGGCGGCGCCTTGGCCGCCCGGTTCAGCGGCCTGTGTCGGCTAGGCGTTCCGCGACGCCTCGCAATCCCACGTCCCGGAGGGGACAAAGAGGTAACCGGCACGAACCGATGAGGATCGGTTACGATCTACACGCAGGATGAAGCGGGGATTCGCGTGGGGCCGGACCCGGTATCCGAGCGACGGCGACCACCACCAGGAGGAGGAGAGATCGGGATGGCAAGGCGGTTTGGGTGGCGAAGCATGGATGCTCGCGTGCGTCAGCGCCGCGCTGCTGATCCCGTCAGCACTTGCGACGCCCTCGGCCTCCGCTGAAACCCTGTGGCTGTGCAAGCCGGGGCTCGCCAACAACCCCTGCACGAGCAGCGAGGAAACCACCGTCCAGCTCGGCAACGGGTCCTCCACCGTCGAGCATCCCGAACCGGCGAGCAACCCGCCGATCGACTGCTTCTACGTGTATCCCACGGTGAGCAGCCAGCTCACCGAAAACGCCACGCTCGCGATCAACCCCGAAGAGACGCAGATCGCAATCGATCAGGCCTCGCGCTTCTCCCGATCGTGCAAGGTGTATGCGCCGATCTACCCGCAGCTGACCCTGCCCGCGATCACGAGGCCCGGGGGGGTCACAGCCGCGGGATCCGAAAAGGCGTATCTCGGGGTGCTCGCGGCGTGGCAGGAATACCTCGCCAAGTACAACGAAGGCAGGGGCGTCGTGCTGATCGGCCACTCGCAGGGCGCGCTGATGCTCAAGCAGCTGATCAAAGAACAGATCGACCCCAGCCCGGCGCTTCGCAAACAGCTCGTGTCCGCCATCCTGCTCGGCGGAAACGTGTTGGTTCCGAAGGGCCAGGCCGTCGGCGGGAGCTTCGCGAATGTTCCCGCCTGCGAGTCGTCCGGACAGATCGGATGCGTCGTCGCGTACTCCTCGTTCCTGACCGAACCGCCCGAAGGGGCGGACTTCGGACGGGTGAACAGTCCCCTGTTGCAGGAAAGCCTCACCGAAGAAGAAGAGGGCAAGCTCGAAGTCCTCTGCGTCAACCCCTCGGCATACGCCGAGGGAAGCAGCGTCGCGGGGTTGATGCGCTATGAGTCCACGACGCCCTTCCCTGGCCTGCTCGGGACCTACTTCCAGGCCCCCAAAGCATCCACGCCATGGGTGGGCCTGCCCGGCCAGTACACGGGCCAGTGCGAGCGAACGAGCGGCGCCTCCTGGCTTCAGCTGACGAACGTCGGCCCCCCCGGTGACCCGCGGGAACAGATCAAGGAAACGCTCGGCCCGCTGTGGGGGACCCACCTCGAGGATGTCAACGCCGCGCTCGGCAACCTCGTCGAACTGACCACCATCCAGTCGAGGGTCTATCTGGGCAGCCTGCAGGTCACCAGCGTCACCCCGAGCTCGGGCTCGTCACTCGGCGGAACGGCGGTCACGATCAAGGGCGCCGGCTTCCTGCCGGGCGCGACCGTCACGATCGGCAACGTCGCGAGCTCGGTGAACGTCGTCTCCGAAACCGAAATCACCGCGCAGACGACCGCGACCGCCGCCGGGAGCTACGAAGTCGTGGTCACCGACACGAACGGCACCTCCACGGGCGGGCCCTCATACACCTACTACGTCAAACAGCCGCCGACGGTCGTGACCGGATCCCCCTCCGGCGTGCATCCGAACTCCGCGACGCTCAACGCCACGGTCAACCCCAACGGCACCGAAGTCAGCAGCTGTCAGCTCGAATACGGAATCACCCCCGCATACGGATCGAGCGCGCCATGCACGCCCGCGCCGGAATCCGGGAGCAGCCCGGTGGCGGTGTCCCTACCGCTCACGGGACTCGCGGCGAACACCACCTATCACTTCCGCGTCGTCGCGACCAATGCGGGCGGCACGAGCGTGGGCTCAGACCAGGCATTTACGACGCCGCTCGCGCCGCACTGGCGCCGGAACCTGGGCCTCAGCGAAGAAGGCAGGAAGGCGCCATATCTCACCTGGGGGGCCCTTACCCTCACCTCGAGCAAAGGCGGGTCGCCGACCGAATGTCAGAGCGTCGGCGCAGGCTATGTCGAAAACCCCGACTCCAAGATTGCGGAATCGGGCGCCTTCGAACGCCCCGGGATCGAGTCCACTGAGGGGTTGAGCCTCTACCAGTGCACCAACCCAGAATGTGAAACCGCCGGCGGCAAGATCAGCGTCTCAGCGGAACACCTGCCCTCGCCAGGCGTTCTGATAGCCGCCGAAAAAGGCACCGTGAGGCTCGAAAGCGGAAACCTTCAGATGTACGTCGCCTGTCGCTTCGCCGCGCTCGCGCCGGTCGAAAAGAAGATCACCGAAGGCCCGTTTGCGGGCCTCGTGGAACGGACCCAGTCCGAATACCACAACGCGACGGCGATGGTCTGCGCCTCGAGTGCCCCCGGCTCGCTGACTCCGAAGGAGACCAACGGCACCTCCAGCCTGACACCCTCAAAAACCGTCTATTCGGGAGGGGCGGGCGGCGAACTGGAATGCGGCGGCCCGGGCAGGCTGACGATCACGGGCTCCTCCAAGATCCAAGGCTACGCCGAATCCGAGCTCCTCACCGTCGCGAGCCCGTAGCTCCTCGCCTTCCCAGGCTTCGCGCGCCTCCCGTCAGTCGTCCCACCACAGGTCCCCCTCGTCGGCCGCCGCCTGCTCGATCTCCTCGAGTGTCATGTCGGTCCTGCGATCCTCGACCATCGTCTGCAGCGCCTCGCCGACCGTCGGGGCCCAGACGCGCCGGGCGACGACGATCCCGCCCGATTCCTCGTCGAACTGCTTCCATTCGAGCTCCACCAGCGGCACACGTGAGGGAGGGGCGTCGTCGGGCACCGGCGCCCCCCAGCCGTAGAGGGTGATCTCCGCCTGCCAGCCGTGCGGGCAAAGCTCACCCATCACCGCCAGGGCCTGCCACTGGTCGGCCACCTGCTTGGGCCGCCGGTAGCGCCGGCGCAGGTGGATGCCGATCAGCGCCGACAGCGCGACCAACGCAGCTATCGCGAGCGCGATCGAGAGCGTTTCAAGCCAGGGTGCGTGCACATGGCCTCCCTGGCCGGCGGCGAGAACGAAGACGGCACCCACGGCGTTCATGGCACCCCTGCCACACCGTCCGATCCGGGCCCGAGAAGCAGATGCCACCCGCTCGCTCTCATCGCCCTTCAACAGTACCCGCTTCGGCGCCGGCTCGATGCGGTAATGCGGTGAACATCAGCGCGGAGCGTCGCTCGCAGCGCAAATCCGCCCGCTCAGCTAGCGTCTGTCCATGGCAGCGAGCGCGACCGGGAACGGCCACTCCCCGGCGTCACCATCGTGGCTCGCGGAGGAGCTCGGGACCGTGGTGCGCGAGCTCGCCGGCTTCGAGCGTCCCTCGGCCTCCGAGGGCGAGCGTCGGGCGGCCGAGTGGATCGCCTCGCGGATGGCCCAGTTCGGGCACCGCGCGACCGTCGAGGTCGAGCGGGCACACGGCGGCTACTGGTGGCCGCTGGGCCTGCTCAACGGCGCCGCGTCCCTCGCCGGCCTGGCGGCGCGCCGCTCGCGCTCGCGCCTCGCGCGCCTGCTCATCGCGGCTCTGTGTGCCGGCGCGGCGGCGGCGATCTGGGATGAAGTCGGCGGCGGGCGGCTGTGGTTTCGCCGCGCGTTGCTGCCCCACCGCGACACCTTCAACGCCCTCGCCGAAGCCGGCGACCCCGCGAGCGCCGAGACCGTCGTGGTCGTGGCCCATCACGACGCCGCTCACAGCGGGCTCGTCTTCCACCCCGTCCTACCACGACTGTTCGCCGAGCGACTGCCGAGGCTCCACGAGCGCTCCAAACAGACCCTGCCGGTGATGTACGGGACGTGGCTCGGCCCGGTCATCGTGGCGCTCGGCTCGCTCATGGCGCGTGCGGGCCTGTTGCGCGCAGGATCGATCGTGGCGGCAGGCGCGGCGGCCACGATGGCCGACATCGCCTCGAGCGAGGTCGTGCCGGGGGCCAACGACAACCTCAGCGCCGTCGCCGTGCTAGTGGCGCTCGGGCGTTCGCTGGCCGAGCGCCCGCCACGAGGGATACGCGTGCTGCTGCTCTCGACGGGCTCTGAGGAGTCGTTCATGGAGGGGATGCAGGGCTTCGTACGCCGGCATCGCGCGACGCTCGACCCGGACCGCACGACCGTCCTGTGCCTGGAGTGCGTGGGTAGCCCGAGCCTGACCCTCGTCGAGGCCGAGGGCATGTTGCGGATGCGCCCCTACAGCCACGCCGCCCGCGAGCGGCTGGCGGGCGCCGCCGGCATGGCCGGCGTCGAGATCCGACGTGGGCTGCGCACGGTCGCCGCGACCGACGCGCTCGTGGCGATGCGCAACGGCTACCCGGCGGTCACCCTCGCCTCGATCGATCACACGAAGTTCCCGGCCAACTACCACTGGCCGAGCGACACGCCCGAGAATCTCGACTGGACGACGATGGAGCGGGCGTTCGCGGTCGCCGAGTGCTTCATCCGCGCATGAGCTCGAGGAACGCCTGCGCGGTCTCCGGGCAGAACTGGCTGCCGGCGCCGTCGGCGATCTCCTGACAGGCATCCGCCTCGGACAGCGCGGCACGGTAGGGCCGGTCGCTGGTCATCGCGTGGTAGGCGTCGCACACCAGGGTGATGCGACTGGCGCGAGGGATCTGTTCCCCACGCAGGCCGTCGGGATAGCCCTTGCCGTCCCAGCGCTCGTGCTCGGCCCTCACGGCCGGCGCCAGATGGGCGAGCCCGGGGACGGCCGAGACGAGTGCGGCGCTGCGCAGCGGATGGGTTCGCATGACCTCCCACTCGGCCTCGGTGAGCGGGCCGCTCTTGTTGAGGATCGCGTCGGGGATGGCGATCTTGCCGATGTCGTGCAGCAGCGCCACCCGCTTGACTTCCGCGATCTCGCTATCGCCGAGGCCCAGCTGCGCGGCAACCGCCGCCGCATGATCGACGACGGCTTCAGAGTGCTCGCTCGTGTAGGAGTCGCGCGCATCCAGCGCGGCGATCAGCGTGGTGATCGACGCCTCCCGCAGCTCGCTCTCGAGCACGCTCTCCTGGAGGCGCTTTCGCTCGAGCGTGTCAGAGACGATCCGCGCGAACACGAACAGGAACTGCAACTCGCGATAGCCGAGATCCGACCGGGGCTCGTGGCTGGCCGCGCACAGCGTGCCATAGAGCTTTCCGTCGGAGAAGCGCAGCGGCACCGAGACGAATGCCCCCACGTTTCCGAGCTCGGTGATCGGCAGGCGCGCCGCCCGCTCGTCGGCCCTGACATCGCCGATCACGTTCGGGAGACGGCCGTCGAGAACACGCTGGCAGTACGTCGCGTCGAGCGGCAGGCCCATGCCGGTGTGCATGCCGAAGGACTCTCCGCCGCTGATCGCCTCCCACACCTGGGCGCCCGTCGAGATGCGAGCGGTGAAGGCCACGTCCATGCCGAGGAACTCGCGCACAGCCTGGACCGCACGATCGACCGTCGGCTCGCCGGCGAGCTCGGCCAGGCGAAGCGCGGCGGCATCGTGTGTGGTCTCGCCCCCGGCGCGCTCCTCAACGGTGCCGTCGGCCGGGTCCCCGGCAGCGCTCGGCGAAGCCTTGCCATTGGGGCGCATTCGCTCACATCGGCCTCGGCCGGCTCACGCATGAGCAAAGAACGGCGCCTTTCAACGTGGTTCGCGGGCCGCGCGGCGGCCGGAGCGCGTGCTCAGGCCTCGTGATAGCGGAGCACGATTCGCCCGAGGACGAGCACGTCCCCGTCGCTCAGGTCGGCCTCCACGACGCGCCGGCCATTGACGAACGTGCCGTTTGAGCTGCGATCGTCGAGCACCCTCACGCCCGCGCGGCGTTGCAGCAGGATTGCGTGGCGCCGCGACACCGAATCCTCGTCGAGGCGCAGGTCGGCCGCCAGACCCCGTCCCACGTGCGTAACCGCCGCGGTGAGGGCGATCAGGAGGGTCTCCTCGGGCCCCTGAACCTCGATGTACCGGCCAGGCTCGAGCGGCCGAATCGGCGTCGCGCTGCGGCGGGCACGCTCGTCGAGGCAGGCGATCGGGTCAAACCGCTCGGTCTCACCGGCTGTGGCGGGACTGATGGGCGTCTGGGTGGTCATGGGTAAAGCAAACAGGACGCCGCTAACGCCAACCTCAACGGCCGCTAAGAAAGTTCAAGCACCGGCACCGCCACGAGTCAGGCGTGCCGGGTGCTCGGCGGCTCCTTGCGCCTGCTCGTCCGCCTGCTGCTCCACCAGCACCAGCCGCCGACGGCCACGACGGGCACCACGTAGAGCATCGAGATGTACCAGTGGGCCAGGCAGGCAAGCGGTGCCATTGCCGCGAACGCTATCAGGCCGTCACCATGCCTCGCCCGCCGATCCGCCCCCCTGCGGGGCCGCCGTGGAGCCGGCCGCCGGCGGGGTGGCGCGCGATCGGCGGCGTCTGACGAACAGCGCGAAGACCAGGCCGAGCAGGGCGATCAGCGCGCCCAGCACGATCACCGCGGTCGGGGCCTTGGAGCTCTCCGGCGCCCAGAACAGCTGCCCGGCGACGATGACCTTGCGCGCGCCCACTTCAAGCGGGACCTGCCAGTCGAAGATCAGCGTACGCCGGCCCCTGTCCCTGACCTCGGGCGGCAGTACGGGCGACATCCAGTGGATGCGATGGTCGTGCCATTCGAACTGGCCGGTTCGGTCGACCACGACCCAGCGCGGCGGCGCGCTCGCGCTGGCCGAGGGCGGGACCGTCACGTCGGCGTAGAAGTTGGTGTTCAGATAGGTGGCCGGCGAGCGCGCGTTCTGCTCGGCGGTGCCATTCGCCAGCACCCGTGCGTAGGGCTCGCCCGAATAGCCGTAGATCGTGACCGTCTGACCTGTGTGATTCCTCAGCACGAGCCGATCGGCGAACTCGAGCACTTGCAGGTTGAGCCCCGGAACCTCGGGCGTGATCGACGTTATGTTCGAGCGATAGTCGTAGTTCGAGCCCTGGTCGTTGATCGGGTTGCCGCTCTCCTCGGCGGCGTTCGGGGTAGTGGCGGCGCGCGCGCCGTGGGCCAGCGCCGAACTGGCCAGCAGCACACCGATCAGAGCTCGGAGAAGGCGGCGGGGCACGTTCGGGCAACGGTAGCGGAGCACGTCCCTCGCCGATCCGCCTCAGGTGCCCACCGATGAAAGGAGCCAGAGCCCGAAGCTCGTGAACGCAACCATCACAGCGAGCATCCAGTACTGACTGCGCACCGCCTCCTCGGGATCCGGGTAGAGGACCAGCGCGCGATCGTGGGCGAGCGCGAGGCCGCCCACGTGACCGGCGATCAGGGCCGCCACCTGCACGTACCAGATCGCCGCGTAGGAGATAACCTGGTAGTCGATCTGATAGCCGCTCGTGCCGAGGATGTCGGCGCCGTTGCCGAGCGGATCGGAGAGCAGGTAGACCATCGCCTGGCCCTGCCAGATCAACAGCGAGAAGTAGTGGGCGACCACATAGGCGAACCCGATCGGCACAAGCGTGTGCGCGAACGCGTGCAGAAGCGTCCGTTCGTCATAGCGTCCGCTGACGCTGTGGACTCCGATGATCCCCACCCGGTAGATGCCCACGATGACGAGAATGCAGAACACCAGACCGACCGAGTACGCGAGCTCCAGCGACGGCGTCGCCGAGAAGCCGAGATCGGCGAACACGCTCTGCAGGCTCGGCTCGGCATTGCGCCAGATCCCGCCGTTTGAGAAGCCGTCGAACGTCGTCGTACCGATCACCGCACAGATCAGCGCGATCGTCCCGGGACGGATCTCAAGGGCGGTCACGCCGCTCAGAGGACGTCTCCGATAGACGGCGCCGTCGCGGCCGCGCACGAGCGCAGAGAGCTTGGAGAGCAGGTTGAAGTACACCCCGAACCCGTCCGCCGATCCCTCCCACCGCTCGACGCCGAACAGGGCCATCCCGGCGAGCATCAGAAGGAAGTAGCCGAGCGAGAGCGCCGCGAGCGTCGCCGGGTGGTCGCGTTCGACGTATACGAGCTCGAGCCACGCGAACCCGACGAGCCCCGCGATCGCCGGCCACACACCGAGCCATCGCGGATAGCGCAACGGTGGATCCCGCTTCCCCCGGCGCAGTCCGTGAAGCACCGGCGTGAGGATGCGCGCGCAGGTCCGCCAGGGGCTGAAGGCCCGGAAGACGTCGCCGAACAGCACGCTCGCGATCGGCATGCCGACCCAGAAGATGACGTATATGAAGGTCACCGAGAAGTTCGCCTGCGTGACCTGGGCGCCCGCGAAGCCGCTGTAAACGACGAGGGCGAACAGGGCCACGCCGACTGCCCCCGCGAGCCATTCAAACGGCGCCGGCAGCCCGAACAGCCTGTGCAGATGCGGATCCTGGAGCTGCGGACGAGTCCACATCGTCGACAGCGCCACGAACGAGACGACCAGCACGATCGCCGCCGCCCAGCTGAACAGCCATACCGGGATCGGCAGGTCGGCCTTCCCCACGATCCCGTGTGCCTGCGCGCTGGCCGGCAGCGCGAGCGCCGCGAGCCCGAGGCCACCGAACAGCGATGACAACAGGCGCGCGCGCGGGACCCTCATGCCCGGCGCAGTCTATGGAAAGGCTGCCGAGGGTCCGCCGATCACCGCCTGGCTGGCGTACCCTGCATCTGCATGCTCGGACCTCCGCTCGCCACCTCGGCCGACGGCTCCGCGGCCCTGCAACTGGGCCCGCTGGCGCTGCTCGCGCTGCTGTACGCGCGACGCGTACGGACGCTCGCGGTCGACGGGCATCCGGTGCCCGGCTGGCGTCAGGCGTGCTTCTACTCCGGCTTCGTCGTGATCGCCGCGGCGCTCACGTCGCTCGGATCGGCCAGCCAGGACCTGCTGTACGTGCACATGATCGAGCACCTGCTGCTCGGCGACATCGCCGCGCTGTTGATCGTGCTCGGCCTCACCGGTCCCCTGCTCGCGCCCATCCTTCGCATCCGCTTCTTCGATCGCCTGCGCGCGCTGACGAACCCGCTCATCGCATTTCCGCTGTGGGCGCTCGATCTGTATCTGTGGCACCTGCCGGTGCTCTACCAGGCGGCCCTGCGCCATTCGGGCATCCACGCGCTCGAGCACGCGATGTTCCTCGCCTTCGGCATCAACATGTGGATGTGCCTGTTCGGACCGCTGCCGACGCCCAGCTGGTTCGGCAACCTTGGAAAGCTCATCTACATCGTGGCCGTCCGGCTGACCGGGACGGTGCTGGGAAACGTCTTCCTGTGGTCCGGCACCGTGTTCTACCCCTACTACCTGCACAGCGACGCCGTCTACCACATCTCACCGCTGGCGGACCAGAGTATCGCCGGGGCGATCATGATGGTCGAGGAGTCGATCCTTACGCTCTGCCTGTTCTGCTGGCTCTTCCTGCGCGCCGCGCGCGAGAGCGAGGAGCGCCAGGACCTGCTCGACTTCGCCCGCGCCCAGGGCCTCGAGCTGACCGAGGCGCGTGCGGCGCGTGCGGTGGCAGCGGGCCGCGGCCCCGAGCTGCGCAGGCGCCTGCAGGGCGCAACGAGGGCTCCCGAGCGGCTGTGAGTCCCGCGCACGGCGGCGGCGGAGCCGCCGAGAGGTCTATCCTCCGGGCGTGTGCGTCGGTTGTGCGATGTGCGCCGCCTCGGCGGCGTGCGGCTTTCGAACCTGGCTTCAGAGCCATCACTTCGGCTGGCTCACCCCCCGCCGGATGCGAGCGCTGACGATCGGCGCGATGTGCGTCGCCGCCCTGGTCTCGACGATCGGCTTCAGTGGCTCGACGGTCGCGCCGGCCCATGCAGGCCAACCCGCTCCGGCGGCCGAGCACATCGCGCGATTGCGCTAACCGGGCGCGCTACCCCCCGGCGACCGCGGGCAGGATCGTCATCTCCGCCCCGTCGGCGACGGGGGTCTGCAGGCCGTCGAGGAAGCGGATGTCCTCGCCGGCCACGTAGACGTTGACGAATCGCCTGAGCGAGCCGTCCTCCTCGGCGATGCGCGCGCGCAGCTCGTCAAAGCGCGCGAACAGGCCGTCGAGCACCTCTTTGACGGTCTCGCCGTCGATCGCGGTCTCGGTCTCGCCGTCGGTGGCGCTCCGCAGTTGCGTGGGGATCTTCACGACCACGCTCATCAGACCCGTGCCGGCAGGGGCACGCCGGCCTCGAAGGCCTCGAGGCTCGCGGCGATCGTGTGCGTCTGAAAGGAGCCGCGCACCGCGTCCAGCGTCTTTAGCCCATCGCCGGTGATCACGAGCACGACGCGCTCGTCGGGGTCGATGTCCCCGCGCGCGGCGAGCTTTGCGAGCACCGCTGTGGTGACCCCGCCCGCCGTCTCTGTGAAGATGCCCGTGCTCTGCGCCAAAAGGGCGATGCCCTGGCGGATCTCCTCGTCTGAGACGGCGTCCACCGAGCCGGCGGTGCGGCGCGCCGCTTCAAGCGCGTAGGGGCCGTCGGCGGGGTTGCCGATCGCAAGCGACTTGGCGATCGTGTTCGGCTTGACCGGCCGGCACACCTCCTCACCGGCCGTGAAGGCGCTCGCCACCGGCGAGCAGCCCTCGGCCTGCGCGCCGTTCATCCGCGGCAGCTCCCCCTCGAGCAGCCCCAGCTCTCGCCACTCCTGAAAGCCCTTGGCGATCTTCGTGAACAGCGACCCCGAGGCGACCGGGATCACGCAGCGGTCGGGCAGCTCCCACCCCAGCTGCTCTGCGATCTCGAAGGCCAGGGTCTTTGAGCCCTCGGCGTAGTAGGGGCGCAGGTTGACGTTCACGAACGCCCACTCGCGCTCGGCGGAGATCTCGGTGCACAGGCGGTTGACCTCGTCGTAGTTGCCCTGCACCGCCACCAGATGAGTTCCATAGACGCCGGTGGCGAGCACCTTCTGCTCCTCGAGGTCTGAGGGGATGAACACGTAGGACTCCATCCCGAGCGCCGCCCCGTGGGCGGCAACGGAGTTCGCCAGGTTGCCCGTTGAGGCGCACGCGATCACCTCGAAGCCGAGCTCTCTCGCGCGCGCGAGGGCGACCGAGACGACCCTGTCCTTGAAGGAGTGGGTGGGGTTGGCGGCGTCGTTCTTGACCCACACCTCGCGCAGGCCGAGCTGTTCGGCCAGGCGATCGGCGCGGATCAAGGGCGTGCAGCCGGACGGCAGGCCCACGCGCGAGGCCAGGCGCCCGGAGGGGCCCGGGGGGCCGCCCGTCAGCGGCAGGAAGTCCGCGTAGCGCCAGATGTTCTGCGGACCGCCCTGGATGCGGCGGCGCAGCTCGCCCACGTCGCACGCCGCGCGGTCGTGGTCGTAGGCGACCTCGAGCGGCCCGAAGCACCGCTCGCACACGTACAGCGCCGCCAGCGGGTACTCGGCCTTGCACTCCTTGCACTCCAGATGACTCACAGCCATTGAGGGCTCCCTTCGCTCTAGTCTTCGCCGTTGTCACGGTGTGGCGAAGAGCACGAAGCCCGCCACACATCTCTCTGGAATTGGCACCTTCCCGTCGTGACGTCACGGTGGTTGCCGGGGTTTCGTAGGGCCAGTCCCTCCACCCCTCTGGATGTGTCCAGCTATGTCTGATCGGCAGTCTAGCAACCCCCTCGGCGAACGCAAGCGCCCGGCGACCGTCTGCCCGCGGTGCGGTAACGGCCACGCGCACGCGGTGTAGGCCTAACGATGAGCACCCCCGCGCAGCACGGTCAGGCTCGGCACGATCAGCCCCGGGCCGAGGCGCCGCAGGCCGTCCGCTCGAGCGCGGCGAAGCGCAGTCGGCGGATGCTGATCATCGTCAACCCCCATGCGACGATCGTCTCGGAGCGACTTCGCGGCCTTCTTCTGCATGCGCTGCAGGGCCATTTCGCCCTCGACGCGGTGGACACCGAGAGTCGCGGCCACGCCACCGAGCTGTGCCGGGAGGCCGCACAGGAGGGCTACGACGTGGTCGTGACCTTCGGCGGCGACGGCACGGTCAACGAAGCCGCCAACGGGCTGCTCGGCTCGGAAACGCCGCTGTGCTGCCTGCCGGGTGGATCGGCGAACGTGTTCGCCAAGATGCTGGGGGTCCCGGCCGACATCATCGACGCGACCGAGCACCTGCTCTCGATGGCCGACGACTGGCGCACCCGAAAGGTGGATCTGGGAGTCGTCAACGGCCGTTGCTTCACGTTCGCCTCCGGCCTCGGCCTCGACGCGAGCGTGGTCGAGCGGGTCGATTCCAATCCTCACCTGAAGGCGCGCTTCGGCGCCTACTACTTCGCGAGCGTGGCGCTTGCGACCTACTCGCGCCGTTACCTGCTGAGGGCGCCGCGGATGGACGTTCACGTTGGCGATCGGACGTTCCACGGCGTCACCGCGATCGTGCAGAACGGCTCGCCGTTCACCTACTTCCACGAACGTCCGATCGAGATCGCCGAGGGTGCCGCTCTGGACTCCGGCACGCTCGCTGGTTGCGTGCTTCGCCGCGCCACGCCTCTGAGCATGCCCTTCATCGGCTGGCGCGCGCTCTCGCGACGGGCGAGCGTCGAGCGACACCGCCAGGTGAGCGGCTTCGGTGCGGTCAGCGAGCTGACGGTGGCCACGAGCGACGGCCGGCCCCTCCCCCTGCAGGTGGACGGCGATTTCCTCGGCGAGGTCGACGAGGCGCGCTACTCGATCCTGCCGCGCAGCCTGAACGTCGTCGTCTGAGGGGCGCTATCCCGCACCGGGCGTCACCCGGTAGGCGTCGAACACGGACTCGATGTTGCGCATCCGGGTGATCGCAGCTTTCAAGGTGTGCGCGTCGGCGACCTCCACCACGAAGCGGTTCTTGACCATCGGGGGCATCGACAGGCAGCGTGCTTCGAGGATGTTGGCGCCGGACTCCGAGAACACGCGCGAGAGGTCCTCGAGCAGGCGGTGTCGATCCCAGGCGTCGATCTGGATCTCGACGACGAACGCCGTCGACTGGTCTCCTTCCCAGGCGACTGTCGTGAAGCGCTCGGGGTCCTTGCGCAGGAGCAGCGCGTTCGGACAGTCCTGCCGGTGGATCGTGATGCCGCGGCCGAGCGAGATGTAGCCGACGATTTGATCGCCGGGGACCGGTCGGCAGCACTTTGCGAGCCGCAGCATGACGTCCTCGACGCCCTCCACCTTGATCCCGTACTGACCCGAGGACTTCGTCGGGCGCCGGCGCGCGCGGCCGACGCGCAGAAGCTCGGAGGCGCTCGCCTCGCCGTCGGCGGCCTCGCCCTGCTTCAGGCGCTGCATGACCTTGTTGACGACCAGCTTGGGCGACACCTTGGCCGCCCCCAGCGCGATGTAGAAGTCATCGGCCTTGCGGTAGCCCACCTCGCGGATCACGTCGGCCAAGAGCGCCGAGCCCGTGATCTTCTGGGCCGGCAGACCCTGCTTGCGCAGATGCTCCTGCAGCAGGTCGCGCCCTGAGTGCTCGGTGTCCTGGCGCGACTCGGCCTTGAACCACTGCTTGATCTTGTTGCGCGCGCGGGTCGTCTTGACGGTCGCCAGCCAGTCGCGCGAGGGACCGCGCTCGCGCTTGGCGGTGAGTATCTCGACGATGTCCCCCGAGCAGAGCTCGTAGTGCAGCGGCACGATCTTTCCGTTGACGCGGGCGCCGACGCAGCGGTGGCCGATCTCCGTGTGCACCTCGTAGGCGAAGTCCAGCGGCGTCGCCCCGGCCGCCAACGACTTGACCTCGCCCTTGGGCGTGAACACGTAGACCTCGTCCTCGAACAGGTCGGTGCGCAGCGTCTCCATGAACTCGCGCGGATCCGACAGGTCTTTCTGCCAGTCGAGCATCGAGCGCAGCCACTTCAGCTTGCTGTCCTCGCTCGGCGCCAAAGACTCGCCGCGCTCCCCACCGGAAGCGGCGTGCTGCTTGTAGGCCCAGTGTGCCGCGACCCCGAACTCCGCCATTTCGTGCATCTCCTGCGTGCGGATCTGAATCTCCAGCGGCCGGCCCTCCGGCCCGATGATCGTCGTGTGCAACGACTGGTACATGTTGAACTTGGGCATCGCGATGAAGTCCTTGAAGCGGCCGGGCAGCGGCTTCCACAGCGAATGGATCACGCCGACCGTGCCATAGCAGTCCTTCACCGAGTCCACGATCACACGCATCGCGGTGAGGTCGTAGATCTCGTTGAACTCGCGTCCCTTCTTGGTCATCTTCGAGTAGATCGAGTAGAAGTGCTTGGCGCGGCCGGCGATCTGCGCCTGGATCCCAAGCTCCTGGAGCTCGCGCGCCAGGTACTCGCCCGCCTCGTTGACGTAGCGTTCGCGATCGTCGCGCTGCTGGGCGACGAGGCCCTTGATCTCCTGATACTTGCGCGGGTGAAGCGTCGCGAACGCGAGGTCCTCGAGCTCCCACTTGATCGCGTGGATGCCGAGGCGATGGGCCAGGGGCGCGTAGATCTCGAGCGTCTCGCGCGCCTTCTCCATCTGCTTCTGCTTCGGCATCGCGTCGATCGTGCGCATGTTGTGCAGCCGGTCGGCGAGCTTGATCAGGATGACCCTCACGTCGGTGGCCATCGCCACCATCATCTTGCGGTAGTTCTCGGCCTGCGCCTCGTCGTGGGACTGGAAGGTGATGCCGGTGAGCTTCGTGACGCCGTCCACGACGCTCGATATCTCCTCGCCGAAGCGCTCGCGCACCTCCTCGATCGAGGCCGAGGTGTCCTCGACGGTGTCGTGCAGCAGCGCGGCGCACAGCGTCTCGGTGTCCAGGCGCATACCCGCACAGATCCGCGCAACCCCCACCGGGTGCACGATGAAGTCCTCGCCCGACTTGCGCCGCTGGGCGGCGTGGTGCTCGCACGCGAACACGAACGCGTCCTGCACGCGACGGCGGTCGATCTCCACGGCGGAGTCCGCGGCGTGCTCTGAGACGATCGCGAACAGGTCGGCCAGCAGGCGTCGCTCGGGCTCGTTGAGCGCGGCGCTTACCGGCGCTCGCCGTACAGGCTGGGGCTCGACGCCGGTGGGCTCGCGCAGCGGCTGGCCCTCCTGGGGGCGCGCCTGCAGCGCCGTCGCCTCGGCCACCTCGGCGCTCTCGGGGGTATGGGGGTCCTTGGCGATTGCCATGCCCATAGGGTAGGGGAACGTGTACTCGGATTGAAGCGTCCGACGGGCTCGAGCGAACGCCGTCAGGGCATCGCGAAGAGCACGAGCTCATCGGCCGCCGGCGAGCGCTCGCCCGCGGGCGCAGGCGCGGTGCCGGCCCGCGCCTCGCGCAGCACCAGGCGGGGTTCTGAGACCCCGTTCCACTCGTTGATCTCGAGCGTGAACGTGGCCTCGGCGGGAGCGCCGTCGTCCACCGGCAGGCGCCCCCCCGTGCCGAACGCGACGGCCCGTGCGCGCGCGCCGCGGGATTCCACCGTGAAGCGCACGTGCTTGCCGTCGCCCATCGGTCTGCCGTCGCGAAACGTCGCGTCCGCGACGAGCAGCGAAACCCCCGGGTTGCCCCGTCCGAAGGGCGCGAGCCGCTGGAGCTCCTCGGCGAGCGTGATTCCCAGCTCGTCGCCTCCCACGACGGCGTCCACCCGCTCCACCGCCACCATGTCCCGCGGGTGAAGCGTACGCTCGGCGTACCCACACAGCGCCGCCGCGAACGTCTGCACGTGTCCGCGCTCGATCTCGAGGCCGGCAGCGGCCCGATGCCCGCCGAAGCGGTGCAGCTCCCCCGCACACGCTTCAAGGCCCCCGAGCAGGTCGAAGGCCTCGATGCTGCGGCCCGACCCCCGGCCCGTGTCGCCGTCGAGCGAGATCATCACGACCGGGCGGCCGCTCAGCTCGACGAGCCGCGAGGCGACGATGCCGATCACCCCGGGATGCCAATCCTCGCCCGCGAGCACGTAGCAGGGACGCTCTCCGAGCGCGGTGATCTGGGCTTCTGACTCGCTGCGAATCCGCCGCTCCACCTGCCTTCGCTCGTGGTTCGCCCGGTCGAGCTCCTGCGCGACCTGGAGCGCACGTACCGGATCCTCGGTCAGGATCAGCTCGAGCCCTGCGTCCGCGCGATAGAGGCGGCCGGCCGCGTTGAGCCGCGGCGCGAGCGCGAACGCGACCGAGCGCTCGTTGACCCTGGCGGGATCGACCCTGGCGACCGACATCAGCGCTCGCAACCCGGGCTTGGCGCTGGCCGCCAGCGCGATCAGCCCCCGACGCACGAGCGCACGGTTCTCGCCCACGAGCGCCACCACGTCAGCGATCGTCGCGAGCGCCACCAGATCGAGGTCCTCCAGCAGATCCTGCTCCCCTGCGCCGTCGCCGGCGGCCTGCGCGAGCGCCTGCGCGAGCTTGTAGGCCACCCCGGTCGCGCACAGCTCCGCACAGGGATATCCGCACAGGCGCGGATGCACGATCGGCGCCTGTGGCAGCTGCCCGTCGGCCCGCGGCGCGTGGTGATCTGAGACGACCACGGCCATGCCCAGCTTCCTCGCGAGGGCCACCTCCTCGACGGCGGTGATCGCGCAGTCCGCGGTCAGCAGCAGGCGCGTCCCCCGTGCGCCGAGCCTGCGGACGGTCTCCTCGTTGAGCCCGTACCCGTCGCTCGCGCGGTCGGGCAGGTACCAGTCGACGTCCGCCCCCATCCTCCGCAGCGCACGGACGAGCACCGCCGTGGAGCACATCCCGTCGACGTCGTAGTCGCCGTGGATCGTTATCCGCTCGCCGCTCTGGACGTGCGCGAGGATCGGCTCGATCGCCGCCTCAATCCCGGCGAAGGCGCTCGGCGAATGCTCCTCCTCGGCCGCGAGGAAGGCCCGCGCTCCCGCCGGGTCGGCGAAGCCGCGCCGCACGAGCACCTGCGCGGTCGCCGCCGCCAGGCCGAGCTCGCGCTGCAAGCCCCTCACCTCGGCCGGTGGGCAGTCGGGAATCTCAAAGCGGGCGCCAGGCACCCGGCCACCCTACGGACGGGGTTAGACGGAACACCGCAGGGCGCTCCGTGTCGCACGCAGTCGGCGGACCGTGTGCGCGGGGCTAGTACCCGGCCAGCGGCGGCGGCTGAATGCCCGCGCGTTCGCGCCGTACGCCCGCCAGGTAGGCCGCCGCGATCCCGAGCAGCGCCCCGGGCACCGCGTAGAGCACCACCGCGATGTCGGTGGCCTTTTCGCCGGGAATCGCGAACGTCGAGGTTTTCACGCCGTAGATGATCAGCCCTGCGAAGATCGCCCCCACGAGCGAGCCGACGAACGCGCCGACGATGCCTCCCCAGAAGCGATCGGGCACGAAGATCGTGAAGTGCCAGATGGCAAGGCCCATCATCACCCAGCCGAGCATCCCCATCAGCGTCTCCTCCCAGTTGCTGTCGCGTTCATCGGCTCAGCGCGATCTGCCGTGACGGCGGTTTCGCGGGCGCCTGCGCTTCTCCCGTGGTTTGGGCTCGTCCTTCAGCACGAGGTCCTCGGGCGTGAGGTCCGCGGCCGGGTCGCGGCGCGGCGGAGTTTCCCCCTCGGGCTCGGCCTTGGGAGCCGGCTCCACCTTGGGAGCCTTCTGCGCGACGCCCGCCGCAGCCGCGGGACGCCCGCTGCCAGCGCCCTCCTGCCCCTCGACGTCGAGGTCGCGCACCAGTTCCTGGAACTCTTCTCGCGAGAGCTGCTCACCGGGCTCCTCGGGAGCGATGAGGCTTCCGCGTCGCGTGCGCTTGCGCTTCTGCGCCGGCTCCACATCCTCGGGCTCGCCCGAGGATGTCGTGGCATACGCGGGCACCCGCCCGAGTTCGCCGACGATGCGCGCGCGCCGGTTGCGATAGCTGCCCTCGCGCTCCTTCCAGTGGGTGAGCACCGGTGAGGCGATGAAGATCGACGAGTACGCACCCGAGGCGATCCCCACCATCAGGGCGAAGGCGAAGTTCTTCAGCGTTTCGCCGCCGAACAGAAGCAGCGAGAGCACCGGCAGCAGCGTGCAGAAGCTCGTCGCAAGCGAACGGGTGAGCACCTCGGACATCGAGCGGTTGACGATCTGCGAGAACGCGGCGCGCGGCATTCGTGGCACGTTCTCGCGCACACGATCGAACACGATGATCGTGTCGTACAACGAGTAGCCGAGGATCGTCAGGAGCGCCGCGACGGTCGCGGTCGTGACTTCGCGGCCGGTGAGCGAGTAGACCCCCGCCGTGATCAGCAGGTCGTGCATCAGCGCGATCAGCACCGGGATCGCGTACTTCCATTCGAATCGCAGCGCGATGTAGGCGGAGATCACCAGCAGCGAGGCGATGATCGCGATCACCGCGCTGTTGGCGACCGTTTTCCCAAAGGTTGGCCCGATCGAGGTCGAGGAGAAGTTCCTCGTCCCCACCACGGCCGCCCCCCTGCCGAACTTCGCGTCGAGGATGCTCTTGATGTCTTTGACCTTTTCCGGCTGCAGCGTCTTGGTGGATATCTGGTAGCCGGTGCCGCCGATGCTCTTGTTGGAGAACTTCTGAACCTGGGCGTTCCCATAGCCCGCGGCCGACATCACCGAAGCCACTTCGCCCTCGCTGACCGGTCGGATGAACGCGGTCTGGATACGGGTTCCCGACTTGAAGTCGATGCCGAAGTTCAGCCCCTTGCCGCCGATCGCCAGCGCGCCAATCAGCAGGATCGTGCCGGACAGCGAGAAGAACCACTTCGAGGCGCCCATGAAGTCGAACGTCCAGCCTCGCCCGCGCCGCGCGGCGCCGAGCGCCGCCGGGTGCGAGACCACGCCGGAGCGGCTCATCGCGCCGAGCGCGGCCTGCGTGGCGAGCACTGCGGTGAAGAGGGACAACAGCGTGCCGATCCCGAGCGTGAACGCGAATCCCTTCACTTCCGCCGTGGCGAGCGCGAACAGGATGAAGGCGGTCATGAACGTCACCACGTTCGCGTCGACGATCGCCGCGAAGCCGCGTTTGTAGCCGGTGGCGATGCCCGAGATGATCGATCGCCCGCCGCGGATCTCCTCCTTGACGCGCTCGAAGATGACGATGTTCGCGTCGGCGGCGATGCCGATCGTGAGGATCAGGCCGGCGATCCCCGGAAGCGTCAGCGTGATCGGTATGAGCTTGATCAACGCGAAGAAGTAGATCCCGTAGATGATCAGCCCGCCGACCGCGATCGCCCCCAGCACGCGGTAGAAGATCAGCAGGAACATGCACACCACCGCAAAGCCGATCAGTCCGGCCACGAGACCCTGGCGCAGCGCGGTTTTGCCGAGCGTCGCCGATACCTGCGAGTTGGAGATCAGTTTCAGCTTGATCGGCAGGGCGCCGGATTGGAGCTCGTTGGCGAGTTCCTGGGCCGATGTGATCGTGAACCCGCCCGAGATCTCCGAGCCGCTGGACGCGTCGATCCCTTCCGGGTACTTCGTGTAGTCGATCGAGGGCGTCGTGATCAGCTGGTTGTCCAGCACCACGGCGAAGTGCTGCTGGGCGGCTTCCTTGGAGACGCCCGGGAGCTGCGCTTCCTGGCCGCGGTGGGCGATTTCCTTGGTCACCTGCTGAAAAACGCTCTTGCCGTGGGAGTTGAAGCCGAAGGTCACGTCCGGCTCGCCCGTGCCACCGGCGCCTTCTTCGAAGCTCTGCTGTGGGCTGGTCACGTCGGCGCCGGTCAGCACCGGATTGTCGTCGAGCACGTACCAGCTGTTGGGCGAGGGATTCGTGACCTTTCCGGCCGTCGTTTCGGCCGGCCGTGCCTGCACGAGCACCGTGCCGGGATTGACGCGGACCGCCTTGGGGGTCGACCCCGCGGGCGGTTTGTAGTTGTCCGCATAGAGGTTCTGTTCGGTTTCTGCGGGCGCGCAGGTCGTCGTGCCTCCGTTGCAGAGCATCTTCTGGTTCTTCGTGTCGATCAGATACCAGCTGCCGTATATGCATCCATCGACCTGCTGAGGCGTGCAGCCGGCCTGCCAGGTCGTGTCGTTCTTGCGCAGGATCGGCGCGCGTTTGGCGGCGCGGAGCACGGCCTGGTACTCGGTCAGCCCGTTCGCGGCCGAGCCCGCGGCCTCACCGCCCGTTACCGAGGGTTCGGTCGGTGCCGGGTTCCCGTCGGGGCCGATCACGTTCTTCTCCCAGTCGTAGAAGAACATCTGCGCGGTCCTGCCGACCTCCTGTTCGGCGCGTCCGGCGTTGCTCACGGACGGCAGCGAGACATCGATTTCTTCCGCGCCGGACCGCTGGATTTCCGGCTGTGCCACCCCCAGCTGGTCCACACGCTTGCGCATGATGTCGATCGCGCGATTGAGCGATTCGGTGTCCACTTTGGACTGCGCCGTCGGCCTTCCCTGGTAGGTGAGCTCCACACCGCCCTTCAGGTCGAGACCGAGGCGGGTCGGCTTGGCGAAGATCACGGCGAGCGAGGCCGCGAGCAGGCCGGCGACGATCAGCAGCACGAGGGCGTTGCGGCGACGGTCGGTCATGGCGAGCACATCGGCGGCGGCCTATTTCTCGGGGGTTAGCACGAGCAGCAGCCCGCCGTCGTCGTCGTAGGCCGGGAACATGTCGGCCTTCGCGCTCGCCGTCACGTCGCGTTCGCCCGACACCTCCACCGGGACCTCGAGCGCACGCACGCCCCACTCGAGCACGGTCGTGACCGGGTCATCCCCGTTGGCGAACGCCAATCCAAGCACCTGCTCGACACGCTGGCCGATCACTTCCTCCTCCTCGAGCCCGGTGAAGGCGAACGAGTTCTTCCCGCACCCGATCACCCGACCCTCGCCGTCACACACGAAGAAGGCCGCATCCGGCGCAGGATAGTAGTCATCGAGCAGTTCGAACAGGAAGGCGAAACCGCACTTCACGCAGCCCCTGGGCTGGCGGGTGAAGCCGAGGTTGCGGTCGAGCTCGGTTGTGCGGTGGCCGCAGTTTGGGCAGATGAAAGGGTGTGCCATGGACGACTACAGACTACGCAAGCCGGCAGGTCGAGGGCGTTGGTGGCTTTACACCGCCCCGGCAGCGCTCAGAACAGCGATGCCCCCGCGGCCGCGGCGGGGAAGTCGAGCCCCAGGTGGGCGAATGCCGCGGCGGTGGCCGTGCGTCCACGCGGGGTGCGCTTGATGAGCCCCTCCTTCAGAAGGTATGGCTCATAGACATCCTCGATCGTGTCGCGCTCCTCGCCGACGGCGACCGCGAGCGTCGAGAGGCCCACGGGTCCACCGTCGAACTTCACGCAGATCATGCGCAGGATCTCCCGGTCCAGGCGATCCAGCCCGAGCTCGTCCACCTCGAGCAGCTCGAGCGCGGCGTGTGCCGCACGCGCGGTGACGACCCCCTCCATGCGCACCTCGGCGAAGTCCCGCACGCGCTTGAGCAGCCGGTTGGCCACTCGGGGGGTACCTCTGCTGCGCGCCGCGATCGCGCTCGCGCCGCCGTCCTCGAGATCGATCTGGAGGATTCCCGCGGATCGCCGCACGATCACCGCCAGCTCCTCGATCGCATAGGGCTCGAGGCGCGCCTGGATGCCGAAGCGGTCGCGCAGCGGCGTGGTCAGCAGCCCCGTGCGGGTGGTCGCACCGACGAGCGTGAAGGGAGGCAGCTCGAGCGTGACGACCCGCGCCCCCGCCCCCTGACCGACCGTGATCGGCAGCCGCTGATCCTCCATCGCGGGATACAACGTCTCCTCCAGGGTCCGCGGCAGCCGGTGGATCTCATCGACGAAGAACACGCTCCGCGGCTCGAGCGCGGTCAGAAACGCCGCCACGTCGCCCTTTCGCTCGAGCGCCGGGCCCGCCGTCTGCACGAACGGGACCTCGAGCTCGTTCGCGACGATCTGCGCGAGCGAGGTCTTGCCGAGGCCGGGCGGCCCGGCGAGCAGCAGATGATCGAGCACGTCCCCGCGGGCGCTGCACGCCTCGATCGAGACGGCCAGCTGCTCGCACAGCGTCTGCTGGCCGACGAAGTCCTCCAGGCGGCGCGGCCGTAGCGAGCGGTCGAGCTCCTCGTCGCCCGCCAGATAGGGCGTCTGGATGCGAGCCGTCTCCACCATCACGACACCGAGCGCGCGAGACGCAGAGCCTGTCCGATCAGCTCCTCGGCGCTGTCCCCCTCGGCGTCGCGCAGCAGCTCCTCGACCTCCCCGGGCGCGAAGCCGAGCTCGAGCAGCCCGTCACGCGCCAGCTCACGCGGACCGTCTCGGTCGGCCCTCCGCGCCACGATCGCCGGCCCCCCGGCGCCCGCGCCGTTCCCGACATCCACCTTCTCGCGCAGCTCGACGATGATCCGCTCGGCCGTCCGCTTGCCGATGCCGGGCACGGTCTGGAAACGCGGCGCGTCGCCCGCCGCGAGCGCCGAGATCAGCTCGCGCGGCGTGCCTCCGGAGAGCACGGCGAGCGCCACCTTCGGACCCACCGCCTGGACGGACAGCAGCATCAGGAACAGATCGCGCTCCTCCTCGGAGTGAAAGCCGTACAGCGCCAGCGCGTCGTCGCGCACGATCACATGGGCGTGCAGCATGACGGGCTCGCCCACCGCGGGCACGTGACGCAGCGTCTCGGCCGACACCGAGGCGCGGTAGCCGACGCTGCCGCAGAGGATCACCACGTGATCGGCGCGCCGGACGGCAACCTCGCCGCGCAGCAGCGCGATCACGCCGATGCCCCGGCGAGCGCCATCGAGAGGGGGGCGCAATTGGCGTGGCAGACGGCAACCGCGAGCGCGTCGGCAGCGTGGTCCGGTCGCGGCTCCTCGGCCAGGCCGAGCAGCGTCTTGACCATCCGGGCCACCTGATCCTTGCCCGCGCGCCCGGACCCGCAGACGGCCCCCTTGACCTTCTGAGGCGTGTAGCTCGTGCACGGCACGCCGCGCTGGCCCGCCGCCAGCATGACCGCTCCGCGCGCATGGCCGACGGCGAACGCGGTACGCACGTTCTGGCCGAAGTACAGCTCCTCGAGCGCCACGGCGTCGGGACGGTGCTCGAGCAGCAGGGCGTCGATCGCAGCGTGGATGTCCGCCAGACGACGCTCCTGCGCAGCCTGCGCTCGAGTCTCGATCACCCCGCCGTCGAGCGCGGCGAGTCGCCCGGCGCTCAGCGCCACGACGCCGTAACCGGTATTCGCGAGGCCGGGGTCGATTCCAAGCACGATCACGCTGAGTGATTCTGCGCCTGACACCGGACGCCTGCCTGTGGCGGCGCTAGCCGGCGACGCGCTCGAGCACCTCGGCCGATACGTCGAAGTTGGCGTTCACGGCGTCGACGTCGTCGCTGTCTTCGAGCGCCTCTATCAGCCGCATCAGCCTGGCCGCCTGGGCCTCGTCGATCGGCACGAGGCTCGACGGCCGGTAGGCCATCTCCGCGCTCTGCATCTCGACGCCCGCCTTCTCCAGGGCGTTGCGCACCCGGGTGAAGTTCGCGGGCTCGGTCACGACCTCGAAGACGTCCTCGTCGGTCGAGATGTCCTCGGCGCCGGCCTCCACCGCGAGCATCAGCTCGTCTTCGGAGTAACGCGCCGCGTCGATCACGATCGTGCCCTTCTTGTCGAACAGGTAGGCCACCGAGCCGGGCTCGCCGAGATTGCCGCCGTTCTTGGAGAAGGCATGCCTGATGTCCGCGCTCGTGCGGTTGCGGTTCTCGGTCAGCGCCTCGACGAGCACCGCCACGCCGCCTGGCCCGTAGCCCTCGTACAGCACCGATTCGATCGCGTCCGCCTCGCCCCCCTCCCCCGTGCCCTTTGCCACGGCGCGTTCGATGTTGTCCTTCGGCATCGAAGCTTCCTTGGCCTTGCGGATCGCGAGGTCGAGCGCCGGGTTGCCGTCCGGGTCCCCGCCTCCGTCCCGCGCCGCGACGGTGATCGCGCGCGTGAGCTTCGAGAACTGCGCGCCGCGCCGCGAGTCGACGATGGCCTTCTTGTGCTTGATGCTCGCCCACTTGGAGTGTCCGGACATGTCCCAGAGTCTACGAGCACGAACGCAATCGTTGCGGTCGAGCGCGAGGGCGCTCGCCGGCATCCGTAGGATGACGGCCGCATGGTCGGCTCGCCCCCACCGGAGATCTTCAAGGCCTACGACATCCGCGGCCTGTACGGCGAGCAGATCGACGGGGACGTTGCCGAGCTGATCGGTCACGCCTTCGCGCGGGTGCTCGGCGGGCTCGTGGGCAAGCCCGCCCCCGAGCTGCGCATCGGCTGCGGGCGAGACATGCGCCTGACGGCCCCCGAGCTCTTGGCGCGCTACCGGGCGGGGCTGCTGGGCGCGGGCGCCGAGGTGATCGACGCAGGCATGGTGGGCACCGAGATGCTCTATTTCCTGGTGGGCTCGCGCGAGCTCGACGGTGGGCTGATGTGCACCGCTTCGCACAACCCCAAGGCCTACACCGGGGTCAAGCTTGTCCGTGACGGGGCGCTCGCGCTGTCGGGCGAGTCGGGCATCGAAGACATCCGCCGCACGATCGAAGGCGACCTCGCGCAGAGCGACGGGCCGGCTGTGCAGCCGGGTCACGCGGCGGGGAGATTGGAGGAGGTCGACGTCTACGGGGAGTTCCAGGCCCAGGTCTTGGGCTTCATCGACGCCGCGGCCGTGCGCTCCTCGCTGCGCGAGCGCCCTCTGAGGGTGGTGGTCGACGGGGGCAACGGGATGGCGGGTCCGATGGTCGGCCCGCTGCTCGAGGGCCTCGGCCTCGACCTGATCGAGGCCTGCTGGGAGCCCGACGGGAGCTTTCCCCACCACGAGCCCAACCCGCTGCTGCCCGAGAACCGGCGTTTCATCATCGAGCAGGTGAAGAGCTCGGGCGCGGATCTCGGCATCGCCTGGGACGGAGACGGCGACCGCTGCTTCTTCATCGACGACGGCGGCGCGTTCGTCGACGGGGACTTCCTCACGGCGCTGCTCGCCGAGTCGCTGCTTGGCAAGGAGCGCGCGGCCGGGAGGACCGGCTCCGGCGAGGCCATCCTGTATGACGTGCGGGCCTCGCGAGCGGTGCCGGACACGGTGCGACGCGCCGGCGGCATCGCCTACGTCAACCGGGTGGGTCACGCCTTCTTCAAGACGCGCATGCGCGCCGAGGGCTCGCTGTTCGGCGGAGAGGTCTCCGGTCACTACTACTTTCGCGACTTCTACTGCGCGGACTCCGGCACGATCCC
Organism: uncultured Solirubrobacteraceae bacterium; assembly: GCA_963717415.1. Lineage (GTDB taxonomy): Bacteria > Actinomycetota > Thermoleophilia > Solirubrobacterales > Solirubrobacteraceae > Palsa-744. Next base: position 1,120,913 of record OY970331.1, on the reverse strand, counting down.
GGCGCTGCTCGTCCTCGAGCTGCTGGCCCGGGGTGGCAGGCGGATGTCAGAGCTGCTCGCGCCTTACCGCGAGCGCTATTTCATCTCCGGGGAGATCAACTCCGAGGTGGCGGACCCGCAGGGAAAGATCGAGGAGATCTCCGCGCGCTTCTCCGACGCCCGCCAGGATCGCCTCGACGGCATCTCGATCGACTACGAGGACTGGCACTTCAACGTGCGCGCGTCCAACACCGAGCCGCTGCTGCGGCTGTGCCTAGAGTCGCTCGTCTCGGTGGACGACATGGAACGCCGGCGCGACGAAGTCCTCGCGCTGATCCGCTCGTGAGCAGCGAAGCCGAGGCGGGCGGGAAGGGCGAGGTCGAGCTCGAGGCGCTGGCCACCGCCGCCGCGGCCGGGATCCATCGCCTGGCGATTCCGACGCCATTTCAGGTCGGGCGCGTGAACGCCTACCTGATCGAGGACTCCCCGCTGACGCTCGTCGACTCCGGACCGAACTCGGCCAAGGCGCTGGACGAGCTCGAGCAGGCCCTTGCCGCCCGCGGTCACGCGATCGAGGACATCGAGCGCCTGATCATCACCCATCAGCACATCGACCACTTCGGCCTGGCGAGCATCCTTCAGCGACGCTCGGGCGCCGAGGTCGTCGCGCTCGACCGCCTCGCGCCGTTTCTCGCCCGCTTCGGCGAGCAGGCCGAGCTCGACGACCTGTTCGCCCAGAATCTGATGCTCCGCCACGGCGTACCCGCCGATGTCGTCACGGCGCTGCGGGCGGTCTCTGCGAGCTTTCGCGCCTGGGGCTCGGCGGTCGAGGTATCAACGCCGATCGCCGATGGCGGGGAGCTGCGGCTGCGCGACCGGACCCTGAGAGCCCTGCACCGGCCCGGGCACAGTCCGTCGGACACCGTCTTTCTGGATGACCGATCCCAGAGCGGCGAGCCCTCGATCCTGTTGGCGGGGGACCACCTCATCAGGCACATCTCCTCGAACCCGCTGCTCGCGCGGCCGCTCGAGCTCGATGCCGAGGCCGCCGACGGCACCGCGGCCGGCGAGCGCCCCCGAGCGCTCGTGACATACATCGCCTCGCTCGAACAGACGCGCGCGATGTCGCTGTCGATCGTGCTGCCAGGACACGGCGAGCCGATCGTCGATCACGTGGCGCTGATCGACGAGCGCTTTCGCCTGCACCGCCGCCGCGCGGAGAAGATCCGCCGCCTGATCGCCTCACAGCCGCGGAGCGCCCACGAGATCGCCCAGGAGCTGTGGGGAAACGTGGCCGTCACGCAGGCCTTCCTGACGCTCTCGGAGGTGCTCGGTCACGTTGACCTGCTGCTCGGGAACGGCCGCGTGGTCGAACAGGAGCGCGACGGCGTCGTGCGCTTTGCTGCTCGCTAGGTGTCCTGCCCACGTAGGTTGTGAACGCGGCTGGTGGGTGGCCGGTTGCCGATCCCTGAGTGTGGCCTGCGCTTGTTGTAGTGCTCGAGCCAGTGTGGCAGGGCGCGGGAGCGGTGGTTTGAGCTGGCATAGGTCAGGCCGTAGCCCCACTCGCGGGCCATAGTCTGGTGGAAGCGCTCAACCTTGCCATTTGTGCGTGCTCTGTAGGGGCGGATCGTCTTGTGCTGGATGCGTTCGCGGTCGAGCAGCTCGGCGAGTGCCCGGTTGTGGGTGTAGCTCCACGCGTTGTCGGTGAGGATGCGTCTGATCGTGATCCCGTGGCTGCGGTAGAAGGCCAGGGCGTGTTCAACGAACGCGAGGACCGAGCCGGCGCGCTCGTCGGGGTAGAGCTCGCTGAACGCCAGCCTGGAATGGTCATCGAAAGCTGCGTGGGCGTAGTCCTGGCCGAGATGCTTGCGTTTGTGCTTGCCGGGTCGTGAGCGATCGCCGGTGAGCGCATGCCCAGGCTTCTCAAAACGCGAGTAGGTCTTGACGTCAATGTGCAGCAGGTCTCCAGGGCAGGGCCACTCGTAGCGGTTCGCTACCTCCCTTGGCTCGCGTGGGCGCCGCGACAGACCGTGACGGTGAAGGACCTTCCAGACCGTTGAGTGCGGGTGACCGGTGACACCCGCGACCAGACGAGGCCCCCAGCCGGTGTGCTGGCGTGCCTCACAGATCCGTTCTTGAGCGCCAGCCCCTAACAGCCGCGGCGAGCGATGAGGGCGACTCGAACGATCAGCCGCCCACGCCAACGACTGCCGCTCCGCCGGCACAGCACTTGCGTACCTGTGCCACCACCGGTGCGCTGTCGCCGGCGAAACACTCATCGCTGCCGCGGCCTGCCCGAACGTCATCCCTGCCTCGATCGCCTCGCACAAAGCCAGCCGACCACCAGGTCCGAGCTTCGCTCTACCGTGGATCTGCATCCGGGTCCTCCTAGGTCGTGAGCCTTCGCAGACCCACAGCCTGGGAAGAGGCCCGGATGCCTCCTCAGCCGTTCACAACCTACGTGGGCAGGACAGCTAGGAGCGCTCGATTGCGCCGAGATGCTCGACGTTGGCCCGGTCGCCGGGCTCGGCGCTCGGCTCGGCGGCGAACCACGCGTCGAGGATCTCCGAGAGCTCGGCCTCGGAGGTCGCCCTGAGGCTCAGCGCGAGCACGTTGGCGTCGTTCCAGCGCCGGGCGCCGGCGGCAGTGGCGGCGTCCAGACACAGCGCCGCCCGCACGCCGCCGACCTTGTTCGCGGCGATCGACGCGCCGGTGCCGGTCCAGCAGCACACGACGCCCTGCTGGGCGCGGCCCTCCGATACGTCACGCGCGACCGCCTCCGAGGCCCAGGCCCAGTCCTCGCGATCTCGCTCGCCGAGGGCGCCGTGCCTGAGCAGCCGATGGCCGCGACGCTCGAGCTCGTCTGCCAGCGCGCTCGCCACGCCGGTCATCTCGTCGGCGGCCACCGAGATCCGCATCTGCTCGCAGTATCGCCGATCGGGCCGTGCGGGCGGGTACGGTTGAGCGGTGGCCGAGCAGCCTCCAGGCACCCAGGAGCCGCGGCGCTGGCGTCCGGGCCTTCATTGGGAGTTGCTGCTGTGCGCCACCCGCGGTCACGCGCTCGTCGGCACCGACGCGGCGGAGCTGCGAGCGCGGGACGCGATCTTCGCGCGCGCGGACGATGCCGGCACCCGCTGGCACCGCTGCCTGCGGTGCGACAGCTGGCTTGCGCTGCTTCCTCCGGAGCACCCGCGACTGCGCTGCCCGCCAGAGCGTGAGGAGATCGAGCTGCCGCTGCGGGGCAAGCCCCTGCGCGACAAGATCGTGCTGCGGCTGATCGCGATCGACAGGGCGTTCCACTTCGTCGCGCTCACGGCGCTCGGCGTGCTCGTGCTCCTGTTCGCGGCCGACCGGGCGACCCTGCGCCACACCTTCTACAAGGTGATCACCGACCTGCAGGGAGGGGTCGCCGCCGCGCAGACGCACTCCTCGCACGGGCTGCTGCACGACCTGGACAACGCGTTCACGACCTCCTCCTCGCACCTGCACCTGGTCGGAGGGGTGCTCCTGGCCTACGGCGTGATCGAGCTGATCGAGGCCGTCGGCCTGTGGTACCAGCGCCGCTGGGCGGAGTACCTCACGTTTCTCGTGACCGCGTCGCTGCTGCCGCTGGAGGTCTATGAGATCGCCAACCGTCCGACGCTCTTCAAGGCGGTGGCCCTCATCATCAACGCGCTCGTGGTCGTCTACCTGCTGCTCGCCAAGCGACTGTTCGGCCTGCGCGGCGGAACGGCCGCCGAACGGGCCATCGACGAGCGCGATCAGGGCTGGCCGGCCCTGGAGCGCGCCGCTCCGCCACGGCCCGGGCTGGCGACCGACTGAAGGAACATCCGGTGCACGCGGTCATCGTCGCCCAGCTCGCTGTGAAACGCCACCGCGAGCATCCCGCCCTGCCGGGCCGCGACCGCATGTCCGTCGAGCTCGGCGAGGATCCCCACGTCGGGGCCGTGCTCGGCGATCCAGGGAGCCCGTATGAACACGCCCCGCACCGGGCCGCCGTCCAACCCCTCGAGATCGACGTCGGCCTCGAAGCTCCTGATCTGGCGCCCGAACGCGTTTCTTCTCGCCACGATGTCCATCAACCCGAGGTGCTCGCGATCGAGCATGATCAGCCCGGCGCAGGAGCCGAGCACGGGCAGGCCCTCGTGCACGAGCTCCAAGAGCGGCTCCAAGAGCCCCTCCCGTCGGACCCCGAGCATCATCGTGGTCGACTCCCCGCCGGGAATCACGAGCCCGCCAAGGCCCTCGAGGTCGCCCGCGACCCGCACCTCGCGGACCCGCGCGCCGAGGCCCTCGAGCACCCGACCGTGCGCCTGGAAGTCGCCCTGCAGCGCCAGCACGCCGATCAGCGGTGAGTCGGACAATCGCGTTCAGCGACTACCAGCCGCGTTGGGCGAGCAGCTGCTCGTCCTCGAGCTTTGAGCTCTCGAGGCTGACCATCGCCCCACCGAGTCCGCGAGATGCCTGCGCGACCCGCTCGGCGTCCTGCCAGTGGGTCGTGGCCTCGACGATCGCGCGCGCCCTCGTGGGTGGGTCATCGGACTTGAAGATGCCCGAGCCGACGAACACGCCTTCGGCCCCGAGCGCCATCATCAGCGCCGCGTCGGCCGGCGTCGCGATGCCCCCCGCGCAGAACAGCACCACCGGCAGCCGTCCCTCGCGGGCAACGTCGCGCACGAGGTCGAGCGGCGCGGCGAGCTCCTTTGCGGCGCTCGAGATCTGATCGTCGCCGAGCGTCGCAAGCCGGCGTATCTCGCCGGTGATGCGGCGCATGTGGCGGACCGCCTCGACGATGTCGCCGGTGCCCGCCTCGCCCTTCGAGCGGATCATCGCGGCGCCCTCGCCGATGCGCCTGAGCGCCTCGCCGAGATTGGTCGCGCCGCACACGAAGGGGACCTTGAATGCCCACTTGTCGATGTGGTTGCTCTCGTCGGCGGGCGTGAGGACCTCGGACTCGTCCACGTAGTCGACCTCGAGCGCCTCCAGCACCTGGGCCTCGAGAAAATGGCCGATGCGCGCCTTGGCCATCACCGGGATGCTCACGGCCTGCTGGATGCCGGCGATCATCTCCGGATCGGACATCCGTGCCACGCCGCCGTCGCGGCGAATGTCCGCGGGAACGCGCTCGAGGGCCATCACCGCGGCGGCTCCCGCCTCCTCGGCGATCGTCGCCTGCGCAGGGGTCACCACATCCATGATCACCCCGCCCTTCAACATCTCCGCCAGGCCCGTCTTGACCCGGAACGTGGCCTCGTCGCGCATGGGGTCAGTCTAGCCCCAGCGCGGGGTCCTACTTCAACCGGAAGGCCTTGATGCGGTCGTCGTACTGCGCCGAGTCCTGCGCGTAGACCCCGTAGGCGAGCGCCTGGATGAGGCTCAAGAGGGCGGTGTGGGAGCGGACGTACGCGGGGCTGTTGGAGGAGTAGTAGAGCTTGATCTGGGCGAGCTTGGCGACCTCCGAGAGGGTCGCGTCGGTGATCGCGGCCGTGTGGGCCTTGCGGTGGCGGGCGAGCTTCATGGCGCGCACGACCAGCGGATGCGGCCGCCCGGCCGACAGGCCGATGACGAGAGTCCCGGCGTCGATCCGCCCGAGGCGGCTCAGCGCCTCCTGGGAGGGACTTGCCACGACGTCGACGCGGAGATCCAGGAGCATCAGCAGGTGACGCAGGTAGCTGGCGAAGAAGGCCATCTGGTCGGTGCCGGCCACGAGCACCTTCTCGGCGCCGACGATCGCCTGGATGAGCGCTTCGACGGAGGTCCTCGAGACCTTGCGTGCGGTCTCCTCGACGTTCAGGTGATCGGCGGTGAGCGCGGCCTCGAACTCGTTCTGGTCGAGCGAGAACAGCGGCGTGGAGCTCGCGCTCGAGCCGTTGGTGGGAGCCTTGGCATGGACGCGCCTGTATTCCTCGCGGGCGGCGGCCTGCAGCTCGGGGAAGCCCTCGAAGCCGAGCGCCTGTGAGAAGCGCACGACGGTCGAGCTCGAGGTGTTCGCGCGGCGGGCGAGCTCCTCGGCGGTCTGGAATGCGGCCTCGTCGAGATGGTCGACGATGTACTGCGCGACATCCTTCTGCGAGCGCGAGCACTCGTCGAAGCGCGCCTGGATGTACTTGGAGAGGCTCTGGTGCGCGCTCGTGCCGTTGGCCGGGGCGTGGTCGGCGGTGGGAGTGGCCAGACGCTTCATCGGCGAACTTGTTCGACGTGAGCGCCTCGCACTCCTGCCAAGGCTCTGAAGGTGGGTCACGGTCGACACTCACCCAAGCGGCGGCCCAAGCGCGCCCGGAGTCCGCCGTGCGATCGTCTCACCGGCGGCCGGTAGGGTGCGCCGTGCGATGCGACGAACGCTGTTCGAAGACGTGCACGAGGACTTCCGGGCGAGCTTTCGCACGTTCCTGGAGCGCGAGGTGCTGGGCGAGGACGGTCGCTACGGCGAGTGGGAGCGCGAGGGGATCGTTCCGCGAGAGGTGTTCGCGCTGGCCGGGCGCGGCGGCTTTCTGGGGATGGCCGTTCCCGAGCGCTACGGCGGCGCCGGCACGGACGATTTCCGCTTCAACCTGATCATCGGCGAGGAGACACAGCGCGCCGGCGTGGCCAGCTTCGGCCTGGGGATCACGCTGCACAACGACATCTGCCTTCCCTACTTCCTGCGCCACGCAAGCGAGGAGCAGCGCGAGCGCTGGCTCGGCGGGATCGCCACGGGCGAGCTGATCACCGCGTTGGCGATGACCGAGCCCGGCACCGGATCGGATGTGGCGGCGATCTCGACGGGCGCCCGGCGCGAGGGCGCGCGGTACGTCGTCGATGGGAGCAAGACGTTCATCACCAACGGAATCAACGCCGATCTCGTGATCGTGGCGGTGAGAACCGGGGACGGCGAGCAGCGCGAGCGTCATCGCGCGATCAGCCTGCTGGTGCTCGAGCGCGGCATGGAGGGCTTCTCGCGGGCGGGCAACCTTCAGAAGATCGGCCAGCACGCCCAGGACACCGCGGAGCTGTCCTTCGACGGGGTGGTCGTCCCCGTGGAGAACCTGCTCGGAGAGGAGGGCGAGGGCTTCCGCTACCTGATGTCCAACCTGCCGCAGGAGCGCCTGTCGATCGCGGCCTCGGCGGTGGCGGCCTGCGAGGCGGCGCTGGAGTGGACGCTCGACTACGTGCGCGAGCGCCGGGCCTTCGGCCAGCCGATCGGCTCCTTTCAGAGCTCCCGGTTCGCGCTCGCGGAGATGCGCACGGAAACCGAGATCGGGCGTGCCTACGTGGACAGGTGCGTGCAGGCCCTGAACGCCGGCGAGCTGACAGCCGAGGATGCGGCGATGGCCAAGTTGTGGTGCACCGAGCTGCAGGGCCGCGTCGTGGACCGCTGCCTGCAGCTGCACGGCGGCTACGGCTACATGCTCGAGTACCCGATCGCCCGGGCGTTCACGGACGCGCGCGTGACGCGTATCTACGGAGGGAGCAACGAGATCATGAAGGAGATCGTCGGTCGTTCGATGGGCCTTTAGATGACAGGCAAGCTCGCGGCGTCCCCGCAGGCCGGTGAGTGTCGCCGGCCTCCGCGCGGGCTGTACGGGCCGCGGGAGCGCAGGAGGGCGCCGTGATTCTCAGAGCGCGTCGGCCATCTGCACGAAGGGCTCGAGCGAGCGCGGATTGGCCAGTGAGTCGACGCTCGCGGCCTCGTGCGGGGCGACGCCCATCAGGATGCGCTTGACCGGCACCTCGAGCACCTTGCCCGAGAGCGTGCGCGGCACCTCCTCGATCTGGACGATCTCATCGGGCACGTGCCGCGGCGAGCAGTCCTCGCGGATGCGACGCTTGATGCGCGCGATGAGCTCGTCGTCGAGCGTGAGGCCCTCGCGCAGCACGACGAACAGGACCATCCGCAGCTGACCGTCTCCCCCGCGCCGCGGGATGTCGATCACCAGCGCGTCGAGCACCTCCTCGAGCGCGCCGGCGGCCCGGTAGATCTCGCTGGTGCCCATGCGCACGCCCTGGCGGTTGATGGTGGAGTCAGAGCGACCGTAGATGACGGCTCCCCCGCGGGGGGTTATGCGGATCCAGTCCCCGTGGCGCCATACGCCCGGATACGTAGAGAAATAGCTCTCGATCAGCCGCGCGCCATCCTCATCCCCCCAAAAGAACAGCGGCATCGAGGGCATCGGCTCGGTGATCACGAGCTCGCCCACCTCGTCCAGCAGGCTGTTGCCCTGCTCGTCCCACGCCTCCACGGCGCAGCCGAGCGCGCGGCACTGCAGTTCGCCCTCATAGACGGCCAGCAGCGGACAGCCGGCCACGAACGCTGTGCACACGTCGGTGCCGCCGCTCGTCGAGAACAGCCAGACGTCCGAGCGCAGGTGCTCATAGATCCAGCGGAAGCTCTCGGGCGCCAGCGGCGAGCCGGTCGATCCGACCGCGCGAAGGGCCTTCAGGTCGAAGTCGCGGCCCGGCTGCAGACCCCCCTTCTCCCAGCTTGCGATCAGCCCGGCGCTCACGCCCATGCAGGTGATCTCCGCCCGCTCGGCCAAACCCCACAACGCGCCTAGGTCCGGCTGGGCGGGGCTTCCGTCGTAGAGCGCGATCGCGGCGTCCGAGAGCAGGCAACCCACGAGGAAGTTCCACATCATCCAGCCCGTGGTGGTGAACCAGAACATGCGGTCGCCCTCACGCAGATCGAGATGGAGGCTCTTCTTGAGCTGCTCGAGAAGGATGCCGCCGTGACCGTGGACGATCGCCTTTGGCAGGCCGGTGGTGCCCGAGGAGTAGAGCACCCACAGCGGATGATCGAAGGGCACCTGCTCGAAACGGAGCTCCGCGCGCTCGCCGCGCCTGCGCAGGTCCTCGAAGCTCAGCCGTGCGGGACCGCCGCGCGCGGCCGCCGCGCCGGCCGCCTCGGCATCGTGTGCCGCGTCCTGCACGCCGCCGGCGTCATCGCCGTCCGCATACAGGTAGTCGAGCAGCACGACGTGCTCGAGCGTGGGCAGCTCCTCGAGGATGCTCTGCACGACCGCCGTGCGGTCGAAGTCCTTGCCGCCGTGGCGGTAGCCGTCGACCGCGATCAGCACCTTGGGCTGGATCTGAGCGAAGCGATCGATCACGCTGCGCGCGCCGAACTCGGGGGCGGCGCTCGACCAGATCGCGCCGATCGAGGCCGTGGCGAGGAACGCGATGAGCGTCTCGGGGATATTGGGCATGTAGGCGGCCACCCGATCGCCGCGGCGAACGCCGACGGCCCGCAGGCCGCCGGCCACGGCCGCCACCTCCGCCGAGAGCTCACCCCAGCTGAGCTCCCGGAGCTCCCGCAGCTCGGAGGTGTGAAGCACGGCTATTGATTGGGGATCCCGCTCGCCGGTGCCGCCGCTCGAACCGGTGCCGCAGAGCAGGTTCTCGGCGTAGTTGAGCTCGGCTCCCGCGAACCACTTCGCGCCGGGCATCTTGCGGGAGTCGAGCACCTGCGTGTAGGGACGTGAGGCGGCCACCCCGAAGAACTCCCAGATGGACTCCCAGAAGTCCTCGAGCTCGGCCACCGACCAGCTCCACAGCTCGGCGTAGTCGGCGAACGCCCGCCCACGGCGCTCGCCGGCCCAGCGCATGTAGCGGGTCATCTCCACCCGCTCGCGCTCGACCTCGGAGGGCTCCCACAGGGGTGCCTGCTGGAATGCGCTGGCCATCGAGGTATTCTCGCGGTTTGTGGATCCCTCTGGATTGCGCGCCGAGTTTCCCGTGCTGGAGCGGCTCGCCTATCTGAACGCGGGCACGGACGGCCCCCTCGCGGCCCGCGCGGTGCGCGCCTCTGTGAAGGAGCTCGACCGCGAGCTCGAGGAGGGGCGCACGATGGCCCATCACGAACGCGGAAACGCTCTGAAGGAACGGCTGCGAGCGGCCTACGCTGCCGCGCTCGGATGCGACAGCGCCGAGGTGTCGCTCACCACCTGCACCAGCGAGGGCATCGCTCAGACGATCGTGGGCCTCGAGCTCTCATCCGGCGATGAGATCCTGACGAGCGACGAGGAGCATCCCGGCCTGCTGGGTGCGCTGGGCGCCGCGCGCGAGGTGCGCGGCGTGGAGGTCCGCGAAGTGCCGCTGCCTTCGATCGCCGAAGCCGTCGGCGCGCGCACCGCTCTGGTGGCCTGCTCGCACGTCGGTTGGATGAGCGGGCTGCTCGCGCCCGCGGAGCTCGCGCAGGTGGCGGTGCCGGTGCTGCTCGACGGCGCCCAGGGTGTGGGGGCGGTGCCGGTGGACGTGCGGGCGCTCGGCTGTGACGCCTACGCCGGCGCCGGGCAGAAGTGGCTGTGCGGCCCCGATGGAACGGGGATGCTGTACGTGCGTCCCGGCTTTCGCGAGCGGCTCGCGGTCACGCGGCGGGGCTATCGCAACCTGGCCACCCCCAACGACGGGCTGAAGGCCACCCTGCACGAGGACGGGCGGCGCTATGACTCCTTCGCCCTGAACGACGAGACCGTGGCCTGCGCGCTGTCGGCGACCGAGCTGCTCGCGTCGGCCGGCTGGCCGGCCGTCCATGCGCGCGCGCGATCGCTCGCGACGCGCCTCGTCGAGATGCTCGGTGAGCGAGGTCGTGAGCCGGCGCCACGCGGCGAGACGACGCTCGTGTCCTTCCACAGTCCCGACCCGCCCGGGGAGCGGGCGCGGCTGGCCGAGAAGGGGATCGTGGTGCGCGACATCCCCGGGCGACCCTGGCTGCGGGCGTCGGTCGGCACCTGGAACGACGAGAGCGATCTCACGCGGCTGCTCGAGGAGCTATGAGCTCCCCGCAGACGGCCCCGCCGGCGGGGCAGGCCTCGGTTGGTGGCGCGGTCGACGGCGCGCCGACGGCGCGCCGTCTGAGGCTGCCGGAGGTTCATCCGGCGACCCGACACGTGGCGCTCGCCGGCGTGCTCGCCCTGTCCGCGGTCCTGAACCTGAACCGGCTCGCGCAGAACGGCTACGCCAACATCTTCTACTCCGCCGGCGTGAAGTCGATGCTGGTATCGCTGCACAACTTCGTGTTCGTCTCCTCGGACCCCGGGGGACTGATAACGGTCGACAAGCCCCCGCTCGCCCTGTGGGTGCAGGCGGCGAGCGCCAAGCTGTTCGGCTTCTCGCCGCTCAGCCTGTTGCTCCCCGAGGCGATCGCGGGTGTGCTCTCGGTGGCGGCGCTCTACTACGTGCTCAACCGACGCTTCGGATGGTGGGCCGCGCTCGCGGGCTCGCTGGCGCTCGCCGTGTTCCCGTCGTTCGTGGCGGTCTCGCGGGAGAACGGCGTCGACGCGCTGCTGATCCTGCTGATGATCCTCGCCTGCGAGGCCGGGCTGCGCGCCGTCGAGACCGGCCACTGGCGAGCCTTGCTGACGTGCGGGGTGCTCGTGGGCCTCGCGTTCAACACCAAGACGCTCGCCGCCTACCTGGTGGTTCCCGGGCTCGCGCTCGCCTTCGCGCTGTGCGCACCCGGGTCGATTCCGCGCCGAGGCGTCCAGCTGCTGACGGCGGGCATGCTGATGCTGGCGGTGTCCTTCTCGTGGATCACCTTCGTCGAACTCACCCCCGCCTCGGCGCGGCCGTACGTGGGCAGCTCGACGAACAACACCGAGCTGGGGCTCACGTTCGAATACAACGGCGTCGGCCGGGTGGAAGGACAGACGGGCGGACCCGGCAGGATCCCTGTGGGCAGCGGGGCGCTCGTGCGCGCTCCCGCGACGCAGAGGCCGTTCGCCGTTGCGAGGCCACCGGCCCCCGCGCCGAGGCAGCCCGCGCCGGAGCGCAGGTCACTTGCCGTCGCGAAGGCGCCCCGACCGGCTGTGACGCACCCGCTGTCGGCGACCCTTCCCAGCGGCAGGGCCAGGGACCCGATCGCGTTCGGCGGCCCGCCCGGCCCGCTGCGACTGTTCGGCGTCGGACTGGGCGACCAGGGGGGCTGGATGATCCCGTTCGCCCTCTTCGGCGTGCTGGGCGTCGCCGTGGCGCTGCTCTCGCGTGTCCCCAGCCTGGCCCTCTCGCCGGACGCGACGGCCGCCCTGCGTCGCGACCCCCGGCTGGCGGGGCTGATCGTGCTCGGTGGCTGGTTCCTCGTCGAGGCCGCGGTGCTCAGCCTGTCGAAGGGGATCGTCCATCCCTACTACATGTCGGCGCTCGCGCCGGGCACAGCGGCGATGGCCGGCGCGGGCGCAGTGGCCTTCGTCGAGCTCGCCCGTCGCGACCTACTTGACGGGCGTCGGCTGCTCGCACCGCTGGCGATCGTCGCGACCGTGGCAGCCCAGGTGGTGCTGCTGCATCGCGAGCACTACATGCTGTGGTTCGTGCCGCTGCTTCTCGCGGGCGGCGCCGCGGGCGCCTGCGCGCTGCTGCTGGCGCGCCGGCTGGCGCCGTGGGCCATGGCAGCCTCCTTCGTCCTGCTGCTCGTCGCGCCGACGGCCTATTCCTCGACGACCTGGCTGGCGCCCGTCGAGGGCACCTTTCCCGCCGCCGGGCCAACCCAGGCGGCCGGCGCGGGCGGCGTGGGCGTGGGCGGAAGCGATCTGCAGCGCGACCGCTCGCTCGTTCGCTACGTGCGAGCCCACCGGCCGGGGTCGCGCTGGGCCGTGTTCTCCGACGCCGCCACCACGGCCGCGCCCTTCACCCTGCTGGGCCTGAAGGCCGGATCGCTGACCGGCTACAGCGGCATCGACCCCGCGATCGACGGGCGCGAACTTGGCCGGCTCGTCGCGGCCGGTCAGGCGCGCTACGTGGTGCTCGGCGGCGAGTTCTCAACCCGCGGCGGCAACCGAGCGACCGTGGCGGTGCTGCACGCCTGCCGCCTGGTGGAACCCTCGGCTTGGGGGGGCACACCCCTCCGCTACCACAGTCTCGTGCTGTTCGACTGCGCCGGTCGCGAACGCCAGCTTTCACAGGAATAACCCGCTCGGCCGGCGACGGCATCCGACCCGCGACCCGCTGCCGGCGCCCAAGCCCTACGCCGGCGCCCATGCGGCCAGCGACAGGCGCCCGTGGAAGGCGCGCGCGAACAGCTCCTTCTCGCGCGCCGCGGCCCAGCGCGGGACGGCCGACTCCCCGTCCGCGATCAGCCGCAGCTCGATCTCGCCCCGCTCCTCCGAGCCGCCGTTTTGCGTCCCGCCGCGCGCGCCCGCCAGGGTGAAGCGCGTTGCGCGCACGAGCTGATCGCGGGAGCGCTCGAGATCCTCGGCGAGGCGCAGCAGCACGGCGCAGCGGTCGAGCCGGGCCGCATCCCCCGGTCCGAACAGGGGCTCGAGCGGCCCGGGCTCGGGCATGCCCTTGCGGTGGTAGCGGGCGGCCTGAGCGATGATCGCAACCTCGATCGGCGAGAATCCGGGCAGGCCGCCGTTGAGGATCAGGTATCGCGAGTGCTTGTGGTGGTCGTCGTAGTCGACCGACATGCCGATGTCGTGCAGCATGCTCGCCGCCCATAGCAGTTCGCGCTCCTCGGGGTCGCCGGCATGCAGCCCGAGCGCGGCGAGCTCGTCGAACATACCCAGCGCCAGGGCGGCGACGTGGCGCGTGTGGGCGAGGTCGAGGTGGTAGCGGGCGGCTAGGTTCAGGACGCTCGAGCGCCGCACATCCTCGAACAGAGGCGAATCGCGGTCGGCCAGCAGCCGCTCGAAAAAGACCCCCTCGCGCAGCCCCGCCTCGGTGGTCTCCAGGGCATCGAAGCGGCCGGCCCGAAGAACCGCCTGCACGACGACCGCTCCGGCGAGGATCAGGTCCGCTCGCGCCGGCTTGATACCAGGGATGCTGCTGCGCTCGACCGCGGGCAGCGACGCGAGCCGCTTCACCAGCTCGTCTAGCGCATCGGCTCCGATCACGGCGCCCTGCACGCCATTGGAGGGCAGCCCCGCGGCGCGCTGGACGGCTGCCGCCAGGTTTCGCACGGTTCCGCCGATGCCGACCAGGCGCCGCTCCCCGCCCGACGGATCCGCCGACCGGAGCCATGGCGCCTGCGCGAGCTCGGCGGCGACGTGGTCACGCAGCTGCTCGATCTGCCGACGCTTGGCCGGGCCGTTGGCGGGCAGGAAGCGCTCGGTCATGCGCACCGTTCCGACGCGCCATGAGCCCGACTCGCACGCGAGTCGCTCCGCCACCCGCACGAGCTGCATAGAGCCGCCGCCGAGGTCCAGCACGTAGCCGTTGGCGAGCGTCGTCGAGTTGACCGCCGCCAGGTATCCGTAGCGCGCCTCGCCCTCGCGGCTCAGCACCCGGATCGGCAGACCGGTGCGCTCGCCGGCCGCAGTGAGGAAGTCCTCGGCGTTCTCCGCGTCGCGGATGGCGCTCGTGGCGACCGCGTCGACGGCCTCCCCCTCGAGGCCGCTCGCGCGGCAGAAATGCGCGAACACGTCGAGCGTGGCGAGCGCCCGCTCGATCGGCGCCCTTCCCAGCCGGCCGCTCGCCGCAAGCCCTTCGCTGATGCGGACCGGCTCGTAGATCTCATCGGTGCGCTTCCACCAGCCGTTGCCCGCCAGAAACACCACCAGCCGAAACGAGTTCGACCCCAGGTCGATCACGGCAAGGCGCTCGTTGGGTTGCACCCACTGAGCGTATTCTCCGCGGCGGAGGGTCCCGGCTCAGCGCGGCTGCTGCTAGGAGCTGGCCTTGTCCCGCTTGGCCGCGTACATCGCCCTGTCGGCGGCGACCATCACCTGCTCGGCGCTGTTGCTCTGCCCGTCGATCACCGCAAAGCCGATGCTCGCGGAGGGATGCAGGATGTCATCGCCGACCTCCACCCCGCAGGCATCGACGACGCGCGCGACACCCTCCGCGACGATCGCGACGCCCTCGCCGTCCACGTGGGGCAGCAGCACGGCGAACTCGTCGCCGCCCAGCCGCGCGACCAGGTCGGATTCGCGCAGGCGCCTGGTGAGCGCCCTGGCCACGGCCTTTAGCGCGTCGTCGCCCGCCTTGTGGCCGTGCAGGTCGTTGACCTGCTTGAAGTCGTCGAGATCGATCACCATCAGCGCGGCCTGCTCCTTGTAGCGGCGCGAGCGGGCGACCTGGAGCTTCAGGTCGTGCTCAAACAGGCGACGATTGCGAAGGCCGGTGAGTGGATCGTGGTCTGCCAGGTGGCGCAGGTGCTCCTCGAGCCGCTTGCGCTCGGAGATGTCCTGAAGCTGGGCGATGTAGTGGAGCGGAGCTCCGTCGCGGCCACGGACGAGCGATACCGACACAATCGCCGACATGATCTCGTCCGCCGCGTCGAAGTAGCGCTTCTCGATCTGGAAGGCGGGGATCTCGCCGGCCAGGAGCTGCTTGCGCTGGGAGGCGTCGTTGTCGACGTCGTCGGGATGGACGATGTCCGCGAAGCGCTGGCCGACCAGCTCCTCCACGGTGTAGCCGGTTATCTCGCTGAGCGCCCGGTTGACCAGCATCCAGCGCCCGTCGAGATCGAGCAGCCCGGTCCCGATGGGAGCCCGCTCGAAGACCTGCTCGAACTGATCCAGTTGGGGGGGCGCGTAGGCGTCAGCCTGGCGGCGAGTGGTTATGTCAAGCACGATCGCCACCCCACCGGCGACGGGCGAGCCGGCCTCGGGCGCGGTGTTGGCGTCGTGCACGCGCAGCGGCCCTACGTCGACCATCAGGCAGTAGCGCTGCTCGTCGGTCCAGATCTCGCGCGAGCGGGTCTCCCCGGCGAGCGCCGAGCGGAACAGCGGTTCGATCTGTCGCCAGACGTCCATCGGAAACGCGTCCCCGACGAACTCCCCCTCCCGGCAGGCCGTAGGGTCATCGTTGCGCTGCAACACCTGGCCGGCGGCCAGGACGAAGCGGAGCTGCTGGTCGAAGACGAGGATCAGAGCCTCGGGCAGCTCGCGCAGCGCCGCCGCCGCGGCGTCGTCGGCGCTTGCGCTGATGGGGTCTGCGTCGAGCTTCGGCTGCACGGGCATTGGCTTGCATCGGCTCCTCAGGCCGACTACTTGACAGCGGAAGGCGCGTTGCCCGCTCTCGCTGGATCGTCGGTCCCCGGATCCGCTGCGCAGCGAACGAAAAGGCCCCGGTGGCGCCAGAGCGCCCCGGGGCAAGCTAGGGACTAATGGGGAGAGCCACCCAGCGCGAGCAAGCTAACCGCCCCTCTCGCAGTGATTGTCATCCTGTTGTTACGCACTGTGTGAGATGCCGCACGCGACGGCTCGGGGTTGCGTAGGCTGGCCTGATGGCGAACTTCCACTGTCCGCGGCGATTGAGCCCGCGGCGGGCAGCCGGGGCCCTGGCGGCTGGCCGCGGCGATTGAGCCCGCGGCGGGCAGCCGGGGGCCTCGCGGCGGCGATCGTGCTCGTCCTCGCCGCCGCCGGCTGCGGCTCCGAGCGTGGTGCCGCCAAGCAGGCCGCCTCGGCGCCCCTGGGGCAAGCCGCCGAGGTCTCCGCGCTGCTGTCGGGCATCCCGCAGCACGGAAGCACGCTCGGCAACCCCGATGCACCGGTGACGCTTCAGTACTTCGGCGACCTGCAGTGCCCGTTCTGCAGGGCATTCACCCTGGGGCCCTTGCCGGCGATCATCCGGCGGTGGGTGCGCCGGGGCACGCTCAAGATCGAGTTCCGCTCGCTGGAGACCGCCACGCGCAACCCCCGGGTGTTCGAGGTTCAGCAGCTCGCGGCGCTGGCCGCCGGCCGGCAGGGCAAGCTGTGGAACTTCATCGATCTCTTCTACCGCGAGCAGCGCAGGGAGAACAGCGGCTATGTGAACGAAAGCTATCTTCAGGGGCTCGCGCAGCAGGTGAGAGGGCTCAGCCTGATCGGCTGGACGGTCGCACGCGACGACCGGGCGCTCGCGCGAACACTCGACTCCGATGCGCTGCTGGCGAGCCGTGCCGGCTTCTCCGGCACGCCCGCCTTCCTGCTGGGCAGGACCGGCGGGCGGCTGTACCGACTCAGCTTCCGCAACTACGAACGGGCAGCGCCATTCGGTGAAGCGATCGAAAAGGTTCTCAAGAGCCCTCCCCTCTCGAATCCCGCACGGCAGTCCGTGT
The DNA here is from genome assembly GCA_963717415.1 of uncultured Solirubrobacteraceae bacterium. Taxonomy (GTDB): domain Bacteria; phylum Actinomycetota; class Thermoleophilia; order Solirubrobacterales; family Solirubrobacteraceae; genus Palsa-744. Next base: position 1,103,983 of record OY970331.1, on the reverse strand, counting down.
GAAGCCGCGAGGGGAGCATTGCCGGCGAAGCTCGCGCGGCGCTACCGACGTCGGGCCTGGCATGCGCCCAGCGCCCGGGCGGCGCTCCGGTGGCGCGCGCCGAGATGCTTCCGAGACAGGGAGGCGGTGAGCAGCTCCTCCACACGGCAGGACGCGGAGGCCGCGGCCGCCTCGCTGCTCGTGAGGTTGACAGTGACGACCGTTCCCAGCTGTCCGATCGGCGGCGGCGTCGGGCCGATGTAGATTTCATCCACCCTGTTGCTGCTTGCGTCGACGATGAGCCCCAGGTATCTGCCCGACGGCGCTTCTCTTCCCGGTGGGGAGGGCAGGTTGGCCTGGAAGGTGTGCCCGGCCGAGGAGAACACGAACGGGAACGAGACAGCGCCGGAAGGCCCGACGGGACCCACTTCTCCACCGAACACCTCCTGTGCCCTGCTGAACGGAATGGCTCCCGAGCTGGTGATCTGCAGCCCACCCGATTTCCTGCCGACGGCGCCGGTGTAGTGAATTGCCGTCGTGAGCGCTTCGGCTTCCGCGACAGCCGCCTGGGCCGCCGCTGCACTCGTACCCGAGGCGACCACGGCCAACGCGGTGATGCAGAGTTGCTTGTATGACTTCATGTCTTCTCCCTTGCCTAACAGGCTGCGACGTTGACGTTGCCCGGCCCGTTGCCGATGGGCAGGATGCAGGTGTTGCCACTTGGTTCGGCGTAGAGCGTCGCCCCGATCCAGTTCGACCATCCGTTGAAGGGCACGATGCTGGTGTTCGTGTAGGCGGTCTCCGTCGAGCCTTCATAGGACGGCTTGACTTCGGTGGCGGCCTCCATCCCCGATTGCGCCCAGGCGGTGAGCGGCGACCAGCCACCCCCGAATTCGGCCCAGTTGTTCCAGCCCGTATAGCCGGGCGGGCTCGAGTAGTAGATGTGCCAGCGACCGTTGTGTTCGGGGATGTCGGAGATCGCGTACCAGTTGTAACTCTGGCTCGGCACGGCCGCGGGCGACAGGTACAGGTGAAAGACGTTGGGGTTGCTCGGGGAGAGCTCCGCGTAGAACAGGTGCGGCACCTGATCGCAGTAGCCCGCGCCCACCATCTGTCCCACCTCGAGCCAGGCCCCATCTTTGCTTTCCGGCGTGACCCACATCTCGTTCGTGACGAATCCGCCGCTGGCGCAGTCGTAGACGGTCGAGAAATGCGTGTCCTGCAGACCGATCTCAGCCCAGGATGCGCCCCTGATTTCGGAGAACGCGTAGCAGTGGTGCCCTTCGCTCTCGCTGCAACGGGGAGCGTTTCCCCAGCTGGCGGTCGCCGCCGCAGGCGCCAGCGCCGCCATCCCCAGCGCGAGGGCGAGCGCTGCCAGCACCCGCGATCGCCCCCTTCTCGAGTCCTCCATCCCAGCCCCTTCCGCTGTGCCGTGGCTCTCCCGCATGACCCCCACGCGGGTTCAGCGCCTCGGACAATTGTCTGCAGCCTACCACGTGCAGACAAAGGACGTCAAGGAACGGCGGCGCGTGGACCGCTAGACGCTTCGCAACGCCGCCGCAGGCGCCAGGCGGGCGGCACGCGCGGCCGGATACAGGCCGGCGAGCGCACCGAGCGCCAGCGCGAGGGCGACCCCGCCGGCGACGGCCAACACGGGCACGACCACGCTCCAGCCCTGGGTGGAGGCGTAGCCGGCGGTCGCGGCTGCGCCGAGGGCGATCCCGGCGCAGCCGCCGAGGGCAGAGAGCAGCACGGACTCACCGAGGAACTGGACGCCGATGTGGACGGCGCGCGCGCCGAGCGCCCGGCGCAGGCCGATCTCCGGCCGGCGCTCGAGCACGGAGATGACCATCACGTTTGCGATGCCCACGCCGCCCACGAGCAGCGCGACGGCGCCGAGCCCGAGGAACACGGCGGTCAGCGTGCTCTGTGCGTCCGCGCGCGCCTGCAGCGCGGCGGAGGGGCGGCTGACCGTCGTGTTTTCGGGGTTCTGCGGGTCCGCCGTGGCGGCGAGCAGGGAATCCGCTTCGCTCACCCGTTCGGGGTCCGCGCGCACGTAGAGCATCGTCGCGTGGCGGCTCGTGGCGAACAGGCGATTAGCGATCGGATAGCCGATCAAGGCCGCCCGTTCGATTTCCGGCGCGAGCGGCTGCGGGCCGATCACGCCCGCGACCGTGAACCACGTGTTCCCGAGATAGACCTCCACCGGCCGCCCGTCCACGGTCAGCGCGCTGACACCGAGCCGCTGGGCGGCGACCGAGCCGAGCACGACCAACGGGTAGCGCTCGTTGGCCGGATTCAGGAAGTGGCCCTCGAGCACCCGCCCGCCGAGACTCGCCAGCAGCTCCGGGTCGGCTGCGTAGACGCCGATGCCGCCGGTTTCGGCCCCTTCGATGAAGGGGTTGCGGCGGACGGTCACGCTGGAGATCGCCGTGACGGCGGCCGCCGAGCGCACGCTCGAGAGGTTTCGCACCGCGCGCTCGGCCGCTTCGGGCAGCTGCGCCGACTTTCCGAGGAACGTCTGCCCGGGGGCAACCGTGAGGAGGTTGGTTCCCAGTTCGTTGAGCTGAGCCACGAGCCCGGCTTTGCTCGATTCCGAGATCCCCAGCACCGCGACCATGGCGGCTATCCCGATCGCCACCCCCAGCGCGGACAGGGCGGCGCGCACCCGCCGCGTGCGAAGTCCGACGCTTGCCACCCGCAGGACGTCCGCCGGGAGCAGACGGCTGCGGGGAATCACCGGCCCGGTCCCCGCCGCCGAGCGCGATATGCGACGCCGTACCCGACGCTGACGCAAGGGGTCGGCGGGTCTCATGCGGGCACCGCGGCGAGCTCGTCGTGGATTAGACGCCCGTCGCGGAGCTCCACGCGACGGGGCAGCGTGGCGGCGATATCGCGGTCGTGGGTGATAACTACGACCGTGGTTCCCTGGGCGTTGAGCTCGTGCAGCAGTTGCAGGATGCCGGAGCCGCTGGCAGTGTCCAGGTTGCCGGTCGGCTCGTCCGCGAGCACGATCGCCGGCATGCTCACGAGCGCGCGGGCGATCGCGACGCGCTGGCGCTCTCCGCCGGACAGCAGCGCCGAGGTGTGATCGGCGCGGTGGCTCAGTCCGACCCGCTCGAGCGCGGCGGCGGCCGCTCGGCGGCGCTCGCGCGCGGGCGTGCCGGTGTAGAGCAGGCCGTTGGCGACGTTCTCGAGCGCACTGTGGGCCTCGAGCAGGTGGAATTGTTGAAAGACGAACCCGATCCGCCAAGCGCGCAGCGCTGCGAGTCCGCCATCCGAGGCTTCGGCGATATTGCTGCCGGCGATCCGAACCACCCCGCTGGTGGGACGTTCGAGCGTGCCCATGATGTGCAGCAGCGTCGACTTGCCGGACCCGGAGGGACCGACGATCGCACACAGCTCGCCCTCGCAGACCGTGAGGTTCACGCCACGCAACGCCTGAACACCGCCCGGGTAGTCCTTGACCACGTCGATCAGCTCGAGGACCGGAAGGGGAGCCCGCCCGCCCGTCATTGGGACTCGATCACCGTCAGCCCTTCGCGGACGCCGGGGCCTTCGACCTGGACGTAGCCGTTGGCGAACATCCCCGGCGTCACTGCCAGCTGGACACGGCGAGCGCCTTCGAGCACCTCGATCGCGTAGCCGCCACCGGCGGTGGCCGTCAGCGCTGTCGCCGGCACCGCCAGCGCATCGCGGCGGATGCTCTTGACCAGTTCGACGCTGACCGGCGCCTCGTCGAGGCGGGCGACGCGATGCTCGAGCGCGAGCGTCACGGGGATCGTGGCCGATTCTCCTTCGCCTTTTTCTCCTCCTCCCCCGCCTTTTTCTTTTTCGCCTTCGCTCGTCGACGCGCTCGCCACCGAGCCGACCGCGACGATCCGTCCCTGCACCACGTCACCGCCCGGGAGGGTCACGGGAGCCGTTTGGCCGACGCGGGCGAGCGTCTGCTGTTCGGCTTTCACCTTGAGCTGCACGAGCTGCTGGGTGGAGGTCGTGGTGAGCACGACCATTCCGGCGCCGGCGCCCGCCCCGCCGCCAGCCGGTTCTTTCGAAGGTTCTTTCGCGGGCGGGTCGCTCGAGGAGGGTTTTTCTTTCGAGGGGGGATTTTTCGAGCCAGGCGCGTCTTTCGAGGCGGGATTTTTGGAGCCAGGTTGTGCTTTCTCGGGAGCAGGTTTCTTGGGGGTCGGTTTCGTGGAATGGGGCTCTTTCGAGGGCGGCGCTTTCGGCGACGGTTTTTTTGAGGACGGCTCTTTCGAGCCCTCGCCTTCGGCAGCCGGTTCGTTGGCACCGCCGCCGCCCGGCGGGTCCTGGCCCAGCGCGACCTTCACGGCGGTGACGCGCCGCGCGCCGGGGGCGAACACGATCCGGCCCAGTTCGACCTTTCCCGTTTCGGGCAGTCCGTCGGCGTGCTGCCAGCGTCGCACGGCAGCGGCGGTCGCTTCGCTGAAGTCTTCGTCGTCGGTGATCGCGCCGTAGGGGTCGTAGCCGAGGTCGATCAGGTTCTCGTTGAGCTCTGTCACGTCGGGACCGTCGCTGACGCCCCTCTTGAGCGTGCGGTATGCCGGCACCGACCCGTACATCAGCGCCACGGGCTCGTTGTTGACCCGCCACAACGTCCCGCCCCGGCCGATCACCGCGCCGACCGCCGGGAGCCACGTGAATGTCCCCGACAGCCGGTCGTACAGTTCCAGCGTGCTGCCATAGCCCAAGGTGCCGTCGACCGTCGAGCTTTCTGTGAGGGTGCGTCGCGTGACCGTGGTCGTCGTCTCGCCGGGCGGCACGCCGTTGGCCGAGCCGTGCTCGCCGGAGGACCCGGACTGCGCGATCAGGACAACCGCGACGGCCGCCGCGGCGAGCAGCACCGCCCCGGCGGCGAGGAGCCTACGCCGCCGGCGGGTCTTGGAAGCGGCGTCCAGCGAGCCTGCGTCGGCGGAAGCCGCGCCGTCGGGCACCCAGGTCTCGGTCGCCGCCTCCTGCGGCTCCTCGACTCGCGGAGGCTCCATGACTCAGCCGCCGGCGCTGAGGGCGAGACCGCCGGCGTCGCCGGTCTTGCTGCCTGACTGGTTCGTGCTCGGCGGACCGCCCGGATGCGGGCCGCCACCCTTGAAGGGCAGGAATTTCTGACAGGCTTGCTGGGCGGATTGGAACGCTGGGCTTTCGGGGTTCGGCCCGCCTTCGGCGCCCGGATGGGCGTGTAAACGGATGCTCACGCCGCCACCATGTGCCGAGGCTTCGAGTTTGATCCCGTGTTCGCGCATGCACTTGGCGAACTTCTGAACGGCTTCTTCCTGTTCGACCTTCTGCTGCGGCGAGAGGTTCACCTTCTGCGGTTCGGGTCGGTAGCGAGCGCAGGCTTTTTCCGCCGCTTCCATCGCCGCTGGACCGGCCCCCGCGGCACCGGGACTGATCTTGAGGCCGTGACCGCCGCCCGGGTGCGAGATGGCTTCGGCGTTGACGCCGTGTTCGCGCAGACACTTGGCGAAGTCGGCGAATTTCGTTTCGGCCTTCTGTTCCTGGGACCGTTCGTTGCCGACGGCGCTCGAAGCCTGTGAAGACCCCCCGCAGGCCGCCAGGATCAGGCTCGCCGCGATCGCGCCGAGCACGGCGATCACGGGCAGCGGCGACCGACGCCCGCCTGGCGTGGTGGGAAAGGGTGCGGGGGGGCTGATCATGGGGCTCCTTTGCGTAGCTGCTGGACGGCGCCGCCGCGGCGGCACTCACATCACACCCGGCCAACCTGAGAATCGCCTTACAGAAAGCGAGGAACCTGGTGAATGGACTCGGAGGCTCGCGAGCCGTCGCATCTGGCCGCGCGAAGCTCCGCGGCGCTCATCTCGCGGGGCGGCAGCTCGAGCGTCAGCCGCGCGCCGCCGTCGGGATCGTTTGCCGCGTGCACCCAGCCGCCGTGAGCCTCGGCTGTCTGCCTGACGATCGCCAGCCCGAGGCCGGAGCCGGGACGCCCCCGGGCCTCGGGGGAGCGGTAGAAGCGGTCGAACACGCGGGGCAGGTCCTCCGCGGCGATGCCCGGGCCGTGGTCTCGCACTTCCAGGCGGCCGTCGCGCACGCGCACTTCGACCGGATCGGCGGACGGGGAGGTCGGGTTCCATTCGCACGCGTTGTCGAGCAGGTTCGAGATCGCGCGATCCAGACGCGCCGGGGCGGCGCGCACCAGGCAGGGCTCGGTGTCCAGCGCGAACGTGCATGGGCGCCCGCCGGCCCACTGAAGCCTTGCGCGCTCGATCGCGCCGGTGACGGCCAGGTCCAGGCGGACGTCCTCGATCTCGATCTCGTCGACCTCGGACTTGGAAAGGTCGACCAGGTCGCCGACGAGCACGGTCAGCTCGTGCAGCTGTGCCCTCGCGGCCGCGATCACACGTGCGCGCTCGCGTGGGGCCAGCCGCTCGCCGAGCGCCAGCGCATCGAGGTTGGCCTGTACGCTTGTCAGCGGAGTACGCAGCTCGTGCGACGCATCGGACATCAGCTGGCGCTGAGCCAGGCGCGAGCGCTCGAGCGCGGCCAGCATGGTGTTGAAGCTGGTGGCGAGCCGTCCGAGCTCGTCCTGCTCGCCGGCCTCGATGCGGTGGCCCAGGTCCTGCGTGCGCGCAACGCGTTCCGCGGCGCCCGTCAGCCGGCGTACGGGCACGAGCGCCGCCCGTGAAACGACCAGGCCGAGCGCGGCTGCGAGCGCGATTCCGCCCAGGCAGACGATCGCGAGCACGAGCTTCAGGTGCGTGAGCGTGCTTTCCAGATCGCTCAGCGGCAACGCGACCTGCCACACCCCGCCTTCGGGAGCGCGCTCGGTCAGTACGCGGGCCGGCGTACCGGCGACCGTCGTATCGGTGAAGAACGCATCGCGCGCGCCCGAGGCGACCGCACGCGCGGCGGGCGTCAGCGGGAGCACCGGTCCCTTGCCCGCCCTGAGCACGTTGCCGTCCGGTTCGGAGAGCTGGACGTATCCCTGGGGACCACCGAGCTTCGGGGCGGGCAGCACGAGCTGCACGGCGGGGGCCGCTGAACCCGCCAGCGGCTTGACGCTTGAGCCGTTCGGCACGGTCACCGTCCTGCGTTCGATCGTGATCACTTCCCCGTGAGCGCCGTGGCTCGTGCGCAGGTGCACCTCGCTGCCGGAGATGCGCCCGGCCTGGGCCGCGACGCTCCCCACCCCGCCGGCTGAGCCGCCCGCCACGGCTGTGGAGACCGGCAGGGCTTGTTCAGATTGCGTGAGTCCTCCCTTGGCCTGCTTCGAGCTCTTCTTGAGCCTCGCGAGTTCAGCCGCGCCCAAGCGGGGCTGCAGCCGCACGGACTGCGGCAGGCCGGGAGTGACCGTCGCGCGCAGGCTCGCGTCGATCCGTCCGCGCAGCTCGTTGCGCGTCACCACGTAGACGACGACCGACGCGATCACGATCGCGGCGGCGACCGCGCCCGCGGCCAGCAGCACCATGCGCCGTCGGAAGCTCATCGCGGCGACGACCTCAGCACATAACCGACGCCGCGCACGGTTTGCACCAGCCGCGCCTCGCCCGCGGCCTCCGTCTTGCGGCGCAGGTAGCCGATGTAGACCTCCAGCGAGTTCGACGCGGGACCGAAGTCGTATCCCCACACCCGGTCGAAGATCGTCCCGCGCGTCAGCACCTGGCGAGGATGGCGCATGAGAAGCTCGAGAAGCAGGAACTCGGTCCGCGTGAGCTCGAGCAGGCGCCCGTCGCGCCGCGCCTCGTGTGCGAGCGGATCGAGCTCGAGGTCCGCGAAGCGCAGCAACTGCTCATCCCCCTCCCAGCCGGTGCGTCGCAAGAGCGCGCGCAGGCGGGCGACCAGCTCCTCCCGCGCGAACGGCTTGGCCAGGTAGTCATCGGCGCCGGCCTCGAGGCCGGCCACGCGCTCGCTCACCTCGGCCCGGGCCGTCAGCATCAAGACCGGCGTGCGATTCCCAACGGCGCGTATCCGCCGGCAGACCTCGAGGCCGTCGAGGCCCGGCATGAGCACATCGAGGATCACGGCGTCGGGGGAATCGACCGAAAGCGTCTGAATCGCCTCGCGCCCGTCGACCGCCGTCGTCACGTCGAAGCCGTTCAGGTCGAGCACCAGCGCAAGCGCTTCCCGCACCGAGGGGTCGTCGTCGACGACCAGTAGACGCATGAGTCAATGCTGACGGGCGAAACTGAAAGGAACCTGAACGACAGACGCCCTGTAGGGTGCCGTCGGTGTCGCTGATCGGACCGTGGATCGCGTTTCCGGTCCTGCTGGCAGCCGTCGGCGCCGGCTGGGGAGCCGCTGTTGAGCGAGCCGCCGGACTTCGGCTCGTCGGCGTATTGGTGGTGCCCCTGGGGTTGGCCGCAGCCATCGTCGTCGCATCGCTTCTGACGGCCTTTGCGGGCACCGCGCCGGCCGCGACGCCCGTGGTCGCGATCGTCGCGGCGGCTGGCCTCGTTCTCGCGCGCCCCTTCAAGCGCGTGACCTTCTGGCCTGCGCTGACCGCACTTGGCGTGCTGCTGGCGTACGGGGCACCGGTTCTCCTGTCGGGCAGCGCCACGTTCGGAGGGTATTTTCGCCTCGACGACACGGCCACGTGGCTTGGGATCACCGATCACGTGATGACCCATGGCCGCTCCGTCGCCGGCCTGCCACCTTCGACGTACTCGATGGTGCTTTCGCAGTACCTGACGAACTCATATCCGTTGGGTGGGTTCATGCTGCTGGGCATCGGCCACGCACTGACGGGGATCGACTCGGCGTGGATCTATCAGCCGTACCTCTCGTGCTGCGGTGCGGCCGTTGGGCTCTGCGTGTATGCGCTCGTGGAACCGATCGTCGACTCGCCACGTCTTCGGACCATCATCGCCTTCCTCGCTGCCCAACCGGCGCTTCTGTATGGCTACGCGATGTGGGGCGGCATCAAGGAGCTGACGGCAGCGTTCCTGCTCGCGCTCGGGGCGGCGCTTTTCGCTCAGGTGATCGTCGCGCGCCCACAGAGTCCATGGAGCCTGCTGCCGCTGTCGATCGTCGCGGCGGCGCTCATCGTGACGCTCGGCGCGGGCGCTGCCGCCTGGGTTGTGCCCGCGCTCGTTGCGGTGGTCGTCGTGTGGGCGCTCCGTGCCCGCCGGAACGAGCGCTGGGCGGTGGCGCGGGATGTAGGGCTGCTGAGCGTCACGACGGCGGTGCTGGCAGTGCCGATGTGGGTGGTCCTTTCGAGCTTCCTAGCGACCGATACCAACCTGTATTCGAGCGGGCAGCCGGTGAGTGAAAAACTTGGCACCCTGCTTCAGCCCCTCAGCGGCTGGCAGGTGGTCGGGATCTGGCCGGTCGGCGATTTTCGGTTACCCGCGCCGACGGTGGCGAGCGCTCTCTTCATCGGTCTCGCGCTGGTCGCGGCCGGCGCGTCGATCTGGGTGACGGTGCGCCGGCGACAGTTCACGATCGTCACGTATGTCGCGCTGGCGCTGGTCGGCTGCGCGATCTTCTACCTTGTCGGCAGCACGCCATGGGTGGTCGCGAAGGCGCTGGCGATAGCCTCGCCGGCGCTGCTCGCCGCCGCGCTCGTTGGCGGGGCGGTGCTCCGACGTCGGTCGATCGGGCTACTCGTGCTGCTCGCGATCGGGGGCGGGGTGATCTGGTCGAACGTCCTTGCCTATCACGACGTGGCGCTCGCACCCCGCGCGCAGCTGACTGAGCTACAGCACATCGGCGGTCTGATTGCAGGAAAGGGCCCGACCTTCCTAAACCAGTACGAATGGTACGCCGACCGGCATTTTCTGCGGGAAGGCGCCCCGGTCGAGGCGGGGGAGCACCATCCCGGCCTTCTGACGCTGGACGACGGTGTCGTCTTGAGCGGCCACGCCTCGGCCGATCTCGACGCATTCCAACTCTCGACGCTCGAAGCGTTCCGCTCGATCGTGACCCGGCGTTCGCCCGCCGAAAGCCGGCCGCCCTCGATCTACCAACTCATCTGGCAGGGCAACTACTACCAGCTGTGGCAGCGGCCGGCGTACCCGTCGATGAGCATCATCGAGCACATAGCGCTCGGGGAATCCAACCAGCTGCCCTACTGCGGCGCCATCGGGAACGAACAGGTGCGACCCCTGTGCTCCGCCAACCCCGTGGCTGTCCCACCGTGCACGCTGGTGCACAAACTTGCCGCCACGGCGCTTCGCGATCAGGCCCAGCTCGTCGCCTATCAGCGCGCGGCGCCGATCGTCGTTCGCGGCGATCAATCCACCTGGCCGGCCACGTGGCTACACGAACCTGCCGCGCACGAGTTGGAGGCGACTCAGCCTGGAACGGCTGTCAGCCACATCGCCGTTTCCACCAGTCAGAGCTATGAACTGTGGCTGGGCACGAGCATCGTTCGCGGTTTCAAGGTCAGCGTCGACGGCCGCTCCGTGGGCGTGGTCAAGCAGGAGCCGGGCGGATACGTGCACGTCGCCAACCTCTATCTGGGGGCCGGGATCCACACGTTTGCGTTCACCTACCCGGGCTCCGACCTCACGCCGGGGAGCGGCAACGGCGGCACCGTTCTGAGCGTGATCGCTCTGCAGCCGCAGAGCCCGCCGAGCGCGCTGATCAGCGTTCCTCCGCAGCAGGCCACGCGGCTGTGTGGACGACCGCTCGACTGGATCGAGCTAGTGCGAAGCTCTGGCTGATCGAGAGTGGGCCCGCCTGGACTCGAACCAGGGACCTACCGATTATGAGTCGGCAGCTCTAACCAACTGAGCTACGGGCCCGCCTCGCGCGGGAGCCCGCGCGATCGGCCAGACGCTACCAGCGGGATGTGGCATGCTGCCGCTCGCCGTTCTGCGTCGAGCGGACGGATCCAATCCGTGTCAACGAGCGAAGGGACAGCAGATGGCAGAGCGCGCAGCGATCGTCACAGGGGCGTCATCGGGTATCGGGCTGGCGACCGCCAGGGTGCTCGCCGAGGAGGGCCATGCCGTCACGATGGCCGCCAGGCGCCCCGACAAGCTCGAGGCCGCCGTCGCCGGGCTGGCCAGCGACGGCTTCGACGTCCAGCCCGTGGCCGCCAACGTCGCCGAGGAGGCCGAGATCGTCAAGGTCGTGAACGCCCACCGCGATCGCTACGGCCGCCTGGACGTGCTCGTCAACAACGCCGGCCTGGGCTTCGCGGCGCCTGTCGCCGAGATGAAGACCAAGTGGCTCGACATGCAGCTCGCCGTCAACCTTCGCTCCATCCCCCTCTTCTACCGTGAATGCCTTCCTCTGCTGAAGGCAGCCGGCGAGGAGCACCGCAGCGCGCTCGTCGTCAACACCGCCTCGATCGCCGGTAAGCGCGGCGTGGCCGGCAACGCCGTCTACTCCGCCACCAAGCACGGCGTCGTCGGCTGGACCGATTCGATGAACCGCGAGCTCAGCTCGTCGGGCATCAAGTCGACCGCGCTCTGCCCCGGCTGGGTGGACACGCCGATGACCGACTTCGTCAAGGATGCGATACCGGCCGAGAAGATGATCCGCCCCGAGGACGTCGCCGAGGCCGTCCGCTACCTGCTCAGGATCTCTCCCGCCTGCGTCGTGCCGGAGATCATGTTCACACGACCCGGCGAAGAGATCTAGAGGGCGCCCGCCTCGAACGGACGCGATCTCAAACGCAGCTCAGCTGATCGCGCGATGGGGCCGGCGAGGCTGATCGTCGCGCCAACCCGCGGGCGAGCTGGTCTCCCATGAGACTCCACCGGGGTGGCCTTCGCAGTCGCCGCACGACGATCTCCCCGGTCGGCTCGACGGCGCCGGCGCGGATGTTGCGGGCCATCAACTCGCGGTGCTCGGCGATCGCGCGATCGAGCTCCACGCCGGCCTCGCTCATCAGGCTGGACTGCAGCTGGCCCGCGAGGATCTCGAGCTCCCGCGACGTCGCCCTTCGCGGGCCCCGCCCCGTCCGCGCGAACCGGTCCCAGGCCTTGGCGAACGACAGGAAGGCCGTCTGCCCTCCGCGCCGGTGCGCCGCCAGCATCGGGCACACCCCGCCCTCGCCGTCAACGTATGCGCCGGCGATGATCGGCTCGCCGCTCTGCACGCCCTCGAGCATCGCCTGCCGGGTCGCCACCGGCAGGCAATCGATCGTCAGGCGCAACTCCTCGACCGGCCGGCCGCTGTGACGGTGACGTTTTGCCATAGGCTGTCGTCCATCGCACGCGGCGGGATGGCGTGCGGCTGGATGCGCGCCCAAGGCTATGGCGCGCCTCCCTCCCAGGCAACGATTCCCTGCGGCTGAAAGGAAACTTGCACATGAAGCTAGGCGCGCATCTCGGCTACTGGGGACTCGGTCTCAGCTCCGAGGAGCAACTCGCGATCGTCCAGGAGGCCGAGCGACTCGGGTACGACTCCGCGTGGGCGGCCGAGGCCTACGGCTCCGACGCCGCGACCGTGCTCGCCTGGCTTGCCGGCCAGACGACGCGCATCCGCCTGGGCTCGGCGATCTTCCAGATGCCCGCGCGCTCGCCCGCCATGACGGCGATGACAGCCGCCACGATCGACCAGCTCTCCGGGGGGCGCATGATCCTCGGCATCGGCTCCTCCGGCCCCCAGGTCGCCGAGGGCTGGCACGGGCAGCGCTTCGCCAAACAGCTCCAGCGCACCCGCGACTACATCGCCGTCGTACGCATGGCCCTGGCGCGCGAACGCGTGGAGTTCCACGGCGAGACGCTCGAGCTGCCCCTGCCCGACGGACCGGGCAAGGCGCTCAAGCTCACCATCTCCCCCGTCCAGGAGCGAATCCCCATTTACCTCGCCGCCATCGGCCCCAAGAACACCGCCCTCGCGGGTGAGATCGCCGACGGCTGGCTTCCCATGATGTTCTCGCCCGAGCACGTCTCCGAAGTGCTCCCCCTGCTTCAGGAGGGCGCCGGCCGGTCTGGCCGCACGCTCGCGGACTTCGACATCGCCCCGACCGTCAGCGTCTTCATCACCGACGACCTCGTGGCCGCCCGCGACGCGATGCGCCCGTTCATCGCCCTATACGTCGGCGGCATGGGCTCGCGCAAGCAGAACTTCTACAACCAGCTCGTCAGTCGCTACGGCTTCGAAGCGCAGGCCAAGACGGTGCAGGACCTCTATCTCGAAGGTAAGCGCGAGGAGGCCATGGCCGCGCTCCCCGACGCCCTCATCGACACCGTCACCCTCTGCGGCCCCGCCGACCACGTGCGCGATCGTCTCGCTGTCTACCGCGACGCGGGCGTGGGCACGCTCGGGATCAGCCCGATCGCCTTCACCTTCGAGGAGCGCCTCGAGCAGCTGCGCCTGGTGGCCGAGCTCGCCGCTTGAGTGGCGCCGGTCCCCGCCCCCAGACGGGTGCTCCTGGGCGCCTTCGGCGATCCCGGCCACGCCTTCCCGATGATCGCCCTCGGCCGGGGCCTCGCCGCCCGCGGCCACCACGTCACCCTGCAGACCTGGACACGCTGGCGCGAGCACGTCGCCGCCGAGGGTCTCGCCTTCGCACCCGCCCCCGAGTACCCCGTCTTCCCCTCGGGATCCCAGCCGCTTGACTTCTACGCCGCCGTCGCGCGCGCCACCGAGGACACGCTCCCGCTCTTGCGCGAGCTTCAACCCGATGTCGTGGTCGCGGACATCCTGACGCTCGCCCCAGCGCTCGCCGCCGAGCTCGAGGGCGTCGCCTGGGCGACGCTCATTCCGCACGTCTACCCCCCCGGAGAGCCCGACTTCCCGGCCTACTCGATCGGCGCGCGCCTCCCGCGAACACCCGCCGGCCGCGCCCTGTGGCGCAACGCCAAGCGGCCCCTCTCCTGGGCGCTCGAGCTGGGACGAGCGGAACTGAACGGCACGCGGGCCAGGCTGGGGCTCACGCCGCTCGACCACCTGCACGGCGGGATCAGCCGCGAGCTCGCGCTCGTGGCCACCTTTCCCCAGCTCGAGTATCCGCGTCGCTGGCCCCCCAACGTCCACGTGATCGGTCCCCTCATCTGGGAGCCGCCGGCCGCCGATGTCGATCTCCCGCCGGGCGATGCGCCGCTCGTGCTCGTGGCACCCTCAACCGCCCAGGACTCCGAGCACCGCCTGCTCGTCGCGGCCCTGCGCGGCCTCGCCGACGCCCCCGTACGCGTGCTCGCCACCTGGAACCGCCGCCTGCCGGCCCGTCCCCTGCCGGTGCCCGGCAATGCCCGCCTCGTCGACTGGCTCTCCTACTCGCGCACGATGCCACGCTGCGACGTCGTCGTCTGCCACGCCGGCCACGGCACGCTCGTACGTGCGCTCTCCTGCGGCTGCGCAGTCGTGGCCGCCCCGGCCGTCGGCGACATGAACGAGAACGCCGCCCGACTGGACTGGGCCGGCGCGGGCGTGCGACTGCCGCGCCGCTTCGTCAGCCCGAGGACCGTCCGTCTCGCCGTCGAGCGGGCGCTGGGCGATCCCAAGATCCGTGCGAGGGCTCGGGAGCTGGCGCGGTCGACGGGGCGTCACGACGCGGCAACCACTGCTGCCATCCTGGTCGAGCGGCTCGCAGAGTCGCATCGCGCGCCGAGCCTGCGACCTTCACTGAAGCTCCCCGGGTGGGGATCGAACCCACAACCTCTCGATTAACAGTCGAGCGCTCGGCCAGTCGAGCTGCCGGGGACCGCGCCCCGCATTCTAGGCGACTGCTCCCGGTTGCCACTGCCGCAACGGAGAGGAGCCCCGTCTCCACCTCGGCATGGCAGTTGGAGCACAACAGGACACACTTGCTCGCCTCCGCGCGGGCCGATGCCAGCGAGCGCGTCACCCCTTGGTCGCTGAGATGGAACGCCTTGCGTGCAGGGTCGAGGTGATGGAAATGCAGCGCCCCTATATAGCGTCCATAGCCGCACAAGACACAGCTGCCGCCAGCCTCATCCACGAGGATCTGCTTCACCTTGCGCCGGCGACGACTTACCGCCTCCCAGCGGCATCGCTGGCAGCGATAGTAGCCCCGTCCCTCGAGCCAAAAGTCGGTCAGGCCATGGTGACGGCACACTCGCTCGACCCTTACCTGCCCGGCCGCCTTGGCTGAGCGGGTGGCTTGTCCACCGTGCGGTCCCTGCTGGCCAGATGTTCGGAGACCGTAGTGCCTCAGCCAATATCTGATCGTTCCCTTTCCGCGTCCCAAGTCGCGTGCGATCGTCGCAATCGAGCCGCCGGCAGCCACGAGCGACTTCAGCCGCTCAGCGTCGAGACCGCCTCGCGCGCCGTGCCTGTCGCGGTTCACCGCCTCCAGCCCGTGCTTCCGAACCCAGTACCCGACCGTAGATTCGTGGCGGTCGAAGCGACGGCCGATCTCGGACAGGGACAGACCCTGGGAGAGAATGAGCTCCAATGACGCCCGATCCATGCACCGCATTGTCTCGAACGCCGGGGACGGAACCATGCGAACGCGTGTTCGTCTTGCACCCCCGCGTCGCCCCCTCCTATCCCCTCCGATGCGCCACCCGGCGGACGGCGTCAGACGCGGCACGACACCGGCCCTCGGGCGAGCGCTCAGCCCCTGTCCCCCGTCTCCTCGAGCACCCGCCCGTAGGCCCGGTCGAAGTCGCGCTTGACCTTGGCGCGGCGGTGGGCCAGCTCGCTCACATCGCCCCCCTCGCGCACGCGCGCCTGGTGGATCATGCGGTCCATGCTCGCCATCTCGAGCTGCAGACGCTGCACCTCGAGCATCGCCGGGCGGGCCTCTTCACGGCCGGCCTGCACGACCAGGCCCGCGAGGAGAGCTTTGAGCTCGGGCTCGTCATCGTGCTCGCCGCCGCTGTCCGGGTCGCTCGCCATCGGCTCGCGCAGGTCTCCCTGAAGCAGATGCCTGGCCACCCGCCGGAGCAGCTGGCTCGAGAAGTGCTCGTCGATGTCGAGGCCCTCGAGCGCCCGTCGGCCCTCCTCGGGGGAGGCGATGCACAGCGAAAGGAAGGCTCGCTCGGTCTCCTCCCGCCCCTGCAGCGGCGTGCCGGAGCCTGGAGCCCCCCCTCTGCTCGGGCGGTCGGTGCCGGCTCGCTCGTCCTGTCTGCGCCCGCTCCCCTGAGTTTGCGCTCCGGCACTCACGTGAACCGCGCGGCCCCCGCTCGTGGCGAGCTGTTGTTCGAACACGCTTGGAGCAACTGCTAGGCGTCCGGACGCCATCCGGACCAGCTCGTCGCGCATTGCGCCTGGCGAGAGCTGCGCGAATACTTGTCTGAGGTCGTCGCCCATCCGGTCGCGCCCCTCGGGGCTCGAATGATCTCCGGCGGCGAGCACCCGTTCCACGCGGAAGCGCACGAACGGCACCGACCCCCGCACGAGAGCGCCCATCGCCTCGGGGCCATCGCGCTGGAGCAGGTCCGCGGGATCCGTGCCCGCCGGCAGCACCACCACGCGCAGCGCGAGCTTTCGTTTCGCCGCCAGGCTTGACGCCCGCAGCATGGCCTCCTGGCCCGCGCTGTCGGCGTCGAGCGCGAGCAGCACGGTCTGGGCCATGCGCGCCAGCTCGCCGACCTGCTCGGCGGTCAATGCCGTGCCCATCAGGCCCACCGCGTTTCGCATGCCGGCCTGGTGCAGCGCGATCGTGTCGGTGTATCCCTCACACACGATCACCTCCCCCGCCCCCTCTCCCGCGCGCGCCGCGTGCGGGCGGGCGAGGTGCGCGCCATAGAGGTGAAGGCCCTTGTGGTAGATGTCGTTGTCGGAGGTGTTCAGGTACTTGGGCCGCTGTTCCTCGCCCATCGCCCGCGCCCCGAAGCCGAGCACACGCCCGCGGATGTCGGTGAGGGGGAACATGATGCGCGAGCGGAAGCGGTCGTAGGGCTGGCCGTTCTGCTTCGAGCGCTGCGCGAGCCCCGTCGCGTAGAGCTCCTGCTCTGAGAACCCTCCCTTCCGGGAGGCCAGCAGCACGCGGTTCCAGGCGCTCGGCGCGTATCCCACGCGGAACTCCCTGAGAACCTCCTCCTCGAGACCCCGGCCCGCCAGGTAGTCCCGTGCCGGCCGGGCCTCGCTTGACTCCCACAGACAGCGCTCGTAGTAGGCGGCCGTGCGCGTGAGCAGCTCGAGCAACCGCTCGCGGCGGCGGCGGCGCTCGGCCTCCTGCGGGTCCTCCTGCTCGCGCTCTAGCTCCACGCCGTAGCGGTCGGCCAGCAGCTCGAGCGCGCTCTTGAAGTCCACGCCCTCGGTCTCCTGCACGAACGTGAACAGGTCGCCGGAGGCCTGGCAGCCGAAGCAGTGGTAGACCTTCTGCACCGGATCGATGCCGAACGAGGGCGTGCGCTCGTCGTGAAACGGGCACAGGCCCTCGAAGCGGGCCGGCCCGGCGCGCCGCAGGTCGGTGCGCGCGGAGACGAGCTCCACGAAGTCCACCGCGTCGCGCACGCGATCCCTGGAGTCGTTGGTGTAGAGGGCCACTGGCGGCTACGCTAGCGGGCGAACGCCTGCGGCATCTCGAGCTCTGAGAACTTCCTGATGCAGTAGCGGTCGGTCATGCCCGCAAGGTAGTCGGTGACACGCCGGGCGAGCTCCTCGGATCCGCGCCGGGGGCCAGCCGGGCCGGCAGGACCATCCTCGCGATCCCCGTCCTCGCCCGCGAGGTCCGGCAGCAGCTCCGGGTGCTCGACGTAGTGCTCGAACAGCCTCCGGATGACGCCGGCGATCCGCTCGTGCTCGGCGAGCACGGCCGGGCCGAGGTAGACACGCTCGAACATGAAGTCGCGCAGAGCGTCCATCGCCGGGGCCGCCTGCGGTCCCTGCACGATGTCCCCGGCGCGAGCGGAATGCTCGACCATGTCGTGGACGAGCGCGTCGATGCGCGCCGAGCCGCTCCTGCCGAGGGTGGCGATCGGCCCCCCGGGCAGCTCGCTCTCGCTCAGTATCCCCGCGCGGATCGCGTCGTCGATGTCGTGGTTTATGTATGCCACCCGGTCGATGACCCGTACGATCCTACCCTCGAGCGTCTCCGGCAGCGGCGCCCGGCTCGAGTGCCGGGCGATGCCGTCTCGCACCTGCTCTGTCAGGTTCAGGCCCGCCCCGTCGCGCTCCAGGTCATCGACCACCCGGAGCGAGTGCTCGTAGTGGCGAAAGCCGGTGCCGAAGCGCTCTTTCAGGCAGCCGTCCAGCACCTCCTCGCCGATGTGCCCGAAGGGTGGATGCCCGAGGTCGTGTCCGAGGCCGATCGCCTCGACCAGATCCTCGTTGAGGGCGAGCCCGCGCGCGACCGTGCGCGAGATCGTCGTGACCTCGAGCGTGTGCGTCAGCCGCGTCCGATAGTGGTCGCCCTGGGGGGCCACGAAGACCTGTGTCTTGTGCGTGAGCCGGCGGAAGGCCTTGCAGTGGACGATGCGGTCGCGGTCGCGCTGGAAGGGGGTGCGCAGCCCGCTGTCCTCCTCCGCCCAGACCCTGTGCGCCGGGTAGGAGCGCGCCGCCAGCGGGGAGAGGGTCTCCTCCTCCAGGGCGCGCCGACGGTCCGCGAACCCGGCCGCGACGGTGTCCTTCACGGTTGGGAGGACCACCGCTGGCTGCTCAGCGCTCGCGGTGCCAATCGCCCCGCATGCCGAGCAGATGGGCCCAGTGATGCCAGCCCTTCATCTCGCCCGGGTCCTCGTCGTACACCGGTGCTCCGCCCCCCGGCTCGGGAAGGCTCTGGACCGCAGCGGAATCGATGCGCAGGTCGACGCCGCGCTCGTGCAGGCTCGCGACATCTTCCGCGGCGACGAACCGCAGCCCGCGACCGGGCGTGGAGATGACCAGGCCGTGGAAGATGTCCTGCTCGGGCGCCGCCACCACGTGGTGAACGGTGCCCACCTGCTCCCCGTCGCAGGCCAGCACGGCGACGCCCTTGTCGAGCACCTCATAGGCGATTGGCAAGCCCTCGTCCATCGCCTCCCACGATACAGCCAGCCGTGGGCGCTCGAGGACTCGAAAGCGCGGGAGAGGGGCGGGCCGGGCTCAGCCGGCGCCCGCCGCCGGCATGAGGCGGATGTGGGCGTGGTGCTCGAGCGTGGATGAGATCGCCCGCTCGACTTCCGCGAGCGCCGGCTCGCCGGCGCCGGGCGCCTCTTCGAGCGGCCGTCCGAGCGCGTCTGACATGAACCGGTGCGCATCCTCTCCCAACGGGAAGGAGGCCGCCTCGCACGCCGAGCACACCACCCCGCCGGCCGCTCCGGAGAATCCGATCAGATGGTCACGCTCGCCACAGCCCGCGCACGCGCCGAGCTGGGGCGCGAGGCCGGCGGCGAGCAGCAGCTTGAGGCGAAACGCAAGCGCCGCCGCCCGCCCTGAGGCGCGCTCGGGATCCGCCTCGATGGAGCCACGGGCCCCGGCCTGCTCATCCAGCAGCGACAGCCTGCGGCACAGCAGGTTGAAGACCCCCGGATGGGGCTCTGAGGTCTCGAACAGGCGTCCGACCGCATCACACGCGCGCGCGGCGGCGTCGAGGGCCCTTGCGTCGGCGCGCAGCCGCGGGTGAGCGTCGACGGTCTGGGCGCCCGTGACCGTCAGCAGCTCGCCGCGACCTTCGTGCAGCTCGATCTGCAGGCGGAAGAAGGGCTCGAGACGGCCGCCGAAGCGGCTGCGCGCGCGGCGCACCCCCTTGGCGATCGCGCTCAGGCGCCCGCGATCGGATGTGTAGAGGTGAAGGATCCGGTCGGCCTCGCCGTAGCGCATCGAGCGCAGCACCACCGCCTGGGTCTTGACCGGTCCCGCCATCGCCACCCGAGTCTAGGATCGCGCGCGGCGGGGACCCTCCCGCGCGGCTGACGCGGGCCGGCATCGGCCGACAGGGGCTATACTTTATGAAGTAATGAAGGAAGTAACGGTTTTCACGGCTGAGCCGTGCTCGTTCTGCATGCGGGTCAAGAACCTGCTGGTGGCGCGCGGGGTGAAGTTCACCGAGATCAACCTCTCGAAGGACCCCGTGGGGCGCACGGAGCTGGTGCAGCGCACGGGGATGATGAGCTTTCCCCAGGTGCTGGTCGGAGACCGGCTGCTCGGCGGCTTCGCCGAGGTTCAGGCCGCCGTCGACAGCGGGACGCTCGAGGAGCTGCTCGCCGCCTAGCGCGTCCTCCCTCAGGCGGTGAGGAGCCGGTCGGTGACCGGATCGCGCGCGGCGGATCGGGGCGCCGGCGCCCGTCGTCGGCGTGGGCGCGGCTGGCAGCCCTCGCACACGTAGGTCCCGCGGCCGGCGACCACCATCTTCACGATCGTGCCGCCGCAGCGCACGCATCGCTCGCCGGCACGACGATGGATCAGGAAGCGGTCCTGGAAGGCGCCGCGCGCGCCGTCGAGGTGGCGGAAGTCATCGATGCTCGCGCCTCGCGCATCGATGCCGGCGAGCAGAGCCTCCACCAGCCCGGCGCGCAGGTCGGCGTGCTGGGAGGCGGTCAGCAGTCGGGCTTCGCGGAGCGGGTGGATGCGCGCCCGGAAGAGGGCCTCATCGGCATAGATGTTGCCGACCCCCGCGATCCGCCGCTGGTCGAGCAGCAGCGCCTTGATCGGCGTCCTGCGTCCGCGGGTCAGCGAGCGCAGGTGCTCGGGGGTGAAGCGCTCGTCGAAGGGCTCGAGGCCGAGGCGCTCCGCGAAGAAGGCCGTGAGGGCATCGGTTCCGAGCAGCAGCTCCCCGGTGCCGAAGCGGCGCGGGTCGACGATTACGAGCTTTCGCATCGGAGCCCTCGGCGCAGAGAGCTCCATGCGGACCCGCACATGCGCCGGCTCGGGGTCGGGCTCGGACAACAGGACGCCCGTCATGCGCAGGTGCTGCGCCAGATGGACGTCGCCCTGAAAGCTCCACAGCAGGTACTTGCCACGCCTTCCCAGCCGCTCGACACGACGTCCGGTCAGGGCGCCGGCGAGCTCCTCGGGGGCGAGCGGCCGCGACCAGCGCGGGTCGAGGATCTCCAGGCGCTCGAGCACCGCCCCCTCGACGAGCGGCGCGAGCTGGCGTCTTATCGTCTCGACCTCGGGAAGCTCGGGCATGAGCCCTAGCTTATGAAGGCCTCTCCGGGTAGCCCATCGGCATCGCGGCCGGCGAGCCAGCGCAGGACGCTGGCGCCGACATCGGCGAGCGGTCCATCGTGCCGGGCCGCGTTCGGCCGCTCGCCCGCCGCCCGCCGCCCGAGCATCTCGCCGGTCAGCGCGAGCAGGGGCGCGAACTCGCGCGTGTGCTCGGTCTCCTCATGAGCCGGGTCGACGCCGTGGTCGGCCGTCACGATCAGCAGGTCGCCGGCGCGCAGCCGGGGCAGCAGAGAAGCGAGGTAGGAGTCGATCTCGCGCAGCGCCCGATCGAAGCCATGGATGTCCTTGCGGTGGCCATACACCTGGTCGGTCTCGATCAGGTTCGCGAACACCAGCCCCTGCTCGGCTCCCGCGAGCAGGGCATCGACGCTCCGGAGGGCCTGCACGTTGGTGGCGCCGGGGTGGGATTCGCTGATTCCAGCGCCGGCGAACAGGTCCTCGATCTTGCCGACTCCGTGGACGCGCACCCCGGCGTCCTTCAGCTCCTCGAGGTAGCTGCGTGCCGGCGGGCGCACGGCGAAGTCCCTGCGGCCCTCGGTTCGATGAAAGGCGCCGTCCTCACCGGCGAAGGGTCGCGCGATCACCCGCCCGACCGCGTGCTCGCCGCTCATCACCCCGCGCGCCGCCGTGCAGGCGCCGTAGAGATCGCGCGGCGTGACCCGCTCGACGTGGGCCGCCAGCTGGAGCACCGAGTCCTGCGAGGTGTAGAGAATCAGGGCACCCGTGCGCAGGTGCTCTGCGCCGAACTCCTCGATCGCCGCGATCCCGTTGTATGGACGGTTGCAGATGACCGGCCTGCCGATCGCCTCCTCCAGGCGGCCGATCACCTGCGCCGGGAAGCCGTCGGGGTAGGTGGGAAGCGGGCGCTCGAGCGTGACCCCCATCAGCTCCCAGTGGCCGGTCACCGAATCCTTGCCCGGACCGAGTGGATGCAGAAGACCGTGGATGACCGGGCTCTCCGCCGGCGGCACGCCGCGCAGCGGCAGGATCGACCCCAGGCCGAGCGCCTGGAGCGTGGGCAGCTCGAGGCCGCCCAGCGCCTCGGCGAGGTGGGCCAGCGTGTTGGTCCCCTCGTCTCCGTAGCTCGCGGCGTCGGGCAGCGCTCCGGCGCCGCAGGCGTCGATCACGAGCACGATCGCCCGTCGGGAGGGCACGCTCAACGGGAGGCCCGCGGATGGGCGCTGAAGTACGCGTCCTTGAGCCGCTCCGAGGAGAGGTGGGTGTAGACCTGCGTGGTGGCCAGGTCGGCGTGACCCAGCATCTCCTGGAGCGAGCGCAGATCGCATCCTCCGGCCAGCAGGTGCGTGGCGAAGGTGTGGCGGAGGGTGTGAGGGCTCATCCTGTCCTTCAGCCCGGCGCTGCCCGCGTGACCCTGGACGATCTTGTAGAGCCCCTGCCGGGTGAGGCCCGAGCCGCGCCGGTTCAGGAACAGCCGACCGGAACGGCGGGCCGCATTGCCGGCCGGCGGGCGGGCGCCCGCCGCAGCCGTGCCCTCGATCTCGCGCATCGCCCCGGCCCTCGAGCGGCGCGCGCCCGCGGCCAGCAGCGGCGGGCGCCCGCGGCTGCAGTAGGCCTCCAGCGCGCTCACCGCCTGGCGGCCGATCGGCACGATTCGCTCCTTGGATCCCTTTCCCCGCGCGCAGACCACCCCCTCCTCCAGGTCTATGTCCTGGAGCTCCAGCCCGATCGCCTCGGAGGCGCGCAGGCCGCAGGCATACATGACCTCGAGCAGCGCACGGTCGCGCAACGCGCGCGGGTCGCTCCCCCGGGGCTGGCTCAGAAGCAGGGTGACCTCGTCGCGCGAGAGCACGCGCGGCAGGCGCTGGGATTTGCGCGGCCCGCGCAGCTCGGCGGTGGGATCGTGCTCGATCGCGCCCTCACGCCGCAGGTGCCGGTAGAACGAGCGAAGGCAGGCGACCTTGCGCGCGATCGTGGCCGCCGCGACGGGTGCGGGCGCCTGTGCGAGCTCGGACAGGAAGGCCGCCATGTCGGAGTGACTTGCCTGCAGGGCGCTCACGCCCCGTCGATCCAGGAACTGGCCGAACTGGAGCAGGTCGTGCCGATAAGCCTCGAGCGTGTTGCGCGACAGTCCGCGCTCCAGCTCGAGGTAGGCCAGGAAATCGAGGATCAGGCGCTCGATCGCGGCGGGCTTGAGCGGCCGTGTGGCGCGTTGAGGACTCACCCTCGGAAGCTTCGCGTCCGTGGCGAGGGCTCCTTGGCCGTGCAATCCGCCGTTCAGCCACCGATCGCCGCGTCGCGCACGATCTGCTCCGCGAGCTCGGCCAGCGCCGTGCCCCCCGCCAGGGCGGCGGCGAAGAAGAGCGGGTCAT
Organism: uncultured Solirubrobacteraceae bacterium; assembly: GCA_963717415.1. GTDB lineage: Bacteria > Actinomycetota > Thermoleophilia > Solirubrobacterales > Solirubrobacteraceae > Palsa-744. The sequence continues at coordinate 1,080,740 of OY970331.1, read as the reverse complement.
CGATCACGCCGCGACCCATCGTCACGGCGGGCAGATCCCCTGCGGCGAAGGCCGGCAGGTCGACGACCGCCCGGCGCCAGTCGTGGCGGGTGATCCGCACGGGCCGTTCGACGTCGAGCGCGAGCCCGGGCCTCTCGGGCATCGATCCACCGAAGACGGCGCCCAGACCCGCGCGCAGGTCGGCGCCGACGGGCGAGCGCATGCCGGCGGGCAGAGCGACGGTGACTGGCTCGAGCAGCAGGTCGAGCACGGTGAGCGTGTGGTGTGAGATACCGCGATGGCGGCTGCGGTCATCGCCCGAGGACATCCGCGCCACGAGCAGGGTCGGGCAGCCGAGCGCGAGCGAGGCGTGGGCGGAGTCGAGCGCGAACATGCCGCCGTGGCCGAGCGGCGTGCCCGAGCCGATGATCCCGGGGCCGGGACCGCAGACCGCCGCATCCCAATCCAGCGTATGCAGGCCGTGGTGGAGCGCTCCGGCGGTGGTGATCGCCTCGCCCTCCCCGCCGAAGGCGGCTCCTGCCGTCAGATGTCCCGCAAGCAGACCGCGTTGGCGCAGCTCGCGCACGGTGCGCGAGCGTCCCCCGGGCAGGGCTCCCCCCTCGGTCTGCACGTACCCGAGGCGGCTTCCCGGCGCGCCCCGCGCGAAGGCGAAGGCGACCGCGGCCAGCTGGCCGTGCAGCGCGAGCACCGCGACCGGCCGCTCGATCGGAAGCGACAGGCGATCATCCTCGACCGGCGCCACCGTGTGTTGGAGGCTCGTGTAGCTGAGCTTCATGACGTTCGCGGAGACCTCCCCGCCGCCCGCAAGGCCCCGCGTCAGGTTGACGTGCACGATGTCAAAGCCGCCCGAGCCCAGCTCGAGGTCGAGCGCCTGGGTGTTCACGATCAGCTCGTCGCCGACCTCCGCGGGGCCGACGAGCGCGACATCGGCGATCGCCGGACGCCGGCGTCCCTCGAGCTCCACGACGAGGTCCTGCTCGGGTCCCTCGGGCGCTTGAGCCTCCTGGACCGTCGCCCTGCGGAGCGTCAACACCCGTCGACCGGAGCTGCCGGCGACGAACGCTCCACGCTGACGTCGACGTCGCACTCGCACTCCGGCCGGTTGGCCAGCTCGTGAGCGCGGGCGATCATCTCGGCCGCCAGCGTCTGTGCATGCCGCTCCTCGACATCGCGAAAGACGGCCTGCACGCTGAGCGTGCAGGGCGCGTCAGCCGCCGCGCCGCCCGGCGACCCGGAGGCCTCCCGACGGAGCCGACGGTCCGACAGGGCGTCGCTCACGACCGACCGGCGGGCGCGCCGGGAACGCCGGCGCCGTGGATCTCAGCCCCCGCGTCGAACGTCGAGGGCCCGTCCTCGCGGGTGGCGGAACGCGCGAGCGCCGCCCTGACGAACTCGCGAAACAGTGGCGCCGGGCGCTCGGGGCGAGACTTGAACTCGGGGTGGAACTGGGAGGCGACGAAGAACGGGTGGTCCTCCAGCTCGATCACCTCCACGAGACGCTCATCGGGCGAGGTGCCGGAGATGCGCAGTCCGGCGCCGGCAGCCACCCCGCTGGGGTTGGTGAGTCGCTTGCGGAGCAGGTTGTTGACCTCATAGCGATGGCGGTGACGCTCGTAGATGACGGCCTCGCCATAGATCTCTCGCGCGCGCGTGCCGTCGTGAAGCTTGATCGGATCGGCGCCCAGACGCATCGTGCCGCCGAGATCGGCGACCTCCTTCTGCTCGGGCAGCAGATCGATCACCGGATGGGGCGTCTCGATGTCGAACTCGGTCGAGTTCGCTCCCTCCATGCCCGCGACGTGTCGGGCGAACTCGGCCACGGCGCACTGCATCCCCAGGCAGATGCCCAGATAGGGGATCCGCTGCTCGCGTGCGGTCCGCGCGGCCGCGATCTTGCCCTCGATCCCGCGCCCGCCGAACCCGCCCGGAACCAGCACGCCGTCGGCCCGCGCGAGGATCTCGAGCGCGGTGGCATCGCCGTCCGCGCCTGCGATCTCCGCTTCGACGTCTGCGTGGACCCCCTCGCGGGCCGCCTCCTCGGCACGGGCGACCGAGGGCTCGAGGCGCTCGGAGTCGATCCAGTCGATCTCGACCGTCGCATCTTCGAGGGCGGCGGCGTGCCGGAGGGCCTCGGAGACCGAGAGGTAGGCGTCCTCGAGCTGAACGTACTTGCCGACCAGCGCGATGCGGACCGTCCGACGGGCCTTCTCGGCGCGCTCGATCGGCTCCTTCCAGCGTGACAGCTCGGGCGCCGGCGCCTGCATTGCGAAGTGATCGAGGATGAAGTCGTCCACGCCCTGGGCGCGAAACACGAGCGGGACCTTGTAGATGTTGTCGACGTCGCAGGCGGACACGATCGCCTCCACCGGCAGGCTCGCGAACAGAGCGATCTTCTTGCGGATCTCGTGCGAGAGCGAGCCCTCCGAGCGGCACATGAGCATGTCGGGGGCGATGCCGATACGGCGAAGCTCGTTGACCGAGTGCTGGGTCGGCTTCGTCTTCAGCTCTCCGGCGTGTCCGATGTAGGGGACGAGCGTGAGGTGGATGAACATGCACCTGCGGCGGCCCACGTCCACGGGAAACTGGCGGATCGCCTCGAGGAACGGCAGCGACTCGATGTCCCCCACGGTGCCGCCGATCTCGGTGATCACGAAGTCCACGTCCGATGACTCGGCGATCAGCGCGATTCGCTGCTTGATCTCATCGGTGATGTGCGGCACGACCTGGACGGTTCCGCCCAGATAGTCACCGCGGCGCTCTCGGCGAATCACGGCATCGTAGATCCCGCCGGCGGTCACGTTCGAGGCCCGGCTCGTGTTCGCGTCGGTGAAGCGCTCGTAGTGGCCGAGGTCGAGGTCCGTCTCGGCGCCGTCCTCGGTGACGAACACCTCGCCGTGCTGGTAGGGCGACATCGTGCCGGGATCGACGTTGATGTAGGGATCGAACTTCTGCAGGCCGACCGTCTCGCCCCGCGCGACGAGCAGACGGCCGATCGAGGCGGCCGCGATGCCCTTGCCCAGCGAGGAGACGACGCCGCCGGTCACGAAGATGAAGCGGGTCTTGCTCGGGGGCTGCGCGTGGCGGTCGGTGTAATGCGAGGTCATGAGGGCCTGCCCCAGGAGTCTAGTTCGCGCAGCCCTGGAACCCGCTCGACGAGCTGTGAGATCGATCTCAGCTCCCCGTAGACGGTGACGAGGGCGAGCAGCGCGAGCGCGACGAGCTGGCCGGTGCCCGACAGGGCCAGCACCAGCCACAGGCCGGCCAGCGCGCCGAGCAGGTTGGCGCCCGTGTCACCCAGCATCGCGCGCTCGCGCAGGTCATAGAAGCCCGCCACGAGCGCCGGGCCGGCGAACAGCCCCAGTGACCACAGCGGCCGCAGCTGCCCAGAGCCGATCGCCAGGCCGACGCCGAGCAGCACGAAGGCCTTGGTCGCGCGGCCGGGACGCAGATCGAGGAGGTTGAAGAGATTCGTGGCCAGCACCAGCACGGCCACCGCGAGCAGCCAACGGCCGTTTGAAAGACCGAGGTAGCTCATCGCGAAGAGCGCCAGCCCCAGCGAGCCGGCCGCCTTCAGGGCGCCCGTCGACGGTTCGCCGCTCAGCAGGGCGCGGGCGTGTCCGCGCCAGCCACGGGGCTCCGGACGCCCTGCGACACCGGGCCGACGCTCGCCGAGCGTGTCGTCGATCAGCCCGAGGACCATGACGCCCAATGCGTAGAGCGCGCTGGGCAGCACCTCGGGGTGGAACACCTCGGCCGAGGTGAGAACCGCGATCAGGGTGAGCGGGATGAGCGCCACCAGGGCGGCGGCCAGCGTGAGAACTCCGAAGGGACAGGGCAGCTGGCGGGAGCGATAGTTGGCCTTGGTATGGCCGCCCTCCCGAAGCGCCCGCAGAACGGTCGGAGCGAGCAGGGCAGCGCTGAGCAACGCCACCACGAACGGCAGAGCATGCATGTTTGGACGCTAGCGCCGTGGGCGGATGCGAGCAACCTCGGCGGTCGCCGCTCGTGGGCGCGACGGCGAGCCTAGGGGGTCGGGCTCGTCGCGGTCACGTTTGGCAGCAGCGAGTCGGCGGTCGGCTTCGTGCCGAACGAGCCGCGAGCGCCCGCGAGCGCGTAGACGAGGGCGGCCTGACCGGCCGTGACGCCGAGGTCGTCGACGCTCGAGATGTCCTCACCCTGATACCAGGGCACCTGGGAGGGTTCGGTGCTGCTCAGCTCGACGCCCACGGTCGGCAGCCCGACCGCCGTGACGCCGTCGATCAAGCCCGAGTCGAAGGCGGCGCTCGCCTGGATTCCTTCGGAGGTCGTGCTCGCCGGCTCGGCACGCATCACCACGACCCCCTGCAGCCTGGCGAGCTGCCCGTCGAATGCGCTCAGCAGCTGGTTTCGAACTCGACTTATCAGCTCGCGACTCACCGCCTGCCCCCCGCTGACGAGCTGCCTGCCGACGAGCACGCCGAAGCGTTCCACGAGCTGCTGCTCGCCGCTGTGGGGGCCCGTGGAGAGCGCGGCATAGTGAGTGCCGACCGCCGCCCGCGCGAGACCGGCCAGATCCGGTGGCTCGCGAATCGCCACGACGGCCTGCAGGTTGCCGCCCGCCTGCGTGACCGCTTCGCGGACGAGTTCGTTCACCTGATCGGAGGCGCCGCCGAGGAACACGAGGCCGATGCTTCGCCCGCTCAGCAGGCCGTGGACCGCGACCGGATAGAGGTCGTTCGTGAAGGCTTCCTCGCCGGCCAGCTGGGCGCGCAGCTGGCTCACCTGGTGCTGGGAGTGGCTCACTTCCGAGCTGAGGTCGTGAACGATGCCGCTCTTTGCGGAGGACACGAGGTCGGAGTCGCCGATCGCGACGCCGATCAGCACGCCGACCGCGAGCGCGAGCAGCACGGCGGCGAGCGAGAGCGCGTGATAGCGATAGTCGAACATGCGGGTCGGCGTGGGCCGGGATCAGCCGCCCGAGAGGGCCGAACCGGGCTGGTTCGGGGGCGCCGTGGCGAGAAGCTCGAGCTTCACCCACAGCAGTTCCGCGACGTCACGTAGAGCGGGCGTGAGCCAGACCACCGCGAGCATCGCGAGCAGGCCCGCCGCGATCACGACGAGCAGCGGTGTCAGGCCCGGTTGGGGGCGGTAGAGGCGGCTGACGCCCTTCGCGTCGACGAGGATCTCGCCGATGCGAAGGCGGGTGAGGAAGGTCGAGGACATGCCTTTGCGGTTGCGATCGAGGAACTCGACGAGGTTGAACTGCGAGCCGACCGAGACGATCAGGCGGGCACCCTTCTCGGCGGCGAGCAGCAGGGCCACGTCCTGGCTGGTGCCGGGTGCGGGAACCACCTTGAAATGCAGCCCCAGCTCCTCCAGACGCCGTTGACCGGGGGCGCGACCGTCCGGATAGGAGTGCAGCACGAGCTCCGCGCCGCAGCGCAGCGCCTGCTCGCCGGCGGAGTCCATGTCGCCGACGATCATGTCGGGGGTGAGGCCCGCCTCGATCACCGCCTCGGCGCCACCGTCGACGGCGACGATCACCGGGCGCATGTCGCGGATGAACGGCCGAAGGACGCGCAGATCATGCTGGTGGCCGACGCCGCGTACGACCACGAGCGTGGAGCGATCGCGAAAGTCCGTGGCGAAGCGCGGCAACTCGATGCCACCCGCGAGGAGCTCGCGCTCCTCGCGCATGTGCTCGATGGTGTTGCGGGCAAAGCGCTCGAGCGCCTCGTCGATCTCACTGCGCCTGGCCTCCGTCTCGGCGCACACACGCGCCAGGTCGAGCACCTCTCCGAGCGCCAACAGCTCACCGTCGCGCAGCACCTCGCCCACCGTGGAGGCACGACCGTGCGGCGGCGATGCCGCGGAGGCTCGCACCAGCACCTCGTCCCCGTCGGAGAGCAGGTCGAACAGGCGATCGTCGGGGAGGTCCACGAGCAGGATGCCCGCTTCCACGAGCAACTGCGGCCCGAGGTTCGGGTATGAGCCTCCCGAGGAGGGGCTGCAGTTGAGCACCGCGACGGCGCCGGCCGCGATGAGCTCCTCCGCCGACACCCGATCGATGTCCAGATGATCGATCACCGCGAAATCCCCGGCGGTGAGATGCTTGACGAGCAGCTTCGTGCGCCGGCCGAGCCGCGCGGTGCCGTGCAGGGTCAGCGCGGGCGGGCGCAGATCGCCCTGCGCCTCGGGCCGCGAAACCGTCGGGGGCGGGACCGGCTCGGAGGCGCGAGCCCCGGTCGGCACGGACGTCTGCCCGCCTGCCTCCGGGACCGTGCGCCCATGTCCGCCGGTTCGTGTCGCGGCCATCTCTCAGCGAGAGTAACGCCCGGACCGGCAAAGCGCACCCACTGAAACCGCGTCAGGCTGCGCGGCGCAGCTCCCGAGCGTGACGGCGGGCAGCTGCATCGGTCCCGTCCGCGCCCAGCATGCGCACGAGCTCAGCGACCACGGCCCGCTCGCCGAGCTGCGCGACGGTGGCGCGCGTGGGGTCGGCGGAGGTGTCCTTGACGATCGTGAAGTGGCGGTTGCCGAGCGAGGCGATCTGGGGCAGGTGGGTGATGCAGAGCACCTGCCTGGCCTGCGCGAGGGCGCTGAGGCGAGCGCCGACCGCGCGCGCGGTGCGCCCGCCGATTCCCGCGTCGACCTCGTCGAAGACGAGCGTGCTGTCGGCGGCGGCCTCGGTGGCGACGCCCATGATCGCGAGCATCACCCGCGAGAGCTCCCCGCCGGAGGCGATCTCCCGCAGCGGACCGGCAGGCACGCCGGGGTTGGGGGCGATCATGAACTCGACGGCATCCCCACCGGAAGGGCCCGGCCGGCGACTCGACAGGATCACCTCGAAGCTGGCGTCCTCCATCGCCAGCGCGGCCAGCTGTTCGCGCACCGCGCCGGCGAGGCGCGGGGCGGCGGACTCACGGCAGGCGCGTAGGGCGCTCACGTGCTCCTCGAGCGCACGGCGCGCCACCGCGAGCTGCTCCTCGACATGGGCCGAGGCCAGCTCGGCCCCGACGAGCTCCTCGCGACGCGCGCGGGCACGAGCGGCATGCTCGAGGACCCCCTCGATGCTGCCTCCGTGCTTCCGCAGCAGGCGATCGAGCACGGCGAGGCGTTCTTCGACATGTCCCAGAGAGCTCTCGCCCTGGGACAGCTGAGCGCCCTGCGCCTCCTCGCCATAGCGGCGCAGCTCAGCGGCGAGATCCTCTGACTCGATCAGCAGGCCGCGAAGGCGCTCGGCGAGAACGTCCAGGCGAGGATCGACAGCGGCGAGGGCATCGAGCCGCTGTGTGGCGCCCGCGATCAGCTGCGAGGCACCCGGGAGCTCCGTTGACTCGGGCGCGAGCGCCTCGACGCCGGCTCCGGCGGCGGCCGCGAGCGCGTCGAGGCTTCGCAGGCGCTCGCGTTCGGCAAGCAGGCCCTCGTGCTCGTTCTCGACCGGAGCGGCGGCATCGATCTCCGACAGCTCGTAATCCAGCAGGTCGAGCTCGCGGTCGCGTGCGCCGGACAGCTCACCCAGCGCCTCGAGCTCGCGCTCCAGCCGGCCCGCCTCGGCGAAGGCGCGCGCGCATGCGCGAAGCCTCAGCCCATGATCTCGGCCGCAGAGGTGATCGAGGATGTCGAGTTGGGCGGCCGCGAGCGTGAGCTGTCGATGCTCGTGCTGGCCATAGAAGGAGACGAGGGCTCCGCCGAGGTCGCGCAGCTCGCCGACGGTGGCCGCGCGGCCGTTGAGGTAGGCGCGGGTGCGACCGTCGGCGCCCACGCGGCGGGCCAGCACCACCTCGCCGGCATCCGCCGGGAGCCTCTCGGCAATCTCGAGCCGGAGCTCCTCGGAGAGGTCGAACACCCCCTCGACGTATGCCTCGGCCGCGCCGGGGCGCACGATCCCGGGCCGCGAGCGGCCGCCGAGCAGCAGGTCGAGCGCGTGGGCGAGAACGGTCTTGCCGGCGCCGGTCTCGCCGGTCAGGACGTTCAGGCCCTGCGTCAGGCGCAGCTCCGCCCGCTCGATCAGCAGAAGGTTCTCGACACGGAGCTCACGCAGCACAGACGCAGGTCTAGCAGCGCACGCCGACGGATCTCTCGGGTTGACGTCGTTCTTGATGGGGCCCCTCCGGGGCCTGTCGTGCCCGCGGGGAGGCGACATTGGACGAGGAGCCCGATAAAGGGCATAATCGGTGCCATCGCCCGGGGATGGACCCCTGGCCGGAGCAGGGGACCCGAGCCCCCTTACACTCGTCCGCCAAACGGCATGGCTGCCAGCGAAACCGATCCGCGCTCCCACCCACACCCGTCGGGACAGCTCGGATGCCTGTCGGCGCATGCGCTCGCCGAGCGGCTCGACGAGGAGATCAGCCGCGCCGGTCGCCACCAGACGCCGCTGAGCTGCCTGCTGCTCGTGATCGACAACCTGGAGGAGCTGTCCCGCGAGCACGGCAGCGACCTTCCCGAGCGGGTGTTCCCCTATCTCGCGCGGGCGCTCGGTCGGGAACTGCGACGCTTCGACCGGATCGGCAGGCCGAGCGAGAGCGAGTTGCTGCTGCTGCTGCCGGGCGCCGACAGCCCGCGTGGCGAGATCGTCGCGAGGCGGCTGCTCGACAGGCTGCGCACGATCAAGGTGGAAGCGGAGGGGAAACGGCGGCCTTTGCGCGTCTCGATGGGGCTCGCGGCCTGGCGAGCCGACATCAGCGGCCAGGAGCTGTTGAGCCGGACGCGGGCCGCCGCAGGACGCGGGCCGGGCGAGCAGGCATCGGGCCTGGCGACCGCCACGCCGCTGCAGAGCGGCTCGCCCCCGGCACTAGGGCGACCCAGGCCATCATAATCCAGGCGGTGCTGTCTGGATCCGAGTTGTGGCTGCTGCGGCTGATGGCGGACCGAGGTCTCGCGCTGCTCGACGCCGACAGCCTGCTGATCCTCATCGAGGAGCGGGGAGAGCTGCGGGTGGCGGCCTCGAGCGGCGAGGCGACGGTGCGCGTACGGATCGTGCCGGTCCAGGGAAGCGCGCTCGGCACGCTGTTCCTTGCGCGCGAGCCGGTGTCGCTCGATCGGCCGCGGGGACAGGAGGCGGCGTGGCTTCACGAACTCGGGATCGAGGCTCGCGCCGCGCTCCTGGAGCCGCTGAGCATGGAGCAGCAGGGCGCCGGGCTGGTGGTAGCGCTGCGGAGCGACCGCGGCTTCCGCGGCCCCGACCGGCAGGCGCTCGGCGCGTTCGCGGCTAGCGTCGCGCAGCGGCTGGCCGCCGAGCGCTCCGTCGAGATCGAGCGGCTGCGCTACGGAATGGAGGCACGCGAGCGCGAGCGCACGCGTTGGGCCAGGGAGATCCACGACGAGAGCATCCAGGGCATCGGGGCGCTGCGCATGAAGCTCGCCAACGCGCGCGACCTCCACGACCGGGAGGTGATGGACGAGACGGTGGACTTCGTGCTGGACGGCCTCGGACGGGAGATCGACGGGCTGCGCCATCTGATCACCGAGCTGCGGCCCGCGGCGCTCGACGATCTCGGTCTGGAAGCCGCCCTGCACGCGCTCGCAAGGCGTGCCCAGGCGATCGACGGGCTCGATGTGCAGATCGAGATCGACCTCGATCCGCGCGGGCAGCGCCCGTCGGTCGCGGCCGGCGAGCAGCCGCCGTTCGGCGACGGCGACGAGGGCAACCGGCGCCTGGACCCCGAGCTCGAGAGCACGGTCTACCGGGTCGTGCAGGAGGCGCTCACGAACGTGAGCCGGCACGCGCAGGCCACGAAGGCGGTGGTGAGCATCTCCGAGCGCGACGGTGTGCTCGGCGCATCGGTGACCGACGACGGCCGCGGGCTGCCGGACGCCGCGCAGCTCGGCCCCCGCGGCGATGGCCTCGAGGGCGGCTTCGGAACCTCCGGCATGCGCGAGCGCGCCGAGCTCGTCGGCGGCGAGCTCGAGCTGGCGCCGGCGCCGGGAGGCGGGACGGTGGTCCGCCTAACGGTGCCCCTGGCGGGCCGGCCGGCCGCGGCTGCCGTGGCGGGCGCCCAAGCGGGCAGCCAGGGCGACTAGCCCGCGGTCCGTCGCCGCTGCTCAGAGCCGGCGCGTCGGCTAATCGGTCAGGCCGAGGCGCCGCACGTAGGCGGTGATCTCCGCCCGCGAGGAGAATCCGAGCTTCTCGATCGCCCGGGCGCGATAGGTCTTGACGGTGCGCTCGGCCACGTTCAGCTGCTCGGCGATCTCGGCATTGGTGTAGCCGGCGGCGATCAGCCTGACGACCTCGCGCTCGCGCGTGCTCAGCCCGACGTCCTCCCCGTCGCTCGGCTCGCTGGTCGCCATCAGCGCGCCCAGCCGGGGGTGAAGGTAGTTCTGGCCGGCCACCGCAAGCCGGAACGCCTGCAAGAGCTCCTCCGGCTCGGCCTCCTTGAGCACGTAGCTGCGAGCGCCGGCGCGCAGCGCCTGGCGGGCGTACTCGGGGTCCTCGCGCATGGTCAGGATCGCCACCGCGAGCGTCGGATGGGCGATGAAGCACGAGGGCAGCGCCGCGAGGCTCGAACCGCCCGGCATCGTCAGGTCGAGCGTCAGCAGGTCCGGCTTGTGCTCGCGAACTTCGCGAACCATGATGGGAACGTCCGAAGCTTCGGCGACGACGCGAAACTCCCCCTTCTGGCGCTCGAGCACCGTGCGGATTCCATCCCGCACCACCGAGTGGTCGTCGGCGATGATCACATCGATCGGTCGATCGACCCCTGGCGTGCCAGCCTCCATCAACTCGACACCGTAGCGTCTGGCGAGGACCGACCGCGAGCGGGTCTGGACACATCGTCGAGCCGAGTTGTCCGGCCCGTGCGGGATCTGCGCAGGAAAGCACGCACGGCTCGACCGCGCGGCGGGCAGGCGCTAGCGTGGCCGCGTGCCCTCGCCGCTCCGGTCAGCCCGACTGCGCAGGATCCTCGCTGCGTACACGGTCAACCGGCTTGGCACGTGGTTCGGCGCGATCGCGCTGATGATCGCCGTGTTCGACCACACCCACAGCGCGATCGCGGTCGCGGCGCTGCTGTTCGCCGGTCAGGCCCTGCCGGCGTTCGTCGTTCCCGCGGTGGTGGCGCGCGTGGAGGCGTCCGTCCGCGGCCACGAGTTGAGCAGCCTGTACTTCTTCGAGGCCGTGACCACGGCGGCGCTCGCGGTCCTGTTGTGGCACTTCTGGTTGCCGGCGGTGCTGCTGCTGGCAGCGCTCGACGGGACCGCCGCCCTGGCCGCGACGTCGCTGCTCCGCGCCGAGGTGGCCCGGGCCGCCCGCGATCAGGTGGAGGAACAGCGCGCGAGTCTGAGCTCGCCGACCGGGAACGCGGACGACGAGGTGCACGAGGCCGAGCGCAGGGCAAACGCCGTGCTGAACTACGCGTTCTCTGCCACGTTCGTGCTCGGCCCCCTGCTCGCCGGCGCCGTCGTGGCCGGCGCCGGGGCCTCGGCGGCGCTGTTCATCGACGTCGGCTCCTTTCTCATCTGCGGGGCGCTGCTCACCGACCTGCACCCCCATGTCGAGGAGGCCGAGGGCAACTCCGTCGGTGCGCGCCTGCGCGCCGCATGGCGACACATCAACGAGGCGCCGACGCTCCGCGCGTTGTTGATCGCATACACGATCGCGCTCGTCTTCCTGGAGGCGGGAGCCCCGATCGAGGTCGAGTACGCGAAGGTGACCCTCGGTGCCGGCGATCGCGGCTTGGGGATCCTCGTCGCCGCATGGGGCGCGGGCGCGGTGCTCGGCAGCGTCATCTTCGCTCGCACCCATCGACGGCCGCTGGGCGTGGTGCTGGGCGTAGGCGCATTTGCCATTGGCCTTGCGTACCTGGGCTTCGCGGCCGTCTCCTCGTTGGCGCTCGCGAGCATCGCCGCGCTCGTGGGGGGTGTGGGCAACGGTCTCGAGGTGCCGTCGATCGTGAGCCTCGTGCAGCGCCTCAGTCCCCAGCGGCTGCACGGCCGGATGATGGGGGCGGTGGAATCGCTCGATGCCCTGTGCCTGGGAATCGGGCTGCCGCTGGGCGGGGTGTTGGCGGCCCTGAGCTCGCCGCGTGTCGCGTTCCTCGTCGTCGGTCTGGGAGGCACGGCAACCTCGGTTGCGCTGCTCCGCGTTTCGCTGAGGGGTCTCGCCCGTAGGCCTCCCGAGCAGGGCGATGCAGCAAATCCGCCCAGCCGCGCGGGCCGTTACGTGGAGTCCGTGCCGCCCGAAGCCGCGCCGCGAGAGCCCGCGCCGAAGTGAGCTGTGCCCTGTTCGGACCACGTGCGGCCCGGCAATAGATACATACAGGGGTCTGCCCCTCAAGTACTTCACGGGATAGCCGTTAAGTACGCAGGGCCCTCGATGCACGCCAGCCAACTCACGAGACGTCTCTTTCTCGCCGCGGAGGTGCTGCTGCTCGCGGGCACGGTGGTCACGGCTACGCTGCTCTCCCGCCCGGAGGAATGGAGCCCCCGGACGCTGGTCGCGCTTCTGCTGGCGCTCGCCTTCGCCAGCGAGTGGTTCAGCGTCGAGATCAGCGACGGAGAGCAGAGCGCCGCGCCGATCGCGATCGTGTTGGCCATGGGCCTGCTGGGCCCGGCTCCGGCCGCCGCCTGCGGCGTAGTCGCGATGATCCACAGATCGGCGAAGAGGCGCCTGCCCGCCACCCAATGGTTGAACAACCTCGCGGCGTTCGCATCGGTCTCCTACATCGGAGGCTGGATGGTGCGGGCGCTCGCGGGCGACGTGCACAGCCCGGGAAACGCGCAGATGACGCACAGCGTCGCTTTTGGTCTGATCGTCTTCGCCACGTTCATCGTGGTCCTCGGGCTCGGTTTCCTCTTGGTCGGGCTGGACGTTCTCACCGAGGAAGGCCGGTCGCTCTCACGGCAGATACGCGAGTTCATTCCACTGCTCCCCGGCGAGCTCGCGATCGGCGCCGTTGCGGCGATCCTGGCGCTGGCCTACACGTCGCTCGGCCTGCCGGTGCTCGTCGGCTCGGTCTTCCTGCTGTTGATCTTCCAGCAGCTGACGGTGGCCCTGCTTCGATCGGAGGATCGCGCCGAGCAGCTGGAAGCCCGTTCCAGGCAGCTGGTGGGGCTTCAGCTGGGCGTGCTGCGGACGCTCGTCAGAGCGCTCGAGCGGCGCGATCCCAGCACGGCACGTCACGCGTCCGCCGTCGCCCGCTATTCAAGGGCCCTCGCGGAGGAGATCGGCTGCGAGGATGACGAGCAGGAAATCGTCCGTACGGCCGCGCTGCTCCACGAGATCGGCAAGTTCACCTGGCCCGATCGCGTGCTGCACGCGGAGGTCGTTCGAGATGAGGATCAGGCGATCGTGAGGAGCCATCCCCAGGAGGGCGCCATGCTCGTGGGCGCGCTCGACGGCTACGGTCCCGCGGCGGACGCGATCCTCTATCACCACGAGCGAGTCGACGGCCGCGGCTATCCGGCCGGACTGATCGGCAACGAGATACCCCTGGCCTCGCGCATCCTCGCGATCTGCTCGACCTACGACACGATGACGGCAAGCGAGGGCTATCGCTCGCCGATGACGCCCCAGGAAGCGATGATCGAGCTGCGCAACGGTGCGGCGCACGGCCAGCTCGACGGCGATCTGGTCGAGACCTTCGTGGCGCTGCTCGAGCGCGAGGGGCCCACGCTTGGACAGGACGCCGACTTCGAAACGGAGCTCGAATTCGAGCGTCGCGTCCGCGAGATGGCGGATCCGCAGGGCGCCCCCGGCTCGCGCCAGGGATCTCGTCGCCTGGCCTGGCGCGCGGGCGTCGTGAACCTGCGCGAGCGCATGTTCAGCAAAGGGTGAGGGCTGGCCTGGAGAAGAGAGAGGGCGCCACACCTATCGCGTGACGCCCTCAGGCCTTAATCATAAAATGCCTATCGGGCCTTCATGGTCTCCATCTCCAGTCCGCGCCGTTGTCAGACGGCGCCTCATGTCCATCCGTAGAGCGACCATTAGCTCTGCGTAGCTACGGTGAGGATACTACCCCCATTGCATGAAAAGCGCCAGTTTGCGTAGGTTCGCGCATGCGGGCTTGCAGATGCAGCCGGACAATGGCTCGCAAATGCCAATAAACGCGGGCCTTGCGGCCCGATCCTGCGGCCCGACCCATACCCTCGATCTCGAGCTGCCAATCGCGCCGCCTCCCCGCCCGACCGTTGCGAACCGTCGAGCTGGACGCCCCCGGCGGTGGCCGGGGCCGCACCGCCTGACCTCCGCCGGCCGGCCCTCGACCGCCCGCCGTGCACCTCCGACGGTCGCCGTCAGTAGGGCACCACGGAGTGTTCGCCGTTGGCGTCCACGACCTCGATCGGCAGGCTGACGGACGTGGTGCCCGCCGGCGGTTCGACCACGAGCGTGCCTCCGGGAGCGAGCTCGAGCCAGCTGGGTACGCCCGGGCCGCCGGGTTCGGGAACGATATAGAAGCGGTAGGGCGGCGCGCCGCCACTGGCGGAGAGGTGCCGGATCGTTCTCCGGCCGCCCGGCAACGTGCCCAGATCAGTCGTGTCCAGCTGAATGTGAGGGTTGATCAGGTTGGGGTTCGTCGCCGCGATCGTGAACGAGCTGCGCGTTGGAGCGTTGTCCGTGCCCCACAGATGGACGACCTGCTCGAAGAGGCGACCCCTCAGCAGGCGGTCGGCGAGACCGACGAGGAGCCGCTTCGCCCTGCTCGACAACGGTGCGCCGTTCACGCAGGAGTGCATCCTGCGCAGAGCCCGTTCGGGGTGTCGCGGGCGAACCGCGGCGCGAGCGACGGCGGCGGCCACGCAGCTCTCGGTGGCCCCGGGCAGCACACGCCGCTCAGCCGCCTCGCTCACCAGCGCGTAGGCGAGCGCCGCCACGCCCACGGGATTCCCCTGCGCCGCTTCGACGACGACCTCCTGGCCGGCGCCCGGCGGTGGGCGCTCGAGCGCGAGGACGACACGCTGGCGGGGGCCGAGCAGATACTCGGCTGGACCCTCGGCCGAGCTCGAGTCGGCGAGCGACCGCGCGAACCCGCCTTCGAGCGGGGAGCCGAACGTGGACGCCAGCATGTCGACCGCCGCGCCGCGCACGCTCACGAGCTCCGCGTAGGAGCGGTTGTCGGCGATGCTCACGAGCGCCTCGGCCATCGTCGAGGCGTTCGAGAAGCAGCTCGGCAGCGGATCCCTGGCTTCGTCGAGGAGGCTCGCGCCCGCCACCCATGTCGGCGCCGCCCCGCAGCCCTCTGGCATCGCCGCCGGAGCGGTGCCGGCGGGCGACTGGTCGGGGGCGAGGAGCGCGCTCAGCAGCAGGCCGCAGATCGATGCGCGCAGCGCTCGCGCCGCTCGGCCCGCGATCAGCCGCGCGCTGAACGTGCTCCCCGTCCGATCGTCGGTCCCCGTCAATGGTCCTTTCCCCCGCCGGCCCCTGCCCGGCGATGCTCGCGTTCGATGTGGGCACCGCAGACTAAACGCTACAGGACGCCGGTGACCGCACGCTGCGGTTGTCCCCGGTCGGCGCGCGCTCGACCAACAAACGTCCACAAACCCCTGCGCCGCTCATCTTCTCGGCGCTTTGAGCCGAAAGATTGACCATGCCAAGATCAACGCCTCACATCCACAGCGACCGGCGCCTCGTGTTCACGAGCTCGCAGGCGGCGAGCTACCTCGGCGTCTCGCTCGCAACGATCCGTCGCTGGACCGATGCCGGCCATATCAGCTGCTACAGGACCCCCGGTGGCCAGCGGCGCTTCTCACGCGAACAGCTCGACCACTTCATAACCTCGCTGCAGCGGGACAGCACATCGGTGCGATCGGAGATCAACGAGCGCCACAGCGCGAACGTCGCCTGATCAGCTCGCCAGACGGCCGAACTTCTGGCGCAGCCTGCGGTAGAAGGACGAGCCCGGAAGCTGGGCGATCGTCCCGATCTCGTCCATGAACCGGGCGTCGATGCTCGCGCCCGGCGGGATGTCGCCCACCGGCCGGCCGTCGACGGCGACGTCGAGCGGCTCGCGCGAGCGGTTGTGGATCGTCAGCCGGTCGGCCGGCGAGGCGACCAGCGCCCGCGCCGTCAGCGAGTGTGGCGCGATGAACGACACGACGAACCCCTTCACCCCCCACGCCATCACCGGCCCGCCGTTGGCCAGGTTGTAGCCCGTCGACCCCGCCGGGGTGGCGACCACCAACCCGTCGCAGCGCACGCTGCCGACCTCCTCGCCGCCCAGGGCGTAGGCGAGTTCCGCGACCCGCTCGCCCACCTTTCGGTGGATCGCCACGTCGTTCATCGCCATCCAGCCCTCCGGCTCATCGCGCACGATCGCGGGCAGCTTCAACAGCTCGAAGTCACCGCTCAGCGCGCGGCGAATCCCCTCGTCGAGATCCTCCGGCTCCACCGTCGCCAGAAAGCCGATCTCGCCGAAGTTGATCGCGAACACGGGGACGTCGGTCCCCGCGTAGCGCTGGAGCGCGCGCAGGATGGTCCCGTCGCCACCGAGCACCAGGCAGAGCTCGACGTCGTCCTTCACCGGAGCGTTCAGCTCGAACCCGGGGCCGGGCCGCAGGTCGTGCTTGCGGGTCTCCTCCTCGTCCATTCGCAGGGTCACGCCCGCGTGCGCCGCCTGCTCTGCGAGCCGGCCGAGCACGGTCGTGGTGTCCGCCGGCCGGCGATGGGTGAACACGGTGATCTCCCTCACGGCTCGACCTCGCGCGCCATCCGCTCGAGCTGCCCGCGTACCTGGTCGGTGACGGCATCGCCGGCGACGAACGCCTTCGATCGCACCCCGGCGCGGGCGAGGTCGGCCAGCCAGATGAAGCTCTCGCGGTTCCCCTTCGGGCCGGGAAGCCCCGAGGAATAGAAACCGAGCACCGCCGCTCCCATCGCGACGGCCGCCTCCCCGACCCCGATCAGCGCCGCGCGCCGGCCCTCGGGATCGCGCACCACGCCCCCTTTTCCCACCCTTCCGCGGCCGAGCTCGAACTGCGGCTTGACCAGCGCGAGCACGTCATAGCTCTCCTCCATGCAATCGAGCACGGCGCCCAGGACCTTGCCGAGCGAGATGAAGGACACGTCGACCGTCGCCAGATCGGGAGCCCGATCGCCGCCGAAGCGGGCGCTGGGCAGCATCTGCGGCCTCAGGGCGCGCGCGTTCGTGCGCTCCATCACGCGCACGCGCGGATCGATTCGCAAGGCGTAGGACAGCGTTCCATAGCCGACATCCACGGCGATCACCTCCGAGACGCCCGCCTGCAGCAGGCAATCCGTGAACCCGCCGGTCGAGGCCCCCACGTCGAGCGCCCGACGTTCCCGCACCTCGAGGCCGGTCGCGTCGAGCGCGTTGGCGAGCTTCAGCCCGCCCCGCGACGCGTACCTCGCACGCTCCCTCACCCTCACGGGCTCGCCGACGTCGACGAGCTCGCCCGGCTTGACCGCGACCCGCTCGCTCGATCCGACGTGCACCTCCCCCGCCATCACCGAGGCCGCCGCCCGGCTGCGGGAGGGAAACAGGCCCCGCTCGGCCAGCAGGCTGTCGAGACGCTGCCTACCCATCGAAGCCGAACCCTTGCATAGGGGTGCCTGCGCCGCCACGACCTGGACGGCGCAGGCACCCAACCAAGGAGGAAGTCACCCCAGCTCACCCTTCTCGAAAGCGGTTTTCACCGGCAGGGAGGGCGACCTACGATGCAGACAGTACACTGCATCCGTCCATCGGCAAAGACCCGTTTCTGACTCCTATGTGAGCTATATCACACATTGGGTGACCCACGCCGGACATCATGATCGATTGGAAGCAGAATCATCTCTCTCCTGCATTCCTCCTCCCCCGAAACGGCCCGCTCCAGAAGCGGGTCGTTTCATTTAAGGAGCGCTCGGGATCAGGCGCCGACGATCGCCGATCCGGCCCCTCGGGAGCCAGTCGCCGGGACCGTCGATCCACGATCGGAGATCGCCGCCGCCACTCGCTCGGCGATGCGCGTCCCGGTGAAGCCCACCTCCTCGTGCAGCAGCGCGGGCTTGCCGTGCGTGACATATCTGTCGGGGAGGCCCACCCTGATGATTCGTATGCCCCCGGCCCCCGTCGCGCCAGCCTCGTTGAGCGTCTCCCAGACCGCGGAGCCGAAGCCGCCCGCGAGAACTCCCTCCTCGATCGTGACGAGCAGATCGTGCTCGGCGGCGAGCTGTGCCATGAGGCCGGCGTCGATCGGCTTGGCGAACCGTGCGTCCGCGACGGTCACCGCGATCTGGAGATCACGCAGCTCCTCGGCGGCCTCCAGGGCCTTGCCCACGCCGCTGCCGTAGCCGATCAGCGCCACACGAGCCCCCTCGAGAAGCGCGGCGTCACCGGCCCGGCCTGCAGGTGCGCGCGACGCGCCACCCGCGCCCGCGGCCACCTTCGCCTCCTGAAGGATCTCGCCGGTGCCGATCGCGATCGCCCGCGGCTGAGCCGGCAGCGCGACGCCACGGCCCTCTCCGCGGGGATAGCGAAGCGCGACCGGCCCGTCGTCGTGGAGGAGCGCCGTGTGCAGCATGTCCACCAGCATCGCCTCATCGCGCGGGGCCATCAGCACGATGTTCGGCAGGCAGCGCAGGTAGGCGATGTCGAACGCCCCATGGTGGGTCGGGCCATCGTCGCCTACCAGCCCGGCGCGGTCCATCGCGAACACCACGTTCAGCCGCTGAAGGCACACGTCGTGGACGATCTGGTCGTAGGCCCGCTGCAGGAAGGTCGAGTAGATCGCCGCCACCGGCTTGGCTCCCTGGAGCGCCAGCCCGGCGGCGAACAGTATCGCCTGCTGCTCGGCGATTCCCACGTCGAAGTAGCGCTCGGGCATCGCCTTCTGCAGGATGCTCAGCCCGGTGCCCGAGTTCATCGCCGCGGTGATCCCCACGACGCGCTCGTCCCGCTCGCACTCGCGCACGAGCGCCTCACCGAACACCTGCGTGTACTGGGGCGGCGGCGCCTTCTGCGCCCTGGCCGAGCCCCTGAGCCGCGCCCCGGATGACGCGGGGGAGGCGTGCGCGGGGACTCCGTCGATGATCGAGTTGGGCTTGGCCGCGTGCCACTTCTCCATGCCCTCGAGGCCACCGTCCTCGGCCGGCGCGAAGCCCTTGCCCTTGACGGTCGCGATGTGCACGACGACCGGCCGTTCGGCGGCGAGCGCCTCGCGCAACGCCTCGCGAAGCGCCCGCACGTCGTGGCCGTCGACGACACCCATGTAGGCCCAGTTGAGCTCCTCCCACCACAGCCCCGGCGCCCAGAAGGCCTTGATCGACTCCTTCAGCTGCGGCCCCAGCCGCTCGAAGGCGGAGCCGATCCCGCCGGGGAGACCCTTCAGCCCTCCCTCCACCCCCGCGCGCGCGTGCCACAGCTTGGGGTTGAGCCGAACCCGGTTGAAGTACCGCGAAAGTGCTCCCACGTTGGGCGCGATCGACATGCCGTTGTCGTTCAGAACGACCACGATCGGCGTCCCCAGGCCGCCCGCCTGACCGATCGCCTCGAAGGCCACACCGCCGGTCATCGCGCCATCGCCGATCACCGCGACCACCTTCCCCTCGGGCTCCAGCCCCATGTGGCGCATGCCCTCCTTCATGCCGACCGCGTAGCCGATCGAGGTCGATGCGTGGCCGGCTCCCATGATGTCGTGGCGTGACTCCTCGATCGAACAGAACGGCGCGAGCCCCCCGTACTGGCGGATGGTGCTGAGCCGGTCGCGCCGGCCGGTGAGGATCTTGTGGGGATAGGCCTGGTGCCCGACGTCCCACAGGATCTTGTCGGTGGGGCTCTCGAGCAGGGAGTGCAACGCGACCGCGAGCTCGCAGGTGCCGAGGTTGGCGCCGAAGTGCCCGCCGATCTCACCGACCGTGTCGATGATGTGCTTGCGCACCTCCTGGGCGAGCTCGGCCAGCTCCTCCTCGGACAGGTCCTTGAGGTCCTGCGGACCCTCTATCTGCCCGAGCAGGCTCATGAGGTGCGCGTGTAGATGAAGTCGGCGATCTGCTCGAGCTCACGCGTCGAGGGCTCAGATCCGCCCGGCCCGCCCGCAGAGCTGAGCTCGGAGGCCTCGGCGAGAGCCTCCCTCGCCATCCGGTGGGAGTCCGCCGCCAGCTCTCTGGCTCGATCGATTCCGAATTCGCTCACGTAGGTGCGCTTGCCATGGCGCTCGTCGCTGCCGCGGGGCTTTCCAAGTTCATCGTCGGTCCCTGTCACGTCGAGTATGTCGTCAACGATCTGAAACAGCACGCCCAACTCGGCGGCAAAACGGCGAAAGGCAATTGTCGCAGGTGCATCCTCGACTCCCCCCAACAGTAGTACGCACAGCACGGACGCACCGATCAGACGTCCGGTCTTCAGCTCGTGCAGGCGTCGCAGCGGGGCCGCCCCGGGGGGCGTCTGCGAGGTGACATCCGCGTACTGGCCGCCCACCATCCCGTTCACGCCGGTCGCCGTCGCGAGCTCGGCCGCGGCCCTGAGCACCCGCTCCGGCGGCGAGCGCTGCTCGGTGAGCAGGTGGCGAAAGGCCTCCGCATACAGTCCGTCCCCGGCGAGGATCGCGACGTCCTCTCCGAACTTCACGTGACAGGTCGGCTGCCCCCGCCGCAGGGCATCGTCGTCCATCGCCGGCAGGTCGTCGTGTATCAGCGAGTAGGTGTGGATCAGCTCGATCGCGCCCGCCAGGGGCATCACGTCTCGCTGCTCCAGGCCGATCGCCCGCCCGGTCGCAAGGGCGAGCACCGGTCGGATGCGCTTGCCGCCCGCCAGCAGCGAGTAGCGCATCGCCTCCTCGAGCCCGGCGGTCAGCGGCTCGTTGGAGAAACGCAGCGCCTCCAGGTGGCGCTCCACCTCCTCGCGAAGGCTCTCCGGATAGCTCGCGTTCACGACCCTAGAGAAGGGTGTCCTGCCCGGGCGCCGGCGCTGCGGCATCCGCCCGCGTCAGCTGCTCGAGCTCCGCGGCGGCCTGCGCGGCGAGCGTCGCGCAGTCCTCCACGAGGGTCGCGGCGGCGTCAGGCGAGCACTCGCCTGAGCGCAGCTGTTCGGCGGCGCGCTCCATGCGCGCGATGAGGTCGTCCAGATGCTCGAAGCCGCTCATTGGATATGCGCATTCTCGCGCACCTCGCGCAATACCGCGCCCAGCACGCCGTTGACGAAGCCCGGGGCATCCGCTCCGCAGAACCGCTTGGCGCTCTCCACCGCCTCCTCGATCGCCCCCTCGGCCGGGATCGGCTCCTCGGCGGGGACCAGTTCGGGATGGAGCATCTCGACCAGCGCCACGCGCATGATGCTCCGCTCGAGCGGCTGTATGCGCTCCACCGACCATCCGTGGGCGTGGCGGTCGATGATCTCATCGAGCTCCCGCGCGCGATCCGCCGCAGCGCCCGCCAGCTCCCGCGCGAACGGGGAATCGGCGGCGGCGAACGCCTGCTCCAGCGGACGGCCGGTGAGATCGTGCTGGTAGAGCGCGATCACCGCCGAGCGGCGTTGCTCGGAGCGGCGCATGCTACGCGCGCGCCACGTAGTCGCCCGAGCGCGTGTCCACACGGATCAGCTGGCCCTGCTCGACGAACAGCGGAACCTGGATGACCGCACCGGTCTCGAGTGTGGCGCCCTTGGTCCCCCCGCCGGATACCGTATCCCCGCGTACGCCCGGATCGGTCTGGGTCACCTCGAGGTCGACCGCGCTCGGCAGCTGGACCTCGGCGGGCTGATCGTCGATGAACAGCATCTCGACCTCGCTGCTCGGCTTGCACCAGCGCAGCGCGTCCTCCACGGCCCCCTGGGCGAGCGCGATCTGCTCGAAGGACTCGGTGTCCATGAAGTGGGCATCGCTGCCGTCGGCATACAGGAACTGCATCCTCCTTGACTCGGTGCGCACCGAGCGGAACTTCTCGCCCGCCCTGAACGTCCGGTCGATCACGTTCCCGTCGGCCGCCCGCCGGAGCTTCGTCCGCACGAAGGCGCCACCCTTCCCGGGCTTGACATGCTGGAACTCGAGGATCTTGAAGACGGTTCCCTCGACCTCGATGTGGTTGCCGTTTTTGAACTGGTTGGTGCTGATCGCCATGTCGTCTCGCCCGCGCGTAAAGGACAGCCTAGACGAGGTATAGGGTCCCCACCCGCTTCGATGTCGACCCAGGCCCTCTTCCCGGACCGGCGGGGTGCATCCCGCCGCCGGTCATCGGCGACGCGAGCGCTCCCCCGTAGGCGGCGCCACTCGAGACCTGGCTGATCGGTGTCGCGCACGCGAGCGCTCCCGGCGGCGACTGCGCCGCGATCCGGGATCAAGCCGCCCTTGGGGAGTGCCGATATCTAGGGCGTGAAGCGAGCTTCGCCCGGCCGCGCGCTGCACGACCCTCGAGCTTTGGACGGTCCCTCGCCGTGAGCTCCAGCTGGGTCCTCAGCCGCCGCGGACTCTGCGCGTTCGCCGCCACCTTCCTGCTGGGCGCCGCCGGCCTGTGGCTGCTTCACCGGCAGACCAGACCCCGCTACTCGCTCTCGGCGCCGGCCGCCGTGCGGGCCGCCGCCGAGAACGGCGCCGACAGGGCCTTCCTGGCTCACAACCCGGTCACCGAGGCGCGGGTGATTCCGCTCGACTCGAGCCTCCAACGCGTGACGTTCTTCAACGGGCCGGAAGTCGTGCTCGACGCCGCGGTCGGTGAGCACGGGGAAGTCCGCGCAACCGAGCG
Source organism: uncultured Solirubrobacteraceae bacterium (assembly GCA_963717415.1). GTDB lineage: Bacteria > Actinomycetota > Thermoleophilia > Solirubrobacterales > Solirubrobacteraceae > Palsa-744. The sequence continues at coordinate 1,058,146 of OY970331.1, read as the reverse complement.
GCATGTCGCGGGCGAGCCGGCCTCGGGCGCGACGCTCGCCAACTCACCTTGGATTCTCGGGCTGCTGACCGCTGTGCTGCTGCTCGCGATCACGGTCATCCCCTTACGACGCCTGCGCAACCTCGACGCGCTCGTGCTCGCGAGCCTCACGCTCACGGTCCCCCTGATCAACGCCCGCCTGCTGTCGGCGAGCGTGCTCTGCGCCTGCCTGGCGCTGTCCTATCTGCTGATCCGCTGCCTGTCGATCGGCCTGCGTTCCCCTCGCGCGACCGCCATGCCGGAGAGCACGCCGCTGCTCAGCTGGCTGTGCGCCGGCTGGGAGCCGCACCGGCGCACGAGGCTGCTGCGCCTGCTCGCGCTGGCGGCGGCGCTGGCCTTCTCGATGATCACGCTGAGCTCGAGCGGCTACACCGACGTCGCCACGGCCTCCCTGGAGGGCGCGACAGACCTGCTGCACGGCGTGCTCCCCTACGGCCACATCGGCCTCGCCCTGCACGGCGACACCTATCCGCTGCTCAACTACGTGCTCTACATGCCGGCCGCCCTGTGGCTTCCGGTCACCGACGCCTTCAGCGACCTCTCCGGCTCGCTGGCGATCACCACGGCGGCCGGCCTGCTCGTCGGCCTGGCGCTCTACCGGATCGCCGCCAGCCCGGGGATCGCGGCGGGCACGGCCGAGCCGGACGTCGATCGGCGGCTGCGGGCGGCGCTCGCCTGGTTTGCCTTTCCGCCCGTCCTGCTGGCCGCGTCGGGGGGCTCGAACGACCTGCTGCTGGCGGCCTGTCTGGCATGGATGCTCGCACTTCGCACGCGGGCCGGCACCTCGCTGCTGCTGCTCGCGATGGCCGTCTGGGTCAAGCTCGTGCCGCTGATCCTGCTGGCGATCTGGATCCCCCACCGCCGTCGCGATCTCCCTCGCTCCCTGTTCGCGGCCGCGGCGCTGAGCCTCGCGCTCGCCGCGCTGCTGCTCGCCCTCGGGGGCCCCGGCGGCATCTCGGCGATGTTCGATGCGCTCTCCTTCCAGTTTCAGCGCGGCTCCTTCTATGCCCCCTGGTACACCTTCGGGCTGCAGTGGCTCCAGCCCCTCGCCCAGGCCGCCGTGCTCGCTCTCCTCGCGCTCTCGATCGCGCGTCTGAGCGCCGAACCGTCGATCCGCGCGAACCCCGTCAGGCTGAGCGCCATCGCCGCGGCGCTGCTGCTGGCCACACAGCTCGCGGCCAACTACTGGACGTGGTCCTACCTGCCATGGGTCTTTCCCTTCCTCGCGGTCGCCCTGTTCATGGACGGTGGCCGGGCGCCGGAAAGCTCCCCCTCACACGCGGATGCCCAGATGCGGGCAGGCCCGCGAGCGCACGAGCTGCGCGTTCGCCGAGCGCCGCCGGAACGCGTGCCCTGAGCATCCCCGACGACCGCCGAGACGCCGCCTCGGGCACCGCGGCCGGACGCTCCAGCGGGCGCCGCTCAAGCAACGCCATCCGGGCGCCGATGCGTAGACATGCGGCGGGTAGTACGCGAAAACGCCCTGTGCGCTTTCATGGCCGGCGCCGCCTGCGCGGCGATGGCGTGGCTTGGCCTGTACGGATTCGCCTGGACCGATTACGAACACGAGGTCCAGCCCGCCTTCGAGGCGCTGGCCCACGGCCATCCGCTCGCGTTCCTGCAGCTGGCGCCCGTCTACGGCGGCTCGCTCGTCGAGCGCGCTCCCTTCGCGCTGCTGCCCGGGCTGTGGGGCGGCGGCAGCCTCGCGGTGTATCGGATGGTCGCCCTGCCGTGCCTGCTGGCCTCGGCCGCGCTCGGGATATGGCTCGTGGCTCGGATGCGCTCGGAAGGGCGCAGCGCGCTCGCGCGTGGCGTGACGCTCGCGGTGTGCGTCGCCAACCCGATCACCTTGATCGCGCTTGAATTCGGCCACCCCGAGGAGCTCCTCGGCGCCTGTCTCTGCGTGGCGGCCGTGCTGTTCGCGAGCAGGGGGCGCGCGCTCTGGGCGGGCGCCCTCTTGGGTCTGGCGATCGCCAACAAGCAGTGGGCCCTGCTCGCGGTCGGCCCGGTGCTGCTCGCGCTCCCCGCGAGACGCAGGCTGCCGTCCCTGGCGAGCGCGGGCGCGGTGCTCGCCGCCGTCGTGGGGCCGCTGTTGGTCGCTTGGAACACGGCCTCGCCGGCCGTCGCCCACAGCCGCGCCGTCGCCGAAGCGCCCGGTGCGATCTTCCAGCCGTGGCAGCTGTGGTGGTTCCTCGGCACCCCGAACCACGTGCCGCCCCTGAAGAGCGGCAGCCCCTATCCGCTCAGCGCGCCGCTCACCAGCCATCCGCAATGGCGGCTGACGCCGCCCTGGCTGCCGGGGATCGTGCACCCCTTGATCCTCGCGGTCGGCGTCGCTCTCGTGGCGGCCTTCTGGCTCAAGCGCCGCCGTGAGACGGGCGCCGGCGCCGTCGGCGAGCGCGACGCGCTGCTTCTGCTCGCGCTCGTGATGCTGGTCCGCTGCCTGCTCGACGAATGGGACTTCATCTACTACCTGCTCCCCTTCGTGCTCGCCCTGCTCGCGTGGGAGGTCACCGGCCCCCGCAGGGATCGCCCACCGGTGCTGGCGCTGTCGAGCAGCGCGCTCGCCTGGGTCAGCTTCGAGTGGCTGCCCTCGCACGCGGCTCCCGACCTCCAGGCCGCGTTCTTCATCGCGTGGTCGCTCCCGCTGGCGCTCGCGCTCGGCGTGAGGCTGTTCAAACCGCCCGCGCCGGCTGCGCCCGAGCGCTCCTGGATCATCTGGGGCGCGCCTGGCGCGCGGGCCGGCGCAAGAACGCTCGACGGGCTCCTCGGGACCTCCTGGCCCTCTCCGCCCGCGCCCAGGGCCCGGCTGTACGCGCCCCGCTGGCCGGGCAGGTAGCCCGCCCACCGACGAGGGCCCACCACCGTTGCAGCGAGCGCCGTTCAGGAGACGACCGTGAGCTCCTTCGGAAGGTTCGTGAAGACCTCGCGACCCTCCGCGGTGATCACCGCGAGATCCTCGATCCTAACGCCGAGCCTCCCCGCCAGGTAGACGCCTGGCTCGATCGTCACAACGTTGCCCACCCGCAGCGGCTCCTCGCTTGCGATGCGCGACAGGCGAGGCCCCTCGTGGACCTCGAGGCCGACGCCGTGGCCGAGGCCGTGGCCGAAGTGCTCGCCCTGGCCGGCCTCTTCGATCACCTCGCGCGCGACCCGGTCGAGCTCGCGGCCGCTCGGTCCGGCCCGGACCGCGTCGAGCGCCCGCTTCTGGGCGCTCAGCACGAGCGCATAGATCTCGCGGGCCTCGTTCGAGACGCCCTCGCCGGTCGCATAGGTGCGTGTGCAGTCAGAGCAGTAGCCGTCGTGCTGCGCGCCCCAGTCGATCGTGACGAGCACGTCGCCCGCGATCGGCACCTCGCGCGGCGCGGCGTGCGGCAGCGCCGCGTGGGCGCCGGCGGCCACGATCGGCGGGAAGCTCGGCGCTTCGGCGCCCAACCGGCGCATGCCGAGCTCGAGCGCGATCGCGGCGTCACGCTCGGTGCGCCCCACGAGGCCCTCTCCCAACAGTGCCCTGAGCGCCTCGTCGGCCAGCTCGCTGGCGGCGCGTATGCGTGCGAGCTCGCCCGGGTCCTTGACCTCGCGCAGCCGCTCGACCGCCCGCCCGCAGGGGACGAGCTCCCACCCCTCGCTCAGCAGCTCGCGCAGGCGCCTGTGGGTGCTCACGCTGACGCCCTCCTCGTCAAAGCCGAGGCGCCCGCTCGCGCCGCCCAGCGAGCGCGCAGCCGCCTCGAACAGGTTCCCGGTGACGATCTCCCTCCTGAACCCCGCGGGCAGCTGCTCCGAGGCCTGGGTCGCATAGCGGAAGTCCGTGAAGAACCGGTCCTCCTCGACCGGCCCGTCGCTCCCCTCCGCCGCCACGAGCGCGAGCCCGTTGGTGCCCGTGAACCCGGTCATGTAGCGGAGGTTGGCCGGCGCGCCGACGAGCAGCCCGTCCACCTCGCGCCGGCGCAGCTCCGCCGCCAGGCGCGCGGCGCGCTCGGATCGTTCATCGACTGCGGCGCCGCCCGTCACTCGGCCCGTCCCCCGAGCTCCTCGCGCAGCCTCTCGAGCGCGTCGTCATAACCGTCCGGCCCCCGCCCGGAGATCGTCGCAAGGCAGAGATCGCCGATCACCGACACCCGCCGCCAGGGCTCGCGGGAGCGGACGTCAGACAGATGGATCTCGATCGCCGGGAGCGCCGCGATCTCGAGCGCGTCGCGGATCGCCCACGAGTAGTGGGTCCAGGCGCCGGGGTTCAGCAGGAGCGCGTCGGCCTGCCCCTCGAGCCCATGGAGGTGCTCGACGAAGGTCCCCTCGTGGTTGGTCTGGAAGAAGCGCGGCTCCAGGCCGAGCGCGAGTGCCCGCTCCTCGATCCGGCGCTCGAGCTGCTCGAGCGTCAGCTCGCCGTACACCAGCGGATCGCGGCGGCCGAGCTGGTCCAGGTTGACCCCATGCATGATCTCCACGCGGCGACCCCCCCTCCCACCCGCCGACTCGGCTCGCGCGGCGGCGCCGGCCGTCATCGCAGAAGCTCCGCGACCGCGCCGCGCAGCTCATCGGGGGGCACCACGCAGCCGATCCGCACGTCGCCCGGGGCGTTCAGCAGCACGAACGGAACCTGCGCCCCGACCCGCTTCTTGTCGTGCGCCACGGCCGCGAGCACGGCATCCACCGACACGCCCTCGAGCACCGCGGGCAGCCCGCGGGCGAGCAGCAGGTTGCGCACCTGGGCGCGCAGATCGGAAAGACCCGACAGCCGCAGCGCGACGAGCAGCCCCAGGCCGACGGCCTCGCCGTGGCGGTAGCGCACGTATCCCGTGGCGGTCTCGATCGCGTGACCGACCGTGTGTCCCAGGTTGAGCGCCTGCCGGCGTCCGGCGTCGCGCTCGTCCTCCGCGACGACCGCGAGCTTGGTGCGCGCGCACGAGAGGATCGTGCGCTCGTCCACGGGCTCATCCCCGGCCACGCGCTCCCACAGCGCTCCACCCGCGATCAGCGCGGTCTTCAGCACCTCCGCCCAGCCGGCCGCCAGCTCGGCCGCGGGCAGCGTGTCGAGCAGGTCCGGGTCCACCAGCACCCCCGCCGGCTGATGGAAGGCGCCGACGTAGTTCTTGGCCTGCGGCAGGTCAACCCCAGTCTTGCCGCCGTAGGCGGAATCGACCTGGGCGACGAGCGTCGTGGGGACGTGCACGACCGGCACGCCGCGCTGGTAGGTGGCCGCGCAGAAGCCCGCGAGATCGCCGACCACCCCACCCCCGAGCGCGACCAGGTGATCGCCGCGCCTCATGCCCTGCGCGGCGAGCTCCTCCCATACGCGCTCGGCGCTCGCGAGCGTCTTGCTCGACTCGCCGGGCTCGATCGTGATCGCCCCCGCCAGCGCCCCGAGGCGCTCGCAGTAGAGCCCGCAGACGCTCTCATCGCTCACGCAGAACGGGCGCGAGGTCGATCGGTCAAGCGGCCACACCTCGCTCAGCGGCCGCGTCGGGCTCGCGCGCAGGAGCCCCCGACCGATGAGCACCGGATAGCTTCCCGACGTCGAGCTCGCCCACAAAAGCCGCGTCCCCTGCGGCGCGGCGTCGAGCGCGAGCAGAGCGTTCAGGACCCTCCCGGCGCCGTCCGGCTCGAGGGCGGGCAGGATCGCGTCGGCGAGCTCTTCATAGAGCGCCTGGCGCTCTGAGTGAAGTGAGCGAAACGCCTCCCAGTCGCGCGCGAGCGGACGCAGCCCGGCTTGGCCCTGAGCCGCACCGATCCGCTCCCACGCCACGGCCGGGTCGACATCGAGCAGCACCGTGAGGTGTCCCTCGAGCGCGCGGCGAACCCGCTCGCTGCCGACGCTTCCGCCGCCGAGCGCGATCACGCTTTCCGGCTCGGCGCCATCGAGCAGCGTGACCACGAGCTCCTCCTCGGCGGCGCGAAACGACGGCTCGCCGTGCAGCTCGAACTCATGCGCCAGCGGATGCCCCAGGCGTTCCTCGAGCAGCCTGTCGCTGTCGAGCGCCGGCACGCCGAGCGCCCGCCCCAGCTCGTTCGCCGCGGTCGACTTGCCCGCGCCCATGAAGCCGATCAGCACCAGACCCCGCCGTGGCGCTCGCGCCGGCGCCGTGGGATCGCGCGACGGCGCTAGCTCCGCCATCCGATCCGCTCCTCATAGGCGCTTACCGCCTGAAGGACGTCGTCGATGTGATCGCCGCCGAACTTCCTCCGATAGGCATCGGCCAGCACGAACGCCACCATCGCCTCCCCCACGACCGCGGCGGCCGGCACGGTGCAAGAGTCGGTGCGCTCGCGGAGCGCCTCGGCGGGCTCGTGGCTGTCGATGTCCACGGACCGCAGCGGCCTGGTGAGCGTCGGCAGGGGCTTCATCGCACCGCGCACGATCACCGGGCAGCCGGTGCTCATGCCGCCCTCGAGGCCACCGGCCCGGTTGGTCTGCCGGTAGTAGCCGCGCTCCGGCGAGAAGAAGATCTCGTCGTGCGCCTGCGAGCCCGGCAGGCCGGCGACGGTGAAGGCGTCGCCGATCGCGACGCCCTTGATCGCCTGTATCGAGCAGATCGCCATCGCGAGGCGCCCGTCGAGGCGCTCCTCCCAGGAGACGTGCGAGCCGAGACCGGGAACCAGCCCGAAGGCCTGTACCTCGAAGACGCCGCCGAGCGACTCGTTGGCCCTGCGCAGCTCGTCTATCTCGCGCACCATGGCCTTCGTGGCCGCCGCGTCCAGGCAGCGCACGGGCGAGCTGTCGACCTCGGCGAAGTCATCCGGCCCGAGCGGGCGCTCGCTCACCGGAGCCTTCACCGATGCGATCTGGATGACGTGCGAGCGCACCACCACGCCGAGCGCGCGCAGAAACACCTTGCACAGCGCCCCGCCCGCGACACGCGCTGCGGTCTCACGCGCCGAGGCCCGCTCGAGGATGTTGCGCACGTCCGACTGCTTGTACTTCTGCGTGCCCACCAGGTCGGCATGGCCCGGCCGCGGCAGGTGGACCTCGGCCGTCTCCTCGACGACCGGCCAGGGGCTCATTCGCTCCTCCCAGTTGGCATAGTCGCGGTTCGCCACCTGCAGCGCGATCGGGCTCCCGAGCGTGCGACCGTGGCGCACGCCGCCGGTGACCTCGGCGGCGTCGCGCTCGATCTTCATCCTGCCGCCCCGGCCATGGCCGAGCTGGCGGCGCGCCATGTCGTCGTTGAGATCCTCGGGGCGCACGCCGAGGCCCGCAGGAAGTCCCTCGACGATGCATGTCAGGCCGGGACCATGAGACTCGCCGGCCGTTATGAGACGGAGCGCCACGCACCAAGCTTATTGGCGGGGACTCCTGGTCAGTGCGGCGAGGGTCCGGCGGCGACCCCGACGGCGATGCTCGCCGCACCCGGACGCACGAGCACGCCCTGCGCCGCCGTGTACGGCCTCCCCGGCAGGCTCATCAGATGGGCGTGCCGGAGCGGTACCCGGCCGGTCTTCGACTCGCGGTGGAGCAGCCTCGCGACGCGGGCGGACGAGGCCTTGGTCGATGTGATGCTGACGAGCTGCAGCTCATAGGTGATCGACTGGCCGGCCGGTGAGACGTATGCCAGTTCCTCGGTCTGTCCCGGCGTGAGTTCGATCGACTGACACTGCGCGGCGCTCGGCACACACGTCGCCTGGCCGTGGAGGATCGCTTCGCCGGCGAGCGTGAACTTCGCGCTCTTGCCCTGAGCGGTCACCCCCTGGTAGACGATCAGGGGCAGCTTGGAGGACGGCAGCGGCGTGAGGCGAGCGAGGTTCTCATAGGGCGTCAGCTGCACGTTCTGCGGAGGAGTGCCGGGGGGCACTTCGCCGAACAGCACGGCGGCGCTGTAGACGACCGGCGGGGTCTTGGGTTTCGCCGGCGTCGAGGGTTTCGGGCTGCTGGGCGATCCGCCGCTTCCCTGCGCTGGGGACGACCCGGTCGAGGAGGTCGTCGGCGAGCTCGTCGAGGCTGGGGCCGCCGCGCTCGTCGAGGAGGAGCCGGTCGAGCCCGTGGAGCCCGAGCTCGCGCTGCTGGGGGAGCTCGTGCTCGCTGCCGTCGCTTCAGGCAGTGGCGTGAACGGGTCGCGCAAGACGCCGGCGCCGTGTTTGCCCAAGACGTTCGTCGTCTCCGAGACGGCCTCGTTGGGGTTGGACGGCGCCTGGGTGATGGCGATTCCGCCGACGGCCGGCGAGACCGGGGTCGGTGAGACGGCGGCGGGCGTGCTCGAGCTCCCGCCGCCGAGCACGGTGTAGGCGACGGCCGCCAGCAGCGCAGCCGCCAGCAGGATCGCCGCCAGCCGCAGCCGCACGTTCATCAGGTCGGCCTTCACGGCCTCCAGGAAGGCGTTCACGGGGTCACCCTCGCGGTCGCAGGAGCGGTCGGAGCGCTCGCCGCCGGGCTCGAGGAGGACGCGAGCGACGGCTGGCCGGCGCCCGTGGGAGCGCTCGGCGTTGCACCGGGGGTGAGGCCCTGGGCCGCCGGAAGCACATACGCGGTCGCCGTGATCGTGCCGGTGAGCACTTCCGGCTTGCCCTTGCCGGTCGTCGACGTGCTGCCGCTTGCCCCGCCGGGCGCGAGCTTGACGCTCTGGACCGTGAGCAGGCGTCCACTGACCACGACACGGCCCGAAGCGGACACCACGGTCGAGCGGTCGAGCTGCTGGAGCAGGCTGTGCAGCCCGGAGAACGTTCCGGTGAAGATGAACGTGAACGGCATCGGCGTGAACCCGCTGAGGGCTGTCGCGGCGGTCCCGCCGGCGCCTGCCGAGCCCGTGCCGGCGGCACCCGATACCACCGAGGCGAAGTCGACGTTCTTCTGATGCGAGGCCTGCGCGATCTGGTACACGAGCGAGGAGACTTCCTCGCTCGGCGGCACCGCTTTGCCGAGCCTCACGACGTCGGCGTACGCGGCCTGGTATTGAGCCTGGGCGGCACGGGCGCTCTGGACCTGGCTCTTGGCGGTCGCAAGCGCGGCGTTCGCGGCGCCGACCTGCGTGTTCAGGCTCGCCGCCCGCTGGCGCTCGGGCGAGACGAAGAGGAACCAGCCCATCACCAGGATGAGCGCCGTGGCCACGGCCACGATCACCATGCGGTCACGCCCGGTCATCCGGCACCCCCGGGGGATCCGGTGGCGGTCGCGCTCGCCGTCGAGGAGACGGTCGGCAGCGGTTCGAACGTGAGCACGATCGAAAACGCGGGATCGCTGGATGTGCATCCTGCGCCGCCGCCCGAGGCTCCGGTGGTAGAGCTCTGGAGCGTCGCCGCGCTCACCCCGTCGATCAGGCGCAGGCGGTTGAGCGTCTGCGCGACGACCGACTGGCTCGTCGCGCACCCCATGAGGGTGATAACCGGGACGCTCCCCGGCGGCGTGGAGGAGGCGACCGCCCCGGCGCCCTTGGCGCTCGTGCTCGCGGCCGACGGCGTCTGCGACCCGACCGTGCCCCCCAGCGCCGTGATGGTCGTGCTCTTGGGAAGGACCCGCCCGAGTTCGGACATCACCCGGGCCCAGTCAAAGCGCGACTCCGCGATCTGCAGGACGGCCTGCTGGCGTTGTGAGCGCAGCGCGAGGAAGCTCGTGTAGGGCGCCAGCTGGGTCGCGCCCGCCTGCAGGCTCTGGGCCTGCGCGTTCAGCGAGGCCACCTGCGCCTGGCTGTTGGAGATCTCGTGCTTGGAGCTGCCGTACAGGTACACGAGCAGCGCAAGCCCTCCGAGCAGCGCAAGGACGGCATATGCGGCGCCGTTTGAACGGCCGCCGACGGGTCCCCCGCCCCCCCGCTCCTCGGCGGGGATCAGGTTGACGGCCCTCATTGCTCGACCTCCTCGGCGGCCAGGCCGGCCGCAACCGACAAACGATGTTTGGCTTCCTGCGAGTCCTCGTTCGCGAACTCGACGGTCTCGGCCCGCACCTCGAGTCCGAGGTAGCCCTGCAGGGCCTCGGCAAAACCGCCGATATCCAGCGCCGAGCCGCTGAGCACGACGTGAGAGACCTCGCCCCCGCCCTCCCTGGAGCGGTGGAAGTCGAGTGAGTTGCGCACCTCGCCGGCGATCTCGCGCACGCCGTTCTCCAGAACCCCGCGGACGTCGACGCTGGGGTCAGGCCCTGAGCCCGGATCCGGCGTTTGCTCGGATTCCTCCTGCACCATTGGCGAGGCCGTCCTGGCGGCGTCGGACATCTCTGCGAAGGACATCGTTCGTTCGAGCGTCTCGTGGTCATCGGGGGACAGGGCGCGCTGCTCCTCGGCGAGGGCCTCCGCCTCGGCCGAGTGAGCCGATGCGACCTGCTCCTCGCCCCATGTGGCCCGATCCTCGGCCGCCTGCTCCTCGTAGGAACGGTCATCCTCGGACGGCTCGGACTCTCCTGCAGCCTGCGTTGCCAACTCGACCGCGACAGGTTCGCCAGCCGCCGGCTTGCGGAGGTCGATCGCGAGCAGCTTGGGCCGGGCGTCGCTCAAAGGAATGCCGAGTCGCTCGGCGAGCTCGCCCGCCATCCCCTCGATCCCCCCGCCCACGACACGTGTGAAGCGACAGACCGTTCCCTCGGCGATCGCGAGGTTCGTGAGGCCGTCGACGTTCAGGTAGACGACGCGGGAAGCCTCCTCGGATGCGGGCTCCCGGCGATAGAGCGAGCGGATCAGCGCAAAGGCCGACAGATCGACCCCCACCGGCTGAAGGCCGGCGCCGCGCACCGCGGCGAGCAGGTGTTCCACCATGTCGCGCTGGGCGGCAACCAACACGACGTTCTGTCGCGGACCGGACGGGGTTTCGACGATGCCGAGAGGACGGAAGTCAAGAACGGCGTTGGAGAGGGGCATCGGGACCTGGTCCTGGGCCTGGAACTGGACGACGGCCGCGAGCTCCTTGCGATTCGTGACCGGTGGAAGCTCGAGCGTGCGCATGACCGTGCGCTGGTTGGCGATCCCCACGCGAACGCGCTTGCCCAGGCCGCTGCCGTGAAACAGCTCGCGAAGGACGGCGCTCAGCGCCGCCTGGTCCATGACCTCTCCCTCGCGAACGGTTTCAGCGTCCAGCGGCAGGCACGCTGCCCGCTCGGCGACGATCGACCCGTTGGCACGCGCCTGCACGGCGACGGCGACACCCGGCTGGATATCGAGACCGACGGCGGTCCCGGAGCCAGAGCCGAAGTTGAGCGCGCGAGGCAGGCTTGGCAGTCTGAGGCTGAGGTTCGGAAGTTGGGGCATCTCGAAAGGGTCGGGCGGCTGGTTCAGAGCCAGTCGGACATGACTCCTATCGGCACGACCGTTCAGCCTCTTGAGTTCCCGCTCGGATTGGACGGGGCCATGGCCTCGGAGGCCAACCCTCTGGCGCTCAGACCGCCTCCGTCAGTGGACGAAATGGTTCAGATAGAGATCGACGAGCGGTTCGCCGGCAAACACGGCCACGACGGCTCCGAGGGCCAGGAACGGGCCGAACGGCACGACGGTCTTGCGCCCCGCATGCGCCCCCTTGCGGGCGATCACCAGACCCCCGTAGAGCACGGCGGCAAGGAGCGCGACCATGACCGCGGGGGCGACCGCGCGGCCGAGAAACAGGCCCATCACGGCAGCGAGCTTGACGTCACCCATGCCCATGCCGGCGGGGTAGGCGAGCGCGGCAAGCAGCAGAAAGCCGCCCGCCGCGAGACCCGCGACCACGCGTTCGGGCTCCCCGGCGGGATCGAGCGCGAGGCCGATGGCGAGCGCGAGGATCGCGCCGAGGCCGGTGATGCGGTTGGGAATGATGCGGTACTCGAGGTCGATCAGCGCCGCCGGCACCACGACCAGGATCAGCGCTACGCTGAGGGCGATCGCGCCGGCCGAGCTGTGCACGAGGGCGGCGCCCAGGCACAGCGCGCCGGTCAGGGCCTCCACCAGCGGATAGCGAACGGAGATCGCCGCCGAGCAGCTGCGGCAGCGGCCGCCGAGCAACAGCCAGGAGAGAATCGGGATGTTGTCGTAGGGTTTGACCGGCGTTCCGCACACCGGGCAGTGCGAGGCGGGTTTCAACAACGACTCGTGGCGGGGCAGCCTGTAGGCGACGACGTTCAGGAACGACCCGGCGATCGCGCCGAGCAGACCGACGAACGTCGCGGCCGCGGCATCCATAAGTGCCTAATCGGCGTCTGTCGCCCCCTGCTTGAGCGCCCGGCGACCGGGGCAGCTACCAGGTTCCGGTGGCGACTCCGCTGCAACCGCCGACGCTCGATTTGCACGTCCGCCGAACTTCGCCGCCGGCTTCCTTCTTGATCGTGAATTCGTCACCGGTGTTGGCGGCCTTCGTCGTCAGTTCGTAGCCCTTGTTCGATTCGATCGGCGTCGCCGAGACCAGGCATGCGTTTTTCGGCGTCCCCGCGCAGATCGCGAGCGTCGATTCGTACTGGGACAAGACCGTGGCGCTTACTTTTTCATAGGTGTCGCCGCTGTCGTTGGCCACGGTTTCCGCGGTCGTCTCGGCCGTGTGCGCCAGCTCCTTGGCCGACGCGTCATATGACTTGGCCCTCTGGTTCAGAAACGACGGGATGGCGATCGCGGCGAGGATGCCGATGATCAGGACGACGACCAGCAGCTCGATGAGCGTGAAGCCGTCACTTCGGCACAGCGCCGCCGCGACGGAGGGGCGGCCACATGGCCGCCCCTCCCGAACGCTGCTTCCGGTTGAAGCGCAGCGATCACGCATGGCGGCACCTACCAGGTGCCCGTTTCGTGTCCGCTGCAGCCGCTTTTCGAACCTTTCGTGCTAGCGCAGGTCCGTTCGATTTCCTGGGTCGTCGGGTTCTTCTTGACGGTGAATTCGTCTTCGCTGTTGGCAGCCCTCGTCTTCACTTCGTAGCCTTTGCCCGCTTCCAGCGTTTTGCCTTCCACCAGGCAGGCGTTGGTGTTCCCAGCAACGCATTTGATGAGGTTTTTTTCGTACGTTTCCAGTTCGCCTGTCGTCACTTTTTCGTACGAGCCGCCGTTGTCGGTGGCGATCGTCTCGGCGGTGGTCTGGGCCGTACGCGCGAGCTCCTTCGCCGAGGCGTCATACGCCTTGCTCTTCTGGTTCAGGAACGACGGAATGGCGATCGCGGCGAGAATGCCGATGATCAGGATTACCACCAGAAGCTCGATGAGGGTAAAACCACCCTCATCCTGTGAGCGCTGGCGCAGTCGATACAACATGTGAATCCTCCTCGGATCCGTTTACAGGGCGCCAGCCCGTGGTAATCGCCTCAAACGACGATGCGTCCCCCTTGCGAGAGCCGCCGGCTTTGCTACGCGCCCTTCGGACGCTCTGCCCTGGCACCTCGGCACTGGCTTGTCAGCCGCTCCATCGGCGGTGCCCGCTCGCTGCTTTAGTGGTGAACCTGACCTGGACGCATGGCGGACCCCCGCGCGAGGCTCGCGATGGACGTCGGCGACCGTTGAGCGCAGGCCCTCAGGCCCCGTATTTGCGGGCCGCGGGGCGGACTCAGACCTCGGGCGTCGCCCGCGCCGAGCCCTCGGAGGAGGCCTCAGATGCCTGAACGTCCACCCATCTGGCCTGGGCATCGACCTCTGCGAGCCGCACTCCGCCACCGCCGCACCACGGGCAGGTCACTGAGCTCTCGGTGCCGCCGAGATGCGAGATCACCCGGCCGCTGCCGCGACAGGGCATACACTCCCGCGGCCCGTGGGTCGTCCCGCCCTGATTGTCGTCGCTGTCGCTCGCCTCGTCCGCCACGAAGCGATGAGACTAGCGTTCCGAGCATGAGAAGCCCGTCGGGAGACCGACATGCGGCCGGGTGGGAGTGGGCCGCGGTCGCCGTCATCACGCTTGGCGCGGCGATCCTGCGGCTGCTCCACATCGGCCAGGTGACGCCGGACCCGTTCTACGACGCCGCCGTGCGCAGCATGGGGATCTCGTGGCACAACTTCTTCTTCGGCGCCTTCGAGCCGTCGGGGAGCGTGTCGATCGACAAGCCGCCCGTGGACCTGTGGCTTCAGGTCGCGAGCGTGAAGCTGCTGGGCTTCTCCTCGACGACGCTCAAGCTGCCCGAGGCCTTGGCCGGCATCGCCGCCGTGCCGCTGCTTTTTGCGGCCGTCCGGCGGATGTGGAGCGCCCCCGCCGCACTCGCGGCCGCGCTCGCCATCGCCGTGCTGCCGGTCGAGGTGATCACCTCGCGAAGCGACACGATGGACGGGGTGATGATGGCCCTGATCGTGCTCGCGCTGCTGTTCGTGGTGCATGCCTGTGAGAGCGGCCGCAGCCGCTGGCTGTTCGCGGCCGCCGCCGCGCTCGGCCTTGCCTTCGACGTCAAGCTGCTCGAGTCGCTCGTGGCCCTGCCGGGGCTCACCCTGCTCGCTTACCTCGGGCTGCCCGGCGCTCGCCGCAGGCGCCTGCTCCAGCTGGCCGCGGCCGGCGCTGTGTACGTCGCCGTCGCGCTCGCCTGGCTGACGGCCACGCTCCTGTTCCCGGCGCATGATCGCCCCTACGCCATCGGCTCGACCAACGGCAGCGCCTGGAACGCGGCGTTCGTGTTCAACGGCACCGAACGGCTGGGGGGCAAATCGCCCGAACCGCAGGCCACGGTCTATGAACCCGGACACCACTACCCCGAAGCAACCCAGTCCGAGCGAGACCACATCCCGATCGTCCCCCCGTCGGCCACCCGCCTGCTCGCGAGGATCGGGCCGCTGTCGGGCGAGCGGCTCGGCCTGGAGCTGCTGGTCGCGCTCCTGCTCGGCCTTCCGGCGCTGATATCGACGATTCGCGCCGACCGAGAGGAGGCTCGGCGCGCGCGGCGATCGGACGCCCACGAATTGGACGCGGGCGCCGAGACGGTGGCGCGGATGCACCGTGCGGCGGCGGCGGGGCTGTCGCTGTGGACGCTCACGGGAATCGTGCTGTTCAGCGACATGGCCCGGCTTCACCCGCGTTATGTCGAGGGTCTCACGCCCGCGGTCGCCGCGCTGCTGGGGATCGGCGTGGCATGGGCCGCCTGCGGGCGCGGGCGCGCGCGCATGATCGCGCTCGTCCTCACCCTGTTGGCGGTCGTCTACTACGTCGAGCGACTGCTCTACGGGCGCCCGGGAGTGTGGTGGATCACGCTCCTTGCGGCCCTCGCGGCCGTGGCGGCCGCGACGCTCGCGCGGCTCGCCGCGGCGCGGGAACCGGCTCCCGACAGCGCCGGGGACGAGGGCGCGCGCCGGTCGGCCCGCGCCCTGCGGGCGCCGCTGTTGTGGGCCGCGACGATCGCGCTGACGCTGGTCGCGATCCTCGCGCTGCCCGTCAGCGCGGATGTCACGGCGATCGACAATCACGTCACCGACGCCGGCTATGTGGGAGCGCTGCCGACCGAAGAGCTGCGGCTCCTCAGCGCCTACCTGCGCGCCCATCAGGGGAGCGCCCGCTACGAGGGGGTCGCCGAGTCGGCCACGCAGATCGGCGCGCTGATCGTCAAGGACGTGCGTCCCGTGGTCGTGCTCACCACCTACGACGCGCGCGTCTTCACGAGCATCGCGAAGCTGCAACAGCTGATCGCCCGGGGGGAAGTGAAGTACGCGTTCCTCAACTCCTACTGCGGGCGGCAGATCTCCGCCCTGAACGCTGCCTGCTCGGCCCCCGCGCGCTGGATAAGGGCGCATGGCACCGATGTCTCTCGCCAGGCCGGGCTGACGCGCGCCAAGGTCCTGTGGCTGCTTCCCGGAGCGACCGGTTGAACGCCGCCGAGCAGAACGCCTCGCTGCGGGCGCTCGCACTCGACGCGCGCGCCGCCGGAAAGCTCGCGCTCGACACCGAGTTCATGGGCGAGGGCCGCTACCGGACCCTGCTGTGCCTCATTCAGCTCGCGGTCCCCCGAGCCGACGGCGTGGCCGGTCAGGTCGAGCTCATCGACCCGCTCGTCGGCGACCTGGATGGCGCTCCGCTCGCGGCGGTTCTCGCAGATCCCGCCGTGCAGGTGGTGGTGCATGCCGGCCGCCAGGACATCGCGCTGCTGCGCCGCCGCTTTGGCGCGGAGGTCAGGAACGTGTTCGACACCCAGGTCGCGGCCGCCTTTCTGGGAATGGGGGCACAGTGCTCCTATGACACGCTGCTGAGAGAGGTGCTCGGCATGCGCCTGGCCAAGGGCGCGAGCTTCACCCGCTGGGACGCCCGGCCACTCACCGGCGAGCAGACCGCCTACGCGCGCGAGGACGCCGAGCACCTGCTCCAGCTGGCGAGCGAGCTCGAGCGACGCCTGGAGCAGCTCGGCCGCCTGGACTGGGCGCGCGAGGAGTGCGAGCCGCTCGAGCGCTCGAGCGATGAGCGCGACGCCGAGAGCGTGTTCGCCCGGCTGCCGCGGGTCGCCGGGCTGAGCTCATCCTCGCGCCCGGTCGCCCGCGAGCTCGTGCGCTGGCGCGAGCAGACGGCAGCCCGGCAGGACCGGCCGGTGCAGAGCGTCCTCAGCGACGTCGTGCTCGTCGAGCTCGCCAAGCGCAGGCCGTCCTCCAGGCAGGAGCTCGAGCGGATCCGCGGCATCGGCGCCGCCGCGAGGAACAGGCGCGCGCAGGAGCTCCTCGAGCTCGTGCGCCGGGCACGCGAGCTCCCTCAGGATCCGCCGCCCGAGAAGCCACGTACCCCCCCTCCGCGACCCGAGGACGGCCCCCTGGTGGCACTCGCCGAGGCGCTTCTGCGCGCGCGCGCGAACGAGGCTGGGCTCGCCTACGAGCTGCTTGCGACCCGCGCAGAGCTGCAGGCGATCGTCGCCTCCTCGCGAACGGCCGCGGGCGACGGCGACCCGCCCGCACAGGCACCCGCTCGGACCGGCGACCGGGGAGAGGTTCGCGTCCTCGGCGGCTGGCGGCGCGAGCTGGTCGGCGAGGAGCTGCTCGAGCTGCTGGACGGTCGCATCTCGCTGTCGGCGCGCGCCGGCCGGCTGGAGGTGGCTATTCGATGTGGTTGTAAACTTCGAACAGCGGGAGATACATCGAGATGACGATGAAGCCGACGATGCTTCCGATCACGATGATCATCACGGGCTCGAGGATCGAGGTCAGCGCCTTCACCGAGGCCTCGACCTGGTCCTCGTAGAACTCGGCCACCCGGGCGAGCATCGCGTCGAGCGCACCGCTTTCCTCGCCCACGCCCACCATGTGGGTGACCATCGGCGGGAAGATCGGTGCCTGGGCCAGCGGCGCGGCGATCGTGCCTCCGCGCTTGACCGACGCGATCACACCGGCCATCGCATCCTCCACCGCCACGTTCCCGCCCGTCTTTCCGGTGATCTCGAGCGCCTGCAGCAGCGGGACGCCGGCAGCCGTCAGCGAGGAGAGCGTGCGCGACCAGCGCGCGACGGCTACCTGCTGGACGATGGTTCCGATCTTCATCGGCACCCGCAGGCGAAGGTGGTCCCACTGGCGCCGGCCCCAGTCGGTTCGCTTCCACTTCAGGAAGGCCGCGACCGTGAGCCCGCTGACGAGGAACATCAGCCACCAGTAGCCCGTGACCACTTCCGAGGCGAACACGGAGACCTTGGTCAGCGCCGGCAGTGAGCCGCCGAACTGCTTGAAGACGCCCTCGAAGACCGGTACCAGGAACGCGACGAGCGCCATCATGATGCCGATCGCGAAGACGATCACGAGGATGGGATAGACCATCGCCGAGCGGATCTGCCGGCGCAGAGACGCGTCCTTCTGCAGCTGGTCGGCAACGCGTATGAGGGCATCCTCGAGCACACCGCCCGCCTCTCCGGCCCGCGTCATCGCGACGAACAGGGTGTTGAAGACCTTCGGGTGGCGCGCCATGCTGTCGCTCAGCGCCATACCGGCCTCGACGTCCTTGCGGACCGCCACGATCGTTTCCCTGAGGTATTTGCTCTCCGTCTGCCCCTCGAGCACGTACAGAGCGCGCAGGATGCTCATGCCCGCAGAGATCATCGTGGAGAGCTGGCGCGAGAAGATCGCCAGCTCCGACGCTTTGACCGACTTCATGAACTCCAGTTCGATCTCGCGCGAGGCGTGCTTGTCGGCGACGTCGAGGACGATCAGTCCACGCGACCGCAGCTGGTCTGCGGCGCCCTGCTTGGACTCGGCCTCGACTTCACCCTTGGCTTTGGCCCCGGCCAGGTCGACAGCTTTGAAGACGTACGTGCTCATGCGCGCGGTCCCTACGCCGCCGCGAGCGACGGAGCGCCGAGCAGGCGCCCGAGCTCCTCGGGTGAGCCCGAACGCGATTCGGCGAGCTTGCGGGTGATCTTGCCGGCGCGCACGAGCGCCGCCAGCGACGTGTCCATCGTCTGCATCCCGGCGGCCGAGCTCGTCTGCAGCACCGAGTAGATCTGGTGGGTCTTGCCCTCCCGGATCAGGTTGCGGATCGCCGGGTTGGGTACGAGCACCTCACAGGCCACCACGCGGCCGGAGCCGTCCGCGGTGGGCAGAAGCTGCTGGGTCATGATGCCCTGGAGCGCAACGGAGAGCTGCACGCGGACCTGACCCTGCTGGTGGGCCGGGAAGACGTCGATCACGCGGTCGATCGTCTGGGCGGTGTCCTGGGTGTGCAGCGTCGCGAACACCAGGTGGCCGGTCTCGGCCGCGGTCAGCGCGGTCGAGATCGTCTCCAGGTCGCGCATCTCTCCGACGAGGATCACGTCCGGGTCCTGGCGCAGGGCGGCCTTCAGGGCGTCGCCGAAGCTCTGCGCGTCGGACCCCAGCTCGCGCTGGTTGACGAGGCATTTCTTGTGCGTATGCAGAAACTCGATCGGGTCCTCGATCGTCATGATGTGCTCGTCGCGGGTGCGGTTGATCTCGTCGAGCATCGCCGCCAGCGATGTGGACTTGCCCGAGCCGGTGGGACCGGTGACGAGCACGAACCCCCGGGGCTTGCGCGTGAAGTCGTGCACCGCTGCCGGCAGGCCGAGCTCGTCGATCGAGGTCAGGCCGAACGGAATCAGGCGGAAGGCGGCGCCGATCGCGCCGCGCTGGTAGTAGGCGTTGACGCGGAAGCGGGCGTGGCCGGGAATCGAGTAGGCGAAATCGAGCTGCCAGTTGGTCTCCAGACGCTGGCGCTGGTCGCCGGTGAGGATCGAGTAGACGATCTCGCGCGTGTCCGTCGAGGAGAGCTTCGGATATTCCTCAAGCGGCGTCAGCCGCCCACGGATGCGCACGGTGGGGTGAGCGGCCGAGCTCAGATGGAGATCCGAGGCGCGCCGCGAGACAACCTCCATCAGGAGGTCCGCAAAATCGATGTCCATGCCCTGCCCATCGACAGATCCGAGCGGGTCCATTAGCGGGTGCAAGCCGCCGTCCCGAGGGGTGGACGAAGATATGAACGCGGAGCGCCGGCGTCGGTTCCGGCCCGGCTCGGCTGGGCCGTCAGGCTTCGCCCGCGCCGTGGAGCGCCTGGCGCATGGCCTCGAGCGGCGCCGCCCGCCCGCTCCACAGCTCGAAGCTGAGCGCCCCCTGGGCCAGCAGGACCTCGAGGCCGTCGATCGTGGGCAGGCCCCGCCTGCGAGCGGCTGTGAGCAGCGGCGTCGCGGCCGGCCCGTAGACCATGTCGACGACGCAGCCATACTCGCCGAGACGCTCATAGCTGAGGCCCAGCTCGGCCAGCGCGCGATCCTCCTGTTCCCCCTCGTCGAGACCGACCGCGGTGCAGTTGACGAGCAGGTCGGCCGGCTCGGGAGCGGGGATCGGGCGCACGGCCAGATCGCGCGCGAGCTCCTCGGCGCGCTCGGGGGTGCGGTTCCAGACGGAGACCTCGCTCGCGCCGGCCTCGCGCAGCGCCCAGACGGCAGCGCGCGCGCTCCCGCCCGCACCGAGCACGAGCACGCGCAGCCCCCGCGGCGAGCGTCCCAGCGCGGCGATCAACCCCGGGGCGTCGGTGTTCTCGGCGGCGATGGCTCCGTCCGCTGCGAACGACAGAGTGTTGGCGGCGCCGATCGCCGCGGCCGCCTCGCTCGCCCGGTCGGCCAGCGCGAGCGCCGACTGCTTGTGCGGAATCGTCACGTTGGCGCCCAGGAAGCCCGACATGCCCAATGCGCGAGAGGTCTGCGTGAACAGCTCGGGCGGGACCGGCAGCAGCTGATAGCGCCAGCCGCTCATGCCGAGCGCGGCGTACGCGGCGTTGTGGATCGCCGGCGAGCGGCTGTGCGCGACCGGCCAGCCCAGCACCCCGAGGCGGGGCATCACTTCTTCCCGCAGCTTGGCGGATGTCCGGCGTTTCTGCTGACCGCCGCCTTGTAGGCCGCGTCGTTGGCTTCGAATTCGGCGAGCGTCGTCGAAAACACCTGCCTTCCGCAGCCGTCGGCCGCCGCCACGTAGTAGAGGTATGGGACGTGCGCCGGATAGGCCGCGGCCCGGATCGAGGCGAGTCCCGGGTTGGAGATCGGTGTCGGGGGCAGGCCGGTGTGGGTGCGGGTGTTGTAGGGAGAGTCGATGTGCAGCTGCGCTTCTGTCAGTTCGTGGGTGTAGGTGGCGATCCCGTTGCGCAGCTCGACCGCGTAGTAGATCGTCGCGTCGATCCCCAGCGGCATCCCTTCGCGCAGACGGTTGTAGATGACCGCGGCGATCTTCGGGCGATCACCCGGCACCTGTGCCTCGCGCTCCACCATCGACGCCACGGTGAGAAGCCCATAGGGCGTGACGTGCAGATCGCGCGCCCTGCGGATCTCCGTCGAGCCGAAGTTTTCACGGAAGGCCAACAGTTGCTCGTCCACCAGCCGCCGCGCGGGCGCATGGACGTCCATGTCGTAGGTCGCCGGGAACAGGAAGCCTTCGAGGTCGGCCGTGCCGCGGGGAGCGCCGTAGCGGGTGGGGTCGAGCAGGGCCGAATGCACCGATGCGCTGCGGTAGCTGCCGGCGAGGCCAGCGCCGGCCGCGATCTGCGCGATCTGAAGCCGCGTCTTGCCCTCGGGGATCAGAACCTTCACGACGGCGGGCGGCACGACGCTGGCCTTCGTGGAACGCGAGTCGAGCAGCGACCTAAACAGGAGGATCACCGCCACGACGGCCGCGGCGAGCGCCAGGAGCGCGGCCGTCCGCGTAAGCGGCGAGCGCCTCGGGCGTCCAACGCCTGAGCTCGCGGCGACCATCGGGCGCCGTGGGCTCAGGTCGGTGCTCGCAGCCGCAGCGCCATCTGGCGGCCCTCCCACCGGGGGGATCGGCGGGATCGGACGCGGAGGCTCGGGCGGCTCGGGCGGGGGCTCGACCGCCGCGGGCTCCGCGTCGGGTGGGGATTCCGCGGCGGAAGATTGGCTCGCGCGACGACGAGCGCGCTCCTCGCGCGCGCGCTCGCGCTCCTCCTCGGTGCGTTCGTCGGCTGGCTGGGATCGACTGGGGCGCGGCACGGAGAGGACCCTAACGTGGCCGGGCTCAAGGCGATCTAGTCGTCAACAACCAGCTCTCGAGCAGGATCGCCGCCGCGCGCGAGTCCTCGCTCGCGACCACGGGGCCCTCCATTCCCTGGGCGATCTTCGTGGTGAAGCGCTCATCGTGCATCTCCACCGGGGTCGACTCGCCAAGCCGCCGCGATAGGCGCCGAGCAAACGCGCGCGTCTCACGGGTCTGGTCGGTATCGCGACCCTGGAGCGAGAGCGGCAGGCCGACGACCACCCGCTCCACGGCGCGATCGCGCACCAGCTCCTCGAGCGCATGCAGACCGCGCGCGGTGCCCGCGCGGGGGATCGCGGCGATCGGTGTGACGATCGTGCCGGTGGGATCGCTCAGCGCGCAACCGCAGCGCGCGCTCCCATAGTCCAGGGCAAGCACACGCATCAGCTCTCGAGCGTCGAGCGGATCGCCGCGCTCGCGGCGCCGAGGGCCTCCTCGAGCTTCTCCGGGTGGCGCCCGCCCGCCTGCGCCAGGGTGTCGCGCCCTCCGCCGCCGCCGCCGACGATCTCGGCCGCCTGCTTGACGACCGAGCCCGCCTTCACACCTCGCGCCACCAGCCCGGGTGCGACGCTCGCGAGCAGGTGCACGCGGCCGTCGGACGCGGTGCCGAGCAGGATGGCCGCTTCCGGAAGCAGGTCCTTGAGCCGATCGCCGACCTCGAGCAGCGCCCTCGCATCGGGCACGTCAACGGTCGTTGCGAGCAGTCGCGCCCCCGCGATCTCATTCGCCTGCGCGGCGAGCGACCGGACGTCGACGCCCGCGCCGCCGGCGTGGGCGCCCTCCTTGAGCTGCCTCTGCAGCGCGCGGCGCTCGAGCTCGTGCGCCTGGGCGACCTCGGGCGCGCCCTCGGGCGTTGAGCGCAGAGCGAGCGCGACGTCCCTGAGCAGGCGATCGTGTTCGCGCAGAAGCTCCACCGCGGCCGGTCCCGTGACGGCCTCGATCCTCCTCACGTTGGCGGCGCTCGAGGTCTCGCTGAGAATGTGAAAGGCGCCGATCTCGGCGGTCGAGCGCACATGGGTTCCCCCGCACAGCTCGCGCGAGCAGTCACCCTCCCCCACCTCGACCATCCGCACGACCTCGCCGTACTTCTCGCCAAACAGCGCCATCGCCCCGAGGCGCTTGGCCTCGGTCAGCGTCGTGGTGATCGGGCGCACGGGATCGTTGCGGGCGATCCACTCGTTGACGCGATCCTCGACGTCGCGGAGCTCCTCGGCGCTCAGCGCCTGGCTGTGACTGAAGTCGAAGCGCAGCTTGTCCGGGCCCACGTAGGAGCCGGCCTGGCGCACATGGCTGCCAACCCGTTCGCGCAGCGCCGCCTGGAGCAGGTGGGTCGCGGTGTGATTGGCCTCGGTCGCGTGCCGCGCAGCATGATCCACGCGCGCGAGCACGGGCTCGCCCTTCTGCAGCGCGCCCTCTTCGAGCACCACCTCGAGCGCCTGGTCGGTGCCGATACGGACGACGTTCGCCACCCGTGCCCGACACTCTCCGTCCTCGCATTCGATCGTTCCGACATCCGCGATCTGGCCACCTCCCGCCGCATAGAACGGTGACTCGGCGAGCTTGACGAGATAACGCGTGTCCAAAGGGTTACCGTTCGTCTGCGTGATTTCGCGGACGGCGCCGACGGTGGTGCGCTGATCCTCGGTCTCATAGCCGGTGAAGCGCGTGGCGCCCGCCTCGGCGCTGAGGTCGGCGAGCACCGCGTCGGTGTAACCGGCGGATGAGGCTCCTGCTCCGCCGGTCGGCTGCGCGCGCCCGCGCGCCCGCTGCTCCTGCATCAGCTCGTCGAAGTCTCCCTCGATCGAGAGGCCGCGCTCCGCGAGCATCTCGCTCGTCATCTCGTAGGGGAAGCCGTGCGTGTCGTGCAGGCGGAACACGACCGCCGCGGGCACCGTCGAGCTCCCGGCTGCGCGCGCCCTGTCGATCTCCTGCTCGAGCATCGCCGTGCCCTGGGCGACCGTCCGGCCGAAGCTCTCCTCCTCGCCGGAGGCCCACATGTCGATCGCCTCGGCGTGTTGGCGCAGTTCCGGATAGACGCGACCCATGATCTCTCGCACACGCTCTGCATATCGCACGAGGAAGCCGGGCTCCAGGTCGAGCACGAGGCCCTGCTGGATCGCGCGGCGCATCACCCGCCGCAGGACGTAGCCGCGGTCTTCGTTGGAGGGCACCACTCCGTCGGCGAGCAGGAAGGTCATCGCACGGGAGTGATCGGCGAGGATGCGCAGCGGTCGGTCGGTGGCGAAGTCCGCGCCGTAACGCCGGCCCGAAAGCTCCTCGCCGAGCTCGATCAGGGGAATGAACTGATCGGTCTCGAACACGGACTCCTTCTGCTGGAGGATCGCCGCCATCCGGTTGAGCCCAAGACCGGTATCGATGTTGTTCGCCGGCAGGGGCTCGAGGACCGGGTGCCTCGGGTCGGCGCCGGGCCTCTGGTCGAACTGCATGAACACGAGGTTCCAGTACTCCAGGAAGCGGTCGTTCTCTCCGCCCGGGAGGTCGTCCGGCGAACCGTGGGCGACGCCCCGGTCGATATACAGCTCAGAGCACGGGCCGCACGGTCCGGTGGGGCCGGCCTGCCAGAAGTTCTCAGAGCGCGGACATTCGACGATCCGCTCCGCCGGCACGCCGAGCGCCCGCCAGCAGGCGATCGCCTCCTCGTCGGGACCGAGACCCAGATCCTCGTCGCCTTCGAACACCGTGACCCAGATGTCCTTCGCCGCGAACCCGAAGACCTCGCGGGAGAGCTCCCAGGCGAAGCCGATCGCCTCGCGCTTGAAGTAGTCCCCGAACGAGAAGTTGCCGAGCATCTCGAAGAAGGTCAGATGACGGGCCGTGTTGCCGACGTTGTCGATGTCGACCGTGCGAAACACCTTCTGACAGCTCGTCAGGCGGGGCGCCGGAGGAGCCTCCTGGCCAAGGAAGTACGGCTTCAGCGGGTGCATTCCCGCGACGGTCAGCAGCGCGGAGGGATCGTGCGCGGAGGGCACGAGGGACGCCGAGGGAATGCGCCGATGCCCGCGCTCCTCGAAGAAACTCAGGTATCGCTCGCGAATCTCATCCGAAGTCATCGTGGCGTTGATCTTAGAGTCACCCGGGCCCGCCGCAGCGGCCTGCCGGCGGGAGCGCTACTCGGCGATCGTGCCGTGACCGACGATCAGCTCGCCGGCGTACAGACAGGCCAGCTGGCCGGCCGCCGTGCGCTCGAGGGGCCGCTCGAGATCGACCGTCGCTCGCTCGTGCAGCCCCCGCCGCGGCGAGCCGCTCAGACGGCAGGCCTCCCGCCTGCCGCGGTAGCGGAGCTTGACCGCATCCACGCAGGAGCCGTCGCGGTGCAGGGTCATCTCTCGCACGCCGATCGTATGCGTGAGGAGCTGCTCGCGCGCGCCCACGGTGACCGTGTTGGCATGAGCGTCGGTCGCGAGCACAAACAGGGGCGCGCCGCCGCCGATGCCCAGGCCGCGGCGCTGGCCGACCGTGAAGCCGTGGGCACCGTCATGGCGCCCGAGCGTGCGGCCATCGCTGTGTACGATCTCGCCGGACCTGCTTCCCAGGCCGCCGTGGCGCTCGAGGAAGGCCTGTTGACCGGTGCCGGCCAGAAAGCACAGGTCCTGTGAGTCGGGCCGGCGCGCGACCGACATGCCGGCGCTCCTCGCGAGCTCGCGAACCGCTTGCTTGCGCATCCCGCCAAGCGGAAAGCGCATCCGCGCGAGCGACTCCGGCGAGAGTCCCGCGAGCACGTAGCTCTGGTCCTTGGTCGCGTCGAGCGCGACCCTCAACAGCGGCATGGCCGTGGCGTCCGCCCGCGCGCCGGCGCCGTCGTGCACGCGGGCGTAGTGGCCGGTCGCGAGCGTCCGGGAGCCCAGTCGCTCAGCGAGCTCGAGCATCGCGTCGAGGCGAACCTGGCCGTTGCAGCGCACACACGGGTTCGGCGTGAGGCCCGCGGCGTGATCGGACAGCCAGTGATCGATCACCCCCGCACGGAACTCCGAGCGCAGGTCGATCGACAGATGGGGCATGCCCATGCCGTGGGCCAGCGCGCGCGCGCCGCGAACCGCCTGTGCCGAGCAACAGCTCAGATCGCCATCGTTTTCGGGATCGGCCCACAGCTCGAGCGTCACCCCGACGGCCTGCGCGCCCGCCCGTCCCACGAGCAGCGCGGCCACCGCGCTGTCGACACCGCCGCTCATGGCCACGAGCATTCGATCGCAGGCCGGAGCGAGCGTGGCGTGCTCACGCGCCGCAGCCCCGAGCGCGCGGTGCAGCGCGTCGGCGGCGAGCTCCGCCACGTGTCGCTTGGCGGGACTCAACCCACCGAGCTCCGCCGCTATCTGCTCCACGCCGATCCGCGCCGCGCCGAGCAGCGGAGCACCCCGCAGGAGCCCGACCGTCGCGCTGCCGGCCGCGACGGTCGCGCCACAGCCGCTGGCGTCGAAACCGGCGTCCGCGATCCGCCCGTCTGCGCTGTCGGGATCGACGGCCACCGAGATGCGGATCAGATCGCCACACGCCGCCCCGCCGGCGGCGCCCGTGCAGGCGCGCTCGGGCAGATGACCCCGACCGAGCGGTCGTTCGAGATGATGGGCCAGGTCGTCCGCGCTGCTCACGCGGTCGAGTGTAGGTCAGGCGCGGCGCGCTTCGTCGATCGCCTGCTGGATCGCGAACGCGTCTGTGAGGCCGGTGATCATGCTCGCCACCCCGCGGGTGTTGACGATGAGGATCGCCGGCGTCGCATAGATCTGCACCGCGCGGGTGATCGAGCCGAACGATCCGACCTGCGCGGCGGTCGCGTTGTGAATCGCGATCTTCCCGCCGAGCGCGTGGCCGACCGCACCCAGTTCCCCATGCACGGTCCGGTCGACCGCTGACTTGACATTCCAGAACAGGATCGTGACGATTTTGCCCTGTTTGAGCTCGGCTTCGACCGTCGTCTGCATGGTCGGTGAAGCTGGCTTCGAAGCCCCCGCAGCACCAGCAGGGGCGGTGGTCGAGTGCTTGCTCGCCTTGCTGGGCGTCGATTTGCCGGGCGCGACAGTTCGCTGGGCCTGGGTTGAGGCACCGCCGGCGGTCGAGCCCGAACTCTGGGCTGACTGGCCCGCAAGCTGTTTCGCTTCCTGCTGTGAGGCCGCGACGGCTTCGTGGGCTTTCGCGATGGCTCGCGTCAAACCCTCGAGGCCCGGCGCGGCGCCATGGTAGATGGGAGTTGGCGCGGCCGCCGATTTGGCCTCGGCCGCGGCCGTCGAGCCGGATGACGCAGAGCTCTGAGCCGTGCCGGCGGGCGGGGTCGCCGAGGACGAGGAGCCTGAACCCCCTGAGCTCGCCGATTGTCCGCGCAGCGCGATGAACCACACGGCTACAAACAGGCCCAGCGCGAGAAGGGCGATCTGAAACGGGCGCGAGATATGCGTCATCGCCCTCTACTTCGGCACCCGACCGGCAAGAGTTGAACGGCGCAAAAAGCCTTGGACGCTCAGGACAGCTTGCGTGCAGGCGCGGATACGGCTCTCAGCGCTTCTCAGAGCGTACGCAGGCCGCGCAAGACCGCGTGTACGACCGTGTCCGTGGCGATGCGCTCCTGACCGCCGCCCTGCATGTCTCTCAGCACCGTCTCCTCGCCCTCGACGATCGCAACGAAATGTGCATCGAGCGCGCCGGCGTGGCCGAGCTGACCTTTCAGGGACCGTCCGGCGAGCTCCATCTGGGCCTTCAGGCCGGCCGAGCGCGCCTGCTCCAGGATGCCGAACGCCGCGCGCCGGTTGGCCTCGGGGTCGAACGCCACGAACAGCTCGACCGAGCCCGCTCGCGCCGGCGCGACATCGCCGGCGAGGAGCATCCGCTCGACACCCGCCGCCCAGCCGATGCCCGGCGTCGCCGGGCCTCCCAGTTGCGCCACCAGACCGTCGTAGCGGCCGCCGCCGCCGACGCCGCTCTGCGCTCCAAGCGCATCGGATGTGAACTCGAACACCGTGCGGCTGTAGTAGTCAAGTCCCCGTACCAGCGTCGAGTCGACCTCGAATGCGACGCTCGCCGCCCCGAGCAGCTCTCGCACTTGGGCAAAGTGTTCCCTGTCGTCGTCGCTCAGCTGATCGAGCAGCCGCGGGGCGCTCTGCATCACGCGCCTTGTCCCCTCGTGATCTGAGTCGAACGCGCGCAGCGGGTTCGACTCGATCCTGCTCCTCACGTCCTCTGAGAGCTCCTGCTCGTGTGCGCGCAGGTGGGTTTTGAGCCGTTCGCGGTACTCCCCACGGCTCTCGCTGCCGCCGAGGCTCGACAGTCGCAGCCTGCTCTCCCTGACGCCGGCCTCCTTGAGAAGCTCCGCCAGCAGCACGATCGACTCCGCGTCGACCGCCGGGTCATCCGAGCCGAGCGCCTCGGCGCCCACCTGCCAGAACTGCCGGAAGCGCCCGGCCTGCGCGCGCTCGTGGCGGAAGAAGCTCGACAGGTACCACAGCTTCACAGGCTGGCGGCGCTTGTGCATGCCGTGCTCCACATAGGCCCTGCACACCGGGGCGGTCCCCTCTGGGCGCAACGTCAGCGACCGCCCGGAGCCATCGTCGAAGGTGAACATCTCCTTGCGCACGATGTCCGTGGACTCGCCGACCCCGCGGGCGAACAGCTCCGTCGCCTCGAACGTGGGCGTCTCGATCCGTTCGTAGCCGGCGCCCTCCAAAATCGAGCGAGCGCTGTCGTGAAGCGCGGTGCGGGCGCTCGCGTCGTCGCCGAGCACGTCGAACGTCCCGCGCGGCGCTTTGATCTTGGGGTCGCTCAACCTTCAGGCCGGCGCCGCGCCCGGCGCCGCCGTGCGAGGTACGCGCACACGCAGCTCGCTGAGAAACGGGTTCGTCTCGCGCTCGCGCCCCAGCGACGTCACGCCCATGTGACCCGGATAGACGATCGTCTCCGGGGGGAAGGCCTCGAGAAGCCCGCCGATCGAACGCTCGAGCGTCGGCCAGTCGCCACCGGGAAGATCGACGCGGCCGACCGAGCCCTGGAAGAGCACGTCTCCCGACAGCAGGGCGGGCTCACGCCCGTCGGCATCCGCCGTCGTCCCCGCCTGCCTGCCCCGACCCGCGGCGCCCGACCCCCCAGCCCCTTCCGGGGCGATTGCGTAGGTCAGGTGTCCCGGGCTGTGCCCCGGCGTGAACAGGACCTCGATGTCCAGCCCCGCCAGCTGCAACCGCTCACCGCCGGCGAGTGTGTGGTCGGCCTCGTAGCTCTCGAAGGGCCCGAAGCCGGGGGGCACCCACCGCATCACGTCCGCCAGCGCTTGCCGCTCGATCACCGGGCAGTAGACCGGCGCACCGCTCCCGTGCGCGACCGGCGCCACCGCACCGATGTGGTCGAAGTGACAGTGGGTGATGAGGATCGCCTCGATCCGTGCTCCCAGCGCCTGCGCCGCATCGAGCAGGCGCTCGGCCTCCTCGCCGGGATCGATCAGCACGGCGCGGTCGGCCTCGCCATCGGAGCGCACGATGTAGGCGTTCTCCTGGACCGGGCCGACGGTGAACGCGCGCACATCCAGGCCGTTCATCGCGCTGGCGCCTTCCCCCCAACGGGGCCGGCCCGCATCAGCGGGCCGCTCTTCCGCTCGCCTCTTTGGCCTTGACCCGCATGCGCCGCCTGTACATCCAACGGTCGGTGTAGAAGCTCATCGGCGTGTAGGCCAGCAGCGCGAGCGCGAAGTACAGGACAAGCGCCCCGGGCGCGGCATGCAGGAGCAGCCCCGACAGCAGGACGAGCACCATCGCGGCCACCAGCCCGCGCCAGAAGGCACCGCTCCACGTCGGAGCGCGATCGCGCCGGTCGAGTCGCTTCTCCTTCTCCTTTGCGATGTCACCGGGCTTGCCGCTCTTCTCCGCCGCCGTGGGCTTGCGGCCGGTCCTGCCGCGCGACTCGACCACACCGGCCGCGTTTCCGCGATGCTTGGTCTGGCGCTTTCGCCTGGTCTGAGCCATGCTAGAAGCCTAGTGCGTTCTCGATCAGCTGGCGAGCGGGGTCAAAGCCGGGCAGCGGCACGTCCTGCGGGAAGCCCTCGAAGGCGACGCGGGGCGCCAGCCCCACGACCTCGGCGGCGCTCACAGCGGCATGCGCCCTCACCGCCTCGACCACGTCGGCCAGCGGAACGTCCAGCGGGCGCTCGATGTTCATCGAAACCTGCCCAACAGCGCCCCTCAGGGCGATCCCGATCGCGCGCACTCCAGGCAGCCCGTCCGCGCCACCCTCGCGGATCGTGGCGGCGACTCGGCGCGCGTCGGCGACGGTCGCTGGCGGAGCCAGCTCGAGGTTGAACGCCACCAGCGGCTCCCTCGCGCCAACCAGCGTCGCCCCGGCCGTGGGGTGCATCCGCGCCGGGCCGAAGTCGGGACGAAGCTCACTCCCTCCCGTCCCGCTCATCCGATCCGCAAGCCT
Organism: uncultured Solirubrobacteraceae bacterium; assembly: GCA_963717415.1. Taxonomy (GTDB): domain Bacteria; phylum Actinomycetota; class Thermoleophilia; order Solirubrobacterales; family Solirubrobacteraceae; genus Palsa-744. Next base: position 1,028,414 of record OY970331.1, on the reverse strand, counting down.
CGTGACCCCGCCGCGCCTGAGCTCGGCCCGCGTGCGAGCGGGCCCGTCCTCAGAGGCAGTGAGCTCGCCGTAGAGGAACACCGGCACCCGGAGCTCGGCGCCGATCCGGTCGGCCACCACCAGGGCCTCGGCGCACGCCGCGCCGCGCGCCGGCGCGTCCAGGTAGACGACGGGCGCCAGGTCGAGCGCCCCGACATGGGGATGCTCGCCGGTCTGCTCGCGATCGTGCGGGGACCGACTCATCACGTCGATCCGCTCCACCGCCACGGTCGCGCACTCGAAGAGGGCGTCGGCAAGCCGGCCGGGTCGCCCACTGAGCGTGAACACCGAGCGATGGTGATCGGGGTCGGAGTGCACATCCAGCAGGCGCACGCCATCGCCGGAGAGGGCGAGGGCGATCGCATCGACCGTCCGCTCATCTCGTCCCTCGGAGACGTTTGGCGCGGCCAGCAGGATTGGTGGCGTGATGTCCACGAAGCTAAACTGCGCCACCCCGCCGGAGTAGCTCAGCTGGTTAGAGCAGCGGAATCATAATCCGCGTGTCGGGGGTTCGAGTCCCTCCTCCGGCACTACAAAAGGCCTGTAAATCAGCGGCTCTTGGATGTTTGGATAGAGTCGTACGCATTGGAATGGTCCCGAAATGGTCCCGAAGTGTTCGGGCTTGGGCCGTTGAACCCACAGCCTAGCGTCGAGCTGAGGCGTTCCGCGTCCGCCGGATAGCTAGTGACGACATGAGTGCATCACAAGACCTCGTTCCACGGCCCGCTCTCGTTGAGGCGGTGGTCGCGGATCGGTCGCCAGTGGTCCTCGTGGCGGGAACCTCGGGGGCCGGGAAGAGCACCGTGTTGCGCGAAGCTGTCGATGTAGCGAGGGCAGAAGGGTCGGTCTCAGGTCCCCGTGAGGTCATGTGGTCCGATGCCCTGCTCCAAATCATTCTCGATGGTCTCGCGGACATCGTGTCTCAAATCGTGCGCGATCAAGACGTCGCGACGCGCGTTGGCGAACGACTGTCAGGCGCGATGGAGCGGCTCGCGGAGACAAAGGGGCGCGAGCTTGCAGTCGCGGCGGGGCGCGAAATCGTCAGTCTCATCCGAGGGCGACTGGGGCCGGAGGCAGGCAACGCGGTTGCCGACGCCTTCAAAGCCCTTCAGGAAGAGTCGGCGTCCTCACTCGCGTCACGCCTGGATCGCGCTCGACCCGAGACCGCTCGCGACATAATCGTGGGGTTCGCGTCAGAGGTTGCGAGCCTCAGTGCGGACCGTCGTGCGGTCGTCGCATTGGATCGCTGCGAGCGCCTCGATGAGGCGGGCGCCCGACTGCTCGCGGACCTCGCCGAGGTGCTGCCCGGCGGGGTTCAGGTCTGGGCAGGCGTCCGCGACGACAATGGTGTTGGCCAGTTTTTGGTGCAGACCGAGGCCTCCGTTGTGGAGATACCTCCGCTCCACGCGCCAGCGATCGTCGAACTCTTGGATCATCGCGGGTTGGCTCACGGCGACGCCGACGAGATCTTGCGGCGCACCGACGGGACCGCGCTTGACGTGCAAGCGTATGTCGGACTATTGGGGCGCGGTGAATCGGGTGACCTCGACTCCGCCGAGGCGCTGGCGCTCGACACAACACAGAGGGTGGCGACACTCTCGCCGAGCGCGAGCGCAGTTGCATTGAGATTCGCAGCGCTAAGTGATCCGCTCCCCCAGCAATATCTGCTTCGGTTCACCGATGGCGACGCCGAGGTCCTAAACTCTGCGACTGCTGAGCTCGCGGCCGCCGGCCTGCTGACGGCTCACGGCCCAGATCAATGGATTCATGAGCGCCGCCGCGAGTCGCTGCTTACCCATACTTCGCGGACCGTCATGGAGCCAGCCGTGACGGACGCCGCGGCGGCCGTGTGGGACTACGTCCAGGCAGGAGGAGACGAGGTGTGGTTGGTTGAGCTTGCCGAGCTTGCCAGTCAAGCACCACATCTAGCCGACGACGACGAGCACCTGGCTCAAGTGCTCAACCTTCCGAACGGTGCCTTGGCAGTCCTCGCAGCGCTGATCGAGCTGACGGAGCCTCAGAGCCGAGCAGTCGACGGACAGGCCCTCCTCAACTACGCCCGGAGCAATTATCCAACTGACGACCGAGAGCTCGAGCACCTCGAAGCGCTCGGAGAGGCTGGCATCGCGGTTGTCGTGAGCAACCAGAATGCCGCAGCTGCCGTATTGAGGATCACTCCCCTGTCCTTAGCTGTAGCGATGGGTCGCGTCGGTCGGACGTTCGGTCGCATGCCGATTCCAGCGATCGGTTCGGCGGCGTTCGAAAGCGTGATCCTTCCGCGCATCAAGCCCTTTTTGCAAGGCCAAAGGGGCGTCGGGCTTCCGTCGCTCGCCAGCTTGTCTTATATGGCCCTCGGACAAAATGTCCAGTCTGCGGCGCCCGGCAGATCGACACGCATCGAGGATGCCCCACCGGCGCTTATTACGCGGGCCGCATTCGCCGGAAGACCTCTCTACGGGACGTTCTCATTCGCGTCGGCGCACCGACGTGACGACGCCATTGACGCACTGGATGGCCTGGACGTCGAGTTCCTCGATGATCGGGTCACTGTCTCAACGGTGATCGCCCACCCCATGACTGCAGTTCCTATCAACCGCTTCGTACGGGCCGCCGAAAGGGTTATCGGTCAGCCGCTCCCGACGATGTTGCAGGACATCAAGAAGCCGGTGGACGTGCCGTTGGACTATGCCGAGGTTGCAGAGCTACGCGTGATGACCGCAAGGGTGCTGCGTGACATGTCCGGTGCGACGTTACGCGGGGCAATGGAGCTTGATCGCCCACTAAGCCTCCACTGGTTTGCTGGTGAGGGCTTCGAGCTGGAGGTGGAGGTACACGGGGGGCGGGAGATGGCAGAAGCACACGACCTCCTCCCTGACGCGACCCTAGGTCAAGGGCCGTATCGGCTGTTCCATCTTGCGAGCGCCCTGCAGTTGAAGCCTGGCGAGAACATCACGCGGGTGCGGCGGCACGTCTTCGCAACCGGGCGCGCGCCGACAACCTTCGACCCGGTCCTATCCGAGATCGGTAGGCGAAGAGCCACGGCCATCGCATTTAACAATGCTCAGCTCCCGATGCCAGTCAGCTTTAACGAGCCCCTTGCGGAGCTCATCCGCGAGGCGTTCTTCCGCGAAATGACCGACGCCCGGACAATAGCTGCCTCCCTCCCTCTTTTGGGACGCCGTGATTGGAAGGTCCCGGCGGTAGCGAAGTACGTGGTGCTCCCTATTGAACCCCCTAATTCCCATTGGGTGCCCGGCGCGCGGAGCACATTGCTTTGGGCCGAGATACCAAGTGCGAGCGGCCAGGACGAGTGCCATGTCACTCTTGTAGATACTGAAGCGAACAGGGTGCGGGAAGAGTTACTCGATGTCCCTGAGAGTGCCTTGGAGGGTATGCCGGGCTATGACCAGAAACGCGTCGAGGTCTCCGCGTCTGCGATTGCTCTTGGGGGTGTGTCTGAGCTGCTCGGCTACCGCAGGGAGGACCTCGACTTCCTCGCAAGCCTGCGCGAGCGGAAACCGGGGCCCAACTGAACTCGCAAGGTTCGCACCCCCCGCGTGTCCGAGTGTCGGCTATCTGCTCTGCAGCCACTCTTCGAGCATCGCGCGGGTGAACCGGATGTGGCGCCCGACGCGTATGCAGGGCAAACTTCCCGTGCGGACAGCGTCGTAGACCCAGCTCGTCTTCACGGCGAGCAGCACGGCTGCCTGGTCGGGCCGCAGCAGCGGTCCGTCCAGCGACCGAAGGACCGACCTGGACTGATTCTGGTTGGTGTTGGGGGTCATGGCCGCGCCTCCTGCGGGTGACAGATCTGCGCAATCGTGGGCTGGCCGGACCCGGGTGTGATCACGACCGCCTGTCCGGTGGAGAGCTGCTTGAGGTGACCGGGATGGATCTCGAACTCGTAACCGCGCCTGCGGGTGCCCCTGCCGCTCGGCCCGCCGGCGATGAGTCCCTGCTCGGTCTGCTGGGTGGTGATCCAGACGGCCTTGGTGCCGGCCATCGCCGCGATCAGCTCGGCTGACTCCGGCACGTTCTGACGGTGAGCGATGACCGTCGAGACGTTTCCGAGCGTCTGCTCGCGAAGCGCTCCGTCGCCGACGCTCTTCAGGTCCGCGAGCTCCTGGGTGCCGAGGATCAGGCTGATCCCAGCCGAGCGGGCTCGGCCGAAGAGCCTTGCAACCTGCTCGGCTGCGACAGCCGAGAACTCGTCGATCACCACCACAGTCGGAACAGGTTTCGCCTGCAGCTGCGCGACGAGGGTGATCAGGTCGCTCACGATCGCCGCGGCCAGCATGCCGGCGACCAGTGGCCGGCGGTCTGAGTCGAGGCGGAAGTAGACGACCTCTCGCTTGCGTACCGCGAGTTCGAGATTGAGCGCATTCTCGGAACCGCTCGGATCGAGCCATTGCCGGACGTCCGACTCCGCGAGGATCGACAGGCGATCGCGCACCCCTGAGAGGTCCCTCCGCTGGCGCTCGGTCAGAGAGTCCAGATAGGCCAGGGCCTCCCCCGCCTCATCCTCGGGGAGACCGCGCGCGCGTACCTCGAGCTCGCGTGGATCCAGATGCCTCAACAGCAATATGGGCGTAACCGGCACGTCTGAGGCGTGCATGACCCTGATCGCGTATCCGAGGTAGCGCTGGGCCTGGCGAAGATAGTGAGGCTCGGTGAACTCCTCACCCGAGAGCGCCTTGTCGGCGATCTCGGTCTCGGTGCCGTGTGCGTAGGGGTTGTATGCGAGCGGACCCTCGGGCGTCCACTCACGGAACCGGACTCCTCGACGTTCCGCCGAGGCCCTCAGCTCTTCGCGGAGCATCGCGTCGCCCTTTGGGTCGATCACGATCGCCCCGTGGAGGCCGTCGATCAGCCGGCACGCAATCCACGCCTCGCTGATCGTCTTACCCGATCCCGTCGCGCCCACGACGAGCGTGTGCGAGCCCGAGCCGTAGCCAACCGGAATCGATGCCGGCAGGCCTCGCTCGTCACGTCCAACGACGAGCTGGCCGTCGCTGATCCAGCCGTCGCGCTTGATCGCAACCTCGCTCTGGCGGCGTCGGATCATGCCGACGATTCCCAGGCGTGCGTGGGCGATCTCGGCGTGGTCGGCACCGTGCTCGAGGTCTTCGCGATGCCAGCGCAGCCCGAGCGCGCACGCGTACAGGGACGCGCCCCACAAGGGCAGCGCGATCAGCGGGTTTCCGCTCAAGAGCAGTAAACCAATAGGGACGCCGGGCAGCGCCCAGGTCCAGCGAAGGTGCCGCTTTCGGAGGATGTGGGCTGTTGCCGTCCCGCATGCGACGATGAGACCGGTCACGATGGCGGCGTCCCAAAGGGCGTGCTCAAAGAACACGGGCATCGCTGGCCTCCTCGCGCTCGGCTTCGATCATCGAAGTGGTGTCGGCGAGCGGAAGGACCGTGATCCGGTCCCCCGCTCGTGTCTCTGCGATCGCGCGGCTCACCGCGCGTGCCGGCGCAGCTTCCGCCAGGTAATAGACATGGCTCACGTGGCGTGCGCGAGCCCACCCACGGCAGATGGCCGCGAGCCGACGCGGTGCCTTGATCGACAGCTCGATCTCGACGGCGAGGACTCTCCCGTCGGGGGAGATCACCGCCAGGTCTGGCCGATGGAGCGCGGAACGCCCGCCGGGCAGCTCACCGAGTTTCGCGGATGCCATGAGCTCAGCACGGTCGCCCTCCTCCACGCGCAGCTCGCGCTCGCTGAGTAGCTCCCAGCCCCGAAAGCCCCGATGCAGGGCAACGGCCACCGTGGCGACCTCCTGCGCGTGCTCGAACCCGCCGGAGCTGACTCGATAGAGCCCGAGCTGCTCGAGACCGGCTGATCCAAGCCCGTGTGCGGTTGCGATATAGAGCCCTGGCTTTCGGTACAGGAGCGTCTTCTGCTCCAAAAGGCCATCCGAGACGAGGCGGCTCAAGCGCGCATAGGCCCAGCTTTGCCCCATCGTGAAGCGGCCCATCACATGCTCGGCGCCGGCTGCTCCGATACGGCCGATCCAGCCCACGATTTCTGCGTCCTTCTTGGTCTGCATGACGCCTCCTTGCGGCGATCGACGACAGCTGTTCAATGGATGTCGATCGAGGGCGAGTTGCCCCCCTCCCAATTTGCGGCGGGAGCGCCTGGGCCGCGAACGACCCGCAGCGGCGACATCCCTAAGCCGGGCTGGGGGCCTGCGGAGCAAGGCAATTCCCGATCCCCCGCTCTGCGGCGGCAGCGTCAAGGGACCGCGACAACAGGGGCTACTGCGCTCAGTTGCGAGCAGGGGCGCGGTCAGGGGCAGCTACGACGAGTGTTCCTAGTGCTGAGCAGTAGTGAGGTGGGCGCCTCCGGAGACGCTCGCAGCTCTCACGAAGCGCAGGAAGGGCGTTTCGAGCGAACGCGCTATGCGCAGACCCTTTAGAGCGGCAGCTCTCGTGCCCGAGACGGCATCTCGGCGTCGAGCGCGTGGTATCTAGCAGGCGGCCCCGTGGCCTAGCCGTGTTGGCTGCTCAGTGGAGGCAGAGCCGGAACGCCGTCGTCAGCCAAAGCGATCTCCCCAATCTGCTTCGGTAGGCGCAAGAGCTGGTACTCGACACGGCCCGCTTGGATCGCATCGCGGACGCGCCGCTCCCGCCTGTTCACACTCGCCTTCCCGGTCTTGACCTCCACGAAGACGACACGCCGGACCTCCGTATCGTCGCCGTCGTTGAGCCCATCGAACACGACGAAGTCAAGCGGCGTCCCGAGGAAGATTGCATCGCGAGGGTTGAACTGCGAGATGAATTCGGGGAACAGCGGCGCGAGATGCTCCTGGACCTTACCGCTGACGACCGACCGGCTACGCAAGACTGAGTCGTCTCGCGCGCTCTTCAGGTCGGCGTCGGTGTATTTGTGGTGCGCCTGGTAGGAAGCTCTGCTCGCAACGAGCCACACGATTATGAGGAGCGTCGCCACGAGCGCAACAACAAGTAGCGCGGCCATGCCTGCGCATCGACGCTGGATGCGCAGACCTTTAGAGCGGCACCTCTCGTGGCCCGAGGCATCCCGGCGCCGAGCGCGTGGTATCCAGCGGGCTTAGCCGATCAGTGGCTCAGATACGTGGTCTTCCTGAAAAGCAGCCATCTCAACTTGCCCTAGCCTACGACCATGTTCAGCACGCCGCAGCAGTTGCTCGCGCATCTCGCATCCCTCGACTTCGAGCGCCATGACGAGCAGAGCATCCGCGAGCAGTGGATCTACCCGCTGCTGACGCTGCTCGGCTACGGGGACCTGCAGCATCGGGTCGATATTCCATTTAAGGTCGACCTTGCAAATCCGGTGAGGGCTATCGGCTCCCATCGTTACGAGGTTGATTACCGGCCGACGGTCTACGGCGTTGGAATGTGGATCATCGAGGCTAAGAAGCCCGCCGAGGACCTCTTCTCGCCTCAACATCTCGGTCAGGCATGGTCGTACGCGACGCATCCTGAGATCGACGTACCGTTCATTGTCATGGCGAATGGCGAACGCTTCTGCGTCTACGACATCACGAAGCCGGAGTGGAACGAGGAGCCGGACATCGATATCGCACAGGCCGACCTGCCGAACGAGTTCATACGCCTCGACGAGGCTCTGGGTGCCCGGCGGGTAGCGGACTTCCTGCGTCGGCGGCAACTCCGGCATCTTCGGACCGCGTTGATGGCGCAGCTTGACGAGGGTGCGCTCGATCAGACGCTTCGCGATGTCGAGGAGATCGTTGAGAACGACGCTCGGCCGGCCGTGCGCCGCAATCGCAACGACCTGTTTCTGGAGGCCTTCAAGGATGGGATGGCGAAGCGCGAGCAGTCAGCGCGCGAGATCGGCGTGCTCGGCATCGCCTATGGCTGTATTTCTCCCGCGGTCCCGATCGTCGCTGAGATCGAGACCTGTGCTCAGATGATCCGGGAGATGCCCGCCGACGATCGCTCGGCGGCCTTCGACGAGTTCACGGAGGCCGCGCGGATCGGTGAGACCATTAGGATGACGTTCGCGCTGCGCGTCCTGAGGCTGGCGGTGGCGCTTCGGTTGGTGGATGATGAGGCGTGCGGGAACCGGGCGCGCACTGTCGCCGAGGCGGCGGCGAGGGATGCCGCCACGGGTTTCGCTGACGATCGGGTTGCAGCCGCGGCCCATCACTTCGAGCGTGTCCTGCCGGCGTTCATTGCCCGCCTCGTGCTCGCTGATACTGACGATGCCCTTAGGGCTGCCGAGCAGGTCAGACAGCACATGGATGTCGAGGCGTGGATCCGTCGAGACGCGGAATTCGGGATGGGCGCCGATGCGATGCTTGACCGTCAGATTGAGCTGCTTTTCCGTGCAATCTGGTCCAACTTTGGCCCCTGGAATGAGGAGCACCTGAGGAATGCCACAGAGGCTATGCGTGCGGCGTTGCCCAATCTTCCAGTGCGGCGGGAGGTCAGAGTGGGCCAGATTAATAATGCCTTCTACGAAATGACGCTTGCCCACGACCCTCTTCGGCCGGGCACGATGAGCGTGATCCGTGAAGTTGCTGATCCACCGGTCTTCAGTAGCGAGACTCCTGAGGTCGGGGTCCGCAGTGCCTTCGCTGCCGACCTGTTCAAACGCTACTTCACCGAGCCTACCGAGGCGTCGCCGGACGCTGCCGACGGATAGTGGCTCGCGCGCGTACGGAGCCGTTCATGTGGCGCGCCCGGTGGAGACTGGTCGGGTCCCCGCGGCCATCAGAAAGGCCGTCGGCGTCGCGATGCGCTTGCAGGGCGACGCCGCGGCGACACGGTGATTGAATGGCCGCCGACAACGATTTCCGCGAGTACGAGAACGGTGTCGCCGACGTTCTTAGCTTCCTCCTCGGCGATGGTGTGACGGTAGAACGCAATGTACGCGTCCCCTGTCGTGGGCGCACCGGTAAACGCCAGGTCGATGTCCTAGTCCGTGGCCGCGTGTTCGGACGCGACGACGTCACGCTTGCGGTCGATTGCAAGTTGTGGAAACGGCCGATCGCCGTGGGCGACATCGACAGGTTTGTCGGCTTCTTGGAGGATGTTGGCGCGGACCTCGGACTGCTCGTAGCTGCGTCCGGCTATAGCGCTGCGGCGCAGGCCAGACTGGAAACTGAGCGCGGCGCGTGGGCCAAGGTACTGACGCTTAGCGAGCTAAGTCAGTGGAGTCCGCGCGGGACGCGGAACGTTACCTTTCGCGTAGATCCTGCGGATGCCGAACGTGTAGCGGCGGCTCTGCGCGCTCGGGGGATGCGCGTGCGACCCGAACCCAACGCGCGCGGCTCGGAGGACCGGTTAGTCCTGACTGCGTTCGGCCACTTTGGGACCGATACGACCAAGGACGAGTTCACGCCTCGAGCCCAAGCAGCAATCGCAGCCTCGGGGGTCAGCGTGGATGTTGTCTCTAGCGGAGTGTCCATCGGTGGCGGCACACCGGCGCACAGATGGCTTGAGGTAATCGGGTCGCAAGGTGAGCGCCTGGGGTTGAAAGTCGTCGCCGGTAGCGAGGAAGAGGCGAGCCAGGAGCTCGATCGCGTGGCTGCACTGGTCGGCGTGCCACGCGCGATGCTGGACGTCGAGAGGCCGGCACGATGGCCAGCTCCGGGACTCTTCGGCCTAGCCTGGTGACTGTGCTGGCTCACCGACTGCGGCCCTTGTCGTTCGACTGACAGCGCCGAGCTCTGCAGCCCGGCGACCACGTCGTCCGGGCGGCAGACTCGTGTCCTCGTATCGCGCCCTCCTACGCCTCCTCGCTCTCTTCCTATTGCTTTCTTCTTCCTGCCCCTCCCCTCTTCCTCTTGCCTGATCTTTCTCTTCTTCTCAACTCTCATCTCTCCTTCCCATACCCCGTCCCATCCCTGGTTTGTTTCTTGACCTCACACACCCGACGTTGGGGGCGTGAGGTCGAGGGGCAAATCAGCCCGTAGGGGCAGGTGGGACGGGGCCCGGGACCGGAATCCGTTTCCGCACTGGATTCCGCGGCCGATTCCGCAGTCGATTCCACGGTGGGGCAGGCGAAGCGCGTCCGCGGGCCGCAGCCTCCCGCTGGCCGTCGAGCCCTCTCAAGAGGCCACTCAATCGACAGTTCGGCGCTCGTCGAAGCCCTGCACGGACTCCTCGAGCACGGTCTGCCAGTCGTCGTGCTTGGGCTGAACGCCCCACTCAGCGATGAGGTGGCGCGCGACGAGCTCGAGCGGCACGCGGCGGCTCGGTATATGAAGCCCACCCGCCGACATTCCATCCGGGAACGTGGCATTCACGTGGATGTGGGCACGCGGATACGAGTAGTCGACGCGCGGAGCCTCGCGGAGGTACTCCCAGCGAATCAGCCATGAGGCGATCGACTCGTCCACCTGGAAACGGTAGGCGTAGGACTCGGTCTTGCAGTGTCCCTCGGCGACCACGATGATCTGACGAACGAAGAGGCGGGCGGACGTCCCGTGCAGCTCGAGCGGCGCGCTTGCGCCATCGACGAGCCGCGTCAGCTCGAAAGCGTTCGCATCGCGCGGGTCTGGGATCAGCGAAAGTCGCGAGTCACTGATAGTCCGATTGAGAACGCCGTTGAGATGATCGGCGAAGGCCTGCGCTGCTTTACGCGGCAGCTCGATGCCCGTTCTGTCCGACACGGAGCAAACCTACGAGATCGCTGACCGCCGGGTCCGTATCGTCCAACTCGCCAGCCGTGTAGGCCCGAACAAAATCAGCGACCGTCATGCCGACGGCGCGGCCAACCTCACGCTGAAGGTACGCGTCGTACTCCTCGCTCGTGAGGTCAACGATGGGCGTTCCGGCAGCTGTCTCTCCGACTGTCATGGGTTCTTTATAGTATCGGCGGCGGACGGAAGACCTCAAGCCCGATGCGGTGTGCAACGTTGACGCCCCCAGACACTGGGCAATGGGATCCCCAAAGTCTTCCCCACTTCACGGTCGCGACGAGCCGTGGCGGGGACACATCGTTAGTCGTTTCATTGAGTCGTGCCAGGTCCGCACCCGATCTGAGTCGGCTCGTCTCTTAGCGAAGCATTCGCAGGATCGCGTCGAACGACTGCGGCTCGCTAGGCAATTCCGCAAGTGCTCCCGCAACCTCGGCGGCCTGCTCGATCGTTGCGCCGCTCCGCCTCATCGAGCCAACGCGCTAGCCACCGGCAGGCCAGGCGGTCGTATGGCTCGTGCTGCTGGATGGCGACGAGCGGGAGAAATCGGAGCGAGAGCTCGATGTGGATCGGCCGGCCGTGCTCGCGTGCGCAGTCCTTCGCGGCAGCCACTGCCATCTCGAGGTCGCCTCGCTCCAAGGCACGTTCAACATCCTTGAGGGGCGGTACGGCCCGAGTCCCATCATACGAACGTATGTTCGCACACCGTCGAGCGGTGTAGGGGCTCGGGCCGATCTGCTTCCAGCGCAACCGTTCCCGGCGCCCGAGCCCTGATCGGGCACTGAGGGGTGGCAGCGCTCGCGGCACCGCCAACGTCCCCGCCCCTCGATGCTGCCGTCGGCGGGGAGCGCCCAGCAAGGTTCCACGGGAGGCAATCAAGGCCGCTCAGTCGTCTTACGGGAGTGGCGGAGCCTAGATCGTGAGCACCTTAAGCGTGTGAAGGTGGAGCAGGCATCGAGACGCGCATACCAACTCGCCTGAGACGCAAACGGCACCAGCCTCCTTAAGACGGTCGAGCGCATCACGTAGGTCCAGGAGGTCAACGTGCGGGATCTCGTGCTCGAGTTCGGTGCGACACCAGAGTGGGTCGTGATCGTTGCTGAAGAGCTCCGAGAGGATCGTCCGGTCTAGCACCCGATCGTCGACGATCGGTGCGTCAATATGAACCGCTCCGCGAATCTTGGAGGCCTGATCGCTTGAGAGGATTGGGCGATGACAACCAAGGGCAAGAGGTATCCGGCTGAGGTCAGGGAGCGCGCGGTGCGGCTGGTGTTGGAGCACCGTGGGGAGTATCAGACGGAATGGGCGGCGATCACTTCGATCGCCCAGAAGTGCGGGATGACGGCGGAGACTCTGCGCAAGTGGGTGCGCCAGGTCGTAGTTGATGGTGGCCGGCGTCCTGGGGTCAGTAGCGAGGAAGCGCAGCGGATCAAGGAGCTCGAGCGTGAGAACAAGGAGCTGCGCCGAGCGAACGAGATCTTGAAGGCCGCGTCGGCTTTCTTCGCGCGGGAGCTCGACCCGCAGCCAAGGAGATGAGCAGGGCCGTGGACGCACATCGAGGGGAGTTTGGGGTCGAGCCGATCTGCAGGGAGCTGGGGATCGCCCCGTCGACGTATTACGCGGCGAAGGCCCGGCAGGCGGCCCCCTCAGAGCGCGCTGTTCGTGACGAGGAGCTGGTCGCGAAGATCCGTGAGGTGCACGAGAAGAACCTCGGTGTCTATGGCGTGCGCAAGGTTTGGTGGCAACTCGCACGCGAAGACGTCAAGGTCGCCCGCTGCACGGTGGAACGCTTGATGGCGCGTGAGGGCCTGAAAGGCGCCATCCGCGGCAAGAAGCGCCGCACCACGATCCCGGACGGGCAATCAACCCGGGCTCCTGACCTCGTGGACCGTGACTTCAACGCGGCCGCCCCGAACCGGCTGTGGGTATCCGATTTCACGTATGTCGCCACCTGGTCCGGCACGGTGTATGTCGCGTTCACGATCGACGTGTTCTCCCGCCGCATCGTCGGCTGGAAGGCCGACACGACGATGAAAACACCGCTCGTGCTCGACACGCTGGAGATGGCGCTCTGGGCCCGCGACCACCACGGACAGCCCGTCCAGCAGGGCCTGATTGCACACTCCGACGCCGGAAGTCAATACACGAGTTTCGCCTTCACGCAGCGCCTCGTCGATGCGGGCGCTGACGCCTCGATCGGATCGATCGGCGATGGGTATGACAACGCCGTCGCCGAGTCAACGATCGGGCTCTACAAGACCGAGCTGATCAACCAGCAAGGACCATGGAAAACGATGGAGCAAGTCGAGTTCGCCACCCTGCAATGGGTCGACTGGTACAACCACCAACGACTACACGGCAGCTGCGACCGGCAAACGCCCGTCGAATACGAGCAGACGAGAGCGAGACAGACCACTCAATAAAAACCGCCTCCAACTTTCCCGGAGCGGTTCAGCCCCGGCCGAACGAGGACTTCGACATGACCGAGGCAGTTTTCGAGTTGCGGCCGTATCGACGGCATCGGGCTTGAACGGGCGCTTGCGCACTATCGTGCGTCGGCCGATGATCGTAGTGCCAGATACCAACGCGTTTTATGGCGATCCGAAGATGCACGGTCACAATTTCCGCGTGCTACTGAGCCAGCACGATCGCGACGTGCTTCGTCTCGCGGTACCTGAGGTTGTTCTCGGGGAGCTGCCGGGCCTCTTTCGAGATCAGCTTGCCAGCGCTCGCAAGAAGGCTGAAGACGGCCTTGGCCAGCTGGACCATCTCGGCATCAAGACACCAGCGCTCGAGGTTCCCAGTCTAGATGCGGCAACAGAGGCGTACAGACTGCTCCTCCGTGCGCGCCTGCAGGAGCACTCCGTTCTCATTCCTCAGCTCCCGGACGTCGACGTCGCGGAGCTCTACGACCAAGCGATACGAGAGCGGCGACCCTTTCAAGATCGCGGCCGTGGCTTCAAGGATGCGTTGATCTGGAGGACCGTCTGCGACCTCGCGATGGACGACGACGTGATCCTGATCACTGCGAACCATAAAGACTTCGCCGCAACGGCTGCTAAGGGTGCCGGCCTCCACGAACACCTCCAGGAGGACCTCGTCAACGCAGGGCTTCCGGCGGACCGGGTAGGGCTCGTCGAGAACATCTCAGCTTTCATCGCCCAGCACGTTCCCACCAGTGCGCTGCATCTCGAGCAAGCCCGTAGGCTGCTAGACGAGGACCCAGCGTGGGCCCGGACACTTTTCGCGGCCCTTGAGGCCGAGCTCCGGAACTTCGCGCTGACCTCTGACGTCACGGTGGTCGCGTCGGACAACGCCACTCCCACGAGTATCGCGCTATCGGACTGCAAGCTAGATGAGGTCGCGATTGAAGACGCCTATACGACTGACGAGAGACACGCGTCGTTGGAGCTGTTGGCTATCACGACACTGCAGTTCGAGTTCACGACCTCCTTGGCGGGCGGAGAGTGGCTGGGGGCAGAGCGAGCTGACGTTGAACTTGACTTCTGGACTGACAGCTTCGTCCAGGGTCACACAGGTGATCGGGTCGTGGCGGTCCGCTACGCCGTCGACTTCGACCCGGCTACTCTCGAGCTGGGCGTCCCCGAGCAGCTCTCGGCCGAAGACCACCCTGCCGACGGCTAACCGCTTGAGCCTGTCGGTCTAGCGGTAACGCGGTCGGCTAAGCCTCGACGGCGAGCAAGTTCGAGGAAGCCAATCGTGGTCGTGATCTGATCGCACGCGTTATTTGCGAGCCAGTCCAACGTCGGTGCGTCAAAGCCTCCACCTACCACAGGGTCTTGAGCGAATCCAGGCAGACGCTCTACGTAGTGCGCCATCATGGCGTGGTGCTGGAGCCGCGCCTGCTCAAAAAAATCATCATCGAGCTCAGCGATGATCTCGGCGGCCAGCACCTTCGCTTCAATCACATTCACCCAGGACTCGGCGCTCAGCATTGCACCTGGAGGCCCAACGATGCGCCCTCGCTCATCGGGGTCAAAGATTCGACGCGTAGGACCGAGTAGCCGGTCGCGGCAGAACCCGGCCCCTCCGGTCGCGGCCACAATCGCCGCGATGAGGTCGTTCATGTCTTGCCGCGTCATGGACGGTGCGCCGAGCTGAGCAATGACCCGCCGTGCGTTTAGCCGGGCAGCACGAACGGAGGTCGCCAGAAGCGGCCGGTTATAGGTGCCCAGCGCTCGCCGCACCTGGCGAACGGGGACGTAGTCCACCCCCCAGTAGAGCCATAGCATCACGGGCACGTTGCAAAGGGCAGCAACGTGCCTTACTTCGCGCCGCTTCTTGAGCAGCACCATGAGTAGCTGGAGCTGATTCTTCGACCATGTTCGCTCGACGCCCCTACCGCGACCGCGGCTCCGAGCGCGCGGTTTGTCGATGAGACCGAGACTCACCCAGTCGGTGATCCGACGTGCCGTCGCTGGCGTGTTTTGGGCCTGGGCTGCATCCAGTAGCTCGCGCATCGTGAACCTTGGAGCTACGTCGTCTGCCACGTTTACATCTTACACCGAAGTGCCCCTTGTATGCCCGACCGGTGCGAGGCAACATCGATCTATTGCCAACTACATCAGTCACCGACCTATGCAACGTGAGGCAGCGGGAGCCAGGCCCCTTTTTTGCGCGTCTCCTGGTCTGTAACAGATGATGATCGTCCTACAGCTACGTCCAGCTCCGCAGCGTCGCCGTCGCGGTAGTCGAGTTTGGGAGCGTCGTCTAGCGCTGCTCGCCACGTTCGGAACGTTCGCCCTTGCAGGGCTCCCCTGGCTCGCGCTAACTCCAAGCCAGCCGACGTCGCGTGTGCAACTGCAGGTGCAGGTGACGATTGTGCAGGCTCCGAATGGGCTTCGCGTCTCGGCTAGGCAGTTAAGAGCTCAGCCGGAGCAGTTGCAGTCGACAGTCGTGCCGAAAGCCGATCGGCCGCATCGTGCTGAGGCACGTGATGGACGTAGATCATCGTGGTCGCGATGTCCGCGTGACCCATGTAGGCCTTGACATCCGAGAGCGGAAACACCTGGACCGCCAACGTGCCGAAGGTATGCCGCAAGTCGTGGAATCGAAGGTGTGCAATGCCGGCGGCGTCTAGCGCTTTGTAATACCGGCGCCGCACGGCTGAGTCGTCAACGTGGTCGCCGTCCGGTGATGGGAATACGAGCTCATCCGGCCCCGTGAAACGCTCGCGCCGTGAGAGACCGTCGAGCGCCCTGGCGACCTGGTCGACCATCGGTACCGCGCGGACACGCCCGGACTTCGGGGCGTCTTCGGTGCTCTGCGCATAGGCGCGGCGGACGTGGATCATGCGCAGCTCGAAGTCCGCGTCACGCCAGCGCAGCGCACGGAGCTCGCCAAGGCGAAGGCCGGCGTAGGCCGCACAGACGAACAGCGCCGCGTCCTGCTCGTTCTGGAGAGCGCGAGCCTGGAGCTCAGAGGCGGTGAGCCCACGCTTCGGCGGCTCGTGGTGGCTGCCCTCGCGTGTGACGCGAGTTAGCGCTTCGACCTCCGTCGGCGAGAGCACGCGGAACTCGCCGGAGCGACGTTCCGGCTGGCGCTCGATGCCGACCGCAGCGTTGGTCACGATCCCCCAGTGGCGTTGGGCGCGTTTGAGGATCCCGTGCATCGCGACGAGATACTTGTTGATCGTCCGCGCGGACAGCCGACGCTCCTGAACAAGGTGCTGGCGGTAGGCGTCGATCATCTCCCCCGTCAGCTCGTCGAGCCGAACGGGGGCGAACACGGGAAGGAGCGCTGTGTCGACGACCTGGCGGTAGTCGCTCAGGGTGCTCGCGCGGCGCTTCCGGTCGAACTCGACGTAGCGCAGCCACTCGGCGGCCGCGTCGGCGAACGTCGGCTGGTCACCGACCCGTCGTCGCGCGCCTGGCCCGACCTTACGTGCTTCGGCGAGGATCTCATCGAGCACGCGCTGCGCCTGCTGCTTTGCGAGATAGCCGGCACGCGGGCGCCCCGAGCCGTTCCATACCCGGCCGATCATCCGTTTGTGCTCGACGCCCGCGGCGTCGCGCCATTTGACCTGCCAGCGCTCATCCGTCTTGCGCTTGACGCGGCGAAGGTGACCCGAGACCGGCTTTGGCCTGAGGTCCGCTAGGGTCATCGGCGTCGGCGCAACCGACTTGCTCGCCACCATCCAAGCGTACACCAGAGTGGTCCCGGAATGGTCCCGAACTAGCCCTTTCATACCCAAGACTACGAGAGGTAATTTGGCTCTACAAAGCCGTTTTGAACATAGCCTCCCCCCCTTGCCTCAGAATCATAATCCGCGTGTCGGGGGTTCGAGTCCCTCCTCCGGCATGACGGTCAACTATCGCCTCAGTCGTGCCTGCTTTTCGTCCGCTGCGGTCGTCTGCGCGGCTGCGGTGTGGACGCTCGCTTCCGGCGGAGAGGAGCACTTCCGCGGCAAGGTGTGCGACGGAGCGCCCAAGACGGCAAGCCGCGCTAAGAGGTGCTAACGAACCGACTAGCGAAAGTCGCCGTCCTCCAGGCCCGCGGCTTTGAAGGCTTCGGCTGGAGTGAGGAAGAACTCCATGCGGGCGAGCTGGCCTTCGCGGACCGTCCAGATACCAGCCGTCTCGCCCCTGATCTCGTGGGGGCTGTCCTCACGGCGTCCGTAGTCGTGGTACAGCAACAGCACGCGATCGCCGAGGTCGATCCACTTCCACACTTCCTGTCGATATTCGACCCATGGCGCGAGCCAGTCCGACCAGAAGCTTCGCTGCGCGACGAGGCCGGCATACGTCCTCTCCCCGTCGGGCCAGCCGCGCACGACCGTCTCGAAGTCCTCGTGGAAGAGTGGATGCGCTGCCGCGAATAGCCTGTCCACCCTCTCCTCGTCGCGGAAGAGGGCCACAATATCGCCCTCGTTGGCGAAGCCCATGCTCACTGCTTGGGCGATCTCCACGTGAGTAGCTCCTATGTCAAGCACCCCCCGGAAATTGCGGCATTGAGGGTAATGGGATCGGGGTCGACCGGTGGCATTGAGAGAAGGCGATGTATGCGTCGTGCGAGGTGACGCTTCAGGCAGCGTAGGGCCTCACGCTTGGTCTTGCCTTCGGCGCGCTTTCGTTCCAGGTAGGCCTTGGTCTGCGGATCGATCCGAGCCTTGGTGATCGCGATCATGTAGAGGACACGGTTGAGCTGTCGGTCTCCGCCGCGGTGAAGGCGATGACGAACGACTCGTCCCGAGGAGGCCGGAATCGGTGCCACGCCGGCTTGACGAGCAAAGTGCGCGTCGGTGGGGAAGCGCTCGGCGCCGGCGGTGCGGCCGATCAACGTAGCCGCCGTCAGCGTGCCGCAGCCCTGCTCGGCCAACAGCGCCGGGCGGTGGGCCTGCACGAGTCGATGGAGCTCGCGCTCGAGCTCGTTGGACTGACGGGTAAGTGTGCGAATGCGACGCAGCTGTTCGCTCGCCACACGCGCCCGCTGATCGCCCCTGAAGGTTCGCAGCCGCCGTGCTAGGAAAACCTCGGCCACGCTCGCTGCGACGGTCGCTGAGGGGGCTGGCGGCGTCGAGGTCGGGCAAGGCGCGCCGTGGGCGAGCGCGGGGACGCAGCTACACAGACCTTGGCGTCGCCTCCCGGGCACCGGCGATTCCGACAGTTTGCAATCCCCGGGACCCGCCCAAGTGCCCGCCGGGGCTACGCGGCCTGCATGGCCTTGCCGACCCCCGCCCGCATCTCATCGGCATTCATCACCGGCGAAAACGTGATCTTGGCGCCGAGCCCAAGGAAGAACGGCTCCGCCGCCGGTGGGATCTCGCTGGAGTCCGCCATCTCGAAAAAGATCAGGCCGGTGCGCATCCCATCCGTCGACGTGAAGTACGCCGCCTCCGCCTTCAACGCCTCAAGCGCACTTCCGATGATCTGCGGAAGGCTACCGTCCTTGATCGCGGCGTTCCCGGCCTCGGTCGGAATCTGCACCGTCATCATCATGCGCATCGCATCTCCCTCGATTGAAGGCGGCTCGTGCGCCGAGCCGCGGGCGCGCAGGCCCGAACCTATGAACGTGGATCTGAGGCACCGCTGCGGCGGCCACGCCCATCCTACACCGCGTCGCGTCTTGAGTGGAAGGGAGCGCACTCGCATAGGCCAGGACGGCGCCGCTTATCAGGATCACCTGGCCTCGGTAGAGCACGCCACGGGTCAGCTCAGGCCCAGGGTGATGAGGTGATGCGGGAGCCCTGGTTCGTGAATGAACCCGTCGCCCACAACTGTGAATCCCACGCGAGTGTAGAAACCGAGCGCTGTGTCCCTTCCATTGGCCCAGAGTATTCGGATGTTCCTCTCCCGGAGTTCTCGGACAGCGTGGTCAAGGAGCTCGCGTCCGATGCCGTGGCCGTGCATTGGCGGCTCCACCGCCATGAAGCGGAGCTGCACGGCGGGACCGTCCGCCGCCAACGGGCTTGGACGCGGATAGAAGCTTGCGACACCCGCGAGCGTGCCCGAGCAGCGGGCTCCCAAATGCCACGCGCCGGGCAGGTCATCGTCACGCACATGCGCCGCGGCGAAGTCTCCATCACGTAGTACCCGCGCTCGGAGGTCGTAGGTGTCAGCCGCGGAGATATGCTGGATCTCGACGACGGACATGGGGCCATTCTGACGCGGTTCGCTCCCCGTTCGATGCCCGGCGACGAGCCCCAGGCGTCGGACGAGCTTCACCCGGTGTGCTCGAGATTCGTCGACGCGAGCGGTTGCACGGCCTCGCGCGGACTCCGCTCATCGGAGAAACCGGCGGCGTAGACTCGTCTTGTGCAGCCGCCGCAGACCCAGTACGTGGAGCGAGACGGGATCTCCATCGCCTACCAGGTGTTTGGTGACGGTCCGGTCGACCTGCTCATCTCGCCTGGCTTCGTCTCCCACCTCGATCTGCAGTGGACTGAACCCGGGCTCTCGCGCTTTCTTGCCCGCCTTGCCTCGTTCGCGCGGGTGATGATCTACGACAAGCCGGGCACCGGCCTGTCGGATCCGATCCCGCAACTGCCCACGCTCGAGGAGCGCGTCGCCGACATCGAGGCGGTTCTCAATGCCGCGGGCTCGGAACGGGCCGTGCTCTTCGGTATCTCCGAGGGTGGGCCCACCTCGGTGTTGCTTGCCGCGATGCGCCCGCAGCGGATCACCTCGCTGATCCTGTACGGCACGTTCGCGACGCACCCGCTGGCGACGCCCGGTGCCTTTTCCGCGGAGACGCTCGAGCATACGGAGGTAATCCGTAATCGACTGTCGGAGATACTCGAGAACTGGGGCGACGCGGCGATGACGGCGATGTTCGCCCCGAGTGTGACGATGACCCAGTCGCAGAAGCGAGGGTGGGAAATGTTCTTGCGGGCGTCCGCGAGTCCGCGCATGGTGCGGGCGCTCATCGAGGTCGTCGATCAGATCGACATACGCGATGTCCTGGCGTCGGTTCGCGTGCCGACGCTCGTGTTGCACGTCGATGGCGACCGCGTCGTGCCGCTCGAGGCGGGCGAACAGCTGGCGGCCGGCATCCCCGGCGCGCGCTTCGTGAGATTCGCGGGCATCGACCATAACTTCTGGCTCGTCGACGGGTTCGTCGATGAGATCGAGCGCTTCGTTACGGGTGCGGTCCAGCACACCGAGCCCGACCGAGTGCTGGCGAGCATTCTCTTCACCGACATCGTGGGCTCCACGACGCGCGCGGCCGAGCTGGGCGACCGCGCCTGGCGCGAGGTCCTGGAGCACCATGATGAGCTCGTCGATCGCATCGTCTCCGAGCACGGGGGGCGGGTAGTGAAGCACATCGGCGATGGAGCACTGTCGGCGTTCGACGGCCCGGCGATGGCGATGCGCTGTGCCGAGGCGCTGAACGAGGGAGTCGGCGAGCTCGCTATCCAGCTTCGTAGCGGCATCCACACCGGCGAGTGCGAGGCGATCGGGGAGGACCTCGGTGGCTTGGCGGTCCACATCGGCGCGCGCGTCGCCGCGCTCGCGGGGCCGGGCGAGATCGTCGTCTCCTCAACCGTCAAAGAGCTCGTGGTCGGGTCAGATATGCAGTTCATAGACCGCGGCGAGCACGAGCTCAAGGGCGTGCCGGGCCGTTGGCACCTGTACGCCCTTGGAGAGGAGCGCGCGCCGACGGTCGAGCTAGACGGAGCGGCGGGCTACATGCGACGCTCAGACCGCGTCGCTGTCACCCTCGCGCGCAGGATGCCTCGGGCCATGCGCCTCGCCGGGCAGCTTGCGGCGCGCGGCGCCTCCACTGCGTAGTCGGCGGTCTTTGCAAAGCCGCATTCCGGTTTGCCTAGCGCAAACGGCCCTTCGTCGAGCCTCGATCGGGCTGGCAGGGGCCTGAAAGCCCGCCACCCGGAAGCCACCAGAACGACGGGGGCCCTGGGGCCCCCGTCATCCAGTGTTCTCTATCGCGTCGAACCTAGAAGCGGAACATCACCCGCCATTGCCTGTTGGCGCAGCTTGACCCGCTGGTGATCACCCTAACCTCGATGTAGTCGCCGGGTACCGCAGCACCCGATTCGCCCGCTTTCGAGAAGCAGCTGCTCTTGTTGGTTGAGGTGACCGTGCAAGAGAGCAATGTCACCCCACTCGTGTTGTCGATCACCGCGACGCTCGCGGTGTCCGTGCCGGTCGCCTTCCCGTTCACGGTCGCGTACAGGCTGCTCACCGTCGCCCCGTTGGAGGGAATCGGACCCAACAACTGGCTGCTCATCGAGAAGCCGCTCGTCGGACCGGGGCATCTCGACTGGTTCCAGTCTTCCTCGCCCTGACCAACCTCGGTGTAGGTCAGACAGTCGCCGCTCTGCACGCCCTGGAAGCTCGCGAACGTGGCTACCGCAGCACTGCCAGCTGGGCCGGTGTTGCCGGTCCCGGTCGCTCCAGTTGCGCCTTTGCCTCCTTCTTTGCCGGTCGCTCCGGTCGCTCCCGCTCCGGTCGGCCCGGTTGCCCCGGTGGATCCGTTGGTTCCATTGCTTCCGGTCGGCCCGGTTGTTCCGGTTGTTCCTTTGGCCCCGTTCGTTCCGTTGGTTCCATTGCTTCCGGTCGGGCCGGTGGCGCCGGTGGTTCCGATCCCATTGGTTCCGGTGCTTCCGGTCGCACCGGTCGACCCGGTCGACCCCGTGGCTCCGGTCACGCCGCTGACCCCATTGGTGCCGCTGCTTCCGGTCGCCCCAGTCGACCCGGTGGCGCCGTTGGTCCCATTGGTGCCGCTCGTTCCGGTGGCCCCTGTTGCTCCGGTCGCACCGGTAGCTCCCGTTATCCCGTTGGTTCCGTTAGTTCCGGTCGCTCCGGTGGCACCGTTGGTCCCGGTTGCACCGGTGGCTCCGTCGGTGCCGTTGGTGCCTGTGGCTCCGGTTGCACCCGTAGCACCGGTAGCTCCGGTTACCCCGTTGGTGCCGTCGGTGCCGTTGGTGCCTGTGGCCCCCGTCGCTCCGGTAGCTCCGGTTTCACCGGTTTCACCGGTCGCCCCAGTGGCTCCGTTGGTGCCGTCGTTGCCTGTCGCTCCGGTTGCTCCGGTTTCGCCGGTTTCACCGGTCGCCCCCGTGGCTCCGTTGGTGCCGTCGGTGCCTGTCGCTCCTGTAGCTCCGGTTTCACCGGTCGCCCCAGTGGCTCCGTTCGTCCCGTTGGTGCCGTCGGTTCCACTGGTGCCTGTGGCTCCGGTTGCACCCGTAGCACCGGTAGCTCCGGTTACCCCGTTGGTGCCGTCGGTGCCGTTGGTGCCTGTGGCCCCCGTCGCTCCAGTAGCTCCGGTTTCACCGGTTTCACCGGTCGCCCCAGTGGCTCCGTTCGTCCCGTTGGTGCCGTCGGTTCCATTGGTGCCTGTGACTCCCGTTGCACCCGTAGCACCGGTAGCTCCGGTTACCCCGTTGGTGCCATCGGTTCCATTGGTGCCTGTGGCTCCCGTCGCTCCGGTAGCTCCGGTTTCACCCGTTTCACCGGTCGCCCCCGTGGCTCCGTTGGTGCCGTCGGTGCCTGTCGCTCCGGTTGCTCCGGTTTCGCCCGTTTCACCGGTCGCCCCCGTGGCTCCGTTGGTGCCGTCGGTGCCTGTCGCTCCGGTCGCTCCGGTTTCGCCGGTTTCACCGGTCGCCCCAGTGGCTCCGTTCGTCCCGTTGGTGCCGTCGGTTCCATTGGTGCCTGTGGCTCCCGTTGCACCCGTAGCACCGGTAGCTCCTGTTACCCCGTTGGTGCCGTCGGTTCCATTCGTGCCTGTGGCTCCCGTCGCTCCGGTCGCTCCGGTTTCGCCGGTTTCACCGGTCGCCCCAGTGGCTCCGTCGGTGCCGTCGGTGCCGTCGGTTCCATTGGTGCCTGTCGCTCCCGTTGCTCCGGTGGCACCGGTAGCTCCGGTTACCCCGTTGGCTCCTGTAGCTCCCGCAGCGCCGGTCGCGCCCGTATGGCCCGTCGGGCCGGTCGGGCCGGTGTGACCCGTGACGCCGGTCGCGCCCGTGGGGCCGGTCGCTCCGGTGGCTCCTTCCGGACCGGTCGGTCCACATGGACCTACGAGGGGGGGACTGACCGTGGTGATCTTCACCTTCTGGGGTTCGGCGGTCGTATTTCCGTGGACTTCGGGTTCGACCGCGCAGGAGATGGTGTAGCTACCGCCCGCCCCGCCGCCCCCACCAGATTGCAGGCCGCTGGCAGCGCCGCCGCCACCGTCGTAGCCGCCGCCACCACCGCCGGCGCCTTCACATAGTCCGGGTCCTTCGCCGCCGCCTTCGCCGCCTTGACGTTCTTGGCCTTCGCCCCCGTCTAGGCAGCCATCATCTGCAGGGGCGCCGCCCTTCCCTGGTTTACCGGCGCCGCCGCCTTCGCCCCCTACCCCGGAAGCCATGCAGCACGACGAGGTGCCTTCGGAGCCGTTTTCGCCCATGGGAGCCGTGGCGCTCCCGCCCGCTCCGCCAATAAAGCCGACCATGCTGCCGCCGCCGCCCCCACCACCACCGGCCACAACCAGCGGCAGCGGCGCGGATACTTTCAGCAGTTCGGACCGGCCGCCGCCAGCCCCGCCATAACAGTATTCCCCCCTGCTTCCGGCCCCACCACCACCGAACTCGACGAGCAGTTTTTCGCCTGCTTTGACTTTAAGCGTCGCTGTGACTACCGCGCCCAGACCCCCGGCGCCAGGATTACCGCCCCCCCCTTCGTAACATGGAGGTTTTTCTCCCGGTTTACCTGACTGGCCGACGGCTTCCACGGCAATCCACGATACGCCCGCCGGGACCACGTATTCCGTTTCAGGTCCTCCGGGCGTCAACGTCTTGGTTTCCGCGAACGCACTCGCACTGAAGCCGAGCGTCCCCAACGCCACCAGCATCAGTAATGCTGAAATACCTGCGCCCCGTAGGGCCTTGAACCTTCTCATCATGCTGCCTCCATTCCAAAAGAGTGCGGGCGAACTCGAGCGCCGCTCGCGAGATTGACCACGCGCCGTCCTGCCGAGCACTCACCGTCCAAAGACCGTCCGTAAGACGGCTGGGCCAGGCGCTGGACCCGCCGGGTTTGGGGGCATCGCTCAGGGGCAGCACCCACCGCAGCGGTGTGTCCTGCCGTCCTTGCCAGTTCGCCCCCCCTTCCGGTGTCCGCGGTGTTCTCGCGCCCGAGATGACCTCCATCCAGGAAGGCCCACCGATGACTGTCTTGTACGGAACGTACCAGACCTCACAAATCCTCGCCGAACGCCCCAAAGGCCGCCAACACGCCGCTCGTGTACCACACGATCAGGCGAGCGCGCGAACCAGGGATTATCGCCCGGGAACGCAGCACACTCCCAGCCGCCGCACGGCACACCGCTCACCGGACCAGATGAGCCCCCGATGAGCGTCTAACGAGGATTTGCGAGCTCTGGTATGGTCCGGGCCACTTTTCGACGCTGGTTGGCTCGGAGCCCCGCTCGGGGCCTCATGGGGGAGGGAGTCCCAATGGGATTGCGGAACGGCTCGTTGCGTGGGGGTGCCGGCCAATTGGCGACGGTGCTGGGCCTCGTGATGGCGGCGTGCTGTCTGGCTGCGCCCTCGGCGCTGGCTATCGGTCAGGTGGCGGGCTCACCCTTCACCACCGGAACACTACCGACCTCGGTCGCGTTCAGCCCGAGCGGCGGGTACCTCGCGACCGGCAATGAGATCTCCGCCAACATCTCGGTGTTCTCGGTCAACCAGTCGACGGGGGCGCTCACCCAGGTCACGGGCTCACCCTTCGCCGCCGGGGCAGAACCGGCCTCGGTCGCGTTCAGCCCGAGCGGCGAGTACCTCGCGACCGCCAACGCCGCCTCCAACAACGTCTCGGTGTTCTCGGTCAATCAGTCGACGGGGGCGCTCACCCAGGTCACGAGCTCACCCGTCGCCTCCGGGGGGAGCGGCACTTTCTCGGTCGCATTCAGTCCGAGCGGCGGGTACGTGGCGACCGCCAATCGGTTCTCCAACAACGTCTCGGTGTTCTCGGTCAACCAGTCGACGGGGGCGCTCAGCGCAGTCTCGGGCTCACCGTTCACCGCCGGGACACAGCCGTTCTCGGTCGCGTTCAGCCCGAGCGGCGGGTACCTGGCGACCGCCAACGCCAGCTCCGACAGCGTGTCGGTGTTCTCGGTCAACCAGTCGACAGGGGTGCTCAGCAAAGTCACGGGCTCACCGTTCACCGTCGGGACAACCCCGACCTCGGTCGCGTTCAGCGCGAGCGGCGGGTACCTGGCCACCGCCAACGAAGGCTCCAACAACGTCTCGGTGTTCTCGGTCAACCAGTCGACGGGGGCGCTCGCCCAGGTCACCGGCTCACCCTTCGCCGCCGGGACAAACCCGCGCTCGGTTGCGTTCAGCCCGAGCGGCGGGTACCTCGCGACGGACACCCAGGGCTCCAACACCGTCTCGGTGTTCTCGGTCAACCAGTCGACGGGGGCGCTCACCGCAGTCTTGGGCTCACCCGTCGCCGCCGGGGCAGACCCGGTCTCGGTCGCGTTTAGCCCAAGCGGCGGGTACCTCGCGACCGTCAACTACAGCTCCAGCAACGTCTCGGTGTTTTCGGGCATCCCAACCGGCACTGAAGGCCCGGCGGGGGCAACCGGCCCAACCGGGGCGCAGGGCGTGACCGGGGCGACCGGCGCGACCGGGGCGACGGGAGCGACCGGCGTGACGGGTGTCACCGGTGCGGCGGGCACGAGCGCGGTCTTGTCGGATCCGCACAGGTTTGGTGAAACCACGGTGAGCAGGATCTTTCTCAACGGCGTCTGGGGAACGTCGATATTCGTCGCCCCCGGTGCCGACGTGAAAATCCGTGCGAAGTGGCACGACGGCAGGGTCGTCTGTCATGGCTGCGTCGACCAGGTGACCGTGGCGTTCGCAGAACACGCGTCCGCCGCTGGCTGCATCGAGAACACTTCCACCGGAGAAGAAGGCGAAGGCGAAGTTGATCTGGGAGCCGCGCCGAGCGGAGCTGGAACCTACGACGTGGTTGCGCAGTTCGAACAGTCGTTCACGTGCAGGGAACAGTGGGGCGCCGAACTCGGGAAGGAACCGATCGCCCAGGTGGTGGTCGTGCCAGCGGGATCAACCGGTCCGACCGGGGCGAACGGGGTCACCGGATCAACCGGGCCCACCGGCGCCACGGGAGCCACGGGGCACACCGGCGCGACCGGGGTCACGGGAACCAACGGCTCGACGGGCGCAACTGGGAGCACGGGAGCGACAGGTGCCGGCGGCACGAGCGGCACTAACGGGGCCACCGGAGCAACCGGGCACACCGGCGCCACCGGAGCGACCGGAACTGCCGCAACCGGTGCGACCGGCGAAACCGGTGCGACCGGCGCCGCGGGCGTGACAGGAGCGTCCGGACCGGACCTGTTCCTGTCGTGCGGCGAGTTCGACTTCCCTGCTACCTACGGAGACGAGTACGTCTGGAAAATCGTGAATCGACTGACGGGCGGCACCGTGCTGTTCGAAGGTACAGGCGCACCGGAACCAGGCTCAACAGAAACGACGGAGGTGAGCATCGGTGGTATCTACGCGAACGGTGGAGAGCTGGCTGGCGAGGTCGAATTCACTCGTCGAAAAGCCGGAGAGCCTGCGGAACTGAGCGTCGTAGCGACCCTGGAAAACTGCGCGAAGCCCGAAGGCCCGACGGGCGCGACCGGCGCAACAGGTCCGACCGGAACCGGAGGGACCAACGGCGCAACTGGCCCCACCGGGAATACCGGCGCCGCAGGCGTGACGGGAGCGTCCGGACCGGATCTGTTCCTGTCGTGCGGCGAGCTCGACTTTCCCGCCATCCCCGGAGACGAATACTCCTGGACTGTCGCAACTCCACCGCCGGGTCCCCCCCCGCAGAAGGGTACGGTGCTATTCGGGGGCGAAGTCACCGCAGAAACGGAAGAGGTGAGCATTGGCGGCATCTACGCGAATGGTGCCCACCTGGTTGGCACGGTCATACACGGAACGAAATCTGGGGGCTCAACGCAGCGAGTTGAAGCTACCCTGGAAAACTGCGCGACGCCCGAAGGCCCGACGGGGCCGACCGGCGAAACGGGACCGACGGGAGCAACGGGCACGAACGGAACGAACGGCACCAATGGAACTAACGGGGTAACCGGAGCTACCGGCGCGACCGGAGCAACGGGGGCCACCGGAACGAACGGCACCGACGGAGCCACGGGGGCCACCGGAACGACGGGCGAGACGGGAGCAACAGGAGCCTCGGGCACGAACGGTACCGACGGGACGAACGGGGTAACCGGAGCCACCGGCGCGACGGGAGCAACGGGGGCGACCGGAACGAGCGGGACCAACGGGGCGACCGGAGCAACGGGAGCGTCCGGGACCAACGGGGCGACCGGAGCAACGGGAGCGTCCGGGACCAACGGTGCTACCGGAACGAACGGGACCGACGGGGCGACCGGAGCCACCGGTGCAACGGGAGCATCGGGGACCAACGGTGCCACCGGTGCAACGGGGGCCACCGGAACGAACGGCACCGACGGGACGAGTGGCGTAACAGGAGCTACCGGCGCGACCGGAGCAACGGGGGCCACCGGAACGAACGGCACCGACGGAGCCACGGGGGCCACCGGAACGACGGGCGAGACGGGAGCAACAGGAGCCTCGGGCACGAACGGTACCGACGGGACGAACGGGGTAACCGGAGCCACCGGCGCGACGGGAGCAACGGGGGCGACCGGAACGAGCGGGACCAACGGGGCGACCGGAGCAACGGGAGCGTCCGGGACCAACGGTGCCACTGGAGCCAACGGAGTCACCGGCGCTACCGGTCCGAGCGGAGCGACCGGTGCCACCGGTACCAGCGGCACGAATGGCACTAGCGGCACCAATGGCGCGACCGGCGCGACCGGCGCCACTGGCACCACTGGCACCAACGGAGCGACGGGAGCCACCGGCACAAACGGCTCCAAAGGCACAAACGGCGCCACGGGAGCGACCGGGAGCACGGGAGCAACCGGCACCAACGGCACCAATGGCGTAACCGGAGCCACCGGCCCGATTGGAGCCACCGGGGCGACCGGGCCCAGCGGCGAAAAGGGCGCGACCGGCGCGACCGGCTCGACCACCCTCGGCGGCGCGGTGGCGCGCTTTGCGAGCATCGTGGCGGTCAGGAACGAAGGCTGCGTCGGCGTCTTCGGCATATATGGGTATGGAAGCTGCCAGCCGAGCATGAGCAGCAGCGGATTCCTGAACTTGGTGGAAGGCCCGGTCCCCGCCGGCGGCGGCTCGATCTCGAACCTGTGGGCCGAAGCCGGGGCCGCGCAGTCGGGCGGCAAGGCGACAGTCGAAGTGCTCGACCTCACCCCGCCCTCAGGGCCGAGCACAGCCACCGGCATCCAGTGCACGGTCAACAGCGGACAGACGACGTGTGAAGGCAAAGGCGCCGGCTACGCGATCAAAGCGGGGCACTTCATGCTCGTG
This sequence comes from uncultured Solirubrobacteraceae bacterium, assembly GCA_963717415.1. GTDB lineage: Bacteria > Actinomycetota > Thermoleophilia > Solirubrobacterales > Solirubrobacteraceae > Palsa-744. The sequence goes on along the minus strand of OY970331.1, from coordinate 999,833 downwards.
CGCGTGAAAACGACCGCCGCGCTCACGAGCTGGCGGGTGAGCTTCCGCTACTAATCACCACCGCCATCCCGGGCCGCCAGACCCTCCACCCGTCCGCCCCATCGGCCAACTCGCTCGCTGCCGCGATACGCCTCTCGGCGGCCTCCTGGTCGCGTTGCACCGCCTCGACCGCGGCAAGAACGGCGCTCTCCGGCCGCGGTCCATCCCAATCGAGAGTCCAGTGCCTGGTCACGCTCGCCAGCCACGAGTCGCCCGCCGGGACAAAGCCGAAGCGAGTGATCGTCCGCTGCCGGCCGACCTGGTCTGTGTAGAGCAGCTCGACCGAAAGCGGCTGGCGCGCATCGATCGCATCCGCGACGGCTGCCCGCACGGGATCGTCCGGGTTGCGGAGGGCTCCCAGCCACATGCCGATGTCGCCGGCCGGCACGTAGAGGTCGCGCGTCTGAAGGCGAAACTCCTCCGCCGGCGCATGTGTGGGCATGCTCACGGATGAGCCGAGCCCGACCCTCACGACCCAGCCCTGGCAAACCCCGATTCCGCTGCCCACGTTCCTCAGGCTGAGCGCGAGATACACGTTGCCGTTCGCGTGCTCGGCGGCGGCGCGGCCACCGCCCGCGCTCAGCCAGCGCCCGTCCACGAACATCAGCTTCTGCAGCGGATCCTCGAGGCGGGAGGGAACCAGGACGGGTCGGCGTTGCTCCTGCAGCGCCGCCTCGGCGATCCGCGCTGCGCGGTTCGACGAGCGGACCGACGCGAACGTCGCGATGGCGAGCACCAGCGTCCCGGCGCCGGTGGCCAGTCCGGCGATCGTGGCCCAGTCGGTGGCGAGGAGAACCATCCGATCGACGCTCATCGGCCCATTGCCTGCGGAGCCCTGCGCAGCCACCAGGTCGGCGGCCCTCCCGGCGTGGTGATCTCGGTCATCAGCGTGAAGCCCCGGCGTTCGTAGAAGCGACGATTGCCCGCGGTCGACGTCTCCAGGTAGCACGCGATGCCCAGTCGGTCGGCCTCGTGGAGGGCCGGCGCGAGCACCGCCGTCGCGTGCCCCTGACGCTGGTGGAGCGGGTGCGTGGCCAACACCCCGAGATACCAGTGCGGCTCGGCTGGCGAGACGGCCGCAAGGGCGTCGTTGTAGCTCTCCAGTCGCTTGAACGCGTCCTCCCCGGCGATCGAGCGGTAGCGAGCCCAGATGCTGTCGGCGTGCCCCGAACGGGCGTGCTCCTTCTCGGGAGAGTCCCACATCGCCACGGCGGTCAGCTCGTCTGTCACCCACACGTTCTGCGAGGCTAGCCTCAGGTCGAACAGCGCGCCGGCGAAATGGGTCGCCAGTCGCCCGTAATCCCCGTCGAGGATGAACGCCCACCCCGGATCCGCGGCGAAGGCCGCGGCCACGGTCGCTATCACGTTGCCGCGATCGTCCGGCAATGCCCGCCGAACCATCAGGTACTCCCTTCCTGCGCCCACGGGCGCCTGTCATGGCGTTGGGGCGACGAGCATATCCACCAACCGCAGATGCGCCAGCGAGATGCCGGGGTTACAGTGAGCCGGTGCCCACCGTCCGCGCGAGCGACATCCGCGAGCGAGCGGCCCGCCTTTCGTCTCCAACGGAGACCTGCCGGTGAGAGCCGCCGTCCTCAGCGAGCACGGCATCCCGCGCATCGACGAGTTCCGGGAGCCTCAGGCCGGTCCGGATCAGGCGGACGTCCAGGTGCTCGCCGCCGGACTGAATCCGATCGACGTGGCGATCTGCGCCGGGCGCTTCTACGGCGGGAGCCCGCCGCTGCCGTTCATACCGGGCCGCGAGGGCGTCGGGAAACTGGACGGCCGGCGTGTGTATTTCGACGCCCCCATTCTGCCGTTCGGCTCGATGGCCGAACGCGCTCTGATCGATCCGCAGTCGACGTACGAGGTGCCCGACGAGCTATCCGACGGGGTGGCCGTGGCCCTGGGCATCTCCGGGCTGACGGCATGGCTTGCGCTCACGTGGCGCGCGCGGCTCGAACCGGGCGAGCACGTGCTGGTGCTGGCGGCGAGCGGGGTGCTCGGGCAGATCGCCTTGCAGGCGGCGAAGCTGCTCGGCGCCGGCCGCGTGGTGGCCGCGGCGCGATCGCGGGAGGGCCTCGAACGCTGCCTGGAGCTGGGCGCCGACTCGGCGGTGGCGCTCGGCGATCCCGAGGATCTCGCGGCGGCGCTGAGCGATGCCGCGCAGGGCAGGATCGACGTCGTCGTCGATCCCCTGTTCGGTGAGCCCTTCGCGGCCGCGGTCAACGCCGCGAGCTTCCGCGCCCGGCTCGTGCAGCTCGGCGCGAGCGCGAGTCCCGAGGCGACGCTTCCCTCGGCGGCCATCCGCGGGAAGCTGCTCGTGATCATGGGCCACACCTACTTCCTCGCGCCGCGGGAGCTGAAGCAGGAGGCGTATCGCCGGCTGAGCGGGGCCGCGGCGGCCGGTGAGGTGCGCGTCGAAAGCGAAGCGATCCCGCTCGAGCAGCTCGAGCGCGGGTGGGAGCGACTGGCCGCCGGCGCACACCGGAAGATCGTGCTCGTGCCCTGAGTCCGTCCTCGCCCTAACCTCTGTCCGTGGCCAGCAAGCCGGCAGGCCCGCCGCGGGTCTTCTACGTTGTCGCATTCGCCATCCTCGGCGCAGCCGCGGGAATGCTCGCGCTGTCGCTCGACGACGGCTCGCGGCTCGCGGCGTTCGCCAGCGGCCTGTTCGCCGGAATCGGCTGCGTCGGGCTGTGGCTCTGGCTTCGGCGGATCGGGGCTCGGTAGGCGATGGGCGTCCTACCGGACGACCGCGGGGTTCGGGTGACGGAGGACTCCGGGCGCGGGTCGGGCGCGCCGGCGCGGGTTCTCGTGCTCGGCGGGGGCTTCGGGGGAGTCCATACCGCGCTTGCTCTGGAGCGACTCCTCGGCAAGGGCGCGCCCCTTGAGATCTCGCTGGTCAACCGCGAGAACTACCTCGTGTTCCAGCCGATGCTCGCGGAGGTGATCGCAGGGGATGTGGGCATCCTCGATACCGTCAGCCCACTGCGTCAGCTGCTGCGGCGCACGGCGGTCTTCGTGCGAGAGCTGGAGGCGATCGACCTGGGCCGGCGTGTGGTGACGCTGGGGGCCGGTCTCACGCCACAGACCGTTGAGCTCCCGTTCGACCACCTCGTTCTCGCGCTCGGTAACGTCACCGACTTCCGCGGCATCCCCGGCCTGCCTGAGCACGCGCTGCCGTTCAAGACGCTCGCCGACTCGGTGCGAATCCGAAACCACGTGATCCACGTGCTCGAGCAGGCCTCCGTGATGGCTGAGCCCGAGCTCCGCCGGACGATGCTCACGTTCGTCGTCGCGGGTGGCGGCTTCTCCGGGACCGAGGTTGCGGCCGCGCTGAACGGCTTCCTGCGGCGAGCCGTCCGCGACTACTGGTCGATCCCGGGCGGCGATGTACGCGTCGTCCTGGTACACAGCGGAGAACGCGTGCTCGAGCGCGAGCTCACTCGGCGGCTGGCCGACTATGCGACCGCGGCGCTGGCCGAGCAGGGCATCGAGCTGATACTCGGCGAGCGCCTGGTCGCCGCCAGCCCGCAGAGCGCGGTTCTCTCCGACGGGCGGCGGATCTCGACGCGGACGCTCATCTCCACCGTGCCGTCCTCGCCCAACCCGGTGATCGAGCAGCTCGGGCTGCCAACGGCGCGAGGGCGCCTTCAATGCGACCCGACGATGGCGGTCGCGGGGGCCAAGGGGGTGTGGGCGGTCGGCGACTGCGGGCTGATCCCGATGCCCGGCGGCGAGCCGTGCCCGCCCACGGCCCAGCACGCGATCCGTCAGGCGAAGCTGCTCGCCGCGAACATCCTCGCCGCTCACGCGGGCGCGCGACCCCGATCGTTCGCGTTCACCGGCCTCGGCAAGCTCGGTGCCCTAGGCCACCATCGCGCCGTCGCCGAGCTGCCCGGGGGAATACGGATCTCGGGGCTGCCGGCGTGGCTGATGTGGCGAGGGATCTACTGGTCGAAGCTCCCGGGGCCCAGTCGCAAGACCCGCGTCGCCATCTCGTGGCTGAGCGATCTGGTCCTGCCGCCGCACCCGGTCCAGCTCAACCTCGGCGGCGGCCGCGGGGCCACTCAGGCCCACTTCGAGCCTGGAGAGATCGTGTTCAACGAGGGCGACAGCGGCGACAGCCTGTTCATGATCCTCTCCGGCCGCGTCGAGGTGCGCAAGCGCTTCGGCGACGAGGTGCAGACGATCGGCTCGCTCGGTCCCGGCGAGTATTTCGGGGAGATGGCGCTGCTGGGACGGCGACCACGCAGCGCGAGCACCCGGGCGATCACCGCGCTCGACCTGCTCGTGCTGCCCGGATCGGACTTCTCCGCGCTCGCCGACGGGTTGACCGAGTTCCGCAGCGAGTTCGAGCAGATTGCCCAGCTGCGCGCTAAGTCCGACGCGGCGCGCGAGGCGTCCGGCTAGTGTTGCAAGCATGATTTTCGGACGCTCGTTCGCGCAAGCAGCGGCGAAAGCGGGCACACTGTCCTTGACAAGCAACGACGCGAGGAGAACCGCATGACGACCGCAACCGATCAGGCCACGCATGTGCGCGAGAAGATCTACATCGGCGGCGAATGGGTCAAGCCGTCGGGCGCGGGCACGCTCGAGGTGATCAACGCGACCACCGAGCAGGTGATGGGCTCGGTCCCCGAGGGGAACGCCGAGGACGTCGACCGGGCCGTGGCCGCGGCGCGTTCGGCCTTCGCGAGCTGGTCGGAGACCTCCGTCGAGGAGCGGGCGAGCTGGATGCAGCGGATCGCCGAGGCGCTCGGCGCACGCGCGGAGGAGATCGCCGAGCTGATCGCCCAGGAGGTAGGGATGCCGGTCAAGCTCTCGAGCCTCATCCAGGCGGGGCTGCCGACGACCACCTTCAGCTCGATGCCCCAGTTGCTGGGCGAGATCCAATGGCAGGAGGAGGTCGGCAACTCGCTGGTCGTCCGCGAGCCCGTCGGCGTCGTGGCCGCCATCACGCCGTGGAACTACCCGCTTCACCAGATCGCCGCGAAGGTCGCGCCCGCGATGGCGGCAGGATGCACGGTGGTGCTCAAGCCCTCCCAGGTCGCGCCGCTGAACGCGGTCCTGCTCGCCGACGTGCTCGACGAGGTCGGGCTGCCGGCCGGCGTGTTCAACCTCGTGACCGGCCGGGGATCGGTGATCGGCGAGGCGCTCGCCCGGCATCCGGACGTCGACATGGTCTCCTTCACCGGGTCCACCGCGGCGGGACGGCGGGTCAGCGAAGCGGCTGCCGGCACGATCAAGCGTGTGGCGCTCGAGCTCGGCGGCAAGTCGCCGAACGTGATCCTCGAGGATGCCGACTTCCAGGCCGCGATCCAGGATGGCGTGGGCAAGTGTTTCCTGAACTCCGGCCAGACTTGCAGCGCGCTGACCAGGATGCTCGTCCCCCGCTCGCGCCTGCAGGAGGCCGAGCAGATCGCCGTCGCGGTCGCCGAGCACTTCACGCCGGGTGACCCGTTCGAGCCCGGCTCGATGCTCGGTCCGCTCGTATCAGAGAGCCAGCGCGAGCAGGTCCGCGATTACATTCGCAACGGCAGCGAGGAAGGCGCGAAGCTCCTGACCGGCGGCGCCGAGGCGCCCGAGGGCCTCGAGAGCGGCTATTTCGTGCGACCGACCGTGTTCTCGGAGGTGACGCCGGACATGACGATCGCTCAGGAGGAGATCTTCGGCCCGGTGCTGGTGCTCATGCCCTACGAGGACGAAGAGGACGCCGTGCGCATCGCCAACGACAGCGTCTACGGTCTGGCCGGAGGCGTGTGGTCGGGTGACCCCGAGCGCGCCAAGCGGGTAGCGCTGCGCATCCGCACCGGACAGGTCGAGATCAACGGCGGCGCCTTCAATCCGCTTGCTCCCTTCGGCGGCTACAAGCAGTCCGGTTATGGGCGCGAGCTCGGGCGCTTTGGACTCGAGGAGTTCCTGCAGATCAAGTCGCTTCAGCTGTAGAGGCCTCGCGGGGTCGCCGACCGGCGGCCCCGCCCCTCACTTCAGCGAAGTGAAGGCGTAGTCCCAGGCGCCGCCGTTCCAGAGGTCGCCGACGCCGGCGACATCGCCTGACTCGATGTTGGGCTGCTTTTCGAAGTCGTACGGGATCGCCGCAGCCTCGGCGACGAGTTCTTCGTCGATCTTGGCCCACGCGTTCGCGCGCGCCTGGGTGCCCACGATCAGTTCCGCGGCTTCCATCGCCTTGTTGATCTTGGGGACGTCGACCTGGCCAAAGTTGGCGTTGCCCGTGGGTTCGATGTGGTTGCCGCTGAAGGTCACGTCGAGGACCGCCTGCGGGTCGCCGAAGTCTGCCACCCAGCCGACGTTGGGGCACACGTCGATCTCTTCGGCCGGCACTGTGCAGTACTTTTCATACATCACCGATTTGTCCACCAGGTTGAGCTTCGTCTTGAAGCCGAGGTTCTGGAGCGTCTGGTTGACGATTTCGGCGTCTTCTGCTTCGGGGCTTCCCGTCGCGCCGACGATCTCGAGCGGCTTTGAGCCTGTGTAGGTGCCGCTGGGGTAACCCGCGAGCTTCATGTACTTGGCGGCCACCTGCATGTTGCCCTGCGGATAGTCGTTGTAATCCACCCGCGGGCCCGCCAGGCCGCCGGCCTCCTCGAAGCCCGGGATTTCGGGATAGATGAAGTGGGTCATCGTGTTGGCGACCAGTTCCCCTCCGCGCGCCTTGTTCATCGCGACGCGATCGAGCGCGGCCCAGAACGCCTTGCGGATGTTGAGGTCCGTGAACGGGCCCTTCTTGTTATCCACAGCGACGTAATGATCGCCGGCGCCCGGTGAGACGGAGAGCTGTCCGCGAAACTGCTGGTAGGCCAGCTTGACGATCTGCTGGGCGGGCGTGTCGTTCTGGACCATGTCCGATCCTTCGAGCACCTGACGCCCGATCACGTTCGGGTCGCCGCCGATGTTGATGTTGATCTGATCGAGGTACGCGGGGCGGAAGTCGGTGCTCGCGTTCCAGTTGGGATTGCGAATGAGTGTGGCGGACTTGCCCGGCTGATAGCCGACCCCGAGGATCTTGCCGGCGGCGTCAGCCTTGAACATGTACGGACCGGTCGCGACCTGGTAGTTGGCATATTCGCTCGGCGCCTTCGCGTCGAACGGCTTTGCATACTCCTCGGGCACGGGCGCGGTGAGCGGCAGCACGAGAGCGTTCACGACGATCTGGGCCTTCGGTTCGGTGAGGTGAAAGACGATCGTTTCGGGATTCGGCGTGGTGATGCCCGGAAACGGTCCGCCTTCGGCCTTTTCGGCGCCCTCGAGCGAGCTGAAGTAGGAGTGGAAGTAGGGGTTGCTGACGTTCTTGTTTGCGCCGCGCTCGATCGCGTAGGCGACGTCGGCGGAGGTCACTTCCCGATTCACGGGCGGCGAGAAGTGGACGCCGTGGCGGATGTGCACGGTGACGGTCTTCGCATCGGATGAGATTTCCGGCGGACCGGCGGCGATGTCGGGGATCGGTGAGCTCAGGGTGTTTGGCTTGTTGGAGTAGAGCGGCCGCTGGACGACGTGCAGCACCCCATAGTCAAGCGCGCCGTAGGCGACACCCGGGTCGAGGTTTTCGAAGTCCTCGTGATCGAGCACGGTCAGCGTGCCGCCATGCTTGCCGCCGCTCTGGGGCTGGGTGAGCGGGGTCTGTACGCCACCCACCACGCCCGTGCCGCTGGCGACGAGCGGGGCGCTCGACGAACCGCAGGCGGCCAGGCCCAGCGCAAGCGCTGCCAGCGTCGCCATGCCTGCCGTTCTCGCGAACCTGCTCATCGCGCCTCCTTGGGCCCGGTTTCCGATCGCACCAGGAGCGCGATCCATGGGTCACTGATCGTCAGCGCAGGCGGAAGCTTGAGTCCTGGGCGCAAACGCCGGCCCGATGCGTCCGTGCCTCCGGCGCGTGTGTCGCGTCGCCGTGCGGCGGTCGCCTGACCGTGTCGTTGCGTGGGCACGAACAGAGAGGTTCGCCACGCTGCCCCGACAACCTCCCCGGAAGCGTCGGCCGCGATGGCCGACACGCGTGTCGGCCGAAAGGGCCGACGGGCCCTGCCCCGTGCGCTCGACACGGCGTCGGCCTTTTCGTCCAGCGACCGCGGAGGGCTGTCAAGGAGGCCCGCGTCGAGGCCGAGAAGCTCAGCAATAGAAAGTCGCTCAGGGCAAACCCGCCGCGAGGCGGGGACGCAAAGCCAGGGATCTCCCGCAGACCGCCCGGCTACCGACCTCACCCACGTCGTCGCGGTCTCCGCGACAAGCATGGAGGTCCTGAGATGCAAAATGCCCTTTTCCCCCGTCGCGCGCGAATGCTCGCCACGGCCCTCATCAGCACCGGCTCGCTCATCGTTGCCGTTCCGGCGATGGCAAGCGCCGCCGCCTGTCCAGGAGGCCCTACCTCGAATCCGTTCAAGCAGTTCGGCGACACCGCCTCCTACAGCCTCCTGCAGGGTGGCTCGTTCGAGTCCGGCGCCCCGGGCTGGTCGCTCAGCGGCGCCGGCGTGGTCGCCGGCAACGAGAGCTACAACGTGGCGGGCGGCACGCACTCGCTCGCGATCCAACCGACCGGAGCTGCCGTCTCGCCGGCATTCTGCGTCAGCATCGCCAACCCCTCGTTCCGCTTCTTCGCTCGGCAGACGAGCGGCAGCTGGGCGGTGCTGAACGTGATCCTGCGCTGGACCGACTCCTCCGGGACAACCCACAACACGACCGTCGCGGCACTGCAGACGGGGACCTCGTGGAGCGTGAGCCCGGTATTGAAGCTCGCTACCACGCTGCCCCTGTGGGAATCGAAGAGCACGCTCAGCGCGAGGCTCGTGTTCAAACCCGAACCGTACGGCGGCGGGTGGGCGATCGATGACCTCTACGTCGACCCCTACAGCCGCTAGCAGCGAGCGTCGGGCGAAAAGGACGACAGCGTGTCGTCCTTTTGTCCATACGTGTTTGGCGGGCTCAAGCAGGCTCGCAAGGCAGTCGAAGTGCAAGCAAACGAAAAAAGTCGCTCAGGGCAAACCCGTCGCGAGGCGGGGACGCAAAGCCAGGGATCTCTCGTAGACCGCCCGGCTACCGACCTCAAACCGTCGCGATTCTCGCGATACGACACGGAGGTCCTGAGATGCCATACATAATTCGCCCGCGGGGGGTCCGACGGCTGATAGCCGGCGTGCTCGGCTCCGCGATCCTCATCTGTGCCGCGCCGGCCGTCGCCGGCGCCGCATGCCAGTCAAGTCCGTCGTCCACACTGCTCGCGAAGTTCGGCGACAACGCCGCCTACACGCTTCTGACCGGCGCTTCATTTGAATCCGGCGCGCCAGGCTGGTCGCTCAGCAGGGCCGAAGTGCTGGGTGAAGAAGGCGCCCAGGGCGGCTCGCACGCGCTGGTAATCCAACCGAACGGCGTTGCCGTCTCGCCCGCCTTCTGCGTGAGCGGCGAATACCCGTCGTTCCGCTTCTTCACCCACCAGCTGGGCAGCGCGAGGTTCGGCTCCTCACTGAACGTCAGCCTGCGCTGGACCGACGACTACGGGTTCCCGCACAGCACGACGGTCGCGCAGATACAGGCGAGCGAAGAATGGGCGCTCAGCCCGGTGCTGAAGCTGGCCTCCGCGCTGCCGCTGTGGATGCCCAACAGCACACTCAAAGTCAAGATCGCCTTCCAGGCGAACTCGACCGCATGGGCGATCGACGATGTCTACATCGACCCCTACAGCCGATAGCAGGCCGGGAAGTGGCGGCATCGATCCGGTGCCGCCACACCCTGCCAACCCAACCAATCCAATGTCCAATCAGACGACCAAACCCGACCTCGACGACGTCCGCTCCAGCGACCCGGTGCAGCGCCTGCTGGAGGACTCCTGGAAAACCCGCACGCGGCGGTTCAACCGGCGCGAGCTCGTGGCCGAGGCCGTGGCGGCCCTGCTGTTCCTGGCATGTGCCCTCCCGCTCGCGCTGAGCGCCCTGGCCTCCCACCGAGTCGATCCACTCCTCGTCCTCGTGCTGGTCGGCCTGTACGCGCTGGCCTCACGAATGATCAAGTTCCCGATCGGCGCCGGCTACGTGGTGCCCTCCTATCTGGTGCTCGTTCCGATGCTGCTCCTGCTGCCACCGGGATTGGTACCGCTGCTCACGGCGGCGGGCCTGATTCTCGGCACGCTCGGGCAGGTCGCTGCGCGACGGGTCGGGCCCGAGCGGGTCCTGTTCGCGATACCGGACGCCTGGCATGCGCTCGGCCCCGCGTTGGTGCTGGTGCTCGCCGGCGGCGTCCACGGCGGGACCCGGCTCGCGCTGGTCTACATCGCGGCCTTCATGGCGGGCTGCCTGATCGACCTGGTCTCGGCCACCGTTCGCGAGGCGGCAGCCATGGGCATCGCCTCAGGGGTGCAGATCCGCGTGATCGCGCTCGTGTGGGTGATCGACGCATGCATCGCGCCTATTGGCCTGTTGGTCGCGCACGCCGCGACCCAGGACCGCGCCGAGGTCCTGCTGATCCTTCCGCTGTTCGGAGTTCTGTTTCTACTCTCCCGCGACCGCAACGCGCGCATCGCACAGGCGCAGCGCCGTCTGGACCTCGTCGCGCATGAGCGCACCCGCCTGCAGACCGCGGTGCGCCGGCTCGGCGACGCCTTCGCGGCGAAGCTCGACTTCGAGGCGCTCACGGACATCGTGCTACGCGGCTCCATCGAGGCGCTCGACGCGGACGCGGGACGGCTGACGCTGAGCGGATCGCTTGATCCGCGGGTCCTCGAGATCGCAAGCACGCCGCGTCTGTCGCCCGCTCTGAGGGCAGCCGCGGAGAGCACCCAGGCGGACGAGTCACCGTGCCAGCTGGAGCGCGACGGCGTATGGGCGCTCGCGCTGCCGTTCGGGTTCGGCAGCGAGGCCGGGCGGGTCGACGGCGCCCTCGCCGTGGCCCGCAAGGGTCGCGCGTTTCGCGACGACGAGGAGGCCGTCATGCGCGATCTCGTCGAGCGTGCACGGCAGGCCGCCGCCGACATCATCGCCCATCAGCTGCTGCGCGAACAGGCGCTCACCGATGCGCTCACCAAGCTCGGCAACCGGCGCAAGCTCGCCGCCGATCTCGACGAGCGGCTGGTCGAGGCCACCACCTCGGAACCGCTCGTGCTCGTCATGTTCGATCTCGATGGCTTCAAGAGCTACAACGACACGTTCGGTCACCTGGCCGGTGACGCGATGCTCGCGCGACTCGGTCGCAAGCTCGCCGGTGCGGTGGCGCCGCAGGGAATGGCCTATCGGCTGGGCGGCGATGAGTTCTGCGTTCTCGTGGCGGCCGATGCCGCCGAGCTGCATGTAGTGCTGTCAGTCGCCGCCGGTGCCCTTGAAGACCGTGGCGAGAACTTCTCGGTGGCCGCCTCCTACGGAGCGGTGCTGCTCCCGTATGAGGCGACGACCCTCGACTACGCACTGCAGCTCGCTGATGAGCGGATGTACACCCACAAGCGGGGCCGGCCGTCGTTGGCCGGGGATCAGACGCGCGACGTGCTGCTGCGCATCATGCACGCCAAGCAGCCCTCGCTGCAGGATCACTCGAGCGAGGTGGCAGAGCTGTGCCTGCGCGTCGGGCGCCGGCTGCGGATGACCGCGGAGGAGCTCGACGAGCTAGCCCGCGCCGCCGAGCTGCACGACGTCGGCAAGGTCGGCATCCCCGACGCGATCCTCGACAAGCCCGCCGCGTTGAGCGAGGCCGAGTGGGAGTTCATGCACCAGCACACCGTGCTCGGCGAGCGAATTCTCAGCGCGGCGCCGGCGCTGCGCCCGGTGGCGGTCATCGTGCGCGCGACCCACGAGCGCTGGGATGGACGCGGCTACCCGGACGGTCTCGCAGGGGACGCGATTCCGCTGGGTGCGCGGATCATCGCGGCCTGCGACGCCTACGACGCGATGACGACCGACCGCTGCTATCGCGCTGGGATCGGCCACGAGGGCGCCTGCGAGGAGCTGCGCCGCGAGGCCGGCGCGCAGTTCGACCCCGGTGTCGTCGAGGCCCTCCTGACGGAGGTCCACAAGGACGGCCACTATCAGCGTCCGGGCGCTCCTGGCGTAACGCCCAGGACCGCCGATGAGGTCGCGGCCAACCTTCGCGAGGTGCTCGCACGCCACATCGCCGAGGTCGAAAAGTCCTGCCTGCCGCTTGGCGATGCCGATGCTCGGCCGTCGTCCGGCGCGGTGTCACTCTGAGCCGTCCGGGACCGCGCCCTCCCGGAGGATCAGCGCACCCGGCGGCAGGGTCCGACCGGGTGCGCTGAAATATTGATGCTCGCCGTCTCTCCGGCCGGCCATACAACATCTGTCCGTATCTCCCCATCCAGGAGCCCGCACGCTTGTGAAACACATGCTCTCGGCCGACAAGCGGACTGTGAGGGTGCGCTTTACGATCGCGATCAACGTGTGCGCGGCGACGATGGCCCTGTCGAGCGGCGCCGCCGTGCTCGCGCCGCAGTCCGCGTCGGCGTCCTCGGGTGGAACCCGTGAACAGATCGCCTGGGTACGCCGCGCGGCGACGAACTTCGTGAACGACGAGCTGCGCGGCGACGGCGCCGGCGCGTGCTCGGTGCTCAACGCCCCTCTGCGCTTCAACACGGGCCATCGCACATGCGCCGAGCGCTGGGATGCCCGGCTTGCGAGCCTGCTGCACAAGCGAGGCGCCCGGGCGCAGCTTCACAGCGAGGCGCACGCGATTCCCTCGGCGGCCGTGTCGGTGCGAGGCAACAGCGCCGTGATCTCGCTGCCGGCCCCGCTGATCAGCGGGGCCAACCGGTTCCTGTGGACCGAAAACTGCTGGATGCTCGCGGGCTGACGCGCACCGCGGCGGCCCCCAGGATCACGCGGGCGCCCGCAGGCCTGAACCCGTAGAGTCGGCCCGTGCCGCAAGCCGGGCTCTACTTCAGCCATCCCGCCTGCCTCGAGCACGACCCCCGCGCGTACATGCCCGAGCACCCCGACACGCCGGAGCGGCTGGTCGCGATCGAGCGGGCGCTCGCCGCGCGCGACTGGCTCGGCTGGGAGCGACGCGAGGCGCCGGCAGCCGATGAGGGTCGGCTCGAGCTGATTCACGAGCGGCGGCTGGTCCAGGCGATCAGGGAGCTGTGCCTATCCGGCGGCGGGCGACTCGACGCCGACACCTTCGTGGGCGAGGCCTCCTATCGCGCGGCGTTGCGTGCCGCCGGAGGCGCGTGCGAGATGACGCGAGCGTTGATGGCCGGCGAGGCCCGGCTCGGGTTCTGCGGCCTGCGTCCCTCCGGCCACCACTCCGAAGCGGACCGCGCGATGGGCTTCTGCCTGTTCAACAACGTCGCGATCGCCGCCGAGTTCGCGGTTCGCGAGCTTGATGCGCGGCGGGTGTTCATCTTCGACTGGGACGTCCACCACGGCAACGGCACGGCCGAGGCCTTTCGGCACCGCGCGGATGTCCTGTTCACGAGCATCCATCAGTCCGGCATCTATCCCGGCACCGGTGCAGACGGCGATCTGGGCTCCGGCCCCGGGGAGGGATACACGATCAACCTCCCCGTCCCGGCGGGCTCCGACGGCGATCTTTGGCTTTCGCTGACCGAACACATCGTCGTCGCGGTCGCCGAGCGGTTTGAGCCAGAGCTGGTGCTGATCTCCGCGGGCTTCGACGCCCATCGCGAGGACCCGCTGGCGGACTGCCGCCTGGAGGACGGCTCCTTTGCCGAGCTCGCCCGACAGCTACGCGACCTGGCAGCGCGGCTCCACGTGCCGCTCGGCGCGATCCTCGAGGGCGGCTATGAACCGGCGGCGCTCGCGCGCTGCGTGGCGTGCACCCTGGAGGCGCTCGGCGACGAGCAGACGGCACGATCGGTCACGCCCGATCCGGTGCTGACCTCGCGAGCGTTCGCGAGCGTCGCCCCTCATTGGACTCTGTGAGGCCTCTCGAGGGGAACGGTCTCGCAAGTCACCAGGCCGGTCTGCCGCGTCATCTCCTCGACGATCGCAAACCAGCGGCGGGTGTTTTGCGGGGTGTCCAGAAGCACGGTGATCACCGGCACATGGCGGCGCAGCGACAGGACGCGTTCGCCGTGAGGCCGGTGGTCGCCGTGATATCCCCACAGGCCACGCAGCGCCGTGGCCCCGCTGGCGCCCTCCCGCAGCAGGCGGCGGATGAGCGCGCCGTACAGCGGCTGGCCTTCATGCCGGGTCTGCTCGCCGGCGTATACGGTCAGCTTCTGCATGACGGGGGAGCCCGGAGGCCCGGCCTGTGGGTCGGGAAGATCGGCCAGGAGCACCCCGTCGCGCTTGAGAACCCGCACCCGCTCGAGCGTCAGGAGCGGCCGGTCGAGCATGGCGAAGAGTCCTGGCAGCGCCCGCGCGACCGCGGCGCTCGAACCGACGCTGAGGATCATGAGCGGCACCTGTGCGTTTCCGGCGAAGAAGCGAGCGCGCTGGCGGGCGCCGTGAGCGGTGCCGTCCACCCCCAGCAGCACGGTGGCTCCGGCCACTCCATGGTCGCGCAGGTGATCCACGACCGCCACATGAGCAGGGCGTCCGCCCGCCCGCTCCTGGCGCCCGAGGTAGATCGTGAGCTTGACCTCGGGCGAGTCGCGGGGCAGGCGTTCGGGCTCGGTCTCCTCGGTGATCAGCTGGGCGCGCTCGACCGTTAGCAGGCCGCGCCGGGGAATCTCGCCGACCTGATCGAGGAGCGCCTGCATGCGGCCGCGCGCACCGACCGCAACCGACACGATGGGCAGGTCTTCCGAGAGCGTGAGCAGCCTGTCGGTTTGCAGGCGGTGCGTGGCGCCGAATCCCTCGACGCCGCGAAACAACGCACTCGTCGTGACGCCGCTCTGCGCGTAGAGGTCGATCAGGGCATCGGCCAGTAGCCGCCCGCCGAGCCGATCGCGCTCCCCGAAGTAGGTGGTGAGCTTCAGGCCCTCGTTCACTTCAACCCGCTCCCAGCATCCGCCCGGCGGCGACGGCGCCGACGCCCAGCACCAGGCTCAGCACCACGTTGGCAGCCGCCGCCCACCGCTCGCCGTCCTCGGCCAGGCGGTGGGACTCGAACATCCACGTCGAGAACGTCGTGTATGAGCCGATCACGGCCGTGCCGGCCAGCAGGTAGGCGTCGCCTGTGAGGCCGACCCCGACGAGCAGTCCGAGGACCAGTGAGCCGGAGACGTTGACGAGGAGCGTGCCGGTTGGAAACCGTCCCCCGCTCTTCAGCGATGCCACCCCGTCGAGGAGAAACCGGGCCAGCGCGCCCAGCCCCCCGAGCACCCCCACACCGAGCCACAGCAGCATGAAGCTCATGCGCGGAGATTCGCGCGGCGGACGAGCTTGGTCGAGACGAACACCGCCGCGAGCCCGCACAGGAGGCTGGCGGCGGCATAGCCCGCGGTGAGGCCCCAGTGCGCGCCTTCGATCATGCGCAGGAGCTCCACCATCATCGTCGAGAAGGTCGTCAGCGCCCCGCACAGCCCTGTGCCGAGGAACGATCGGCGGTAGGAGGACAGCGGCAGGCGCTCGCTCAGGCGCGTTGCGAAGTAGCCGAGTAGAAAGGCGCCGAGGATGTTCACGCTGAATGTCGCCCAGGGCCAGCCGGCGGCCGGCGCGGTGAGGCTCTGGACGAGCGCGGCGCGCGGAATCGCCCCCACGAATCCACCGGCGAATATCGCCGCCAGCTCGCGATGGTCAAGGGGCGGCAGCAGTGACCCGGCTCGCGTGCGCGCCTGATCGGCTGTGGTGATGTGATCGCACTCCACGGCGCCTCCCCCACTGAAGATCGAGGATGGTGAGGTAGAAGCCATCAGCGGCCGTAACCGCGGTTATGGAGCGGGCCTCATCGCTGCGAGCGAGCCAGGATAGCGAGCCGACGGCGAGCCGCCACCTGCTGGGGCCGGGCCGTCCGCGCCGCCTCGGGTCGGGCAGCGGACGCCGGCCGGGGGCTCAGCGCGGAGCGGGGCGCCAGATCCAGCGCATCACGATGCTCACCATCAGCAGCAGCATCAACGCGAGCACGCCCATGCGGATGTAGGGCCCCTGTCCCCACGCCACCAGATAGCCGACCCACGGGAGCCTCGCGGTCTCCCGCCATACCGTCGTTCCGGCGATCTTGGCGTGCCATGGGTCACCTGCGTTGTTGGCGTCGCCCTTGGTCTGGATGACGAGCTCACCATCCGTGTGCTCGACCGCTCGAACCCGGTGGATGACCGTCACGCGAGGTTCGCCGGGAGGATGAAAGGCGACGATCTGGCCCGCGACCAGGGCCGTCGGGCGCTCTGAGGTGAGGATTGCGACGTCTCCCGGGTTGAGTGTCGGGCGCATCGATCCGCTGTCGACGACCGCGAAGCGCTCGAAGCCGAGCGCCATTCCCCCCGTCACGAGCACGACGGACAGGACGACTCCCACCAGGATCATCGAGGACGCTGTCCTCAGGGGGCTGCGCGGACGCCGCCTGCGCGTCGAGGGCGCGAACGGGATACGCAGGGGCTCCGCCTGCACGGGTGTGCTGAGCTGCGCCGACATCTACTGCCAGCCTCCCTGATCGAAGCCCAGGGGATAGAGCAGCGGCGTCGTGTAGGCGCTCCGCCAGCCGCCATGACCGGACTGGAGCTTGTAGTAGTAGGCAGACGGGGTGGCCAGCACCCCATTTGGGGCTTTTCCGATGGTGGCTTCGAGAAGCGTGGCCGAGATCGCGTTCGTCGAGGTCGCGATCACCGATACCGAGGGCGTCGCCGCGTTCGCGACGTACACGTGGGTGCCGTCGGGCGTCACCGACATCCCGGTCGGGTCTCCGGTTGCTCCGACGGTCGGGTGGGCGGTGACCGCGTCGCTCGAGACTTTGATCGCGTCCACCAGGTTGTGGGCGTGGTCGTGTACATAGAGCTGGCAGCCGTTCGGGGTCAGCGCAAGGGCGTTCGGAGCCGCCGTCGACGATTCCGCCAGGGCGATCGTGCCGGACAGGGCGTCTGTCGAGGTGTTGATGTCCTCGACGCCGTGTCCGGTGAAGCTCGCCACGTAGAGCTTCGAGCCCGCCGGGGTGACGGCCAGGATGTTGGGGTCCCCCCCTGCGGCGACGTTCGAGTCGACCATGCTGGGAACCGAGATCGTGTGGGCGACGGCGTTGTTAGAGGTGGTGATGTCATCGATCTGCGAGCTGCCCTGGTCGGCGACGTACACGTGGGCCGAGCTCGGGCTCACCGCGAGCGCGATCGGTTTGCCGGCTTCTGCGCCGATCGCCACGGTGGCGATCACGGTGTTGGACGCCGTGCTGATCACCGAGACGCTGTGCGAGCCGTAGTTGGCGACGTACACGTCTTCGCCGTTGGGGCTCACCGCGATCGCGCCCGGGTTTCCCTGGGTGCCCACCACGATCCCCGTGCCGAGTGTGCCGGAGGAGATGGTGAACGGATAGACGCGGTTGTTGGCCCCGTCGACGACATAGGCGACGCCACTCGGCGTGATCGCCACCGCGTCGGGGCGTGATTTGGTGGTGCCGACTTTGGGGACTTCCACGGCCGTCGCGACGGTGTTGGTGGCGACCGTGAGGACCTGCACATCGTGGGAGGCCCCCTCGGCGAGGAGGACCTTGGTGCCTTCGGGGGTGACGGCCATGCCGTTGGGCTCGAGACCCATCGTCCCCGTCGTGGTGATCGACGTGCCGGCGTTCGAGGAGGCGTTGACGGCGTGGACCGTTTTGGCGGCGCTGTTGGCGACGTAGAGCTGAGGTGTGACGGCTCCCGCCGGGTCACCCTGCGTGAAGGTGGTGGTCCCGAGCGTTTCCCCCGCTTCGGTGTAGGTTCCTCCCGAGCTCGTCGAGTAGGAGATCGGGTAGCGGTTGACGAGCGGGTTGCCGTCGGCATCGAGCGTCGCGGACGAGCTCCAGTTCAGGGACACCAGCGTGTTCTGTTCGTTGGCGATTTCGCACCCCCCGTCGGTCACGTTGAGGCCGCTCGGCGCGGTGAGCGCCGCGGCTTTCAGTTCGCCGCCGCCGACCGACGCCAGAGTGTTGATGAAGCTCGCGCGGGCGCCGGCGGGGGTGGTCATCGACAGCCCGCCCGCGAGCAACAGGATCGCCGAAGCGGCGATGCCTCGGCCGAAGGGGGCCCGGGACGCTCCCGCCGGCGCGGGCTGTCCAAACATGGCGGCACCGTTCGAGCCGGCGGGCGTGGGAGCCGGTTCATGCCGGCCGGCTCCCACGCGTTCGCCGTGTGGCCCGTCGCTACTGTGGCGCTCCTGCACGCTGCACAGCCTGGAACGTGTAGAGCAGGGTGGACGTGCATCCCTGCAGGTCCTCGGTTGAGGCCGTTCCGCCGGACGTGCCGGAGCACGCGGCCACTTTCGAGACATCGCCGGGGGCGGCCGCCGGCAGTTCAAGCTTGAACACGAGGTAGTCTTTGCCGCCGCCGGTGAGTGAGTTCAGAGGCGAGAGCGCGGCCGGCGCTGCCTCGAGCGAGCTGACCGACGCCGTGGCGGCACCGCCGATTTTCACCGCCGTCGCGCCCGGGGTGCACGTGTATTCGAACGCCGGCGGCGGAGAGCCGACGACGGTTCGTTTCCACGCTTCCGAGCACGCCTGGATGCTCAGCTGCAGCCCGTTCGTCGGGTCCGTGTCGAGCAGCGAGGAGGCGCTCGCTGAGAACTTCAGCGTGATTTCTTTGTCGGTGAGCGTCGCGAGGGTCGAGTTGATATCGATCTCGCGGGCGACCGTGTCTCCGGCGACGATGTTGCTGGCGCCGGTGGCCGCGTCGTTCGTCGGCCCGGTGGCGAGTTTGATCGTCCCCGAGGTGATCGTCTGCGAGCCGGCCGTGGCCGTGTTGGTGAAGGTCGCGAACGCGCCGCCGACGAGTGCCGCGGCTGCCGCCGCGATCAGGGCCGCCGACAGCAGGATCTTGCGCCGGTCAGCTGAGCGCTCGCTCGAGGCGAGAATCGATGGATGATGGTTGCCCACGGTTTTACCCCTGTCCGAGAATGGTCTGGTTGAAGTCCCCGGCAACCAGCCAGCTCTGTGCGCCGCCCGGACTGCCTTGAAAGCTGGTGCACCATCGGCAGCGAGCACTCAGGGCTTTAGTCCAGGCCGCGCTGTGCCGCCGCGCGGCGAGCGCTAGGCGTGTCCAGAGGTCTTCGCGGCCTGACGCTCGGGCGCCACGCGGACCACGTCCCACACGAGGCCCACGCGCTCGAGCACGGCGATCAGCCATGCCGAAGGGTCCAGCTGCCACCAGCGCAGGCCGTGGCGCGCCGAGCTCGGAAAGGCGTGGTGGTTGTTGTGCCAGGCCTCCCCGAGAGTCGGCAGCGACAGCCACAGCAGGTTGCGCGACTGATCGTCGGTCACGAAGCCCCGACGACCGAAGAAGTGGCACAGGGAGTTGATCGAGAACGTGGCGTGGTGCAGGCAGAAGATACGCACGGCCCCACCCCACAGAAGACCGGTCAGGCCTCCGGCGATCGAGCCGGTCAACGCGACCCCTAGGGCGAACGGGAACGCGAGGCCAGCAAGCACCCATACCAGAAACGTGCGATCGACGAAACGCACCCCCGGGTCGGCGAGCAAGTCCTTGGCATAGCGCTCCCTGCAAGCCATCGCGTCGCCGGCCAGGATCCACCCCAGGTGCGCGTGGATTAGACCGCCGAGCGCCCCGCGCCAGCCCTCGCCGTGGCCGACGTGCGGGCTGTGTGGATCGCCGGGGCGGTCTGAGAAGCGATGGTGCTTGCGGTGGTTCGACACCCACTCGATCACCGGGCCCTCGATCGCCGCGGAACCCAATGCCGCGAGCAGCACGCGCATCGGCGAGCTCGTCTTGAAGCTGCGGTGGGTGAGCAGTCGGTGAAAGCCGACCGTGATGCCGACGCCGGTCAACAGGTACGTCACGGCGAGCACTACGAGGTCCGACCAGTGCAGGGCACCGCCCCAGGCGAGCCACATCGCGAGACCCAGCAGTGCTATCGGAACGATCGTCACCACGATGTTCGCCACGCGGTCGACGTCCGCCAGACCATCGAGGTTCGCCGGGGGCTCGACGCCCGCCGCGGGGTCGAGGTCCGCCGGGCGCTCGACGCTCGCCGCGCGCTCGACGCTCGTGGATTGCCCTCCGTGGTTCTCCTGGTGAGCGGATGCTCGCATCGGCGTCCACTCACATTAGCTCTACCCGCGGTCGCGTGAGCGACGCTCGCGGTGGCCCCTGGGCGCGGGAGGAGAGCGGCGCGCCCCTTCGCGAGGCAGGGGCGCTCTGATAGACCCCTCGCGATGGGCACGATCGAGAAGCCGCCGAGCCAGCGTCGCCGCCGCCGTCGCACCCCAGCGGTGGCGCTCCTGGCCGGCGTCGTGTTGATCGGGCTGATCGCCTTCGCGCTGTCGCGGCTCGGGGTCCACCGCATCGGCGACGCCCTGATCAGCGCCCGGCCGGGCTGGGTTGTCCTGGCGGTCGCGCTGATGGCGCTCTCGCTGCTGTGCCGATCGGTCTCCTGGCACGAGATACTGCGCGCCGCGTTGCCCGGCACGCCGATCCGGTGGCCGCCGGTGATACGGGCGACGATGATCGGCGTGATGGCATCGGCGATGTTCCCGGGGCGGATCGGCGAGCCCACCCGGGCGGTCGTGCTGACACGCAGGCTCGAGGGCTCGACGCGCCGTCAGCTGCCGATCGTCTTCGGCACCGTCTTCTCGCAGACGCTCATCAACCTGCTCGCGCTCGCGATCCTCGCGGGCGTGACCTTCACGAGCGTGCCGCTGCTGCACGGCCACCCGACCGGCATCGCGACCGCGCTCGCGATCCCCGTGCTGCTGTGCGTGCTCGTCATCACCGGCCCGCGCCTGCTGGCCCTGGCGCGGCGCTCGCGCCACACGCGCGTCGCGCACGCCGCCGAGGTGACGGCGCGGACGCTGAACCTCGCGCGCCAGGGGCTCATCGTGTTCGCGCGGCCCCGTTACGGCGTGGGTGCGATCGGCTTCCAGTTGCTGGCGTGGACGCTTCAGTGGCTTGCCTGCTACGCCGTCGTGCTGGCGCTGGGACTCCAGTCGCACGCGACCCTCGTGACCGCGGCGGCAATCCTGCTCGCCGTGAACGTCAGCGCGATCCTGCCCGCGACTCCCTCCAACCTGGGTGTCTTCCAGGCGGCCTGCCTGGTGGTCCTCGCCGCCTACGGCGTCGGCGCCGGTCCCGGTCTCGCCTACGGGATCATCCTGCAGGCGGTCGAGGTGCTGACCGCGCTCACCCTCGGCATTCCCGCCCTGCTCGGTGAGGGTCTCACCTGGCGCGATCTGCGCCCCCGCGCGGGCGGCGGTGACGAGACGTCAGCCGACGAGCGCGCGCAGCGACTGCTTGAGTGAGTGCGTCGTCTGAAGCACGGCGGTCGGCTCATAGCCGCAGTGCGCCATGCAGTTCTCGCATCGCGGGTCGCGGCCCCGGCCGTAGGCGCTCCAGTCGGTGGTCTCGATGAGCTCCTTGTAGGTCTCGGTGTAACCGTCTGCCATCAGGTAGCACGGGCGCTGCCAGCCGAACAGCGAATAGCTCGGAATGCCCCAGGCGGTGCAGTCGAATTCCGCCTTGCCCTCCAGAAAATCGAGAAACAGCGGGCTGTGGTTCAGCCGCCAGCGCTTGCGTCGCCCGTCGGCGAACGCCTCGGAGAACAGCTCGCGGGTCTGCTGCACGCCGAGGAAGTGCTCCTGATCGGGCGCTTTCTCATAGGCGTAGGCGGGCGAGATCATCATTTCATCGACCTCGAGGTCGTCGTTCAGGAAATCGAGCACCTCGCGCACGGTCTTGGGCGAATCGTGCGTGAAGAAGGTGGTGTTGGTCGTGACGCGAAAGCCCGCCGCCTTAGCCGTCCGGATCGCTGCCACCGCCTTGTCGAATACGCCGTCACGCTCGACCGAGGCATCGTGACGCTCGCGCATGCCGTCCATGTGGATCGCCCAGGCAAAGTAGGGGCTCGGCTTGAAGTCGTGGAGCTTCTTCTCCAGCAGCAGCGCGTTCGTGCACAGGTACACGAACCGCTTGCGCTTGATGAGCTCGGCAGCGATCACGTGGATCTCGGGGTGGATGAGCGGCTCGCCGCCGGCGATCGAGACCATCGGCGCACCACTCTCCTCGATCGCGCCGATCGCCTGGGCGACCGGCATCCGCCGGCGGAGCTCGTGCTCGGGATGCTGGATCTTGCCGCATCCCGAACAGGCGAGGTTGCACTGAAAGAGGGGCTCCAGCTCGACGATGAGCGGAAACCGCTCACGTTTGGCCAGCCGCTGGCGCATGAGGTACCAGCCCATGCGCGTACCCTGCCTCATTGGAACGGCCATCGCCCCACCTTACCCGGCTCCTGGCCACTCGTGAAGGGCCCCGGCCACCCGCCGCAGCGCGCGCGCGGCGCGCAGCGCGCCGGCCACCGCCTGCGGGCGCATCAGCTCGTGGCTCGGGCTGTCGAGCACCACCCGCACGGTCGCGAAGGGCCGCTCCCCGGCGCCGGCGGCGAGCCAGGCCGACTCCATGTCCACGGCGATCGCCCCGCCCGCGTGCAGCTCGGCGCGCCGCTCACCGAGCGCCAGGCGCGAGACGCACACGATCCTCCCGCTGCGCACCTCGAGACCCGTCCGGTCGAGCGCCCGCACGAGCGCCTCGACGCCGGCGCAGCTGACGTCGGGGACGCTGTGGCTCTCATCCGGCGCCGCCGCGACCTGCTCGGCCACCACGACTTCACCGGGCCTCGAGGTCTCGTCGAGCCCGCCGCAGAAGCCGAGCACGAGCAGCGCATCGGCGGGTTCGGAAAGGAGGGCCGCCGCCGCCTCCCGTGCACGGATGGGACCCATGCCGGTCCTGCGCACCTGCGCGCCACGCGCCGCCGAGCGGATCAGGAGCTCCTCGAGCCGCAGGGGCGCGGCGATCAGCAGGGCGCTCACGCCCCACCCGCGCCACCGGTGGGCGCGGGCTCCGGCTCCGGCGACGCCGCGCGGGGTGCGAGCCCGACCGCAAGCTGGTCGCCGAGCGCCGCCAGCGCCTGCGCCGCCGCCGCGTGGCCGCTGAGGACGGCTCCCTCCAGCGTGGCCGGCCAGCCGGTGTCCGTCCATGCCCCGGCCAGCACCAGTCCGGGCACCGAGGTTCGCGGGCCGGGACGCAGTGACGCCGAGCCCGGTGCGGCCCTGAAGGTGGCCGCGTGCTCGCGAGTCGCCAGGAAGAGCTCGACGCTGGCGTCCCGCGCGCGAGGGAGCAGGCGCTCGAGCGCGGGCAGGTAGCGCTCGCGCAGGGCGTCCACGCTCATTTGCATCTCCCGGTCGGCGCCCGACAGCGACACCGCAAGGTACTGGCAGCCGGCGGGCGCCCCGGCCGCCGCCGTGCGGTCGAAGAGGTACTGCACGGGCGTCCCCACGCCGGCTGCGAACGGCTCCTCGCAGACCACGCGGTCATAGACCACGTGGAGGTTCACGATCGGCGAGCTTCCAAGCGCCCCCAGCCTCGCCGCGGCGGCCCCGTCGAGCGGCTCGAGCAGCGCCGCGGCGCGGCCGTGGGGCACCGCGAGGATCACCGCGTCGCCGCTCACGCCCTCCTCGCGGCCGTGGACCTCGAGGGCCGTGGCGGTCCGCCGCAGACGCTCGGCGCGCCATCCGAGCCGCACCTGCACGCCGGCGCGACCGAGCGCGCCGGCGGCGGGCTCGCCGATCGTCTGACCGAGTGTCGCGGTGTGAAAGCCGATGTCGGCCGCGTCCGCGCTCGAGAGCAGGCCGTTGCAGAAGACGAACGCGCCGAGCGCCAGCGAGGCTTGGGCCGCCGGCAGGTTGAGCGCCGGCAGCGCGATCAGATCCCACAGTGCGCTCACCGCATCCGGGCCCTGTCCATGGCGCGCGAGCCAGTCGCCGAACGTCACCTCGTCCAGACGCGCATCGCCGAGGTCCAGCCGGCTGAGGGTGAGAGCGGCGCGCGCGGCGCTGGCACGCCCGCGAGGCGACAGATGGGGATAGCTCATCAGGGCGCCGGCCAGTTGAAACGGCGCGGGCAAGATGCCTCGGCGAAGCACGGCGCGCTTGGCGCCCGGCGCGAGCACGGGGATCTCGAGGCGGGGCTGGATCGCCACTCGCTGTGTGCTGCCCAGCCTGTCGAGCAGCCCGCGGTAGGCGGCGCACGAGCGCAGGAACACGTGCTGGCCGTTGTCGAGCTCGAGGCCCTCGCGCCGGAACGAGTACGCCGCGCCGCCGAGCCTTCGCCGGACCTCGAGCAGGGTCACCGCGGCGCCGGCCTCCGCGCAGTCGAGCGCCGCAGCGATGCCGGCGAGCCCGCCGCCGATCACCACGACACGAGGTGCGCCGCTCAACGGCTCGCTCCGCCGCCCGCGCAGGGCCCTGCACCCGGCCCCAGCGCGCGCATGGCCCCTCAGTCACCGCCGCCGAGCATGCTGCGGGCGGCGACCCAGACCTTCTCGGGGACCGGCAGCGACATCCGTTCGCGCAGGGCCCGCTCGGGCTGGGCCTGGATGCGTTTGAGCAGCCTGCGGTAGATCCCGGCCATCGCCTGAAGACAGGCGGCGCTGCGCTTGTCGAGCAGTGCCGCGAGCTCCATTCCGCGCTGAAACCAGCCGTGGGCGCGGTCGGCCTCGAAGCGTATGAGCGCGTGCAGCGACTCGACTCTGCGGCGATCCAGGCCATCGGAGTCGGCGTCGCGGATCAGCGCGAGCAGCGCCGCGTGGGCCGAGCCGGCGTCCCCGGAGGCGATCAGGCCGAACCGCTCGAGGTCCTCGGCCGGCAGGTACACGCGCCCGTTCTCGGCGTCCTCGCGCACGTCGCGCAGGATGTTGGTGAGCTGCATCGCCACGCCGAGATCGTCGGCCATCGCCTCGGCTTCCGGCCCCGTCGTGGAGCGCTCGTCGACCGCGCCAAAGACCGGCAGGCACACGCGCCCGATCGCACCGGCGACGCGACGGCAGTACAGGACGAGCTCCTCGAAACCCACGTAGACGACGCCGTTGACGTCCATGCGGACACCCTCGATCAGCTCTCCGAGCGCACCGACGGGCAGCGAGAAGCGCTCGTAGGTGTCCGCCAGGGCGAGCATCACCGGATCGGCGATCTGCTGCCCGGGGTCGACGGCCTCGATCCCGGCGAGCGTGCGAGCCTCCGCCTCGAGCCGGCGAAGCTTCTCCTGCGGATCGAGCGTGCCGTCGCCGATGTCGTCGACGCGGCGCGCGAACGCGTACACGGCACACATCCCCCGGCGCCTGGCGGCGGGCAGGAGGCGGATGCCGTAGTAGAAGTTGGCGGCGCGACTGCGGGTGATCGACTCGCAGCGACGGTAGGCCTCATCGGTGTCGATACCGGCGCGGAAGCTCAACGCGACCACCTCCGGGGTCCGAGCAGCGTGCCTGCGAGAGCCCACAGCCGCCGCGGGCGCGAGGCGCGCGGCGGACCGGCGAGGACATCGAAGTCCGCCCGCTCGATCGCGTCGAGCGCGGCGACTCCCCCTGCCAGATAGGCGGCGACGGCGAGCCTCGGCCTGCCGCGGAGCTCGTCGATCAGCGGAGCGCCCTCCGCGAGCAACGCCCGCGCACGCGCGACCTCGAACGCGAGCACCGCTCGCAGCTCCTGCGAGGCATGTCCCTCGGCGAGCTGTGCCGGCGAGGCGCCGAAGCGCGCGAGGTCCTCGGCGGGCAGGTATACGCGCCCGGCGGCAAAGTCCTCGGCCACGTCCTGGCAGTGCTCGGTCAGCTGCAGGGCCGTGCAGATCGAGTCCGAGAGCGCGATCCGTCGCGGCGTGGCGAGGCCGAGCACCGCGAGCACCAGCTCGCCGACGGGGTCGGCCGACAGCCTGCAGTAGCCGCGCAGCTGCACCCAGGTCTCATAACTGCTCACGCGCTGGTCGGTGCGGTTGGCCTCGATCAGGCGCACGAACGGCTCGCGCGGCAGCGCGCGCTCGCGCAGCGTCGGCTCGAGGCGCCTGAGCAGCGGGTGGCTGGCGTGGCCCTCGTAGGCCCGGTCGAGATCCTGTTCGAGCCAGTCGAGCGCGCCCAGGCGGTCGCCCGGCGCGGAGTCGCCCAGCTCATCGACCAGGCGGGCGAAGCCGTACAGCGCGAGCAGGTCAGCGCGGACACTGCGCGGCAGCATGCGGCTTGCGACCGGGAAGTTCTCGGTCTCGGCGCGCACCATCACGGCGCCTGCCGTGGGGGCGCCGAGCGGTGCCTGCGCGGTGGGCATCACGCCTGCGGCTCGGGCGCGCCCAGCGCCGCCCTGGGCGCACGTCGCTGAAGGCGCTCGCCGGTGCGAGCCTCGCGGCCCGCGGCATCCGAGCCCGACGGCTGCCGCTGCGCCTGGCCCCCATTCCCCTCCGCGCCCCGCGCCGACAGGCAGCGGCCGAGGGCCATCACGGGAAAGGCGAGGCGGTAGAGGTGGTAGTTGATGTAGTAATCGGAGGGAAAGCCCGTGCCGGTGTACTGGGGCTCGTCCCATGAGCCGTCCGCGCGCTGGGTCTCGACGAGCCAGCCGACGCCGCGCTCGAGGGCCGGCGAGCGCTCGCCGGCGGCCTGCAGGGCGAGCAGCGCCCAGGCGGTCTGCGACGCGGTGCTCGGACCCCGGCCGATCCACTTCTCATCGTCATAGGAGCGCGGGTCCTCGCCCCAGCCACCGTCCTCGTTCTGATGTTCCTCGAGCCAATCGATCGCCCGGCGGATGCACTCGTGCGAGCGATCCATCCCGGCGGCGATCAGGGCCGGGACGGCCGCGCCCGTGCCGTAGATGTGGTTGACGCCCCACCGCCCAAACCATGATCCGCCGGGCTCCTGCTGGTCGACGAGCCAGCGAACGCCCCGGCGTGCGGCGGGCGAGTCGGCGAGCCCGAGCGCGGTGAGCATCTCCACGGCGTGCGCCGTCACGTCCGCGCTCGGCTCGTCGATCACCTCGCCGAAGTCGAGGAACGGCAGGTCGCGCACGAGCGAGCGGGTGTTCTCCGCGTCGAACGCCCCCCAGCCGCCGCCGTCGCTCTGCATGCCCTCGACCCAGCTGAGAGCGCGGCCGATCGCCTGTTCGGTGCGCGTTGCGGCAGAGGATGCCAGGGCAACGCCGTTGTGCCGAGGCCACCCGGCGTCCGCTCCCGCGCCGCCGCCCCGGCGGCTGTCTGAGTGCCCGCGCCCCCGGCAGAGCGCGAGCACGACCTCGGCGGTGTCGTCGACGTCGGGGTAGTTGTCGTTGGCGAACTCGAACGCCCAGCCGCCGGGTGACAGGGTGGGTCTCGCGACCGACCAGTCGCCGCGCACCGTGACCTCCTTGTCCAGCAGCCACTCGACGGCTCGTGTCCTCGCCGGATGCTCGCTCGGGCATCCGGCGTCGTCCAGCGCGATGATCGCCATCGCGGTGTCCCAGACGGGGGATTGGCAGGCTTCCAGACGTCGGCTGGGACCGGCCGGTGCGCCCAGGCCGAGCGCATCGTCGCGGTCCTCGACCATGAAGCGCTCGAGCCCCTCCAGACCGCGCCGCACCACCGGGTGCTCGAGCGGATAGCCGACGAGATGAAGCGCGATCAGCGAGTAGACCCAGGGCGGCTGGATGCCGCCCCAGGAGCCGTCGGCCTCCTGACGGCGCACGATCCAACGCTCGGCGTGCGCGATCGCCAGACGGCGCAGCAGCCCGATCGGGCGCCGCTCGTAGTGGCGCACCGCGCCGTCGAGCCGGGTAAGCCATGCTCCCCACCGCGAGCCCGGCCGGGGGGTGCTCGGTTCCCGCCGGATGCGACCGCGGGTGGGAGCGCTCGCGATCGCGGGCCCGGCGGGAGCCCGCAGCTCATCGAGGTCGAAGGCCAGCTCGCGCACGGGGCGGTGGGCTTTGACGAGCGACACCGCAACGATCGTCTGGCGGGCCCAGCAGGCGAAGTCGTAGACGTTCAGCGGCGCCCACGAGGGCAGAAACACGATCTCCGGGGGCAGCGCCGGCACGCGATCCCAGGACCACAGCCCGAACAGCGCGAGCCACACGTGGGTGAACACGCGCGCGCGCTCGAGGCCGCCTTCGGAGCGGATGAAGCGGGCCGCCGCGAGCATGTGCTCGGCCTCGGCGGCGTCGCCGGCCAGGCGCAGCGCCCAGTAGGCCTCGACCGTGGTGGAGAGCTCGCCGGGGCCGCCGTGGAAGTTCGCCCATGTGCCGTCAGGGCGCTGCTGGGAGCGGATCCAGGCTGCCGAGCGGGCGGTCTCATCGGCCGTGCGGACGCCCAGGAACTCGCGCAGCAGCATGTCCTCGGCGTCCATCGTGACGTTCGTCTGGAGCTCGCCCTGCCAGAAGCCCTCGGAGGATTGCAGGGCGAGCAGGCGCTCCCGCGCGCGCTCCAACGCCGCGGTGGCCGGGCTGGGGCTCTCGGTGCTCGACGATTGCATGCCGGAAAGCTAGATCCTTTTGGAGGATGACGACACTTGCACGCGCTCCAGGGACATTATGCGAAGCCGCGGGGCGTCCCGGAGCGCGCGCCCACGAGCACCTCCGGGTGGGCGAGCGTGATGACATGACGGCGCAGCGTCGCCTCCGAGACGGCGAGCGGAACCGGGGAGATGAAACGAAGGACGATCAGCCCGTTGACGTCACGGCGTTCGAGCAGCCGGAAGCCGGGCGCGGGCGGCAGACCCGCGCCCCGACGCAGCGGCGCGTAGCCGGTCTCGTCGATCTCGCGCACCGTCACGGAGGCACCCTCGGGGAGGTTGTGGAGCGGCGAGAGGTAGTACTCGAGCGGCGCCGAGCCCAGCTCGACGGTGGTGATCACCCGTTGCGGCACGCCGTGGGCGAGCGCCTGGGCGACCCCTCGCCAATCGCCGCGCTGCAGGCGGGGACTGAGATCGACGTCGATCGTGACGGCGAGGAACGCGATCGTGATCAGGCCCGCGAGCGCGAGGCCGGTGCGACCGGTGCGCTCGGCGGTCACGACCACCGCGATCAGCGCGGTCACGGGCACCATCGCCGCGACGAGGTTGCGGGGGGCCAGGTAGTCCGCTCCAACGAGCACCAGCAGGATCGGCAGAACGATCCCGCAGGCGGCGATCTCCAGCGCGATCAGGGCACCGCGCTCCTCGCGCGGGGTGAGCACCCGCCACAGGCCGAACGCGAGCCCGGCGAGGATCGGCAGCGCCACGAGCAGCTCGAGCCCGCGGCCGAGCGGAGCACCGGAGTAGCCGGTGAGGTAGTACTGGGGAATCGCCTGCAGGCGGCTCGAGAAGGCCCACTGGCCGATCCACTGGGTGCCGTGTCCTCCCTGCGCGGAGATCAGCGGGAGCAGCGCTAGGGCCACGATCGCGAGCGCGGCGATCGCGGGGAGCGCGGCGCGGCGGCGCTCGGGGGCCCAGATCAGGCGCGCGACCATGGGCAGGAGCAGGAAGGCGGCGAAGTAGTGGGTGAGCAGCGCCAGCGAGGCCGTGAGCGCAAAGGCGGCCATGTGGGCCGGCGTGGGCTCGCGTTCTGCGCGCAGGAGGCAGAGCATCGCGAGCGCCACGAGCAGCACGAACAGGGCGTAGGCGCGAGCCTCCTGGGAGTACCAGACGAACAACGGGTTCACGGCGGTGAACGCCGCGCCGGCCACGGCGGCGCGCCGCCCCGACAGCTCACCACCGATCGCCCATACGACGGGCACGGCGGCCACGCCGGCGAGCGCCGAGAGCAGGCGCAGGGCGACCGCGCCCGTGCCGAGCAGGCGGGTGAGCGCCCACTCGAGCAGGTACCACAGCGGCGGGGTGCTCTCGGTGTGGACGACAGCGTGAAGCGTCGCCTGAAGGCCCGGGTGAAGGACGTGGACGGGCGTGAAGGCCTCGTCGTACCAGAGGCTCTGCTCATCGAGCGTGGAGAAGCGCAGGATCGCCGCCAGGGCCGTGAGCGCCACGAGCGGCCACCACCGGGGCAGGCGGGTCCGCGTGACGGTGGCGGTGTGGGCGGCCTCGGCGACGCTCACCGGGGGCACCTGCCCTGCGAGGCCGAGCCGAAGCAGCCGTAGCGATCGGCGCGCAGGTCTTCGGCTTTTGCCGGCAGGTACCAGCCGCCGTGGACCGTGCGCCTGCCGTCGATGACCGGCCCGAACACGACCAGGCACAGCTGGATCCTCGCTTTCGGCCCCCCGGGACTCGTGTTTCCGCAGATCACCTCACGTTTGCTGCTTTCCCCCAGCAGCGTCTGGTCGACGGTCAGGTTGTGGTAGTCGTGGCCGGTGTAGCTGCGCCAGGTGCGCAGGTCGGCGATCAGGCGCTGGTTGACGTGAGTCTGACGCAGCACGTCGTTGACCGTGGCGATCGCGAGCAGCAGGCCCGCGAGCACGAGCAGGGTCGTCTCGACGAGCCGCGTGCGCCCCGTGCGGGACGCCTCGCTGGCGCGCGGGCGAAGCGCGGTGGGCAGGCGCCCGAAGGCGGCCCCATCGGCCGGTGGCAGCCGGCCGCTCATTGCACGGGCGCGAACAACGGGGAGGTCTGGTGGAGGATGAACAGCGCCTGAATGAAGAGCGTTGCGATCAGCAGCCGGCGGTCGCGGGTTACGACCGCGAGCGGCAGCGGCCAGAGGATGTACCAGGCGAGCAGCCAGGTGCTCGTGACCGAGATCGCGAGAAGCGTGAAGCCCGAGGCGGCGACCCAGTCATAGCCGCGCCAGGTGCGCCAGAGCAGGTGCAGGAAGATTCCCGCGAGCGCCAGCTTCAGCAGGTCGTGGTCGACCGGAAACACGCCGGGCTTGCCGAACAGGTGGGCGATCTCGTTGGCGAAGCTGTCGGTGGATACGAAGGCGGCGTCGCGATTGAGCGCGGCGACGAGGTCGATCCCGTGGATGCCGAACACGGCGTAGCCGATCAGCGCGGCGAGCGCGACGGCGAGCGCCGCGCCGAGGATCGTGGCGAGCCGCCGCCGGGCGACGATCATGAAGGGGAGCAGCACCGCGACCGTGGCCTTGACGAGCGCCCCCGCCACAACGGCGGCCCCCGCGCTGGCGTCCCTGCCGGCGAGCGTGAAGCTCACCGCCGCCATCATCAGCAGCAGCATGATCAGGTCGTTGTGGGCTCCGCCCAGACCGTAGATCAGATACAGGGGGTTGGCGCCGACGACGAGCAGTGCCAGCACGGGGTTGAGCCGCCTGATGCGGGCGCAGTGCCAGGTGAGGGCGAGCGTGCCGACGCTCGCCAGGAGGGCCTCGACCTTCATGCCCCACAGCGCGCCCTTCAGCCCGAGGGGCGCGAGCGGGTAGGAGAGGATCGTGTAGAGGGGGCCGTAGGCGGTGGCGACATGGCGCCAGTCCTGACCCACGTAGGGATAGACGGGATCGGATGAGATCGCCACCGGGCCGTGCAGGTATGGGTTGATCCCGTGCACGACGCCCATGCGCGCGTAGGCGATGTAGCTGAACACGTCGGTCGACAGGAGGATCGGCCCGGCGAAGACGATCACATGGAGCAGGCCGACGAGGACGAGGGCGAAGCGTTTGGATATGCCGGCGGCGGAGGTGCGAGCCGCGATCGCGACGAGCCCGGCGTAGGCGGCGCAGAAGAGCAGGATCGCGATCAGGAACACGCGATAGCCCAGACGCTCGCCGACCCCCTGGAGCCAGCCGGCGATCGACGGCGATTTGGGCACGAGCGCGGAGTGACCGAGCGCCGCGTCGAGCACGATCTCGGCGGTGGCCGCCACGAGCACCAGCGCGAGGCCGGTGGCGATCAGCAGCGGCCACTGCCCCGAGCGTGTGCGAGCGACACCGGGCCGTCCTTCCGCGACGACGCTCACGCGAGCTGGCTCACGACACCGCCGGGCTCATGACGCCGCCGAGAGGTCGTGTTGTGGGAGGCACGTCCGCTGATCCTACCCCCAGCGCCTGCGGAGCCGGCCACCGTCGCGGTCGGCGTTGCGGACGCCCGCAGGACCCGCGCGCCCGGTCCTTACGGGCGCAGGACGATCTTCAGCGCCTCGCGGCGGTCGAACAGGGCGTACGCCTCCGGAGCATCGTCGAGGCTCATGTGGTTGGTGACGAGCGGGCCGGGATCGAGCAGGCCCGCGGACATCATCGACATGACTCGATCGACGTGGGCGATCACGTTGGCGAGCCCCAGGCGGACCGTGAGTCCCTTCAGCCAGGCCAGGCCGAGCGGTACCTCTCCCCGGCCGGCATAGGCGCCGACGCCGGAGATCGTGCCCGCGTCGCGAGCCAGGCTGACGGCGAGCTCCAGGGGCGCGGGGTCGCCGACGGCGTCCACTACGACGTCGACGCCGAGGCCGTCGGTCGCCGCGCGAACGACCCGCTTGGGCTGCTCCTCGGTGAGGTGGATCGGCGTGGCGCCGAACGTCTCGGCCAGCGCCAGCCGCTGGGGGACCGTGTCGACCGCGAACACCTGCGCCGCCCCGCAGGCGCGAGCCGCCTGCACGGCGCACAGTCCCACCGGCCCGAGGCCGAGCACCGTCACGGTGTCTCCCGCGCGGGTGCCGGCGTGGGCGATCGCGTGGTAGCCGGTTCCCATCACGTCGCCGGCGAACAGCGCCACGTCGTCGGACATCCCCTCGGGCACGCGCCGCAGGGTCAGGTTGGCACGCGGCACGAGCAGCTGCTCGGCCTGGGCGCCCGGCAGGTCGCCGAGCATCGAGCCGTGGCCGAACGTGCGCCCGGACAGGCAGCGGTGATAGTCGCCCCTCACACACGCCACGCAGGTGCCGCAGGCCGTGTGAAAGCAGCCGAGCACACGGTCGCCGACCGAGGCCCGTTCGACGTCGTCGCCGACGGCGAGCACCGTGCCGACGAACTCGTGGCCGATCGTGAAACCCGGCTCCACAGGCGTGCGGCCGTGATAGATGTGCAGGTCAGAGCCGCAGATGCCGCTCGCTTCGACGCGCACGATGGCGTCCTGGGGATCCTTCAGCTCCGGCTCCGGGGCTTCCTCTACGCGCACCTCGCCCGGTGCCTGGAAGGTGACGGCGCGCATCGCGCGCCCACGATAGACGACGGCGACGATCGGCGGAGCCGTGCGACGACGGCGCAACCCCGCGCGGCGATGCCGCGAGGCATATGCTGCGAGAGTGCCCGAGCCCTCGAAGGCGGTCCTCATCACCGGCTGCTCCTCCGGCATCGGGCGGGCGTGCGCCGAGCGGCTGTCACGGTCCGGCTGGACGGTGTACGCCACCGCGCGCCGGCCCGAGTCGATCGCGGAGCTCGAGCAGGCGGGCTGCAGGACGCTCGCGGTGGACGTGACCGACGAGCAGTCGATGGTCTCGGCCGTCGAGCGGATCGAGGCCGAGGAGGGCGCGGTGGGGGTGTTGATCAACAACGCCGGCTACAGCCAGAGCGGCGCCGTGGAGACGGTTCCGATCGATGCCGCACGCCGGCAGTTCGAGACCAACTACTTCGGGCCGGTGCGCCTCACCCAGCTCGTGCTTCCCGGCATGCGCGGCCAGCGCTGGGGCAAGATCGTGAACGTGGGATCGATGGGAGGCCGGCTCTCGTTTCCGGGCGCCGGCCACTACCACGCGACCAAGTACGCGCTCGAGGCGATCTCCGACGCGCTCCGCTTCGAGCTGCAGGGGTTCGGCATCGACGTGATCCTGCTGGAGCCCGGCCTGATCTCGACCGAGTTCGGGGAGGCGGCGGCCGCGAGCATGGTCGAGAACGAGGCCTCGAACGGCGATCGGCAAAGCGACCCCTACGTGCGCTTCAACGCGACCGTCGGGGCCGTCACGAAAGGCGCATACACGGGCCCGGGGCGGCTGCTCGCGAGCAGCCCGGATCACGTGGCGAAGGTGATCGAGCGGGCGATCGCGCGTCGCCACCCGCCGACGCGAATCAAGATCGCGCCCTCCGCCAGGCTGCTGATCGCGACCCACGGGCTGCTCCCGGACCGCGCGTGGGACGCGATGCTGCGCACCCAGTACCCGGCGCCCGGCTAGCGCGCGGCGCTCATCCCGCCAGGGCGAGCGGGGCGAGCGGGGCCGGCGAACCGAGGTAGAAGCCCTGGGCGTAGTCCACGCCATAACGCCGCAGGAGCCTCATCGTGAGCTCGTCGCCCACGAACTCCGCGATCGTCCGCGCACCCATCCCCCGCACGACGCCGACGAGCGCCTTGACGACGAGCTGATCATTGACGGAGTCCGGCAGACCGCGGATGAAGTCACCGTCGATCTTCAGATATCGAAACGGCAGGTTCTTGAGGTACTGGAAGGAGCCGAAGCCCGCTCCGAAGTCGTCCAGCGCGATCGAGCAGCCGAGCGCCTGGACGCCCGCGCAGAAGGCCCTCGCCCGCTCCATGTCGGAGATCGAGGCCGTCTCGGTCACCTCGATGATGAGCCGCGAGGGGTCGGCCCCCGTGAGGGCGAGCTGGCGCTCTATCTCCTCGAGCATGCCGCGGTCGGTGACCGACACCGCCGAGACGTTGATCGCGACGCTCGGCCCGGGCCAGTCGCCCGGCCGCGGAGAGCTCCCGGGAGCGAGCAGCGCGGCGACCTTGGCGAGCACCATGCGGTCGATGTCGCGGATCAGTCCGTAGCGCTCGGCGGCCGGCAGGAAGAGGCCCGGACCGAGGAGGCGCCCGTCCGGTTCGTCGGCGAGACGAAGCAGAGCCTCGTAGTTGGCGATCCGCCCACCCGCCCGGCCATCGCTTCGCTCCGGCTGAAGCGCCACGATCGGCTGGTAGTGGAGCACGAACAGGTCACGCTCCAGGGCGCGACGCAGGCGCTCGAGCCAGGGCCGCCGGTGAAGGCCCGCGGTCGACCAGAAGCGCCGGACCCCCGAGCGGGCGTCGGCGAGCCCGTCGTAGCGGCTGTGCGGGGCCAGGTCCCCGCCGCGCAGCAGCATCCGCGGACGGGCGCGGGCGATCGTCGAGGTCACCATCTCCGCCGGCGGTCTTCGACGTCGGCCCGCCGTCCCCTGCGGGAACGACTAGGGCGCGCGCGCAGGCGCGGCCTGCTGGTAGGGCCGACGGGCGCGCTCGGAGATCACGAGCAGCAGCGCCAGCAGCACGAAGTTCATCACGACCGATGACCCCCCGTAGGCGACGAACGGCAAGGTGACGCCGGTCAGGGGAATCACCCGGGTGACGCCGCCGACGATCACGAATACCTGCATGGCGATCACGAAGGAGAGGCCTGTCGCGAGCAGCTTGGAGAAGGAGTCGCGCGCGAGCACGGCCGTCTTCAGCCCGCGCACCACGAACAGCAGGTAGACGAGCAAGAGGCCCGTCGCCCCCAGGAGCCCGAGCTCGTTGACGATAACGGCATAGATCGTGTCGCTTTCGGGCACCGGCAGGATCGGCTGGCCCTGGTTGGGCAGCCGCAACAGCGACTGGTCGAAGCCGGTGCCGAGCAGGCCACCGTCGGCCTGCGCGAACAGCGACTGCGCGAGCTGGTAGCTGCCGCCGACCGGGCGGTTGTAGAGGGCGGGGTCGAAGGGGTGTTCCCAGGCGAGCACCCGGGCCTGCACGTGGCCCACGTGCCGCGTGACATACCAGGCGCCCACGGCAAACAGCAGCAGCCCGATGAGCGGAAAGGAGAATCGCCCGGTGGCCACGTAGAGCAGCGCGAGGAAGGCACCGTAGAACATCAGCGAGGTGCCGAGCTCGCGGGTGAGCAGGAGCGTTGCCATCGCCGCACCCCAGACGATCAGCATCGGGCCGAACTGCTTCATCGGCGGGATCGTCAAACCCAGGACACGCCGCCCCGCGGTCACGAGAATCTGACGGTTGTCCCGCAGGTAGCTCGCGAGGAAGATCACGATCGCGACCTTCGCGAGCTCGGCCGGCTGGAAGGAGACGCCGCCGAGATGCACGTCGAGATAGGCGCCGTTGACCTGCTCGCCGATCCCGGGCAGCCGCGGCAGCACGGTCATGCCGATGCCGATGACCGCGATCGTGTAGCGATAGCGCTCGAGCACCCCCACCCCCCTGCGGCGCAGCGCGAGGATCGTGGCCGCGAAGAGGATCAGGCCGATCACCATCCACTGGGCCTGCTGGCGGGCGAGCACGGGGTTGATGCGGTAGACCATCACGATCCCAACGCTCGCGAGGACGGCGGCGAGCGGGAACAGGTAGGGATCGGCGTGGGGCAGCGCGAAGCGGATCACCATGTGCGCCGCCAGGCACAGCGCGAGAAAGACCGCGCCGTAGGTGAACGACACGCTCGAGGCGTGATTGAGGGTGAGGTTGGTGGACGCCGCCGGCGAGTTGTTCTGCGCCTGGATGAAGATCGCGGTGAAGCCGGCCGTGACCAGCAGCGCGGCCGGGATCAGACCCAGCAGCTCGCGGTTGCGCGGGCTCAGCATGCCCGCGAGCGTACATCGCATTGCGGCGCAGGGCCCCCGGTCGGGCCGCTAGGCTGAGCCGATCCGGGGCCGTGCTCGCAAGGGCGCCGGGTAGGTTCTCGCATGAGCGGCTACCCCGTGACATCTCACGACGACGACCGTCCGCCCTCGCCAGGGTGGGGCATGCTCAAGCGCTTCCTCGTGGCGGCCGTGCTGATCGTGCTGCTCACGGGTGGCGCCACCGCCACGGTGGCGCTGAACAAGATCACGGGTATCGCCGAAGAGGTCTTTCCCAAGCTGAACCAGATCGACGCTCCGAAGGGGGTGGTGAGCGCCGAATACAACGGCGGCCCCAAGACGTTCCTGATCCTGGGGTCCGACAGGCGGGTGGGCTCCAAGGACGCCTACGATCGAACCGATCCACCGCATTCGGACACCATCCTGCTCGTTCGCTTCGACCCCGAAAACGGCCAGACCTCGGTGCTGTCGATCCCGCGCGATCTGATGGTCAACATCACGACGCGCAACGGGCAGAGCTATCCGAAGGAAAAGATCAACGCCGCCTACACGATCGGCAACAAGCTCGGCGGCACCAGGGGCGGGATGGTGCTCGCGGCGGAAACGATCGAGCGCGAAGTGTTCCCCGGACTGAAGCTGAACGGCATCGTCGACGTCTCCTTCGCGGGGTTCATCAAGGTCGTGGACACGCTGGGATGCGCGTATGTGAACGTGGATCACCGCTACTACAACGAGAACCTGGGCTCGACGGAAACTGACTACACGAGCATCAACCTGCAGCCGGGCTACCAGAAGCTGTGCTACGAAAACGCGCTGGACTACGTGCGCTACCGGCACACCGATTCGGACCTCGTGCGGGTCGCACGCCAGCAGGACTTCCTGCGCGACCTACGCGAGCAGATCTCCCCCGGCAACGAGCTCGGCCAGATCGACACGGTCGCCAAAGCGGTCGGGCATGCGATCGCCACGACCTTCCACGCCTCCGCGAGCGAGCTGATCGAACTGACCAAGCTGATCGCCTTCTCGCAGACGAAGCCGCTTCGCCAGGTGAAGTTCAAGACCACCAACGTCGACTACCAGTTCAACGGCGGGTCCTACGTGACCACCAACCCCGAGCTCGCGCAGGCCACGCTGACGGAGTTCCTCAACGGGCACGAACAGGTCAGCCTGCCTCTGGCCAGGCCGCACGCCCACAGCTCGCGCCACGGCCGCCACGGCGGAGCCTCGAGCTCGCCCGCGGCGATCGGCCTCGTGCACTCGGCCGGCGATGGCGAAGCAGTGAAAGCGGCTCTCGACGTGCCGTTTCCCGTGCTCTATCCGACGCTGCAGACGGGCCAGTCAGAACAGCAGACCGTCCGCCCCTACGCGCTCACCGACCAGCAGGGCAAACTCCATCACGCCTACGTGGCGGTGTGGCGGCAGAGCGCGCTCGGCGGCTACTACGACTTCGAGGGCTCGGACTGGCTGAACCCGCCGCTGTTCGCCCACGCCCGCACGGAGAGGATCGCAGGACGCTCATACCGGCTCGTGGACGACGGCTCGCACATCCACGTGATCGGCTGGCGCTCGAACAACGTCCTTTACTGGCTGACCAACACGCTGCTCGAGGAACTGTCGAACTCCCAGATGCTCGCGATCGCCGGATCGGCGCAGACGCTGCACTGACCCCGCCGCCGGCCTCAGCGGAAGAAGCCGCGCTTGCCGAAGGGCGAGCTCAGGTCGCGCTCCTCGAAGTGACCCTGCGGGGCGTTGGTCGTCGCGTAGCGGTACAGGGCGACGGCGAAGGTCTGGCGAACGACCGCCTGCAGGGCGACAATGGCGAGGAGCGTGAGCGCTCCCAGGACGACGACCGCGACGAACAGCACGGGCTGACCGACCGTGAGGGCGGCAGCGATCGCGAACGCGATCCCCAGGACCAGCACCGCGAGGAAGACCCAGGCGCCGATCATGATGACGCCGCTGACGCTCTCACCCCAACGGCTCTTGATCACCTGGGCCGAGCGCCTGAGGCATTGCGGAGCCGAGCAGTCTTCGAGCGCGAGGACGGGGATCGCGAACAGGCTGGCCAGCGACCAGCCGACGCCGACGATCCGTGCGACGATGCTTCCGCCGAGCGGCAGCCGGCTGATGAGCTGCTCGAGCACGAACCCCACGAGGGACGCAATCAGGGCCCAGAGCGCCACCTGGGGCAGCCTGCGCATCGGCACGGCGAGCGCCTCACCCAGCGACAGGTGTCGGCCCTCGAGGGCGGCCGCGGCCGCGGCGGCGATCGCCGTGTTGAAGAACACGCTGACGAACATGAGCGGATAGGCGAGGATCAGGGCGGCGAGCCCGATCCCCCCGCCCCGACCGTGGCCGTTGGAGACGGAGCCGCCAAGCAGGAAGATCAGCGCGACGCCGGCCACGCCCGTAAGCCCCGCGATCGCGGCCAGCGCCAACAGCGCGCGATCGCCTCGCACCACCGCCCAGGACGCGACGGTCAGGCGCCATGAGCGAGCGATTCGCCCCTCGTTGGTTGGGTACTGCTGATCTCCAGTCGGCTGTGACACGTTTGCTCGGCAGCTCAATCGTCGGTCCGGAATGCCTTCAGACGTATCTCGGCCGTGGAGGGCGCAAGCATGAGTCGATTCAGCGGTTGCTCGACGACCTCGCGGGCTCGTGGTCCAAGGCGTCGTTGACGAGCGCATCGGCGCGAGCATTCTGGGCCCGGGGAACCGTGCGGATGGACCAGCGCTCGAAGCCGGCCAGGGCGCCCATCGCCTGCTGGTGCAGGGGCTTCATCGATGGATGCTTGACCTTGTAGACACCCTGCACCTGCTTGGCGATCAGCTCCGAGTCCCCCACCACCTCCACCTCGCTCGCGCCGAGCTCCTTCGCGCACTCCAGTCCGAGCAGCAGGGCCCGGTACTCGGCCACGTTGTTGGTCACCGCCCCGAGCAGCTGCGAGTGCTCGGCAAGGACGTCGCCGGCGGGTGAGGTGATGACGCAGGCCGCCGCGGCGGGACCGGGATTTCCGCGTGCGCCACCGTCGACGTGCACGATCAGCTTCATGGATCCAAGTATGCCGCCGGTCCCCGACGGGCGATTCTCGCGGGTGCTTGCGAGGGGCCTAGGAGGCGCGGGCCAGCGGCGGAAGATCGCCCGGCACGCGTGCTCTGCGACGGTCGCGCACGACGCGTCGCTGGACCCCGTCGCTCTCGGGGGCTGCGGCCGAACGGCCCCTGCGGGCGCGGCGGTCGAACTCGCGCCGGTCGATGATCACCGTGACGTTGTCCTCGCCCTCGTAGTAGCGCTCGAGCTTCGGATAGAGCTCGTCGGCGAGCGGTCTGGGCACCACGCAGTAGATCATCGCGCCACCGATCTTACTCCCCGTCCGTGGATACGCAAGCATCGGGCGCCGGCACCCGCGCGGGGAGGACAGGCGTGCGCGCATCGCGCGGGCGCACGCGCGGCGGCGGGCAGGCCTCGGTTGCGGGCGCCGCAGCCGTCAGCCGACTGACAGCGACAGCGCGCCGCGATCGTCTGCGACGGCGTTCACCAGGCGATCCTCGGGCGCGAGCTCGTCGAGCTCGGTCCCCTGTTCGACCATCTCCACGTGCCCGTCCGGCTCGTCGACATCGATCTCGTAGCGATACCAGCAGAGCTCCCAGGCCACGGCGATCGATACGAGGTGCTGGACATCCTCGTCGGGGCGAACGCATACCCCCGGCTCGCCCAGCGACCGTGCGAGGCCGGATATCCGGCGTGGATGTGCGCCGGCGTTGAACGCCTCGACCGCCCGCTCGGCGCGAGCGTCCCGGGCTTCGGAGGGGATGAGCGCCTCGGAGGCCGGGCTCCCGTCCCGCGGTGGATGCTCGCCGGCGCGATCGAACGGCTGGCCGGCAGTCGGGCGAGCCGGCGCCGGCGCCGCGCGTGGCCGTTGTGGGCCGGAGAGCTCGTCGAACGGATCCTCGGACGTGAGCTCCACCGCGGAGTCGTCGGGATCGGTCTGCGGCGATCGGCCCGGCGGTCTGGCCCCCTGGCGCAGCCGGTCGAACAGCCCGCGACGGCGGCGAGGACGCGGCAGGGGCATTTCCACGGAGTCGTAGTCGGTCTCGCGCAGCCAGCCCTCGTGCATTGCCCGCGGCGCGCAGAGCTCGCATACGGTGCGCCGCTCGCCGGCGGTGAGGAACACGTCCGACTGCTCCCCGCGCAGCAGCCGCCGCTCGCAGACGTCACAGGCGATATCGGGCTGGGAGGTGACGATCGACCTCGTCGACATCCAGCGAGGGTAGCCGGACGCGCGGACCGGCGCGTCGCGGTCCGCTCACGCGTGGCTGGCGGCCTGCTCCTCGGTCGCGTGCGCGAGGACCTTGCGCGCGAGGTTCTCGGGGACCTCCTCGTAGCGCAGGAACTCGAGCGTGTACTCGCCCTGGCCACCCGTGATCGAGCGCAGATCGGGCGCATATGCGAGCAGCTCGGCCATCGGCACCTCGGCCCTTATCTCGGTCGTCGTGCCCACCGGCTCCATGCCCTGCGGGCGCCCGCGGCGGCTGTTGAGGTCGCCGATGACCTCGCCCACATCCGACTCGGGCACCGACAGCGTGACCAGCATGATCGGCTCTAGCAGCACGGGGTCGGCCTGTTCGAGGGCCTGTTTCATCGCCTGGATGCCCGCCAGCTTGAACGCGATCTCAGAGGAGTCAACGCTGTGGTGGGCGCCGTCGAACAGCGTCACGCGAACCCCCTTCACGGGATAGCCCGCGAGCACTCCGCCCGCCATCGCCTCCCGCACCCCCTTCTCGACCGCGGGGATGAACGAGCCCGGGATCACGCCGCCCTTGATCCGGTCAACGAACTCGAAGCCCGTCGGGTGTGCCCCGTTGAGCGGCTCGATCTCAATATGGCAGTCGCCGAACTGGCCCCGGCCGCCCGACTGCTTCTTGTGGCGGCCGTGGGCGGTGGCCGAGCTG
This sequence comes from uncultured Solirubrobacteraceae bacterium, assembly GCA_963717415.1. GTDB lineage: Bacteria > Actinomycetota > Thermoleophilia > Solirubrobacterales > Solirubrobacteraceae > Palsa-744. The sequence goes on along the minus strand of OY970331.1, from coordinate 958,680 downwards.
CGAATCGTCTCCTGGTAGGGCACGCGCGGCGGCTTGAGGCTCACCTCGACTCCAAAGCGCTCGCGCAGACGGTCCACGATCACTTCGACATGCACCTGCGAGAGCCCGGCCACGATCTGCTCGCGGGTCTGGGGGTCGCGGTGCAGGTCGATCGTGGGGTCCTCCTCCTGCAGGCGGCGAAGCGACGCGAACACCTTCTCCTCGTCATTGCGGCTCTTCGGCTCGACGGCGAACGCCATGACCGGAGCGGGCAGCTTCAGGCGAGGCATCTCGATCGGCTCGTCGCGGGAGGCAAGCCAATCCCCGGCGCGCGTCTCCTTGAGCTTCGCCACCGCACCGATGTCACCCGGGCCGAACTCCTGCACGTGTCGGACCTCCCTGCCCGCGAACACGACGAGCTGGCCGATGCGCTCCCTGGCATGCGAATGCGTGTTCAGCGCGTGGCTGTCCGCGCACATGACGCCCTGGTAGACGCGCAGCAGGTTGATCCGCCCGGCGAAGGGATCGGCCCTGGTCTTGAACACGTACGCGAACAGCTCGCGCTCCTCGGAGGGCTCGAGCTCCACCTCGCCCACCGTCAGCGAGCCGTGCTTGACGGGAGAGGGAAGGTCCTCGACGATCGCGTCCAGCAGCCGCGAGGTACCGAGATTGCGCGTGGCCACACCACAGACCACGGGGAAGATCTTGCCGTGATTGGTGCCCTCCTTGAGCGCATCCACGATCTCCTGATGGGAGATCTCCTCGCCCTCCAGGTAGCGCTCCATGAGCGCGTCGGAGACCTCTGAGACCTCGTCCATCAGCTTCTCGCGGTATTCCTGCGCGAGCTCCGCCGAGGAAGCCGGGATGGGAATCTCCTCGGTCGTCCCGCGAGCCGTGGAGTCCTGGCGAAATGCCTTCATGTCGACGAGATCGATCACGCCCTCGAGCTCGTGCTCTGAGCCGATCGGGATCTCGGTGGCCACCACGTGGGGTCCGAACGCCCTCTTCAGCTGCTCGAGCGTACGGAAGAAGTCGGCGCGCTCGCGGTCGAGCATGTTCACGAACAGCATCCGCGCGATATCGAGCTCTGCCGCGCGCGCCCAAAGCCGACTCGTGGAGACCTCGACCCCCATCACTGCATTGACGACGAACACCGCCGACTCGCAGACCCGCAGCGCGCCCAGCGCGTCGGCCACGAAGCTCGGCTCCCCGGGCGTGTCGATCAGGTTGATCTTGCGTCCCTGCCACTCAAAGGAGCTGAGCGCTGCCGAGATCGACATCTGGCGGGCCTGCTCGTCGGGCTCGGAGTCCGACACCGTGCCGCGCTCGGGCACCGACCCCAGCCGGCTGCTCGCACCGGCCTCGAACAGCAGCGCCTCATGCAGCGAGGTCTTCCCCGACCCTCGATGGCCGACGAGAACGACGTTTCGAATGTGGTCGGGCGCTGGCCGATCATCGATCGGTCGCATTGCACACCTCCCTTCGCTGCTGTCAGCCAACCATACCGCCGTTTACAACTCCGCGCCAGCCCGCGGCCAGGAGCGCGCCACACGCCGAGCGGTGCGCTATCAGCAGGCAGCCTCCGCCCCGTGCTCGCGGGACGGCGACCGAGGTTAGGACGATTCGCCAAACGACTGGCGATGCTTGGCCCCTCGCCGCACGCTAGTAACGGAACCTCACTCGCCACGGTCTGATGTTGCGGCTCCCGCTGCCGCTCATCACCTTGACCTCGATGTTGTCACCGGGCCCCACGCTGCCCGAGCCGCTGATATTCGAGCAGCTGCCCTTCGTCGCTGAGTTCACGGTGCACGAGAGCAAGGTGGTGCCGGTGCTGTCGTCGATCACCGCTACGGTCGCTTCTTCCTTACCGGTGAGCGTCGCCGGCGTGTCGGCATCCAGGTCGGTCACCGTCGCTCCGTTAGCCGGCGTGGGGCCTGCGAGAAGACCGCTGGGAGAGTAGCCGGTCGTTTTCGCCGGGCAGGGACCGTTGCCCTGACCCGCGAGCTCCGTGTAGTTCAGGCAGTTGCCGCTCGGCACGAGCAGAGAGCTTGCGAATGTCGCGATCGCTGCGACGCCGGCTTGGCCCGTGGCCCCGGTTGTCCCGGCGGGCCCGGTCGCTCCAGCTGTGCCCGTGGCTCCTTCTTTGCCGGTCGTGCCGCCCACTCCGATAGCGCCCGTGGCTCCGGTCGCACCTGTGGCCCCGGTACCGCCTCTGGCTCCTTCTTTCCCGGCTTCGCCGGTGGGCCCTGGTACGCCGGTCGGCCCTCTTTCACCAGTGGCTCCGGTCGCCCCTTCGCTTCCGGCAGCCCCGGTTGCGCCCGTGGCCCCGGTCGCCCCTTCGCTTCCGGTCGCGCCGGTCGCACCAGGGGCTCCGGTCGCCCCAGTTACGCCCTGCGGTCCCGTGGCTCCGAAACTTCCGCTCGGGCCAGTTGGACCCGTCGCCCCGGTTTCGCCGGTTGCTCCCGGCGCGCCTGTGGCTCCAGCTGCGCCGGTCACACCCTGCGGTCCGGTGACCCCCGTAGGCCCGGTCGCGCCGCCGGCCTCGGGAGTCAGCGCGATCCCAATCGGGTGTCCCGCGACTTTGATTGGTTTACCGATCGCGTTGCTCACCAGATCGATCGGCACCACCGATTCACCGTAACCGTTCTGTTCATCTTCGGTCACGTAGGCGGTCGTACCGTCCGACGTCATCGCGATCCCGATCCCACCGCCCGCGAAGATCTTCTTGCCGACCGTACCCGTCGCCAGATCGATCGGGGTCACGCCCGAGCCAACCTGGGTGGCGACGTACGCGGTCCTGCCGTCCGGCGTGATTATGATCTCGTCAACTAGCCCGAGCAGCTTGATTTCTTCCCCAGGCGTGTTCGTCGCCAGATTGATCGGGGTCACCGAGTCGCTGCCAGCGTTGGTCACATATGCCGTAGCACCGTCGGGCGAGATCGCAATCTCGAACGGGAGCTTTCCGACCTTGATTTCTTCGCCAGGCGTGTTCGTCGCCAGATCGATCGGGGTCACCGATTCGCCGCCATAATTAGCGACGTAGGCCGTCTTGCCATCCGGCGTGATCGCGATCCGGGCCGGTTCCGTTCCGACTTTGATTTCTTTGCCGGCCGTGTTCGTCGTGAGATCTATCGGCGTGACCGATTCGCTGAGATGGTTGGTGACGTACGCTGTCTTGCCGTCCGGCGTGATCGCGATCCCGTACGGTTTGACTCCCACCTTGATTTCTTTGCCGGTGGTGCCCGTGGCCAGATAGACCGGCGTCACCGTGTTGCCGTCAAAGTCAGCGACATACGCCATGTTCGGCGACGCACTGGCTGTTGCGGCGAAGACCTCCGCGAAGAGCATCGGCAACACGCAGCCGAAGCCCAGGACCAAAAGCGCCGGCCGCGACCGGCTGACGGGAGCGTTGTCTAGTGGTCGAACGATTGGGTTTGTACTCGACGGCGATGACGGATCGATGGACAGGTCGATGTCGGCCCCGCCGAGTCGAGCCCCGGATGTGGCACGGACACGTCTCGGCGACAAGGCCGGATGCCCGTTTACAAGCGCGATGTCGACGCGCCCGAACTAGCCTCAACCGTGGGCTCGACTGCCGGGCAGGCCGGGCGCGGGCAATACGACGTTGCAATCCTCCGCAGACGAGCACCACATACCATCCTCCCCGCATGCCCGAGATCACGACCCCGCAAGGCCTGACGCTCGCCTACGAGACAATGGGGTCGCCGCCCGACCCGCCGCTGCTGCTCGTGATGGGCTTCGGTGCGCAGCTGATCGCATGGCATCCGGCGTTCTGCGAGCGTCTGGCTGACGGCGGGCGCTTCGTGATCGGCTTCGACAATCGCGATTGCGGACTCTCCTCGAAGCTCGACGGCCAGCGCGCAGACCTACCGTCGATCACCGCGGCGGCATCGGCCGGCGACCTCGAGAAAGCCAGAGGGCTTGCCCCCTACACGCTCAGCGACATGTCCGGCGACGGACTCGCCCTGCTCACGGCGCTTGATATCGAGCGGGCGCATGTGGTGGGCGCCTCGATGGGCGGGATGATCGCTCAGACGATGGCGATCGAGCACCCGGAGCGGCTGATCACGCTCACGTCGATGATGTCCACCACGGGCGAGCGGCAGTTCGGCCGATCCTCACCCGAGGCGCAGCGCGCCCTGCTCATGCCCGCCCCCGCCGACAGGGCCGGCTACGTCGACGCCGCCGAGCGCAGGTTGATCTGGAGATCGAAGAAGTACCCGGATCTCGCCGGCGTGCGCAAATTGGCGGGCGAAAGCTACGACCGCTCCTACTACCCCGAGGGCACGGCTCGCCAGCTCGCGGCAATAATCGCAAGCGGCTCACGCGCCGAGCAGCTGCGGCGCCTGCAGATCCCAACCCTCGTCATCCACGGCCTCGACGACACCCTAATCGCCCCCAGCGGCGGCGAACGCACAGCCGCCCTCATCCCACACGCCCGCCTCCTCCTCATCGAGGACATGGGCCACGACCGCCCACAACCGCTCTGGCCACAGCTCTGCGGCGCGATCCTCGAGCACACCGCCTAGTAGTTGGCGGAGTCCTGCCCGTGTGCCTCTAGCCATCGCACGTTGATCGTTCGCACGAAAAAGCAGAACGAGGACGCCGAGGCCGATGACAACACCCGCCGTCCACCCGTGGACGTGGTCGATCGCCACGAGGACTACAACGCCCACCGCGTGGCCCACCCAGGCGTAGGGTGACCGACGGGACGCTTCAGCTTGTCGCGCTGAGTCGTTAGCAGCGTCCCTCGCCTCGCGTGCCCAACGTTCAGTAAGTCGCTGATCCCACGGCGCCTTCGCTGGTTCGCCGAATGGCCCCACGAGAGCAATCTACCCGACCAGACCATCCACGCCTAGGCGCGAGTGTTTGAGCCGTGCCGTTCGTCGCGCGGTCCGCGACCGCCGTTATATCGATCCGCGCGTATCGGCTTCGCAAGTGGGTTCCACCAATCGTTCGTCAAACCCTCCTGGCCGCAAGGCGCCCCGGGGCCGCAGGGAACCCCGAAGCGGGGCCCACCTCAGCGAGACGGCTGGAAGCGAGGCTCCGCCACCAGCGACCTCATCGAATAGCCGACCAGGACGGCCGGCCCGGTAACTGCCGTGGCGGGCGGAGCGGTCACAAATTGAACTGAGAAGCGGAGCCCGGCTCGGCCGGAAGGCTGGATGCCGGTCACAAGCGCCCAGTTTCGCCGGGCGCCGCGACGAAGAAGGCTCGAACGCGACAACAGCTGCGGTGACCGGCGCCAACAGCATCAATTCGGCCAACGCGCCACCGCGTCTCCCAAATCAGTCTTCAAAAGACTCCTCCTGCATCCGCGAGCGCAGCCGCAGCACGGCCTTGGTGTGCATCTGTGACACCCGCGACTCGGTCACGCCGAGCACCTCCCCGATCTCCCTCAGGGTCAGGTTCTCGTAGTAGTACAGCGCGATCACGAGCTTCTCCCGCTCGGGCAGCTTGGCGATCGACTCGGCGATCCTGTCCTTCAGGTCGCCCACGTCCAGCAGCCTCGCCGGATCGGGCGCATCGGGGTCCTCGATCGTGTCCATCAGCGACACCTGATCGCCGCTCAGGTCCGACACGCTCCACAGCTCGTCCAGCGCCACCATCGAGGAGTGCGAGATCGCGAGCAGCGATTCGTTCAGCTCGTCGACCGTGATGCCCATCTCGGCGGCGATCTCGGTGTCCGTCGGCGCCCGCTGCAGGGTGTGCTCGAGCTTCGCGTTGGCCCGCTCCACCTCCCGCGCGCGCGAGCGCACGCTGCGCGGCACCCAGTCCATCGAGCGCAGCTCGTCGATGATCGCGCCCTTGATCCGCATGATCGCGTAGGTCTCGAACTTGATCTCCCGCGACAGGTCGAACCGCTCGATCGCCGAGATCAGCCCCACGAGCCCGTAGGAGATCAGATCGGCCTCCTCCACATGCGGCGGCAGCCCGGCGGCCGTGCGCCCGGCTACGTACTTGACCAGCGGCGAGTAGGCGACGACCAGCCGCTCGCGAACCCGCGGGTCACCGTCGGACTTGTATCTCCGCCACAGTTCGCGCAGCTCGATCGGTTTGACATTCGTCTCCAGGGTGTTCTCCCTCGCTCAAGCCCGAGGGTGACTGCGCGCATAGGCGCTTTTCAGCCTCGCGGACTCTACCCGAGTGTAAATCTGGGTGCTCGACACGCTCGCGTGCCCCAACAGCTCCTGAATGCTCCGCAGATCGGCCCCACCGTCGAGCAGATGCGTGGCGAAGCTGTGCCGTAGCGCATGAGGCGAGATCCCCTCGCTCCGATCCTCTCCCGCCCCTCCACCCGCGCCACTCCGGCCGGCGCCCCTGGCGATCCACGTCCTCAGCCTCCTGCGCACATCGCTCGTGCTCAGCTGCCGGCCGCTCCGCGACAGGAACAGCGACTCGCCCTCGCCGCTCGCCGCTCGCCGGGACGGGCTCCCGGCGCGGCCGCCCACGGTGTTCGCCGGCGGCGCGGTCAGCGCCGGGCGACCGCGCTCCAAATACAGCCCCACCGCGGCCATCGCCGGCTCGCCGACGGGCAGCACCCGCGTCTTTCCTCCCTTCCCCTCCACCCGCAGCTGCTCGCCGTCGTGATCGATGTCGGACACCTTCAGCGACACCAGCTCCTGCGCGCGCAGCCCGCACGAGTACGCCAGCTCGAACAGCGCCCGGTCGCGCATCTCGAGCGGCCCCGAGGCCGGGATGCCGTCCAACAGCTGCGCCGTCTGGCGAACGCTCAGCACCCGCGGGAGCCGCGACGGACGGCGCGGCGTCGACACCAGGTCGGCCGGATTCTGGGATATCCGCCCGTGCTCGCGCTGGCTTGCGAACAGCGCCCGCAGCGCCGCCAGCTTGCGCGCGCTCGTGCTTGGCGCGCTGCCGTTCGCCGACAGCTGGGCGATGTACCGGCGGACCGTCTTCGGCCCCACCTCCTCGGGCCGAAGGCCCTGGCCGGCCGCCCAGCCTGCGAACTGCCCGAGGTCCACCCCGTAGGCGCGCCTCGTCCGCGCCGAGGCGTCGCGCCGGCGCAGATCGCCGTCGGTCAACTCGAGCGCGGCCTGCCAGGAACCATCCATCGCCTGCTTCTTCGCCATCCCGCGCCAGCTACCCTGCATGAGCCCCACTGCACATCAGCTCAGCGATCGTTCTCCCCCCGCTCAGCGCGCCACGGCCCCCTGCGCGGCGCTTCCCACCAGCTTGGCGTACTTCTGAATCGCCACGTCCACGTGCTCGTCGGCCCGCGGCGGGGCCCTGTATGAGCTCAGCCGCTCGGCGATCTGCTCCTCGCCCAGCGCCACGTCGATGATCCGATGGTCGACGTCGATGTCGATCTCATCGCCGTCCGCCAGGGCCCCGATCGGTCCCCCCCGCGCCGCCTCGGGAGCGACGTGGGCGGCCATGAAACCGTGGGTGGCGCCGGAGAAGCGCCCATCGGTGATCAGCGCCACGGTCTCCCCCAGCCCCTCTCCGACGAGCGCCGCCGTCACCGACAGCATCTCCCGCATGCCCGGCCCGCCGGCCGGTCCCTCGTTGCGGATCACCACCACATCGCCCTCCCCGATCCCCCCTGCGAGCACCGCCGCCATCGCGGCCTCCTCTCCGTCGAACACCCGTGCGGGCCCCACATGGCGCCGCCGCTCGTGTCCTGCGAGCTTCACCACGCAACCGTCCGGCGCGAGATTGCCGCGCAGGATCGCGAAGCCGCCGGTCGCTTTGATCGGGTCCTCGAGCGCCCGCACGACCCGCTGCCCGGCCGTCTCCCGCGCCTCATCGGCGTGTTCCCCGATCGTCCTGCCGGTGACCGTCATGGCGTCGGCGTTCAACAGCCCGGCCTCCTTCAGCCGCTTCAGCACCAGCGGAACCCCGCCGGCCTCGTACAGCTCAGTCGCCACGTACTGTCCGCCCGGCTGCAGATCGCATAGCAGCGGCGTGCGCTCGGAGATCGCGTCGAACTCGTCGATCTCCAGCGGCACGCCCATTTCCCTGGCCACCGCCAGCAGGTGCAGCACGGCGTTCGTCGAGCCTCCGCTCGTCGCCGCCGCGGCGATCGCGTTCTGCAGCCCGGCCTTGCTGATGATCTCGCTCGGCCGCCGTCCGGCGCGCAGCACCTCCATCACCAGCTCGCCGCACCCAACCGCCACCTCGAGCTTGCGCCCGTCCTCGGCCGGCACCATCGATGAGCCGGCCGGCGAGATCCCGAGCGCCTCGAACGCCATCGCCATCGTGTTGGCCGTGAACTGGCCCCCGCACGCCCCCGCCCCGGGCGAGGCGACCTCCTCGAGCTCGTGCAGCTCGGCCTCGGAGATCTTGCCCGCGGCGTACTCCCCCACCGCCTCGAACACCTGCTGGATCGTCACCTCGGCCCCCCTGTAGTGGCCGGGCCGGATCGACCCCCCGTACAGCATCAGCCCCGGTACGTCCAGCCGCGCGAGCGCCATCACGGTGCCGGGGATCGTCTTGTCGCAGCCGGAGATCGCCACCAGCGCGTCGAACTGGTGCGCTGAGGCCACGAGCTCGATCGAGTCGGCGATCAGCTCGCGCGATACCAGCGATGCGCGCATGCCGGCGGTGCCCATCGTGATGCCGTCGGAGATGGCGATCGTATTGAGCTCCATCGGCGTGCCGCCGGCCGCCCGGATCCCCTCCTTGACCTTGGCCGCCAGCACCCGGTTGTTGAAGTTGCATGGCATCGTCTCGATCCACGAGTGCGCCACCCCCACGATCGGCTTTTCGAGGTCCTCGTGCGAATAGCCGATCCCGTGCAGATATGCCCGCGCCGCCGCCCGCTCGGGCCCCTCGGTGAGGGCGCGACTGCGGTGCTTTACGTCGAAGTCGCCCGAGCCGGTCACGCGGCGCGCACGCTGTCCACCCGCCGGGTGCCGCGCTCGCGCTCCCAGCGCTCGAGCCGCTGCAGATCGCGCTGCACCCGCTCCGGGTCCACCTGGCGCCCCGGAAGGTGCATGTTGGCGTCGGCGATCAGCCGTCGCTCGTCGCCCGCGAGCGCCATCCACTTCGCCAGCACGTCATCGGAGTCGGGCAGCCGTGCGCTCCCGAAGGGCTTCGAATGGTCGGGAAAGGCCACGCAGTACTCGTTCAGCAGCGCTCCCGTCTCGGGCACGTAGGCGACGATCGGCTTGTGCGGGTAGATCAGATACGCATAGCCCGCACGCGCCGGCGAGGACCCGCTCGGCGATTCGCTCCCCCCCGCCGCCGTTCCTTCTCCGGGCTCACCCCCGCCGCCCGCCAACCCCGCCGCGGCCCGGCTCTGTGCCGCCGCGGCGGCCGGCGCCTCGGCGGCGCCGCGTCCCCCGGCGCCGCCCCACACCCGCAGGAACCCCAGATCCCGGTACATCGCCCAATCCTCCTCCTCGATGCACGATGCGAGCAGCGAGCGGGCCCGCTGCTCGGCCCGGAGCTCGCGACCCGGGTCGTAGGCGATCTGCTCTCCCCTGCGCCTCCTCGCCGCGGCGAGCAGCCGTCGCCGCGCGACGCCGTCCGTCAACCGCGGGCGCATGAGCTCCCACAGCAGCGCCACCAGCACGATGCCAGCGGTGCCCAGCGCGAGCGTCACGGCGGCTAGCGTGCCGCTCGCGGCGCCCCGCCGGCGGCACGCGGGAAGAAGATCACGCGCTCCGCGTCGCGGGGCACTTCACTGAAATCGTGCACGAACTCGGCCTCCCGCCGACCGTCCCGCGTCTCGGTGGGAACCGCCGCCCACATCCCCGCGTCCAGCTCGCGGCGAAACGCCTCGATCAGCTCCCGCTCCTCATCGGCCACCTCCACATCGCCCTCCGCGAGCACGATCTCCCCATGGCCGGGCTTCATCCGCAGGAACTTCATCGTCGGCCCCGCTCCATCCGCGAGAACCTCATCGAGGACCGGGCTTCCGACATAGCAGGCTCATCGCAACGGATTATGGCAAACGAGGCACCGACCGTCGACAATCCGTTCACACCCCGGGACCCTACTCTCCCCGCTAGATATCCAGGGCGCCCATCCGATCGAGGTCGACGACATCCACGGGACCCGCTCCCCCGCCGAGCTCCCGCAGGCCGTTCCTGATCGCCTCGCCCGTCAGGGCCCGCGCCGTCCGCGCGGCGTCCAACGGTTCGAGCCCAAGCGCCAGCTGCGCCGCGAGCACCGAGGAGTGCGTGCATCCGGAGCCGTGCGCCGCGCCGTCGGGATGGCGCTCACCGACGATCTCGATCGCCCGTCCCCCGCCCTCCCGATCGAGGAACACATCGACCGCGCGCCTGCGATGCCCGCCGGTCACCACCACCGCCCGCGGGCCGAGCGCAAGCAGGGCGCGGCCGAGAGCCTCCGCTTCATCGTCCTCGTCCTCGCCCTCCTCCCCCGCGCGCCCGACCAGCACGCGAGCCTCCGGCAGATTCGGCGTGAGCACCGCGGCGCGCGGCAGGATCTCCTCCACAAGCGCACGCCGGGCGTCGCGGTCGAGCAGCCGCGCGCCCGACTCGGAGACCATCACCGGATCGACGACCACCGGGGTTCCGGACGGCAGCTCCTCGAGCACTCCGGCCACCGCCACCGTCAGCTCGGCCGTACCGAGCATCCCCACCTTCACGGCGTCCGCACCTATGTCCTCGAGCACCGCGCGCACCTGCGCCACGACGAGCCGGGCGGGCAGCGGATGGATCGCGCTCACGCCGGTCGTGCTCTGCGCCGTGATCGCCGTGATCGCCGTCGTCCCGTGCACGCCGCACCGCGCGAACGCCTTCAGATCGGCCTGGATGCCGGCGCCGCCCCCGGAGTCAGAGCCGGCGATCGCAAGCACGGTCCGCCTGCGATCCGCTCCTCGTACGGCCGGCGATTGCTCGGAGCCGGGCATCCTCAGCGCGGTGGCATGGCCGGGTGAGCCGCCGCGCCACGGTCGCCGGCGCGATCGCGCCGGGGGAAGATCGTGTAGCTGCCGATCGCCGTCGCGAGCAGCCGGCCGTCCTCGTGGCGCACCTCGCTGCGCATCACCGCCGCCGACCTGTTACGCCGGTCGAGCGTCGTCCTGCAGACGACCTCCCCCTCCACGGCCGTCTGCACGTAGTTGATCGAGATGTTGATCGTCGCGATCCGCTCACCCTTGTGGGTCTGCGCCCACAACGCGGAGCCCATGCAGTAGTCGACCAACGCGAAGCTCGCGACGCCCGAGAGCATCCCGCCGGCGTTGATCAGCTCGGGGCGGATCTGCAGGCTGACCGTCTCCGGGTCCAGCCAGCGCATGCCCATGAAGCCGCTGACCCCGTCGAAGCCCGATCGCGGACCGCCCGGCCGCGGGCCCGCGGCGCGATCCGCAGTCGGCGCGCCCGCAGCCGCCTCGGCCGTCGTCGTCTCGGCGGCATCATCGCCTTCCCCTGGCGATTGGGAGCTCGCATCGGCGTCTTTCACGAGCCGCAGCCTACGCCAGCCGGCCACCCACTGCAGGTCCTGGCGGCGAGCGTCACACTCGCCCGACACTGCGGGAGCCGACTTGGCGCAAACGAGCCTCGCGCGTCACACAGCCGCATATAGCGTGCCGGAGATGCACCCTCCCACGCCTCCGGCACCTGGCATTCGCCGAGACCATGCCCGCAGGCCGCCCGATCCCCGCCGAGCCATCGGCCGTCGCGGAGAGCGGATCGCGGCCGCGCACCTTCGTCGGCTGGGCTTCCACACGATCGCCCGAAACCACCGCACCCGCCATGGCGAGATCGATCTGATCTGCTTCGATGGCGCCACGCTCGTGTTCGCCGAGATCAAGACGCTCGCGCTGCGATCCGGCGAGGGGTCCCTACGCCCCGATCCTCGGCCGCTTTCCTGGCTACACCACTCCCAGCGCGCACGCCTACGCCGGCTGGCGACGGCCTGGCTCAGCGCCGAGAGCCGCATCCGGCCGAGTGCACGAGGGATCCGCTTCGACGCCATCGGCGTGACGCTCGACGGCGCCGGCCGGCTGCGGCGCATCGACCACGTCGAGAACGCCTTCTGAGATCAGAGCGCGAGCTGCTGGTAGGCGAGCGACTGGAACGACATCCTGTGCAGCGGGCTGACCCCCTGGCGAAGAATCGCCTCGCGGTGCACGGGCGTCGAATAACCGACGTGCTCGGCAAAGCTCCACCCCGGATGCTCGCCGTCGGCGTGGCGCATGTAACGGTCTCGCGTGACCTTGGCAACGATCGAAGCCGCGGCGATCGCGGCGCTCGTTGCGTCGCCGTCCACGATCGCACGCTGCGGCCGTCCGAACTCGGCGACCGAGAAGCCGTCGAGCAGGCACAGCACATCCTCCGGCACGCCGCGGGTCACTGCTCGCATCGCGTCGCGCAGGGCCGCGAGGTTGGTCTTGTGCAGGCCGCGGGCGTCGATCCCGCGCACGCAGCGGGAGACCACCACCACCCGAGCGGCGCTCTTAAGCACCAGCGGATACAGCTCCTCCCGCGCCTCCGAGGAGTGCTGCTTCGAGTCGTTCAGCCTGCTCAGAGAGCGCAGCTCACGCGTCGTGAGCGCCTCGTAGTCGAACAGCACGCCGGCGGCGACGAGCGGGCCAGCGAGACATCCCCGTCCGGCCTCGTCGGCGCCAGCGATCAGCGGCACGCCGAGGCGCCGGTCGAAGGCGAACAGCCGCCGTCCGCTTCCGGCCCGTCGCGCGCGCCGCCTCGCGCGCGCCGAGGATGCCGAGGATCGAGCGGCCCGGACGGTCGGCGCCGCGTCGCGGCAGCCGACCTGGCCGTCCGTGGAGGGGCTAGAGGATCCCGATGCGGTCCGGGGGCCAATAGGTTGCGAAAGCCCCTCCGATGATCCAACCGGTGGGGACGGGTCCCCAGAACCTGCTGTCGTCGGATTCGCCACGGTTGTCCCCCATCATGAACCAGTGACCGGCCGGAATCCTGATCGGCTTGGGCAGGTTGCACTCCGGGCTCGAGCCGCACTGGCGGATATAGGAGTCCTTCTCGCGCACGCCGTTGCGTATCACGTGCCCTTCGACGATCGAGATCACATCGCCCGGGCCGCCGACGATGCGCTTGATGAAGTTGACGCCGCCTTCATCTTTGCTGACCGGCGCCGCACAGGCCGCGCCCAGGCTGAAGTCGACGACGTGGGGCACCACGCCGCATTTCGGCGCCGCTTCCTTCGAGGACGCCCCTTCGGGAGGATGGAATACCGCGATCTCGCCCACGTGGGGATCGCTGAAGTCCGTGCCGATGCGGTTGACCAGCACGCGCTGGCCGATCGCCAGAGTGGGTTCCATCGAGCCGCTGGGAATGCGGTAGGGCTTGATGACCCATTTCTGGATCGCGAAGGCCAGGCCGAGCGCTATGACGACTATCACGACCAACTCGATGATCGAGTTGGTCCTCGACTTCGAGCGCTTCGCCTCAGGCGTCACGCCGGCTCGTCGCCGGGGGGAGCGTCTCCCTCGGCGCCGGCGTCATCGGAGGAGTCGGCGACACCTTTGCTGTCCGGAGCCGGCGCGTCCTCCGTAGCCGCCGCCTCCGGGGGCGCGGCCGCGTCGGGCTCGGCGGCCTCATCGCCATCGCCGGCGCTCGACTGCGCGGCCTCCTCGGAGGGCGTCCCAGCGGTGCCCTCCGCCGCCGGCGCGCTGTCGGGCGGCGTCTGATCGGCGCCCTCGACGATCGTCTCCTGCGCGGTCATGCCGTCGGCGTCGGTCGCCTCGGTCGCCTCGTGCAGGAGGCCCGGCTCGACGCTCTCCTCCGGCCCTGTGTAGCGGCGCTCACGCACCCGCGCCCGCTTGCCGACACGGTCGCGCAGGTAGTACAGCTTTGCGCGGCGCACGTCGCCCCGGGCAGCGAGCTCGATGCGCTCGATCTTCGGCGAGTGCACGGGGAAGGAGCGCTCGACGCCGACCCCGAAGGACTGCTTGCGAACCGTGAACGTCTCACGCGCGCCGTGTCCCTGACGCTTGATCACGACCCCCTCGAAGACCTGCACCCGCCGGCGCGAGCCCTCGATCACCTGGAAGTGCACCTTCACGCGGTCACCCGCAGCGAAGCTGGGAACGCGGCGCAGCTGCGCACGCTCGATGGTTTCGATGACGCTGCTCATGATTGCGAAGAGGGGCGCCCTGGCCGCAGGGTGATCGCCAAACGGATTCCGGCCAGCGCGAACAGCCATGGTAGCGGACGGCCGGGGCCATCCGCCTCACCGGGAACGTCCGATTCACCGCCGCTGGGCCCCGCCCGATGCCTCGCCCCGTTCGCGGCTGCGCTCGCCCCGCCACTGCTCGATCCGCCGATGGTGGCCCGACAGCAGGACATCGGGGACCCGCCAGCCCCGGTACTCGGCCGGGCGGGTGTAGTGCGGATACTCCGGATCCCCTCCGAGGGTTGCGCTGAAGGACTCCTCGATCGCCGAGCGCTCGTGACCCAGCGCGCCGGGCAGCTTGCGCAGCACCGCGTCGCAGACCACCATCGCCGCCAGCTCGCCGCCTGAGAGCACATAGCGCCCGACGGAGATGACGTCGGTGGTGAAGTGCTCGATGATGCGCTCGTCGAAGCCCTCGTAGCGTCCACACAGGAGCGTCAGGGCCGGCTCGCTCGCGAGCTCGTCGGCAAGCGCGTCGTCGAGGACACGCCCGCCGGGCGCGAGCGCGATCACCCTCCGCCGCGCCGGCAGCTCCGCCGGATCGATCTCGTAGCGGGCGCGCAGGGCGCTGTCGAGGACATCGACGCGGAGCACCATTCCGGCGCCACCGCCGAACGGCGTGTCGTCGACCTGGCCCCCGCTGAGCGAGCTGTGCTCGCGGATGTTCACGTATTCGAGACTCGAGCCGAGCTCGAGCACGTTGCGCACGTGGCGCTGGCGGCTGAACCACTCGAACGACTCGGGAAACAGGGTGAACACGTCGATTTTCAAGACCCCTCCCCGGATCGCGACGGCGGACGACGGCGCGGCGCAGGGCGCCGGCGCGGCGGCGCATCGGGGACGTCGAGGAACTCCAGGTCGACCTCGATGCGCCGGCGATCCGGTTCGACGTGGCGGATCGCGTCCTTCACCATCGGCACGAGCAGCGGCCCACCTCCCTCGGGCGGCTCGACCTCCAGCGCCTCGCAGGAGGGAAGCTCGATCAGCCCAATCACCCTGCCGACCGGCCGATCGCCGTCCACGACCTCACAGCCCTCGAGCTCGTGCGCCCACCATTCACCCTCGGCGAGCATCGGCGCCTCGTTCGTGCCCACGAGCAGCGTCTCGCCGCGCAGCGCCTCGGCGGCCGGCCGGTCCCCGATCCCCTCGAGAGCGATGATCGGCCGCGCTTCCGTCCCGGCGCGGCGGGTGATCGCGACCGTCCTTCCCGCCACCGTGACCTGCGCCCCGACCGTCAGCAGGCGCGCACGGGGACGGGTGACGTAGAAGCTTCCCTGCAGGCCGTGCGGGCGCCCGATGCGACCCGCCTCGAGCTCCGCAGCCCTGTCAGCCACCGTCTCCCGATCTCCGCCGATGAGCCGTCAGTCGACGATGTCGACGAGCACGTGACAGCCCTGGCCCGTCGCGGCGGCTTTGACTACGGTTCGCAGCGCGTGCGCCGTGCGCCCGCCCCGCCCGATGACCCTGCCGTAGTCGTCAGGCGCCACGCACAGCTCGAGCACGATCGTCCCGCCGTCGCCCTCGAACTGCTCCACCGACACCTCGTCGGGCTCGTCGACCAGGCCCTCGGCGAGGTACTCGAGCAGCCGCCTCGGAACCTCGCTCGGCATCTGCGACTCTGAGGCCCCTAGCCGGTCCGGGTCTGGATGCCCTGGATATGCAGCAGCTTGCGCACGGTGTTCGACGGCTGGGCGCCGCGCGCCAGCCAGCTGCGTGCGCGCTCCTCGTCGATCACGATCGTCGAGGGGTCCGTCTGGGCGTTGTAGTGCCCGATCGTCTCGATCACCCGCCCATCGCGCGGGGATCGCTGATCGGCGACCACCACCCGCCACAGCGGTTTCTTGCGTCCGCCCACTCGCGTGAGCCTGATCCTTACTGCCACGTTTTCCTCTCGGCCGGGTGCCTAATGCGAACTGAGAGCTTAGACGGTGCGCGCGGTGAAGGCCGTCGCGCTAGCGTGCGTTGCGCATCAGCGCGCCGATGTCGGGCATCTTGCCCTGCCCCAGCCGCCGCATCATCTTGCGCATCTGCTCGAACTGCTTGACCAGGCGGTTCACGTTCTGCACGCTCGTTCCCGAGCCCCTGGCGATGCGAAGCCTGCGCGAGCCCTTGATCAGCTCGGGTCGGCGGCGCTCCTCGGGCGTCATCGACAGGATGATCGCCTGGATCCGGTCGAGCTCGCGCTCGTCGACCTTCATGTTCTGCAGCTGGGCGCCGGAGAGCCCGGGAAGCATCCCAAGGAGGCTCGTCAGCGGGCCCATCCGGCGCATCGTCCTGAGCTGCTGCAGGAAATCGTCCAACCCGAACTGGTTGCGCCGCAGCTTGCGCTCGAACTCGATCGCTTCGCCGTCGTCGAACTGGCGCTCGGCCTTCTCGATCAGGCTCATCACGTCGCCCATCCCGAGTATCCGCTGCGCCATCCGGTCGGGATGGAACCGCTCGAACTGCTCGAGCTTCTCGCCCGTGGAGGCGAACAGGATCGGCCTGCCCGTCACCGCCCTCACCGACAGCGCCGCCCCGCCCCGCGCATCGCCATCGAGCTTGCTCATCACCACCCCGTCGAACTGCACCGCCTCGGCGAAGCTCTCCGCGACGTTGACCGCGTCCTGGCCGGTCATCGCGTCGAGCACGAGCAGCACGTCGTCGGGCTTGACCGCGTCGCGAATGCGCACGAGCTCGGCCATCAGCTCCTCGTCGACGTGAAGCCGCCCGCTGGTGTCGACGATCAGCACGTCCTTGCCATCCTGCCTGGCGCGCTCGAGCGCCCACGCGGCGATCTCGACCGGGTCGCGCTCGCTCCCCTGCTCATACACCGCCGCACCCGCCTGGGCGCCCACCTTGACGAGCTGCTCGATCGCCGCCGGCCGGTACACGTCGCAGGCCGCCAGCGCCACGGCCGAGCCGTGCTCCTCGCTCAGATACCGCGCCAGCTTCGCCGTCGCGGTCGTCTTGCCCGACCCCTGCAACCCCGCCATCAGGATCACCGTCGGCGGGCGCGGCGAGAAGGCGAGGGCCGGCGGCGATTCGTACCCCGCGCCGCCCATCAGCGCCGTCAGCTCCTCGGCCACGATCTTCACGACCTGCTGGCCGGGATTGAGCCGGCCGACGACCTCAGCGCCCAGGCAGCGCTCTTTCAGCTGGGCCGTGAACTGCCGTACGACCTTGAAGTTGACGTCCGCCTCGAGCAGCGCGAGGCGGATCTCGCGCATCGCCGCGTCCACGTCCGCCTCGGTGAGCGTGCCGCGGTTGCGCACGTTGGAGAGCGTCCCCTGCAGCTTCTCGGCCAGCGACTCGAGCATCGAGGCTGATTCTCAGCCCGTCGGGGTGCCAGGCGGGGCAGGCGGACGGACAGCCGGCGGTCCGTCGGGCGCCTTTCCACCACGTGACAATGCCTCGCCGATACCGCCGAACGCCTCGGCGAACTCGGACGGCACCACGAACACCTTGTTCGAATCACCTTCGGCCAGCTGAGGCAGCATCTGCAAGTATTCGTAGCTCAGCAGCTCCCGGTTGGGTTTGCCTGCATGGATCGCTTTGAATACCGTGTCGATCGCCTTGGCTTCGCCCTCGGCCCGCAGGATCGCTGACTGACGGGCGCCCTCGGCGTTGAGCACCGTCGCCTGCTGGGCGCCCTCGGCCGTCAGCACCGCCGCCTGCTTCTCCCCCTCGGCCGTGAGGATCTGGGCTTGCTTCTCGCCTTCGGCGGTGAGGATCGCGGCGCGCCTGTCGCGCTCGGCGCGCATCTGCTTCTCCATCGCGGTCCTGATGTCGGCCGGCGGGTCGACAGACTTGATCTCCACCCGGTTGATCCTTATGCCCCACTTGCCGGTGGCCTCGTCCAAGACCACGCGAAGCTCGGTGTTCACGTTCTCGCGCGCCGTCAGCGTCTCCTCGAGCGTCAGGCCGCCGATCACGTTGCGTAGCGTCGTCACGGTCAGCTGCTCGATCGCCTGCAGCGGGTTGGCGATTTCATATGTGGCCGAGCGCGGATCGGTGATCGTGAAGTAGAGCACTGTCTCGATGCCCACCACCACGTTGTCGTCGGTGATCACCGACTGGGGTGAGAAGTTGACCACCTGCTCGCGCAGATCCACCAGCGGCTTCACGCGGTCGACGAACGGCGTGATGATCGTCAGCCCGGGCTCGAGCGTCCGGCTGTAGCGACCCAGCCGCTCCACCACGCCGGCCCGCGCCTGCGGTATGACACGAATCGTTTTCGCGGCCGCCACCAGCACGAATATGAGGACCACGACGACGACGATGAGGGCGACCATTCACGTTTCCTTTCTCGTTTCCACCTAGAGCCTATCTCGAAGCCATTGCCCTACTCCGAAGCACTAACCGTCTCAGGGGGTCGAGGACCAAACGAGGCAAGGGATCGAAGGCCGCGAAGTGTGCCGGACCGGGAGACACTCGCCGTCGCTCGCGTCCCCGAACCGGCCAGCACACGAGCGACCGAGGACGCGGGCTCGCGCCGGCCATCGACCGCCTCAGTGCATGACGAGGGCGGTTGCGCCACGTATCTCGACGACCTCGACGCGCTCACCCGCGTCGATGACCTCGTCTTCGTCATAGCTACGAGCGGTCCACACCTCGCCGTCGATCTTCACGCAGCCGACGCCCTCGTTGTTGGCGATGCGCTCGAGCACGATCGCCGGACGACCGATCAGCGCGGCCGCGCCCGTGCGGATCGAGGGAGGAAGACGACGATGGCGACGCGCGATGGGGCGGAGCGTTGCGAACACGACCCCCGAGGCGGCGAGGAACACGACGGCGCTCGGCGCGGCGCCGAGGCCGAGCAGGCCGACGACCGCGGCGAGCACGGCTCCGAGCGCGAAGGGCGCCAGGTAGAAGCCACCCTGATGCATCTCCCCCACACCCAGGACGCAGGCCACCACGAGCCAGATGATCCACACGCTCATGGTTTCCAGGTTACCCCTCCGCGATCAGCGCGCGCGCGAAGTCCTGCGGGTCGAACGGCCGCAGATCCTCGACCGACTCGCCCAGGCCGATCAGCTTTACGGGCAGGCTCAGCTCGCGAGCGATCGCGAGCGCGATGCCCCCGCGAGCGCTGCCGTCCAGCTTGGTGAGCACCACTCCGGTCACCTGCGCGGCCTGCGCGAACAGCTTTGCCTGGCGCAGCCCGTTCTGACCCGTGGTGGCGTCGAGCGTGAGCAGCGTCTCGTGCGGCGCGCCCTCGAGCTGGCGGGCGATCACCCTACGCACCTTGGTCAGCTCCTCCATGAGGTCCCCCTGGGTATGAAGCCGGCCGGCGGTGTCGACGATCACGACATCGATCCCCCGGCTGCGCGCCTGGCCGATCGCCTCGAAGGCCACCGCGCCCGGGTCAGAACGCTCCGGCCCGGTCACGACCTCGACCCCGGCCCGCTGCGCCCAGCCCTCGAGCTGGGCGCCGGCCGCGGCCCTGAAGGTATCGGCGCCCGCGAGCAGCACGCTGCGATCCATCTCGTTGCGCAGGTGCCAGGCGAGCTTCCCGATCGTCGTGGTCTTGCCCGTGCCGTTCACGCCCACCGCGAGGATCACCGTGGGCTCCGCGCGAATGTCGATCCGTCCGTCGCCCACGCGGGCGGTCTCGGCGAGCAGCGCGATCAGCCGCTCGCTCAGGGCCTCACCGCCCTCGAGCCTGCCCTCGCTCGTCTCCGCCTCGAGCGAGCCCACCACCGAGGCCGTCGTGCTCGCGCCGACGTCGGCCATGATCAGGGCCTCCTCGAGGCGTTCCCAGGTGCCCTCGTCGAGCTCGCCGAAGAGCGTCGCCTGGATCTCCGAGCCGAGCGCCTGACGGGTCTTGGCCATGCTCTCGCGCAGCCGGCGCAACAGACCACGCCGGCCGCCTCGGCCCGACTCGGCCTCGCCCTCGCGATCGTTCGGCTCGGTGTGCCCGTCGGTGATGAACAGGTCGCTCCAGTCGCGCGCCACGGGCCGCGCGACGATAGCAGCGATGGGTTAGGCGTCCCGAGTCGAGATTCGATGACCCAATTTTTCGACTCAGGAACCTAGGCGACCTCGGCGGCCTCGGCCTCGGCCTCGGCTTCGGAGGGCAGGCGCCGGGAGATCACCTTCGAGACCCCGTCGCCCCCCATCGACACGCCGTAGAGCCAATCCGCGGCCTCCATCGTGCGCTTCTGATGGGTGATCACGATGAACTGGGCGCGGTCCGCGTAGCGGCGCAGCAGCGCCAGGAAGCGATCTAGGTTGAGGTCGTCGAGCGCCGCCTCGACCTCGTCGAGGATGTAGAAGGGACAGGGACGCGCGAGGAACACGGCGAACACGAACGCCAGCGCGGTCATCGACTTCTCGCCACCGGACAGCAGCGACAACCGTTTCGTGGACTTGCCGGCCGGCGTGATCTCGATCTCGACCCCCTCGAGCTCCTCCTCGTGGTCTGCGTGCTCGAGCTCGGCCTCCGCATCGGCCTCGTCCTCTGACACGGCGGGCGCGGACGCGTCGCCGTTGAGGGCGCCCGAGGGCTGGCGCTCCCCGCCGAGCACCGGCCTCAGCGGTCGCTCCTCGGATACGAGCCGAAGCCGGCCGGCGCCGCCGGGAAACAGATCGCCGACCAGCTCCTCGAAGTTCCGGGCGGCCGCCTTGAAGGTCTCGTCGAAGGTCTCGCGTATCTGGCGGTCGGTATCGCGGATCACGGCCCGCAGCTCGCGCAGCGCGGTCTCGAGATCGGTGCGGCGCTCCTCCATCTCCTCGACGTGGGCCACAGCCTCTGCGTACTCGTCGCCGGCCAGCGGATTGACCGGGCCGAGCTGCTCGCGTCGGCGTCGCAGGCGCTCCACGCGCGCGAGCAGCGCCTGAGCCTGCTCCTCGTCCAATTCGGAGTCCTCCGCCGTGCCCGCGATCGTCCGCTCGTCGGCGGACCCCCGCCCGTCCCGGCCGAGCCGCTCGGCGATGCCGCTCAGCTCGAGCTCGGCCTCGGCGGCCTGGTCGCGCAGACGTTGGGCGGCGACCTCCGCGTCGGTGACGAGCTCCCCGGCACCGCGCAGCCGCGCCTGGATCTCGGCCTCCTGACCGGCGCAGGCGCGCAGCTCGCTCGCCATCTCCTCACCCGCGACACGGTCACGCGCGAGCTCCTCCTCCAGCGCGATGATCCGCTCGGCGACGATCTCGCCGGCCTCCTCGAGCGCCGCCGCGAGACGCCCGGCGAGCGCAAGCAGCGCGGTGTCGAGGACCCGCCGGGCCTCCAGCTGCTCGCTGCGGCGCAGGCGCTCGTCCCGCGCCTGAGCCGCCTGCTCGGCCTGGCGGCGCTCGACTGCAAGCTCGCCGTGAAGCTGCGCGCGGCGCACGGCCAGCGGCCCCTCCCGGGGGGCGGCCCGCCGTTGGCCGATCAGCCACTCGGTGCGTCGCCGGCGCTCGCCGGCCTGCGCGCTCCGGCGCTCCGCCTCGCGCAGCACGGCCTCGGCCCGCTCCCGCGCCTCCTCAGCCGCGCGCACGCCCTTCAACGCGTACTCGACCACCCCTCGCGCGACACGCTCGGCGCTCGCCGCCACCTCGGCGGCAGCCCGCCGGCGGGTGCCCTCGTCGCGCTCGGCGACCGCTCGCTCGACGCCGTCCAGGATCACCTGGCGCACCTCCTGCCAGGTCGTGGACCAGACGCTTCCCTCGCGGGCCCGCTCGACGAGCTCCTCCGCGCGCTCGCGCGCTCGCCGGGCCGCGTCGAGCTCGCCCTCGAGCTGGGCCTCGTGCGCTCGCTCAGAGCCGAGGGTCTCCTCGAGCTTGGCGATCTCGCCCTCCATCTCCCCCTCAAAGCGCGCGTCGATCTCGGCGAGCTCTGCCTGCAGCAACTCGACGCGGGCCTCCCCCGCGGCCTCGTCAGTCGGACCGGCGAGCGCGGCCCGATCCGGCTCGCGCCCCTCGGGGAGACCCGCGAGCTCCCTGAGCTCGAGTTCCCCCTTATCGATCCGCGCCTGAAGCGCCAGCACGCTCGTGCCCGCCTGCTCTGAGCGCATGGCCAGCCGCTCGCGTGCCGAGTGCGCCTCGTACACCCGTCGCGACAGCGCGTCGTGGCGCTCGGCGCGCTCCTGCAGCGCCCGCTCGGCTCCACCACGGCGCTCCACCGTCGCCTGAAGCTCTGCCTCGAGCGCTTCGCGCGCACCGCGGCTGTCGGCGACGCGCGCCTCGGCCTGGCGAAGCTCGGCCCCCCGCGAGCGCCAGGAGTCCTGCGCGAGCTCCCAGCGGGCTTCCAGCATCTGGCGCTCGAGACGCTCGTGCAGCTGCGCGGCCTCCGCCTGGCGCTTGAGCGGTCGGAGCCTCGTGCGAGCCTCCCGCTCGACGTCCAGCGCACGGTCGAGGTTGTCCTGCGTGCGCTCCAGCTTCAGCTGGGCGCGGCGCCTGCGCTTGCGGTGCTTGCCGAGACCCGCCGCCTCCTCGATCAGGAGCCGGCGCTCGCGCGGCCTGGAGGTCACGATCTGCTCGACGCGCCCCTGTGAGATCACGGAGTGGTTCTCCTTACCGAGGCCGGTGTCGGACAGCAGCTCGATCACGTCGGTGAGCCGACAGGCGGCGCCGTTCAGCCGGTAGGAGCCCTCGCCGGTGCGCTCCAGGCGGCGCACGATCGAGATCTCGCTGAGCGGCAGCTCCACGGTCCCGTCGGCGTTGTCGAGCACGATCTCCACCTCGGCCGCGCTGCGCGGCTTGACCCCCTGGCCCCCGCCGAAGATGACGTCCTGCATCGACTGGCCGCGCACGGCCAGCGGCGACTGCTCGCCCATCGCCCACAACACCGCGTCAGTCACGTTGGACTTGCCCGAGCCGTTCGGTCCGACCACGACGCTCACGCCCGGACCGAAGTCCAGGCGGGTACGGTCGGGAAACGACTTGAAGCCCTTCAGCGTGAGCGACGTCAGGCGCACGTCAGCCCGAGCTCATCCGCGGCCGCCACGCGTCCGGGCCGGTGCCGACGGAGCGTCCCGCAGAGCTCTCACAGCCGCTCGACCGCCTCCCGCGCGGCCTCCTGCTCGGCGTGCTTCTTGCTCCTGCCGCTGCCACTGCCGAGCGCCTGCCCGTCGACGCACGCCACCACCATGTAGGTGCGTTCGTGCGGCGGTCCCTGCTCTCCCTGCACCTCGTAGCTCACCGCCGCGCCGCGCCGGGCCAAGAGCTCCTGCAGCGCAGACTTGAAGTCCACGGGGTGCTCGAGCGCCTGCTCGATCTCCGGGCCGAACGCCTCGACGACCGCCGCGGAGGTGCGCTCGTAGCCGGCGTGCAGATAGCAGGCGCCGATCACCGCCTCGATCACCGAGGCAAGCACCCGCTCGGTCTCCACGAGCGCCGCCGCGCTCCCCTGCACCTCGCTGGGAGCGGCGGCGCGCAGCCGCTCGGGCAGCGCGAGCCGCTCGGCGACCGCCCGGCAGGATACGCCCGAGACGGCCTGCGCACGGATCTTCGTCAGGCGCCCCGCGCCGAAGCGCTCGGCCTCCAGGCGCGGATACAGATGCGCGGTGACCGCCAGCGCGAGCACGCTGTCGCCGAGGAACGCGAGGCGGGCGTAGGAGTCGCTGCGGCGCTCGCTCCAGGACGCGTGCGTGAAAACCTGGCGCGCGAGATCGTCGGGCAGCTCGTCCAGCAGGGCGCCGAGCTGCTTCATCGCTCGACATCGGCCGCCCCTTGGTGGGTCAGCACGAACTCCACCGCCTGCCCCACCGTGAGGATCTGCGCCGCCTGATCATCGGACATCTGGACACCGTAGGTGTCCTCGAGCTCCTGCACCAGCGTGTACAGGTCAAGCGAGTCCGCCTCCAGATCCTCCTTGAAGCGCGTTCCCTCTGCGATCGCTCCCACCGGGATGTCGAGCTCGTCCGCCAGGTGGGTCTGGATCAGCGTGAGCACCTGCTCGCGGTCATGCGCGGTCATCGCTCGGGCAGGCTAGCGCCAGACGCGGACACGGGCACCCTCCTCAGCGCTCCGGCCTGCGCCAGCGCCCGCTGGGTCTGTCCGACGATGTCCTCGCGCGCACCGCGCTCGGCGCGCTTGATCGCCTGCGCGAAGCCGACGCGGGTGAACCGGCCGTGGGGGACGACGCCGAGGCTTCGCAGCCCCAGCAGGTAGGCACCTCCGTGGGCCTCCGGATCGATCTCCCCACGGAAGCCCGCGAGCGCTCCTTTCAGGAGCGCGCCGCCGAGCTTCCCCCGCGACGAGGACATCGCGGCGTCCCTGATGGCGCCGAGCATCGTCTGGGAGACGCCCTCCATCAGCTTCAGCGCGATGTTGCCGGTGAAGCCGTCGGTCACGATCACGTCGGCGACGCCCGCCACCACGTCGCCCCCCTCGACGTTGCCGACGAAATCGAACGTGGCGCCCGCCGAGCGCGTTCGCTCGAGCAGCTCGGCGTGAGTGTCGAGGACGAGCCGGTTGCCGCGCTCGGCCTCCTCGCCGTTCGACAACAGGCCCACCCGGGGGCGCTCGACCCCGAGCACGATCCCCGACAGCGCCGCCCCCATGAACGCGAACTGCACGAGGTGCTCGCGCCGGGCATCGGCGTTCGCTCCCACGTCCAGCAGCACCACGGGGCGGCCGGGAACCGGAACCGAGATCGCCAGCGCGGGCCGGTAGATGCCCTGCGCGCGCCTGACGTTGAAGGAGCCGGCCGCCAGCGCGGCACCGGTTCCGCCCGCGCATACGAGCGCCTGAGCCCGGCCCTCGGCGACCGCCCTGGCCGCCCGCACGATCGAGGCGTCCGGCGTGGCCCGCGCGGCGCCCGCCGGGTCGCTGCTCTTGGCGATCGATACGGGCGCGTCGACCACCTCCACGACATCCGGCAGATCGCCGAGCTGGGCAGCCGGGCCGAACAGGATCACCCGCGCGCCTTCATGGACGGCGATCGCCGCCCCGGCCGCCACCTCGGCCGCTCCCAGGTCGGCGCCGTTGCAGTCGACCGCCACGACCGCAGACCGTGAATGCTCGGCGCGACCGGCCGAGGAGGTGCCCGGTGAGGCCACCGGCGGGCTACTCGTCGTCGTGCTCGTGCTCGTGCTCGTGGCTGTGGGAGCCGGAGGCCACGACCTCCCGGCCGGCGTAGGTACCGCAGACCGGACATACGCGGTGCGGCCTGCGCGGGCTGTGGCACTGCGGGCATGCGTTCACCGCGGGCGTGCCGATCTTGTGCTGCGCGCGGCGCTTGGCCGTGCGGCTGTGGGACTGCTTTTTCTTGGGGACAGCCATCGCGCCAGAAGGCTACCAGCCCCGTGGATCGTTACTCGAGCTTGAGCTCGCGCAGCTTCGCCCAGCGCCCGTCGGGCGCCGCGGCGTGATGGTGCTCGGGACCGGCCCGGTTGAGGTCCGCCGCGCACACCGGACACAGGCCGGCGCAGTCCTCGCGGCAGAGCACCTTGGTGGGCACGGCGAGCGCGAACGCGTCGCGCGCCCAGGCCGCCAGGTCGAGGGTCTCCGCGCGCACGTAGGGGCTCTCGAGGTCCTCGCCGCCGCCCGGCCGGTCCACCTCGCGGCTCTCGACCTCGACGATCGGCGCCGCCTGCTCGAGGCAGCGCATGCAGGGTCCCTGAAGGGCGGTCTGAAAGGACAGCCTGAGCGCATAGCCGCCTCCCAGCATGCGCGAGATCTCGAGCTGCACCGGCACCCGGTCCGGCGCCGCGGCGTAGCGCTCGCCTCCGAGCAGCAGCGGCTGGATCGGCACATCGAGCGCCATCCTGCGACCCTCTCCGGCGCTCAGCCGCAGCCCGGCGAGGTCGAAGTCATGGGTCTCCGCAGCCATCTTCTCCTCAGGCTAGCGAGGGGGCGCCCGTCCCTGTCAGCGTCCGTTCTCTTTGAGCACCCGCTTGAGAACCTTGCCGGTCTCGTTGCGCGGGAGACGGTCCAGAAACACGACCTCGCGGGGAACCTTGAAGCGCGCGAGGTTCTCCCTGACGTACTCCTGCACGGCCTGCTCGTCGAGCTCGCCGCCGGCCCTCAGCACGACGAACGCCTCGAGACGCTGGCCGAAGTCCTCGTCGGGCACCCCCACCACCGCGGCCTCTTCGACCTGAGGGTGGTCGGCCAGCAGGTCCTCCACCTCGCGAGGGAACACGTTCTCGCCGCCGCTGACGATCATCTCATCGTCGCGACCGTCGACGAACAGCCGCCCGCTCTCGTCGAAGCGGCCCACGTCGCCGGTGCTCATCAGCCCGTCCACGACCTCCTTGCCGCCGCCGTCGGTGTAGCCCTCGAAGGTCATTTCGTTGGCCACGAAGATCCTCCCCGTATCACCGGGCCCGACCACGTGGCCCTGCTCGTCGAGCAGCTTGACGACCGTGCCCACCGGCGGGCGCCCGGCGGTGCCGGGCGCCGCGCGCAGGTCCTCGGGCGTCGCGACCGTCGCCCACGCGACCTCGGTGGAGCCGTACAGGTTGTAGACCACGTCGCCGAGCGCATTCATCGTGCGGGTGGCGAGGTCGCCGGGGAGCGCCGAGCCGCTGAGGGCTATCACGCGCAGCGCATGCAGGTCATAGCGGGCGATCGTCTCCTCGCCGAGGTCCATGATCCGCTGGAGCATCACGGGCACGACCACGAGCGCGCTCGCGCGATGCAGCGCGACCGCGCGGAGCGTCTGCTCGGGATCGAAGCGCCGGTGCAGCACGAGCGTCGAGCCGAGCGGCAGCGAGAGGTTGAAGTGGGCAAGGCCCCAGGAGTGGAACATCGGCGCGGCGATCACCGTCGTCTCACCCGCGCGCAGCGGGATCCTCGACAGCAGGGCCGCCGCCGGCGCCATCGACTCCGGCGGTTTGCGCGGGGCGCCCTTCGGCATGCCCGTGGTGCCGGAGGTGAGCACGACTACCCGTCCCCGCTCGATCGGGGGCGGCAGCTCGGAATCCCTGCCCCGCCCGATCAACGTCTCGATCAGGGGGTCCTCGGAGTCCGCGCCGGCGCCCCCGGCGCCCCGCTCGCTCCATGCGACGAAGCGCATCCGACCCGCAGCCCCCTCCGCGACGAGATCGGCGAACTCCTCGTCGTAGATCATCGCCACGGGGTCCTCGCGCTCGATCACGTCGGTGATCTGAGGACCGGCGAAGGCCGTGTTGAGATAGAGGACGCCGGCGCCGAGCTTGGCGCAGGCGACAGACGCCTCGATGAAGCCGCGGTGGTTGCGACACATGATCGCCACCCCGTCGCGTTCCTCGATGCCGGCCAGGCCGAGCTCCCGGGCGAGCGCATTGGTGCGCCGGTCGACCTCCGCGAACGTCAGCGTTCCGCGCTCGTCGACGATCGCCGTCCGCTCCGGATAGAGCAGCGCCCCGCGGGCGTAGGCGGAGGCCGATGTGGTCCCCCAGCGGTTGAGGATGGCCAGCGAGCGCAGCGCCTTATCCGGGCGCGCAGTCTGCAGCATGCCCGTGCCGAGCAGCGTTCTCAGGACCTGCAGGCGGTGTTTCGCTTCCTTGGCGTCCACACTTTGACCCTAGCCAATGCCCGGTTGCCGCACGCCGGAGGTGACGCTCACGCGGTCGGTGACACGAAGCGGCCGCTAACCGACTTCAGCCGGTTCGTCCTTCCCCTGCAGCCGCTCGCGGCCACGCTGCACGGCGGCGATGAACTTCGAGAGGTTGACCTCGAGCGTGTTGAGGATCTCGTCGGCGTAATCCTCGGCCCCAAGCCTGATCTCCCGCTCCCGCGCCCGGGCGTCCTCGACGATGTCCTCCGCGGCCCGCTCGGCCTGCTTCGTGACCTCCTCCTCGCCCACCAGCCGCTCCTGGCGCTCGCGGGCATCCTTGATGACCCGCTCCGCCTCCTTCTTGGCCTCGGCGAGCATCTCCTGACGCTCCTTGACGATCCACCGCGCCTGCTTGATCTCCTCGGGAATCGTCGCGCGCATCTGGTCGAGGATGTCGTAGATCTCCTCCTTGTCGACCCTCACCTGGTCGGTCATGGGCACGGACTTGGCGTTGTGCACCAGGTCGTCGAGCTTGTCTATGAGTACGAGGACATCCATCGACGGTTACCTCCGAAGGGCCTGCGGCCCGCGATCCGTGGGGAGGCTCATAGCGGTGTGGAATCCCATTTCGTCAGCGCCTCAGCTCTTCCTGCAAGCGCACGGCCACCTCTTCGGGGACGAGATCGTCGATCCGTCCCCCAAATGTCGCGAGCTCCTTGACACCGCTGGATGACAGGAAACTGTACTGCGGGCTGGCCATCAGGTAAACAGACTCTATCTGGGGATCCTGGCGACGGTTGAGCTGGTTCATCTCGAGCTCGTACTCGAAGTCCGAGATCGCTCGCAGCCCCTTGACGATCGCCTTCGCGCCGACATGGCGGGCGAACTCGACCACGAGGGTCGAGAAGGGCTCGGCGCGCACGGTCGGCAGGTCGACGATCGAACGTTCGATGAAGCCCATGCGCTCCTCGATCGCGAACAGCGCCGCATCCTTGCGCACCGAGCGGTTGACGACGGCGATCACGACTTCGTCGTACAGCGCCGCCGTGCGCCGGATCACGTCCAGGTGGCCGTTGGTGATCGGATCGTAGGAGCCGGGGCATACGGCTATCGACTTGTCGTGTGGGGTCATTGATGCCGGTGAACTCGAATCGAGGTGTCGCCATAGCGCCGATCCTGCTGGAGCTCCATGTCCAGCACGAGCGGCGCTCGCCGATCGCTCTCGACGACGACGCGCGCCGCGGGCCCAAGCAGCGACGGCAGGAGCATCGACAGCTTGGGTCCCCAGTCGTGCGCCTGCCCGTAGGGAGGATCGATGAACACCAGATCGTATGTCTCTTTGCGCCTCTGTGCACTCCGAAGCGCCGCGATCGCCTCGGCGCGCCGCACCTCCGCGTCTCTCGGCTCGATCCCGAGCTGCTCGAGATTGTCGCCCAGCGCCCGCAGCGCGCGGGCGTCCTGCTCGACGAAGACCGCGCTTGCCGCGCCGCGGGAGAGCGCCTCGATCCCCAGCGCACCGGAGCCGGCGAACAGGTCGAGCACGCGGGCTCCGGCGACGTCCGCGAGCATCGCGAAGAGAGCCTCCCTGACGCGGTCTGAGGTGGGTCGGGTCGTCGTGCCCCGCGGCGCCTTCAGGCGCCGGCCGCCGAGCTGTCCCGCGATCACCCGCATGCCAGCAACCGTAGGGGCTGCGCCAGCGGTCCCGGATCCCGATCACGCGGGGATCGGCGAACGTGCCTCGGCGCCGAACATGCGCTCGAGGGCCGCGCCGAGCAGCGCGTGCTCTGGCGAGCTCAGCCCGGGATCGGCGCCGATGATCGCCTCGGCGCGGGCGCGCGCTCGCTCGAGCAGCGGGGCGTCCGCCGGCAGGCTGGCCACCTGGAACTGGCGGGAGCCGGACTGCCGCGTGCCCACGAGCTCGCCCTCCTTGCGAAGCCCCAGGTCGATCTCGGCCAGGGCGAAGCCGTCGGCGTGATCCACGAGCGCGCGCAGCTTTGGCGTGGGCGGGCCGACCAGCAAGCAGCTCCCGGGATGCTCGCCCCGGCCCACCCGGCCGCGCAGCTGATGCAGCTGTGAGATGCCGAACAGCTCGGCGCTCTCGACCATCATCACGGTCGCGTTCGGCACGTCGATGCCGACCTCTATCACCGTGGTCGCGACCAGTGCATCGGCCTTGCCCGAGGCGAACGCCGACATCGCCTGCTGCTTCTCGCGCGGGCGCATCGCGCCGTGCAGCAGCGCCAGCTCATAGCCGCGCAGCTCGCCCTCGCGCAGGCGCTCGAGCTCTGCGGTGGCGGCGCGGGCCGCTCCGTGCTGGTCGGCCTGGGAGCGCCCGTCGGCGCCCACCGCCGGCGCCCACTGCGCATCCTGCGACTCCTCGATCAGCGGGCAGACGACGTAGGCCTGCCGGCCGGCGCTCAACTGTTCGCGGAGCTCCCGATAGGCGCGCCTGCGCGCGTCCTCACCGGCCACCACGCGCGTGTCGATCGCCCGGCGGCCGAGCGGCAGCTCGCGCAGCGCGCTCACGTCCAGGTCGCCGTAGCCCGCGAGGGCCAGCGTACGGGGGATCGGGGTGGCGGTCATGTGCAGCATGTGAGGATGTGCTTGCTCGCGTTCTTCAAGCGCGGCGCGCTGGCGCACGCCGAAGCGATGCTGCTCATCGACCACCGCCAGCGCGAGCGAGCGGAAGCAGACATCGGGCTCGATCAGCGCGTGCGTTCCGACGATCAGCGAGAGCTCGCCGCTGTCAAGCTTGCCGAGGATGTCCCGGCGCCGGCCCGCCGGGGTCGAGCCGGTGAGCAGGGCCATCGGCAGGTGCTCTGAGGCCAGCAGCCGCTGGAGGGTGGCGAAGTGCTGCTCGGCGAGCGTCTCCGTCGGCGCCATCAGGGCCGCCTGATGACCGTGCTCGACGGCGCGCAGCATCGCATGCAGCGCGACCACCGTCTTGCCGCTGCCGACCTCCCCCATCAACAGCCGCTGCATCGGTCGCGGCCGTTCGAGGTCCGCGGCGATGGCGCCGATCGCCCGGCGCTGATCGCCCGTCAGCGCGAACGGCAGGCCGCGCTCCAGCCAGCGCGCGCTCATCGAGGGCTCCTCCTCCAGCGCGAGCGCGCCGGCGCGGTCCACGCGGCTTGCGCGGCGGCGCAGGAAGAGGAGCTGTGTGAGGAGCAGCTCCTCGAACGCCAGCCGGGCACGGCCGCTCTCGGGGTCGGCGGTGGAGCGGGGAAAGTGCATCGCGGCCAGCGCGCTGGCACGGTCCGGGAGCCGCTCTGCCACGCGTGTCGCCGCCGACAACGGCTCCACGACGTCGCCCAGCGCGTCCCTGGCGGCCCGCACGAGAGTGAGGATCTGGGTCGAAGAGATGCCCTCGGCCGCCGGATAGTGCGCGACGGCCTCCGGGTCGGCGCGAAGCTCAGCGCCGATGTCCGAGCCGATCGCGTGGTGGGAAACGCGAAATCCGCCCCTGCCGTCGGCCTTGCCGTGCAGCAGCAGATGGGTCCCGGGCGGATAGCGCTGGAGGAGCCAGGGCTGGTTGAAGAAGGTCGCGCGCATGCTCCCAGTCGCGTCGAGCACCCGGGCCTGCACGAGCGGGCGCATGCCCCGCCGGCGCACCGAGCGTTGGCCGATCGACTGCACCCGCACGGCCACCGTGGCCTGCTCGTCGGGGCGCAGCGCCGCGACCGTGCGCGCCTCGCGGCTGGCCGTCGGCAGATGCTCGATCAGCTCGCCGACGGTGCTCAGCCCGAGCGTCTGCAGGCCGCCCGCCAGCTTCGCCGGCGTCGAGGGCAGCGGCTCCTCCAGGCGCGACGGACGCGGCCAGCGCACCGGCGCTGAGATCATCTCCTCCCCTGTGAGGGGGCGGGTGGACGCGAAGGCGCGCGCCCCCTTCCACGCGGACTGCCCCGACACGCGGCGACGGGCTCCTCGCGGCGGGGGAGTCTGGGTCACTGGCATGCGCCGCCCATCATGAATCCGCCGGCGGTCGTAACCGATCGGAGCGGCCGCGCTGTGCTACTCGGCGGCCAGCAGCCACCAGTAGGCGGGCTGGCCGCCGTGGCGCAACTCGAGCTCGACCGTGCCGTTGATCATCCCTTCCACGTCGCCGAGCCTGAGCGGTGGATCCTCGCCCGCGAGCACGCTGATGAGCTCCGGCGGGGGGATCCGTTCGCACCCTGCGCCAGCTCGTGCAGCACCGCTTCGAGCGTCGCGCCGGGCTCGCCCCAGGCGAGCACGCGTTCCTCGACGAAGCCCACGGCCTGCCCGCGCCGGAAGCGCCCCTGGGCGTCATCGCGGGCGGCCTGCGCGACGGCGCCGGTGCGCACGCGCGCGAGCGCCTGCGCCAGCGCGCGCGCGTTCTCCTCGACCGAGCGGTCGGGGGCCAGCGCGACGGCAGCGGCGAGCCCGGCCTGCTGGCAGGGGGTCGGCGCCACCAGCACCTGCTTGTCCGACAGCTCTGCCGCCCGCTCGGCCGCCATGATCACGTTCGGGCTGTTGGTGAGCACCACGACCTCCTCGGCCTGCACCTCGTGGATGCCCGCGAGCAGGTCATAGGTGGAGGGGTTGAGCGTCGGACCGCCGTCGATCGTGTGCACGCCGAGCTCGCGGTACATCTCGGCAAGGCCGGTCCCGCTGACCACCGCGACCGCGCCGCAGCGCACGCGCTCGGCTCCGTCGATGGCCGGGATCTGCTGGACGCCCCCCAGCGGGGTGGCGCCGTCCGCTCCATCGATCGCGGCGGCGATCGCGATCGATGGGCCGTCCGCGCCGGTGACGGTCGCGCCCCCGAGCAGGCGCTCGTCGCGTTCGGCGAGCTGCGCGCGCATGTCGGCCACGTCCAGCCGCGAGACCTCCCCGGCGTCGGCGAACACCGCCGTGGCCAGCTCGGGCTCGTCGGTGTGCAGGTGAACCTTGAGCGTCGTGGCGTCGCCGACGACGAGCACCGAGTCGCCCAGCCGCTCGAGCGGCTCGATGAAGCGTCCCGGGCTCAGACCGCCGCCGGTGACGGCGAAGTTGGTGCAGAAGCGATAGGTCGCTGAGCTGTGCTCGGGGTGGCTGATGCGTGCCGGGGCGTGATGATCGAGCGGCGGCGGCTCGTCGCCGCGCAGCGCCGCGACGACTCCCGCCAGGATGATCGTCAGCCCGTAGCCGCCCGCATCGACCACGCCGGCCTCGCGCAGCGCCGCGAGCAGCTCGGGGCCGCGCTTGACCGAGTCCTGGCCGGCCACGATCGCGCGCTCGAGCGTCTCGGCGATGGCCCCATCCTGCTCGCGCTGCTCGGTGCCGGGGCGCAGGCGGGCGTTTTCGGGCGTGTGGGCGACGTCGGTGACGATCTTGTGCGCCATCTCGCGCGCCACCGTGAGGATCGTGCCCTCCGCCGGGTCGCGAACCGAGGCGTAGGCGCGGTCGGCGCCCTTCGCGAGCGCGGCCCCGATGAGCGCCGCGTCGATCAGCTGGCCGGGTCTCGAGACGAGCTCCTCGGCGGCGCCGCGAATGAGCTGGGAGAGAATCACTCCCGAGTT
Organism: uncultured Solirubrobacteraceae bacterium; assembly: GCA_963717415.1. Lineage (GTDB taxonomy): Bacteria > Actinomycetota > Thermoleophilia > Solirubrobacterales > Solirubrobacteraceae > Palsa-744. Next base: position 925,692 of record OY970331.1, on the reverse strand, counting down.
GCCGCGCGCGCCGAGCAGCGCCGCGCGCGCCACCGACTGCACGATCTCATCCCGCCCGATCTCGTCGATCGTGCGGCCTTCGTCGGCGGCCCACAGCCGGTCGAGCTCGTCCAGCACGGCGCGCAGGGTGAGCGCCATGTTGTCGCCCGTGTCCCCATCGGCGACGGGGAACACGTTGAGGTCGTTGACCTCCTCGCGCCGCGATTCCAGGTGGGCCAGCGCCCCGGCGACTGCGACGCGAAAGCGGAGGAGGTTGGTATCGATCACCACAGCACGTCCATCAACTTCGCCACGCGGCTCCTCTCCGGCGCGGCTCGGCCGCGACCGGTGTTCGACGAGGAGATGTCTCTCAGAGGGCCTTCATGACCTTGCCGGCTTTCAGGCAGCGCGTACACACGTACACGCGCTTGGGCGCCTTTCCCACGATGATCCGGACCTTCTGCAGGTTGGGATCGAAACGCCGCTTGGTCGCGACCATCGAGTGGCTGCGACTCTGACCGAACGCCGGCCTGCGCCCGCAGCTGTGACATACCTTGGCCATCCTGGCGCAGCAGTCTAGATCATCTTCGGTCGTTCAGCCGTGCGCGAAGCGCGGCCATGTGCATGACCGCCTCGGCGGCGTGGCGACCCTGATCGCGCTTGCCGCCGCCAGCGCGTGCGAGCGCCTGCTCCATCGTCTCGCAGGTGAGCACGCCGAACGCGCATGGGATCCCCGTGTCGAGCTGCACCCGCATCACGCCGCGGGCCGTCTCCGCGCAGACGAAGTCGTAGTGGTCCGTCTCCCCGCGTATCACCGCGCCGAGACAGGCCACTCCCGCGAAGCGTCCCGAGCGCGCCGCGTAGTCCGCCGCGAGCGGGAGCTCGAAGGCGCCGGGCACCTCGAACGCCTCGATCTCGCGCTCCCCGGCATCGGCGAACGCCGCCCTCGCCCCGGCCTCCAGGCGCTCGGCGAGGTCCTCATAGAAGCGGCTGATGGCGATCGCGTAGGTGTCGCTCACTGCTCCTCGGCGTCCCGCTCGCGCTCGGAATGCAACAGCTCCTCGTCGAGGTTGAGGCCCTGGTGGTGGAGGGTGTGTCCCATCCGCTGGGCCTTCGTTCGCAGGTATGCCGCGTTGTGCTCGTTGGGCGCATGCTCGATCGGGAGCTGCGCGCTCACCGACAGTCCGTAGCCCTCGAGGCCGCGGATCTTCTTGGGGTTGTTGGTGAGGATGCGAATCGAGCTCAGCCCGAGGTCGACGAGGATCTGGGCGCCGATGCCGTAGTCGCGCAGGTCGGCGGGGAGCCCGAGCCGCTGGTTGGCCTCGACCGTGTCCAGGCCGTCCTCCTGCAGCCGGTAGGCGCGCAGCTTGTTCAGCAGACCGATCCCGCGGCCCTCCTGGGAGAGGTACAGAAGCACGCCCTGGCCCTCGCGCTCGATCATCGAGAGCGCCGATTCGAGCTGCTCGCCGCAGTCGCAGCGCAGCGAGTGAAAGACATCGCCGGTGAGGCACTCCGAATGCACCCTCACGAGCACGTCGGCCTGGCCGGCGACCTCGCCCTTGACGAGCGCGACGTGGTGCTTGTCGTCGACGAGGGAGCGGTACCCGACGGCTTCGAAGTCGCCGAAGCCGGTCGGCAGCCGGGTGCTCACGACCCGTTCGACGAGCTTGTCGTGGCGCCGGCGATACGCGATCAGCTCGGCGACGGTGATCATCCTCAGCTCGTGGCGGATGCAGTAGTCGACGAGATCCGGCACGCGCGCCATCGTGCCGTCGTCGTTCATGATCTCGCAGATCACGCCGGCCGGGTTGAGGCCCGCCAGGCGCGCCAGGTCGACCGCCGCCTCGGTCTGGCCGGCGCGCTCTAGGACCCCTCCGGCGCGACTCTTCAGCGGAAACACGTGGCCCGGCTGAACGAGATCCCGCGGCCGGCTCTCGGGGTCGATCGCCACCTGGATGGTGTGCGCGCGGTCGTGCGCGGAGATGCCCGTGGTGACGCCCTCCCGCGCCTCGACCGAGACGGTGAACGGGGTCTCGAACGCCGACTCGTTCTTTGCCGCCATCAGATCGAGTCCGAGCTCGTCGCAACGTTCGGGGGTCAGCGAGAGGCAGATCAGCCCGCGCCCCTCCTTGGCCATGAAGTTGATCGCCTCGGGCGTGGCAAACTGGGCCGCGAGGGTGAGGTCGCCCTCGTTCTCGCGGTCCTCGTCATCGCAGACGACGACCATCTTTCCCTGGCGGATCTCCTCGAGGGCCTCCTCGATCGTGGCGAAGGGGGTGGTTGTCTGTGGCGGGCTCATGAGCTGGGAGGAGTCGAGGTGGCCCTTCGAGGATAGGCGTCCAGCAGCCTCTCCACCTGCTTGGCGAGGATGTCGACCTCGACGTTCAGCACCGCGCCCTCGACGGCCTGCCCGAGGTTCGTGCGCTCGAGCGTCTCGGGAATCAGCGAGACCGCGAAGCCGTGCTCGCGCAGCGCGCTGACCGTCAGGCTCACGCCGTCGAGCGCCACCGAGCCCTTCTCCACCAGATAGCGCTCGAGCTGCTCATCCACCTCGATCTCGAGCGTGCGCGCCGGCCGATCCCCAATCGGTCCCTGCTCGTGAACGGCACGCACGACCCCCGTGCCGTCGACGTGGCCCTGAACGATATGCCCGCCGAGGCGCTCCCCCGCGCGGAGGGGCAGCTCGAGGTTCACGCTCGTACCCTCGGCGAGATCTCCGAGCGAGGAGCGGTTGAGCGTCTCGGTCATCACGTCCGCCCGAAAGGCACGCCCGTCGATCGAGCTCGCCGTGAGGCAGACGCCGTTGACGGCGATCGAGTCGCCCTCCTCGAGCTCATCGGTGAGCTGTGCGCGGATCTCGAGCGTGGCACCATCCCCGTTGCGCCGAAGCGTCGCGACGCTGCCGAGCTCGGCGATCAGTCCGGTGAACATCGCGGCCTCCTCGAGCCGTGCGGGGCCACCGTCACCACTCACGCAGGCGGGCGGAGATGAGCAGGTCGTCGCCGACGCTCTGACAGCCGAACGTGATCGCGCGCAGCGCCTCGGAGATGCGCTCGACGCCCTTGCCCTCGAGCGGGTCGCGAGCCGCGCTGCCCCCGAGCAGGAGCGGCGCGAGGAACAGGCGAATCTCGTCGATCTCGTTTGCGTCGAGGAACGCGCCGGCGAGATGGGGGCCGCCCTCGAGCAGCACCGCCGTCACGCCGCGCGCACCCAGCTGATCGAGCGCGGAGCGCACGCGCGCCGGCTCGTTTTCGCCCGGGGCCACGAGCACCTGCACGCCGGCGGCCTCGAGAGCATCGGTGTCCGAGCGCGCCGCGGCTCGCGAGACGACCACGGTGAGCGGCACCTCGCCGGCCATCGCGACGAGCTGGGAGGCGGTCGGCAGGCGGGCGAGCGAGTCGAAGACGACGCGGCGGGGCTGCATCTCCGCGGCGGCCGGCGGGCCGTCCGGGCGGGCCGTCAACTGCGGATCGTCCGCGAGCGCGGTGCCGATGCCGACGACCACGGCGTCGACGGAGGCCCGCCAGCGATGGGCGAGCTCGCGGCTCTCCTCGCCGCTGATCCACTTGGAGTCGCCGGTGCGCGTGGCGACCTTGCCGTCGAGCGTCATCGCCGACTTGAACAGCACCCATGGGCGCCCGACGCGGGCATGCTTGCGGAAGGCCTGGTTGAGCAGGCGCGCGGCGGTGGCCAGCTCGCCGTCGGCGAGCACAACTTCGACGCCCTCGTCGCGCAGGATCCCGAGCCCCCGGCCGGCGGCCTTCTCGGTGGGGTCATCAGAGGCGATCACCACCCGTGTGATGCCCGATTGCAGGATCGCGTCGGTGCACGGGGGCGTCTTGCCCTCGTGGCAGCAGGGCTCGAGCGAGACGTACAGCGTGGCACCGCTCAGATCCTCAAGGCCGCATGCCTCGATCGCGTTGACCTCCGCGTGCAGCCCGCCGAACTCTTCGTGCCAGCCCTCGCCGAGGACCCTGCCGTCGCGAGCGATGACGGCGCCCACCATCGGGTTGGGCTTGACCGCCCCGAGACCCCTGCGGGCGAGCTCGATCGACCGCGCGAGATGGATCTTGTCAGTATCGGTACAAGTCGGCATATCCATCCAGAATAACCTCGGCGGGAGCCCCGTCCCGGCGCTCAGCCGGCGCAGGAGCCGCCGTGGAGCCTGTAGACGGTCATTTCGGGTCCCGGCCGGTGATAGGCGAGCGGGTAGTAGTCGAAGCTCCAGTCGAAGCTGAAGGGGACCGCGCGACCCCCGGCCGGGTAGGGGCTCGAGCGGTAGACGACTTCGCCCTGGCGATCGAGCGCGCGGTAGTAGGCGATCGCGCCGGGCACGGCCGCGGGATCGGCGTAGGCCCTGCCCGACTGGGTCGAGCCGCTCACCACCCAGCAGTAGCGCCGGCTCTCGTAGTAGCCGATCAGCGCCGGTGCGAGCGTGCGCTCGTAGTCCTCGATGCCAACGCGCGCCGGAGAGCCCGGCGAGAGCGCTCCGCTGGAGGAGATCAGCGAGACGAGCGAGTCGTACTTTCGCCAGCGCGTGCCCCAGGCGTCGGGCGCGACCGGCTCGACGACGATCCTGGCGCCGGCGGGGATGTGCGCGACCATCCAGGCGCGGGTGAGGTTGCGCGTGTCGGCCCGCGCGAGCACCAGATCGGAGTGCACGCTGTAGAAGAGGCCCTGCGCGAGCAGCGCGAGCACGAGCACGGCGAGCACGGCGACGGAGATTGCCCGCGCCCTGCCGGGTGAGCCCGCCCGCGCCAGCCGGCGGGTGATCGCGGCTGCGAGATAGAGCGCGAAGAAGGCGGCCAACAGGCTGAGGATCGGCAGGATCGGCAGAAGCCAGCGGCCGAAGTAGCGGCCCTGCAGGCCCATGAAGGCCAGGAACAGGACCGGCCCTGGGACGAGCAGCCAGCCGAGCTTCTGCTCGCTGCGCCAGATCGTGAGCGCGCCCGCGAGCGCCGCGAGCGCGGGCACCCAGCCGAAGCCCCAGGTCAGCGTCCACAGGTAGTAGAGCAAGCCGCCCTCGCGCGGGGCCCCGAGCTTGCCCTGGGCTTCGGCCGAGAGCGTCGACTGGTGGACGAGTTCGAAGTGAAAGCTGTGATAGTCGAGCACGGCGTAGGGGTTGAGGGCCAGGAAGCAGACGAGTGCCGCGAGGCCGGCGAGCGCGATGCCCGCGAGCGCACGGCCGCCGGCCCGCGGCTCGCCCTCCAGGTAGCGCGCCGCGGTCGCGGCCACGAGCGCCAGCAGCACGATCCCCGCGGTGTACTTGCTCGCGCAGGCGAGGCCCAGCCCGACCCCGGCGAGCAGGTAGTCGCGCAGGCGGCCTTTGCGCAGCACCCCCGCGCTGCCGAGCAGCGACAGCGTGATGGGCGCGAGCGTCGGCGCATCGTTGAGTGCGAGGTGGCCATAGAAGACCGGCAGGAAGGCGACCGCCTCGATCGCGGCCGCGAGCAGGCCCGCCGCGCGGCCTAGGAGGCGCGCGCCCGTCGCATACAGCAGCCACAGCGCCGCGACGCCGAGCACCGCGGTGGCCACGCGCGCGAGCGTGTAGGGATCGGCCGGGTGGCGCTCGAACGTGTGCACCACCCCGCTCGCTCCGCCGTAGGCGAGCGCCAGCAGGTAGTGCAGCAGATATGTGTAGCCGGGAGGATTGGCGAAATAGTGGGGGTTGAGGCTGTGCTGTTCGAACATCGCCACCGCGCGCGTCAGGAAGTGGTCGGCCTCGTCGGTGTTGTAGGCGTATGGCAGGCCCTCCCCCACCCCCCACAGGCGCAGGGAGAGGCCGGCGATGAGAACGGCGGCGAGCCCGGGCCACGCCCAGCGGCGGGGGAGCTCAGCAGTTGGCATACACCGCGTAGTAGCGGCTCGTGTAGATACGCCTGAAGCCGGCTTCGGGAATCTGGTCGCGGGGGTCGTCGCCGACGTCGACGATCGCCTCGAAGAAGACGGCGCTGCCGAGGGGGTAGACCGCGACGCTTCCCGCGCGCAGGCGCTCCTCCAGAGCGTGCGCGCCCTTGGCGACATCGGCGCGGGCCTGGCTGCGCGCGACGATGTCGTGCTGACCGACGCTGTCGAGGATCCAGCGAGCGTCGGGGATCAGCTTGTTGTTCGGCAGCGACAGCAGCGGGCAGCGCCTCAGCGTCGCTTTCACGCTCGGGTCCTTCAGCGCCAGCGCGAGTCCCTGGTGGAAGTCCTCGTGGTAGGCGAGCGTCGTGCGCAGGCTCGAGAGGCTCAGCGTCGTCGCCACCGAGACGGCGCCGTAGAGGACCAGCGCCGCCGCGCCCACCGTCCAGACCCGACGCAGCGCCGAGCCCGGCTCGAGCATCGCCCAGCCCCCCATCGCGACGGCACAGAACAGGAGCAGCACGATCGCCGCGCCCATCAGGTAGCGATCGATCACCGAGGCGCCCGCCGCCCCCTCGGCCAGGTACACGAAGCCGAGCAGCAGAAGCGCCGCGAGCGGCACGATCGCGCGTCGGGGCGCGAGCCAGATCGCCAGCGGCAGGCCGATCAGCCCGCCGAGGACCACCGGCAGCTTGTCGATGCGCACCCCGTAGGTCCAGACCGACGCGACCACGCTCGAGAGGCCCTGGGAGCGTTCGAGTTCCTGGGCCAGGCCGGAGGTGGAGTTGAGCGAGTACAGCGGGTTGCCCGTGATGATCGCGTCCACGCCGAGCCAGATGAGCGGCGCGCTCGCCGCGAGCGCTAGGTAGAGCAGCCGCTCGCGCGTGCTCGCCCGCCAGGAGCACCACAGCCAGTAGGCCCCGCTCAGCACCCAGGCGTCGGGGCGCAGCAGCCCCGCGGCGGCGAGCGTGAGGAAGACGGGCGTTCCGCGCCGCGGACGTTCGACCTCGAGCACGATGGCCCACACGATCAGCGCGACATAGGAGATGTCGAGGTAGCCCTGCGCGGCGAGGTTCTCGACGAAGAAGCGGCTCAGCACCAACAGACCGGCGAACACCCCCACGACCGGGCCGAAGCACAGTCGGCCCAGCCGGTACATGCCCACGACCACCGCCACGAACGAGGCGATCGAGCCCATCACCATCAGGCGCGCGCCGTCCTGGCCGAAGATCGAGCAGAACATCCCGAAGGCGATCGCCAGGGGATGCTCGGTCGGCCCGCGGTAGACCCTCAGGTCGGGCAGGTGCAGGTGCAGCAGGTCGCGACCCCACAACAGCGCATAGAAGGAGTCGTAGGTGGGATAGGTGGGAAAGACGAAGTACCCGACCACGGCCCCGACGCACAGCACGGCGAGGGCGATCGCGGCCCACGTGGGAGGACGGGAGACAGGGCGCCTCGCCAGCCGGGTCGGGCCCGGCGTGAGCCGGGTGAGCGTCGCGTTTTCCATCGAGCCTCGGCCGTCGCGGTCGGCACACGCGCCGACCACGGGCTCCTGGCACCAGAACCCGTCCCGCGCTTTGGGATACTGCGGAGGCCAAGTCTAGGCAATTCGCCGATGAAGCTCATCATCCAGATCCCCTGCTTCAACGAGGCCGACCAGCTACCGCAGACGCTCGCCGACCTGCCCCGCGAGCTCGAGGGCTTCGATGTCGTCGAGTGGCTCGTGATCGACGATGGCTCGAGCGATCAGACGGTCACCGTCGCGGTGGCGAACGGCGTCGACCATCTGGTGCGCCTGACGAACAACAAGGGACTCGCGGCCGCCTTCCAGGCCGGTGTGGACACGGCCCTGAAGCTCGGCGCCGACGTGATCGTCAACACCGACGCCGACAACCAGTACTACGGCGCGGACGTGTCGAGGCTCGTGCGGCCGATCCTCGAGGGAAGGGCCGACATGGTGATCGGCGATCGCGAGGTCACCGGCATCGAACATTTCTCGGCGCTCAAGAAGGTGCTGCAGCGGCTCGGCTCCTGGGTCGTTCGACAGGCCTCCTCGACCTCGGTTCCCGATACGACCTCCGGGTTCCGCGCCTACAACCGCGAGGCGGCGATCCAGATCGTGGTGGTGTCGAAGTTCACCTACACGCTCGAGACGATCATCCAGGCGGGCAAGCTGCTCGTCGCCGTCGACCACGTGCCGGTCCGCACCAACGCCAAGACCCGCGAGTCGCGGCTGTTCCCGTCGATGGGCGCCTACGTGCGACGCAACGCGCTGTCGATCTTCCGCGTCTATGCGCAGTACGAGCCGCTGCGCGTGTTCTGGAGCCTCGCGCTGCTGATCGGCCTGATCTCGATCGGGGTGTGGATCCGCTTCGCCGTCGCCTACGCGGAGGGCAACGGCAAGGGACACGTCCAGTCGCTGATCCTCGGCGCCGTGCTGTTCATCGCGGCGGTGGTGCTGTGGGCGCTCGGCGTGATCGGCGACCTGCTCGCCGCGCAGCGGGTGATGACCCAGAAGACCTTCGAGCGCGTGCGGCGGATCGAGCTCGAGCTCGGCGTGGCGCCCTCGCACTACGAGGCCGGACAGCGCGCCAGCGGCAGCCAGCCCGAGCGGGATCGCGAGCAGGAGGCGGTGCGATTGTGAGCGGGGTCACGGTCTCCGACGACGGGATCGTCACCGGCAACACCTACGACAAGTACGGCTCCACCAACCCGCTGGTGCGCCGCCTGATGACGGGGTTCGAGCGCACCCTGGACGAGCTGCTCGGTCGCTCGGAGCCCAGTTCGCTGTTGGACGTGGGCTGCGGCGAGGGAGTGCTCGTCGAGCGATGGGCACGGCGCCTGCCCGAGCGACGGGTGGTCGGCGTCGACCTGCAGGAGGAGTCGATCCAGGCCGGCTGGGCCGAGCATGCGGCGCCCAACCTCGAATACCGCGTGATGGACACCCCCGAGCTGCCGTTCGCGGCCGGCGAGTTCGACCTCGTGACGGCGATCGAGGTGCTCGAGCACGTCCCGGACCCGGAGCAGACGTTGCGCGAGATGGCGCGCTGCGCGGGGCGTCACCTGCTCGTGTCGGTTCCCCGCGAGCCCCTGTGGCGGATGCTCAACATGGCCCGCGGCGCCTACTGGCCCGAGCTCGGCAACACGCCCGGCCATCTGAATCACTGGTCCAGACGCTCGTTCGCCGAGCTGTGCTCGCGCCACGGCCGGGTGGTGGAGAGCCGCTCGCCGTTTCCCTGGACGATGCTGCTTGTCCGCCTCTAGGGTCCCCGCGAAGGCGCCCGCCGGCGCGGAGCGGAGCCGGCCGCAGGCTCGTTCCTACGGCAGCGGCGCGCGGATCCTGTCGGTCGGAATCGCCTGCACGGGCCTTCTCACGCTCGCGTACTTCTCGATCTCAAGTCATGTGCTCAGCGAAGCCTCGGCGTCGCGCATCGCGCTGCTGTGGTCGATCATGTTCGTGATCATCTCGGTGATCTACAGACCGATCGAACAGCTGCTCTCGCGCACGATCGCCGAGCGCCGGGCGAAGGGCCACGCAGAGCACGCGTTGCGGGTGCCCCTGCTGATCCAGGCCGGCTTCGCGCTGACGTTCCTGGTGGTGGCGCTGGCGCTCCAGGAAGAGATCGTGGACAACGTGTTCGATCACTACCAGGCGCTCTATGACGTGCTGCTCGTTGGCACGCTCGCGTACGCCGCCAGCTACTTCGCCCGCGGCTGGCTGGCGGGGCACGAATACTTCGCGCTGTACGGGGGGCTGGTGCTGATGGAGTCGCTGTCGCGCCTGTGCTTCGCGCTGGCGGTGGCGCTGGGGATCACAAGCGGCCAGACAGCGGTGGCCCTGGGCATCGCCGCCGCGCCCCTGGTGTCGCTGATCGTCGTCCCCGCGGCGTTTGCGCGGCGCGGGGAGGAGCGTCGCGAGGCGCTCGGCGATGCCCCGACCGGCGCGGGCGCCGGCGCGGGGAGCGCTCCGGCCAATGCCCATCACGCCGACGCGGCGCTCGCCGCTCCGATCACGGCGGACGAGGCCGATGCGGCGCTCGCCGGGCCGGGCACCGAGGGGGTCCAGGAGGCGGCCGCCCACGACGAGCTGTCGCTGCGCCGCGGCGGCGGCTTCGCCGGGTGGGTGGCGGGCATCATGCTCTCCGAGCAGACGCTGCTGAACGCCGCCGTGCTCACCGTCGCGGCCACCTCCCCGAGCAAGGTGCTGGCGGGCATCGTCTTCGATGTTCTGCTGATCGCGCGCGCTCCGCTGCAGCTCTTTCAGGCGATTCAGACCTCGCTGCTGCCCCATCTGACGGGTCTCGAGGCGACGGCCGGTCACGACGCCTTCGCACGCGCGATCCGCACGACCGTCCTCGCGATCGGCGCCTTCGCCGCCGCTGTGGCGCTCGGGCTGCTGGCGATCGGGCCGTTCGTGATGGAACACCTGTTTGGCCAGCACTACAGCTACGGTCGCGTGGGGCTCGCGGTGGTGGGAATCGGCATGGGGCTGCACCTGGCCTCCGGGGCGCTCAACCAGGCGGCGCTCGCGCGCGACCGGGCGCGCGCCGCCGCCGGCTGCTGGGGCCTTGCCGCCGGCGCCTTCGTCGCCTGGATGCTGATCCCCGCGGTGAACGAACAGCTGCTTCGCACCGAGATCGGCTATGCCGGCGCGACCGCCCTGCTCGCGCTGATGCTCGCCGAGCTGTACCGGCGGAGCGCGCCGGCGCGGCTGGTGACCGGGTAGTCGAGAAGAAGGCTCAGCCGCCGTCGAGCGAGCGCACGATCGCCCGGTAGGCCTCACCGGGATCGGGCGTGCCGAATATCGCCGAGCCCGCCACGAACAGGCTCGCACCCTGGGCGCGGCAGCGCGGCGCCGTGTGGGGATCGATCCCTCCGTCGACCTCGAGCGCCGTCTCGGAGCCGATGATCGCGCGGGTTCGCTCGATCTTGGACAGCGAGTGCTCGATGAACGGCTGCCCGCCCCAGCCGGGGCTGACGGTCATGCAGAGCGCCACGTCGAGCATGTGGGCGATCTCGGCGAGCGCTCCCACCGGAGTGGCCGGGTTGATCGCCGCTCCGACGCCGGCCCCGCTCTCGCGGATCAGGCTCGCGGTGTAGGCGACGTTGGGGGTGGCCTCGACATGAAAGGTCACCGAGTGGGCGCCCGCCTTGACGAACTCGCTCACCTGCCGCTCGGGCCGCTCGATCATCAGATGCGCCTCGAGTGTCGCGCCGGCGTCGCTGACCTGCCCGGCGAGCGTCGCGACGATGAGCGGGCCGACCGTGATCGGCGGGACGAAGTGTCCGTCCATCACATCCACGTGGATGATCCTCGCGCCGGCGTCGAGCACCTCGCCGACCTGCTCACCCAGGCGGCTGAAGTCGGCCGAGAGGATCGAGGGCACAACCTGCACGCCGCGCAGGACCTCCCGCACGGGCGCGCTCATATAGCCTGGAGCATCGAGTCGCCGCAGTTGTTGCACTTGAGGATCGCCGTCGAGGACATCCTCACGATCGTCGAGTGCTCGCCGCAGTTGGGGCACACCGAGGTCAGCTCGAAGCGGTGCAGGCAGTAGACGCAGCGGTAGCGCCCAGGGAGGTTCGTCGGGCGAAGCCACGGCTCCCCGCAGTTGGGGCATTGTGGACCGAGGTCGATCCCTGACCTTGCGGGGGCTGCCGGCTCACCCTCCATCTCAGCTCCTGCGTAGACGGGCGATGAAGAAGCCCGCCGTGTGGTCGCGATGTGGCAGCGTGAGAATGGGGCCGGAAGGACAGGCCGAATGCTCCGCGGGCGCGGGGCCGCCGCCGGGCTCGCCCCCCGGGGAGAGTCGCAGGGCGGGCCGCTCGGCTGACAGGTCATCGAGCGCGAAGCCCGGATGGGATTCAAGGAATGCCGTGATCAGGCGCTCGTTCTCAGATGGAGAGATAGTGCAGGTAGAGTAGACAAGCAGGCCCCCCGGACGGAGGGCACCCGCGCCGGCGTCCAGGATCTGCGCCTGCGCGCGCGCCATTTCGACGATGCTCTCGGGGGTTACCCGCCAGCGCAGATCGGGGCGCACCTGCAAGGTGCCCAGCCCCGAGCATGGAGGGTCGACGAGCACGCGATCGAACACCGCGCCATCGGACCTCGCGAGCGCGGCGTCGCCGATCTCGACGCGGATGTTGGGCGCCCTCAGACGCTGGGCGGTGCGCACGAGCGCGCCCGCCCTGCGCCGGTTGCGCTCGACGGCGACGAGCTGTCCGTGCCCCTGCATGAGCGCGGCCAGGTGCGTGCTCTTGGCCCCCGGGGCCGCGCACAGGTCGAGCACCCGATCGCCGGGGCGGGGACCGAGCGCGCGAGAGACGAGCATCGCGGCGCGGGACTGGGCAACGAACGCCCCGGCGCTCCACAGCGGGGAGCCGCGCGTGTCGAACGGCTCCTCGAGCACGAGCGCTTCGGGAAGCTCGGAGTCGGTGCGGGTGCGCACCGGGAGCTCAGCCGCCAGCGCGTTCGGGTCAGTGACTAGCGTGTTGACCCGCAGCGCAACCTCCGAGGGCTCGTTGTCGCACGCCATCAGCGCGCGGGCCTGATCGGCGCCGAGCGTCTGCCACCAAAGCTTCGCGATCCACTCCGGGTGGGAGTGCTTGACGGCGGCCCGCTCGGGCGTATCGTCGCCCAGCTGGCCGAGCAGAGCCTCCGGACCCTCGCGCGCGATCCTGCGCAGCACCGCGTTGACGAGGCCGTGGCCGCCACGTGCCGCCTCCTTGGCGAGCTCGACCGCGTCCGCCACCACCGCGTAGTCCGGCGCACCCCGCGTATACAGCAGCTCGTAGGCGCCGAGTCTCAGCGCCGCGAGCACCGGCGGGTCGAGCCTTCCCACAGGGCGGTCGGCGAGCGCCTCGATCAGGTGATCGAGCGTTCCCCTTCGCTGGACCGATCCGTAGGACAGGCGCATCGCGAGCGCGCGGTCACGGTCGTCGAGGCCCCGAGCCTGCGCTTGCAGGGCCTTCTCGGCGTAGGCGCCGCGCTCGAACACACGTCGCAGCACCGCATAGGCGCAGCGGCGGGCGGGCGCGATCGTGGCGGCCGGGCTGCTTTCCACGTGACGCATCATCGGCTATCCGCTGCGGCCCGCCGCCACCGGCACCAGCACGTCGGCGAGATCGCCGGACAACCGGTCGGCCTCCCGCTTCGAGAGCGTCGCGCTCGTCACGCGTATCGCGGGCGGGCTTGCAGTCAGGCGGTAGGGCGTCCCGGAGGCCACGACCCAGCCGCGTTGCAGGAGCGCTCCGACGACGGCGGCCTCGTCCTCGACGGGGATCCAGACGTTGAGCCCCGACGCACCGTGAGCTCGCACCCCGCGACGATCCAACAGCTCGACGAGCCGCTCACGCCGGCGGGCATAGGTTGCGCTCGCGCGTGCGACGTCGGCCTGCACCGCCGTGTCGGTCCACAGCGTCAGCACGAGCGTCTGCAGGACGTGGCTGACCCAGCCCGGCCCGCAGTGCTGGCGTCCCTGCACGCGGGCGATCGTCTCGGGGTCGCCGGCGAGGACCGCAAGGCGCAGGTCGGGACCGAGCGCCTTGGCCACCGAACGGGTCGCCGCCCAGCGCTCCAGACCGCCGAGGGTGCTGTGCAGTATCCCGCCGGCGAGCGGTCCGAGGTGGTCGTCCTCGATCACCAGGGTGCTCGGGAAGCTCGCGAACACGCCGCCCAGCTCTCGGGCGCGCGCTCGGTCGAGCTCGGCTCCGGTCGGGTTCTGCCCGCGCGGGGTGATGACGGCCGCGCGCGCGCCGCGCGACAGCGCCGCCCGCAACCCGTTCGCCAGCATTCCGCGGTCGTCCACCTCCACCGGCTCCAGGGCGAGGCCCCGCGCGCGCAGCAGGTCGAACAGCGCCGCATAGCCCGGGTTCTCCACCGCGACCGCGTCGCCGGGCCGCAGGTGCACGTCGATCACCCGCTCGATGCCGTCCATGGCGCCGCTGACGACGCACAGCGCATCGCCCCGCACGCCGTCGGCCCGCAGCCGCGCGCGGGCGAAGGCCGCCAGCTCGGGCACGATCGCCGGCTCGCCATAGAGGCGCATTGGAAGCTCGATGCCCGCCAGCGCGCGCTGGAGATCGGGCAGCAGCGCCGGATCGGGGTTGCCACGAGACAGGTCGCGCGCACCGGCCGGCACCGGCAGCGGGATTCGCGCGGCGCCGATCGGCGCTCCCCGGCCGATGCGTGTCCCGCGGCGCGGTTCGGTCACGACGACGCCCCTTCGCCGGAGCTCCGCAAGGCCGGCCGCGACGGTGACCGGGCTCAGGCCCACCTCGATTGCCAGGCGCCTGACGGACGGCAGCCGCTGTCCCGGCGTGAGCTGACCGCCGGCCACCGCCGCCTCGACGTCGCGCACCAGCTCCGCTGCAGTGCTCGCGCTCATCCGGTACTGTTTCAGGTCAGACATCGATCTGTACTATTACAGAAAGGGAGGAGCGGGATGTCCGCCGAACCGTCCAGCCAGCCGATCCCGCCGGGGCCAACATCCGATCGCGTGCGGCTGCGGCGCAAGCGCGAACGTGGCAGCTACGACCGGCAGGTCATCGACGCGATCCTCGACGAGGCGCTGATCGCCCATCTGGGAATCGTCGGGGAGGCCGGCCAGCCGTTCGTGATCCCGACGCTGCACGTCCGCCAGGGCGACGTCGTCTATTGCCACGGATCGCCGGCAGGGCGGACGCTGAAGGCGCTGGCCGGCGGCGCGCCGGTGTGCCTGACCGTGTCGCTGATCGACGGCCTCGTGCTCGCCCGTTCGGCGATGCACCACTCCGCCAACTACCGCTCGGTCATGCTGGTCGGCAGCGCGCGGAGCGTGAGCGATCCCGAGGAGAAGCGCATAGCACTGCGGGCGGTCGTCGAGCACATCGTCCCCGGACGCTCACGCGACGTGCGCGGGCCCAGCGAGAACGAGCTGAAGGCGACCTCGGTGCTCGCGATCCCCATCGAGGAGGTCTCCGCCAAGCTCCGCGGCGGACCGCCGCTGGATGATGAGCAGGACCATGCCCTTGACGCATGGGCCGGGATCATCCCGCTGGGCACCCGCGCCGGCGTGCCGGAGCCGGACCCGCGACTGCGCGCCGGCATCCACCCGCCGGACTACGTGACCGGCTACGAGCGCCCGGGCAGGCCGTGACCGCGTAGGTAGTCGGCGGCGTCCATGGCGCGGCCGCCCGCAGGCTGGACCTCGAGCAGCTCGAGCGTGCCCTCCGAGCAGCCTGAGCAGCAGATGGCCATCGCGCTCCTGCTAAGCCGAGGTGGCGCCCCGTCTCGCGGTCCTGCGCGAGCTCGCCGCGGCCGGCTGCGTCGGGCGATGAGACACCCGCGAGCGCCGCACGCTGCACGCCGAGGAGCGTCCCGTCGGCGAGCGCGGCGCGGGCGCCGATGTGCGGGTGAAGCGCACGCACGACGCGCTCGAGCTCGGCCGCGGGCCGGCGGGGGTCGAGCAGCCGATCATCCGGCCCGATCTTCTCGGCGTAGGTGACGCCATCCTCGGGCTGCTCGGCGAACGGCGGGCGCTCCCGCAGTGCCCGCACCAGCAGCTCTCCGGCGATCCGCTCGAGGCGCGGCGCGAGCGAGCCGTAGGTGTCCTCGGGCAGGATCGGCTCGGCTTCCGACAGGCACACCGGGCCGCTGTCGAGGCCTGCCGTGAGCCGCATGATCGATACACCTGTCCGCGTGTCGCCGGCCATGATCGCCCGCTCGACCGGGGCGGCTCCCCGCCAGCGGGGGAGCAGCGAGGGATGGACGTTGAGCAGCTCGTGTTCGGAGAGCAGCGGCTCCTTGATGAGCGCGCCGAACGCGCACACGACGACCGTCCGGGCGCGAACCTCTCCGCCGGCGCCGGCCGATGTCGACGATGAACCGCCGGGCTCCTCCTCGAGGGCATTCGCGATCAGTGCCCTCGCCTGGGGGTCGTTGACGCTCGCCGGCTGCGCCACGGCAAGGCCGAGGGCGCGAGCCGCGTCTGCGACCGGCGGTGAGGCCAGCCGGCGCCCGCGACCGCGTGGGCGATCGGGGCGGGTGACGACGAGCGCCGGGCGGTGGCCCTCGCTGCCCGCGAGCCGCTCGAGGATCGCCGCGGCGAACTGCGAGGTGCCCAGGAAGACGATGCTCAAGGTTCCCGGACCCGCCGCGGCCGCTAGGCGGCGTTCGAAGCCTCCTGCGCCTCGCGCATCGCGCGCATCGCCTCCTTGCGCGCCTCACGGGAGATGCGGTCGAGGATCAGAACTCCGTCGAGGTGGTCGATCTCGTGCTGGATGACCCGCGCGTGCAGCCCCTCGGCCTCGATCTCGAGCTCGGCCCCGGCGGCGTCCCGGGCCCTGACCCGGACCTGCGCGGGACGCTCGACCTCCACGTGGACGCCAGGCAGGCTCAGGCAGCCCTCTTCGGCCAGTTCCTGCTCCTCGCTCGACCACTCGAGCACCGGGTTGACGAGCGCGGTCACCGGCTCCTCGGGGTCGACGCGGTAGACGAGCACGCGGTGAAGCACCCCGAGCTGCGTGGCGGCCAGCCCGATTCCGAGCGCATCGTGCATCAGCACCCCCATCCGCTCGATCTCCGCCGTCAGCTCCTCGTCGAAGCGTTCCACCGGCAGGGCGCTGGCCCGCAGGACCGGATCGCCGAGCTTTCGTACCACCGCAAGCGCCGCATCGCGCCGCGCCCGGGTCTCGGGATCGAGCTCCTCGACCTCTGGCGCATCCTCCTCGCGCTCGACCTCCACGTCTGCGTCCTCGGAGGCGGCGGGGAGGAACTCCTCGAGCGGCTCCTCTGCCTCGAGCCTGTCGCCGTTGTCTGCCATTGCTCAGCTGAGTTTATGAGGCGGGACAGACTCACGGCTGGGAGAAGGCCAGCGGAGATCAGTGTTTGCGATGTTGAGCCTTGGGCGCGCGCAGCGTGATGTCCGCCCGTGTCGTGTGCGCCGCGCCGGCCGGGTCGTGAGCGATGAGCGTCGCCCGTACGCGCAGGACGTGCGAGCGCGCGAGGAGCGCGCGCGCCCTGGAGGACAGACGCAGCGTCACGGTCGTCACTTTGCCGCCGGGGACGGCGAAGATGCCGCTGGCGAGGGTCAGGATCGCCGCTTTGGCTCTTGCCGATGCGCCCAAACGCGGCGATCACCGCGCTGAGCGTGCGAAGGGTGATCGTGCCCGTGCAGCTGGCCTCCGCCTCGGGACAGGTGATCTTGACGCTCACCGCTCCCGCCGCGGTCACCTGCAGCGTGGTGCTCGTGAGCTTGACGGCCGGAACGATTACGCGCGAGCCCGCGACTCCCTGCGCGCCTGCGCCGGTCGAGTCCGGTATCTGACCGGCCGCCGATCCAGCGGATGACGGGTCGATGACGACCGTCCGGCTGACCGGTGGCGCAGTCGAGCTGGTGAGCGGATCCCTGGCCGTCATCGTCACCGTGTATGCGCCCCGCGCCGGATAGATGTGGCTCGGCGAGGAGCCGATGGCCGTCGCGCCATCACCGAAGCTCCAGGTGACGGTGGGTTCCCCGTAGGGATCGACGACGACGCCGTTGAAGCTCACAGGCGAGCCGGCGGCGGCCGGCGCCGGCGAGACCGTGAAGGCCGCGCCGAGGCCGACCGGCATCATCGCGCAGGCTCCGGTCGCGTTGTCCCACTCGCTCTGCAGGTAGTAGCGGTCGCCATTGATGACCTGGTCGAAGAGATTGCCGTCTTCCGAGCTCCCGCCCAGCGTGGGCAGGAACGATTTTGGGTCATAGCCGATGCCATCTTTTTCGGGATCTGGCGTCACGCCGTTGCACTTGTCACCAACCTCGAGGCCGTTGATGTCAAACCAGCTGTCGAGGAACGGATCGGTGATCGACTCGCTGAACTCGTGGCTGATGGCCTTCAGCGCCACGTCGGCATAGCCTTCGGGGTCGCCGTTGGGTAGCTGAACATCGGCGTTTCCGTCGTCCTGGCACCCCTTGACGTAGCCGCTGTCTAGCAGCGAGAACGGGATGTCGGCGTAGATGATTTCGTTCCCCGCTCCTTCGCTTCCGATGCTTCCGTGATAGGCGCAGTACGCGTTGTTCGAGCAGATCGGGCCGTTTTCCTGTTCTTCTGCTTCCGATTGGAACAAGCACGTGACGACGTCGTGTGGGGTGAGGAGGAAATACAGCTGCGTGGGACCCCTCGGCAGGTGGTGGGCAGCGATGTAGTCCGAGAGCTCCTGCTGGATCTCGGAGTCGAACAGACACGTCGCATACGGCCCGGTGTCGGCACCCACTTCGTTCGAGGGCGCGCAGTTCTGTTCGCCGGACGGATACGGATCGGTATCGGTTTCTTCGCCACCGAAGGTCGAGCTGTATGCCGCGTTCCCGGTCGCATCCGTGTATTGCGCGTCGACCGCAAACACATTGCCCGCGATTCCGCTGTCATGGGCGACGTCGGAGAAGAATTTGCCCACAACCGCCTTCGTCGTCGGCGTGAATTTTTCGTCCGGTTCCCCTTCGCCCGGTTCCCAGTAGATCAGGTGGGTGGTGTTGCCGTGCATGACCGGACCCCCGTGGTAGATAAGCGAGCCGCCACCGTCCGGAGGGACGTCGAAGTTGCGTGGCGCGAGGCCCCTTGGTCGTCCCTTGATGCCCGGAACTCCGAGTTGCCCCGAGGCACCTGTCGGACTGGTACCCGCGACCGGTGTCACCCCGTAGGTTCGGCCGTGGAGCCTGACGACGAGCGCTCCCGCGGGGCTCGCGCCGAGCGACGACGAGAGAGCGATCCCGCCCAGCGCCGCCGCCGTCAGAGCCGCCAGCCGGCAGTGGGTACGGAAGCTGCGCTGCGATCCACGAGAGACCAAGCCACTCCTCTGTCCTAGGGTCGTCCTTGATCGTCTGCCGCGCCGAGCGCCGAACGATAGCGCCGTCCCCCGACGCGGTGGCGAGCTTCCGATGTTCGACTTGCGGTGCGGACGCGGACGCGCTCAGCGCTTGAGCGTGAACGACTTGCTCGCGCTGACCGCCGGCTGGCCGCTGGACGTGAGCACGCCCTTGGCCGTGAGCTTGAACTGCCCGGCGTGCTTGAGCAGGCTCTTGCCCTTGGCGGTGAGCCTGATCGAGAGGTTGGCCGCGCCCGCTTGGGCAAAGCTCAAACGACCTGTCGCGACCAGGACCGGCTTGGCGGCCGTGAGGTGAGCGCCTTTGGGCACCATGTACCACGAGGTCACGAGCTGCCCGGCCGCCAGGGCCTTCAGCGAGACGCTGTATCCCCCATGCTTGAGCAGTGCGCCGATCTTTGCATTCTTGCCACTCGGGAGGAGCAGGCTCAGGAGCAGCGCCTTGAGCTGGGCCGCGCTCGGGCCGGCTTCCTTGGAGCCTTTCACTCCAAGCTTCGCTTCGTATTCCGCCTGTGACTCCGCGGTGTTCAACGGCGGACCCGGGCTGGGGGGAGGCCCTTCGGCCGTGCCTTCGATCTGCCCCACCGCACCAGTACGGGCGACGCCGGTCCCGCCAGCGTTCGCGGCCTGGACTTCGCAGTAGATAGTGCGCCCAAGGTCTGCGCCGGTCAACGGATAGGTCGAGGATGAACCCTGCTGAAGGATCTTCCCGCTTATGCCGTTGATAAATGAGTATGTGAATGTCGGTAGATTCGTCCAGCTCCCGGGTTTGCAAGTCAGAGAATGTCCAGTGATGGGTACGCCCTGCATCGCGGCACCTCCGCCCCGAGGCGCCCGTGGTGGCGGTTCGCTACTCTCGATGAAGTCTTGGATCTCGGGAGCTGCCACATCGGCAAAGCCGCCAAGCCCCCCGTCGAAGCATCTGCCACCGCTCACCTCAGTGGTATCCGTCACGCCCACCGCGCTCGCGGGCGATCCGGGCACGGTCAGGGCACTACCGCTATCTCCAAAGCAGACGGCCCCGGCCTGCGTGCTCGCGCACAGAAACAGCGCATCGTCTTCGCCGCCACACTCCCTGCTGAATTTGAGGCTCATCCCGATGGAATTCAGCTCACCGTTCAATTCTTCAGTCAGTGGATTCTCAACACCAAAACCGGTGAGGCCGACGGACGTGCCTTCTGGAAGAAGCGATCCGGCCGGCGCGAGACTGATCGCTTTCACGTCGGCATCAAACACGAAAGGCGTTTTGAGTTTGAGCACAGCGACGTCGTCTGGAATGGACTGGGTGGCTTCGGGGTTGTAGACGAAATAGGGATGTACCCGAACCCCATTGGCAACTGAAGCCTGTTCTCCCGGTTCTAGTTCTTCGAAGTCGGCGGTTCCGGCGCCAATCACGATCTGGTCGGCCGGAATCTGTGCTCGCGTCGTGGGGTTGTATACACAATGCCCCGCCGTCAGGACTTCGCTTTCCGAGAGGATGGAGCCACCGCATATGAGAGCCTCTTGCTTGGAAATCACGGCTATCACCACTACCTGCCACGGAGCCTGCGTGATAGCGATTCGGCTGCCGCCGACAATCGCCGCGCGTGCGCGATGCGATCCGACACGGGGGTGCCTCTTGACCAGATGTCCATTGTGCAGGCGCACCTTCGTGAAAACCAGTCTCGTCGAACGGGTTGAACTAGCTCCGATCGCCGTCCCGGGCGTCGACAGCAGGCCGGCCGCTAATGCCAGACAGCTCAGCAGACCGGCTCCGCGACGGGTTAGGTCGAAACGGCCTGACCGCTCCTCCTCAGACCCTCCGGTAGTCCACACCCCGTCACCATCCCCCGCCGTTGGCCCCATGAGCCGGGGAACGGTACCAGATGTCAGAACTATGAGCGAGCCGTTCGAACTCCGTGTTCAGGGCGTAGCTGCCGCGGCCACTACTGCGGATCCACATCGACGCTGAAGTTCACCCCCAGGTGAACGCGCCCACCGGCCACCGCTCGCACGGCCCCCCCCACCGCCTGGACCGCCGCGCGACGCTCGGCCGCCTTCACCACGAGCACCCGGCGCTCGCGATCGCGCAGGCGAAACAGGACGGCGGGACCGAGGACGGCGGCGCTGTGTGCGAGGCCCCCGCGGCCGTCCGCCAGTGCGCTGGACAGCGCGTCGCGCACCGCTGAGGCGGCGTCGTGCGCGCGGTTGGCGTGTTGCGCCGAGCAGACGATCCTGATCAGGTGAGAGAACGGCGGGTAGGCGAGCGCGCGGCGGCGCTCGAGCTCGGCCTCGAGGAAGCCGTCGCTGTCGTGGGCGGCCGCGTGCGCGATCGCGCTGGCCTGGGGAGCGATCGTCTGTACGAGCACGCGTCCCTCGGTGCCCCTGCCCACGCGGCCGGCGAGCTGGGCGATGAGCGCGAAGGTGCGCTCCTCGGCGCGAAAATCAGGGAAGCGCAGGGTGGCGTCGGCGTCGAGCACTACGCCGAGCGTGACATCGGGAAAGTCGTGGCCCTTGGCGACCATCTGGGTGCCGATCAGCGCCCCCGCCCGCGCATCCGCGAAGCGGCGCAGGAGCGCTCCCACGCGATCGGGGTCCGCATCGCCGAGCGTGTCGGCGTCGAGTCGGAAGATGGGAAAGCGCCCGTCGTCGAACAGCGCGGAGAGCTCGTGCTGCAATCGCTCGGTGCCCGCGCCGTGGCGCGCGACCGACATCGAGGAGCACTCCGGACAGCGATCGGGCGAGGGCTCGCGATGGCCGCAGTGATGGCAGGCCAGGAAACCGCCGCCGCGATGGAGCACCAGGGCGACGTCGCAGTGGGGGCAGCTCCACACCCGCCCGCAGGAGCGGCAGGAGAGGAAGTTCGACCAGCCGCGGCGATTGAGCAGCACGATCGCCTTGCCACCCCTGCTGCGCACGTCGGCGAGCGCGTCGGCGCTCTGCGGATGCAGACCGTGGGTCTGGCCGCGCATGTCGAGTACCCGCACCTGCGGCAGCGGCCTGCCGTCGACCCTCGAGGGAAGGCGCGAACGGGGAAGGCGCAGCACGCTCTCCGGGCGGGGCGTGGCGCTGCCGAGCAGCAGCAGGGCGCCGGCCCGCCTGGCGCGCTCGGCGGCCACGTCCCGGGCGTCGTAGCGAGGATCGCCCTCGTGCTTATAGGAGGCGTCGTGCTCCTCGTCGAGCACGATCAGGCCGAGATCCTCGACCGGCGCGAAGACGGCCGAGCGCGGGCCCACGCAGACGCGCGCCTCCCCCGAGCGCAGGCGCCGCCACTCCGCGTAGCGCTCGCCGGGGCGCAGGCGGGAGTGAAGGACGGCGATGGTGTCGCCGAACCGTTCCGCGAAGCGCCCCACGATCTGCGGGGTGAGGGCGATCTCGGGTACCAGCACGATCGCCCCGCGCCCCTGCTCGAGGGCGATCGCCGCCGCCCGCAGGTAGACCTCCGTCTTGCCGGAGCCCGTCACGCCGTGGAGCAGCCGCTCGCCGGCACGGCGTTCGGCGAGGGCATCCCTCAGCGAGTCGAGAACCGCCTGCTGCTCGGCGCTCGGCGCAGGCGGATCTGGGCTCGGGGCGCCGACGCCGAGATGGCGAAGGGGTGCCACCGCGCGGCGCTTTCGCCCGCTCAGCCGGCGGGCCGCCCCCGGGGGAAGGACGAGAGTCAGGGCACGCGAGATCGTCGAGCAGTACTCTGCCGCGATCCACTCCGCGAGGGCGACGAGGTCGGCCGGCACTCCCAGCTCCAACGCTCGGAGCGGCGCGAGCAGCTTCTCCTCGGCGACTTCGCTCGAGTCGGCGAGGCCGACGACCACGCCCAGCACCTCGCGGCGGCCGAACGGCACGACGAGCATCGAGCCGATCTCCACCCCGCCGCCGCGCAGCTCCTCGGGCAGCCGGTAGTCGAAGGGCCCGCGCAGGGCGCGGGCGCTCGTCATCGGCTCGACCTGGGCGATGGAGGGCATTTCTGGACCCTAGAGCGGGGGGCGGACCACCGCCCTCGTGTCAGAGCCCGGCGGCCGCGCGCAGCGCTGGGGCCTTGTCGGTGCGCTCCCAGGTGAAGTCGTGGTCTTCGCGGCCGAAATGGCCGTAGGCGGCGGTCTTCTGGTAGATCGGCCGGTGCAGGTTGAGCTCCTCGCGGAAGGCTCCGGGGCGCAGGTCGAAGACCTCGTCCACGGCCCGCGCGATCTGGGCGCGGCTCGCGCCCTCCCGCTCGGTGCCGAACGTCTCGACCATCACCGAGACCGGGTGGGCGACGCCGATCGCGTAGGCGACCTGCACCTCGGCCCGGTCTGCCAGGTCGGCGGCGACGATGTTCTTGGCCACCCAGCGGGCGGCGTAGGCGGCCGAGCGGTCGACCTTGGAGGGGTCCTTGCCCGAGAACGCGCCCCCTCCGTGGCGGGCCATGCCGCCGTAGGTGTCGACGATGATCTTGCGGCCGGTCAGGCCGCAGTCGCCCATCGGACCGCCGATCACGAAGCGGCCGGTGGGGTTCACCAGGAAGTTCCTCGTGAGCTTCTTCTCCTCGTAGAGGTCGGCCGGCAGCACCGGTCTGAGCACGTGCTCGATCAGGTCGGGCTTGATGAGGCTCTCGGAATCGATGCCGTCGGCGTGCTGGGTCGAGATCAGGATCTTCTCGATCTCGACCGGCCGGCCATCGCGGTAGCGAACCGTGACCTGCGTCTTGCCGTCGGGGCGCAGGTACGGGATGACCTCTCCCTTGCGCACCTCCGACAGGCGCTTGGCGAGCTTGTGGGCGAGCGAGATGGGAAGCGGCATCAGCTCCTCGGTCTCGTTCGAGGCGTAGCCGAACATCATCCCCTGGTCCCCGGCGCCGGCGACGTCGAGCTCGTCCTCGTCGGCGGGATCGTGGCGGGTCTCATAGGCGGCGTCCACACCCTGGGCGATGTCCGGGGACTGTTTGTCGATCGCGTTGATCACCGCGCAGGTGTCGCAATCGAAGCCGTAGCTCGCATCGTCGTAGCCGATCCTGCGGACCGTCTCGCGCGCGACGGCCTGGATGTCGACGTAGGTGTCGGTTGAGATCTCGCCCGAGACCACGATGAGGCCGGTGTTGACGAGCGTCTCGCACGCCACGCGGCCGTAGGGGTCGTCCGTCAGCACCGCATCGAGGACCCCGTCTGAGATCTGGTCGGCGATCTTGTCGGGGTGTCCCTCGGTGACGGACTCGGAGGTGAACAGGAACTCGTTGTCGGAAAGCTGGTTCATGGCTTGGTGGGTTCGCTCCGTGCTGTGGCGCCGGTCGCGGCGCTCCCGCTCGGGGGCGGGCAGGTTGGCAAAGTCGCAGAAGTCTACGCGGCGCGCACCCGGCCGCGCTGCCCGCGCTCGACGAAGTCGATGATCAACGGCACGCCGTCCATCGCATAGCGCGCGCGCAGGCGATTCTCGAGGAAGTAGGCGTAGTCGCGGGTGACCCTGGCTCGTGAGTTGACCTGGATCGCAAAGCGCGGGGGGCGCTCCGCGATCTGGGTCATGTAGATCAGCTTGAGCCGGTGCTGGCTCGAGCCCCGGCGCGTGCCGACGGGCGGCTGGCGGGCCTGGACGGCCTCGGCGAGAAAGCGGTTGAGCTCGGGCGTGGGGATGCGGCCTGCCATGCGGTCGCCCAGCGCGATCGCCTCGCTGAGCACGCGCGAGACGTTCCTGGCGGTCTTGGCGCTTGCGGTCAGCACGCGCGGGCGCAGGCGGAGCTTTTCGGCGACCCGGCGGCGCTCCTCGTCGAGCCACTCCTCGCGGGAGTCCTCGGCCGCGAGCGCGTCCCACTTGTTCAGCACCATCGCCGTGGCGCACCCTGCCTTCATCGCGAGCTCGGCCACGCGCAGGTCCTGGGAGGTGACGCCGTCGGCGGCATCGCATACGACGAGCGCCACATCCGCCCGTTCGGCGGCGCGGCGCGAGCGGAGCGCCGTGTAGTACTCGACCGAGTCCGAGACCTTCGACTGGCGTCGCATCCCGGCGGTGTCGACGAGGATCAGCTTGCGATCGCCCACCAGCAACGGCATGTCGATCGGGTCGCGGGTGGTGCCGGCGAGCTCCGAGACGATCACGCGCTCCTCGCCCAGGAAGCGGTTGACGAGCGAGGACTTGCCCACGTTCGGCCGGCCGATCACCGCGAGTCGGACGGCGTCGGCGTCCTGCGCCTCATCGCCCGGGGGCAGCAGCTCGACGATCCTGTCCAGCAGGTCCCCTGAGCCGAGGCCCTGGGCCGCCGAGACGGCCAGCGGCTCGCCCAGGCCGAGGCGGTGGAATTCGGCGGCAAGCGGCAGCTCGACGACGCTGTCGCACTTGTTGGCCGCCACGATGCTCGGCACCGGCGAGCGGCGCAGGAGGTCGGCGATCTCCTCGTCCCCGGGCCGCACGCCGGCGCGCGCGTCCACGACCAGGACCGCCACCTGTGCGTCGGCCAGGCCGGCAGCGCGCCTGCTCGCGGATCGAGCCGGCGAGCGGGTCCTCGTCCTGGAAGTCGACCCCGCCGGTGTCGATCAGCATGAACTGGCGGCCGTTCCACTCGCAGTCGAGCTCCTTGCGGTCACGGGTGACCCCGGGGCGCTCGTGCACGACCGCCTCGCGCGTGCCCGTGAGGCGGTTGATGAGCGAGGACTTGCCCACGTTTGGATAGCCGACGATGGCGACCTTCATGTCGGCCAGTATGCCCTGGCGCCCCCCTCGAGCCCGCATCCGGGCGACGCTAGCGCCCCGACGGGGCTCCCGAGCTCGCCCGCACGAGGCCCTCGATGCGCGCGACGACCGCCTCGACGCCCAGACCGGTGGTGTCGAGCTCGACCGCGCCCGGGGCCGGGCGAAGCGGGCTGTGGGCGCGGCTCGAGTCGCGCTCGTCGCGCAGCGCCTGCTCGGCGAGCACGGTGTCGGCCGCGACCCCCAGCTCGGCGGCGCGTCGGCGGGCGCGCTCGCGGGGCTCGGCGGTGAGGAAGACCTTCACGGCGGCCTCGGGTGCGACGACGGTGCCGATGTCGCGACCCTCGACGACCCAGTCGCCGCTCGACGATGAGCTCGCGCTGCTTTGCCACGAGCGCCTCGCGCACGCCCGGGTCCGCAGCCACGCGGGACGCCGCCTCGGAGACCTCGGGCGCGCGGATCGCCTCGCTGACGTCACGGCCGTCGAGCAGCACGCGGGGCGGGGCCGCCGGCGTGCCGTCCGGGGCGGCCGGTGGCTCGGCCAGCTCGATCGTGGCGGCGCGCGCGAGCTCCGCCGGCGTGCCGGCAGGCTGTTCGAGGGTGCGAAGGCCCACGCAGCGATACATCGCGCCGCTGTCCAGATAGGTGAAGCCCAGGGCTCTGGCGACGGCCCGTGCGACGGTCGACTTGCCCGCGCCGGCCGGGCCGTCGATCGCTACGAGCACAGTCTGGCCAGATCGTCGACGAAGTCCGGGTAGGAGACCGCCGCGGACTCGATCCCCAGCACCTCGACCCCCTCGCGTGACGCGAGGCCCGCGACGGCGCCGAGCATCGCCATGCGGTGGTCGCCGTGGGCGTCGATCGATTCCACCGCGCAGGCCGCCGCTGCCACGGACGGCGAAGCCGTCGTCGGTCGCCTCGATGTCCGCCCCGAGGCCGCGCAGGCCGCTGACGACCCCGGCGATGCGATCGGACTCCTTGAGTCGCAGCTCCTGGGCGCCGCGGACGATGGTCTCTCCCTCGGCGAAGCAGCCGAGCAGGGCCACGAGCGGCAGCTCGTCGATCGCCAGCGGGACCTCGTCGGGCTCCACGGTCGTGCCGTCCAGCGCGCCGTGCGCGATGTCGAGGTCGCGAGACCGGCTCCTGCGGCTCGAGCTCGCCCCGCTCGTCCTCGAGGTCGCCGAGCACGATGCCCTTCATGCGGCGCAGGATGCGAAGGAAGCCGGTGCGGGTCCAGTTGACGCCCACGTCGCGCAGCAACAGGCGGGAGCCCGGCACGAGCACGCCGGCGGCGATCAGGAAGGAGGCCGAGCTCACATCGCCGGGGACCGCGATGCTGTCGAGCAGCAGCTCGTCGGTGTTGACGACGGTGACGTGACGGCCGTTTCGATGAATGGCGACACCGGCGCCCAGCAGGATGCGCTCGGTATGGTCGCGGCTGCGGGCCGGCTCACCGACGGTGGTGGCGCCGTCGGCCGCGAGCGCGGCGAGCAGCACGCAGGACTTGACCTGGGCGCTTGCGACCGCGAGCTCGCAGGAGATGGCGCGCAGGCGGGCGCCGCTCACGTGAAGCGGCGGCAGGCGCCCGTTGCGGGCCGACAGCTCGGCGCCCATCAGGCGCAGCGGCTCGATGACCCTGTCGACGGGGCGCCGGCGAATCGAGTCGTCGCCGTCGAGCACGTAGGACTGGCCCTCCTGCGCAACGAGCCAGCCGGGCAGAAGGCGCATCAGGGTGCCCGCGTTGCCCACGTCGATCGGGCCGTCGGGCTGCCTGGCGTCGCGCAGGCCGGTGCCGCGGATGAGGATCTCCTGATCCTGCACCTGCACGAGCGCGCCGAGCGTGTGGATCGCCCGGAGCGTCGATGTGGTGTCGGCGGCGTGCAGGTAGCGCTCGATGCGGACCGGCTCGGAGGCCATCGCGCCGATCAGCGCCGCGCGGTGGGAGATCGACTTGTCGGCCGGCACCGTGAGCTCTCCGGAGAGCCCGCGGGTGGGCTCGAAGCGCATGTTCACGCGCCCGCCCTCATGGGCGCACGACCGGGAACCCCAGATCGGCGATCAGCCGCTCTGCCTGCCCCGCCTGCTGCTCGCCGGCGATCCACAGCGCCACGACCCCCTGGCGGTTGTCCTGGGAGGGCGACAGCGCCATGTCCGCGATGTTCACCCCCGCGCCCCCCAGCGCGAGCGCGATGTCGGCGATCACACCGGGGCGGTTGGGCACCGAGACGCGCAGCTCGTGGACGGCACCGCCCTCGAGGCCTGCGCCGAGCAGCGCCTCGCGGTCCGCCCGCGCGCGCTCGTTCCAGGCGGTGATCCTCGTGGCGTCCCCGTCCGTGAGCGTGATGCGGACATCTGCCAGGCGGCTGGTGAGCTCGTCGATGCCGGCGATCAGCGCGTCGCGGTTCGACAGGTAGATGTCGGTCCAGATCGCGCTGTTGGAGCCCGCGACGCGGGTCGCGTCGCGGAAGCTCGGGCCAACCGCCGGCAGCCGTTGCGAGCGCTCGCTGCCCAGCAGGCCGGCGGCCTGCGCGACGAGCAGGTTGGCGAGCACGTGGGGCAGGTGGGAGACGCAGCCCATCAGGCGGTCGTGGGTCTGCGGATCGATCGCGGTGGGCTGGGCGCCGAAGCTCGTCAGCAGGCGGTGCAGCCGCTCGTAGAGAACGCCTGCCGTGCTGCCCCTGGCGGGCGTCAGATACCAGACGGCGCCGTCGAAGAGATCCTCGCGGGCGTGCTGCACGCCCGCGTTCTCGGCGCCGGCCAGAGGGTGGCCGCCGATGAAGCGCTCATCCGCCCCGGCGTCGGCGAGAAAGCGCTTGGTCGAGCCCACGTCGCTGACGACGCAGTCGGTGGGCGCGCCGTCGAGCGCGACGCCCACCATCTCCTCGAGCCGGCCGACGGGACCGGCCACGAACACGACTTCGGCGCCGGCCACGGCCTCGGCCGCGTCGAGCGCCGGGGCGTCGATCGCGCCGCGCTCGAGCGCGGTCTCGAGCACGCCGGGGTCCGAGTCATAGCCGTGCACCTCGGCATCGGCGCGCCGGCGGGCGGCCATACCGATTGAGCCACCGATAAGCCCTACGCCGAGGAGCGCGACCTTCACGCCGCGCTGAGCGCCTTGCCCGCGAGCGCCGTCGCTCGCTCGACCGCGCTTGAGAACTCGGCGAAGTCCTCCGCCCTGATCGCCTGCGGTCCGTCACAGATGGCCTCGTCGGGATTGGGGTGCACCTCGACGATGATGCCGTCGGCGCCCACGGCGGCCGCCGCCAGCGACAGCGGGAGCACGAGCTCTCGGCGCCCGGCGGCGTGGCTGGGGTCGACGATGACCGGCAGGTGCGAGAGCTCCTTGAGCACGGGCACGGCCATCAGGTCGAGGGTGAAGCGGTAGGCGGTCTCGAAGGTGCGGATGCCGCGCTCGCAGAGCATCACGTTGGGGTTGCCTTCCTTGAGGATGTACTCCGCCGCCATCAGGAGCTCGTCGAGCGTGGAGGACAGCCCGCGCTTGAGCAGCGCCGGGCGTCCGGAGCGGCCGATCTCGGCGAGCAGGGGGTAGTTCTGCATGTTGCGGGCGCCGATCTGCACGACGTCTGCGACCTCGAGCACGGGGTCGAGATCGCGCATGTCCATCAGCTCGGTGACGATCGGCAGGCCCGTCTCGGCCTTGGCCTCCGCGAGCAGCCGCAGGCCCTCCTGGCCGAGACCCTGGAAGGCGTAGGGGGACGTGCGGGGCTTGTAGGCGCCGCCGCGCAGCAGGGTTGCCCCGGCGTCGCGGACGACGTGGGCGGTCTGGAGCATCTGCTCGCGCGACTCGACGGTGCATGGTCCGGCGATCAGCGCGAAGCTGTCACCGCCCACCTTGCGGCCGTCGATGTCGAGCACGGAGCGGACGCCGTGGGTTATCTGCGCCGAGGCGAGCTTGTAGGGCTTGAGGATCGGCACGACGCGGTCGACCCCGGGCTGGCCCTCGAGGCCCAGCCCTTCGACGCTCGCGTCCTGCTCCACGTCGCCGATCGCCCCGATCACGGTCACCCGCGCCCCGGCGCTTCGGTGCGCGCGCGCGCCGGCGCGCTCTATCTTCTCGACCACCGCCTCGACCTCCTCGTCGGTGGCGGTCTCCTTCATGACGATCATCATCGATTCATCCTTTCACTGACCCCTGGAAGATGTTAGGTGTTGGAAACCGGCTGTGCCGGCGCCGAGACGTGAGGGGGGAGCTGTCGGCACCCCGGGCGGTGGCGCTCGGTCCCCGCGGGGACCCGATGCGAGCCTCGGCACCCGCTCACGGACGGATGCAGGCCGAAGCGCCTAAATAAATCGCCAGGTGAAATAGGCGCGGTGAGACGACCAGGTGAATGCGGAGGTGAGAGCCGGTGCGTTCATAGGTCGTCTGAAGGCTTTGTAGCAGACAAATGCGGCGTGGTCCAGTGATGGGAGGCAAATTGGCCCGCTGAGCCCGACCGCGGTCGGTGTCGCCGGCCTCAACGCTCGCCGCCCGTCAACGGGTGACGGGCGCGTCGAGCACGTCGGTGAGCGCCGTCAGGAAGCGGGTGTTCTCCTGTGGGGTTCCGTACGTGACGCGAAGCGCGGGCGCGCTCGAGCCGAGCGCAGCGCCGCCGCGGACGAGCACGCCTCGCTCCTCGAGGCCGCGCATGACCTCCTGCTCGTCACGGCCCTCGCCGAGACGAAACCAGCAGAAGTTGGCCTGTGAGTCCGCCGGCTCGATGCCGAGCGCGGCAAGCCGCTCGCCGACGGAGATGCGCTCGGCGACCGTGCGGGCCACGCGGTCTTCGACCTCGTCCTGGTGCGCGAGCGCCTCGACCGCGGCCGCCTGGGCCAGCGCGTTGCAGAAGAACGGCTGGCGGACCTGGTCGAGCGCGCGGGGAAGCTCCTCCGAGCCGCACAGCGCGAAGCCGACGCGCAGCCCGCACAGGCCGTGGACCTTGGAGAAGGTGCGCAGCAGCACGAGGTTGGGTTTGTGATCGAGCAGCTCGATCGAGGCGTCGGGGTCGTCCAGCAGGTTGAACTCGCAGTAGGCCTCATCCACGATCACGCAGACGTGGGCGGGGACCTCGTCGAGGAACGCGGCGATGCTCGCCAGGGGTAGGGCCGTGCTGGTGGGGTTGTTGGGGTTGCACACGATCAGAAGGCGCGTGGCGACGGTGATCTCGCGCAGCATCGCCTCGAGGTCGTGGCGCTCTGCCCCGTCGAGCGCCACGGTCACCGCCCGCGCGCCGGAGGCGGCGCTGAGGTGCGGATAGACCGAGAAGGAGGGCCAGGCGTGGACGATCTCGGCCC
Source organism: uncultured Solirubrobacteraceae bacterium (assembly GCA_963717415.1). GTDB lineage: Bacteria > Actinomycetota > Thermoleophilia > Solirubrobacterales > Solirubrobacteraceae > Palsa-744. The sequence goes on along the minus strand of OY970331.1, from coordinate 895,109 downwards.
CCGGCTCGAGCAGGGCCTCCCCGGCGGCCAGCAGGATGTCGCAGGAGCCGTTGCCGATCGCGATCCGGCCCGCGGGCACCCCGTAGCGGTCGCTGAGACGGCGGCGCAGCAGCCCGTTGGACGGGTCCGGGTAGCGGTTCAGCTCCGCGGATGCGCGCTCGATCGCCTCCCGCACCTGCGCCAGGGGCGGATAGGGGGACTCGTTGCTCGCAAGGCGCACGGGCGGTGTGTCGCCCGCGTAGCCGCCGGCCACGGGATAGACGGGAATACGGCGGATGCGCTCTGAGAACTCGATCGCCACGCGCCTATTGTGCCCAGGCGGGGCCGCGGTGCCGGACGCGGGCGGCTACTGGGCCGCCTGCAGGTCGGCGCGCAGCGCCTTGGCCTCGCCGAGGTAGACGTGCTGGGGGGTGTGCTGCTCATCGGCGTGGTAGTGGATCAGCACCCTGATCACGCGGGGCATGGAGCGCGGCACCGCGATCTCCCTGGCGCAGAGGAGCGGCACGCCGTCGAAGCCCACGGCGCGTGCGGCCACGGCGGGGAACTCGGCGTTGAGATCGTTGGTGGCGGTGAAGATGCAGCTGACCACGTCCTGCGGCGAGAGCTGGTTGCGCTGCATGATCGCCTGCATCAGCTCGGTGGTCGCGTCCAGGATGACCTGGGCGTCGTTGCGATCGACGCTTATGGCTCCCCGCAGGGCGAACAGTCGGTTGGGCATGGTGGGGCGATTCTTTCAGAGCGCACGCAGGCGCTCTGTTTCGGAGGCGGTGAGCCGCCGGTGGGCGCCCTCCACGAGAGTGCCCAGGCGCAGCGGTCCGAAGCCGATGCGCCGCAGCGCGAGGACCGGATGGCCGACGCTCGCGCACATGCGTCGCACCTGTCGGTTGCGGCCCTCGCGGAGGGTGAGCTCGATGACGTTTGCGCTCACCCGGCGGGCTCGCGCCGGCGCCGTCGGACCGTCATCGAGCTGGACGCCCGTGCGCAGCGCCTCGAGGGCTCGCTCGGCAACCGCACCGCCCGCGACCGTCGCGCGGTAGGTCTTCGCGACCTGAAAGCTCGGATGGGTCAGCCGGTTGGCGAGCTCGCCGTCGTTGGTGAGCAGGATCAGGCCGCTCGAGTCGGCGTCCAGGCGGCCGACCGGATACAGGCGCAGGCCGTCGTCCGGCACGAGCTCGACGACCGTCCTTCGACCGCGGGGGTCGTGGGCGGTCGAGAGGACTCCGGTGGGCTTGTTGACCGCGTAGACGACACGCGGCTCGGGACCGGCGACGGGAGCACCGTCCACCTCTACGCGGCTGGCCTCGGTCACGTCGAGGGCCGGGTCGGTGACGATCTGCCCCCGCACGGTCACCCGTCCGGACGCGATCAGCGTCTCGGCGGCGCGCCTCGAGGCGACGCCGGCATGGGCTAGGTACTTGGCCAGCCGCATGGCTCAGAGACGACGGTCCGTGATGGGATGGATGTGCCGCATCCTGCCGGCGGGCCGGACGGTGAGCGGCGCGGCAGCCCGATCGGGGCTAGCCGAGCGCTTGGGTGATCGAGGCGATGGCCGCTCGCTCGGGGTCGCTGACCGGTTCCTCGGCGGACCCGCCCTCCTTGTGCGCGGCCGCGACCCTCTCGGCGAGCTTGAGGATGAAGCTCTTGTACTGCTCGCACTCCTCGGGTGTCGCCTTGTCCTTGAGCAGCGCGACGGCGTCGCGCAGATGACCGAGGGAGTGCTCTGTGAGCTCCTCCGGTGAGTGGTACCGGGTATGGTCGACCTTCGGCTTGGCCGCGACGATCTCATCGAGCAACTCGCTTTGACCATGATGCTGGCGCGCCTCGGTGTAGGCCTTTGCCATCGACACCGTCTCGCGGAACATTCCGCCGTGCGATGCCGTGATGACGAGCATCCCCGCGCTCGGCGGCCCCTCGAGGACCTGCTCCCACTCTGGCGGCGTGAAGTCCTGCTTCGTGGTCATTCAAACCCTTCCTTTCGCTTGCCGGCCGTCGCGGGCGATTCTAGATACCGCCGGAGGAGGGGCGCGGTGCGGTGAGCGCGATCTTCGCACTCTGCGCGGCCTTCTCGAACGCGCTGTACGTCGCCACCCAGCACGTCGCGAGCACGAGCGGTCGCCGGCGCGAGGCCTCGGGCCTGCGTCTGGTTCTGTACCTCGCGCGCAGCCCCCTGTGGCTTTTCGGCTGGGCCGCCGGCCTCGCCGGCTTCGTCTTTCAGGCGGCGGCCCTGAACAGGGGGCAGCTGTCGATCGTGCAGGCGCTGCTCGTGACGGAGCTCGTCTTCAGCCTCGTGCTGCGCAGGCTGTGGCTGGGCCAGGCGATCCGCCCGGCCGCATGGGGCTCGGCCGCGCTCACCTGCGGCGGCCTTGCCGCCTTCGTCGTCCTTCACCAGCCGCATGGCGGCACTCCGATGCCGAGCGGGAAGGCGTGGGCCGGCGTGCTCGCCGTGTTCGGCGGGGCGGTGATCCTGATGGCGCTCGCGGCCCGCGGCGGGTCACCGCGGCGTCGGGCAGCGCTGTATGCGACGGCGGCGGCCCTCGTTTGGGCGCTGGTCGCCACCTTCATCAAGACCTCCAGCGTGACGCTCACGGAATCCGGGGTGGGCGCGGTGTTCAGCCACTGGCCCGTCTACGCGCTGGCCGTGGGCGGGATCGCGGGGGTTGTCCTCGTGCAGGCCGCGCTGCACGTCGGTCCGTTGAGCGTGTCCCAGCCGCTGCTCGTGATCGTGGACCCATGCGCGAGCATCATCCTCAGCATCTGGCTGTTCCAGGAGCAGTACACCGGCGGCCCGGCGGCGATCGCCGGCAGCGTGTTGGCGTTCGCGGTGATGTCCGGCGGGGTGGTGGCGCTGACGAGGACGGCGCCAGCCACCATGCAGCCTCCGCCCGAGGGAGGCGACTGAGAGGCGCGCGACGATCTCCGGCTGCGATCCTCAACCGATGGATATCGAGCAGGCGATCCGTACCCGTCGCACCCACAAGGCTTTCGGCCTCGATCCCGTCGACCGCGAGACCCTCGACGAACTGTTCGAGCTCGCGCGCTGGGCGCCCAACCACCATGGGACCAACCCCTGGCGCTTCCGGGTCCTCGGCCGTGACGCGCTGTCACGCCTGAAGCGTGCGGCCGGGACCGAGCAGGCCGCAAAGCTCGACCGCGCGCCGACGCTCATCGTCGTGAGCGCCGCGCTGATCGGCGACCCGCTTCAGGACGAGGAGGATCTGCACGCCACCGCGATCGCCGCATATATCGTGCTGCTGGTCGCCCATGCCCGGGGGTTCGCCGGCTACTGGCGGACGCCGGCCGTCCTTCGCACCGCGGAGGGCCGAGCCGCGATCGGCCTCGCGCCCCGGGAGCAGGTGCTCGGCCTCATCCATCTGGGTCCGCCACGTCAGCAGAGCGCCTCGCCCCGGCGCGAGGATCCGCGCGCGTACGTCACCTATCTCGAGTGAGCCAGGGGCGACGGGCCACTGGCGACGGGCCACTATGGTGAGGAACCCGGAGCCGATGGACCTTCAGCTGCTCGACAACCTGCTCGCCGAGCGCGGTGAGCCCCGCTTTCGCGCCGGTCAGGTGTGGGCGTGGGCCGCCGGCGGCGCCGAGGGGTATGAGCAGATGACGAACATTCCCTCGGCCCTGCGCGAGGCGCTCGCGCGGGAGCTGCCGTTCTCGAGCCTCGAGCTCGCAGCCGAAGCCCGCTCGCGGGACGGCACCGTGAAGGCCCTGTTCACGACCGGCGATGAACGGCCACTCGAGGCGGTGCTGATGCGCTATCGCAACGGTCGGCGCTCGATCTGCGTCTCCTCGCAGTCCGGCTGCCCGCTGAGCTGCACGTTCTGCGCCACCGGCGCGATGCGGTTCGCCCGCAACCTGACGGTGTCCGAGATCGTCGAGCAGGCGCTGCACTTCCGCAGGATCGAGCCGATCGACCACTGCGTGTTCATGGGCATGGGCGAACCCCTGCTGAACCTCGACAACGTGCTGGGGGCGTGCGAGCGGCTGCCCGACATCGGGATCGGCCACCGCCGCATCGCGATCTCGACGGTCGGGTGGATCCCCGGCATCGAACGGCTCGCCGAGCAGCCCATGCCGCTGCGGCTCGCGCTGTCGCTGCACGCCGCCGAAGACGGGCTGCGCTCGGAGCTCATGGCGGTCAACGAGCGCTACCCGCTGGGCGAGGTGATCGAGGCGTGTCGGGCCTTCTACGAGCGCAAGCGAAGGCGGGTGTTCGTCGAGTACGTGATGCTCGCGGGCGTCAACGACCGCTACGAGCAGGCACTCGCGCTCGCCCGGCTGCTGTCCGGCGGAGGCTCGGGCGGGCCGCCGATCTTCAAGGTGAACCTGATCCCCTACAACCCCACCCACACGGGCCCCTACCGCGGCTCGAGCCGCGAGTCGATCGCGGCCTTTCGCGCCGCGCTCGATTCCCGGGGCATCCCCGCCACGGTCCGGCTGACCCGTGGGCGGGACATCGACGCCGCCTGCGGCCAGCTGGCCGGGCGGACGGGCTAGGCCCCGCCTGCGACGCGGGCCTCACCGGCCCTGAGCAACCGCTCGCGCAGCTCGGCCTGCTCCTCGGGAGTGGGGTCCCAGCGGGCCACGTCTGGCAGCTCGTCCAGTGAGCGCAGGCCGAACAGCTTCAGAAACTGGGTGCTCGTGCGGTAGAGCACGGCCCCGAACTGCGAGTGGCCGTGCTCGAGGATCAGGTCGCGGTCGAGCAGGGTCGCGGTGGCGGAGTCGGAGCTCACGCCGCGGATGCGCGTGATCTCCGGCCGGGAGATCGGCTGCAGGTAGGCGACGATCGCGAGCGTCTCGGCCTGGGCGGGGGTTAGCGTGGCAAGACGCGGGCGGCTGAACAGGCGACGCGCGGCATCCTCGCAGGCGGGGTCGCTCGTGAACGTCAGGCCGCCCCCCAGCTCGCGCAGCCTGATCCCGCGGCGGCCGGGCGCGTAGTCTTCGGCGAGCACCGCCAGCGCTGCGCGGACCGCGCCCTCGCCCGCCTCGGTGGCGTCCGCGAGCTCATCGACGGTGAGCGGATCGGGCGACAGGAAGAGCAGCGCCTCGACGGCGCCCGCGAGCGAGGGAACGCCGGCGCCGTCGCTCACCCCGCGAGCTCCTCCACCGGTGAGAGCGACGAGCGCGCCGGCCGCTCGCGAGCGTGAACCGCGATCTCGCCGAAGCTCTCCTGCTGCTCCCAGTCGGCCTCGCCGCTCTTGTAGAGCTCGAGCAGGGCGAACAGGGTGACCGCCACCGTCATCCGGTCGGCGCCGCGGACGGCCTCGCCGAAGCTGAAGGCGCCGCGCCTGAGCAGCCCGCGCAGGTGGGCCAGGCGCTCTGCGACGGTGACCTGCGGCATGGCGATGTGCCGGACGCTGATCGTGGGCGGCATCGACAAGAGGCGCCCGATCGCCTCGCCCAGCGCCTGCGGATCTTCAGAGCCGTCGGCCGGCTGGACGAGCGTGCGGCGCAGGCTCGCCGGCAGGGCAGCCGCGCGGAAGCGGACGCCGTGCTCGGCCGCGAGCAGTTCGCCGAGGTGGCCTGCGGCGGCGCGGTAGCGGCGCGCGTCGAGCATCCGGGCCAGCAGCTCGTCGGCGGCCTGCTGCGGCTCGATGTCGAGCAGCTCGCCCTCCTGGCCGGTGAGCATCAGCCGTGACTTGAGCTCCATCAGCGCGGCGACGAGCACGATGAACTCGGTTGCGGTCTCGAGGTCCAGCTCGCCGCGCCCCTGCAGGTGGTCGAGATAGGCGAGCACGACCTCGGCGAGCTGCAGCTCGAGCAGATCCACCTCTTCGCGCAGCACGAGCGTCAGCAGCAGGTCGAAGGGCCCGCTGAACAGGTCGAGGTCCAGCTCGAGCGCGGCGACGCTCATCGGCCCACCGTATCGACCGGCGCCGACGGGGGAGCGCCCGAGACCGCGCGCGGAGCTCCGACGCCCATGCGCTCGCGCACGTCGGCGAGCGTCTCTGAGGCCATCGCCTCGGCGCGCTTCGCACCGGAGCGGAGGATCGACTCGAGCGCGGCCTGATCGGCGCGCAGCTCGGAGTAGCGCTCGCGCACAGGCGCGAGATAGTCGACCACCTCGCCCGCCACGGCGACCTTGAACTCGCCGTAGCGCGCGTCGGCGAACGCGGCCTCCACGGCGCCCGGATCGGTCCCGCGGACCGCCGCGAGGATTTCGATGAGGTTCGTGATCCCGGGCTTGTCGGGGGCACGGCGCACCTCGCTGCCGGAGTCGGTGACCGCGGCCTTGAGCTTCTTCTCGATCGTTCCGGGCTCGTCGAGCACGTAGACCGTGCCCTGACCCCCGGCTGCGCCGGCGGTGCCCCCGGCCGCGCCGGCGGTGGTCGACATCTTCCTGGTGGGGTCCTGCAGGTCCATGATCCGCGCGCCCACCTCGGGGATGCGGTGCTCGGGCACGACCAACACCTCCTCGCCCCCGGCGAAGCGGGCGTTGAAGCGCCGAGCGACGTCGCGCATCAGCTCGAGATGCTCGCGCTGATCCTCGCCGACCGGGACCTCCGCCGCGCGATAGGCGAGCACGTCCGCCGCCTGGAGCACCGGGTACAGGAGCAGCCCGGCCGAGACGAGCTCGCGCTGGGCCACCGACTTGTCGCGAAACTGGTGCATCCGCTGGAGCCGGCCGAGCTCGGTGACGCTCGAGAGCAGCCACGTGAGCTCGGTGTGCGCGGGCACGTCGCTCTGGCGGAACAGGACGCTGCGCTCGGGGTCGATCCCGGCGGCCAGGAGGATGGCAGCGGTGTCATAGCAGCGCTCGCGCAGCTCCGCCGGCTCGTAGGCGACGGTGATCGCGTGCAGGTCCACGACGCAGAAGATGCCCTCGCCGCGCTCCTGGCTTGCCACGTACTGGGAGATCGCGCCGATGAAGTTGCCGAGGTGCTTTCGGCCCGTGGGCTGTATGCCGGAGAAGATGCGCACGTGGTCGGTCGGCCCCGAGCCGGCTAGCGCCGGCGCAGCGAGGCGTCGGTGAGCCAGGGCGGATCCCAGCCGCGGTCGTTCGGGTTGACGTTCACGCCGGGCGGCACGACCTCGTCGATCCTGTCGAGCAGCTCGGCGCTCAGGGTCGTGTCGAGGGCGGGAAGCTGGCTCTCCAGGTGCTCCATCGTGCGCGGGCCGATGATCGCAGCGGTCACGGCCGGATGGCGCACGACGAACGCGAGCGACATCTCGATCAGGGAGATCCCGGCCTGGGCAGCGAGCTCGCCGAGGGCCGTCGCCGCCTCGAGCTTGCGCCGGTTGGCGGGGATCGACATGTCATAGCGCGAGGGGAGCATCTGGGCGCGCCTGCTCGTGCCGGGCGACTCGCCGTCGCTGGAGTAGCGACCGGACAGCCAGCCGCCGGCCAGCGGGCTCCAGGGGATGACGCCCATGCGATAGCGCTGGCAGACCGGCAGCACCTCGGCCTCGGCGGCGCGCGCGAGCAGCGAGTAGGGCGGCTGCTCGCAGACGAAGCGCTCGCGATCGCGCCGGCGGGCGACCCACTGCGCCTCGACGATCTGGCCGGCCGGGAAGGTCGAGCTTCCGATGTGGCGGACCTTGCCGGCGCGCACGAGGTCGCTCAATGCCCCGAGCGTCTCGTCGATGTCCGTGTCCGGCTCGGGACGATGTATCTGGTAGAGGTCGATCCGGTCGGTGCCCAGGCGGCGCAGGCTGCTCTCCACCTCCTGGATGATCCAGCGGCGCGAGTTTCCGTACTGGTTTGGATCGTCGCCCATCCTGCCGTGCACCTTGGTGGCGAGCACCACCGAGTCGCGCCGGCCGCCGGCGAGCGCCTTGCCGACGATTTCCTCGGACTCCCCGCGCGAGTAGACGTCGGCCGTGTCGATGAAGTTGATGCCCGCGTCAAGCGCGCGGTGGATGATCCGGATCGACTCGTCGTGATCGGTGTTGCCCCATGCGCCGAACATCATCGCCCCGAGGCACAGGGGGCTCACCTTGACGCCCGTTGAGCCGAGATCGCGGTGCTCGATCGCCATCGCGGGCGAGCTTAGTCCAGCGCCTGGCGGATGACCGGGCTCTTGGCCGCGGCGACCTCGTCGAGGCGTCGCACGGGGGTGGTGTAGGGGGCGTTGCGCGCGATCTCCGGGTCCTCGGCGGCCTCCTCGAGGATCGCGGCGACCGCATCGGCGAAGCCGTCGAGCGTCTCCCTGGTCTCGGTCTCGGTGGGCTCGATCATCAGCGCCTCATCGACGAGCAGCGGGAAGTAGACCGTCGGCGGGTGATATCCGAAGTCGAGCAGTCGCTTGGCCAGGTCGAGCGTCTTGATCTTCAGGTCCTTCTTCATGGGACCGCCCGACAGGACGAACTCGTGCATGCAGAGCTCACCGTAGGCAAGGGGCAGATGCTCCGCCACCCCGCGCCTGCGCAACCGCGCCAGCAGGTAGTTGGCGTTGAGCACCGCGGTTTCGGAGGCGTCCTTCAGCCCGTCGGCGCCCAACGAGCAGATGTAGGCGTAGGCACGCACCAGGCAGCCGTAGTTGCCGTGAAAGCCCCGCAGCCGGCCGATCGACAGCGGTCGCTCGTAGTCCAGGTCGTAGGTGAAGCTCTCCCCGGCGCCGTTGGCCGCCTGGTCGGCCTCCCGGCGCACGACCAGCGGCCGGGGCAGGAAGGGCGCGATGCGCTCGGACACCGCGATCGGCCCCGATCCCGGGCCGCCGCCGCCATGGGGCTGGGTGAAGGACTTGTGGAGATTGAAGTGGACGATGTCGAATCCCATGTCGCCCGGTCGCGACAGGCCCATGACCGCGTTGAGGTTCGCGCCGTCGTAGTACAGCGTCGCCCCCACCCCATGGACGATCGCGGCGATCTCCTTGATGTTGGGGTCGAACAGCCCGAGCGTGTTGGGGTTGGTGAGCATCAGGCAGGCCACGTCCGAGTCCGCCTTCGCGCGCAGATCGTCGAGATCGACGTCGCCGGCCGCATCGGTCGCCAGCTTGACGACCTCGAGACCGGCCATCGTGACGGTCGCGGGGTTCGTGCCGTGCGATGTGTCGGGGGCGAGGACCTTGTGGCGCCGCTCGCCACGCTGCTCGTGGTAGGCGCGGGTGAGCAGCACGCCGGCCAGCTCGCCGTGAGAGCCGGCCGAGGGCTGCAGCGAGACGTGAGGCAGGCCCGAGATCTCCGCGAGAGCGCTCTGCAGGTTCCACATCAGCTCGAGCGCTCCCTGCGCGCGGTCGGTGTCCTGCAACGGGTGAAGCCGCGCGTGACCCGGATCGGCCGCCACCCGCTCGTGCAGGCGGGGGTTGTGCTTCATCGTGCACGAGCCGAGCGGATAGAAGCCCGAGTCGAGGTCGAAGTTCCGCTTGGAGATGCCAACGTAGTGACGCACGATCTCGGGCTCTGAGACCTCGGGCAGTCGCGGCGGCCGGCTGCGGCGAAAGCGGCTCGGCAGAAGCGTCTCGGGGTCGACCGGCGGCACGTCGAGCGGCGGGCAGCTGAAGGCGCGGCGCCCGGGGGCGCCCTTCTGGAAGATCGTCCGTGACTCCTGCGCCTGCGGCGGAGACTCCGTGCTCACCGCGGCGCTCATGCCGCCACCGCCTCGCGCTCGGCCGCCACGGCGCTCCCGAGCACCTCGACGAGACGGTCGATGTCGGCCCGCGAGCGCCGCTCGGTGATCGCCACGAGCAGGCCGCCACGATCCTCGGGGCGTCCGGTGAGCTCCTGCAGGTCCACGCCGGGGTTGACCCCGGCGCGCGCGCAGCGGCGCCGCACGGCGGCGACGTCCGCGTCCAGGCGCACGGCGAACTCGCGGATGACCGGCTGCTCGTGAAGCTTCTCCACGCCCTCGACGCTCGCCAGCGCCTCGCGGGCATAGTGCGTGCGCGCAAGCAGCAGCTCGCCCAGCTCCACGATCCCGCGGCGGCCGAGCCACGCCAGGTAGACGACCCCGGCGAGGGCATTGAGCGCCTGGGAGGTGCAGATGTTGGAGGTCGCCTTCTCCCGGCGGATGTGCTGCTCGCGGGTCTGCAGCGTGAGCACGAAGCCGCGCCGCCCGTCCACGTCCACGGTCTCGCCGGCGATCCGCCCGGGCATGCGGCGCAGGTACTCCTCGCGCGCGGCGAACAGGCCGAACGAGGGACCGCCGAAGTCCAGGCGGTTGCCCAGCGGCTGGCCCTCGCCGACGGCGACGTCCACGCCGCACTCGCCGGGCGGCGCGAGGACGCCGAGCGTTATCGGATCGACCTGGCATACGACGACCGCAGAGCCGCCGGATCGGTCCTTCGCGGCGCCGCTCAGCGCCACGGCATCCTCGACCGCCCCATAGAAGTTGGGCTGGGCGAAGATCGCCGCGCTGGTGTCCTCGTCGATCGCCCCGGCCCAGGCCTGCGGGTCGGTGACGCCGTCCAGCAGGGGCACCTCCACGACCTCCATCCCGTAGCCGTGGGCGTAGGTTCTGAGCGTCTCGATCGAGTGCGGATGAAGGCCGGCGCTCACCACGAAGCGCCGCCCGCCCATGTGGAGCTTGGCCAGATAGCCGGCCGCCGCGACCGCGGAGGGACCCTCGTACACCGAGGCATTCGACACCGCGAGGCCGGTGAGCTCGCAGATCGCGGTCTGGTACTCGAACATCACCTGCAGGCCGCCCTGGGAGATCTCGGGCTGGTAGGGCGTGTAGGGGGTGAGGAACTCCGAGCGCTCGGTCAGCATGTCGATCAGCGCCGGCACGTAGTGGTCATACATGCCGGCCCCCAGGAAGCTCAGCTCGTCCTCCACGCTGATGTTGCGCCCGGCGAGCGCCCGCAGGTGCTCGTACACATCCTGCTCGGGCCGCCCGGCGGGCAGCTCGAGCGGCCCCGTCATGCGTACGCCCTCGGGAATCTGACGCTCGAAGATCTCCCGCACCGAGCCGACGCCGATCGCGGCGAGCATCGCGTCGAGGTCCGCGGGGGTGATGGCGGTGTAGCGACTCAAGTACCGATCAGCCTAGCCGCCCAGGGTGGCGATATAGGTGTCGGCATCCATCAGCCCCTCGCGCTCGGAGGGATCTGCGAGCCGCACCTTCACGAGCCAGCCCTCGCCGTAGGGATCCTCGTTGATCGGCTGGGGATCGTCGGCGAGCGCCTCGTTCACCTCGACGATCTCCCCCGACAGCGGGGCCACGACGTCAGAGACCGCCTTGACCGACTCGATCTCCGCGTAGGGGGAGCCCATGGTCAGGGTCGCGCCGAGTTGCGGCGGCTCGAAGAACACGACCTCGCCGAGCGCGTCCTGGGCGTACCAGGTGATGCCGAGCGTGGCGAGCTGGGGCTCCCCCGCGTCGATTCGGGCCCAGTCGTGCTCGGCGTGGTAGAGCAGGTCCCGGGGGTAGCTTGCCGGCGCCATCTCAGCTGGCCCTTCGGTAGAGCGGCTTCTGCTTGACCACGGCGGGGCGCATCTTGCCACGAACGTCGATCTGAAGGTGGGTGCCGACCGCGGCGCGCTCGGCGGGCACGTAGGCCAGGCCGATGCCCACGCCGAGGCAGGGGGAGAGCGTGCCGCTCGTTACCTCTCCCCCGCCCACGATCCGGTTGCCCTGGCGGGCGATGCCCGGGCCGTCGATGACGAAGGCGACGAGCTTTTCGGCCGGGCCCGGCTCGCGTTCGGCGCGCACCGCCTGTGAGCCGATGAAGCCGGTGTCCTCCCTACAGCACCAGCCGAGCCCCGCTTCGATCGGCCCGCGCTCGACGCTGAGGTCGTTGCCATACAGGTGAAAGCAGGCCTCCAGGCGCAGCGTGTCGCGCGCCGCCAGCCCGGCCGGCAGCGCCCCGCCGGCGAGCACGGCCCGCCACAGCGCCGGAGCGTCCTCGGGGGCGCACAGCAGCTCGACCCCGTCCTCGCCGGTGTAGCCGGTGCCGCACACGAGCACCTCACGGCCGGCCAGGCGCCTGCTCGCGGCGCTCATGCGGGCGGGCAGCGGCGAGTCCGAGATGGCCTGGACGATCTCTCTCGCCCGCGGGCCCTGGACGGCGAGCATCGCGTAGTCGTCGATCCTGTCGATCACCTCGACCTCCGGGAACTCCTGGCGCGTGCGTCTGAAACCGCTCCAGATCGCCGGCGTGGTTGGCGGCGTTGGTGACAGTCAGGTAGCGGTCGGCAGCCAGGCGATAGGTGAAGAGATCGTCGAGCACGCCCCCGTCCTCGCGGCACAGGACGCTGTACTGAGCCCCACCCGCCCCGCCGCTGCCGAGACCGGCGGTGGCGGTGAAAGAGATCCGCGAGACGTCGTTTGAGAGCAGCCGCTGCAGCAGCGCGAGCGCCTGCGGGCCGCGGGTCTCGATCTCGCCCATGTGCGAGACGTCGAACACGCCGCAGCCCTCGCGCACCGCCATGTGCTCGGCCCGGATGCCGCTCGGCTCGTACTGACCGGCATCTGCCAGCCGGCGAAGTCCACGAGCTTTGCGCCGGCCGCCACGTGGCGCTCGAACAGGGGCGTGCGGCGGAGCGTCGCGGACATCGCCCGCAGGCTATCGAGCCGGACCGCGTTCACAGAGAGGACACGGCTGGGTCACCGCTCCGACACAACCGGTCTGCGGTCAGCTCTTAGCTTGCGCCCGACGGCTCAACGACCCAGGCGCCGAGAGGAGGGCGGCCCGGTCGGCGAGTCGGGGGGCACTGGGAGACGGGGCGCTCAGGGCCGGGGCGCTCGAGGGCGCGGAGAGGGCCGGCGGACCCCGGGGCCGGCCCTCTTCAGCGCAGGAAGGGCGGCACGTCGATGTCGTCGTCTGAGATCTCGAGCGACGAGCGCTGGCGATCGTCGATGCGCGGGCCGCGGTCCCGGCGCGCGCGGCTGTCGCGGCGCGCGGTGCGGCCCGGGCGATGGTCGAAGCCCGTGCCGATCACGGTCACGCGCACCTCGTCGGACATGCTCTCGTCGATCACCGCGCCGAAGATGATGTTGGCGTTGGGGTCGGCCGCGTTCTGGATGATCTCCGCGGCGTCGTTGACCTCGAACAGGCCGAGGTCCTTGCCCCCGGTGATGTTCAGCAGGATCCCCGTGGCGCCGTCGACCGACTCTTCCAAGAGCGGCGAGGAGATCGCGGCCTTGGCGGCGTCGCCGCAGCGGGTCTCGCCGCCGGCGGTGCCGATGCCCATCAACGCGGAGCCGGCGTCCTGCATGATCGTGCGGACGTCGGCGAAGTCGAGGTTGATCAGCCCGGGAATCGTGATCAGGTCGGTGATCCCCTGCACGCCCTGGCGCAGGACGTTGTCGGCCTCGCGGAAGGCGTCGAGCATCGAGGTGCGCCGCTCGACGACGGCGAGCAGCTTCTCGTTGGGGATCACGATCAGCGTGTCGACGACCTCGCGCAGGCGCTCGATGCCCTCGGTGGCCTGGCGTGCCCGCTGGGAGCCCTCGAAGTCGAACGGACGGGTGACCACCCCCACGGTCAGCGCGCCGATCTCGTTCTTGGCGATCTCGGCGATCACCGGCGCGGCGCCGGTGCCCGTCCCGCCGCCCTCGCCGGCGGTCACGAACACCATGTCGGCGCCCTTCAGGGCCTCCTTGATGTCGTCGCGCGACTCCGAGGCAGCGGCGAGGCCGACGTCGGGGTTGGCCCCCGCGCCGAGGCCCTTGGTCGACTCGTGGCCGATGTTCAGCTTGATGTCGGCGTCGCACATCGCGAGCGCCTGGGCGTCGGTGTTGGCGGCGATGAACTCGACCCCGCGCAGGCCCGCGTCGACCATGCGGCTGACCGCGTTGGTGCCGCCGCCGCCCACCCCCACGACCTTGATGACCGCCAGATAGCTTCCGCTGCTCTCCATGATGGTTCTGTCCGAACCCTTCAGTAGGAAATTAGGGTTCGGAGCATACCGGTCACCGAACCGCCGAGATGTGCACGTTATGCAGGCAACTTCGCCCTGTCAACGACAACTGCCAGTACCGCAACAATCGTTGCAGATCGCAGAACTCTCGACCGTCGCCTGAGGATCGCCCGCCGCATGGGCTTAAGCCTCAACCTGAGCTTGATACTGTCAGCCGCCCGGGCCGGGTGGTCGTGGGAGAGGCCGGGCTGCTCGCCGGGGTTTCCGCGGTCCTCGCGGCGGACGCTTCCCCGGCGGCGCCGGAGCCGCTCGGGGCGGTCGTGGCGGTGGACGCTTCCGAGGACTTGCCCGGCGTCGGCGGGGCGCTCGAGGAGCCGTGCCTTCGAGCGCCGCGGCGAGCTTTGCGGCGAGTTCGCCGGGGGACGTCGAGGCGGACGAGCCGCTCGCCGGCGTTTCGCTCGCCGGCGCTTCGGGCGCGGTCGTGCCCGGCAGGCCCGCCGCCGGCCGTTCGGGCACACGCACGTCGACGTAGGTGGCGCCCGCGGAGCTCGGGTCGGCGAGAACCCGCTCGAGCGACAGCCACTTGGCCTGGGGACGGCTCGCGTCGCCGAAGTACACGCGCAGGCCGTCGCGCATCACCACCGTCACGCCCTTCGGCCCCGTGAATACCCGGACGGCGGCTTTGGCGAGCGGGGCGGGCGCCGCGCCGAGCACCGCCAGGCAGGCCAGCGAGGAGGCTTCCCGCACACGCTGCCCCGGCGACGGTCCGATCGCCGTGTGGCCCGAACCGCCGGCGAGCAACGGCAGCGAGCCCGACAGCAACGCCGGTCCGAGCACGACCCCGTCGGCCGCCACGGCGGTCCGCCCGCTCGCGGCGGCCAGCGCGGCCACCGGCAGCTGCTCGACGACGCGAATGCGCAGCCCGTGGGGGAAGCTCGCGGTGGCCTCGAGTTCGCGCACCACGCGGTAGGGCGCCACCGCAGCGAGCAGAGCCCTCGAGTGGACGTCGAGCGTGCTCATGTGCCGGGCCGCGCCGACGAGGGCCGCTTCGATCGATTGCGCCTCGGGACCGTGCACGCCGACCACCTGCACCCGCTCGACCGCCACGAGCGGGGAGTTCCGCAGCCACAGCCACCCCGCCGTGAGGGCGGGCACCGCGACCAGCGCGAGGAGCAGCGTGATGCGAAGGCGCCGGTGGCCGCGGACCAGAGCGCCGAGCCAGCGCAGCGGAGCCGTCAGGGAGGGGAGCGCGAGCCCGCGCCCGCCCGTTCTGCCGCTCGCGCGCCGGGGCGTGCGGCTCCGGGCGCCGGGGCGCCCGGCCGGGCGCCACCGTGGCAGGCTGAGCGATCCTAGCGAGCGGCCGATCGCGACACGGCCGGCAGGGGAGCGATCCATCGCGCCTCTTTCGACCCGCGGCGGTGAACCCCTACAACCAGGGAAAGCGAACGTCCCCGAGCGTCTGCACCTCGGGCTCGAGCTCCACACCGAAGCGCTCGAGCACGCGCCGGCGCCCCTCGGCCATCACGGCGACGACGTCCTCGGTGGTCGCGCCGCCGGTGTTCTCGATGAAGTTGGCGTGCTTGAGCGAGAAGCGCGCCCCGCCGACCGCCACGCCGTTGCAGCCCGCCTCGGACAGCAGCGCGCCCGCCGAGCGCCCGCCGGCGTCGGGATCCTCCGGGTTCTTGAAGGTGGAGCCGAAGGTCCTTATGCCCTGCGGCTGGGCCTCGTGGCGACGGGCCCGCATCTCGGCGAGCGTGGCCGTCACGGCGCCGGCGTCCGCCGGCGTGAGCCGCAGGGCGACGCGGATGACGATCTCGCCCGCGAGGAGGTTGGAGCGACGGTAGCCGAGGCCCAGCTGCTCGGGCCGGCGATGCTCGATGCGGGCGCTCGTGGCGAGCTGCACCCACTCCAGCACTCGCTCGAGCTCGCCGCCGTAGGCGTTCGCGTTCATCCGCACGGCCCCTCCGACGGTCCCGGGGATGTTGACCCCGAACTCGATCCCCGACAGCCCCGCGCGCGCCGCGCGCGCCGCCAGGGCCGGCAGGCGCGCGCCGGCTCCGCACACGATCCGCGGGCGCTCGACGGTGATCGAGGCAAGATCGCGGTCGAGCTTCACCACCAGGCCGTCCACCCCCGCGTCGGCGATCAGCAGGTTCGAGCCCGAGCCCACGACGCTCACCTGAAGGCCTTCATCGGCCGCCCAGGCGAGCAGCTCGAGCAGCTCGGCCTCGCTGCCCGCGCGGGCGAAGAACTCGGCGGCGCCACCGGTGCGGACGGTCGTCAGCCGCGCGAGCGGGAAGCCGACGGCCACGCTTGGCGGGTTTGCCGAGCCGCTCATCGCGACACCAGCGCGCGCCCGAGCGCATCGATGTCGCCTGCGCCCATCAGCACGCAGAGATCGCCCTCCTCGAGCAGCCCCTGGAGCAGCGGCTCCGCGTCGGCGAGCGTGGGCAGCCAGTAGACAGGTCTTCCGCCCGCGGCGTCGGCCGTCGCCTCGGCGATCGTCAGGCCGCTCACGCCGGGGTGCTCCTCGGCGCGCTCGCGCGCCGGGTAGACGTCGAGCACGACGACCGCGTCGGCGCGTGCGAGCGCGAGGCCGAACTCGCGCGCGAGCAGCGCCGTGCGCGAGTACAGATGCGGCTGGAAGACGGCGACCAGCCGCCGGTGCTCGAGCGTGGCGCGCCGCCTCGAGCGTGGCCGCGATCTCGCTCGGATGGTGAGCGTAGTCGTCGTACACGAGCGCGCCGCGGGCGCTCCGGCCGAGCAGCTGAAAGCGCCTGGCGGCTCCGCGAAAGCCGGCGAGCCCCTCGATCGCCGCCGTGGCCTCGGCGCCGGCCAGGCGGGCCGCCTCGAGCGCCCCGGAGGCGTTGACCGCGTTGTGGGCGCCGGGGACGAGGAGACGGACTGTCCGCCCGCGCC
This sequence comes from uncultured Solirubrobacteraceae bacterium, assembly GCA_963717415.1. Taxonomy (GTDB): domain Bacteria; phylum Actinomycetota; class Thermoleophilia; order Solirubrobacterales; family Solirubrobacteraceae; genus Palsa-744. Next base: position 878,438 of record OY970331.1, on the reverse strand, counting down.
AGCGCAGGCACGATCCGCCCGGCGTGAGGGTGAGCTCCTCGGCGTCGTAGGGGACGACCGGACCGGACCGCAGCTCGAGCAGCTCGGGGCGATTCCAGATCACCGCCTGCGCTGGGCCGTCGAGAAAGTCGCGGAAGGCCTCGCGCAGCTCGGCCAGCGACGCGAACGCGGCGTGGTGATCGAGCTCGACGTTGGTGAGCACCGCGATCTCGACGCTCAGGCTGAGCATCGAGCGGTCGGACTCGTCTGCCTCGACCACCAGCCACTCGCCGCGGCCCCAGGCGGCGTTGGCCAGCCCGTCCCCGACCGCGGCACCCACGAGCCAGCCCGGCTCGAGCCCGGCGGCGCGCAGCGCGTGGACGAGCATCGAGGCCGTCGTCGTCTTGCCGTGGGTTCCGGCCACCGCGATCGTGCGCCTCAGTCCCGTCAGCTCCGCAAGGAGCTCGGCGCGAGGCTTCTCCACGAGGCCCCGCGCGCGCGCGGCGAGGCGCTCGGGGTTCTCCGCCGGCACGGCCGAGGAGTAGACGAGCTCCACCTCCTCCCCGCTCGGAACGTTCTCGGCGGCGTGGCCGATGCTCGCATCGAGCACCCCATCCGCGGCAAGGCGGTCGAGCTGCGGGCTCGGGGAGCTGTCCGAGCCGCTGACTGTGCCGCCGAGCTCCGCCACGACGCGCGCGTAGCCGCTCAGACCGGCGCCGCCCACACCCACGAAGTGCACTCGACGCCCGCTCCACGGTCCCTCCTCCCCGCCCGCCCCGCCTCCCGCGCCGCCGGGCGTGCTCATGCTCCGGCCCGCAGCAGCTCCGAGGCGACCTCCATGGCGGCCTGCGGACGCGACAGGCGCCGCGAGGCGGACGCCATCTGCGCCAGACGCGGCCGGTCGGCGAGCAGGGCCATGGTCTCGCCGAGCAGGCGCTCGGCGGTCAGCTCGGCGTCGGGGATCGTGATCGCGGCGCCGCCATCGGACATCCAGCGCGCGTTTGCGACCTGATGGTCGCCCGCGGCCTGGGGATAGGGCACGAGGATCGCCGGCAGCCCGTGGGCCGCGATCTCGAACAGCGATCCGCCGGCGCGCGCGACCACGAGGTCCGATGCCGCGAGGGCTGCGGCGAAATCGGGCAACTCGAGGTACTCGCGCAGGTCATAGCCCGGCCGGGGCTCACGCTGGGAGAGCTCACGGTGATCGCGGCGCCCGGCCACGTGCAGCACGTGGAAGGGCGCCCCGGCGAATGCCTCGAGCGCGGCGAGGTTGATCGACCGCGCCCCGAGCGAGCCGCCGAACACCAGCACGCATGTCTCCTCAGGGGACACGCCCAGCCGCTCGCGCGCCGCCCGGCGATCGCCACCGGCCGCAGGGACCGGCCGGCCGGTGACCCGGTAGCGCGGACCGCGGCGGCGGGCGAGCGGAAACGCCAGGCACACGCGCCGGGCGAAGGGTGCCAGCATGCGATTGGTCAGGCCCAGCCGGCTGTCGGCCTCCGTCAGCACCACGGGCAGCCCGAGCGTCAGCGCGGCCAGGCCCACCGGTCCCGCCACGTAGCCGCCGCCGCCCATCACCGCGTCGGGGGAGAGTCGCTTCAGGAGCGCTCGCGCCCGGGGGAGCGCCGCCAGCGCGAGCGCCAGCGCCCGCAGGGCGCGCAGTGGATTCGAGCGGCTGAGCCCCTCGACCGCGATCCGGTGCAGCGTGAAGCCCGCCGCCGGCACCAGCTGGGCCTCGGCGCGCCCGCCGCCGATGAAGGTCACATCGGCGCCCTCAGCCCGAAGCGCCTGCGCCACCGCCAGCGCCGGCACGACGTGCCCGGCGGTCCCGCCCGCGGCGATCACGATCCTCCTCGGTGGTCCGCTCACGGTTCCATCGTGCCGGTTCACGTCCGCGAGCGTCGGGCGAACGGGCTCGCGCGGGCGAGACGGCGCGCACGTGCGCGGTCCCGCCGGCGGCGACGTTGAGCAACAGACCCATCGCCGCCAGCATCACGATCAGGCTGCTCGAGCCGTAGGACACGAAGGGCAGCGGGACGCCCGTCAGCGGGGCCAGCCCGAGGACCGCGAACGCGTTGAGAATCGCCTGGGAGAGGATCAGCGCGGTCACCCCCACCGCGATCAGGGCGCTGTACAGGCTGCGCGCCGCCCTGGCCGCGCGCAGCCCCGCGTAGGCGATCAGGCCGTAGAGGAACAGCAGCGCGCATACGCCGACCACACCGAGCTCCTCCGCGATCACGGCGAGGATGAAGTCGGTCGGCGCCTCGGGCAGGTAGAAGATCTTCTGCACCGACTGGCCCGGCCCGACCCCGAACAGGCCGCCGGAACCGATCGCGATCTGTCCCTGAACCGCCTGGAAGCCGCTGCCGGAGGCGTGCGCCCAGGGATCGAGGAAGGATGTCAACCGCGCTCGCGCGTATGGCCGCACGAGCGCATAGAGGAACACGACCGCCAGCACGCCGCCGGCCAGCGCTGCGAGCCTGCGGGGCTGGATGCCGGCCGCGACGAGCAGCGCGGCGCAGGTGAAGGCGATCACCATCGCGCTGCCGAGGTCCGGCTGGGTGGCGACCAGCAGACTGGCCGCGCCCACGACCACCAGCAGCGGGTTGGCCAGCTCGCGCAGGTCGTGGACCCTGTGCGGTCGTCTGGCCAACAGCTCGGCCGCGTAGAGGACGAGTGCCAGCTTCAACAGCTCCGAGGGCTGGAATTGCAGGGAGCCCGGGCCGATCCAGCGCCGTGCGCCATTGACGCTCACACCGACATGCGGAATGTGGACGGCGAGCACGAGCAGCAGCGAGGCGACCAGCAGCGGGCCCGTGATGCTCCTGACTTTCGCCACGCCGTCGCGGGCCAGCACGCGCATCAGGACGAGCCCGACGGCGCCGTAGGCGAGAAACTTGATCAGGTAGGAGCTCCCGTTGCCCTGACCCTGCAGCAGGCTGGTCGCCGACGAGGCGCTGTAGACCATCACGGCGCCGTAGGCGAGCAGGCAGAGCGTGGCGGTCAGCAGGATGCGCTGCTCGAGCGACTGGTGACGGGTCGCTCCACGCTTGGCCCGGCCGCGTCCGTGCTCCTCCACACGGGCCGTCGCGGAGCGCCCGCGCCTTGCTGCGCCTGCTGGCATCGGCTCTCACTTCGACACCGGCCGCTCGATGCCTCTAAACCTCCACGAGCTCGGTGAAGCGCTCGCCGCGCGCCTCGAAGTCAGCGAACTGATCGAAGCTCGCACACGCCGGCGAGAGCAGCACGACCTCCCCTCGAACGGCCGCCGTCCTCGCCTCCTGCACGGCGCGCTCGAGCTCGCCGCAGTCCCGCATCCTCACATCCACCCCGGCGAGCGCCCGGGCGATCAGCGGGGCGTCCTCGCCGATCAGATATACCGCCCTGGACGAGCGACCCACCGGCTCGCGCAGGGCCGTGAAATCCTGGTCCTTGCCCTGGCCGCCGAGGATCAGATGGATCGTGCGCTCCCCGCCGAACGCCGCCAGCGCAACCTGCGTGCTAGCCACGTTCGTGGCCTTCGAGTCGTTTACGTACAGCACGCCGGCGATGCGCGCGACCTCCTGAAGGCGGTGGGCAACGCCTGCGAAGGAACGCAGCCCCGCGCGCACGGCGTCCCTGTCCACCCCCCGTGCCAGGCATACCGCCGCCGCCGCCATCGCGTTCTGGACGTTGTGCGAGCCGCGCAGCCGCAGCTCGCTGAGCCCGAGCAGGGCGCGCTCCTGCCACCACAACTCGCCCGCCCGCGCGGACATCGCGGCGCCCGGCCCCGAGCCGAACAGCACGCGCCGCGCGCAACCGCCCAGGTCCTCGACCTCGAGGTCGAGCGGCGCCACGGCGACGTCGTCGTTGCCCTGACGCGCGAACACGAGCAGCTTCGCCTGCCTGTAGGCCTCGAAGCTGCCGTGCCGATCGAGATGGTCGGGGGCGATGTTGAGCAGGACCGCGGCCTCGGGCGCGAAGCTCAGCGTGTCCTCGAGCTGGAACGAGGACGTCTCGCAGACGATCGTCACATCTTTGGACACCGAGCCGACCAGCGAGCATGCCGCCGTCCCCACGTTGCCCGCGACGGCCACCGCCAGGCCGGCCTCGCGATGGATGTGCCCGATCAGCTCGGCGGTCGTCGTCTTGCCGTTGGTGCCGGTGACCGCGAGGAACTCGTTGGGAAGCATGCGCCACGCCAGCTCGAGCTCGCCGAGAACCGGCACGCCGCGCTCGCGCGCGGCGGCGATCACCGGCGCCTGTGCGGGAACGCCCGGGCTCTTGATCACCGCGCGTGCCCGCTCGAGCAGCGCCGCGCCCTGCGAGCGCGTATGCACCTCCACGCCTGCCGCCGCGAGCGCCTCGAGCCCGCGCGGCGCTCGCGCGTCCACGCCGATCACCTGCTCGCCCCTCATCCGCAGCGCGAGCGCGGCCGCGACCCCCGAGCGCGCCAGTCCGACGACGAGGTGGGGACCGCGCGGGATCTCTGGCCGGGGCTTCAGCTCGAGCAACCTCCGGCCCGCTCAGCCGATGCTCTGGCGGTAGATCGTGAAGCCGATCGCACAGCAGATCGCCGCGACGATCCAGAAGCGCAGGATGATCTTCGTCTCAGACCAGGCCCGCAGCTCGAAGTGATGATGGATCGGCGCCATCAGGAAGATCCGTTTGCGCGTCAGCTGAAAGGAGATCACCTGGATCGCCACCGACAGCGCCTCGATCACGAAGATCCCGCCGAGCAGGATCAGCAGTATCTCCGTCTTGGTCATGACCGCCATGCCGGCGATCGCGCCGCCGAGACCGAGCGAGCCCGTATCTCCCATGAAGATGGTCGCGGGGAAGGCGTTGAACCACAGGAAGCCGATGCAGCCGCCCACCAGGCAGCCGGCGAGCATGGCGAGGTCGTACTCCCCGGTTATGAAGGTGATCCCGATATACGCAAGCAGCACGATCGCCGCGCAACCGGCGGCCAGGCCGTCCAGCCCGTCGGTCAGGTTGACCGCGCTGGTGGTGCCGGCCACGACCAGGTAGATCAGCAACGGATAGAAGGGCCCAAGGTCGATCTGGTAGTCGACGAAGCGCAGCCGAAGCGTGCTCGGCAGATGCGCCTCGTGGGCCGCGACGAACCACAGCCCGAGCGAGATGGCGATCGTCACCACGAGCTTCGTCCGGGCCCGCAGCCCGAGCGAGCGGCGCTTTACGAGCTTCGTGTAGTCGTCGGCGAAGCCCAGCAGCGCGCAGGCGATCGCGGCCGCGAAAACCCCCAGCGAGCGCCATTCGTAGTTGGTGAGTATCAGGTAGGGAACCGAGACCGCCAGGAAGATGATCACCCCGCCCATCGTCGGCGTGCCCGCCTTCTGATGGTGGCCCTGGGGGCCGTCCTCGCGGATCTGCTGTCCGAACTCGCGCTTGCGCAGGAACTCGATGAACTTGGGGCTGAGGAAGATGCAGATCAGCAGCGCGGCGGTGCCCCCGAACAGAACCCGCCCCATCAGGACCGTCCCGGGCCCGCGTCACGCGCGAGCGCGGAGGCGCCCGCGGCAGGGGCGTGGGCGAGAACGCCACCGAGCGCGCTCGCGACCAGCTCGAGGCCGACGCCGCGCGAGCCCTTGACGAGCACCGTGTCCCCCTCGCGCAGCAGCGTCCCGAGCAGCTCGGATGCCGACTGCGCGTCGGGAACGGAATGGGCCTCGCCGGTGAATCCCTCTCTGATACTCGCGGCGAGCGCTCCGACCGTCACGAGCAGCTCGACCCCCTTCGCGGTCGCGTGCTCGCCGATCTCACGATGAAAGCGCGGCGTCTCGGAGCCGAGCTCGAGCATGTCGCCCAGCACCGCCACGCGCCTGGCGCGCGCGCTCTGAGCCAGGTCGTCGATCGCGGCGCGCATGGACATCGGGTTGGCGTTGTAGCAGTCGTTGATCAGAACCACTCCCCCGGCCAGCGCGAGCCGCTCGCCGCGCAGGGGCGAGAAGCTCACCTCGACGCGTCCCCGTGGCGTCACGCCGAGCGCCCGTGCGACCGCCACGGCTGCCAGCAGGTTGCGCATGTTGTGCGCCTGGCGGAAGGAGGGCTCGAGCACGATCTCGAGCGGGCCATCGCGAATCGACACCTCCCCGGGCGAGCGTCCGCTCTGGAGCCAGAGCTGCCCGCCGTCGCCGAAGGTGACCGTTCGCAGGTCCTCGCGCAGATGCGGATCGAGCAGCCTCTCACCGGCCGGCACCACCGCCGTGGCACCGGGCTCGAGGCCCGCGATCAGCTCCGCCTTCGCGGCCGCGATCGCCTCGAGCGTCCCGAACAGCTCGAGGTGCACCGGTCCGACGTTCACGATCGCGCCGACGTCCGGCGCCGCGATCGCCGTCAGCTCTGCGATCTGCCCCGCTCCCCGCATCGCCATCTCGAGCACGACCACCTCGGAGTCGTGCGACGCGGCGAGCAGGGCCAGCGGCAGCCCGATCTCGGTGTTGAAGTTCTCCGGGCTCGACACCGTCCGCAGCTCGCTTGCGAGCAGCGCGGCGAGGATGTCCTTGGTCGATGTCTTGCCGGTCGATCCGGTGATGGCCACGACCTTCGTGCCGCCGGCGCGAAGCTCCAGCCGCCACGCGCGGGCGAGCGCCTGAAGGCCCGCGAGCGGATCGGCGTGCACGAGCACCGCCCCCGCTCCTGACTCCACGGCCGCATGCGCATGCTCGGGCCCGACGAGCACGCCCCAGGCTCCCGCGCGAAGCGCGTCGATCGCGAACCGGCCGCCGTCGGCGCGCCGCCCCGGAAGGCCGACGAACAGCTCACCCGGTGCGCACGCGCGGGAGTCGATGCCTGCCCGCAGCGGTCCCGGCTCGCTGTCGACAGCCCCGCCCCCGTACGCTAAATGGGCGCCAGCGACACGAGCGACGCGGTCCGCATCCCAATCTCTCACGCTCCCGGCTCCGCCGCGACCCCGGAGAAGACGCGCCACGCCACGGCGCTCACGCCGTCGCCCCCGCCACGCTCCCGCGACGCGCGCGAAGCGCCTCCCTCGCGACGACCACATCGTCGAACGGCACCTTGCGCCCGCCGGCGAGCTCCTGCCCCTGCTCGTGGCCCTTGCCCGCGATGACGAGCACGTCGCCCTCCTGCGCGCACGCGATCGCCTCGGCGATCGCCTCCTCACGATCGGCGATCGAGCGCACGGGCGGCGCCTTGACGCCTCTGACCGGGGGGTGACGCTCGCGGTCTACCCGCGCGACGCCGGCCATGATCTCGGCGATGATCTGCTCGGGCTCCTCCGAGCGGGGGTTATCGGAGGTGACGAGCACCACGTCGGCCATCCGCGCGCCGATCTCGCCCATCAGCGGGCGCTTTCCACGATCGCGGTCGCCGCCGGCGCCGAACACGCAGATCACCCGCCCCTCCTCCTGGCCGGGGGCCTGCGCCAGCTCCCGCGCCGCGCGCAGCACGTTCTCGAGCGAGTCCGGCGTGTGCGCGTAGTCGACGAGCACCGCGAAGTCCTGGCCCTCCCGCACGGGCTCGAACCGCCCGGGCACCCGCACGCCGCGCTCGAGCGCGGCCACCAACCGATCGAGCTCGCCCCCGAGCACATGGGCTGCCGCGAGCGCCCCCAGCGCGTTGGCGACATTGAAGCGCCCCGGCATCCTCAGCGCGACCTCGCGCTCGCCGAGCGGCGTGTGCAGCGTGAACCGACTCCCCTCTCGGGTGGGGCGCAGGTCGGTCGCCCGATAGTCGGCGACCCGCTGATCCACGGCGAACGTCCGCGCGCCCTCGATCTCCTCCGCCAGCCGCCTTCCGTAGGAGTCGCCGACGTTCACCACGCTGATCTCCGGCGAGGCCGGGAGCCGGCCCGCGGCGGGCGGCGTCGCCTGCGACTCCGGCGCTCGCGGTTCGAACAAACGCCGCTTGGCCAGGAAGTAGTCCTCCATCGTCTCGTGGAAGTCGAGGTGGTCGCGGCTCATGTTCGTGAACAGCGCCACGGCGAAGTGAACGGCGTCCGCCCGTCCCAGCGTCAGCGCGTGCGAGGAAACCTCCATCGCACAGGCGCGATCGCCGCCGGCGAGCATCGCCCGCAGGTCGGCCTGCAGGTCGATCGCCTCGGGGGTGGTCCGTGTCACCGCCCGCTCTCGCCCGCCGACCACCGACTTGACCGTTCCCAGCAGCCCGCACTGCTCGCCCACGGCTTCGAGCAGGGCGCGCACCAGATACGCCGTGGTCGTCTTGCCGTTCGTGCCGGTCACCCCCACGACCCGCAGCTCGCGGCTCGGATCTCCATAGAACCGTGCCGCAATCGGCCCCATCGCCCGGCGAGCGGACTGCACCACCACTTCGGGCACGCCGAGGTCCAGCGGCCGCTCGACGATCAGGGCGACCGCGCCCCGCTCGACGCCCTGCGCGGCGAACTCATGGCCGTCATGCTGAAAACCCCGCACGCAGAAAAGCAGATCCCCGGCCCCGGCCGATCGACTGTCATAGCTCAGCCCACTGACCTGCACGCCGCCAGCCGCACCGGCTGCGTCGGCGGCGATCAACTCGTCGAGCCTCATGGGCTGATGCTATCCGGGGCCGATGTGCAGGTAGGGAAGCGCGAACGACATGATCTGCCCGAATGCCGGCGCCGCGACGGTCCCACCGTAGATCGAGCCGGACTGCGGTTCATCGACGATCACCGCGCACAGCAGCTTGGGATCGTCGGCCGGAGCGAAGCCGATGAACGAAGCCACGTAGGCGCTCTGGGAGTACTGGCCAGTGGCGCGGTCGATCTTGCTCGCCGTGCCGGTCTTGCCCGCGAGCTGATAGCCGGGGATCGACACCTCGCTGGCGGTGCCGCCTGGCGCGAGCACGCCCTTCAGCATCCCGCGGAGCGCCGAGGCGGTCGTCGCGGAGATCACGCGCCGTCCCGCCGGCGGGGGCTGCGGGCGGCCCGCCACCGAGGAGATCAGTCGCGGCGTGCGCAGGATGCCGCCGTTGGCGATCGCCGCATAGGCGCTCGCCATCTGAAGCGGGGTGACGAGCTCACCCTGGCCGATCGGCAAATTGCCCATCGAGGACCCCGAGTAACGGTCGAGCGCCAGCACGTCCCCGGATTCCTCGCCGGGCAGCCCGATTTCCGTCGGCGCGCCGAACCCGAAGCGATGGACCCAGTCGTTGAACCGTTCCGCTCCCTCGAGCTGCCCGATCTTGATCGCGCCCACGTTGCTCGACTGGGCGAGTATCTGCGAGGTCGTGAGCGTCTCATCGGCGTGTTCGGTGTCGTCGTGGATCGTCCTGTCGGCCACCTGGATCTGGTCGGGAATGTCGAAGCCGGTGCTCGGCGTGATCAGGCCCTGCTGCAGGGCGCCGCCGACTGCGACGACCTTGAAGGTCGAGCCAGGTTCATAGTCCAGCCCGACCGCGCGGTTCTCCAGGTTGGCCGGAGGCGACGCCCCGGGATCGTCGGCGTTCACCTGCGGCCAGTTGGCCATCGCGAGGATCGCGCCACTGTTCGGGTCCATCACGATGGCCGTGGCGTCTTTGGGATTGAACACGCTTCCCACCGCGCTCAGCACTTCTTCCGCCCGCTGCTGGATGTTGGCGTCGAGCGTCAGAGACAGCGAGGCGCCGGGCACCTCACGGTGAACTTCGGTGATCGAAACCGGCTGCCCGATGGCATCGCTCACCACACGTCGCTCCCCGGTGCGACCGTGCAGGATCGAGTTGCGCGAGTACTCGAGGCCGTCGAGCCCGTTACCTTCGGTGCCCACGAGTCCCAGCACCTGAGTCGCGAGCGTGCCGCGCGGATATACCCGCCGCATCACCGGCGCGCCGGCGACGCCGGGGATCTTCAGGGCGAGGATTTCCCGTGCCCGCCCGGCTGGAACGGCGCGCTCGAGAAACACGAAGCCCGTGCGCTCGGAGAGCTTGCGCAGCACCGCGGCCTGCGACTGGCCCAGCAGGGGAGCCAGCCGCTGCGCCGCGCCGAGCGGGTCGCTCAGCAGATAGGGCGTCGCGGAGATGTCCTGGGCGGGCTCTGACACGGCGAGGTCGACCCCATTGCGATCGGTGATCGCGCCGCGCTCTGCGGGCACGCTTTCGTAGGTGAGCTGCTGATTGTCGGCGGCGTTGCGCAGCGTTCCGCCATGCAGCACGCCCAGGTAGAGCGTGCGCCCGGCCGCGAGGAGGAGCAGCAGGAAGAACAGCGCGAAGATCATGCCTATGCGGCGTTGAACGACGTCCACCGCTATCCCGAGGCGCCTGCCCGGGTCCCGCCCGCCGGCGCTTCGCCGCCCGGCGCGCTTCCCGCTTCGCTCGACGGTGCCTGCGGAGCGGCGGGGCTGCTCGCGCTCGCGCTCGATTCAGCCGACGTTCGCGCCGCTTCTCCCGACGCCGCCGGCGATTCGCCGCCAGGCGAGCCGGTGGCTGAGCCCGTGCCCGCCGATTCGCTCGACCGGGCAGCGGCGCCGCCGGATGAATTCGATTCGCCGCCCGCCGCCGAGGCGGTCGACCCGCCGGGCGTTTCGGCCGAACCCTGGGATTGGGCGGTCGCCGAGGACGCCTGGGATTCTGCCGCCCCCGTAGCCGCGCCCGTGCTCGAGGCGGGACCGGCGGCGCGCAGCGCAACCGCAGCGCCAGCACGCGCTCCCTGGGGAGCCCTCACGAACCGCAGCGCCGCCACGGAGCCGAACTGCATGCCGAGCCGCGCCGCCTGCGAGGTGACGCGGCCTGCCGACGCCAGTTCTGAGTCTTCGATGCTGAGCGCCGCATTCTCCCTCTGCAACACGGCCTCGCGCTCGAGCGCCCGGCCGATCCCGGCGTTCAGCTTGAGCAGGCCGAGCTGCAGCGTGACGATGCCGATCAGCGCGAACGCGACCAGCCCGATCCCCGTGCGCCCGGCGAGCGGAAGGCGTCGGGGCAGCCGTTCCAGCGAGGCGAGCAGCCGCCGGAGGATGCCCTCCTGCGCGCTCGAGCGCTCGCGAGTCGGCCGAGGCTCGAGGACCCGCCGGACCGGCGGGCGGGCGGGCCGTGAGGCGGGGCGAGCGGGGCCTGAAACCCGGCGGGGTCTCGGCGCCACGGTGAGCGGGCGAGCCGCGGTCGCAGGCCGCGGACGGACGGCGGGAGCGGCGCTCATGGCCCCTCTCCGCCCTCGAGGAGCTTCCTTGCGGCACGCAGGCGCGCCGAGGCCGCCCGCGGATTGCGCGCGACCTCCTCGGCGCTCGGCACGACCGACCGGCGGGCGATCAGGGCCGCCTGGGGCTCGCGCCCGCAGACGCACACCGGCAGCTCGGGCGGGCAGATGCAGCCGCGCGCCCGGTCGGCGAGGAAGCGCTTGACGCGGCGATCCTCGAGCGAGTGGAACGAGATTCCCGCGAGCACGCCCCCCTTGCGCAACAGCCGCCAGGCGAGCGGGAGCGCGCGGTCCAGCTGTCCGAGCTCATCGTTGACGGCGATCCGTAGCGCCTGGAAGACGCGCTTGGCCGGATGCCCTGCGGCGAACCGCGCGGGGGCCGGAATCGCGGAGTTGATCGTGTCAACGAGCTCGAGCGTGGTCTCGATCGGCGCGTCCTGCCGTTGGCGCACGATGGCGTGCGCGATCGCCGTCGCGTGGCGCTCCTCGCCGAAGTCGCGCAGCGTGTGCGCGAGCCGGCGCTCATCCCAGTCGGCGACGATCTCGCGCGCAGTCAGCTCCTGACCCGGGTCCATCCGCATGTCGAGCGGCGCCCTGTAGGAGTAGGAGAAGCCGCGCGCGCGGGTATCGACCTGCATCGAGGACATGCCCAGGTCGAAGTACGCCGCATCCGCCTGCACCCCTTCCGCCAGGAGCAGCTCGAGTCCCTCGGCGTATCCGGCCCGGATGAACCGCGCCGAACATGGCATCTCCGGCGCGAGCGCGCGAAAGCGCTCCTCGGCGAGGGGATCGCGGTCGATCGCGACGAGCGTGCCCGACGAGCCCAGGCGCGCGGCGAGCAGCCGAGCGTGGCCCCCGTCGCCGAAGGTGCAGTCGATCACCGTCTGGCCGGGCTTGGGATCGAGCAGCTCGATGAGCTCGTCGGCTAGCACCGGCACGTGCCCGGAGGGCGTCTCGCTCATCGACCCCGGCAGGGCGGCACCCGCGGGCCGTCCCCGTGCCGGACGCCGGGGACGGCGTGTCATCTCAAGCAGGCTCATCGACGCTCGCAGTGATCTGCGCGATGCCTCCGAGCAGCGCGGGCCGATGCTCGTCCCAGCGGCCCCTGTCCCACAGCTCGAGCCGGTCCCCCACACCCACCACGACGACGTCCTTGGCCAGCCCGGCGTGCTCGCCGAGAAAGCCCGGAACCATGATCCGTCCCGCCGCATCGAGGTCGGCGTCGTGGGAGCTGCCGTAGAAGAAGCGCTCGAGCTCGGTCAGCCGTGGGGAGAGCGGGGGCAGCTCGGCGAGCGCGCGCTGGGAGTACCGCTCGTACTCTTCCGGGCGCCACACCCCCACGCAGGGCTTCAGGTCCACCGGCATCGCGAGCACCACCCCCTCGGCCAGGGCCGAGCGGTAGCGCGCCGGCACCGTGAGGCGGTTCTTGGCGTCGAGCGTATGGTCGAACGTGCCGCGAAAGGGAAGCACCGCTGAGCTCTCCAGGCTTGATTACCGAGCCGAGGTGGAGGAGTGGGAGGAGCCCCTCCACCTCGGCTCGCTGTGCGCGAACTTATCCCACTTCCTCCCACAATGCAACCCCATTTGCACATTTTCTCCCACTGGGGTGTCCCTGCTCGACATGAACGTCGAAAACCCAGGCGGGCCGGCCGTTTTCGAGGCACCACAAAGCACGGGCACGGCCGCCTGCGATGCACGCCCGCGTGCAGAACCGCGAGCTGCGACGGGCGTTGCAGTCTCTGGCGCCCGCCCGCGTGCGCCGCGGACGGGCGCCAGCGCCCCGGGGCCGGCTTCCCCGGCCGGATCAGCGCCCTCGCCCGGACATCCCGCGCCGTCACGATCGCCAGCCGCTACGATCGCCTCCCATGCCGGCCCACCCAGAGCACCGGCGGCGCGCGCGGCGCGCGCTGGTGATGGCGCTTCTACTGACGTTGCTCGGCGCGATGCTCGTGGGTTGCGGCTCCTCGCACACCACCGAAACGGGCGTCGACCCCGCGGTCGCCGTTCCCGCCTCGGCCCCGCTGTACGGCGGGGCGACGGTGCGCCCGGACGGCTCCCTGCAGGCGGCCGCCTCGGCTGCGGGCAGCGCACTCACCCATCAGCCCGATCCCTACCTGAATCTCCTCGCGATCCTCCAGACCCCGGGCAGCGCGCCGCTTGACTTCGGCCGCGACATCGCCCCATGGCTGGGTGCCCGCGCCGGCATCTTCCTCAGCTCGGCGAGCACCTCCGGTCAAGCGAGTGTCGGTCAGCTGTTCGCGTTGCTGGCGCGGGGCCTGCTGGGCAGCTCCTCATCGGCGGGAGCCTTCCCCTTCGCCCCCTCCGCGGGCGCCGGCGGCACCGCGCCGGCCGGCGCCCGCGGCGCGATCGTCCTCGACACGAGCGACGTGGCCAAGGCGCGCTCCTTCGTGGAATCACAGGCCCACAAGGCCGGCGCCCACGCGACCAGCTACCGCGGCGTCTCCTACCTGCTCGCTGCCGATGGCCTGAGCTTCGCCGTGGTCGATCGCCTGGTGGTCATCGGCAGCCAGGACGCCGTACAGGGCGTGATCGACACCACGCTCGGCGGACCCTCGCTCGCGCAGTCAGCCGACTACAAGAAGCTGCTCGCTGTCGCACCCTCGGGCGTGCTGGCTCATGTCTTCGTGAATGCACCGGCGGCCCCCCCGGGCGGTGCGACGCCGGGAGCGACCGGCTCGCAGGGACTCGGGGGGCTGCTCGGGTTGCTGGCGGGCCCGCGCGTGACAAACGTCTCGCTGGTGCCATCCGCCGCGTCGATCTCGTTGGATGCCGACAGCCTCTCCGCCGGGAGCGCCTCCGGGTCGGGCGGCCTTCTCAGCTCGGCCTCGCAGGGCGCACAGGCCGCCGGCGAACTGCCCGGAGACTCCTGGCTCGCCGTCGGCCTGGGCAACGTCGGGCAGACGCTCGGCAACGACGTCCAGGGGCTGCGGGGTCTGCTGTCGCTGGAGAGCGCGCTTACGGGCTCAGGTAGCGAAGCTCCCGGCGCGGGTGCGCTCAGCCTGAACGGATTGCTCGAAGGCATCCTCACGCCGTTGAGCGTGCTCGGCGCCGACAACGCCGAAGCAAAGCGCGACTTCGCGAGCTGGATGGGCTCGGGGGGCATCTTCGCCAGCGGCACGGGACTGGTGGAACTGAGAGCGGGCATGGTCATCGACTCCACCAACCCCGCGCTCTCCCGCGCCGCCGTGCCGAAGCTCGCCGCGATCCTCCGCAAGGGCGGCCTCACGGTGCAGCAGGCCCCGTTCCCGGGCGCTCAGGCCTCGATCGCCGTCTTTCTCAACGGCCTGCCGATCACGCTCAACATCGTCGCCGCCAACGACGCCCAGGGACATGCCAAGTTCGTGATCGGCCTGGGCGAACCCTCGGTCGCCACCGCGCTGCATCCGCCGAGCACGCTCTCGGGATCGACGTCCTTCAAGGCGGCCGGCGCGATCCTCGGCGAAGGCATCGAACCGAGTCTCACCGTCGACTTCCCGACGCTGCTCGGACTGCTCGAAGCGGTGGGTCTGAGCGAAGGCGCCGCGATCTCGAAGCTCGTCCCCTATCTAAGGACGCTGAGCACGCTCTCGGGAGGTGGCAAGAGCCTCGGCGAAGGCATCGATCGCTTCCGCGCCGTGGTCGGCTTCCAGCACGCCGGCTGAGGACGTGGGCGAGCGCTCAGGGCACCGGGACGGCGCGATAGAACACCGGACGTCCGCCCCGGACACGATCGATGCCGTAGGGTGAGAGCGTCGTTTCCCCATCGGCTTCGAGCGAGTAACGCCCGATCACCGAGCTGCGGTTCGTCGTGTCGAAGATCTTTTCGATGACCGCCTGGCGGTCGTTCCCGCGCGCGCCGGCGCTGCGGATCGCGTCGAGCACGAGGCTCATCGTCTCGTATCCGAACAGCGCATAAGGCCCGGCTTCCCCGCCGAAGTGACGACGGTAGTCGGCGAGCACGTGCGCGGCCGCGGGAGGGTACAGGCCGGTTGGCAGCACCGGGGTCGTCAGGTAGGTGCTGGCCCCGGCGGCGCCGAGCTGCGATGTGAACGATTCGCTCACCAGGGTGCTCGAGCCCAGCAGCAGCAGTCCGGGGACGGCTTCGTGCAGCTCGTTCCACAGCGCCACCGTCGCCGGCCCGCCGCCGCCGGCGAAGAAGACCGCCTGCGCATGGCTTTCGGCGATCTTTGCCACCTCACCGGTGAACTGCTTGGCGCCGCTCATGTCGAGCGCGTCGTTACCGGCGATCGTGATGCCCGCCCGTTCGGCGTCGCCCGTGACGATCTGAGCGAGCGGAACCTCAAACGGATCCTGGTCGTTGAGCACGTACAGCTCGTGCACGCCCAGGTGGGCCATCAGCGCGACCTGCGCGGCGGCCTGCGCCGGGTCGCCCGGCTGCAGCCGAACGAATGTGCGCCGGCCGCTGGGGTAGAAGCGTTCGGGCTCGTCCTGCCCGGCATCCTCGGATGAGGTGAGGCCGACGTAGGGACTGGCCGGGCTGACCTGCAGGATGCCGGCCGCGTTGATCAGCGGAAGCGACACGGCCGTGGCCGCCGAGTTGTAGTCGCCGAGATAGGCGATCGTGCTCGTATCCTGGGCGGCGGCCTTCGCGTTCGAGGCGGTCACGCCCGGCGCCCACTGGCCGCTGGTCGGGCTGGAGTCGTCCTCGGATACGTAGCTGACCTTGAACGGCCCCACCCGGCCGCCCGAGTCGGCGAGCGCCAGCTTCTCGCCGTTGACGAGCTGGGCCGAGGTGGCGCCCGAGGGGCCCTGCAGAGGCAGGCTCGAGTAGATGGTCAGCTGGTCCCCGATCGCGCTCGCCGCGCCCGAGACCCCGACGCCTCCGCAGCCGGACAGCGTGAAGGCGAGCAAGGCCAGCGCGCCAAGCGCGGTCACGACCGCTGGCAGTCGCGTCGGGGGCCACGGCCGGCGCAGGGGCACTGCTCGGCTAGCTGCGCCGGCCGGGCAGATAGCCGGACAGGATCCTCAGCGAGGCGCCGACCATGATGATCGCCGTGGCGAGCAGAAACGCATCAAGCCCCTTGGTTCCGAGTGCCCACAGAACCAGCCAGACGATGAGACCCGCCGTGACTGTGAGGATCAGTCCCATGCCGCGCCAATGCTACCGAAGGGGGGCATCCATCGGTGTGATCGGCCGCCGCCGCGCGAACCGACCGCCCGCTCACGATGCGTTCACAGGCTCGAGGCCGTGCGCGAGGCTTTGAAGAACCGCGCTGACGGCCGCCACGGGGTCATCCGGAGCCTCACTCGCCGCGCGCACGAGCCGCGTACCCACGATCACCCCGTCGGCACCCGCGTCGGCTGCCATGCGCGCCTGCTCGGGCGTGCCGATCCCGAAGCCGAGCGCCACCGGGACCTCGGTGCTCGCCTTCGCGCGAGCGACGATCTCGGCGAAGCGCTCCGCCAGCGCCTCGCGCTCCCCCGTGGTGCCGACGACCGAAACCGTGTACAGGAACCCCATGGCCTGCCGTCCGATCGACGCGAGCCGCTGCGGCGTGGTCGTCGGCGCCACCAGCGGAACGAGCGCGAGGCCGTGGCTGTCGCACGCGCGCCGCACCTCGGGCGCTTCGCCCATCGGCAGGTCCGGCACGATCAACCCGCAGGCGCCGGTTCTTGCGAGACGCTCGACGAATGCCTCGGCGCCCGGTGCCAGCACCATGTTGGCGTAGCACATCAGCACCACCGGCACGCTCCCGGCCAGCGCCCGTGCAACCTCCAGCACCCCCGCGATGCTGGCGCCGTGAGCGAGCGCGCGCGTGCCCGCGTCGTGGATCACCGGGCCATCGGCCAATGGATCCGAATAGGGGACGCCCAGCTCGATCAGGTCGACGCCGGCGCTCACGTAGGCCTCGCCGATGCGCGCCGACTCATCGAGCGTGGGAAAGCCGCCCATCAGATACGGCATCAGCGCGGCGCGGCGGCTCCTCGAGGCGAAGGCATCGGCGATGCGCTCGACGCCGCTGCCATCCTCACCCATCCCCCAGCACCTCCGCGAGGTCCTTGTCCCCGCGGCCGGACAGACACACGAGGTCGATCTCCCCCGCCGGTTCGGCGAGCACCCAGGCGAGCGCATGGGCGGTCTCGAGCGCCGGGATTATGCCCTCCAGGCGAGCCAGCAGCTTGAATGCGTCGATCGCCTGCACGTCGGTCACCGCGACGTAGCGGGCGCGACCGCTGTCCCTGAGGAACGCGTGCTGGGGTCCGGCGCCCGGATAGTCAAGGCCAGCCGACACCGAGTGGGCCTGCACGATCTGCCCCTCCTCGTTCTGCATCACGGCCGAGCGCGAACCGTGCAGGATGCCCGGGCGCCCGCCCACCGTCAGGGGGGCGCCGTGGCGAGCGGTCTCGATCCCCTCGCCGCCGGCCTCCACGCCGATCAGCTCGACCTGCTCGTCGGCGAGGAACGCCGCGAAGATGCCCATCGCGTTCGAGCCGCCGCCCACGCAGGCCACGATCCGCGCAGGCAGCCGGCCCTCCTGTTCGAGCATCTGCTCACGGGCCTCGTCGCCGATCACACGCTGGAGATCTCGAACGAGCGCCGGGTAGGGGGCGGGGCCGACCACCGAACCGATCGCGTAGTGGGTGTCCTCGACGTTCGTAACCCAGTCGCGAATCGCCGCCGACGTCGCCTCCTTCAAGGTCATCGCGCCGGCGTCCACCGGCTCGACCTTCGCACCGAGGAGCCCCATCCGCTGGACGTTCGGCCGCTGCCTGCGAATGTCCTCGACGCCCATGTAGACAACGCAGTCGATCCCCAGCAGGGCACACACGGTCGCCGTGGCGACACCGTGCTGACCGGCGCCCGTCTCGGCGATGATGCGCGTCTTGCCCATCCTCCTCGCCAGCAGCGCCTGGCCGAGAGCGTTGTTCAGCTTGTGCGAGCCGGTGTGGTTGAGGTCCTCGCGCTTGAGGTACACCGGCCGTCCGACCCACTCGGAGAGCCGTCCGGTCCGATACAGCGGCGTGGGGCGCCCGCCGAAGTCGCGCAGCAGCGCCCGCAGCTCGGCCCAGTAGAGCTCATCGGCGCGCGCCACCGTCCACTCGCGCTCGAGCTCCGCGAGGGCCGGGACGAGCGTCTCCGGGACGTACTGCCCGCCGTACTCCCCGAAGCGGTGCTCGAGCCCCGCACCCGCGCGCTCGGCGCTCACGCCGGACCCCCGAGCGCCCCAACGCTCGGCGGGCCCGCGGCGCGACTGGGCGGCTCGGCGGCCTCCCCGACGCTCGGCTGCTCGGCCGCTCGCCGCGCAACGTCGAAGAAGGCCTCGAGCTTGCGCGCGTCCTTGCGACCAGGCGCCGCCTCGGTCCCGCTCGCCGTATCAACCGCGTGGGGGCTTGTCAGCGTGATCGCCTCCCCCAGGTTCGCGGGCGTCAGCCCGCCGCTGAGGATCAGCGGCACACGCGAGCGCCTGCCCGCCAGGAGCGTCCAGTCGAACGTCTCGCCGGTGCCCCCCCGGAGCGACTGTCGCCGTGGGTCGCTGGCACGAGAGTCGAGCAGGTGAAAGTCCACGTGAAAGCGCTCGAGGTCCCGAATGTCGCCCGGCCCGGAGACCTGAGCCGCCTTGATCACCCGTGCGCCGCTGCGGCGTGACGCCTCGGCGCAGAACGACGGCCCCTCGTCGCCGTGCAGCTGAAGCATGCTCAACCCGAGCGTCTTGGCCACCTCGGAGACCTCCTCGAGCGAGGCGTTGACGAACACCCCACACAGCTCGACATCGCGGCGCAGGGCGCTTGCAATCCGCTGCGCCTCCGCCAGCGAACAGCTTCGCGGGCTGCCCTCGTAGAAGATCATCCCCAGAGCCCACGCCCCCAGCCCAACGGCCATCTCGGCGTCGTTGAGATTGGTAATCCCACAGACCTTCACCTTGGGGAACATGCCCCAAACGGTAGCGATCGGTGGTGTTAGCCCTGGGGGGTGTTGGGGTTGGGGACCGAGTTGGGACGAGTTCCGAGCGTCACGGTGACCGTCTTGGGTTCATAGCCGCCATGCCCGTTCGCGCGCAGCAGTCCGACCGAGATGGTGGCGCCCGGTTTCTTGGCCTCGATGTCCGCTGCGAGTTCCTGCGAGCTCGCGACGGCCTTGCCGTCGATCGACGTGATGATGTCCCCGCCGACGGCCACCTGGCCGCTTTCGGTGCTCCCCGTGATGCGTCCGCCGCGTATGCCCGCCCGTTCGGCCGGCGTGCCCTTTTGCACGCTCTGCACGAGCGCACCGCTCTTCACCGGCAGGTTGAGCGCCGACAGGGAGCCGTCGATCGTGAGCGAGGTCAGCCCGAGGTAGGCGCCGCGAACCGTGCCGCCCTTCTCGAGCTGTGAGATCTCGGCCTTGGCCGTGTTGATCGGGACGGCGAAGCCGATGCCGACGCTCCCGCCGCCGCTGCCTCCGGTCTCGATCTGGGAGTTGATGCCGATCACGCGACCAGATGCGTCGAGCAGTGGGCCACCGGAGTTGCCAGGGTTGATCGGGGCGTCGGTCTGCAGCACGTTGTCGATCGTGAAGCCGTTCGGCGCGGTTATTTCACGCTGGATCGCAGAGACCACGCCGGTCGTGAGGGTACGTTGCAGATCGAATGGGTTGCCGATCGCAAGCACCGGATCGCCCACTTCCGCGGTGCTCGAGTCGCCAAGCGTGAGCGGGTGCAGCGCCAGCCCGTCGGTCGGTATACGCAGTACGGCCAGGTCGTTGGAGGGATCCGTGCCGACGACCTGCGCGTCGACGGTCTGGCCTTTTTCGAAGCTGACGGTCACCTTGATGGCGTTCTCCACGACGTGGTAGTTGGTCAGGATCGTGCCGTTGGCGTCGATCACGATTCCCGAGCCGGTCGCCTGGCCCTGGCGCTGGGCTTCTTCGGTGCCGAACAGATTGAAGGGCGATTCCGTTTTCTGGACGATCGTCGAGGTCACGAACGCCACCCCGGGAGCGTCACGCACGTAAATGTCGTGTGGAGTCAACGCGTGGGTCTGCTGCGACGCATTCGACGGCGCCAGCGGAGCTGCCTGGATCGCGGTGACCACCTTCTGGGTTTCCCCGCCCAGGCCGCCGAAGGCGGCGATCACGGCCGCGACGACTGCTCCGCCGAGCAGGGCGGAGACGAACGGAATGGCGAACATGCGGTTCATGCACGGGCAGGATGGCGGGTCGCCATGAAGACCGACTAAAGCCCCGTAGGGGAGCGCCTAAAGACCCTGTTCGGCGTCGCCGTCCGTGCGCAGCGCGCGCAACGCCGACTCCGGCTCCCCGGAGCGCATCAGCAACTCGCCCACCAGCACCGCATGCACGCCGATCTGCGCCAGCGCGATGAGCTGGGCGGAGGTGGCGATCCCCGACTCGGATACCACGGTCACCCCCGAGGGGACCGCATCGACCAGCTTGACGGTTCGCTCGGTGTCCACGCTGAAGTCCCGCAGGTCGCGGTTGTTGATCCCGATCACCTCGGCGCCGACGGCGAGCGCCCTGGCAAGCTCCTCACCGTCGTGCACCTCAACCAGCACATCGAGGCCGAGGCCGCGCGCGTAGTCGTGCAACGCTCCGAGCTCCCGCTCACCCAGCGCAGCCACGATCAGGAGGACGGCGTCGGCGCCCGCGGCGCGCGCCTCGTGCAGCTGGTAGGGGTCGACGATGAAGTCCTTGCGCAGGATCGGCAGGCGGCAAGCGGCGCGAGCCGCGCGCAGGTCCTCCAGAGATCCGTCGAAGTTCGGCCCCTCGGTCAGGATCGACACGGCGACCGCCCCGCCGCGCGCGTACGCGCTGACGACCTCCGAGAGCTCGGCCCGCGCACGCAGCTCGCCCGCCGACGGCGAGCGGCGCTTGAACTCCGCGATCACGCCCATCCCGGGAGCCATCAGCGCCTCGCGCAGGCGCCGCTCGCCGGCGGTTGCTCCCACGCCGGGCCGCGGGCCGGCGGACACGAGCTGGGAAAGCGGCAGCGCCCGCTTGCGCCGCTCAAGCTCCACGCGCGTTTCGGCGAGGATGCGATCGAGAACCGTGGAGCTCTGAGTGCTCACGAGACGGCCTTCGCCGCCGGTGCATAGGTGAGGCTCGCGCGCACGTAGCGCTCGAGCGCGTCGGCAGCGCTTCCGTCGGCGAGCGCGGCGCGGGCCGCTTCGACGCCGTCGGCGATCGTGTCCGAGCGCCCCGCCACGTAGATCGCCGCGCCGGCGTTGATCGTTGCCAGCTCCACGCTCGCCGGATGCCCGGCGCCCGTCCGCCCGCCATCCAGGATCGCGCGCGTGATCGCCGCGTTCTCAGGCGGCGTACCTCCGCCGTCGTCTCGCTCGGAGGCCGATCGGTCGCGGCGCTCGACGCCGACCTCCTCCGGGGCGAGCGTGTAGTGGCGGATCTCCTCGCCGTTCACCTCCACCACCCTTGTCGGCGCATCGATCGAGACCTCATCCAGACCGTCCTCGCCCGCCACCACGAGCGCCCGGTCGACGCCCAGCCTGGCCAGGGCGCCCGCAATCGTCTCGAGGAACTGCGCGTCGGACACGCCGAGGAGCTGCCGGCGGGCGCCGGCGGGGTTCGTCAGTGGGCCGATCATGTTGAAGATCGTCCGCACCGCAAGCTCCCGGCGAACGGGCACCACGAAGCGGGTGGCCTGATGGTGGGCCGGCGCGAACATGAAGCCGAAGCCGGCCTCGTCGATGCACCGCCCGACGGCGTCGGCCGGGAGGTCGATGCGGGCGCCAAGCGCCTCCAGCAGGTCGGCGGAGCCCGATCGGCTGGTCGCGGAGCGGTTGCCGTGCTTGGCCACCGCGCAGCCCGCGCCGGTAGCGATCAGGGCGGCGGTGGTGGACACGTTGAACGTGCTTCTGCCGCCACCGGTCCCGGCGGTGTCGAGCAGATCCTGCCGCACGGTCGGCACGTGCGCGGCGAGGGCCCGCATCGTGCTGGCGAGCCCCGTCAGCTCCTCCACCGTCTCACCCTTGGTTCGAAGGGCGATCAAAAAGCCGGCGATCTGGGTCTCTGAGACCTCCCCGTGCATGATCTCGGCCAGCACCTCGGCGGCCTCATCCGAGCTCAGATCACGGCGGGAGGCGAGCGCGTCGATCGCACGAGTGAGAACGGCGTTGGGCATCAATCGCCCCCCAGGAAGTTCGCGAGGAGCGTCTTGCCATCCTCCGTGAGCACCGACTCGGGGTGGAACTGCACCCCCTCGGCGGGGAGCTCGCGATGGCGCAGCCCCATCAGGACGCCGTCGCCGCGGGCGGACTCCTCCAGGCAGTCCGGCAGCTCCGAGTCGACCACCAGTGAGTGATAACGCCCGACGGTCAGCGGCGAGGAGAGTCCTCGGAAGATCGTACGTCCGTCGTGCTCGATGCTCGTGGCCTTGCCGTGCACCGGGGCGTTGAGCATCCAGCGCCCACCAAAGGCCTGCGCGAGCGCCTGGTGGCCCAGGCACACCCCGAGCGTCGGAACGCCCGCCTGCGGCATCCGCCGGGCCGCCTCGAGCGTGATGCCCGCCTGCTCCGGCGTGCAGGGCCCCGGTGAGATCACACATCTCTCGTATGAGCAGTCCAGGAGCTGCTGCACCGTGGCCCGGTCGTTGCGCACGACGTCCACCTCGGCGCCCAGCTCGCCGAGGTACTGAACGAGGTTGTAAGCGAACGAGTCGTAGTTGTCGATGACGAGGACCCTCACGACCAGTCCGCCTGCTCGCAGGCGAGCTCGATCGCGCGCATCACCGCTCGCGCCTTGGCCACCGACTCCTCGTACTCGTAGGCGGGCTGGGCGTCGGCCACCGTGCCTCCTCCCGCCTGCACGTGAGCGACGCCGTCCTTGACGACCACCGTTCGGATGTGGATCGCGGTGTCGAGGTCCCCGGCATAGCTCAGGTAGCCCACGGCGCCGCCATAGCCGCCGCGCTTGACCGGCTCGAGCTCGTCGATGATCTGCATCGCCCGCACCTTCGGGGCCCCGGACAACGTCCCGGCGGGCAGCACGGAGCGCAGCGCGTCCATCGCTCCCACCTCGCTTCTGAGCTTTCCGGAGACCGAAGAGACGATATGCATGACGTGGCTGTAGGTCTCGACCTCCATCAGCTCGTCGACGGTCACGCTGCCGTACTCGCATACACGACCGAGGTCGTTGCGGCCGAGGTCGACCAGCATCACGTGCTCGGCGCGCTCCTTCTCGTCGACCAGCAGCTCTTGCGCGATCCGGCGATCCTCCTCGGGGCTCGCGCCGCGGGGCCTCGTGCCCGCGATGGGCTTGGTGGAGACGTGGCGTCCGCTCACCGTCAGCAGCGGCTCGGGGCTCGCTCCCGCGACCTGGAAGTCGCCGAAGTCCAGGAAGTACATGTAGGGGCTCGGGTTGATCGCCCGCAGGCCGCGGTAGATCGAGAAGGCCTCCACCGGCACCGCGGCCGACCAGCGCTGGGAGGGCACGACCTGGAAGGCGTCGCCGGCGTAGATGTACTCGATCGTCCGCGCGACGATGCCCTCGAACTGCGCGCGGGACATGTTCGAGCGGAACTCGGGCATCTGCCGCGGTGAGGCCGCGGCGTCATCGCGGCGGGGAACCGGGCCCGCCAGCGCGGCGCGCACCTCTGCGATTGCGCTCACGGCCGTCGCGTAGGCGCGCTCCATGTCGGGCTCGGCCTCGAGGTCGATGTTCGTGAGGATCGTGACGGTGTGCTTGAGATGATCGAACAAGACGAGCGAGTCCGACAGCATCAGCGCCATGTCGGGCAGACCGAGATGATCGGGGCCGGGAGCTCCGAGCGGCTCCACCGCACGTACCAGGTCGTAGCCGAAGAAGCCCACGGCCCCGCCCGTGAATGGGGGTCCGTCGGCCATCGGCGCCTGGCTCGAGCGGGCGACGGCCTCGGCCGCGAGCGCGTAGGGATCTCCACCGTCACCGAGCGCCCAGCGCAGCACCGCGCGTGGGCGAAAACCGATGAACGACCAGCGTCCCACCCGCTGGCCCTGCTCTGCTGACTCGAGCAGAAAGGCCGGCTCATCCGGTGCCAGCGCGCGCAGCTTCAAGAACGCCGAGACGGGCGTCTCGCAGTCCTCGACGAAGGAGTGCCTGAGCGGGATCAGGCTGTGTGCGCCGGCGAGCGCGCGTGCCGCCTGCAGGCTGGGCTCCACCGCGATGCCGGCGGCATCGGAGGCCTGCGCTTCGCCGGCCTGGCGCTCTGAGCCGTCCGAGTCCGCGTCAGCTGTGTCCGTCCGGCGCGCTCCCGGCGGGTTAGGAGCGACGGCCATCGAGCACCCTCTGGGCGTCGGTGAGAGAGCGTTCTCGACTGCGCAGCAGCACGAGCAGGTGGTAGAGCACGTCCGCCGCCTCTTCGTCAACTCGCGTATCGGACTCCTCACGGGCGGCGCGTACGACCTCGTCGGCCTCCTCGATCACCTTCTCGCCGATCCGTGTCGGATCATCGAGCAGCTCCACGGTGTAGGAACCCTGTGGGCGCTCTCGCGCGCGCTCGGCGAGCGTTCGCTCGAGCACCGCAAGGGTTTCGAACGGCGCACCGGGATCCAGCTCGCCCCGGTGAAAGCAGGTCCGCTCGCCGGTGTGGCAGGCCGGGCCGGCGGGCTCGACCAGCGCCAGCAGCGTGTCGCCGTCACAGTCGAGGCGAAGCGCGCGCACGCGCTGCACGTTGCCGCTGGTTTCACCCTTGTGCCACGGCTCACCGCGGGAGCGGCTCCACAGGTGAAGCTCGCCCGTCTCGCGCGTGCGCTTGAGCGCCTGTTCGTTCATATAGGCGAGCGTGAGCACCTCGCCGGTGCTCCAATCCTGCACAACGCAGGGCACGAGGCCCTGACTGTCGTAGGAAACGTCCTGGTCGATCGGCCGGGTGCCTGCGGTGCTCATTGGCCGATTGTAGGTCGAGCCCCGTTGAGCGCGGTTTCAGACAGACTGCGAGCGATGGCATCGCTGCTGGAACGCAAGCTGCTCGTGGTCACCGGCAAGGGAGGAGTGGGCAAGACGACGGTGGCCGCGGCCGTCGGCCTGCTCGCTGCCGAGCGGGGCCTGCGCACGATCGTGGTGGAGGTCGGAGAGCAGGAACGCCTGCCGGAGCTGTTCGGCCTCGCCAGCAACGCAAGTGGCGCTGAGCGCAGGCTCGAGGAGCGGCTGTGGAGCATCTCGATCGATCCCGACCGAGCGCTGCTCGAGTGGCTTCAGACGCTCGGCGGCCGCGTCTCGGGCCGGCTGCTCGCCTCGAGCAGCACCTTCCAGTACTTCGCGGCGGCGGCGCCGGGCGCCAAGGAGCTCGTCAGCATGGTCAAGATCTGGGAGCTCACGGAGGGCGAGCGCTGGCGCCGGCGCGCGGGCTACGACCTCGTTGTCCTCGATGCGCCGGCCACCGGCCACGCGCTCGGCATGCTCCACTCACCCCGCACCTTTGGGGCGATCGCGCGCGTCGGCCCGATCGCGGGCCACTCCCAGCAGGTGCGAGAGCTGCTCGAGAGACCGACGCTGTCCGGCTACATCGCCGTCGCACAGGGAACCGAGATGGCCGTCACCGAGACGCTCGAGCTGACCGAGGGCCTGCGACGGAAACTCGGCCGCGAGCTGGATGTGGTCATCGTCAACGGCATGCTGCCCCAGCGCTTCACTGCCGCTGAGCTACGACAGATCGCAAAGCCGAGCGCCACCGAGCCCGCGCCCGGCGGTGGCGGGGGGCGTGCATCGGGCGAGCGCGACGCGTCGAAGGGCGAGGTGGCGTTGCTGCGCTCGGCCCGGGTGGCGGCGCGCGCCGTGCACGATCGGGCGCGCTTCCAGCACAACCAGCTGGCCCGTCTGCGCCGCCGCAACTTCGCTGTGTGGGGGATCCCCTTCGTGTTCACCGCAGAGCTCGATCTGGCGGCCGTGCGACGGATCGCCGAGCACCTCGCGCGCAGGCTCGAGCGCTAGCCGATACCGAGGCGATCGAGCGATCCCTCGTCGGCGCGCCAGTCGCGACGGACTCGCACCGCCAGGTCGAGATACACCCGTGAATGGAGCTCGCGTTCGAGCTCGCGTCGCGCGCCCGTGCCGATGGCCTTGATCATTCGCCCCCGAGCCCCCACAAGGATCCCCTTCTGGGAGTCGCTCTCCACCCAGATCAGCGCTCTCACTCGCACGAGATCCTCGCGCGAGCGGTCCACCTCTTCCACCAGCACGTCGACCGCGTGCGGCACCTCCTGGAAGGTGCGCCTGATGACCGCCTCGCGGACCAGCTCGGCCAGGCGCACCTCGAGCGGCTGATCCGAGCGCATGCCCTCGCCGAACATCAGTGGCCCCTCCGGCATCAACGCCAGCAGGTGCTCGGTCAGCGCCTGCACGCCGGCGCCGGTGCGCGCCGAGATCGGGAAGGGTCCGGCCTCCTCGGAGCCGACCTCGAGCTCGGCGGCGGCCCGCAGAGCCTCGAGCGTCGCCGCGCGCGACAGCCGGTCGACCTTGTTGACCGCGACAGTCACGCGCGTCCTCGCGCCGGCGAGCGACTGCGCGATGAAGCGGTCACCCGGCCCAACGCCCTGCTCGCCGTTGACGATCAGCAGGGCGACGTCCGTCTCTTCGAGCTCCTGTTGCACCCGTCTTGCCATGCGAGCGGTGAGCGGGTCGCGCGGGCGCTGGACTCCGGGGAGATCCACGAGCACGAGTTGGCGGCCACCGCTTGAATGGACGCCGCGGATCGCCCGGCGTGTGGTCTGGGGACGATCGGAGACGATCGCGACCTTCGCTCCGACGATCAGGTTCACGAGCGTGGACTTGCCGACGTTGGGCCTGCCCGCCAGCGCGACGAAGCCGCTGTGGGTCACTCGGTCTCCCGGGCGAGCAGCTCGTCCTGCAGCGCGAGCATCTGACCGTCGTCGTGCTCGTGGTCCATGCCGAGGAGATGCAGCACGCCGTGGATGACGGCCTCGCGCACGTCGACCGTGTGCTCGGGGCAGATGACCACGTCGCCGAGCTCCCGGGTGGCGCCCGGCAGCGGCTCGAGGCCATCGACGGGAAACGACAACACGTCGGTGACCGTCGGTGACCCCCGATGGCGCGCGTTGAGCTCGGTCATCCGCTCGGCGTCGACGAACTCGACGGCGAGGTGCCCTTCCTCGATCCCCGCCGAGCCGGCGGCCAGGATGCACAGGCGCCTGAGCTCGACGGGTGCAGGCAGGTCAACGCGACGCTCGACGCCGAGCACCTCCACCTCGATCATCCGACCGCGAGCTCAGGCGCGAGGATCGCCTCCCCGCTGCTCGTGCGAGCGCCCCGCGTCGCGCTGGGAGTGCGTGTCGTAGGCCTCCACGATGCGCTGCACGAGCTTGTGACGAACCACGTCCTCGGCACCGAAGCGCACGAACTCGATGCCCTCGATCGCCTGCAACACATCCCCCACGACGATCAGCCCGGACCGCTGGTCGGAGGGCAGGTCAACCTGAGTGATGTCCCCCGTGACGACCATCCTCGAGCCGAAGCCCAAGCGGGTGAGGAACATCTTCATCTGCTCGGGCGTCGTGTTCTGGGCCTCGTCGAGAATCACGAACGAGTCGTTCAGCGTGCGCCCGCGCATGAAGGCGAGCGGCGCGATCTCGATCACCCCGCGCTCTATGTACTGGGAGACCTTCTCGGGATCGAGCATGTCGTGCAGCGCGTCGAACAGCGGGCGCAGATAGGGGTCGACCTTGGCCATGAGGTCGCCCGGCAGGAATCCAAGTCGCTCGCCGGCCTCGACGGCGGGGCGTGTGAGGATGATGCGGTTGACCTCGTGCCGCGCAAGCGCGGCGGACGCCATCGCGACTGCGAGAAACGTCTTGCCGGTTCCCGCCGGCCCCACGCCGAAGGTGATCGTGTTGGTGCGGACCGAGTCGACGTAGCTCTTCTGGTTGACCGTCTTGGGGGCCACCCGCAGCCCGCGATGACGCCAGACGACGTCCTCGAGCACCCGGGCCGGTGACTCGTGCGCGTCGAGCGCCCCCGTCACGGCCGCGATCGTGCCCGGGCCGATCTCATGACCGCGGGCGATCAGCTCGGAAAGCTCTCTCACCACGCGCTCGCCGGCGTCGGTCTCGGACTCCTCGCCATCGAATGTCAGCAGGTTGCCGCGCAGGAAGACCTTGCACTCGAGGTGCGCCTCCAGCGCGCGCAACACGGAATCCTGGCTGCCCGCCAGTTCAACGGCCACATCGTTCGGTAGCTCGACCTGGGTCCTCATCCGCTGAGCGACGCTCGCACGAGACCGGACACGCGGCTGCCGTCGGCGCGACCGTCGACGGCCGACATCGCCTGCTTCATGACCTTGCCCATGTCCTTGGCGGACTCGGCACCGGAGTCCTTCACGGCCTGCTCGACGATCGCTCGGAGCTCCTCGTCGGAGAGCTCGGCGGGCAGGTAGGAGCTGATGAGCTCGGCCTCGCGCTCCTCGCCGGCGGCGAGGTCCTCTCTGCCGGCCTCGCGGTAGGCCCTCATCGCCTCGAGACGGCGCTTGCGCTCGCGACGCATGACGGAAAGCTCATCCTCAGCGCCCTCCTTGGCCGACTTCTGCAACTCGGACAGCACCAGTCGCAGCGCGCCCACCCTGTCCCTTTCGCCCGCGCGCATCGCCGTCGCCAGATCAGCCTTGACCTCCTCGAGCATTGCCATCCTCACAGCAGGATACGCACCGCTCGCGGTTGAGGGGTGACGATTCGGCGAGTCCTCAATCCCGTCCGAGCGGTGTCGCGCTGCCGAGACGTCCGGGCGAGGACGGGTCCCGGCCGAACACGAGCGCGACGTTCCAGTCGGCGAGCAGCCTGAGTTTGCGTCCGAGGCCTGGCATCAACAGGAGGTGGTAGGTACGGGCGATGAACCACGCCGGGAAGCCGCGCCAGCGTATTCCGAGCGTCATCGCGACCGCGCTGTTGTGCCCGAGCTCGGCCACCATGCCCCTCATCCGATAGCGAAATGGCCGTACCCTCCCACCGCGCAGCGTCGCGGCCACGTTGCGCGCCACCAGACGCCCCTGGCGGACCGCGTGCTGGGCCGTGGGAGGACAAGTACGTCCGGGGTTGTAGGCGTCGGGCACCGCGGCGCAGTCGCCGATCGCCCAAACCCCGCCGAAGTCGGGTGTGTCGCGCGAAGGCCCCGCCGGCATCAGGGGCTGAGGGACGCGCATTGCCCGGTCGACGACCACGCGACCATCGCCGTCGAGCGGAACGCCGAGCCTATCGAGCACCAGACCAGGCCCTACCCCCGCCGTCCAGACGACCGTGCGCGCCCCGACGGTGGTGCCCTCGGACAGCGTCGCGGCCGACGCCGAGACCTCGCGAAGCGTCGTGTCGGTGCGAATCTCGATGCCCCTTCCTCTGAGCTCGCGTTCGGCAAACCGGGACAGGCTCTCGGGCACCTCCTGCATCACCCGGCGGCCTGCCTCGACCAGCACCCAGCGCATTCCCTGCGCGCGGCAGCGCGGGTACAGCTCGATCGCCTGCGCGGCGAAGTCCTGCAGCTCGGCCAGGCCCTCGACGCCCGCATAGCCGGCCCCCACGAACAGGAACCCCAGATACTCGGCGCGAGCCGCGGGATCCTCGAGCGACTCGGCGATGTCGAGGCACCTGAGAACCTGGTTTCGCAAGGCGGTCGCGTCGCTCAGTGACTTCAGCCCGATCGCGTGCTCTGCGAGCCCGGGGATGGGAAGCGTGCGCGACACAGACCCGAGCGCGATCACGAGCTGGTCGTAAGCGAGATCGAGGGGAGCGCCGTCAAGGCGCTTGACGCCGAGCGTCCGCGCCCGCAGGTCCGCACCGGTCACCTCGCCCACCACCACATCGGTTCGCCTCAGCTGGGATCGAAGCGCGACCACCACGTGGCGCGGGTCGAGCGTGGCCCCGGCGGCGCCGGGCAGAAGGGGCGTATAGAGCATGAAGTTGGCCTCGTTGACGAGCGTGACGCGTGCGCTCTGGACGGGCAGCAACCGCTCCATCGCGCGGGCTGCATAGAAGCCGCCGAAGCCGCCGCCGGCGATGACGACCTTGAAGGCCACCAGGAAAATATAGGGTCCCACTGTGACCCTGGACCCCTATATCGAGGCGATGGTCCCCTTTCTGGCCGAGGTGGAACGCCTGCGCCCGGCGGATGCGGAGGTGATCGACGCCCATACCCACCTCGGGCTGGACGAGGACGGGCGGTCGCTCACCCTGGCTCAACTGCTGTCCGCGCTCGACGACGCCGGGGCACGCCGGGCATGCGTGTTTCCGCTCCACGACCCCGATCGCCGGCCCGCGTACCGTGTGCCCAACGATCGCGTGCTCGCGTGGGCGGCGGAAAGCGATGGGCGCCTCGTGCCGTTCTGCCGCCTGGACCCCGCCGAAGACCCGCTGAGCGAGAGCGAGCGTTGCCTCGCGGCCGGCGCGCGCGGCATCAAGCTGCATCCGCGGGCGCAGGACTTCGTGTTCGATGGAAAGGACATGGAGGGCGTCTTCGGGCTGGCCGAAGAGGCACGTGTGCCGATCCTGATTCACGCCGGCCGTGGCCTGCCGCCTCTCGCTCAGGGGCTCGTCGATCTCGCGTTGCGCCATCCCGGCGCCGTCCTCATCCTCGCCCACGGTGCGATCTGCGATCAGGGGATCCTCACCACCCGCCTGGCCGACCATCCCGGCGTGCTCTACGACATCTCCTGCTTCTTCCCGCTCGACGTCATCGAGCTGCTCGCACGAGTGCCGGCGGAGCGCATCGTGTTCGCCTCCGATCCCCCCTACGGCCTGCCGGCCACGTCGCTGTACATGGCCTTGCGGGTGGCGCGGCACGCCGGCCTCGACGAGGCGGCGACGAGGGGGCTACTGGGAGGCACGATGGCGAGGCTCCTCGACGGCGAGGAGCTGCCCGCGATCACACCTCCGCGACGCGGCGAGACGATCACGCTGTCCGGCCGGCTCGCGCGGGTGTACGGCTACGCCAGCCTCGTCGGTCCCGCGCTCTTCACCGGCGTCGCCGAGCAGGCCCACGCGATGCTCGACATGGCGATGGCCGCCTGCCGAGACCCCGAGCCCGGATCCGTCAGCGAGGCGCTCGACGTGATTGCCGCCGCGCTGAGCGCAGCCGACACGCTGATCGACAGCGAGCACGGCACACGCGGGGCGATCGACCTGGTGTATCGGTCGATCGTGCGGGCCGCGACGGAGATACCCGATCACAGCTGAGCGGTGCTCACGGCAGGCTCGGGTGCCGGGCCTCCATGGGCACGATCAGCTCGCAAACCAGATGGCGGCCCAGCCGTCACGGTCGCGCACCTCCCGCGGGCGCACGCCGAGACGATCCCCGAACGCGGCGACGACCTCCCCGACCTCCTCGCTCAAGAGGCCTCCCGTCAGCAGATGCGACGGCGCGTTGGGCATCGTGCGCGCGAGCTCGAGGAGCAGTGGGAGCAACAGGTTGGCGACCACGACGGGCGAACCCACCGCGGGCGCGACACCGTCCATCCAGGGCAGCGTCTCGGCGCGGAGATCGAAGCGGCGGACCTCGATCTGGACGCCGTTGGCGAGCGCGTTCTGACGGGCCGCCTCCACGCTCAGGCGGTCGTGATCGAGCGCCAGCAAGGGTGCGAACCCCAGCCGGGCCGCGGCGATCGCGAGCACCCCCGAGCCGGTGCCGAGGTCCACCAGCGGCTGCGGGGGCGGAGCGAGGGTCGCCAGCTCGAGGAGCAGCTCGAGGCACAGGCGGGTGGTGGCGTGCGCGCCGGTGCCAAACGCCTGCGCCGGATCGATCACGACGTCCTCGACGCCCTCGGGCGGGTCACCGCCGGGGTCCCATGGAGGTCGTATGCGAACCGCCGTCACGAGGTGGGATCCGGTGGCCGATTGGGGAGGTGCCTGGATGAGCACGGGGCGATGAAAGCGCTTCCAGCGCTCCTGCCAGTCATCCGCGGTGTGACTGGTGGAGACCTCCACGAGCGCCTCGCCCGCCACCGCGTGGAGGGCCGGGAGGGTCGGCAGCTCACCGGGCGCCCCGTACACCGCGTACTCCACCGTCCCCGCTCCCACCTGCACCTCCTCGACGCCCTCGGGCACGAGCTCGAGGAGCTCTGCCAGAACGAGCTCGGCCTGCTCGGTCCGCACCCGCACGGCGAGGCGAATCACGCCGCCTGGCTACCCAGCGCGCGGCGCAGCTTGGTGAACATGGACTCGCTGGACCGCAGGTTCTCGGGTGTCAGCGTGCCGTTCAGCCGCTCGAGCAGCTCGCGCTGCTCGCCGGTCAGCCGGCGCGGGATGACCACGTTCATCACCACCTGCAGATCGCCGTGCCTCGAGCGGCCGAGCGCGGGCATGCCCTGGCCTCGCAGCGTGAGCACGTCGCCGGGCTGCGTTCCCGCCGGCACCTCGACGGCATGCGTGCCCTCGAGCGTCGGGACCTCGAGTGTTGCACCGAGGGCCGCCAGCGGCGCCGGAACATCGAGTGCGGTGATCAGATCGTCGCGTTCGCGCACGAAGCGCTCGTCGGGGCGCACGCGCACGAGCACATACAGATCTCCGGCAGGCGCGCCGAGCTCGCCCGCGTTGCCGCGGCCCGCGAGACGGATGCGCTGACCGTCGGCGATGCCGCTGGGCACCTCCACCTCGGCAACCCGCGCCGCGGCTCGCCGCCCTCGTCCGCGACAGTCGTGGCAGGGCTTCGTGGGCACGCGACCGTCGCCGTTACAGCGATCGCAGATCATGGTGCGAACCATCTGGCCGAACGGCGTGCGCCTCGTCACCTGGAGCTGCCCGGCTCCCCCGCAGCGCTCGCAGGTCTCGATCGGCGTGCCCGGCTCGGCGCCGTTGCCGTGACAGTGCTCACAGCGGTCGACCGCCTCGAAGGAGACCTCGACCTTGGCGCCGCGGGCGGCTTCGAGCAGGTCGATGTCGACGGCGACTGCGACATCAGCGCCGGGCGATGGCCCGGAGCGGCCGCCGCCGCCACCGAAGAATGCTTCGAACAGATCGCCGATCGATCCGAATGCGTCGAAGTTCGGCGCGTAGCCTCCCGACCTCAGCCCTTCGTGGCCATAGCGATCGTAGGTCGCCCGCCGCTCGGCGTCGGACAGGATCTCGTAGGCCTCGGCGGCCTCCTTGAACTTCTCCTCGGCGTCGGGATCGTGCGCGTTGACGTCCGGGTGGAGCTCTCGGGCGAGCTGGCGGAAGGCCTTCTTGATCTGCCCCTCGGAGGCATCGCGACGGACTCCAAGCACCTCGTAGGGATCGCGAGGCGTGGACGTGGTGCTCATCGCCGGCTCCGCCGGTGACACTCAAGCGGTGCGACCATGGTTTCAGCTGCCGGCATAGGTGTCCTCGACGAAGCGCGAGAGCTCCTGTGCGGCCTCGCGCACCGTGATGATCGCTCTCGCGTAGTCCATGCGTACCGGCCCTATCACCGACACCGCTCCCAGATTGCGTTGCGCGACCCCGTAGCCGGTGGCGACCAGCGCGAGCGAGCGCATCGCCGGGATCTCGTTCTCCTCGCCGATCCTCACGTAGACGCCCGGCTGGCTGAGCGCCGCACGGAGCACGCGCAGCAGCGCCACCCGGCGCTCGAGCAGGCTCATCAGCTCGTTCACCTCGCCGTTCTCGACGATCTCCCCAGCCGACAGCAGCCGGCCTGCACCGTCCACATACAGCGAATCCTCCGTATCCGAGGAGAGCCCGCTGAGGGCGGGTGCGAGATGCTCGAGGAAGACCAGCTCGATCGGCGACAGGCTCGGCTCGATGATGCGCTGGTGAAGCATGCGCGCACCGAGCCCGAGTCCCACGAGCCGCTCGTTCAGGTACTCCCCCGCCCAGGTCAACAGTCCCGGGTCGACCGCGCGGTCGAAGGTGACTATCAGCTTTGAAACGCCGCCCGTGGAGGTGATGACCAAGACCATCACCACCTGCGGCTGAAGCGCCAGCACCTCAACGTGCCTGATGGTCGCCGTGTTCAGCGACGGAGCGGAGACGACCGCCAGCAGGTTGGTCATCTGCGAGAGGGTCTTCGTGGTCGCACGCATTGCCTCGTCCACCTCACGGCGGATGAGAGAGAGCTCCATGCGCGGCTCCGGCTCGAGCCCGCGGCCCGACGTGAGCATCCTGTCCACCACGTAGCGGTGGCCGGCGTCCGTGGGCACGCGACCGGCCGACACGTGGGGATGGGCGAGCAGGCCAATCTCCTCGAGCAGCACCAGTTCGTTTCGTACGGTGGACGGTCCGCAGTCGAGCTCCGGATCGGCGGCGACCGTACGGGAGGCCACCGGCTGGCCGGTCTGCAGGTAGCTGTCGACCACCTTGCACAGGATCTGCTCCTGTCTGGGCGTGAGCGTGCCGGTCAAGACGGACGCAGAGTCGTCGGCTCGTGCGAGATGGGCGAGGTGGATCCGGCGAGAAAGTGCAAGGTGGGCCTGAGCATGAACAATGATTGTAGGTGGCGGACCCGCGCCCCCAGAGACCCTCGCGCGTCAGATTTCCAGCTCAGCCTCGGCGTTGCGGATGATCTGCTTGCCCGCCTGTTCGGCGAACGTGTCGACGAGCACGCGCCCGTCGGCCCGCTCCCGCACGGTTCCGCTCACGAGCACCTCCTGCTCGGGCACACCCATGCCGCGGAACTGCACCGACAGGCTCTTGAGATGCTCCGGACCGCCGGCCGCCTCGGTCTCCGCGCGCGCCACCTGCGCCATCGTCCACAGGCCGTGCAGGATCCGCCCCGGCAGGCCGACCGCACGGGCGAACTCCTCGTCGATGTGGATCGGATTGAAATCGCCCGACGCTCCCGCATAGCGGACCGTCAGATACTTGTCGGGGACAATCGTCACCTCGGGGATCTGCTCGCCCGGCGTCAGATCGGCCACCTCGATCACACCCCACGGACGATCTGGGTCCAGGTCCCGCGACAGACCTGCTCGTCCCGCTGATTCGTCGAGATCGACTCGAAGACGTAGTAGCCGAGGCCTGCCCGGTCGGAGATGTCCTTGACGCTCGCGGTGGTGGTTATCTCATCGCCCGCCACGACGAGCGGCCCCCACTCGAACGCCTGGCCGCCGTGGACCATCATCGCGAAGTTGATCTCCAGCTCGGGGTCGAAGATCGGGGGGCCGACGGCCGGCGCGGAATATACGACCGTGAACATCGGCGGCGCGACCACGTCGGCGTAGCCGGCAGCGCGGGCCGCCTCCACGTCGAGATGCACGGGGTTGGTCTCCCCCACCGCGCGCGCGTACTCGCTGATCTTCTCGCGACCCACCGCGTAGCGGACGGGCTCATAGGTCTTGCCGACCGCTTGGGCGTTCACTGGCATCTGACGGGACTCCTCACTCTGGCGGCAGCGTCGTGGCGCTGTGGCCGGCCAGTCTACGCGGATGCCACACTGGGGTGCGCTCACACGGCGGCACCAGAGTGCTCGACCGACCCTGCACGCCAGGTGCCGGTGGGCTTTAACCACGAAAAACCCCTCAGGGCAACAGCGGAGGCGCAGTTGATTGCGCCTCCGCTGTCGCGATTCGACCACTCGTGCGGCGTGACTGATTCGAACACCGTCCGCGGCCGTTCAGAAGACGAGGTTCTCCTCGCCGCCCGCACCAACGCCGATGAGCTCTGAATCCAGCTCATCCTCGCCGTCGCCGTTCGGTCCGTCATGGCCCGCCTCGAATCGGTCGCTGCGTCCATCGAGGAACTGCACTGTGTCACCCACAACGCTGACTGCTTGGCGCTTCTGCTGATCCGCGGTTTCCCACTCGCGCCACTCCAGCCGGCCGTCGACGGCGACGCGGCTGCCCTTGCGCGTGTACCGGTTGACGCTCTCGGCCGACGGGCCATAGACGCTGACATCGAAGAAATTGGGCTTCTCCTGGTAGTTGCCGTCGAGGTCCCGCCTGCTCGAGTTGCAGGCCACCCGAAGGCTGCATACGCTGGTGCCCGAAGGCAACGCACGCAGCTCCGGGTCCCGCGTGAGGCGACCCACCAGAACGACGCGATTGATGGTGAAGTAGGACATGACCGGTCTCCATTGCTAGATGGTTGATCCCCGCTGCAAACCTACGAGCCGCCTGGGACGGTTCTCTCGGCCGGTGTCCTCGGGGCCGCGCCGCGATGTGCCAGCGCGTCCAATGGAACGACGGCGATGCGCTCACCGGCGTGGGCCCTTTCGATCGCTCGTGCCAGCGCCTGCTCGACGTCAGGCGCTGCTAGGTAGAGCACTCCCGCCACGCAACGGCACCTCGCCCAGGCACGGCAGATGTCCGCCAGCCGGCGAGGAGCCTTGATCGTGAGCTCCACCTCGACTGCGACCGGCAGCTCCCGCGCCCCCGCCGGCGGACACAGAACGAGATCCGGACGGTGCAAGGGCGACCGGCCACGGGGCGTCGCATTCATGGACGCACTGGCGATCGCGGCCCCGATCTCCTGCTCGCCGCGTCTCAGCTCGCGCTCGCCGAGCACTCGATGATCCGGATAGGAGCGCTCGAGCGCCGCCGCGACCTCGGCACAGACGATCAGGTGCAGAGCGTTCGCCGCGGTCACGCGACAAGGGTCGGGCTCGCGCACCCCGGTAGCCCGGCGGCCCGTGCCTGTGATCGTGTAGAGCGCCGGTTGGTCGACCAGGGGGCGCTTGCGCGACAGCAGCCCGGCCCGCGTCGCCGCGTTCAGCCGCGAGCGCGCCGAGGGAACCGAGCAGCCCGAATGCACCCCGCAGGCCTCGGCCGTGACAGCGCCCATGCGCGCGGTCCAGCGTAGAAGCGCCAGGCGCTCGGCCCGCATTTGAGCGTGAGACATCGTCATCCCTTCCTTTCGTGTTGTTCGGTCCCGCAGGAATCCGCCGAGGCGTTCGCGACGGGAGTCGCGGTCAGTGGTGCTGCTCGGCGGAGAGAATGCGCGCGAAGCGCACCCCGGCTCCACGCGCGAGCACGATCACGGCGGCCCAGCCCACTCCAAGCCTCACGACCTGGTCCGGGTCGATCACCGCATCTGTCGTGCGTGTACGTGTGGTCCTGCCGTCGCTGTGCCGGGTTGTTCTCCACGCGCCCCTGCTCCCCGCGAGGCTCGCGATCAGCGCCGCCGAGCCCGGGACGACCTGGCGGTGGGCTATCAGCACCGAGAGGTTGCCCATGACCTGCTCGAGCAGCTGGGCTCGACCGGGCAGACGCAGATCGGACAGCTCCTGCGTGCACAACAGCAGGTTCAAGCCCGCCGAGCGCGCGCGCCCGAACAGCCGCACGACATGCTCTGCGGCGACCGCGGAGAACTCATCGAGCACGACGAGGGTGGGCACCGGCCGTGACTGCAGCGCCGCGACCGTGGTCTGGAGGTCCTGCACTATCGCTGCCCCGAGCATCTGCGTCAGCAGCGGCCGGCTGTCGGACTCGAGGTTGAAGTAGACGACGGCCCGGGCGGTCACGGCATCGAGCAGATCGAGCCGCGGGACCCCCGCCGTCTGAGGATCCAGCCAGGGGCCGACGTCGGACTCGCAGAGAATCGCCAGACGATCGCGTATCCCGCCCAACTCGCCCTGCTGGCGGCCGGTCAGGGAGTCCAGATAGACGTGCGTCGCCTCAGCGTCGGCCTCGGGCAGAGTGCGGGCCAGCGTCTCGAGCCGCATCGGGTCCATGTGCTCGACGATCCGTGGGAGGCTCGCCTCAATGCCGGCGGAGCGCAGGGCTCGTATCAGATGGCCGAGATAGCGCTGGGCCTGGCGCAGATAGTGCGGCTCGGTGAAGCGCTCGCCGGCAAGCGCCTTGTCGGCGATCTCAGTCTCAGATCCACGCGCGTAGGGGTTGTATACCGAGGGGCCGTCGGGAGCCCATTCGATGAACGGCCTGCCTGAGGTCTCGGCCGCGTGGCGTACAGCCTCACGCATGCCGAGATCGCCCTTGGGATCCACCACGATCGCTCCCATCCCGCGAGCGATCGCGCGCACTGCGATCCAGGTCTGGGTGACGGTCTTGCCCGAGCCCGTGGCGCCCACCACGAGCGTGTGGGTTCCGCCGCCGCTGCCGGCGAACGGGATCGACACCAAGCGACCGCTCTCGTCGCGACCGACGATCAGCTCCTGGCCGCGAAACCAGCCATTGCGGCGTCGCAGCTCGGCCGGCCGCAGCGCCAGCGCGCGCAGACAGGTCAGCAGGACGTCCTCGGGTCCCCGCCGGCGGGTCGCGATCTCGGCGAGATCGCCCCCCGCCTCGATGTCTTCGCGATGCCAGCGCCGGCTCCAGGCGGTTGCCGACGCAGCGGCGCCGGCGAGCAGGAAGGCCGCGCCCGTCAGCGCCGGTCGGATCAGCACTGTCAATGCCACGACGCAGGCGGCCCAACTCCAGTGCACATGCCTGCTGCGCATCAGTCGCGCCGCGATCATGCCGATCAGGGCGCACAGCGAGACGTGCCAGGTCACGCTCGCCAGTTGATGGAGGACCTGCTTCACAGGCTCCAGCGAGTCGCCCCCCACGAGGGGGGCTGAGTTTGGTGAGAGCATTGCGACGCTCCTTTCTATGAGGCCGCTCCGTGAGGGCGCGACCAGTGATGCCGGCGGACCGGCGTTTGTTGGTTGTCAAGCGCCGCGGCCGCAGGGGCCGCGGTCGCCGAGGTGTCGCCCGCCGGGCCGCCCGAGCCCGCCAAGCCCGCCTCGATCGGCGGCCTTCCGAGGTCGATTGGGGACGGGCGTGCCGATCGTTCCCGGCGCGACGCCGGCTCAGATCAGCCGGTAGCCGACGCCGCGGACGTTGATCACCCAGCGGCCCGACCGGTACCCGTCGAGCTTGCGACGGACACGGCTCGCATGGCTGTCCACGGTCCGCGTCGTGCCGGCCGAGCGATATCCCCACACCGCCGCGAGCAGCTCGCCCCTGGTGAAGACGCGTTCGGGCTCTCTCGCCAGCGCCAGGAGCAGCTCGAACTCGAGACGTCGGAGGTCCAGCGGCTGGCCGTCGAAGCGCGCCGATCGAGCGCTGGCGTCGACCGCGAGTGGTCCAACTCGAAGCACCCTCCCGCGATCGCTCGTGGCGCGGGCGCGACGGAGAATGGCGCGCAGGCGTGCCCTCAGCTCCAGATAGCGAACCGGCCGCGAAACGAAATCGTCCGCTCCCGCCTCGAACGCCCGCAGGAGGTCGGGCTCATCGGCTCGCGAGCCGACCACGATCGCGGGGAGGCCCTCCTGCCACGCCGGGCACGTGTCCTCGGCTCCGCGCATCTCAGCCAGCAGCTTCAGACCCCCGCCGGGGGAGTTGAGCTGCCCAATCACCGCGAGCGTCGGTGAGTTCGCGCGCGAAAGGATCCGGGCATGTTCGGCGCTGCGGGCGAAAGCCGTTCGGTAGCCGTCGGCATCGAGCTGCTCGACGATCGATCTCCCCAGGTCGGGGTCGGACTCCACGACGAGGATCAGCGGCGCCGGACGAGCGGTCATTCGAGTTCGACCTCGCGTGGGCTGACGCCCAGACCGCGACGGGCAATCAGTGCAAGAACGTCGCTGTGTATCCACGGCGTCGGAGCCTGCCGGCCGCCCTCCGGCAGGATGCCGAGCCGTCTTGCCAACCAGCTCGTCTCTCCACTCTCGTTGCCCGCCGAATCGCGCTTCACGCGACCGCACCGGATGGCGATCTCGCTCATGCTGAGCTCCTGGCGCGCGATCGTCGCAAGCACGACTTCGCGAAGCCTTCGATTGAGCAGGATCGGGCTCTCGAGCACCCGCTGCAGCTCGGCGCGCAAGACCGTCGTTGAGATCTCGCTGTCGCTGTGGCTAACGGCGAGCGCCCTGACGGTGATCGCGCGAACGGGCTCGTAGGCCTGAAGCTGAGCAACCGCATCACGCACGCTCACGGGGCTTGACCCATCCTCGGCGTCGGTCGCAGGATGCAGGCACCAGCGCAGCTCGGGAATCGACATGCGGCTCGGCAGAGCCTCGAGGCGATAGCTGCGACCCTGCTCGTCGGCGAGCTCTGTCTCGGCGACAACGGATGGCGAGTCGAGCTCGCAGGACTCGGAACATGCAGCCCTGCTCGAGTCCTCATCTGTCAATTGCCTGCAGCGACAGGGACCACGGCGCACCTGCTCGAGATAGAGCTGGCAGACGAGCGCGGCGTTCTCGGGCGGCTCGTCCGCAGCGAGATGTGCCAGCAGACGCCGGTCTGCACCGCGGGCCACCTCGCGATCGACGACCAGAGCACTACCTCCGAAGCCAGGCTGGACGAGCACCTCACGGGCGGAGCCCTGCGGGTCGAGGTAGCGAGCGAGCAGGCGGCGATCTCGGCGGGCTCCTCGCCGGCTCCTCGAGCGGGCTCGCTCGGTGTGGTCCGACGGGCTTGCGCGACGGCGATGAGATCGGTGCACGGCGGATGATTGGGACAACGAGGTGGGCGTCATGGCTGCCTCCGGTCGGGCGGCTCGTGGTGCGGGGTCGTGGGGCTGATGGAGGCGCTTGTTAGGGGCAACTCGGCTCGCCGTCAAGCGGCGAGAGTTGCCGCGGGCGAGCAGCGCACGGCACCCCGAGAACCCCCTATAAGGGGGTCTCGGAAAGCACGATTTCGCTCGGCCTCAGGGCGTGAAGTTGGCGCGAAAACGCAAGCTGGCGGTCAGTCGCCGATTGGCTCTGATGGTTCGCGGGGACCTGTTGCGCGGGAAGCCGGTCCGGTGCACAAGGGGCGGTGCGATTCGCAGGTCAGCCCAGCGAAGCAGGCGCTCGGTGGCGGCAGTGACCGTCGTTCGCTTGCTTGCCTTGCGGATCCGCGCTGGGACTTTGGCTCAAGGAAGGGGGATTCGGTGGGCTATCAGCGTACATACGAGCGGCGAGACCCTCCGTGCCGGCCGCCGTCGATCCTCCGGAAGGCCGCGCCGTTACCCCGAGGCACTTCGCGATTCGGCTCTGGATTGCCGAAAGTCGGTCTCGCAGGCCGCAGTCGCCCCACATTCGTGGCCAGGGGTGACTGCCGCCCGTGACCCCCGAGAGTGTGGGCGACTGCACAAACGAGGCACGCGACGGCACTCTTTCGGAGGCGAAAGCGCGAGCATCTGCGCGCCAGGCGCATTTCGTTCGTTAGCCGGCGAGGAGCCGTACAGCCGCGACCGCCGCTCGGGATCGGAATGCACTGGCATCAGACCGAACTAGAAGTTCGCAAATAGCGAGGGATTTCGCTTCGAATCTGCGGTTGGATCTGAGTTAGTTGACGTGGAGCGGCTGTACTAAGAGCAACCAAGACCGAAGGAGGCTTGATCATGGCTGAGCGTGTCGCGGATGCACTGTGGTCGATGCTCGCGGGCGCGGGGGTGAAGCGCTGTTACGGGATCGTCGGTGACGCGTTGAACCCGGTGATCGATGGCTTGCGGCGCAATGGGCAGGTGGAGTTCATCCACGTGCGTAACGAGGAGGCTGGAACGTTCGCGGCCGTGGCGGAGGCCTGCCTGACCGGCAGCCCGGCCGTGGTCTGCGGCACCGCCGGCCCCGGTCTGATGCATCTCCTCAACGGGCTCGTGGATGCGCAGCGCGAGGGTGCGCCGGTGATCGCGATTGCGGGCGACGTCGCCTCGGGGGTAATCGATACAGGCGCGCTCGAGGAAGTCAACCCGTATGCCCTGTTCGAGGTTGCCTCGC
The DNA here is from genome assembly GCA_963717415.1 of uncultured Solirubrobacteraceae bacterium. Lineage (GTDB taxonomy): Bacteria > Actinomycetota > Thermoleophilia > Solirubrobacterales > Solirubrobacteraceae > Palsa-744. Next base: position 836,901 of record OY970331.1, on the reverse strand, counting down.
TGTACACGGGGCGGATCGTCAACCCCGCCCAGACGCGCGCGGTCGTGCAGACCGCGATCCGCATCGCGCTGAGCGAGCGGGGCCCGACCGTGATCTCCGTGCCCGGCGACGTCGCCGCCAGCAAGGCGCCCGAGGACTCCTACCGGACCGTCGTGAGCAACCCACCCCTGCTACGACCGAGCGACAGCGATTTGCAAGCCCTCGCAGAGCTGATCGATGCCGCCGGCTCGGTGACGATCTTCGGAGGTGACGGCTGTCGTGAGGCACACGATGAGGTTGTCGCTCTCGCGGAACGACTGCAAGCACCCGTTGGCTACGCCTTCCGCGGCAAGCAGTGGCTGGAATGGGGCAACCCGAACGCTGTCGGGATGACGGGGCTGCTCGGTTGGGGTGGCGCCTACGACGCGATGCACGAGTGCGACGTGTGCATGCTCCTCGGGACAAATTTTCCGTTCGACGACTTCTATCCGCGCAAGCCGAAGAAGGTCCAGGTCGACCTGCGCGCATCGGTCATCGGACGACGGACCCATGTCGACATGGGACTGGTCGGTGACGTCAAGGACACGCTCACCGCGTTGCTTCCGCTGGTCGCGCAGAAACAGGACGCGGGTCATCTCGAGCGGGCGGTTCACTCGACCGAGAGGTGGCGCAAGCGCATGGACCACTACGTCACACGTGGGCCCGGGCTGAGCCCGATCCGCCCGGAGTACCTGGTCTCCACGGTCGATGAGCTCGCGAGCGACGACGCCGCGGTCTGCGCGGACACCGGTACCCCCTGCATCTGGACTGCGCGCTACATCGCGGCCAAGGCCGACAGGAACATCTTCGGCTCGTTCTCATGGGCGTCGATGGCCAGCGCGATGCCCAACGCGCTCGGGATCGCGCTCGCGTATCCGGGGCGCCAGGTGATCGCGATCTGCGGCGACGGCGGCCTGGCGATGCTAATGGGCGACCTCCTCACGATCGCCGAACGCGAGCTGCCGGTGAAGCTCGTCGTACTCAACAACGGAGGGCTCGAGTTCGTCAACATCGAGATGGAGGAGGCTGGGATCGAGCCGTTTGGCATCACCTTCAAGAACCCCGACTTCTCAAAGCTCGCTGAGGCGATCGGCATAACCGGCATCCGCCTGGAGAAGGCGGACGACGTTCGAGACAGCGTCGCCCGGCTGCTTTCCACCCCCGGGCCGGCGTTGCTCGACGCGGTCGTGGATCCCCACGCCCTAAGCCTCCCTCCACGCATCACCTTCGGGATGGCCGAGGGCTTCTCGCTCAGCCTCGCCAAGCAGGCGCTTCACGGCAGCCTCGACGAGGTGATCGAGACCGTCAAACACAACGTCGGCATCGTCTAACTCCAAAAGCAGCGGTCCGGGATACTCACCAGAGGATGCCCGAGGAGTCCACGACCCCCGACCTTGTGGAGTTGCAGAAGCGCCTCACCGCAGCTACCAATCGCGGCGACGTCGATGCGATCGTGGCCTTCTACGCACTGGATGCCGTGTATGACATGTCGCCGGTGGGTATGGGGGTCTTTCAGGGGCAGGCGGCGGCGCGCGGCTTCATTGAGGACTGGTGGACCTCCTACGAGGAGAGCGAGTTCGAGGCCGAGGAGACTCTCGATCTTGGCAACGGAGTTGGCTTTCGCGTGCTTGTTCAGAAGGGCCGTCCAGTCGGCAGCAGCGGTGAGGTTCAGCTGCGCTACGGAACCGTCAGCGTGTGGGAGGACGGCAAGATCGCGCGAATCACGAACTACACCGACATCGACAAGGCCCGTGCTGCCGCCGAACGCATCGCGCAGGAGCGGGGGTAGGCGATGTCGCGATCCCATTACCCTCAATGCCGCAATTTCCGGGGGGTGCTTGACATAGGAGCTACGAACGTGGAGATCGCCAAGCGAAATGTGGATGCGTTCAACCGGCTCGATGTCGACGGGTTCGTGGAGTCAACGACACCGGACTTCGAGTGGTTCCCCGTCGGGGCACGGCACTTGAGCGCGGCAGCTTTCTGGGGCGCGAGGGCGTTGAAAAGTACTTCGAGGAGCTTCGGGACGCCTGGGAGGAGATCCGACTGGTCGCGCACGAGTTTCGTGATCTCGGCGACCGCACCCTCTTTCTTGGGCGGCTCGAGGGACGGGGACGGGCGAGCGGCGCCCCGGTGGAGTCGCCGTTTGGGGCGGTATTCAACTTTCGCGGCAGCCAGTGCGCGCGCATCCGCGCCTTCCCCGATCACGACGAGGCGTCGCGGCCAGCGAGCCTCCCCGAGTAGCCGCCAGGTGCCCGTGGCCGGTGGGTGTGAGGCGGAGGTAGGCGAATGGCCGAGACGAGTGCTTGTCACGGATGCGAGCGTGCCGGTGAAGACCGCCGAGACTCCTCAGTTGGACGACGTCCACTCGTCCGTGCTCGGACGCACCACACGCTCGCTCAGGCCATGGCAAAGGAGGCGCCTCGTGGGCGGAGGTCGAGACCGCCGCCGGTCGTCCAATCCAGCAGCCAGAGCGGCATCCGCCGAGGCGCTCGCATAAACCAAAGCGGCCTCGTCGAAGCAACTCTGCCCGCACCACTATCTCCCGGCCGAGCCTAAGCTGTCCAGACCGCTCGGCTTGCGCAACGCAAGATCGAGGTAGAACGGCGAGGAGACCCACTCGGCGCCTTCGTCCCTCGCCACGCTGATGGCGCTCGTCAGGTTGTCGATCTCTTGTTCGGTCGTGACGCCAAGTTGAATGGCACGCTCTCTCATCGCGGCGATGGTGCCCGCGTGAAGGTCGAACCCCACCTCTGGTTGGGTGAGCTTGAAAAACCCCTCGGTCCCGACGACCTCAAGGCCGGCGGCAAGCGCAGCCTGAGGGAGATCGTCGACCGCGAAGCGGGGTACCCCGGCCCGTTCGACCAGCTCATGCATGAGCTCCCAATAGGCACCGAGCGCCTGAAGAGGAGGATGCGATTGCGGGGGTGGGCTGCGGAGCGGCTCCTGCGCGATGATCCAACCCCCCGGGCGAACGAGCTCTGCGATCCGCATGAGGGTATGCGCGGGGTTACCCTGATGCATCAGGAAGCATCGCGTGTAGGCCACGTCGAACGGCCCACCCAGATCGGCGACCTCGACCTCGTGGACATCGGCGGCGACGACCTCGACGTTCTCGAGCGCTAGCGTCGCAACTACCGATCGCGCTCGCTGAACCGTCGATTCACCGAAATCGATACCTACCACCCGCCCGCTCGACCCGACCAACTCGGCGGTTACCGCGAGTGCCCCGATCGGACCGCAGCCGCACTCGATTGCGCTCCAGCCTTCCTTGATTCCCACCCTCTGGAACGCACGACGTGCCATGTCTTCAAGAAGTTGAGCGATGCCCAACAATCGCCGAAGATCATCATCACTGCCGTCGAGGATGTAGCGGCTAACCCGCTCCGCGATCGCTTCGGCCATGATCCCCTCCCTCTGCTCTGGCATCTGACCAGACTGTAACTGTTCAGCCGCCGCGCCGTGAGGCCAGGACGGGCCGACGGCCCCGCGGCTTCGCCTGCTAAGCGGTCGTCTGCCGAGCCTCGGGTCGCGTCTCGTAACTGCTGTAAATAGCCCCGGTAGCCGTCAACGTGACGGCGTAGGTTCCCTCAAGTCCTGCAAAGACGAAGAAGGAGGCCTACGCCGTGAGACGTACCGTACCGCCGTCGGCGGAGATAGAAGACCAGATCGATGAGCTGCTCGCCGTTGGAGTTGGCGAGAACCCACGGGAGTCGCTGTCAGGACTCGCGAAGCTCGGCGCCAGATTGATCATCCAGCGCGCTGTGGAGGACGAGTTCGACGCCTGGCTTGGCAGGTCACGCTATGAGCGCCGGCCCGATTATCAACGAGGCCTTCGCAACTATCAGGGAGGGTTGCGCAACGGCTTTCGCCCAAGGAAGGTGCAGACCGGCGAGGGCGAGCTCGAGGTGGGGATCCCGCAGGTCAGAGAAGCCGCCGAGCCGTTCGTCTCAAAGCTGTTCCCCAGGGGCACGAAGCTCTTGCGCACTGAGCCGCTGAAGGCGATGGTGATCGGCGCGTTCGTGCGAGGCCTGTCGATGCGCGACGTCGAGTCGCTGTGCGAGCAGGCGGGGTTGGGGAAGCTCTCGAAGTCGACAGCGTCGCGGATCTGCTCAGAGCTCACCGAGCGCTTTGAGCAGTTCAAGCGCCGCGACCTCTACGAGGTCCGCCTGGCGGCGCTGTTCCTCGACGCCGTCTTCCTGTCGGTCCGGCGTGAGGGGCCCAAGGAGGGCGTGCTGGTCGCCTGGGGCTTCACCGAGGAGGGCGAGCGGGTGCTGTTGAGCGTGATGCTGGGGATGCGCGAGTCCCATGAGGACTGGCTTGCCCTGGGGCGCGATCTCATCGCCCGCGGACTGGGAGCACCGATGCTGATCGTCGCCGACGGCGCTCCCGGGCTGATCAAGGCCGTCGAGCAGTGCTGGCCCGCCTCAGACCGCCAGCACTGCGCCGTTCACCGCGTGCGCAACCTGCTCGCGAAGCTGCCTGAGCGCGAGCGAGAGCGCGTCCGAGGCGTCTACTGGCAGGCGCTTGACGAGGCCATGAACGAAGGCGAGGGCAGGCAACAACTCAGGGCCGTGGTCGGTGAGCTCGAGAAGGCTGGCTACACCGCTGCCGCGAAGTGCCTGAACGACGACCTCGACGCGCTCGTCGTGCACCTGCGCTACCCGCTACGCCACCGTCGCCGCTGGAGATCAACCAACCTGCTCGAGCGATCCCTCGGCGAGGTCAAGCGCCGCACCAAGGTGATCGGCCGGTTCCCCGGCGAGGAGAGCTGCCTCACGCTCGTCTGGGCCGTCCTTGACCTCTACATCGGCCACGCCACCAACGGCATCAAGTTCACTCAGCTCGAGCGCCAGAGTTTCAAGCGCATGAGATACGAGGGCAATGAACAAACGACTCCCGAGGAGGCGACCGAGGAGGTGACCGCCGCATAGACTGAGCACCACCGGGAGCCTGAGCCGCGGTGAATTTACAGCAGCTTTGGGACGCGACCCGAGGAGCCTCGGCCGCAGCGCTCGCAGGTCGTCCCAAGCGATAGCACTGAGCCACACCCTGCGCGCGCTCGCTTGCCTGCCGAGGCTGTTTCATAAACCCTCGGTCCGTCCGGCGGGTTTAAGAAGCTTCTGGGCATGGCTCAGAACTTCATCGAATGTGATCGTGAGCAGTTGTTGTTGATGTCTCCGTCGCTGCGCGAGTGGCTGCCGGACAACCATCTGGCGTGGTTCGTGATCGACGCGGTCAAGGACATGGATCTTTCAGCGTTCTATGCGCGCTACCGCCAGGACGGCTGGGGTCGCGCCGCGTATGACCCGGCGATGATGGTCGCGATCGTGCTCTACGCCTATTCAAGGGGCCAGCGCTCCTCGCGAGGCATCGAGCGCGCGTGCGTAGAGGACGTCGCCTACCGCGTGATCGCGTCGAACCTCGCTCCTGATCACGTAACGATCAACCGCTTTCGCTCAGAGCACTCAGACGCTCTGGCCGGACTGTTTGGCAGCGTGCTCACCTTGTGCGCGCGAGCTGGGATGGTCAAGGTCGGCACGATCGCCGTCGACGGCACGAAGGTCCACGCGAACGCGAGTCGTGAGGCGAACGCAGACTTCGATCAGATCGCTCGGGAGATCCTCGAAGAGGCCGCCGAAGTCGACGCCGCCGAGGACGAGCTCTATGGCGATAAGCGCGGCGATGAGCTACCCGAGCACCTGTCGACCAGCCAAGGCCGTCGTGGCTGGCTGCGCGAGGCCAAACGCCAGCTCGATGAGGAACGCGCCAAAGAAGCCAAGCCGATCCCGCGGTCTCGCCCGGCACGGTTGAAAGAGGCCAAGCGGCGTCTGCAGCAGGAGCTGTGGGCGGAGTCCCGCGCGAACGCCGCCTATGAGCACTACCGGGTGCATGCACGGGACAGCAGAGGTCGCCGCCTCGGGGCGTCACCCACTCCCTACTCACCGCCCGAGACTCCCACGGGGAAGATCAACCTGACTGACCCGGACTCGCGCATGCTGAAGGCCTCGCGCGGCTACGTTCAGGGCTACAACGCCCAAGCCGCCGTCAACGAGAACCAGATCGTGATCGCCGCCGAGGTCACGGTCGACTCACCGGACTTCGGGCACCTTGAGCCGATGCTCGACGCCGCCCGCAGCGAACTGGAGACGGCCGGCGTCACAGAGACGCCGGGGGTGCTGCTCGCCGACGCGGGCTACTGGAACAAGAAGCAGATGGAGAACGTCATCAACCACGGGATCCAGGTGCTGATCCCGCCCGACGCGGGCAAGCGCAAGGGCACCCGTCCGGGATGGGACGGCGGCGCCTACGCGCACATGCGACGAGTGCTTCAGACCGACTTCGGTCGGGCGGTCTACCGAAAACGCCAGGCAATGATCGAGCCGGTGTTCGGACATACGAAGTTCAACCGCCGGATGGGTCGCCTCCAACGCCGTGGCAGAGCCGCCGCCAGGTCGGAATGGCGACTAATCACCGCTACCCACAACCTGCTGAAGCTCCACAGCCACCAGATAGCGACCGCAGGGGCCTGAAGGAGCCCCGGGAACGCCCGGTCGGGCCTATCTGTCTCACCGCCGCCAAGACCACCACGCCCTTCGAGAGCGCCCGAAACCTAGCGCGAACGCCCGCGCTGACGTACGTGCGAACGTTTGCGAAACAGCCTCCTGCCGAAAGCAGCGGTCCGCGATACTCAACGCACGATGTCCGAGGAGTCCGCGACCCCCGACCTGGTTGAGCTTGTGCGCAAGCAGGCTGAGGCTGCGAATCGCCGCGATCTCGACGCGTTCACGAACGCCTTCGCTGAGGACGCGACCATTGACGGGCAAGCGGTGGGAGGGTTTTTGTATGAGGGCCGCGCGGCGATCAATAGATTCGTTGAGGATTGGTTCGACGCCCTCGAGGAATTGCACGTCGAGCTTGAGGAGGTGAGCCACCTCGGCAATGGCGTTGTGTTCGCCGTGGTGACCCAGGACGCGCGTCCGGTCGGCAGCGCCGGTCACATTCGACAACGCGAGGGGTGGGTCGTCCTCTGGGCGCGAGGCTCGATCGCTCGCGTCACGACGTACCACGTCGACGAGGGCCGCGCTGCCGCCGAACGGCTCGCCGAGGAGCGGGGGTAGGCGATGTCGCAGGATCACTGTCATCGTTGGCTGACCGGGCGGCGACGTCCGACCGGTCGGGTTGGTTCTCGGGCTGGCGACGGGCTGACTCGTGTCGCAGGTGTCGACCAACTGGTCTGACCGACGTTCGTAGTGTCGCCCGCCGCCGCCCGAGGATCACCGGCGTGACTTGATAGGAGCGTGGCATCGCCCCAGTGAGCTTTGTCCGCCGGTGGTCCGCTTCAGCGGCTATCGATGAAGGGACAGAGCTAATGATCGTGATCGGAGCGGATACGCACAAGAGGACCCACATGCTCGTGGGAGTCGACGCGGGCACGGGGCAGCTATTGGGCGACCGGGAGATCGCCGCCTCAGACGACGGCCACCGCGACGCGGTGCGCTGGGCACGCGCGCTTCACTCAGAGCGTGTGTGGGCGATCGAGGACTGCCGACACGTCTCGCGGCACCTTGAGGAGGCGCTGATCGCCGCCGGCGAGCGGGTTGTTCGGGTGCCACCGAAGATGATGGGACAGAGCCGGCGCGGTGAGCGACAGGCCGGCAAGTCGGATGAGTCGATGCCCTGGCGGTCGCGCGTGCGGTCGTCAAGGACGGCGTGGAGCGCTTCCCTGCCGCCTATCTGGATGAGCGCGCGATGGAGATCCGACTGCTCTCAGACCACCGCGATGACCTGGTGGCCGAGCGCACGAGGATCCAGAACCGGCTGCGCTGGCATCTGTTGGCGCTCTGCCCCGAGCTTGAGGCGCAGCTGCCCAAGGGGAGCCTCGATCGCCACGTCGTGCTCGAGCGGATAGCACGGCGGCTGCGAACCTTCAGGGGCGATCAGCGGGCGCGTGTGGCGAGCGAACAGCTGCGTCGCATTCGCACACTTACCCGTCAGTCCAACCAGCTCGAGCGCGAGCTCCATCGACTCGTGCAGGCCCACCGCCCGGCGCTGTTGGCCGAGCAGGGCTGCGGCACGCTGACGGCGGCTACGTTGATCGGCCGCACCGCCGGCGCCGAGCGCTTCCCCACCGACGCGCACTTTGCTCGTCAAGCCGGCGTGGCACCGATTCCGGCCTCCTCGGGACGAGTCGTTCGTCATCGCCTTCACCGCGGCGGAGACCGACAGCTCAACCGTGCCCTCTACATGATCGCGATCACCAAGGCTCGGATCGATCCGCAGACCAAGGCCTACCTGGAACGAAAGCGCGCCGAAGGCAAGACCAAGCGTGAGGCCCTACGCTGCCTGAAGCGTCACCTCGCACGACGCATACATCGCCTTCTCTCAATGCCACCGGTCGACCCCGATCCCATTACCCTCAATGCCGCAATTTCCGGGGGGTGCTTGACATAGGAGCTACGAACGTGGAGATCGTGCGGAGCCTCTACGAGGCCTGGCAGCGAGATGGCTTCGGGGTAGTACCGGAGCTGATGGACCCGGATATCGAGTGGGTGAACCCGCCATATGCGGTCGAGCCTGGCACCCGGCACGGCTACGACGAGTTCGCCGCTGCCGCTCAGGCGGTGCTCAACGTCTACGGCGACTATCGGGTGTCTGCGATCCAGGCTTACGACACCGGAGACCGAGTCGCGGTCAGAGCAAGGGTGGCGGCGCGTAGCAAGGGTAACGACATACCCATCGACGCCGAGCGAGGATATGTCTTCGACCTTCGCCATGGGAAGGTCATCCGCTTTGCATGGTTCAACAATGCAGTTGAGGCCCTTGAAGCAGCGGGACTAGAGGAGTAGGCGATGTTCCAGGAGAACCTGAGGTTGGTTGAGCGTGCGATCGCGGCGATCAACGCGAGGGACATCGAGGGCTATCGCGCCTGCTGCACCGAGGATGTCACGTTGGAGACGGCAATGGCCGCCGCCAGAGGCGTGTACGAAGGAATCGACTACGACAGTCGCGTCACTGCCTCGACGGCGAGCGCTAGATTCGCTCAGTGAGCTTCCTCGCTGCGGCTGATGCGTACGACCGCTTCATGGGCCGCTACTCGGTGCTGCTGGCCCCGCAGCTTGCCGATTTCGCGACGATCGCGGCTGGTCAGCGGGCGCTCGACGTCGGCTGCGGTCCAGGCGCTCTCACTACCGAGCTGGTAAGGCGGTTGCGAGCGGACTTCGTTTCGGCTGTTGATCCTTCCGCGACCTTCGTCTCGGCGGCCCGAGACCGTCACCCCGGCGTCGACGTGCGACTTGGCTCGGCGGAGCAGTTGCCTTTTGCGGACCAGGCATTCGACGGAGTTCTCGCGCAACTCGTCGTTCACTTCATGCAAGATCCCGCGGAGGGGCTCAGTGAAATGGTGCGCGTCACTCGCCCAGGCGGTGTCGTGGCGGCATGCGTGTGGGATCACGCTGGCGGTCAGGGCCCGCTCAGCCTGTTCTGGGATGCGGCGCGCGAACTCGACCCCGAGGTCGAGGATGAGTCGCAGCTTGCCGGTGCCCGCGAGGGCGAGCTTCCGCGGCTGTTTGACGCCGCCGGCTTGCGCGAGATCGAGGAGTCAGCCCTGATAGTCAGCGTCGAGCATCCGAGCTTTGACGATTGGTGGGAGCCGTTCACCCTTGGCGTGGGGCCGGCCGGCAGCTACACGGCTGCCCTTGACGCGAGGAGACAAGCGCAGCTGCGCGAACGCTGCCGCGACGCGCTGCCGGCGGCGCCGTTTGTGCTCCGCGCCCAGGCTTGGGCAGCACGCGGCGTCGTGTAAGGCCCGCTGAGCCACGTCGTGTGGCTCGCTGACGGGTCTGCGCGGATGTCGCCTACGACCTATCGGAGGCGCCCCGTCCGACCGGCTCGTCGTGGTCGGCCTCCCGAGTTTGCGAGGCGGGCGCTAGGCGGTTCCCGAGGCGAGCAGCACCACGTTCGAGAAGCTCAGCGGCTTCGAGCCACCCCCCGCATCCGCTGCGGCCTGCGTGATCGCGTCCCAGGCCTCTTCCTGGGCGTCGCCTGCGTACTGCTCGATCATCGCCCGGATCGGGGCGGAGATCGCCCTGATGTAGGCGGTGAAGTGCTCCGGGGAGTCGAACTCGAAGGTGACCTCGTCCTGCTCCACGGCGACCTTCGAGAACCCGCCTCCTTCGAGCAACCCGCCGATGGCAGCGGGGGTGGGCCGGGAGAGGGGCCCGGGCGTTCCGGCCGGGGGCGGGGGCACGTCCAGCCGCTCCATCGTCGTCCTCATCGGAATCGAGAGGAAGGGGACCTGATCGGGCTCGCCCCACGAGCTGATCGCCATCCGCGCGCCCGGCTTGAGGAAGCCTCGGATGCGCCCCGCGGCGGCCTCCGCGTCAGGCTCGAAGATGATTCCCCAGCGCGAGACGGCGGCGTCGAAGCTCGCGTGCGGAAAATCGAGGCTGGAGGCGTCCGACTCCATGAACTCGACGTTGCCCAAGCCGGCCGCCGCCGCGCGTTCACGCCCGAACGCGAGCATCTCGGCGGAGATGTCCGTGGCCACAACGCGGCCCTCCGGGCCGGCCTTACGCGCGGCGGTGAGCGCCGGCTCGCCATAGCCGGCGGCGACGTCCAGAACCCGGCTTCCCGACTGCACGTCAGCGAGCTCCACCAGCCGCTCGCTGATGTGCCCGTCTGCGCTGTCATTGAACTCGCTCCACTCCTTCCATCCCACCGCAGCAGAGTCCCAGTGCTTGTGCTGCGCCTCGCGGAAGTCGACCGGGTCGATCGCCTTGGATTCCATGCTCGCTCCTCCTTACCACCCCATTACGGTGCACGGCGACGCTAACCGATTCGGGTCACCGTCGGACTCGCAGCGACGATTGCATCGCTTCCGCTTCGGCTCCGGATCGACCAGCAGTACGAGGTCAGGTCGTCCCGTTGCGCCGGCGAACCGCGCGCCTCCCTTCGCGTGAAAGCAATCACGTCCCGTTTGGCGACGAGACGCCCGGTCCGGACGACGACCAGGCGCGTGGGCTGAGGACGGCGAGACGATCGCTTTGTCGGCGCGTTGCAGGCGTGTGGGTGTCATCGGCGCAGACGCTCGGAGATCGTCCAACTCGAAAGCGTCGGTGCATGACGGGCGTACGCTCGCATCGCATGGAAGGAGGCGTCTGCCGCGCCAGTTCCGAGACGGGTGAGCTGGCCTGCGTGGTAGCGTCGGGCCGAGCTAAGCGGTCGTTTGGAAAGGGTCGGCTATGGGCGCGAGTCACGTGAGCGTGGACAACTTCGTGCGAGCTGAGACGCATCGGATGTTCCGGGCACTGGCGGCCGAGGCCGGCGGCGTGAACACGTGGAAGCACAATCGACTGCCCACGCCGCTGGACGCGCAGCCGGTTATCCGGATGAACCGCGACACGCTTTACAGCATCGCGGTCGTCGACATTTCAGGTGGAGCGACGATCGCGCTCCCTGATGCTGGCGATCGCTACCTATCCGTGATGGTGGTCAACGAGGATCACTACATAAACAGGATCCTGCATGATCCCGGCGCGCACCGGCTCACGGTCGAGGAGTTCGAAACGCCGTTCGTCGCTCTCGGCGCACGGATACTCGCTGATCCGGAGGACGCGGACGATCTCGCGGCCGTCGCTGCGCTGCAGGATCAGCTACGGGTAGAGGCGGCCTCGGAGGCGCCCTTCATCCCGGGCGACTTTGATGGCGCAAGCCTCGACGCGACGCGACGAGCGCTCCAGGAGCTCGGGCGCGGGTTGACGGAGTTCAGCCACGCATTCGGCTCGCGCGAGGAAGTTGACCCCGTGCGTCACCTGATCGGCACCGCCGTGGGGTGGGGAGGGCTCCCTGAACGAGAGGCGCGCTACGTCGGCGTCGAGCCTGGTCTGCCGGTCGCCGAATATCGGCTGAATGTCCGCGACGTACCCGTGGACGGCTTCTGGCCGATCTCGGTGTACAACGCCGAAGGATTTTTCGAGCCCAACGACCGCGACGCATATAGCGTCAATAACATTACTGCTGTCGCCGACGACGACGGTTCGGTCACGGTCCACTTTGGTGGTTGCGGGGACGACCGACCGAACTGTCTACCGATCATGGAGGGCTGGAACTACACGGTCCGCTTGTATCGACCGCGGTCCGAGATCCTCGATGGCAGTTGGGTGTTCCCGCCGGTCATCCCCGCGTCCTAGCGAAGCCCAGGCCTGACCAGGACGGACGGGTTCATACGAATGCGAGCGCGCACGAGCCGGGGCTCCCAGCTACTCCTATGGACGACCTGCGACCGTGTCGAGGAGTCTTGAATCTGGGTGCTCCGACGACCGCTCGGTGGAGCAGAGCGGCAGTCGGCGCCCGTGGCGCGAGCATCGGGGTCGGCGCTCGCGCTCTGGGCATTCGGATTGTCAGAGCTGAAGTCCGGCCGTCGCCGACATCATTGGCGCCCGGCGTGCATGCACGGTGGAGATGATCTCCTCGATGTCGATCCCCTGCAGGTAGATGCCCGTGGTACCGAGGTTCGCATGCCCGAGTTGGCGCTGGATGACGTTCACCGACACGCCCTCGCGGGCGAGCTCGACGGCATGCGCACTGGCGCAACTGATGAGGCGCGAAGCGGCGTCTGACGCCCGCCTCGGCGGCATGCCGGCGAAACTCGGTGCGGACGCCGGCAGCTGACCACGGTCGACCCCGTGTCGGCACGCAGAACAGCGGGCCCGCGGGGAGCTCGAGGCGTCCCGCGAGCCATGGCCGCAGATTCTCCCAAGCCCAGGCATCCATCCCGACCTCACGCCGGCGCCCGCCCTTCCCCTACGCACGAGCACGGATCCGCGCCGCGGGTCGAGGTCGTGCTCGCTGAGCGCGAGCGCCTCCTGGACGCGAAGCCCGCCGCGCCAGAGCATCACGATCATCGCCCGTAGCCGCCAGCCGTGAGGGTCCTCGCTGGCACTGCGCATTACGCAGACGATCTCCTCAACAGTTGGTGGATCGGCTGGATAGAGCATCCCCTTGTTTCGGGGCGCACGCCCGGCGTGAAAGCCCGGAAGTGTCGCGGGTGAGCGGCGGCGCCCGGCAGAATCGAGCATCGACGAGAAGGTCATGGGTTCTCCTCCCATTCGCGCAGCGGATAGTTGGCGCCGCTCTACCAGCGCCGCGATCCCGGCGCGGGCAACGCTGATCTCGCAGAACGACGCACGCGGTGCACGACGTGCAGCCACGCCTGCTTAGACACCCTCCGCCGCGTGAGCAGGCGTGAGCCGGCTCTCCCGCCGCGCGCTCGATCGTCGTCCTGAGCGTAAGCCGGACCGAGACGTGGCAGCACGCTCGCATCCGCGCGAGGCTGTTGCACAAAGCGGTCTGCGAAAACCTGAGCTGCGCTCGCTGCGACGGTCGCTGAGGGGCCTGGCAGCGCCGAGGCTGGGCAGGGCGCGACTCGGGCGTGCGACGACTTGCCGCTTTTTCGAACCCGCCCTTAGAAAGGCTCCAGTGAGCCCGCCGGAGGTTTGTGAAACAGCTCGCGCGGAAGCACTCGTGTCGGGGACTCGCGGACCTCGGCCTCACACCGGACGCTGGCACCTAACCCCTACTAAGCGCCTGCGACTGCGCCTACTCCTCCAGCCCCGCGACTTTGAGAGCTTGCGCATGGTCCGCAAAGGCACGTGTGTGAACAACTGTGCCGTCCCCGAACGTGTAGACGTATGCCAGCGCCATCTCGAACTCGAGGCCGGTTTGTCGCATCTTCATCCGCACGCGGTGCAGGGAGACAACACGGTCTTCAGGTGCGTCGAGGACCTGCTCGAGATCGACCACCATCCACTCGCATGGCTCAAGCCAGGTTTCAGCCGCCCGAGTCCAGGCATCGACACCCCGATAGGTCTCGCCGGCCTGGTCGGGCAGGACAGAACTCTCATAGACGCCATCCGGATCGACGAGATCGATGCGCGCACGGATGATGCTCTCAAACGGCCTGTCCTCGGGCCGCAACACCATCCCGTCCCAGACTGCGACGAGCTGCCGCGTGAGCTCCGCCCGGTCGGGGGTCGTGGACTCCTCGGTCACTAGACAGCCCAGTATCACGCACGCCTCTGGCTACCGGCTTTGAGAGCCGAGCGAGCGTCCGCCCTACGGCCGAGCAGACGCCGGCAACGGACGACAGGGAGCTGCTCCCACCAGCGGCGCCCAGACTTCCGGTTCGCCCCGGAGAAAGCGATCGTCTGTCGGCCCTCGGCCGGCGCGCCTGCACCTCGTCCGACGCGGCACTGTTGAGCCCGCCGGGTCGCGTCTCGTAACTGCTGTAAATAGCCCCGGTAGCCGTCAACGTGACGGCGTAGGTTCCCTCAAGTCCTGCAAAGACGAAGAAGGAGGCCTACGCCGTGAGACGTACCGTACCGCCGTCGGCGGAGATAGAAGACCAGATCGATGAGCTGCTCGCCGTTGGAGTTGGCGAGAACCCACGGGAGTCGCTGTCAGGACTCGCGAAGCTCGGCGCCAGATTGATCATCCAGCGCGCTGTGGAGGACGAGTTCGACGCCTGGCTTGGCAGGTCACGCTATGAGCGCCGGCCCGATTATCAACGAGGCCTTCGCAACTATCAGGGAGGGTTGCGCAACGGCTTTCGCCCAAGGAAGGTGCAGACCGGCGAGGGCGAGCTCGAGGTGGGGATCCCGCAGGTCAGAGAAGCCGCCGAGCCGTTCGTCTCAAAGCTGTTCCCCAGGGGCACGAAGCTCTTGCGCACTGAGCCGCTGAAGGCGATGGTGATCGGCGCGTTCGTGCGAGGCCTGTCGATGCGCGACGTCGAGTCGCTGTGCGAGCAGGCGGGGTTGGGGAAGCTCTCGAAGTCGACAGCGTCGCGGATCTGCTCAGAGCTCACCGAGCGCTTTGAGCAGTTCAAGCGCCGCGACCTCTACGAGGTCCGCCTGGCGGCGCTGTTCCTCGACGCCGTCTTCCTGTCGGTCCGGCGTGAGGGGCCCAAGGAGGGCGTGCTGGTCGCCTGGGGCTTCACCGAGGAGGGCGAGCGGGTGCTGTTGAGCGTGATGCTGGGGATGCGCGAGTCCCATGAGGACTGGCTTGCCCTGGGGCGCGATCTCATCGCCCGCGGACTGGGAGCACCGATGCTGATCGTCGCCGACGGCGCTCCCGGGCTGATCAAGGCCGTCGAGCAGTGCTGGCCCGCCTCAGACCGCCAGCACTGCGCCGTTCACCGCGTGCGCAACCTGCTCGCGAAGCTGCCTGAGCGCGAGCGAGAGCGCGTCCGAGGCGTCTACTGGCAGGCGCTTGACGAGGCCATGAACGAAGGCGAGGGCAGGCAACAACTCAGGGCCGTGGTCGGTGAGCTCGAGAAGGCTGGCTACACCGCTGCCGCGAAGTGCCTGAACGACGACCTCGACGCGCTCGTCGTGCACCTGCGCTACCCGCTACGCCACCGTCGCCGCTGGAGATCAACCAACCTGCTCGAGCGATCCCTCGGCGAGGTCAAGCGCCGCACCAAGGTGATCGGCCGGTTCCCCGGCGAGGAGAGCTGCCTCACGCTCGTCTGGGCCGTCCTTGACCTCTACATCGGCCACGCCACCAACGGCATCAAGTTCACTCAGCTCGAGCGCCAGAGTTTCAAGCGCATGAGATACGAGGGCAATGAACAAACGACTCCCGAGGAGGCGACCGAGGAGGTGACCGCCGCATAGACTGAGCACCACCGGGAGCCTGAGCCGCGGTGAATTTACAGCAGCTTTGGGACGCGACCTCCTTGTAGAGGCTACACAGTGCGCTCCTGCTTTCCGCGCTAAGGGGGTCCGTCGCCGGTGCGTTTGAGAGACACGTGCCGCGAGCAATGCAGGACCGGCCGTCCGGCAAGAACGGCGTCAGGCCTGCGAACCGGTATCGAGAGGCGCGCCGCCGAACCCCAGCTCGTTGCCGTCGGGGTCGCGGTAGATCACCTTGCGGACACCGTTTGAGTACGTCTCGCGCTCGTCGGGCTGGAGCCCGCGGCCAGCGATTGCCGCTATCTCGGCATCGAGATCGTCGAGGAAGATGGTCACCACGGAGTTTCCGGCGCCTTCCGGGTGCTCCACCACATAAACCGACCGGTCGTCAGCAAGCGTCCACACCGCCTCGGTCGCGTGAGGAAAGAACGTCGGTTCGCCGAGCAGCAGCTCGTACCATGTTCGAGCTGCTTGGAAGTCCCGGACGCGCAGACCCGCGAAGAGGTGCAACGACATAAATCGCGAGTCTAAGGTCGAAGCGAGTCGCGCCCCCGCGTCGCGCTCACCGGGTGAGCCTGGCCACGTCGAAATCAGCGGCCGACGAATCTGCCATCTGAGGCAATGATGGTCAGGCTGCGTCTTCCGCGTTGCGGGTCGTTGCCGGCAGATCGGGGGCCCTGCCCGTTGAGCGGGACTCGCACCGGGTCCTCTCGATAACCTGGCGTCATCAGCGAACGATGTCGTAGGTGGCGTGCGTCATCCCGGCGCGGGAGGCGTGGGCAGCTCGGAGGCGAAGGCGGATGTCGTGTGAGAGGGCGCCGAATAGGGGGATACCGGCGCCGATCAGGACGGGCGCAGTCGCAATGGTGATCTCGTCGACTAGGTCGGCTGCTAGGAACGCTTGAACCGTCTTGCCGCCGTCGATGTAGACGTTGCGGGCCTGCCGTTGCGAAAGAACCTTCGCGGTGCCGTCTATCGAGCGTGCGATCGTGATCCGCGGATCGGCAGCGGTGCTCATGGTGGTGCTGAGCACGACGACATGCTGATCGGTGAAGGGCCAGACGTCGAAAGTGCGGACCTTCTCGTAGGTTGCACGGCCCATTACGAGGTGGTCGATCGAGGGGATGAACGTGTTCCACTCGAGCGCCGAGCGATCGCTCGTGATGTGGTTGTGCTCGATGTCGGTTGGGGGGTCTGTCAGCCAGTCGAGGTTGGAGTCGGGGCGGGCAATGAACCCGTCGAGGCTGGTTGCGATGAATACACGGCCGCGCCATGTCCGGGCGGCGTTCATGTCCACAGGCTCACGAGGGATCGCGTGATTTGGAGCGCGTCGGGCGGGTTCGGGTCGCCGGCGGCAGCTCTGAGCGCACAGCCATTGATGGCGTCGAACAGCAGCTGGGCGCACTCACGCGGGTCTCCGAGACGGGTAAGTCGCGCTTCGCCGAGCAAGGTGGCGAGGGAGTCGACGTGTTTCGTCCAACCCTCTATCAGTAGCCCAGCTAGCTCGTCGTCAAGGATGTCCTCCATCAGAAACCCCATCCCGACCACGGCGGCGGCGCGGTCTTCGGCGCGCGGACTGATCTCGGCCACCCATCTGGTCAGGTCGTCGAGCGCGCCGGTACCGACCGATGCCGCGGGAATCGACCCGATCCACCGACGACTGAGCGCCACAAGCAGTCCGTGGCGCCCTCCGAACCGCTTAACGAGGGTCGCTGGCGCGACCCCGACCTCGGTGGCCACTTCCGCGAGTGACCACCGGCTGAGAGCGGTCCTTCGACTGAGGGCGGCGCCCACCAGCTCGAGTAGTTGATCGTCAGTGTGTTCTCGTGGACGCGCCATACATAGTTAGTAAACACGCATTTCCGAACTGAGTCAAACGGTCTCCTCTTTATCGCCGTGGCGCACCGGCGGCGCCGGTACCGGCGCCCTTGGCGAAGCAGCTGCCTCACGAGCGAGCCCGAGCCGGCCCCTGGTATTCGCCACGCGCGGGCTCACGACCGCCAGTCGCGACGCCCACTCCGGCCGCTTCCCTGCTGTCCGCGCGTCGCAGGTTCAGCGGTGGGCTCCGCTGGGATGCCCGTGCTGAGAAAAGAGCAGGGCGGAGCAGTGCCATGAGACGCGTCCGCTCCGTCTGCTCGATTACTCAGGTTGTCGCGCTCGTCAGGCGGCCTGTCCGGCCGGCTCGGCGTGGCTGACCCACCGGTCAACCCACTCGCCGGTAATCTGGCGGGTGGCGGCGTTGATCCGGTTCCAGGCGTTGATCCCCGCGATCGCGAGCACCAGCCCGGCCAGCTGCGACTCGTTGTAGTGGCGGGCTGCCTCCTCCCACACCTTGTCGGGGATGGGATTCGAGTTGTCGGCGAGCCGGGTGGCGGCCTCGGTCAGCGCCAGGGCGGCGCGCTCGGCGTCGCTGAAGTACGGAGCCTCCCGCCAAGCGCCAACCATGAAGACGCGCTCGTCGGGCTCGCCCAGCGCCTTCAGCTCGCGCGAATGCATATCTAGGCACACGCTGCAGCCGTTGATCTGGCTGGCGCGCACCTCGATCAGATACAGCGTGGTGGCGGGCACGCCGGCTCTCCGTGCGGCGGCGCCGAGCTTCTGCAGCGCCTCCATCGCGCCGGGCACGGACATCGCGGGATTCTCGATTCGTGGTTGCATGATGTGGTCCTCCAGTCGTGCCGCGGTCACATCAGCCGGTTCCCGCGGGTCTATCCCATTGACACGCGATGACGGAGGAATGTGACATGACCGATCAGCAGTGGCTCGCAGAGCGCTTCGAGGAGCAGCGGTCTCGCCTGCGGGCGGTCGCCTACCGGATGCTGGGATCCCTGAGCGAGGCGGACGACGCCGTGCAGGACGCTTGGCTTCGCGTCAGCCGCGCCGACACCGGCGAGGTCGAGAACCTCGCCGCCTGGCTCACCACGATCGTCGCCCGCGTCGCGCTGAACATCCTGCGCTCGCGCAACACGCGCCGCGAGCAGACGCTGGACGTGCACGTCCCCGATCCGGTCGTCGACACTGCCGACGGCACCGACCCCGAGCACGAGACGCTGCTGGCCGACTCGGTCGGCCTGGCGCTCCTCGTGGTGTTGGAGACGCTCAGCCCGGCAGAGCGGCTCGCGTTCGTCCTGCACGACATGTTCGCCGTGCCGTTCGAGCAGATCGCCCCGATCCTCGAGAGCTCTCCCGAGGCTACCCGACAGCTGGCCAGCCGGGCCCGCCGGCGCGTGCGCGGCACCACCCCGGTCCCCGACGCCGATCTCGATACGCAGTGGAAGGCGGTGGACGCGTTCTTGGCCGCGGCGCGCGACGGGGACTTCGAGGCGCTTGTCGCTGTGCTCGACCCCGACGTCGTGCTGAGGGCCGACGCGGGGACGACCGGCCTCTCGCACCACGTGCAAGGCGCGGAGGCAGTCGCAGGCCGGGCGACCATGTGGTCGCAAGCCGGCCTCACCATCCGGCGGGCGCTCGTCAACGGCGCCGCCGGCCTGGTCTCGGAGCGCGACGGCAAGCTCTTCTCGGTGGGCGCGTTCACAGTCAAGGACGGGAAGATCGTCGAGCTCGACTTCCTCGTCGACCCGGAGCGGCTGTCCCGGCTCCACCTCAGCCTGCTCGACGGCTAATCGCCGAAGCTCTTCGGCTCAATCATCAGCAGCGAGCTTGCAACGCAGAGGCCGCGTGCTCGAGTTCCGCGCAAGGCGGGTGCGTCAGCCTGGCCACAGAGACCCGTCGTGATCTGAAGGCAGGTCCGGCTCTCTCCCAGCGACGCGAACGGTGCCGTCGCGCTACTGCTCTCGGAGACAGGCGCGATCTGTCGAGAGCACCGTTACTCGTCTATGGTCCTGTCCGGTGCGGCCGCAGCCGATTGGCCAGCCGCGTCACGGAGGGGACAACATACGAGAGAGCGGGAGATCCACGATGGCGATGGTGCAACGCAATGTCCAAATCAAGGCCTCGCCACAGGAGACCATGACGCTCTTGAGCGATGCCAGTCGCTGGCCGGACTGGTATCCGGGTATGACGAAGATCGACATCGTCGCCCCCTTCCCCGACGAAGGAGGCAAGGTCGCCTTCAAGGTGAAGTCGGCGGGCATGTCCATGTCGATCACCGAGACGGTTCTCGAGTACCAGCCGGGCAAGCTGCAGCTCCTTCAAATGGAGGGCATGTTGTCGGGGCGAGCTCGCTGGGAGCTCACCCCGGAAGGCGATGGAACACGGCTGACCACGACGTTCGACTACGCGCTGCCGGGTGGTGTGTTCGGCAAGGTCGCTGACGCGCTGATCGTTAAGCGCATGAATGGCAAGAGTCTCGAAGAAGCTCTGATCAACTTCAAAGCGCTCGTCGAGCGGCAGTAGGTTGCCCCGTGGTGGGCGCGGCGGGTTTCGAACCTGCAACCTCTGCGTGGTCGTGCCTTCCGCGCTGAGCGGGTACGACGACGCAAGTGGTGGGAGGGCCCTCTGGAGGTGAAAGCAGGTCCGCACGCCGGCCCACCGCGAGTCCGCAAATCGCCAGCTGAGGGTTTGGCGGGTCGGCCGGCGCGTGCCGGCCGACCCCGTTTCCGAACCGCTCTACCGCCTGATCTGGAGGCCGGCGCTCGCGGAGATCGTCGGCGACGGCCGTCCATGGACCGTGTCGATGATCTCGCTGCTGTCGATGCCCTGGAGGTAGACGCTCGTGATGCCCAGGTTGGTGTGCCCGAGTTGCCGCTGGATCACGACGAGCGGGACGCCTTCGTGCGCCATCTCGACTGCGTGAGCGTGTCGCAGCTGGTGCGGCGCGAACCGTCGTCTCACACCCGCGAGGGCGGCCGCATGGTGAAGCTGCTTGCGCGCGGCGGAGGCCTCCCAGCGACGGCCCGCGGTCGGACCGTGAATCACGCACAGCAACGCCCCGAGCGGAAGTTGGCGGCGGATCTCGAGCCAGGGCTCGAGCCGGTCCCACGCCCATCGATCCATTCCGACCTCGCGGCGCTTGCCTCCCTTCCCACGTCGAACGAGGATCGCGCCGCGGGAGCGGTCCAGGTCGCTCTCCTGGAGCGCGAGCGCCTCGCTGATCCGCAGACCGGCTCGCCAGAGCAGCACAATCAGCGCGCGGAGCCGGTGAGCGTCGGCGCGGTCACCGACGGTGCGCATCACGGCGACGATCTCCTCCACCGTCGGCGGATCGGCGGGATAGCGCTCGCCCTTGTTGCGCGGTGGGCGACCGCAGTGATAGCCCGGCAGCGTCGCTGGCGAGCGCCGGTGGCCGGCGAGATCGAGCACAACGGATTGCATGAAACCTCCCTTGGGTTGGATGGCTTGACAATCCGCTGCTGTACTGCCATTGTAAGTACATGTCAACCACGAAGGAAGAGCGGCTCCAGATCAGGGTCGGCCCTGCCGACAAGGTCGTTCTTGAACGAGCGGCCGCCGCATCCCATCTGAACGTGTCGGCGTTCGTGGTCCAGGCCGCGGCATCCAAGGCTCAGGAGGTCCTGGCCGAGCGCTCGAGCATTCGGCTCTCAGCTCAGGCATCGGCCGCGTTCACCGAGGCACTCGAACGGCCCGCGGAGGTCAACGACCGCCTCGCCAAGGCGCTCCGCCGCAAGCGTAAGTTCAGCTGGCTTGACTGAGCTCCGCCGCCCGGCGCTGCTTGATCCGCGCCGCCACCACCGCGAGCAGTTCGACAGCGGCGAGCCCGTGCTTGACGAGTGGTTGCGCCAATACGCCGGCCAGAACCGGCGCCGCGACACCGCCGCAACCTGGGTGATCGCCGACCCCAACGACGTCGTTGTGGCATACGCGAGCGTCGCGATGACGGGTATCGATCGCTCAGCAGCACCGGAGGTGGTCGCCAAGGGTGCGCCTGATCCCGTCCCGGCGTTGCTGCTGGGCAGGCTCGCAGTCGATCACCGACACTCGCGCCTGGGGGTAGGGACCGCCCTCGCGGGCCACGTGCTCGCCACCGCCGTAGAGCTCAACGAGAAGGCGGCGTGCCGAGCGGTCGTCGTGACAGCGCTCACCCAAAGCGCTCGCACTTGGTGGGAACGACTCGGGTTCCACCCGTTCGATCCGGACGAGCCCGACCAACTCGACCTCTACCTCCTCACCGCCGAGATTGACGCGACACTCCGGCGCCTGCAATAGGAGTCGGGCACCTGGTGTCCGCGCAAGGGAAGTCTATCGGTGCAGCGGCCGAGACATGCGCCGGAAGACGAAAGGAGGAGCGCCTCGGTGTCGATGCAGTACCCGGCGCTGCCCAAGGCCGCCGGCGAGGCCGCCGTGTGGAGGTTGCTGGACACGGAGGGCCCGGGTGGGTTGCTGCTCGCGGTCTACCAGGACCTCGACGACAAGCTCGACTCAGGAAAAGGCGCCGCTTGGATCCTGCCTCCGCGCAACAGATGTGATCCGCCATGCGGGAGGTGCGCGCCGACGGCTGGTCACAGGTCTCGTGGGCGTGCGGGGGACCCAGTGGGTTAGATGGACCACAGGGCTTGGGTGGGTGAGAGGCGGGCGGCACGTAAGGCGGGGATGAGCCCGGCGACCGCGCCGATGATGAGGGACGCGCCGATGCCGCCGGCCCAGGCTTCGGTGGGGATGACGATGGCCCAACCTTTGGTGTGGGCATAGACGGCGGTACACGCGGCGCCGAGGGCGACTCCGACGGCTCCGCCGAGCAGACCGAGCAGGATCGCCTCTGAAAGGAACTGTCCGCGGATTTGTCCGCGGGTCGCACCGAGCGCCCGTCTGAGGCCGATCTCGGAGCGGCGCTCCAAGACGCTGATGATCATGATGTTCGCGACCCCGACCGCGCCTACGAGGAGGGCGACAGCGCCGAGGCCGAGGAACAGGCCGTTCAGCGCGCCCTTGGCGTCGGCTTGGGCAACGAGGGCGTCGGAGGGTTGGCTGACGTTGACTTCGCTAGGGCTCTCAGGGTTGGCGGTGGCGGCGAGAAGGTTGTCGACCGCGTTCACCCGTTCGGTTTCGGCGCGGAGGTAGATGGTGGAGGGATGCCCGTCGAAGCCCAGGTATTTCTCTGCCGCCGGGTAGCCGACCAGGACGGAGGTGTCGATAGCGGAGGCGAGCACGGCCGGTTTGAGGATGCCGGCGAGGTAGAACCATTGGCCGCCGAGCCAGATCCGCTCGGCGGGGTAGATGCGGTCGATGCCGAGCAGCTGGGCGCTGGCGGCTCCGAGAACGGCGACGGGCTCTTGGGCGGTGGCAGCGTTGAGGTAGTGGCCTTGGGCGACGGTGGTGGCGAGGACCGGGAGGAGGTCGAGGGATGCCGCTTGGACGGTGAGGCCATTGGTATCGACCGAGGGGATGTAGGGGGTGCGGAAGGCGTTGGTGCCGCTGAGCGCCCCGGTGCTCTGCACCTGCTGCACACCGCTGACGCGGCCGATCATGCCCGGCGCCGTGGTCGGCAGCTCGGCGGTGCCGCCGGTGAGGGTCTGCCCGTTGCTGACGGTGAGCAGGTTGGTACCGAGCTGGTTGATCTCGGCCAGCAGGCCGGCCTGGGAGGAGGCGGACAGGCCGAGCACGGCGACGATGGCGGCTACGCCGATGGCGATACCGAGCGCGGACAGTCCGGCGCGCAGCTTTCGGGTGCGCAGTCCGACGGTGGAGAGCCGGGTCAGGTCGGAGAGAGGTAGCCGTCTCCGGGTCAGGGTGGCGGTGGCGGTCATGACGGCTCCTCCCGGCCGGGCGTCCCGGATGCCGTGTGCTGTGGGTGGTGGCTGGGCCGCCCGGCGAGAGGGCGCAGGCGGGGGTCGTTGCCTACGGCGGGGCCGGTGTCGGCGACGATGTGGCCGTCGAGGATCTCGACTTTGCGGGGCATCCGCTCGGCGATGGCGTGGTCGTGGGTGATGACCACGATCGTCGAGCCGGCCTGGTGGAGCTGGTGGATCAGGGCCAGGATGGACTGCCCGGTCGCCTGGTCGAGGTTCCCGGTCGGCTCGTCAGCGAGCACGATGGCGGGCTGGCCGACCAGGGCCCGGGCGATCGCAACCCGTTGGCGTTGCCCCCCGGAGAGCTGGGTGGGACGGGCACTGGGGCGCTCGGCCAGCCCGACCAGCTCCAGGGCGTCGACGGCCTGCTGGCGGCGCTGCTTGAGGGGGATGCCGGCGTAGAGGAGCCCGTCGGCCACGTTGTCCAACACTGTCGCGTGCTCGGCCAGGAAGTACTGCTGGAAGATGAACCCGATCCGGGTGGCCCGCAGGTAGGCCACGTCCTCGTCGGCCATCGTTGCCACGTCGAGCTCGGTGATCCGCACGCGGCCGCTGGTGGGCCGGTCGAGGGTCCCCATCAGCTGCAGCAGAGTGGTCTTGCCCGACCCCGACGGGCCGACGATCCCGACCAGCTCCCCCTGGCCGATCGTGAGGTTCACCGCGCGCAGAGCCTGGACGGGGGGCTCGCCAGGATAGCTCTTGGTCACGTCGTCGACGTCGAGCACCGGCACCCCTGGACCGCCGATCGCGAAGCCGTTGCCGGCGGCGACCGCCTTATTGTCGGGCGGGGTGTGGGTCATGTCGTCGGGACCACGACCTCTTGGCCGGCGGCGAGCCCCGACGCGGTGACCTGCACCAGGCCCTCGGCGTCGTCGAACAGTCCGAGCGAGACCGGCACGAGATGGTTGCGCGCGCTTGCGCTGAGCACCTCGACGGCGTAGCTCCCCCCGGACTGGGCCAGCAGCGCGGTGACCGGCACCACCAGCGCGTTGGGCACGCTGGCGGTGGTGATACTGACCTGCACCGGCGCCTCGTCCCATGTGCCCGTGGCGGCCGCGTCAGACGGGGTGACGCCCACGGTGATGGTCGGCGCGCTGCCCCCCGAGCTGCCTGAGGAGCAGTTGTCTGTTCCCGGCGCGGCGGAGCTGGACCCCGACCCGCCCGGCCCCGAGCTCGACGGGCAGGTGGCGACCGCCCCCACCGACGAGACGACACCTGGGGTGGTTCGGTTGTTGGGCAGCGTGATGCTCACCTTGTCCCCCACCGCCATCGCGGTCTGCTCCGAGGCGGGCAGCGCCACCTGCACCTGGCGAACGGTCGAGGTGCCCTGCGTCACCGTCTCGCCGGCCTGGGCGCCGCCGCCGAGCTGGGCTGACACGCTCGTCACCCGTACGGCGGTGGGTTGGAACACCGCCTGGCCGAGAGTCAGCGTGCCGTTCTGGGTGACCCCCAGGGCGGCCTGCACCTTCATCACGGCCGCGGTCGTGGCCGGCCCGAAGGAGGCGGAGTTTGGGCTGAGCTGAGCTCGGGTGGCATAGCCGAGCTCGACCAGATCCGCGTTGAGCTCGGCAACGTCGGGGCCACTCCCCCCGGCCGACAGAGTCCGGTATACGGGTGTCGAGCCATACAGCAGCACCACCGGACTGTCGTCCACCCGGTAGAGCACGTGACCCTGCGAGATCACCTGCCCGGCCACGGGCAGCTTGGTGTATATCCCGTGGGCCTGGTTGATCACGGAGTACGGCGAGCCGTCCGATCGCGCCCGATAGGTCAGCGTCCCCGCCTGGGAGACCATCGCCGAGAGCGTCCTCCCTTCCACCTGCGCGGTGCCCACCCGCGCCTGCTGGGCGGCCAGGGCCTGTTGCTTCGGCGTGGACATGACGACCACGCCGCCGGTGGCGGCCAGGACAATCACGACGGCTGCTGCGGCCAGCACCCACGTCTTCGGCCTCACCTCGTGACTCCCGCCGCGGCTGCCACATCGCTGCACTTCTGCATCGCGGCATGGAGAATGCTCATCCCCCCGGGTTCTGCGGCGGATGGGATCCGACGGGTGTCGACGAGGGGCCCATTTCGGACAGGGTCCGGGAAGTCCGTCACGCCGTTCTCGCGGATGCACTGGGCGAACTTGAGCGCCGCCGACTGCTGTTGGGTGCTCCGTGCGCCGCCCTCGAACCCCGCCGGCTCCAGGCTCTTACACGCGCTGATGGCCTGCTTGAACGCTGGGGCGTTCGGGTCCAGCGACGAACCGTTCACCACCTCATCGATGGTGAAGCTGCCCGACGCGCCTGGGTCCGGGAACTCGCTGACCCCGTTGCTGCGCATGCACTCGGCGAACTTCACCCCCTTCTGAGCATTGGCGGCGGTGTTGGTGGCGCCGCCGCTGCCCGTGATGCTGCCGACAGGTGCGCTCGAGCCGCACGCGCTAATCAAGGCGACCACGGCGATCAGGGAAAGGACGGCCAGCGGCGATCGGCTTCTAATCACGTGCTCTCCTTGCTGGTTGGCTGTAGATCACGCCTCCATTCAAGGCAGCGCGGTGTTGCCAGCACGTATGAGGTTTTCGATATGCCGACGATATGTTCCGGGTGCGAACATCGAGGGCATGCGCGTGCTGATCGTCGAGGACGAGCCCTATATGGCGGAAGCGATCCGCGATGGCCTACGCTTGGAGGCGATCGCGGCAGACATCGCCGGTGACGGTGACACCGCTCTGGAGCTGCTGAGCATCAACGCCTACGACATCGCCGTCCTCGACCGCGACATCCCCGGTCCCTCCGGCGACGAGATCGCGAAACGCGTCGTCGCCTCAGGCGGCAGCATACCGATCCTCATGCTCACCGCCGCCGACCGGCTCGACGACAAGGCCTCTGGGTTCGAGCTCGGCGCCGACGATTACCTCACGAAGCCCTTCGAGCTCCAGGAGCTCGTGCTCCGTCTCAGAGGGCTCGACCGCAGGCGCGCCCACAGCAGGCCACCCGTGCGAGAGATCGCAGGTCTGCGTCTGGATCCGTTCCGCCGCGAGGTCTACCGCGACGGCCGCTACGTCGCGCTCACCCGCAAGCAGTTCGCCGTGCTCGAAGTTCTCGTCGCCGCCGAAGGGGGTGTCGTCAGTGCCGAGGAACTTCTGGAACGGGCGTGGGATGAGCACGCCGACCCGTTCACCAACGCCGTGCGCATCACGGTCTCGGCGCTGCGCAAACGGCTCGGCGAGCCGTCGATCATCGCCACCGTGGCCGGCGCCGGGTACCGCATTGACACTCAGCCACACACGGGGTCCGAAGGAGGGCATCGTGGATAGAGCCCCCGCCCTGAGGATGCCCCGCCCCTCGCTCGCCGGTCTCGCCCCTCAGCGGTGGCTCCACCTGCCCTCGCGGACCGTCCGTCTGCGCCTGACCCTGCTCTACGGCGGCCTCTTTTTCATTTCCGGGGTGGCGCTGCTCGCGATCACCTACCTGATCTTCCGACGCGCGTCCCGGGTCAACGTGCTCGTCCCGAACGGGCCTACGCATCGGGCGGTCGCCCGGGACGCTGCCACCGAACTTAGATACGCCGAACTCGTCCGCCATTCGACCGACGCACTCCACCACGGGCTCCTCCGGTCCGTGATCGTGCTGGCGATCATGACCGCGGTCTCGATCGCCCTCGGTTGGCTGATCGCGGGTCGCGTCCTGCGCCCGCTGCGCGCGATGACGGCGACCACCCGACAGATCTCCGAGCGCAACTTGAACGAGCGCCTTGCGCTCGCAGGGCCCCGCGACGAGCTGAAGGATCTCGCCGACACCATCGACGGCCTCCTCGCGCGGCTCCAGGCACACGTCGCCGAACAGCAGAGGTTCGCCGCCAACGCCTCCCACGAGCTGCGCACCCCGTTGGCGGTCACGCAGACCCTCCTCGACGTGGCCCGCAACGATCCGAACCGCGACGAGGGCGAACTCGTCGAGCGCCTCTACGCCGTCAACACCCGGGCGATCGACCTCACCGAGGCACTGCTCCTACTCAGCCGCGGCAACCAGCGTTCCTTTACCCGAGAGGACGTCGACCTGTCCCTCATGGCGGAAGAGGCCACCGAAACGCTCCTCCCCCTGGCAGAGGAGCGCGGCATCACCATCGCGACCTCCGTCGAGACGACGCCCACCGTCGGCTCGCGCGCCCTCCTGCTGCAGTTGACCACGAACCTCGTTCACAATGCGATCGTCCACAACCTGCCGGACCAAGGCACCGTCTGGGTCTCGACCAGCGCTCGCCCCGACGTCGTGGAGCTCACGGTCGAGAACACCGGCGAGACGCTCGCGCCCCAGATCGTCTCCACGCTTGCCGAGCCATTTCTTCGCGGCGACGAACGCGTCCGCGCCGACCACGCAGGCGTCGGCCTCGGGCTGGCAATCGTCGAGAGCATCGCCCAAGCACACGACGGCAGCCTCACCCTTGCCCCCCGGGCCGCTGGCGGGCTTCGCGTCGCCGTGCAACTACCCGCCGCGCCACCGCACACTGGCAAATGACGATCAGGGATAGCCGCACGCCCCGAGAGGGACAGTGGGACAGCCCCCTCTCCGGACGGCAAACCTCAGCGGTAACCTGTTCAACAGCCGCGCGAGCACGAATGCGGGTCTCATGCGCCCCGCTGCCGAGCACCTGCTCCTCGCCAGAAGCAGGGTGCTCGTTGGCGGTTGGGACATGCCCGCAACGAGCGCTCCTCGATCCTTCCTCAGAGTTCCTTCAAAAGACTGGCCGTCAGCGGGCGCGCCGTCGAGCCGCTCGGCGAGCTCGACGATCAGGCCTTCGGGTCCGCGGACGTAGCAGAGGAGGTAAACATTCTCGTAGTCGACGATCTCCCCGACCGTGTCCAGCCGGCCTCCCGCACGCGATCGACGACGCCGCGCACATCGTCGACGGTGAAGGCGATGTGCCGGAGCCCAGGGCGGTTTGCGGCGGGCGCTGGCTCTTGAGCGCCAGCGGAAGGCGAGTGGAAGCGCGTCGAGCGGCCCGTCTTTCTGACGCCTCGCTCGACCGCTGAACTCGCTGGGTGCGGCGAAGCTAGCCAAAACCCATCGAACACGGTGAACGCCATCAGGATGGCGCCAGATCGCGGGGGTCGTCCAAGAGGCGGCGGCCAAGCCGAATGACGCGCCAATTGACGTGCGATCTGCAGGCGAATGGGGACTGTAACGCAGCCGGTCCCTCGCGAGACAGACTGCCCACGAGGCCGTCGAGACGGCCGAACTACCGAAACTAGGAGGGAGCTGCCCATGCCGGACTCAGTCGCCGACACGTCCTCTTCGGAGGGCATGCGAGGGCTCAAGGGCAAGAATGTCCTCGTAACGGGTGGCACCTCGGGCATCGGGCAGGCAATCGCTGTCCGGTTCGCGCAGTACGGCGCCAACGTCGCCATCAACTACCTGCGCGAACCGAACGAGGCCGCCGGCACCGAGGCGCAGGTCCATACATGCGTCGGGCGCGTCCAGCAGCAGGGCGTCCGTGACGTGCTCGTGCACGGCGACGTCTCAATCGAGGAGGATGTCGTGAGCATGATCGGGCATGCCGTCGCGGAGCTCGGCGGCGTGGACGTCCTGATCAACAACGCGGGCATCCAGATCTCCCGTCCGAGCGAGGAGCTCTCGAGCGCGGACTTCGACAAGGTGCTGGCCGTCAACCTACGGGGCGCGTTTCTCTGCGCGCGTGAGGCGATACGCCACTTCATCGCAGCCGACAAGCCGGGAGCGATCATCAACGTGTCGAGCGTCCATCAGCTGATCCCCAAGCCCGATTATCTCGGCTACTCGGTCAGCAAGGGCGGGATGCAGAACCTTACCCGCACGCTGGCGCTTGAGTATGCCGGTAAGGGCATACGTGTCAATGCCATCGGCCCAGGCGCGACGATCACCCCCATCAACCAGGCGTGGATCGAGGATCCTGTCAAGAAGGAGCAGGTGGAGAGCCACATTCCCATGGCGCGCGCCGGGACTGCCGATGAGATGGGCGGTGTCGCGTGCTTTCTTGCCAGCGACGACGCCGCCTACATCACCGGTCAGACGATCTTCGTCGATGGCGGTCTGACGCTGTTCCCGAGCTTCCGCGAGCCCTGGTCCTCAGAGTGAGCGCTCCCAGCGATCCCCAGTCCCGACCGGCCGCCTCCCAATCGGAGGATCAGTGGTGGCCGTCTCCGTTTGGCGCCGAGGATCAAGTCGGCATGCTGAACCACGTGGACGACGCGAAGCGTCGAGACGCGATGGCGCTCGTGCGGGAGGGCCGTCTTTATGACCTGGGGCACACGCTCGACGAGCGCATACCCGTTTTCGGTGGACGCTACTTCCGCCAGACCCTCGTGACGACGGCGCACCACGCCAACCCCGACGGCGGGCTCGGCGAGAACGACGTCAACTGGATTATCGAGCAGGTGGCGGGGACCATGCAGGTGGGCACGCATATCGACGCCCTGAGCCACCTACAGATCGGCGGCCGTGGCTACAACGGCTTGACAGTTCGTGATCTGGCTGGCCCCGCGGGCGTCAAGCGCCTCGGCGCAGAGACGATCCCCCAGATCGTCACGCGAGGCTGGCTCGTCAACGTGCCTGCAGTGCGTGGCGTCGAGCGCCTGGAGCGCGGCGAGGTGATCACTGTCGAGGACATCGAACGAGCCGGTGTCGCCGCCGAGCCCGGAGACGCGGTGCTCTTTCACTCCGGTTGGGGAGCGCACTGGGAGAACCCGGACGCCTACCTTGAGGGTGAGCCCGGTCCGGGCTGCGAGGTAGCCAACTGGCTGGTCTCACACGGCGTCGCGCTGACCGGCTGCGACACGTGGAGCTACGGGCCGGTGCCCGCGGAGAACCCGGACTGCCCGTTTGAGGTTCCCCAGATTCTCAACGTCCACCACGGCGTGTTCGTCGTCGAGAACCTCGACACG
Organism: uncultured Solirubrobacteraceae bacterium; assembly: GCA_963717415.1. Classification (GTDB taxonomy): domain Bacteria; phylum Actinomycetota; class Thermoleophilia; order Solirubrobacterales; family Solirubrobacteraceae; genus Palsa-744. The sequence continues at coordinate 806,581 of OY970331.1, read as the reverse complement.
GGTGTGCTGGCCGCAGACGGCCACAAGCAGTTCGCGCTGATCCTCACCCATCCGAAGCTGCGCGGCGCGAGCGGCGCGTGGACTTCACCCATCGCCCTGGTCTGATCGGAGATCGAGCTATGCCTGAGCACTACGACGTGATCATCATCGGCTCGGGCGCGGGTGGCGGCACGCTGGCACACAAGCTGGCACCGAGCGGGAAGCGGATCCTGCTGCTCGAGCGCGGTGGCTACCTGCCTCGCGAGCCGCAGAACTGGGACTCCAGAGAGGTCTTTGTCAAGAATCGGTACGTCTCGCGCGAGATGTGGATCGACAAGCATGGCGAGCTGTTTACCCCTCACGCCCAGTATTACGTGGGCGGCAACACGAAGGTCTACGGCGCGGTTCTGTTCCGGCTTCGCGAGCGCGACTTCGGCGAGGTACACCACTACGGCGGCATCTCGCCGTCGTGGCCCCTGTCCTACGCGGACTTCGAGCCGTATTACGCCGAGGCCGAGCAGGTGTATCTCGTGCACGGTCAGGCGGGGGAGGATCACACTGAGCCTCCACGCTCGGGTCCGTTCCCCCATGTGGCGGTCACGCACGAGCCGCGTATCGAACAGCTCGCCGACGACCTCGGGCGGACCGGCCTGCACCCGTTTCACCTGCCGCTCGGCATCGATCTCGACGAGCGCGACCCCGAGGCCGGGCACTGCGTGCGCTGTGCGCGCTTCGATGGCTTCCCCTGCCTCACCGACGGTAAGTCAGACGCCCATGTCCGCTGCGTGCGCCCGGCGCTCAGAGCCAACGAGAATCTCACTCTTCTGACTCACGCCAAGGTCGAACGGTTGGAGACCGACTCCTCCGGACGGACGGTGACAAAGGTTCTCGTGAACCGCGGGGGCTCGCACGAGGAGTTCAGCGCCGATGTGGTGGTGTCCTCGTGCGGGGCGATCAACTCGGCGGCGCTCTTGCTGCGCTCGGCCTCAGAGGAGCACCCTAAGGGTCTTGCCAACTCCTCAGACCAGGTGGGACGCAACTACATGGCGCACATCAACTCCGGTGTGGTGGCAGTCTCACAGACGACCAACCCGACCACCTTCCAAAAGACGCTTGGGGTCAACGACTACTACTGGGACGCGCCTGACTCAGACTTACCGCTCGGGCACATCCAGATGCTCGCCAAGTCAGATCGCAACATCCTGCGCGCGGGGGCGCCGTGGTTCGCACCCCCGTTGGCGCTGGACTACCTCGCCCGCCACGCGATCGACTTCTGGCTGACCACCGAGGACCTGCCCCAGCCGGAGAACCGCGTCACGGTGGACGCCGAGGGACGAATACATCTCGCGAAGACCTATATCAACCAGGAGCCGCACAGGCGGCTGCTGGGCAAGCTCAAGGATCTGCTCGGGCCGCTGGGCTGCCACACGACGGCGATCCCGCGCTTCTCGGTCCTTGACCAGCAGATCCCGCTCGCCGGCATCGCGCATGCCTGCGGGACCGCTCGCTTCGGGGCCGATCCGGCTGACTCCGTGCTCGATGTTCACTGCAAGGCCCACGACATCGACAACCTTTATGTCGTCGACACGAGCTTCTTTCCGTCCTCAAGCGCCGTCAACCCAGCGCTCACGGCAATGGCGAACGCGCTGAGGGTCGGCGACCACCTGCTGGAGCGGCTCGACGCGAGGGCCTCGGCGAAAGCCCAAGCCGAGCAGGGCGCCAACGACGAGCCGCAGGTGGCGTCATGAAGGTTGCGGGCAAGCTCGCCGGCAGCATCGGCAAGGGCCTGGTCGCAGGCTTCGCCGGCACGGCTGCGATGACCGTTTCGAGCACGCTCGAGGCGAGGCTGCGAGGCCGGGCGCCGAGCTCTGCGCCAGCGCGCGCGACGACCAAGGTTCTGGGAATCGCATCGTTTGAGGACGATGTTGCGGCGGCGCGCTTCAACGACCTGTCCCACTGGGGCTACGGCACCGGCTGGGGAGTAGTCAGAGGACTGCTGGCCGCCACCGGGATGTCTGCTCGCTCAGCGACCGCGGCCCACGGCGCAGCCATCTGGGGCAGCGCCCAGGTGATGCTCCCGGCTCTGGAGGTCGCTCCGCCCGTCGTGTTTTGGGCGCCGGAGGAGATCGCCATCGACCTGTTCCACCACACCGTGTACACGATTGCCACCGGCTTGGCCTACGAGCTGCTCGGCGCCAACGGGCGCGGTGCCGACGGGCATCGCACCGGCTGGTCTTGAGCTCGGGCCGTCTGAGGTGCTCGGCGTGGTTCCAGCGGCGGCCGTCGCGCTAGGCGCGGCCGGCGCGCGGCTTGTAGTCGCCTGCTGGCGGCGGGGGAGCGTGTTGGCAGCGCTCTGCGCCGTGCTCGGGGTCGTCTCGGCGGCTCTTGCGGGTACGGCTGGCTGGGCGCAGAGCAGCGCCAGCGACGCACTCGCGGGATCGCTTGCCGCGATCGTGATCGGGACGGTCCTCCTCGTTCTCGGGCAGGCCATAGGACGGCTGCTCGACGAGAACCCCTAGCGTTGCCGCGGGCCAAGCGAGGCCGCTGCTTCGTGGCAAGTGTCAGTGGCAGGTTAGCCGGCCCCTCGAGCCCGCCTCGACGCCCTGAAGGACATGCAAGAAAAGGACAACTCGAGAGAACGGAGTGCATACGATGACGAAATCGCGCATCTACACCTACATCCCACACCATCAGACAGAGATGCGACTCGCGGGTAAGGCCGCGCCTCCAGCGATGGTGGCCGACCAGCTCCCGAAGAGCAACGCCGCGAGCCGCTTCAACGCCTGGTTCGCCGTCAAGGTAACGAGCGGTGTCGGCACTATGTGGTGCGCATATGCTTTCGCTGCCCTGGCCCTCGTGAGCCTGCCTGCAGCGATCAAATCTCATAGTGCGGTCGTGCTGGTCTCCTGGATATCCCAGACGTTTCTCCAGTTGGTGCTGTTGTCGGTAATCATCGTCGGCCAGAACGTATTGGCCGCGGCAGCTGACAAGCGCTCGGAAGCGACCTATGAGGACGCCGATGCCGTGCTGCACGAAGCGGTGAAGATCCAGGATCACCTGGCCATGCAGGACACGGTGCTCGGCAATCTGATCGAGAAGCTAAACGCGCGGGGCGGCTGAGAAGGTTGGCGGCCTAGGCACTGCCGGGCGGCGCCTTCTCCAGAGAGCGCTCGAACGCCGCTCGCACCTCCGGGACCGTGGGGTCGTAGTCCTCCTTGGTCTGCTTGGTCAGCTCCTGTAGGTCCATCCACAGCTGGTGATTTGACGGACGGCCCCAGAACCAGTAGCCGACATATACCTTCTCGATTCTCAGACCCGGCCCGAGCACGAGCGTATGCGGGACCGTGGCCGGGTGGTGCATGTCGGTGTACTCCTTGACGTCGAGCGCCGCCTGGAGCTCGAGCTGCTCGTCGCACAAGAACGTCCAGTAGGCGCCCGTCGTGATCTTCAGCTTGTTGGTCTCGTGTGCGTTGTTGGGCAGGATCGTCACGAGCTCCGTGAACGCCACGGCACACCAGCGGTGGAACTCGAGCAGCTCGCGGTGCTGCTGGCGCTCGCGCGGACAATGCTCGCCGCGACCGAGTTGCAGCACCATCAGGTTCTCTCCCTGAAGCTCCGACAGGCGATGGGGCGCGCCCTCGTCGTCAGGGAGTTCGAAGTCGGGGAGCACAGCTCCCACGTCAAGGCCCTTGCTCATCTCCTATCTCCTTTGCTGGAACGCTTTGCTGGAACGCTGATCCGATCGCGGCGCGAGCGGACCTCGGTTGGTCTGGCGGGAGTCGCACGAGGTCACTGGGGACGAATCCCGGGGATCTCGCAACGGATGCGGTAGACGCTGGTCAGGGCCGTGATGAAGAGTGTGCGGCCGTCCTCCTCCCCCCAGGCGAGGTTGTGCGGGTTCTCCCGGAGCTTCAGCAAACCCAGCCGCTTGCCCTCCGCCGAGAGGATCCAGACGCCACCCGGGCCACACGCGTAGACGTTGCCGGCCTCGTCGACCTTCAGACCATCCAGGGCGTCCTCGCCCGGTGCGTCGGTCATGTCATAGAACACCACGCCGCCTGACAGCGAGCCGTCCGCAGCGACCTCGTAGCGCATGATCACCTTGTTCTCCAGGTCCCAGTTGCCGACGTAGAGGTACTTCTCATCGGGAGAGAAGGCCAAGCCGTTTGGACCCTCCATGTCGTCGCTCTCGAGTGAGACGGCGCCATCCACAGAGACACGGAACACACCGCTGAACCCCAGGTCCTTCCCGGGGTCCTCGAAGGTGTCGGGTAGCCCGAACGGCGGGTCGGTGAAGTACAACGTGCCGTCTGAGCGGTACACGAGGTCGTTGGGCGAGTTCAAGCGCCTGCCCTCGTGAGAGTCGGCCAGCACGGTCACGTTGCCGTGGGGCTCGACCCGAATGACCCGCCGGTTGCCGTGCTGGCAGATGGTGAGCCGTCCCTCCTGCGGGTCGAACGTCAGGCCGTTGGAGCCCGGCTGCTGGTAGCGGCCTATGTCGAGACCCGTGTAGCCGCTCTTTGAGCGGAACAGTGTGACCCTGCCTTCCGGCGACCAACGATAGATCACGTTCGTGTTCGGCGAGCTGAACAGCAATGCGCCTTCGGGCGCCCACACCGGGCCCTCGGTGAAGTCAAAGCCGCCGGCTATCCGTTCGAGGCGAGCCTCGGTGGAGAGCACGGTCTTCAGACGGGCATCTCCCCAGTCGATCTCGAGCGCCGCAGGCACGCTCACTTGTGCCCGCTCGCCAGCGTAGAAGTCAAGCGTTGCCGTGCGCATCCAGATGTAGTTGTGCGGCGAGGTCGAGATCGGCCCGTTGATCCCGAACACAGCGATCTGGAACCGTTCGCCGACGTGTGCGTTCTGCGTGAGTACGACGCGATTGGGAGAGTTGAAGCCGGCGGCCACCTGGCCCCCGGTCAGGCCGAGCACGAGCGGCATCTCACCGTTGACCCACACCTCGGCGTAGTCGTCGATGACGACCTCGAACACGACGGTGGACCCGGTCGGGTCAAACTCACCAACGCGCTCGGGGATCGTCACCTCGAGTCGATACCAGTTGAAGCACACCCGCCCGTTGGCCAAGCGCAGCTGGGTGTCGCCCGGCGAGAGGGTCCGCCACCCCGAGTCGTCGAAGTCGACTGCCTCAGCGTGGGGCACCACGTCATAGGTGCGGTTCGGGGTGCTCCCCGGCCCCAACGGGTCATCGGGTGAGCCGACGGCGACGAAGTCGATCTCCCGAACCTGCGCGTCGCAGTAGAGCCAGCGCCCGCCGATGACGCCGACGCCCGCGTCGCTCTGAAGGTCGACGATCGCATCGGGCCGGCCTGGCAGCAGCTCCGGCGGCCCCGGCAGTCGCGCGGCGGAGTCCGTCGTTCGCTCCGTGAGTCGATGCGCTTCCATGGCCTATTGCGCCGCCCTCTGGACACCTTGGTCGCGGAGCGCGGCGGAGTCGCTCAGTGCGCCGGCCGCCACCGCTGCCAGCTCCTGGTCCTCGTCGGCCGACGAGGCGCCGCTGACGCCGATCGCACCGATGACCTCGCCGTCGTGGAGGATCGGCATGCCGCCCTGCAACGGCACCGCACGCGCCAGGTGAAGCGCCGAGGGTCGACCCCTTGCGGCCTGGTCCTCGAAGTCCTTGCTCGGGCGACGGTAGATCGCCGCCGTGCGCGCCTTGTCGATCGACACATTTGTGCTCGCGACCTGCGCCGCGTCGGGTCTCAGCAGAAAGATGAGATCGCCACCCGCGTCGACGACCGCCACGACCGGCGCCACGCCACGCGGCGTGGCAAGGTGATCGGCAGCCTCGGCCACCCGTTTCGCGCCCTCGTAGGTCAGGGCTGCCACCTGGACCGTGGAGAAGTCAGCAGCCGCACCCGCGATCGAGACCGACTCGTCCTCATCGGGAGTCTCACCGCTTGTGCCGATTGCCCCCACAACTTCTCCCTCGACGGTGAGGGGAATGCCGCCGGTCAGCGCCGAGGCTCCGTGCAGTGCCAACGCGCCGAGCCTCCCGTCGCTCACCTGCTGCTCGATCTCGCGGCTGGGGCGCACGAAGATCGCCGCGGTGCGGGCCTTGTCGACCGCTACGCGCGAGCTCGCAACTTGCGCGCCCACGGTGCGCCGAAGTGCCACCAGCTCTCCGGAAGGGTCGACGACGGCGATCACGACCCGGTGTTCTTGCTCGGTCGCGTGCCGCTCTGCTGCGTGGATGACCGCCTCGGCGCCCGCCTCGTCGATGATCCGCCGGTTGCGTGTCGTGGCCATATTCAGGCTCCCTTCATTTGCTGGCCGGGAGTCGGGGCCCGGTCGCGGTCAGGACAGCGGCCCAGACCGCGGTGTCGGTGGTGATGAACAGGACGTTTCGACCCTTGCCGCCGAATGCGAAGTTGACTGTTCCTGGGAGGTTGATCTCGCCGATCAGCTCGCCGTCCTCGCTGAAGACCTGCACCCCCGCAAACGACGAGGCGTAGACGCGTCCGTGCTCGTCGACCTTGATCCCGTCCGGAAACCCCGGAGTGGTGACCGCGAACAACCGCCCGCAAGAGAGACGCCGGCCGTCGATCACGTCGAAGGCGCGAATGTGATGAGGGCGCGCGACGTAGTAGCTGCCCTGCTCCTGATTGGCGCCGCTGTCGGTGACATACAGCACGCGCTCATCGGCGGAGAACGCAAGGCCGTTGGGCTTGTCGAAGTCGTCGGCGAGAACCGTCAGGCGATCGCTCTCGCGCTCATAGCGGTAGAGGTAGTCGCCAACCTCGGGCGGGGGCTTGAACCCCTGCAAATGGCCGTAGCTGGGATCTGTAAACCACACGCTGCCGTCGCTCTTGACGACAATGTCGTTGGGCGAGTTCAGCGCGAGGCCCCGGAGCCCATCGACCACCGTCTCAGCCCTGCCGCTGGCCGGATCCACTCGGCTGATCCGCGCGGGATCTGAGCGTGTTCCCTGCTCGCAGACGAACAGATGCCCATCGACGCCGAGGGCCATTCCGTTGGCAGCGTTAGAAGTCGGGCGGAGCACCGACAGGCGCTCGGGCTCAAGCGGGAAGCGCTCGCCGTCGAGTGCCAGGCGCTTGATTTCCACCCGGAGCGCTCCGGGCTCGGGAGCGTCCAGCGTGCGCGGCAGCGTGGTGAAGTACAAGGCGTCCTCTGCTGCCACGTACACAACTCCCTCGTGCGCGTCTGTCTCGATCACGCACTCGAGGCGTGGGGCGTGCCCAAGCACTGAGGCAAACCTCAGATCGTGGCTGAGGAAGGCCGGTTCGGGCGCGACGGGCGCGCTCGAACGCGAGGCCTCTGAATGCCGAGGAGAGCCGATCGAGTTCACTACCGCATGTCTCCCGCGCGACGGCGACCGTTACAGCTGCGCATGCACGATGCTCGCTGTTTCGGTCAGTCCGCATCGGCGGCCGTGGCGCCACGAGTCCGATCGATCTCCCACGCAGCCTTGATGAGGCCGATGTGGCTGAAGGCTTGCGGAAAGTTGCCGAGCAGCTCGCCATTGGCCGTGTCGATCTCCTCAGCCAGCAGCCCGAGATCGTTGGCGTAGCCCGCCAGCTGGTCAAACAGCGCCTCGGCGCGCTCGACCTGCCCCGCCTGGGCGAGCGCCGCGACCAGCCAGAAGGAGCAGATCACGAACGTGCCCTCCTCGCCGCTGAGCCCGTCGGCATTAAGCCCCTCCTCGTTGCGGTAGCGAAGCACGAGCCCGTCTTCGGTGAGGTCGCTGGCGATCGCCTCGATGGTCGAGCGCATCCGTTCGTCGGTGGCGGGGAGGAAGCCGACGATCGGCATCAGGAGCTGCGCGGCGTCGAGCTCGTCTGAGTCAAACGACTGTGCATAGGCCTGGCGGGCATCGCTCCAGCCCCGTGTGAGGATGGCCTCGCGAATCGCTTCGCGCTCGGCGGTCCATTTCGCCACCATGGCGTGCTCGCCGAGGCTCGGCGCGAGCTCGATGGCTCGATCGAGCGCGGTCCAGCACAGCACCTTCGAGGAGAGATGGTGGCGCGGTTCCCCGCGCATCTCCCACATTCCCGCGTCGCGCTCGTGCCAGCGCTGTGCCGCGGTGTCGGCGAGGTCCGCGACGAAACGCTGTATCTCGGGGTGCAGATCGCCCAACCGCTCGCGGTAGAGGTGAAGCGAGTTGAGCAACTCGCCATAGACGTCGAGCTGCGTCTGGCCCCACGCGCCGTTGCCGACCCGCACCGGCGAGGAATCGCGCCAGCCGCGTAGATGCGGCAATTCGCGCTCGGTGAGGTCGTGCTCGCCGCCGATCCCGTACATGATCTGCAGCGAGCCCTCCTTGACCCTGCCTCCCGCTGCGCTCGTCATGAACGAGACGAAGTTCTCGGCCTCGTCGGAGCAGGCCCCGATGTAGAGCGCTTCAAGCGTGAGGCTCGCGTCGCGGATCCAGGCGTAGCGATAATCCCAGTTGCGCTCCCCTCCGACGGTCTCGGGGAGAGAGCACGTGGGGGCCGCGACGATCGCCCCTGTCGGCCTGTAGGTCAAGCCCTTCAGGACGCGCGAGCTCAGACGGACGAGCTCGCGGTGCGGTCCCTCGTAAATGTCGTGCTCCGCCTCCCACGAGCGCCAGCCCTCGACCGTGTCCTTGATGCGCTGGGAGACCAGCTCCGGCGCGCGCATCTGCGGGACCGCGCTCTCGACCGAGGCCCATTGCATCGCGAACCCCATCCCACCCCCCGCGGAGACCATGAACACGCTCCGCATCGTCGACTCATCGATCTCTACAGGCACTCCCGCGCTGACCGCGATCTGGTTGGGACCGCCGAACGTTCGCCCGCCGCCGTCGACTGACCGGAACAGCGGGCGAACGAGGCCATACTCCGGACGCGGTGCGAGCTCCATTGAAAGCTCTACGCTGCCGTCCAGTCCCTCTACGAGGCGCAGTACTTCGTGGGGAACGTCGAGTCCGAGCTCGTGCCCGCGCTGACCGGCGGCGAAGGCCAGAGCGTCGGTGAGACGGACCCTGCCGGAGTCCGTCGTAAAGATCGTCTCGATGACAAGGGTTCCCGGCAGGTAGCTTCGCTCGCTGGCGAAGGACTCCGTGGGCGTGAGCGACCAGTGTCCCGCGCCGGGGTCGAGAATCCGGGCGAACACGGCGGGGCTGTCATAGCGCGGCATACACAGCCAGTCGATCGAGCCGCCGCGGTCGACCAGGGCGGCGGAGTTGCAGTCGGCCAGCAGGCCGTAGTCGCCGATTGGCTGAAAGTCCTGGCGTCCACGCGCGCTGGTGGTGGATGCCTTTGGGGACTCGCTGCTCATGCTCGTTGCTCCTATCTGCCCGGGCTACGGACATGATCTGCGGGGCGGTCGCCAGGTTTCGATGCGCCTGCTCTCGCTCTCTGTCAAGCGAGGAAGCGGATGCGTTACAGAGTCCTGGTGTCTATATCGCCGCCGTGAGCAGTGCGCGGGCCGTGTGTACGATGCGCCGATGCGACTCCCACATTTCGGCGCGCGGCGCGCCTCTAAGGCGCACGTGCCGGACGCCGGGGAAGCGCAACTCATCGCCCGCCTGCGTGCCGGAGAGGAGGCAGCTTTCGCCGATCTGGTGGAGCACCATCACGCCCGTATGGTGCGGGTGGCGCGCGCGTATGTCGCAAGCGACGATGTGGCCGCGGAGGTCGTCCAGGAGACGTGGATCGCCGTCCTGACCGAGATCGATCGGTTCGAGGAACGCTCGACCCTGCGGACGTGGATGTACCGCATCCTCACGAACCTCGCAAAGACGCGGGGCGTGCGCGAGCATCGCATCCTGCCCTTCTCATCACTTGGAGATCCTCAAGAGCAGGGACCGTCGGTTCCGCCCGAGCGCTTTCAAAGCGATGCGGACGACAAGCCCGACACCTGGGGGATGCCGCCGCGGCCGTGGCAGAAGCCCGAGCGGCGCCTACTCTCGCTCGAGCTGCGCGGAGAGATCATGCGCTCGATCTCAACCCTTTCAGAGAGCCAGCGCCTCGTGCTCACGTTGCACGATCTCGAGGGCCTGGACACTGCCGAGATCTGCGAGCTGTTGGAACTCACGCCGGGCAACGTACGGGTGCTGCTGCACCGCGGGCGCTCGCGCGTGCGCGCTGACCTCGAGCGCTACCTGGACGCCGCTGACGGCGTGTGAAGGAGGGCTCAGCTGTCGGACGAGACGCGCTCGCGCCGCCAGTTGCGAAACACGCCCATGAGCTCCTCGCGTGCGGCTGGATCGAGCGACTGCTCATCCAGGTTGCCGAACGCCGCGACCGTCTGGCGCATCTGGTCGACATAGGCGGCGCAATTCTCGCAGGAAGCGATGTGCTTCTCAAAGCGCCTGCGATCCGTTCGATCGAGGACACCCTCGAGATACTCGGTAACGAGCTCCACAAGTTCGCGGCACGTGATGTCGTGTGGTGGCTGGGTCACTCGAACGCCTTCTGAGATCAACTTAGCAACCGAGCGTCCGCGAGGGGGAGAGAGGCGACTTGCCGCTGTGATTGCGCGGATCCAGCGCATCTCCCAGGGTCTGCCGTCGAGCCGGTTCGTTACGGAGACTTTCTCGCACGTAACGAACCCACGGTGTCGCGCGACTGAGCCTAGCCAGCGCCATGGTGCCGTCACTGAAACCACGAGCAAGAGGAGTCCCTTGAGTAGCGACTACGACGTGATCCTGATCGGTGCCGGCCCGGCCGGCGAGCATTGTGCGGGGGCTCTGGCCGCAGGTGGGCTGCACGTGGCGGTCGTGGAGCGAGAGCTCGTTGCCGGGGAGTGCTCCTATTGGGCCTGCATACCGTCAAAGACGCTTCTGCGGCCCGGTGAGGCCGTGGCGGGCGCGCTAGGCGCGCCGGGTGCGAGAGAGGCCGTGGGCGGTCCGATCGACGTTCGCCAGGCGCTGGCGTGGCGCGACTTCATGGTGTCCGACTACGACGACTCCGCGCAGGCGCAGTGGCTGGCGGACCGTGGCGTCGAGCTCATTCGCGGCAGCGGGCGGATCGCCGATGCCGGCGTGGTGTCCATCGACGGGCGCGAGTACACGGCGCGCCACATCGTTCTCAGCACGGGCTCTGAGCCTGTGATCCCACCGATCCCCGGGCTGCGCGAGCTCGACGGGATCTGGACGAACCGCGAGGTCACCTCGGTCAAGGAGATCCCGGCGCGCCTGATCATCCTCGGCGGCGGCCCGGTCGGCGTCGAGATGGCGCAGGCCATGGCCAGGCTGGGCTCCTCAGTTGAGCTCGTCGAGGGAATGGAGCGCATCCTTCCCCGCGAGCCCGAGCCGGTGGGTCGCGCCCTCGCCGACGCCCTGCGGGCCGACGGCGTGGGAGTCCACCTCGGGCAGAGAGCCTCGACGGTGCGAAAGGAGAGCGATCAGTACGTTGTCGCCTTCGAGGATGGTGACGAGCTGCGCGGCGATCGACTGCTGGTCGCCACCGGCCGCCGCCCCCGGGTGATGGACATCGGCCTTGAGAGCGTCGGCATCGAGCCCAACCCCCACGGGATCACTGTGGACGCGCGCATGAACGCCGGCGAGGGAATTTGGGCGATCGGCGATGTCACAGGGATCTGGCCGCTGACCTACGTCGGCAAGTACCAGGGACGCGTCGCCGCCGCCAACATCCTTGGTCGCAAGCGCGAGGCGAGCTACGACGCCGTGCCGCGGGTCGTGTTCACTGATCCCCAGGCCGCCTCGGTCGGAGAGGCCGAGGGCTCAGTCACGGCCACAGCTTCGATGGCCGATGTCCCCAAGACCGCCACCTACACGCGCGCCTATGCCGATCAGCCTGGCTTTCTGACGCTGGTGTCAGACGGGGAACGACTCATCGGGGCGTTCGGAGTCGGTCCCGAGGCCGGCGAGTGGATGCAGCAGGCAACGCTCGCGATCCGTGCCGGCGTTCCGATCGAGGTCTTCTACGACACGATCCAGCCGTTCCCGACGTTCACGGAGATATTCTACTTCGCGCTTGCTGAGTTGACGAGCAAGCTGTCCACGGGCGTATCGTGAGCCCGCTAGCGATGAGCACGGGCGACACGTTCCCCGACTTCGAGCTGATCGATCACGCGGGCAACCGGCGCAGGCTCTCAGAGCTCGTCGGCGGCGACCCAACCGTGCTGCAGTTCTACCGCGGCTGGTGGTGTCCGAAGGAGCAGGCGTTCTTCGCCCGTCTGGTGCGCCTGCAGGATGAGGCGGAGGTGGCCTACTCGCGGTTTGTCTCGGTCAGCGTCGACCCGCCGGCCGTCAGCGCGGCCTTCAGGGCAGGATTGGGCGCGCGTTGGACCTTTCTCTGCGATGAGAGCCGTGAGGTTCAGCAGCGGCTCGGACTGCTGGAAACCACGGACACGCTCAACAATCCCTACGTTCCGCGCGTCGTCGTCCTGTATCCGGACCTGAGGATCCACAGCGACTACAACGGCTGGTTCTGGGGGAGGCCAACCGAGCAGGAGCTCGTCGCAGACCTGCGTGCGATCAGCCGCGAGGTGCGCCTCGATTGGGTTGCACCGACGCCGTGAACCGCTGTTGGCTGGCGCTCGTCGCGCAGGCGCCCGGGGGCGCGCTGGCCAGTGCTGAGGCGTTCGGCAAGGACGGCACGCCGGCCGGCATGCTTGTCGCCTGGCGTCAGCGGGCTAAGCCGGAGCGTGGCGCATTGCGAGTCGACGAGCGCATCATCAATCGCGATGGCGGCGAGGCCTGGGTGTCGCTTGTGCTGGCGCCCCCAGGTGTGCGGGTGCTCTTCGACGATCGCGCCGTCCAGCAGGCGCGTCGCGACGTGCTCGCCCAAACGCCCGCCGACGCCGTGTCCACCCTGCTGCGTGATGACTCCCACTTCGAGGGCGCGATCACGGTGGCACGCGGGTCGGGTGCGCACGGCCGGCTCCTAGACGACCCTTTCGCGCGCGTGTTCCCCCGACGATTGCTGCGGATCGGAGCTGGCGTGCTTGGGCGCACCCTGCCCCCGGTGGGGCCCACGATCGAGCGCTACGGCAGTGCCAATCCGTGGCCGTGGGACCGCTTTGAGTAGGGCCGTCGAGCTCGCGCAGGCTGACCGACATGCGGGTCTAGCGGCGTAACGTCTGCGCCCGGACGGAGACACTGTTCTATGGTGACCGTGCACTACACCAACCTGCTCATCGTCGCGGCGGTGGCATTCATCGCCCCACTGGCGTTGGGATTCGTCCCCCGGCTCAGGCTTCCAGCAATCGTTGTGGAGATCGTGCTGGGTATCGTGATCGGCCCCTCGGGTCTCGGCTGGGCCAGCGCTGATTTGCCGGTCTCGATCCTGTCGCTCATTGGCCTTGCGTTCCTCTTGTTCCTGGCCGGCCTCGAGGTCGATGTCGACCGCCTGCGCGGCCGGACGCTCGAGCTGACCGCGCTCGGCTTCGCCGTCTCGTTCGGCATCGGGATCGTCGCGGGGGTGCTGCTGACTGCGGGCGGCTTCGTCAAGTCGCCGCTGTTCATCGCCATCATCCTGGTGTCGACCTCGCTCGGCGTGATCGTGCCGGTGCTGAAGGACTCGAAGAACATCGGATCCACGTTCGGGCAACTCGTGATCGCCGCCGCGTCGATCGCCGATCTCGGCACGATTGTCCTGCTATCGCTGTTCTTCTCTGGCAAGGGCTCAACAGATACCGCCGGCAAGGTGATACTGCTCGGCGTGTTCGGGCTGCTTGTCGCGTTGATCGGGGTAGCGATCGCCGGTGCCGAGCGCGTTGGCAGCCTCTCGCGGGTGCTCGTCCGCCTGCAGGACACGACAGCGGAGATCCGTGTGCGTGGCGCATGGGTTCTCCTTATCGGCTTCGTGGCGCTCGCCGAGAACGTGGGACTCGAGACCATCCTCGGTGCCTTCGCGGCCGGCGCCGTGCTCTCGCTGATCGACCGTGACCAGGCAATGACCCACCCGCAGTTCCGCCTGAAGCTACAGGCAGCCGGCTTCGGCATCTTCATCCCGGTCTTCTTCGTCACGAGCGGTCTGAACTTCGATCTGAACGCCCTCTTCTCGAGCGCGTCGACCGTTGCGCGGGTGCCGCTGTTCCTGCTCGCCCTGCTGCTAGTGCGCGGGCTTCCCGCACTCCTCTACGCTCGGCTCATCGGCAGGCCGAGGGCCCTCATCGCGGGTGTGCTCCAGGCGACGTCCCTGCCGTTCATCGTCGCGGCCACCGCGATCGGCGTGCAGATCGGTGTCGTGACACAGGCCAGCGCCGCCGCTTTGATCGCCGCCGGCCTTTTGTCGGTGATCGTCTTCCCGCTTCTCGGGCTCTCGCTGCTGCGCCATCAGGAGCAGGTCGAGTCCGGCCAAGCGCCGGCGCCACTTCCCATGCCCACGCCGGCGACGCCCGTCCTCTCGGTCGAGGACGGGCAGCTGTGCGCCCTTGGAAGAGCGAAGGCCGAGCCCGCCACGTGACTCCGACGACAGACGGCCTCGACACTGTCGCCCTCCTCTCCTCAGATCAAGACTTCCAAGCAACGTTCGTCCCAAGCGCCGGCATGGTCTGCTGCTCGCTGCGCCACCACGGCGAAGAGGTGCTGGCTCAGCGCGACGGCGTGCGCGCCTACTTCGAGCGCGGCTCCACGATGGGGATCCCGCTCCTTCACCCGTGGGCCAATCGGCTGGCCGGTTTCGCGAACGGTGCGCACCCGGTGGTGGAGCTCCCCAAGGCAACTCCGCTGCTCGAGCTGGACGAGAACGGCCTCCCGATCCACGGTGTCATGCCCCGTGAGCTCCCTTGGGAGCTGGTCGAGCGCGGTCCCGAGCACGCTGCGCAAAGACTGCGTGCTCAGATGCGGTGGGATCGGCCGAGCCTGCTTGCGATCTTTCCCTTTCCACACCGGCTCGAGCTGGACGCCCGGATTCTCGGCGCGACGCTGACCATTGGCACGACCATGTATGCAGGCCCGGAAGTGGCGGTGCCCGTGTCCTTCGGCTACCACCCATATCTCACGATTCCCGGCTCCGCTCGCGACAGCTGGCAGGTGGAGCTCCCGGTCACGAGCCGGCTGCTGCTCGACGAGCGCATGATCCCTACTGGACTCAGCGAGCCGGTCGACTGTCCGTCCTTCGAGCTTGGAGAACGCAGTTGGGATGACGCCTTCAACGGGCTCGCCCAACCACCGCGTTTCGCGGTGTCGGCCGTCGGCCGTCGGATCGAGCTCGAGTTCCTCGAGGGCTATCGGCATGCCCAGGTGTTCTCACCGCGTGGCGAGGACTTCATCTGCTTCGAGCCCATGACCGCGCAGACGAACGCTCTCGTCAGCGGCATCGACCTGCCGATGCTGGCGCCGGGAGAGGCATTTCGTGCTGCGTTTCGCATCTCTGTGACCGTCGAGCGGTGACCGCTTCACCAGGTTCGTCCTCGCCAGCTGGTGCGTTTCTTACCGACCGCCACCTCCTCGGCGAGGGCTCCGCCTCCGGGCTCGCGAGGCGTCCAGCGAAGCTCTGCCGGGCCCAAGGGCAACCAGCCCGAGCATGGCGATCAGCAGGGCCGGAGCCAGCGTCAGACTGATCGTCTCACCATGAAGGATCCCGGAGACGACAATGGCGCCCACCATGTCTGCGGCCAGCAGCAACGCGGCGACCCGCGTTGCCAGGCCTCCCAGGAGCAGCAGGCCGCCGAGGAGCTCGAGGACTCCAATCAGGTTCGTGAACGCTTGCGGCGCCGGCAGGCCATAGCCCCTGAAAGACGCGGCCTCTGAGCCGTGATTGATGAACTTTCCCAATCCGAAGCTGACGAAGACGATCGCACTTGACCAACGCGTCAGCGTGAGCACCCAGCCCGCGGGCCGGGTCGCGAGTCGACCTGGGTCTCTGAGTCTGGCCACCAGGGCGACCGTGTGACGAGCAGACGGTTTCTGTACCGAGTCCACGTCCATCTTCAGTCTCGCTCGGAGCCCGTCCGTTACTTACCAGCGATGGCCGACCCCAAGCGTGGCGCAGTAGGCGACTGCAACGTCCAGCGCGAGACGAAGCGGCTCGTGAGCAGCGCGACTATCCAGTGGTGCTTCCTGCGTCGCCAAGCCCTGCATCGAGCTCACCACGCTTGTAACAAAGACGTTGCCGGCGAGACAGTACGTCAGCCGGTTTCTTGCCGACACCGCCGAGACAAGAGGATCCCAATGCTCTTCAGACGTCGACACACAAGCCACGTCTCCGCTGCCGAGACGAATGCTGCTCCGCCCTTCGCCGGGGATGGTCCGCTGGGCACCGAGCGCGCGACCTTCGCCGCCGGGTGCTTCTGGGGCATCGAGGCAGCGTTCCGTGAGATCGACGGGGTCGTGCAGACAGCCGTCGGTTACACAGGCGGCAGCACGCCGGAGCCCACCTACGAGCAGGTCTGCAGCCACGCCACCGGACATGCCGAGGCGGTCGAGGTCTACTTCGACCCCGCCCAAGTCAGCTACGCGGAGCTGCTAGAGCGCTTCTGGCAGATGCACAACCCCACGACGCGCAACCGCCAGGGCTTGGACATAGGCAATCAGTACCGCTCGGCGATCTTCTTTCACTCACCGCAGCAGCAGGTCGCCGCGGAAGCTTCGCGTGGCGGCCAGCAGGCCGAGCGCCGCAAGCAGATCGTGACCGAGATTGTCCCCGCCTCGGCGTTCTACCGTGCCGAGGAGTACCACCAGCGCTACTTCGAGAAGAGCGGTCGCGCCGCGTGCGCCGTGACGTTGCGCTGAGCGTTGGAGACCGCCTGTGACTAACCACGAAGGAGTGAGCCCGTGAATCCCAAGACCGAAGCCGTGAACCCCAAGGCCGTCAAGACCGATGAGCAGTGGCGCGAGGAGCTCACGCCGCAACAGTACGAGATCTTGCGTCGCGGCGGGACCGAGCCGCCGTTCACCGGGGAGTACGCGCTCTCCAAGGACGATGGGATATACCGCTGCGCGGCCTGCGGCCATGAGCTCTTCAGCTCTGAGACCAAGTTCGAGTCGGGCACGGGCTGGCCGAGCTTCACCGAGCCCGCGATTGCCGAGAACGTCGTGTTGCTCTCCGACGAGAGCCACGGCATGATCCGCACGGAGGTTCGCTGTCGCAACTGCGATTCGCATCTCGGCCATGTCTTCGACGACGGACCGGGGCCCAGCGGCCAGCGCTACTGCATCAACTCCGCCGCGCTCGACCTTGAGCTGGCCACGGAGACGCGCTGATAGGGTCCGATCGGGCGATGGGCCATCTCACTCCCCGGCACGAGCAGCTCTGCGAGGAGTCGATCTGGGACTTCTCCGATCTGCGCGCTCTGTACATCAACTGCACGCTCAAGCGCTCCCCGGAGGCCTCTAACACCCGCGCGCTCGCGGACCTGTCGGTGGCGATCATGGAGCGCAACGGCGTCTCTGTCGAGGTAATCCGCGCGGTCGATCACGCGATTGCGACAGGCGTTCAGCCCGACATGACCGAGCACGGCTGGGAGCGCGACGACTGGCCGGCGATCTTCGAGAAGGTCATCGCGGCCGACATCCTGGTTCTGCTGTCCCCGATCTGGCTCGGCGAGAAATCCTCCGTCTGCACGCAGGTCATCGAGCGCCTTTACGGCAACAGTCACCTGCTCAACGAGCACGGCCAATACGCCTACTACGGGCGGACCGCCGGCTGTCTCATCACGGGCAACGAGGATGGCGCCAAGCACTGCGCGATGAATATCCTCTACTCACTCCAGCACCTCGGCTACGTGATCCCACCGCAGGCCGACTCCGGATGGCTGGGCGAGGCGGGCCCCGGACCGAGCTACTTGGACCCCGGCTCGGGCGGCCCGGAGAACGACTTCACCAATCGCAACACGACCTTCATGACGTGGAATCTGCTCCATCTCGCGCGCATGCTCAAGGACGCAGGGGGGATTCCTGCTCACGGCAACCAGCGCTCGGCATGGGACGCCGGCTGCCGCTTTGACTTCGCCAACCCGGATTACCGCTGAGCCGGACCACCGCTGAGAGCGCTGCCCTCAAACGAGCTCGGGATCGGTCATGACCTCCACGAGCGCCGGCCCATCGTGGGCAATCGCGTCCGTGAGCGCGTCATCGAGCTGACCGGAATCGGTCACGCGGACGCCGAAGGCGCCACAGATCTCGGCGTAGCGGGAGAAGTCGGGGTTGTGCAGCGAGGTCTGCCAGACGTCCCAGTCACCAGCGCGCTGCTCCTTTGAGATCTTGCCGAGCTGCCCGTTGTTGAGGAGCACGTGGGTGATGTTCATCTCGTGCTTGACCCCGGTGAGCAGCTCGGCCATGTACTGCGCAAAGCCGCCATCGCCGGTGACGACGAAGGTGGGCCGGTCTGGCGCCGCGGCCCAGGCGCCGATCGCGGCCGGGTAGCCGAAGCCGATCGAGCCGAGATAGCCGGACATGAGGACGCTCTGACCAGGCTTTGACTCGAAGTAGCGTCCGAAGGAGTAGGCGTGGTTGCCGACGTCAACGGCGATCACAGCTCGCTCGGGGATGTGGCGGTTCAGCGCGGCGAATACGGAGGCCGAGTTCACTCCAAGGCCACGGTCGTCGCCCTCGCGGCTGCGCTTCTCCGCCCGCCAAATCCTCCAGCGTTCCGCCAGCTCGGGCCGTTGGTCAACGCGATCCGCGGGCCCGTCGGGGAGGCGCTGCGCAAGCAGTGACACCGTCACGCCTACCTCGCCCCACACCGGAACTGCGACCGGATGGAACTTCCCAAGCTGGAGCGCGTCGAAGTCGACCTGGACGATCGGCTTGCCGGCATAGATCCCCGTGTGGTTGGAGAACGAGGCGCCGAGCACGAGCATCGCGTCGCATTCGTTCATGAACCAGCTGGCGACAGGCGTGCCGCTGCGCCCCAGCACGCCGCATGCCAAGGGGTGCCCATCGGTGATCTGCCCCTTGGCCTTGAACGTGGTGATCACTGGCGCGCCCAGCCGCTCCGCGAGCGATGTGATCGTGTCCATGTCAAAGCGCGCCCCATGCCCGACGATGATCACCGGTCGTTTGGCACTGCCGAGCAGGTCGATGGCCTGATCGAGCGACTCGGCCGGCGGTGTTATCTGAAGAGGCGTTAGTCGCCCCTGGGGTCCTGAAGGCTGCTCATCCCCGGCGGGAAGCGTCTGAACCTCGTCGGGGAAGATCAGGTGCGCGACGTCTCGGCGAAGAATTGCATGCTTGCATGCCAGGGTCATCAGCTCGGCGTGCTTGCTGGTCTCAAGGACGGTCTGACTCCAAGCCGCGACCGACCCGTATGCGCCAGCGAGGTCCACCTCCTGGAAGGCTCCGGGGCCGAGCACCTGGGTGTCGACCTGCCCCGTGAGCGCGATCACGGGCGAGCGGTCCACCTTGGCATCCCATAGGCCGGTGAGCAGGTTGGTCGCGCCGGGGCCAGCGATCGTCAGACACGCCGCGGGCCGACCTGTGAGCTTGCCATAGGCGGACGCCGCGAACGCGGCGGCACCCTCGTGGCGGATGCCTATGTAGCGGAGTCGGCCCGCTTCTTCCTGGCGGCGCAGCGCATCCGCGAGCCCGAGATTGGAATGGCCGACCATGCCGAAGACGTGGCTCACTCCCCAATTGACGAGCGTCTGTGCCATGACATCGCTGACCGTCGCGACGTGTGGCCGGTCGGCCTCGATCCCGATGTAGATGCCGTCGTCGCGCTCCTGGACCGGAAAGGTGGGAACCGAATCGCCGAAGGGCGACTCGCCGGTCAGCGGGCAGTAGTCATAGCCATGCCAGGGGCAGCGCAGCATTCCCTTCTCGATCGAGCCCTCCCCGAGCGGGCCCCCCTGGTGCGGACAGCGGTTGCTGAGCGCGGCATAGCGGCCCTCGAAGTGAGTCACGGCCAGGCTGTGGTGCCCCGCCGCGACGGTCTTGACCCGGCCGTCTGGAAGCTCATCGAGCGAGAGAACTCGATGCCAGGTCAGCGTCGCCTTGGTGGATTGGGACATTGGGACCTCCGACAGTCGCATGCGGATACCGAAGCGTTACAGAGGACGAGATCCAGGCCTCTCGTTGGTCGGGGACGCGCGCGCGCTTTCAACGGAAGCGGCATACCACACCCCCTCGTTTAGCTCGTGCTCGGCAGCCGTCTAGCCTACGGACTCAAGGGTCATCGTTCAGGCACTCATCGCCGAAAGTGCCCGAAACGGCGATAATCGCCGATGATCCACTGGCATCCGCCCCGATCCTCGCACCAAGGCAGGTAAGCGGAAATCCCTGTAAATCAGCGACGTTCAGCGCCGAAATTGGGCGGGCGAGCGGACGCTTTGCAAGCAGGAGGTCACCGGTTCGATCCCGGTTGGCTCCACTAATTCGGGGGATTTACAGGGCAATTGTTCGCGACCTAGCGTCGCGGTGATCCCGACCGCAATACAAATGTGGTCAGTAGTTTCGCGAGCGGCCCCTAGTGCCCGGAAGCGCGCGCAAGCGACGCCTCCTGACGGTCGATCGCGGCGCGCGACATTTCGTGGCTGACGCGACGCAATGTCGCTATTGGTCGCCGCGAAAAAGCAGCACTCCGGATCGCACCAAACCCCGCAGTCGGTCCTCGTCGCGGAGGAGCCACCTCATCCGCGGTGCGCCTGGTCGTCGGGAGGCTGCTGGAACCGGACAACACGGGTCACGAGATCGGCGGCCGGGCACTGATACCCGCGCGAGGACGAAGGCAGATCTAGCCGTCGTTGACGCCGCTTTTCTTGCAAATCGCCAAGTTCGTGACGACGCGGCTCGTTCTCTGGCCTATGGGTGCAATGTGGCGTGCTTCGTGCAGCTGGCCGGGGGCCGGGCGGTCGCAGGTTCTTTTCAAATCCTGCCTCCCCGCGGCGAGCGACAGTATCGTCGCCGAAGCTCAGGGGAATCTCGGACTCCTTTGGCGCCGTTACGCAGTGTCCTCGACGGCCTCGATGCATCGCCGCAGCAGCGCTCGCAGCGTACCGATCTCCCCCTTTGATAGCACCTTGGTGATCCGCTGTTCGATTGGCTCGGCGCGTTTCCGTGCCGCGCTCAGGGCCTCGCGACCGACGCTCGTGAGATGGATCTCCAGCACCGTCTGATGACGCGGGTGTTGTGTTCGCTCGACCAGTCCTTGCTCCTCCATCGCCCTGAGGACGACCATCATTGCCTGCGGGCTCACCAGACACGCACGTGCGAGCTCGGCACCGGTGATCCCTGGCAGCTCTGCGAGCTCTGCCAGGGCCACGTACTGGGCGAGCGTCAGCCCGACGGTCTTCACGGCAGCACTCTTGGCTCTAAGCAGCGTCTGCTCGCTGCGCTTGAGAAGCTTGCCAAGGCTCTCGTCGGTGCGTGAGAGACTGCTGGAACTGGTCACGGCTTCCATGGCAGGACTTGGCCGAACCGTATGAGCTCCCCATACAGACTTGCGTCGAGCGAGCAGCGAAGCGCGAGGTCGACGATCGGTCCGGCGGCCTGGGCGGGAGTTTGAGCATGGCTCATGTCGAACCAGGGACGCGAGGCGCCCGTGTCGATCATCCCGGGACAGACCGACGCCAACAGGATGCCGCGCTCGAGGTCTGATTCCCGCCGCTGCCGTGCGAGGGCTCGCACCGCACCCACCTGGGCGATCTTGGAGGGTATGTTGACGAACGCTGGCCATCCCTCGGCCAGCGCACTTCCATCCTGCACGGCCTCCCGCCATCTTCGCACCGCAGCGTCGGCGTCCTCCAGTGTCTCGAGCTCGTCGAAGCGCTCGTGAAGGACAGGTGCGAGGTAATGCAAGGTGCCGAGCGTACTCGCGACCACAAGCAGGGTTCCGCCGTCGTCGAGGGTTGGGGCGAAGGCACACAAGACGCGTGTAGTGCCGAGGTTGTTCGTCTCGGTGTAGCTACCGATGACCTGAGCGGGTCGATCCTGTGGCAGGACACGGCTGTAGGCGTTCGAGATCACGATGTCGAGTGAGCCATGGCGGTCGACGAGCCTCGCCGCGGTCTCCGCGAAAGCCTCCTCACGCGAGACATCAAGCAACTCGAGTTGGACTCGGGCGCGGCCCGGCCCGAGGCTAGCTTGCGCGGCGGCGAGCCGAGCGGCGTTGCGACCGGTCAGATACACGATGTCCTCACTCTCGAGCCGGGCTGCCAGGGACTCGACCAGCGCAAAGCCAAGCCCCTGCGTTGCACCGGTCACCAACGCCACCCTGCCCATGACTTGAACCCTATCAGCCCATTGATGCGCATACTAGGATTGACCGCTAGACGCGCATTCGGGTCTCGACGACCGAGCCGCAGGCGGCCGAATTGCTGACACTGGTCCTGCTGGCGAGCGAGAGTGCTCCCTTCCGCCACAAAGAGGCCGCCGTGTGCTTCGCCCACGCTGTCGCCGTGGACGAGGCTCAGGCGCGTCGACTGAGATCAGGCAGACGCCCGCTTGCTCGGCGCATTGCGACAGTCCGTCGTCCGCTGGCGTCAGTGCCCCAGGTCGTCCGCTGTGAGCGTCAGCGAGGGCTCAGTTCAGACGCTCGCTCGGCCGCGAGAGCGGGCGCGACGCGCTCCCTCCCATTGGCGAGGAGCACGTCTCTCGAGGACCAGGGGGAGCAGGTCGTCGACCTGGCGCGCTCGGGCGAGCATCGCCCGGACTTTGGGCGAGTTCGAGATCGGCTACGACGCCAAGCGGGATTCCCGGCGTCGGGGCTAGGCGATCCGGCAGCGCTCGATCGGCCGGCGGCATGTGCGGCGGCCGAGAGCGTTATCGGCGGGGCCGTGTCGCTCCTCTCCGAGCTGCCGAACTAAGCGTGATTCCACCAGAGAGCTCCCCGAGCGGCTAGCTCACGTGAAGATGATCTGGCCGCCGCTCGCCAGGGCGTAGAACTCGCCGACGGTGATGATCTCCTGAACCTGGGGTATGAAGTCGTCGCTGCTGAGCTTGAACAGGTCCACCGATGCCTTGCAGGCGTACAGTCCGGCGCCCGAGTCGGCGATCATCTCGACGAACTCGGGAATCGGCGGGATGTCGAGCTTCTCCATCTCCTCGGCGAGCTGGTGGGTGACGAGCGCTGACATGCCTGGAAAGCCGCCGGCCCAGGTGGCGAGGTGCAGGCCGGGGTTGCCCACTGTCGCCACCTTGACGTGCTCGTGCTTTGCCTTGTTGATCGCGTCCAGCCCGAAGAAGGTGAAGAAGAGGTTCGCCTCGATGCCCTCCATGCGGGCTCCATTGGCCATGATCAGACCGGGGTAGATCCCCTCGAGCGAACCCTTGGAGATGATGATGGAGACCTTCTCGATGGTGGTGTCGCTCATGTGCGCCTCTATCTTTGGGGCTTGCGAAGGGAGGGTCTTAGATGCAGCCGCGCGGCTTGGGGATGCCACCGATCTTCGCGGCGAGCTTGGCGGGGCCTTTGGGGAACAGTTCGTAGAGCTCCTTGATCGGTACTCCGGAGGTCTTGCCGAGAGTGCGGATCGAGGGCGCCGAGCCGGTCTCCAGGTAGGTCTTGCGCATGAAGTTGACGACCTGCCAGTGGCGGTCGCTGAGTTGCTCGATGCCGTTGTCGTGAGCGATCTCCTCGGCGATCTGCTCGTTCCACTGCTCTGCATGCGCGAGGAATCCCTCGGCGTCGACCTCGATCGGCGAGCCGGCGAGCGTGACCGTCGTCATCGAGCACCTCCCGATGCCTGGGGCACCAACCGTGCGGCGCCAGAGTGAAACGACGCGCTGACGCCGGGTATGTCGTGCCCCGGCAGCAGCACGTGCCAGTAGAGCGGCTGGAACGCGAGCTTGGCCAGGTGGTTGAGCCTCGACTCGGCCAGCAACGGAAGCGGGCCGAGGCGTGGCTCGGGGTAGCGGCCAGGCAGCGGCTCGGTCTCGTAGTCGAAGTCGATCAGCAGCGCCTTGTGAAAGCCCGTCTCGATGAAGCAGTTCGCATGACCGTCGTAGTACCCGGTCAATTCGTCGCCCGCAAGGAATCGCTGGATGTTCTCCGCCACTGTCTCTCCCTCGAAGTGGGTGACCGAGCCGGCCTTTGAGGTCGGCACGTCGGCGGCGTCGCCGATCGCGAAGACGTTCGGCGCGGCCTTTGCCTGGAGCGTGTGGCGATCGGCCGGTACGAACCCGAGCGCATCGCCCAAGCCCTCCGAGCGCGCGATGTACCCAGGGCCTCCGTGCACGGGGATCGTGACCAGCAGGTCGTAGTCGATCTCGCGCTCGTCCCAGCTGTACAGCCGCCGTGCAGCAGCATCGACGCGGCCCGTCGCGAATTCGGACTCGACCCGGATGCCGCGCTCGGCCAGCAGCGCGTCCAGGTGCGCGGAGGCGACCGGCTTCGTGAACGCCCCGTCGAGTGGCGTGACGAACGTGAGCTCGACATCGTCGCGGAAGCCACGCTCGCGTAGTTGCCAGTCGGCGAGGAAGCAGAACTCCAGCGGGGCCACTGGGCACTTGATCGGCATGTCGATCACGTTGACCACCAGACGGCCCCCGTCGAAGCCATCAAGAGCGCTCCGTAGGGCGGTTGCGCCCTGAAGCGAGTAGAAGGTGTGGATCGAGCGGCCCCACTCGGGTCCCTCAAGGCCCTCGGTCTCCTGGGGTTGAAGCGTTGCGCCAGTGGCGATCACCAGCACGTCATAAGGGATATCCGGGCCACCAAGGAGATGGACGGTGTTCTTGGCGAGGTCGACGTTCTCGACCTCGGCGAGGCGGAAGTCGATGCTGGCGCGAAGCTGGGCGTGCCGAGGCCGGACGATCTCATCGGGCTCCGCGAGCCCGAATGGAACGAACAGCAGCCCAGGCTGGTAGATATGGGTGTCGTCGCGGTCGATGACCGTGATCTGCGCTTCTTGGCCAAAGCGCCGTGCTAGCCGGTTGGCGAGCAGCGTCCCTCCAGTGCCACCGCCGAGAACGACGATTCTCTGTGTCATCGCATCAACCATCCTGGCCGCTGGCGCTCACTGCTCCAAGGGGATTACGCCGCGCGGTGACTGCGGAAAACTGCGGAGCCGCGGATGATCGCTCACGAGTGTCCGAAGCGCACGTCGGGCAGGACACGGCGCATCCAGTTGGGCAGGTACCACGCGCGCGCGCCCATGAGCCGGAGCAGCACCGGGAGCAGGAGCAGCCTGACGAGGGCCGCGTCGAGCAGCACCGCTAAGCCGAGGATGATCCCCATCTCCTTGGGCGGCAGCGGCCCCGAGAGCGCGAATGTGAAGAACACGGCGACCATCACCGCAGCGGCGGCGAAGATCACGCGTCCGGAGTGCGCCATCCCGTTGACCATCGCGTTCTTAGCGCTTTTGCTGTGGTCCCAGTGCTCCTTGGCGGAGGAGAGTAGGAACATCGTGTAGTCCATGGAGATCGCGAAGATCATCGCGAAGAAGAACACCGGTCCCCAGGCGTCGAGGAAGCCCTGCGGCTGGAAACCGAGCAGCGAGTGCAGGGCACCGTCCTGGAAGATCCACTTGGAGACGCCGAACGCGGCTCCGGTGGCGAGCAGGTTGGTCAGCACGCCGGCTGCGGCGAGAAGCGGCGCCTGAAGCGCGAATAGCAGCAGCAGGAACCCGAGTGCCAACACGACTCCGATCACGAGTGAGGTCTTCGCGGAGAGCAGTTTCTGCAGGTCATGGTTTTCGGCGACGGCGCCGCCAAGCGCTGTGCCTGCGGGCACCTCGCTGCGGAGCCGGTCGATCGTTGTGCCGACGGCGGGGTTCGACGGGTCCTGGTGCGGGATGGCCGTGACCAGGGCAAGGCCGCCTGCGCCGGGCTGGGACGGCATGACCTGTGCGATGCCCGGGTCTGCCTTCGCGATCGCGGTGACCTTCTCGGCGTTAGCCGCGGGTGTGATGAGCTGCAGCGGGCCGGTGGCCCCCGGACCCATGGCGGCTTGGACCTGGGTGTAGCCGATGCGTGAGGAGTCGCTGGTCGGGACGACCTTGATCGAGGGCATCGAGGTCTTCAGCTGCGTCACCGGGTAGGCGAGCGCGAGCAGGATTACCAGCGCAGGGATCCCGTATCGCCAGGGGTGACTCCACAGGTGTTCGCCCCAGGCCGCGAACCGCGCCGAGCGGTGCTCACCGCTGTGTGCCCACGGCAGGGCCAGGTTGTCGACTTTCGGGCCGAGCTTGGCCAGCACCGCTGGCAGCAACGTAAGCGTCGCGGCGAGCACGAAGATGACTGCGAGCATGATGCCCAGGCTCATGCTGCGAAAGGCAGGGCTGGGGACGAGCATTACTGCGGTGAGGGAGATGAGGACGGTCACACCGCTGAACAGGACGGCCTTGCCGGCCGTATCCATTGTGATCGCTGTCGCGTCGACCGGGTCAAGCTCTGATCCGAAGAGCGCGCCGCGGAAGCGCATCACTAGGAACAAGGCGTAGTCGATCCCAAGCGCGAGCGCGAACATCAGCGCGAAGTTCATTGCCCAGATCGAGATCGGCATGATCTTGGTTCCGAGGTAGAGGACTCCGGCGGCGGAGAGCAGGCCGACCATGGTCAGCATCAGCGGCAGCCCTGCGGCGACGAGCGAGCCGAATGCGAGCAGCATGATGCCGAGCGTCACCGGCCAGGAGATGACCTCGGATTTGAGCATCGCCGAGCGGTTGGCGGCGTTGAAGTCAGACCACATCCCCGCAGCGCCGGTGAGGTTGACCACCACCGTGCTAGTCGAGAGCCCGTGGAGGGTTCCCTTCAGTTTGTCGGCCGCCGCGACCATTTCGTTGGGATTCTTGGCGGCCCCAGCCTGCACTATGACGGTGTGGCCGTCACGGGAGATCGACAGCCCGGGTGCGGGCGCGACCACAGTCCGCACGGCGCTGTTTGCGCGCAGCGTCCGTTCGACGCGCATGATCGCCGACTTGAACGCCGGGGAGGCGACGGTTTCAGTCGGGGAGTAGACGACCGTCTCGAGCCCGTAGCTGCCGAGGCCGGCGAAGTCTCGTTCGACCAGCTTGCGGGCCTGAGCCGACTGCGAGCCGCTCGCTTCCCAGCCGGCGCCAGAGAGTGCGGTCTCAACCCGCGGCGCGAAGAACCCAAGCACGACCGCCACCACGAGCCATCCGAGGAGCACCGTGCGAAGGTGCGTGGCGGTGTAGCGGCCGAGCCGGCCAATCGGCCCGACGTGCGTTCTGTGCTTGTATCGGCTCCCTGGCGGGCAAGGCAACGCGGGGTGCCGTGGTCGTGCTCATCGGTTGGCTCCTCCTGGCAATAGTGAGTCGAGCTCGTCCAGCTGGCGGCGCAGACCACCGCAGACCTGCTCGCACAAGTCGAAGACACCTTCGTCGGCGATCGCGTAGAGCGAGAAGTTGCCCTCCTTGCTGCGACTCACCAACCCGCTGCGAAGCAGCAGGCCGAGATGCTTGGAAACGCTTTGCTGGGACGCGCCGGTGGCCCGCTGGAGCTCCTGGACGGTGGCCGGAGCCTCGCGCAGCGCGTCCAGGAGACGGATACGCATCGGCTCGCCGAGGACGCGAAAGCGCTCTGCGATCAGCTCGACCAGCGGCGTCGGTAGCGGGTGGGGAATTTCCATGATGGTGCTCATGCTGGTCTATCGTACCACAACTATATCGTTGTATGCTACCGTCATTGTATGGGTACCAGCTACCGATCGGATCGGGTAGTCGCGCCGGACGGTGTTCAACGCGATCTGAGGGACCATCGAGTGAAGACTCCACGGAGGAGGAACGACATGGTCAACAGTCCCCAGCAGATGTTCCTGACGACCCGCAAGCGCGCCCGCGTGATGCCCTGATGGCCATGACCGCCACCGCCCGCCGCGCGGGCAACAGCCTCAAGCACGAAGTGGACGTCAACGCCCGCCACACGATCGTCACCGACGAGCCCGAGCGCCTCGGCGGCACCGACGACGGGCCCGCGCCACACGAGCTGCTGGCCGCCACCCTCGCCTCGTGCGTCGCGACGATGATCGCCATGTACGCGCAAAACCGCGGCTGGGAGATCGGCGAGACGGCCGTCGAGGTCGACTACGACCCTGACAGCGCTCCGCGGCGCTTCGCGATCGACCTGCATCTTCCCAGCGACCTCACGCCCGATCAGCAGCGCAGGCTCGAGCGCGTGGCCGAGACCTGCCCGGTGCGTCGCGCAATGGAAGCCGGATTCACCTTCGAGGAGCGGACAGTCACCGCGCGGGCACCGAGCGCTGTCGCGTAGCCCGCGGCGCCGGGACCCTCGAGGAGCACGATCCAAGAGTGACTACTCAGAGCTTCCCCCGTTTGGAGCCTCGCGCGTGCCCCACGAAGACCGAATCACGTCGGTGCGCGGAGACTGCGTTTCGACGTGACCATCCCCTCTACGCAGACACGGCGGCGCTTGACGAACTTCGCCTAACGGACTTCGCGCGTCGCGACCGCTGCCGCAGCCAGCAACGGGACGGGGGGCACAAGCCGCCGCAAATACCACTTTCCTGCGCGCCACACGACGTAGCCGAGATCTTGTATCCGGTTCCGCTCAACGCGATAAGTGCGTGCTCAAGTACATGTGCACTCTGTCCTGTCCCGGGGAACACCCCATGTCTCCAGTTCCGGCGTGCACGAATCTCGCTGGTGAACTGTTCACGTAGTGAACCGCCCGACGAGCAGCCCGCCGCAGCTGACTAGCTCAACTAGCGACGGGTGTCTTCTCCTTCGCCGCCTCTTCGAGTTCCCGCTTGAATTCCTTGCTGTCGGCATCAACTTCCTTCTCGATGGTCTTTTTGGCGTGAGTGAGTGCCTTGTCGAGCTGTTCGCCGAGGCGCGACTCCCCGATCACGACCAGCGCCGCTTCTCCTTCTTCCAGGAGCTCCCCGAGTTCCTTTGCATCGCCGCGGGAGATGCCCTTTTTGAAGTGTCCGCCGAGGCCGCCGACAACGCCGCCGACGGCCGCCGCGCCGAGGACCGCCGGCGTGAACAGCACCCCGACCAGCGCTCCGACTGCGATGCCTCCCCAGGCGCCGTGCTGGGTGGCCTTCTCGTGCTTGTGGACGTGGACCTTGCCACCCGTGTCCTTGTTGATCACGGCGGCGTCATAGGTGCCCACGAGCTTCTCTGCGTGCGCAGCGAGAAGAATCTCGTAGTCGCCCCAGGCTTCTTCGGTACTGCCGTAGGTCGCTGCGTAGATGAAAACCGGTCGTTCGCTCATTTTGATCTCCAGTTCACCGCTTGGACGGGTATTCCGAGGGCCCGCCGCCCGGCGGACACTCGTGCGGGTCTACCGCACACGGACAACCCTTCCTCTTAAGGGTCGCCTTGGCATCCCGAATAGCCCGCGCCCACGGTCAGGATTCTTCCGCAGAGAGAGCCCTCGCTCGTGGTGTCACGCTCCGGAGCCGTTGGGCACCTTTCCCACGAGGACGGTGGCGCCGCCGTGTATGTTGGCGTCGTGGATTGGGGGCTCGCGACTGTCGGACTCGCGCTGCTGCTCGTGGCGGCGGTGTCGCGGCGGCTGTCGGGCACGCCGATCACGCCTGCGATGGTTGTGGTCGCGATCGGTGTTCTCGCCGGCCCGTTGGTCTTCGATGGCGTCACCGTGGGGCCGACAAGTGCGACGGTGCGGAAGCTGGCCGAAGCGACGCTTGCGGTGGTGCTGTTCTCGGATTCCTCGCGCATCGACCTGCGGGCCGTTCGTCGCGAAGCCTCCATGCCCACACGATTACTTGGCATTGGCTTGCCGCTGACGATCGTCCTCGGCTCACTGGCCGCGCTCGCCCTGTTCGGATCGTTCTCACTTAGCGAGGCGCTGATCCTCGGCGTGATCCTCGCGCCGACGGACGCGGGGCTCGGCAGCGCCGTAGTGACGGACCCGAGCCTTCCGCAACGTGTGCGCCAATCGCTCAACGTCGAGAGCGGGCTGAACGACGGGATCTGCGTTCCGATCCTGTTGATCGTTCTGGCGACGTCCTCCGGAGCCGCTGGCGCGACCCACCCGGCGCAGGTGATCGGCGAAGAGATCGGCTACGGGCTCGCCGGCGGCATCGTCGCGGGAGCGATTGCAGCGGCGATTGTGAACACCGCCGGCGCCAGAGGCCTGATCGCCGATGAGTGGCGGCAGATCGTCCCCGTGGCCGCGGCGGTGCTCGCGTACGGGATCGCCGAGGCTCTCGGCGGTTCGGGCTTCATCGCTGCCTTCACGGCTGGCGCACTGTTCGGCCTGATCGCCCGCAAGAACTCGCTCGCAACGATGCGTTTCGCCGAAGAGACCGGGGCGCTGCTCGACGCCGTCACGTTCCTCGTGTTCGGTGCCATCCTGCTCGGGCCCGCGCTCGAGCACGTGAGCTGGCAGATCGCGCTCTATGCCGTGCTGAGCCTGACGATCGTTCGCATGCTGCCCGTCGCCCTCTGCCTGTTGGGTACCAAGGCGCGCGGCCCGACCGTGGCGTTCATCGGCTGGTTCGGTCCGCGCGGGCTCGCGTCGATCGTGTTCGCGGTGATCGTCGAGGACACACATCAGGCTCACAGCGGAACGATCCTCACGGCCTGCTATTTGACGGTTGGCTTGTCGGTACTCGTCCACGGCCTGTCGGCGTCGCCGCTCGTGAACCGCTACGCCGCCTGGTACCGCGCCGCGGCAGGCGTGCAAGCTCCCGAGATGGAGAGCAAACCTGCGCACGAACACCGGGCCCGCGGAGCCAGCGCGGTGCAGGCCAGCCAGCCCGCCGTATTGGCCTGAGCACGGTTCCGCCCGAGCGGATCAGCCCTGGTAGGTGGCCGCTCAGGTGCGGGCCCATGGGCACGGGTCCGGTGTCGCGGAAGAGCTTTGAAGACGCCGGCTCACGGCCGAAGCTCGTGCATTGCGATCGTGGCGGGGTCGTCGACCGGACGCTCGCGCCTATGCGAATCGGCAGCGAGCGTGCGTCTATGGCTGGTCAGCTCGGTGGTCCGCGAAGGCTGAGGAGCTCCACGACCGATACAACGAACAGCACGCTGGCGACCCCGACCAGCCCGTAGCGCGCTGCAGGGAGCGGCAGCCGGCTGCCGATTCCGACCAGAAACAGGACGGCGGCCAGGAAGACCGTGAGGCGCACGTACTTGTCCGCGGTTCCCGCGGACGACTGGCCGCGGTTGAAGTAGGCATCGGCCTTCGCGTTGAGGGCCTTGGCCTGCGCCTGTTGGGGTATCCGGTACTGCGGCATGTCGGACGGGTCCGCTGGCGCGTTGGGGTTCGTGAGGGGCTTGGTGGCCCGCCATGCTTCCACGGCCGCGAGTGCGCTCGGGCGCAGCCGCTTGAGCGCGACGCGGAAGAGCAGGGGATCGTGCGTGGCGTAGGCAGTGATTGCGGCATTGAAGTCCACCGAGTCCAGCGTGCGGATCTGCGTCGCTTCGATGGCGGCTTGGTTGGCCTTGGTCCGTGTGGAGGATGCTTTCGCCAGCGAGAGCGAGGAGTCGGTGCCCCACTTCGCCGCTGCGTACCCCGACCATGCGGCCATGATCGCCACGAGCGAGAGCAGCACCGCCTCGGCGATCGACACGTAGCGGTCACGTCGGGTGTGATCGTCGGCGTGCTCGCTGTGCTCGGCGATCTCCTTCCCCACCTCGGTCGCCGAAAGGCCCTCAGGCATCCCGACCACGACCCTCTCTGGCCGAGCGGGGCAATGTCACGCTGCTGCAGCCGTTGGGGTTGGGTCCGCCATGCCTGGCGCGGGCGCCGGTTCTTTCGAGGAGCCGGGCTGTTTGGTGGGGATGCGCCGGCTGAAGGCCAGTCCGATCAACGCGAAGATTGCGAGTATCGACAGCGCCTCGCGCAGCCCGTCCAGGCGCGCTTTGGCGTTTTCTTCGACGACGGCGTCCGTGGCCCTGGGTGGCACATGAGCCTTGTTGAGCGCGTCCTTCAACTGCTTGTCGGAGATGAAGGGGACGCCCCCGCCGAGCTTTGTAGTTGCCTGCGATTTGACCGGCGCGGGGACAGCCGAGTTCTGCTGCACCCCCGTCAGAAACGACGTGCTCAGCGCGGCGATGACGATCGCGCCCGTCAGCGCCGTGCCCATGGAGATGCCGAGGTTCGTGATCGTGTTCTGCAGCCCGCCGACCGCGCTGCTCTGCTCGTCGGAGACGGACGAGACGGTGACGGCCCCGAGCTGGGAGGATAGCGCTCCGATTCCGAGGCCGATGAGCAGCATCGGGAAGGTCGTTATCTCCGCTCCCGCGCCTTCCTGGAGCGCGGCGACCAGGATCACGAGGCCGGCAAACATCGCGATGAAACCGAGCTGGACCACCCGGCGCGGCGATGCTTTGGGGAAGAGCTTCGGGATGCCGGCTGCCGCGAGGATCAGGGCGATCGATAGCGGCAGGAACCTCACCCCGGTCTGGATCGCGGAGAGCCCTAGTGCGACGGAGAGGAACAGCGGCACGGCGAATGCCACCCCGCTTTGCACGAAGAACTGGAAGAAGAACGAGTTCAGGCCGCCGCGCAACACGTGGACCTGCAGGATCTTCGGGTCAAGGAGCGGCTCGCCGCCACGGGCGAGCACCCGATCCTCCCACTCGATGAACAGATAGAGGACCAGACCGCCGGCGAGCATCAGCCAGATCACCGGCGAGAGGCCGATCCATTCGGGAGCCCCCGGTTTGGGTTTGACGAAACCCCATACACCTGAGCGCAGGACACCGAAGACGATCAGCCCGAGGCCGAGCGCCGACAGCGCTGTGCCCACGAGGTCCAGATGCCCCGACTTCTCACGCGGCCCCTCGGGTATGCGGCGGGCGAGGACGAGGATCGCGAGCACGATCGCGACCTCGCCCGCGAACACCCAGCGCCATGACAGGTAGGTGGTGAACAGGCCGCCGACGATCGGGCCGACCCCGATCGCGATCGCGGTCGCCGCGGCGACCATCCCATAGGCGCGCGGCCGTTCGGCGGGGCCATAGTTCACAGCCACGAGCGCGACGATCGACGGCAGGATCAGCACGGCCCCGATGCCCTCGAGGAATGACCATCCGAGCAGCAGCACCCCGAGGCTCGGCGAGATGGCCGTGATGAACGAGCCGCAGCCATAGATCACGCACCCGATCGCGAAAGCGCGCTTGCGGCCGATGATCTGGCCGATCTTCCCGCCGGTGATCATGAACGCGGCCATCACCAGCGTGTAGAGGGTGATCGCGGTCTGGATCCCGGTGACGGTCGTGCCGACGTCCTTCGCGACCGTCGCGATCGACACGTTCATCACCGAGCTGTCGAGCATCATCAGGAACTGGCCCGCGCACAGGGTCAGCAGAACACCGCCGGCCGCTGTCGCGGCTGCCTTGCTCGACGTCGAGGTCACGACCGAGCCGCTATTGCCTACTCAAGGCCCGTTCGGCCATCCCGGCGTTCTCGGCGATGAGATAGACAAAGACCCCAAGAAACGGCACCACGATGATGAAGATGATCCACAGGACCTTGGTCCACCCGGACTCGTCATGGCGACGGAAGATGTCAGCCAGCACGGTGATGATGAGCCAGATCCAGACCACCAAGGCGAAGAAGATGAGCATCGTCCAGAGGATTTCGAGGAATGGGTAACTGGTTGCAAGGATCATAGTGTCGTCCTTTATCTATCGAGGAGAAACGGAAGAGTGTCTGAGCAGGTCTGTGGAGCTCTCGAATCGTGCCGCTGCATCAAGGTTCTGGCGGCGCGAGTGTCGGTCCGAGCCATCCCTTGGGCAGCCGAGCGCCGCAGCTGGCGCGAATGCATCATCGACCCGCCCGCCGGCGCGAGCGTCGGCGCACGCCACACACCGACACGGGGCTCAGCGGCCGGCCGATCGGGTCTATGAACAGTGAGCAAGGGCCCGTTGCATTGGGCATCTCGCCTTCGAGCACGTCCACGCTGTAGGTGAGTGTCTCACCGTCCAAGCGCGGGCTCGTGAGCGTGACCACCACGTCCTCGGGCGTCTCATCCTGGGACGCGAGGAATGAGAGGACGGCGTTCGGGGGATCCTCGAGGAAGCTGTTATCCCCATCTCCCCAGCCCTCCACGAACTGTGCGGAGGTGAGGTGGCCGACGATGCGCTCGGGGCGGTCAGAGAACATCAGCGTAGAGGGTGCCAGCCCCTGAAGTGTCATCGAGCCGTTGGCGCTCGTCACCCCCTGGGCACTCTGGACGTACAGCGCCTCGAACTCGTCGGGCTGGGCTGTTGGTTCTGGCGACACTCAGATCTCCTTGATCGTGGTTTGGCGGGGCGTGTTTGGATCACTCCACGGGGTTAGAGCCCCGTCTCGGCGGTGATGCGGCCGGATTCGACCGCGTGGGCCAGGGCGCTGTAGTCGCGCTCGTTCTGGTCGGCGTAGGCGTGGGAGAACTCGACGATCGCGCGGTCGAAGGCGGCACTCTTGCCGAGGTAGGCGGCGATCGCGATGCGGTCGCCGCTGCGGGCATGCGCGCGTGCGAGCGTCCAGCCGCACAGCCTGCCATATGTGGTCATGCCGCTCGGCACCATCTGTTCGACTTCGGCCGAGCCCTTCCAGTCCTTCAGCTGTCGACCGTAGAAGTCGCGGGCCTTATTGTCGAGTCCTGACTCGACGTGCAGCCAGCCGAGGAAGATGTCGCTCGAGGCCTGCATCAGGCGCTGTCCGGTGACGACCCGCTCGCCGTGGTTCTCGAACTCGCTCTCCTCCAGGAACTCCTCGAGCACCGATGCCTCCGCCTCCTTCAGCTGCAGGAACAGCGGATCCTGACCATCGCGGCCGACCAGCAGGGCGATCCAGGCGCGCGTGCCGACGCTGCCGACGCCCACCACTTTGCGCGCGAAGTCGACCAGCTGGAACTGCTCGAGCAGGACACGCCTGTCGCGCTGGAGCGTCGTGCGGAATGAGCTCAGGGTCTCGTGCAGGGCATCGAACATTTCGTCGCGTTCCATGCCCTGCGCGAGTTCGTCGATCGGGACGATCAAAGGCGGTTCGGCCATGATCCGTGGCTGCCCGTCGACCTCGCGGCAGAGTTTGGAGAATGCGGTCATGCTGTCCTTGGTGCGGGCCTTGGCGAGCGTCTTCTCGGTGCGCTTGACCTGCTTGGCCTTGAACTGCGAGCCGAGTTCGGCGACCGCCGCCTCGACGTCCAGGTGCGCGTACCAGACCTCGAGGTTCTTCATCGCGGCGAACTGTGCCATCGCGTTGCGGTACTCCGCGACGGTGTCGAGCACGATCTGCTCCTGGGCCTTGACCGGGAAACCGTTGTACTGCGCTGCAATGAGCATGCTCACCGCGAGGCGCTTTACGTCCCACTCCCAGGGTCCTGGGAGCGTCTCGTCGAAGTCGTTGACGTCGAACACCAGCCGCCGCTCGGGCGAGGCGAACACGCCAAAATTGGACAGGTGCGCATCGCCGCAGCACTGCACCTGAAGCCCCGAGCGAGGCGTCGCGGCGAGGTCGCTGGCCATGATCAGCGCAGCTCCGCGGTAGAACGTGAACGGCGAGACCAGCATACGCCCATAGCGGATCGGCACGAGCTCCGGCACGCGCGTGTTTGCCTGGCGTTCCAGTAGCTTTATCGGATCAGGGCGCCGCGGCGACGGGTGAAACTCTGCCTGGCTGGCCCGGGGCACTTCGGCACGGGCCGCCTTGCCGCGGGCCACACGCTCTGAGACGCTCAGGTGCGGTACCGCCTTGACCGTACCGTTCCCTTTTGCGGTGGCTGAGCCACGAATCGGGCGAGTCCCACTTGAAGACTGGACTGTTGAAGGAGACATCGCCTACCCCCTAGGCGTTGTTTGAGGTCTTGGATGGGTGGATGGGCGAGGTACGGGCAGCCCGTTAGAGACGCAACACATCGCGACTACGGCTGCCCGTCTTTTGACGATCTTGAGCATCGGGCGCCCTGTCAAAGAGTGGGATACGTTTCGGGCGGTTCGCCTACACGCGGAAGACATCATTCGACGCCTCCCGCCATGCCGCATATGCTTCGACCGTTCAGGTCGCTGGTCCAATGAATCCGTGCGACCTTCCTCGGCGCGGCCTTCTCCGAGCCGGACCGTCCCCCCCGGCGTCATTGGGCGTAGCCCGCTGGCGGTGTCCGGGATGGATACGTGGCTCGAGATGACGGCGGTCATCGATATTCAACTCCAATCAGGCGCCGGTCGAATGCTGAAGAAAAGTGGTGGCGCGATCGTCCGCGTTCCCTGCTCGAGACTTTCCCGGGACGACTGTCATGGGCGATGTCCCCGCGGCGCTTCGGGCTCGTCCTCCCGGAGCGCGTGGTTCGGCTCATATCCGAGCGCGAGCGCAAGCTTCGGCGCGGCCGAGCTGGTCCGAACGACACCAGCCGACGGGAGGACCGCTACGAGAGTGTCGACGATTTCTGCGTCCGATGCGCCCGCGGCTTGGGCCGCCTGGACAGTCGCGACATAGGACGGGATACCTCCCTCGATACCGATCAGCACAGCTAGCTTGACGAGCTCACACGTGCGTTGGTCGAGCTCAGTGTCTAGCTCAGGTCCCTCGCCGCCAGACCGGCTCAAGGATTGGATGAAGCCCTCGTCCCTGAGCGCGATTCTCGCGAGCGTGTCTTCGGTCGTGGCCACTGCTCCATTGCAGCGCGGGGACGCCGGGCGAGCATCGGCCATATAGGTTGAAATCGCACGAAGACAGAGTTCAGCGATCTGGGCTGGTCGCCAGGGCGTGCCACCACCTGCCGCCCGCAAGCCCAGTGTAAGTAGTTTCCCGCGGGATCGCGCGAAGGAAGTTCGCTAGACGGGGGCGATCGGTCCCGTACTCTGCTTGAGAGCGGATGTAATGCTCAGCGGTCAAAGGGGGCACAGGTGATCTCGGTTTCGGAGCGAAGTGACAGGGCGGCTGCGCCGCAGCCGGACGTTGAGGTGCCAGCACGGGTCACGTCAGGGGGACCACGGCTCCATCCGGACTTGATCCCGCGGACTACGCCACTGCGGCGATTGGCCCACCAAGCCGAGCCCGTCGTGGCGGTCTTCGCGCCGGCGGGATACGGAAAGACGACCCTCCTCGCCCAAGCGTCGGAGTTAGATGGTCGGCGCTTCGGGTGGATCTCGCTCGAGGACGCCGACAATGATCCCGTCGTCCTAGCGGCCCATCTCGCACAGGCTCTTAGCTGGGTCAGCGGCGTTGATCCGACGACCTTCGGCGCCGTTAGCAACCCGCCTCACGCGCTATGGTCGACGACGCTCCCGCGGCTTCGAGCGGCCTTCAACTCAATCGAGCATCCGATGGTGGTGGTGCTCGACGACGTGCATGTGCTTTGCGAGCGCGATGCCTGCGACGTTCTCACCGCGATCTGCGACTACATCCCGGCGGGGTCTCGGCTTATGTTCGCGGGCCGCCACGAGCCGCAGCGTTTTCTCGCTCGTGTCCGAGCTGAGCGTCGCGTTGCTGACCTGCAGGTCGATGACCTTGCTCTGGACGTGGTCGAGGCCGGGTCCCTGCTTCGCGCCGCTGGGGTCACTCTCACCGAACAGGAGATCGCAGAGCTGACGGCCCATACCGAGGGGTGGGCCGTCAGCATCTATCTAACAGCACTCTCCTTGCGTGAGACCGGCACTCGCGATCGGCATGCCGGACTCGAGATCGGCGGTACGCCGCGTCAGATCGCGGACTATATTCAGCTTGAGGTCCTGTCAGGCTTACCGCCCGATCAGGTCGAGTTCTTGACGCGGACCGCTGTGCTCGACCGGATGTGCGGACCGCTGTGCGACGCCGTGCTCAAGCAGACGGGGAGCGCAGCGATCCTTGAGTCGCTGCAGCAGTCAAACCGCTTGCTCGTGGCGCTCGACCGGCGCGGTGAGTGGTACCGCTATCACCACCTCTTCCGTGATCTGCTCGCCCGCGAACTCGACCTGCGCGAGCCAGATGTGATCCCGACGCTCAACCGCCGCGCAGCTGACTGGAGCGAGGATAACGGTGCGCGGGAGGCGGCCATCGCATACGCTCTCGCGGGCGACGACGTCAAGCGCGCCGCGACGCTGGTGGCGGTTTGCGCGATCCCGGCGCACCAGGCCGGGCGGCTCGAGACGGTACGAAAATGGATCGAGCGGCTATCCGAACGTGGAGCCCCACGACAGTATCCGGCGGTCGCGGTCCTGGGAGCCTGGTGCGAGGGCCTGTCAGGCCATCCTGCCGAAGCGGAACGTTGGGCAATGGAGGCCAAACAGGGCGACACCGACCAGCCGGCGCCGGACGGAGGCGCGACGATCGAGCCGTGGGTGAGATGCCTTGAAGCGGCCATGTGCCGCCACGGAGTCGACCGTATGAGGATCGACGCCGAGCGAGCGCTCGAGCTGTCCCCCAGCTGGAGCTTGCAGCGACCGGTGGCGTCGAACATGCTCGGCATCGCATTGCTTCTCGCAGGTGATAGCGAGCAGGCGGATCAGGTCTTCAGCGACAACTCGCAGGCGGCGAAGGAACTCGACATGCCCAGCAACGCGTCGGTCGCTCTCGCTCAGCGCTCGCTACTGGCGGCGGCGGATGGCGACCTCGACACGGCCGAAAAACTCGCCCAGGACGCGGAGCGATGCATGCTCGAAAGACGGTTCGAGGCGTATCTGCCGAGTGCGACAACCTTCGCCGCGCTGGGCAGGGTTGCGCTACACCGGGGGGAACTGCAACAGGCGCAGACGCATCTCGCTGGGGCCGACCGCCTGAGACCGCTGCTGACGTACTTCATGCCGTTCAACGGCGTGCAGGTTCGTCTCGAGCTGGTGCGCGCCCGTATCGCTTTGGGCGACGCCGCGGGTGCAATGATCTTGCAAAGGGAGATCGACCAGCTGGTAAGACGGGTCCCCGACCTCGGCGTGCTCGTCGGGCAGGCCGGCGAACTCCGTGATCGGGTCAACGCGATGCACGCCCTGACCGGTGACTGGACCCCACTGCTCACCGAGGCTGAGCTGCAGGTGCTACCGCTGTTGACGACCCACCTCACCATCGCTGAGATCGCTGAGCGGCGATACGTCTCGCGAGCCACGATCAAGACACAGGCTGTGTCTATCTATCGCAAGTTGGAAGTCACGAAGCGCAGCGAGGCGATCGAGCGCGCGGCGAAGCTCGGTTTGATCGACTCTCTAGCCGTGCCACGTTCGCGCGACTTCACCCGATCTGGCTGATGAAGTCGGGAGCATCCGACGCTGAAGCGTCCAGGCAATGACCGGGAGGATGCGACGCGATGGCCGACCGGCATCGGCGCATCGCCGCCGGCGGGTACGGTCGCTTCAGTCCCAGGCACCGTCGGCTCGGCGGAGCAGCTTAGGCTGGGCTGGCTGCCGGGCGCACCGTCAACGTACGCGTAGGGTACTGCTCGTCCAGCTCATCAAATTTCAACCTATTTGGCCGATGCTGGCCGCCTGCGGCCGCGCTCAAATGTCGACACCCCACAAGAACAGGAGACGAGATGAGCGACAATCCGGTTTTTATCTACGCCGCGACCTACGCGGATCCCGCCGGCGCCGAGGCGGACTACGACATGCTTCTCGAACTGCACGCGGCGAAGCTCGTGGGCACCTACGACGTTGCCTTGGTCACCAAGGACGCCAACGGCAAGGTCCAGGTCGAGAAGCACGAGAAGCCGACCCAGCACGGCGCCTGGGGAGGTATCGCCGTAGGAGCGGTGGTCGGGGTCGTGGCCGCGCCCGCGGTCATCCCCGCGGCATTGCTCGGCGGTGTCATCGGTGGCCTCGGCGGACACTTCAAAAAGGGCATTTCAAGTGCCGACGCCAAGGAACTGGGCGACCTCATCGAAGCGGGCGAGGCGACGCTGCTCGTGATCGGCGAATCGCGCCTTGAAGAACAGCTCGACCAGATACTCACGCGCGCGGAAAAGACGATCGAGAAGGAAATGGACGTCGACAGCAAGGAGTTCAAGAAGGAACTCGACAAGGCAGAGGAGGAGTACGCCACGGCCTAGCCGGACGGACGGGCTGCGGCCGAGCCTCGGCCGCAGCCGCCGGAGAAGGGCGTCGACTGGGCGCCCTTGTGAACCACGCCCCCACGCCGCCGCCTGCAAACGCCCGAGCAAGGAGACACCTGATGTTCAAGATCCCCAGCAGGTCGACTGCCGTTGCCACGCTCCTAGTCGGTGCGCTGGGACTAACGGGGTGCGGCGAATCGTCTGGGGAAAAGGCGACCAAGCAGGTGTGCTCGGCGACCAGCGAAATCTCGGCACAGATCAAGAAACTCGAAACGCTGCCCATCTCCTCGAGCTTCCCAACCGAAGCCAAGGCGAGCGTCGAAGCGATCGACAAGAGCATCAAGCAGATCAATGAAGCGGCACCGAACCTCCCCACGGCGAGCAAAGAAGAAATCGATGCCGCAGACAAAGCCTTCGAGACCGAAATCGGCGTAATCACCACGAGCGTCGCCTCTGCGAGCAAATCCTCGAACCTCGAAGCGGCGCTCAAGAGCGCTGAACCCAAGATCAAGGCCTCGCTTACCAAGCTCAGCGCCGACTACAAGAAAGCGTTCGAAGCCCTCAAATGCTCATGACGTCATGAGCGATCAGCCAGCCACCGTGCAGCGAGCCACGCTTGAAGACGGTGAAGCTCGAGGGCCGGATCTCGCGCCCTCGACGGGGAACGGTGGCGGGCTGTCGAGGCCGGCCGTGGTAAAGGCAGTCGCGGCGCTCGTCGTCGTGCTGATCTTGGCTTGCGCGCTTGCGGCCAGCCTCATCGGCTCGTCCGTGAAGTCCAAGCCGCATAACGTTCCGTTCGGTCTGGTCGGCTCCTCCCCGCTCGTGAGCGCGGTCGGCAAGCAGGTGTCCCTGAAGACGATCCAGTATCCGAACGAAGCCGCCGTTCATCAGGCGATCGATCAGACCAAGATCTACGGTGCGCTGATTCCCACAAACAAAGGGGACACGCTGATCGTCGTCCCGGCCGCGAGCTTCGGCCTGCAGCTCACGCTCGGGCCCACGTTCCGCCAGGCCGCGATGAAGCTGCACACGCCGCTCGTCGTCCAGCAGTCGCACCCACTACCCCCTGCCGATCCCGTCGGCGCCGTCGCTGAGCTCCTGTTGCTGCCGCTCTTGATCGGCGGCTATCTGGCGTCTGTCCTCTTGACCAAGGCGACGGGAATCGCGATGGGCCCAGGGCGGATGGCGACGCTCGTTGGCTACGCGTTCGTCGGTGGGCTGCTGACCGACCTGATCGCCGGGCCGCTGCTCGGCGCCTACGCCGGTAGCCATTTCTGGACTCTGTGGCCGATCTTCGCGCTCATCACGGCCGCCGTCGCGATGTTCGCCGCCGCGCTCTTGCGGGTGCTGGGAGTGTGGGGAACGCTGGTCGTCTTCGTCCTCTTCATCATTCTCGGCGGTTCTTCTGCCGGCGGCGCCGGGGTCCCGCTGCTGCCGTCCTTCTGGCACGCCATCGGACCGTATCTGCCGCCGCAGAACGCGGTGGTCCTGATCCGCAACACGCTCTACTTCGACGGCAACGGCACGACGCACGCGTTCGTCGCTCTCGGGATCTTCCTGCTCCTCGGGGTCGCGCTCGGTACCTACTTCGACGTGTTCCGGCCGCAGACGCCTCCCGCACTCGCCTCGGCGCCGAGCACCCCAGGACCGAGCTCGGGCGGGTCGCGGGTCTCTCCGGTGGTGGGCGCGCTGGTGGTCGTGGCCGTGATGCAGTGCCTGTTCGCGATCAACTACACCACGGCCGATCGGAACCCGGTCGCTTCCAACCTGCCGTTCGGGGTGGTCGGCTCCTCAGCGCTTGTCGCGCAGGTTCAGCGGCACATGTCGCTGAAGACGATCCAGTATCCGAACGAAGCCGCCGTTCACGAGGCGTTCGATCAGGCCAAGATCTACGGTGCGCTGGTCGCCGCAAGCAAGACGGACACCCTGCTCATCAACGAGTCCGCGAGTGAGTACGCGCCGTACCCACTGCTGACGAACTTCGCGGCCGCCGCCATGGCGCAGAAGGCGCCGCTGAAGGTTCAGACCAGCAACAAGCCGCCGTCTGGCGACTCGGGCGGCGTGATCCCGTCGATCGTCTTGATCGCGCTGCTGATCTCCGGATATGTGGCTTCGACGGCGCTGATGAGCGTGACCGGGACCGCGACGGGCCCACGGCGCGTCGCGGGCCTCGTCGTCTTCTCGCTCGTTGCCGGACTGGTGCTCGACCTGATCTCCGGAGCGTTTGCCTGGGGATGGCCGATCCACCAGTTCTGGCCGGTGTGGGCCATCATGGCCCTCGTCATCCTCACAGCCGCCCTCGTCGCCTCGGTGCTTGAGAAGCTGCTCGGAGCCCTCGGGACTTTCCTGACGATCATGGTGATGATCCTGTTCGGCAACCCATCCTCCGGTGGAGCAGTCGGGGTCCCGTTCCTGCCTTCCTTCTGGCGGAACCTAGGGCCGTTTCTGCCGCCACGCAACGGGTTGACGGCGGTCCACAACACGATGTACTTCAACGGGCACGGGATGACCCAGGCTGTCGTAATCCTCGGGGTCTACGCCGTCGTCTTCGGCGCGTTGAGCCAATTCCTCGGTTCCTACCGCACGCCGCCGATGCCGGTGGATGTCACACCCGAAACGCAGCTGCAGTCCGCGAGCGTGAGCGTCGCAGGCACAGCGGTCGTGTAGGCGGTTACCACCATGGCCGCACCCAACGCAAGCTCGACCGCTCCACCGCCCGCTCGCCCCCACGGGCTGAACATCCTTGCGCGTAAGCCGCTCACCACAGTGCGGGCTGCGCGGATCATCGCGTCCGCTACCGTCGCGATCACGATCGTCAGCGGCGTGCTGATGCACTTCATCGACGAGAAGACCTACCCCAACATCGGCGACGGTCTGTGGTGGGCCGTACAGACCGTCACGACGGTCGGCTACGGGGACCTCGTCCCCACGAGCACGGCGGGACGGCTCGTCGCCGCGCTTGTGATGATTGTCGGGATCGGTTTTCTGACGGTCATCACAGCCGCCATCACCTCAGCGTTCATCGAATCCGCCCGTCGCCGCCTCGCAAGCACGGAAACCGACGGGGTCGACGCCAAGCTCGATCAGATCGTCGCGCGCCTGGACACGATCGAAGCGGGGCTGAAGACCGTCGGTGGGCGCGAACGCGATGCGCGGCAATGACTTGTTTTCCTCCTCGACCGTGACGCTGCTGCGCTTATCCGCGATGGCGAGCGTCTCGACCGCGGTCAGCATCGGTCTCGCACTGGGGGATTCTCGATCGCGCCGA
Source organism: uncultured Solirubrobacteraceae bacterium (assembly GCA_963717415.1). Classification (GTDB taxonomy): domain Bacteria; phylum Actinomycetota; class Thermoleophilia; order Solirubrobacterales; family Solirubrobacteraceae; genus Palsa-744. Next base: position 763,648 of record OY970331.1, on the reverse strand, counting down.
CGGCGGCTGGGCGGACGACCGCTTACGCCGGGCAATGCGGAAGTGTCGGCTACTTCGATTATGCGACCCATCTGGACGAGCAGCAGCATCGCGCGGCCCGTATGTTCGCGGCCTGCGCGCTTGTGATAGGCCTCATAACCCGAAGGTCGCGGGTTCGAATCCCGCCCCGCTACCTCAGAAAAGGCCCGGAATTCGGGCCTTCGCTGTCTCAGCAACGTGGAGGCCACCATGCCGCCTCGTCCGTGAGTCAAGTGAGCATACGAGCAGCTTGGAGGTCGCCGTTGGCCCGGCGGGCGTGGTGTCGATTGCTGCATGACTGATCCAAACTTCGGAATCGAATCGGGTGTAGCGTAGGGAGCGATGGATGCGCCCAGCGAGGAGGCCGGATGGGAGCGACTATTCAGGCTGGTCTTCGAGCGGTCGTCGAACCCGATCATCCTGCTCGATGACCACCGGAGAGTCGTTGAGATCAATGACGCCGCCCTCTCGCTCTTTGGCAGGGATCGGCACGATCTGCTCGGCACGTCGATAGCAGACAGCATCAGGCCCGCAGAGAGGGCTCAGGCGGAGAACGAGTGGGAGGCGTTTCTGCGATCCGGCGAATATTCCGGAAAACGTGCCCTGCTCCGAGCCGATGGCGCCGAGGTGCAAATCGACTTCGCGGCACGGCTGGCGATCGTGAGCGGACGCAAGCTGGCGATCTATGTGGCAGCCAAGGATGACCCTTCGTGGTCCTCGTCCTCGCTGACAGCCGAGCTTCCCCTGACGAAACGCGAGCGCGAAGTGGTCACGCTGATCGCGCTCGGGCACGAGACAGATCAGATTGCCAATCAGTTGCATATCTCCCGGGAAACGGTGCGGACCCATGTCCGCAACGCCATGTCCAAGCTCGGCGCGCACACCCGCGCACAGCTCGTGGCGATCGCCATCTGCACAGATCAGGTGCTGCAAGGTGCGTCGTTGAAGGGCTGCTAGTCGGCTGGAAATCCCACAGCTGCGGTATTGCGCTGTGGGTCTATGCGCCCGAATATTGGGCCAGTGCTTCTCGTCCTTCCCCTCCGGCCGGCGCCGCCGCGCCCGGCGGCTTTGGGCGACGGCGAACTGGGCGACGGCGAACATCTGGGCGATGCCCTGCGCGCCAAACTCGGGAGCGGCGTGAGCTCACGGGGGCCGTGGGTTGTCAGCTGAGAACGTCGAGCTGGTCCGCTCAATGCAGCTTGGCGGCGAGTTCGATCTCGTGCCGCTGGTCCACGACGATCAGGCATGCGGCTGGTGGGGCGATGTGTTCGGCCGGTCTTTCGATCCCTCCTTTCAGTTCACGTTGCGGCGACCTGGAGGGGCACCGGTAAGCTATTCCGGGCTTGGCGGCTTGCGTAATGGGTTGCGAGATTGGCTGGAGCACTGGGCGAGCTACTACGAGGAGATCGAGCTCATGATCGAGGACGGGGAGCGCGTCGTACTCGTGCACCGCTGCCACGGCCGCCTCAGAGGAGGCGGTCCCAAGGTCACGCACCAAAGCGTGACCGTCTGGACCGTGCGCGATGGACGCATCGCGAGCCTCGAACTCAGGGCCCGGCAGGCCGAGACGTAGGAATCACCACCTAGGCGCGGTCGAAGACTACGTAGGAAATCCCGGCCACCGCGCTGGCTACGAGCTGTTGCACCCACCGCGCAAGGAGCCGTAGGGTCAGACGGTGGCCAGGTTGGCGTCTCCGACACCGCCGCGCGGTAAGGGCGGGCTGCGGGTCAGCTCGGGACCGGCCGGCTTTCGGCCGGCGCGGCAGTGCGCTGCTCCTCAACCCCAGCGGCAGTAAGGCGCGCTTCTGCCTGCTCGTAGGCTCGCTGGAGCTCGCGCAGACGTGCCGGGCTGGTGGGCCGTTGTCCGTAGGCCTTCGCTTTGTACAGCTGGTAGCGCTCGCGCGCGTGCCGAGCCTCCGCTCGCAGATCGTCTAGGTGTTCGAGGGACATATCGAGTTGAGCACTGAGGTGGTGCCGGCGAACGGCTGTGGGTCCGTGGCTCGTCAGCGACAGGCCAGTCGGCGGCCACTCTCGGTGTCGGGCGGGGTGTAGTTGAGCTCCTCGGCCGCCATTTTGGTTGGCAATCATCCAGTTTAGGCGCGGATCTCACGACAGTTGCTCGTTACCGCATGCGTATCCGGGCGGGCGTCTCGCGATGTGATTCGTCGCGCCCCGGCATTTCTCCGAGGTGGTCGCGTCGCATGTATCCCGGTTTGGCTCGCCCGCTCAGGCGCGACCGAGCCGCCAACCCCGCTGCGCTTGGTTCTGCCAGCCGGCGCGCTGGCCTGAGGAGCACCCGCCGAGGCGGGGGTCGATGGACGCGAACCCCAATGCCGGGACACACGAGGAGCGTCGAGCGTGGCTGCTGCTACCGTTAGCACATAAGGTTGGGCGTTAGCCCAACATCGCAGTGCCAGCGCTCGTAGCCTTTGCTCAGCAATCTCCGCGTTCGCAGCACTATCAACGCCGGAGGGAACACAATGGCTACCGGAACCGTCAAGTGGTTCAGCGACGACAAGGGCTTCGGGTTCATCACGCCCGACGACCAGTCGAAGGACCTGTTCGTGCATCACAGTGCGATCGTGGGGGAGGGCTATCGCTCGCTCGCCGAGGGCGCAAAGGTCTCCTACGACGCCGAGGCGGGGGACAAGGGACCCAAGGCCGGAAACGTGAAGCTGGCGTAGCGCTTGCGGATTGCCGACCGTGCGAGGTCTCCAGGCAGCAGGACCGTGAAGACGTTCAGAACGGTAGGTAGCTTGGGCTACATCGCACCAAATGAACCGGGCGAGGACGCGCTCGGAACACCCTCAACAAGGGCGGACACACATGGCCTCAAGCGGCAAGAGGAAGACCACGATGGCGAAGCTCACCCGTGAAAGTAAGCTCCGCGAGCGTCGGCTGGACAAGCAGGCCAAGAAGGACGCGCGGAAGCACGCGCCGGCACATCCTCCGGACCAACCCGGCGACCTTCCGGACGCGACGACCCGTGGGTCAGCGCGCGCAGATGCGGGACAGCCCGCCCTCGAGCCTGTCGTTCAGCTGTTCGCCAAGGCATAACTCGCGTACCCCTCGCCCACGGCGGTGCCTACCTGGCACCCGCTTTGATCTGAGGCGCGCATCTCGGTTCGCATGGTATGTGCTCGAACGGCCCGAGCCGAAGGCGGGGTGCAAATCGGGGTGCAAGTTGAGCAATACTGGGTGGTACTGAGACACACAAGAATTGCTCTAGAAGGCCATATGGCACGCACCTAGACCCCCTATGGCTCTGCTCACAACCCGAGGTCGCGGGTTCGAATGCCACCCCCGATGGCTGTCGACTGAGTCGAGTTGAAGCTTGGGCTAACGCCTTGGGCCGAACGCCTCGGCGATCCGGGCGTCCAACAGGTTCTTTACGAGCTTCTTCGGCAGCGGCTTATCTATGGGGAAGTGCAGCGAACCCTTGGTCTTCGTGTATCCCTCGGTCTGCATGGCGAGCAGTGGGATCACGGAGCCGCTATGGGGCAAGTAGCTCAGATGATTCTTGAAGGCCGCGAACCCCGCAATCGTCTTGCCCTCGAGCTTGAACGCCGGCATGCCGTAGGAGATGCACTGCTCTGCGTCAGGGACGATCGCAACGATCGTCTCGCGCAACTCGGCAAGCGTTGCTCTCTTGGGCTCATCAAGAGTGCCGAGGTACTGGTCGATCTCATTCTTGGACACAGCGGGTTTTCCAAGGTCGGCGCCGAAGGGGTCACGGCCCCCCGACCATAGCGGGAAGGCGCCAATGGCGTTCCCGTTCCGTGTCGGCTGGAGCCGCTGGGGCACGCTTCGATGATCAAGCGGATGCCGTACGCGAGCAGCTGCAATCCACCTGAGCCTGTTCATACGTATCGTCTGACACCGTGCTGCGCTTCGCGCCGAGCGAACTGACCGACGCCGAGTTGGCGCTGCAGGCGGAGGTGCGCGAGTTCCTCGAAGACGAGTTGCCGCGCGGAAGCTTCGCTCCCGGACTCGGGATGGCGGCGGGTCGAGACAAGAACTTCTCCCACGCGCTCGCGGCGCGCGGTTGGCTTGGGATGTCCCTCCCGCGCCGGTACGGGGGCGCGGAGCGTGGCGTGGTGGACCGTTTCATAGTCGTAGAGGAGCTGCTGCGCTGGGGGGCGCCGATCCGCTACCACTGGGTCGCCGATCGCCAGACCGGACCACTGATCCTGCGCCACGGCACAATGGCACAACGCGAGCGGTTCCTGCCCCAGATCTGCCGCGGCGAGGTGTCCTTCTCGATCGGCATGAGCGAGTCCGAGGCGGGCAGCGACCTGGCCGCCGTCCAGACGCGCGCGACGCGCACAGACGGCGAATGGTGCGTGAGTGGGACCAAGCTCTGGACCGGCGGTGCGCGCGAGAACGACTGGTGCGTGGTGTTGTGCCGCACAAGCGATGAGGAGGATCGTCATCGAGGGTTGACGCAGCTGATCGTTGATCTGCGCGCCCCCGGCATCACCGTACGACCGATCGCATATCTGGACGGAAGCGAGTTCTTCAACGAAGTCGTCCTCGACGACGTCTTCGTTGCCGACGACCTCGTGGTCGGTGAGGTTGGAGCGGGCTGGGCGCAGAATACGTCGGAGCTGGCCTACGAGCGGGCCGGGCCCGAGCGCTGGCTGTCGACCTACCTGGTGGTCGAGCAATACATACGTGAGCACGGCGCCACCGACGAGCGCGCTGAGGAGGCGCTGGGCGGGGCAGTCGCCGGCTGGTGGGGGATTCGCGCGCTGTCGCTGTCGGTCGCCCGCCTGCTCGACGCCGGTCAAGCGCCCGCAGCGGAGGCTGCCCTCGTCAAGGAGCTGGGAACACGTTTTGAGCAGGATGTGCTCGACACGATATGGGGGCTGGTGCCCGACGATCCCGATCCATCCGCGGAGTCGCTCTTCGAGCGGCTGCTCGCGGCCGCGATCTTGGGCGCCCCGTCGTTCACGATCCGCGGCGGGACGAACGAGATCCTGCGTTCGGTCGCGGCGAGGGCGCTGCGCGAATGACTGTTGCGGACGCCCTGGCGGTGCTGCGCGAGCGTGGACCCGACCGGTCCGCGGAGACGGTGCTACTCGGCGAGTGGATGCTCGCTCAGGCCGGACTGAGCGCGGAAGGACTAGAGGTTACGGTCGCGCCGGGCAGCGCCCGCGACGGCGTCGTCCTGCGGGACGGCAGGGTGAGCGGGAGGGTGCATCGCGTGCCATGGGCAGGTGACGCGGCGCGGATCGCCATCCTGCTGGACGGCCGCGCCGTGGTAGTCGAGCGCGCCTACGTCACGATCGAGCCGCACCTGAATCTCGCCGGTGACGGGCGCGACACGGTGGTGTTCGACGGCACGCTCGCAGTCTCAGGTGCACGCGTTGACGCCGACGCGCTCTTTAGGCGCGGCGCGTTGACGCGTATCGCGCTCATGGCCGGAGCGCTCGATCGCCTCTACGAGATCGCGGTTCGTCATGCAGGCGAGCGCCGTCAATTCGGACGGCCGATCGGCTCGTTCCAGGCCGTGCAGCAGCACCTCGTCACAATCGCCCAGCAGGTCGCGCTGACCGGCGTAGCCGCCGACGCGACCGCACGCCGGCCCGGCGGGTTCGAGATCGCCGCGGGAAAGCTGCTCGCCAACCGGGCGGCGCTGAGCGCGGGACGAGCGGCCCACCAGATACTGGGAGCGCGCGGCACCACGCGCGAGCATCCGCTGGGCGAGCTCACGCGCCGGCTCTGGGCTTGGCGGTCGGAGTACGGTGACGAGCACCACTGGAGCACTCGGCTCGGCGCTGGTGTTGCGCGGGCCGGCGCCGACAGTGTCTACCCCGCAATCACTGGCGGTTCCGCAGTCCTGAGCGTCTGATGCCCGACATCGCCTTCACCATCCACGGACGGCCGACGGAGCATACGCCGGTGCTGCTCACCCACGGCTTTGGTGCCAGCCAAGCGATGTGGGCGCCCAACCTGGACGCTCTCGGCCTCCATCGCCAGGTGCTCACATGGGACCTGCCTGGCCACGGCGCGAGCATGCTCGGATCTGGCGAGCTCTCGCACGATCGCTGCATCGTGGACATGGTTGAGCTCATCGACCTGCTCAATCGCCCGCGCGCTGTGGTCGGCGGGATGTCGTTGGGTGGATTCCTCTCATTGCTCTTCTTCGCGCGCCATCCCGAGCGGGTGGCCGCCCTGTTGCTCGTCGACACCGGCCCGGGGTTTCGCGACGACGCGGCGCGCTATGCATGGAACAACTGGGTCGGCGGACTCGCGGACGACCTCGAGGCACGTGGCCTAGCGGCGCTACGAGCGAGCCCCGAGACGGCAGCCGCCGAGCATGCGGCTGGCGCGGACGGTCTGGCTGCAGCGGCGCGTGGCATCCTCATCCAGCGCGACGGCGAGGCGTTCGAGTCGCTCAGCACGATCACAGCACCCACCTTGATCGTCATCGGGGCAAGCGATGACCGTTTCATGGCGGCGGCGGACGCCATGGCTAACCGCATTCCCGGCGCGCGCAAGTTGATCATCGAGAACGCCGGCCATGCCGCGAACATGGACCAGCCGGCGCACTTCAATCGCTCGGTCGGCGAATTCCTGGAGGACCTGTGAAGGAGGAGCTGACGGTGGACGTGGGCAGGGACCACGTCGCAACGGTCGAGTTCGACCGTCCGCCGAACAACCACTTCGACGTCAGGCTGATAACGGCGCTCGCGGACGCGTACGCGGCGCTCGACGAGGACCCCACGTGCCGGGCGATCGTGCTGTGCTCGACTGGCCGGCACTTCTGTGCCGGCGCGAACTTCACCGGTACAGGCGACGCGGGCGCGCAGGCGCTCTACACGCAGGCGGTACGCATGTTCGCGGCCGCGACCCCGGTCGTCGCGGCCGTCCAGGGCGCTGCGATCGGCGGGGGCCTGGGGCTCGCGCTGTCGGCCGACCTCCGCGTAGCCAGTTCCTCATCCCGTTTCGCCGCGAACTTCGCGCGCTTGGGCATCCACCACGGCTTCGGGTTGACCGTCACCCTTCCCGCGGCTGTCGGGATGCAGGCGGCGCTCGAGTTGCTCTACACGGGCCGGCGCGTTAAGGCCGCGGAGGCCCTCGCGCTCGGCCTGTGCGACCGTTTGGCCGCAGACGCCGAGTTGCGCAGCGAGGCGCACCGACTCGCGTGCGAGATCGCCGCCAGTGCACCTCTTGCCGTGCGGTCGATCCGCCAAACAATGCGCGGCGACCTCCATGATCGCGTCCGAGCTGCGACCGAGCGCGAGCTCGCCCAACAGACGCCTCTGTTCACGACTGACGATTTCCAGGAGGGCGTCCGTGCCACCGCCGAGCGCCGAGCGCCGAGCTTCACCGGTCGCTGAGGACGCGAGCTTCCGCGGTGCAAATCGGGTGCAATTTGAGCAAAACTGCGGGGCGCATGCCCTGCTGCCCATCTCTCGACAGATCGGAGGCGAGACTTGCTGATCGCAGCAGTGGACTGGGCCGAGGTCACCGCGATCGCCACATCGATCCTGGCGCTAAGCCTGCTCGGCGCGTTCGGCGCTGCGATCTTCGCCGCTCAGCAGGTGCGCGAGGCGCGCATGAGCCGCGAGGCGCAGATGGCGGCCGAGTTCTTTCGCCGCTGGAACGAACAGTCGCTGGAGGAGGCCCGGCGGTTGTTCGCTCGGTTCAAGTCAGCTGAGGAGCTGCGGGACGCGTTTGCAGCTTACGTGGCAGCCGACGCCCCCGAGGCGTACGTGCTCTACCGGGAACTCGACTTCTTCGAGCAGCTTGCGGCGCTGGAGAGCCTGGGAGCGTTCGACCTGGAGCTCGTCAAGGTTCTGCTCGGTCGCATGCTGATCGAACGCTGGGAGAAGTGGAGGCCCGCGCTTCACCAGGCGCACGGCCCGGGCGTATACCCGCTGTTCGAGGGGCTCGTGGGCAAGCTCAGGCAAGCGCTCGACGCCCCCGCAGCGACGGTCAAGGACGTGGAGCCGCGACGTCGCCCCTGAGTCCGACCTTCCACTTGATGGAGCAACCGACCGGTGGCGTCTCGACAGGGTTAGGGTCGCGACCGTTCAGCACGGCATCGAGAGCTCCGCGCAGGAAGCTGGCGTTCTGTGCGGGATCGTCCTGGTCGGTGTCCGGGGCACCTCGGTAGCGGAGCACGCCCGCGGCGTCGATCACGAACACATCCGGCGTCGTCTTCGCGCCATATGCGCGGGCGACGCTCTGCGACCCGTCGTAGAGGTACGGGACGCCCTCGAACTGCCCACTCTCGACTCGAACCCGCATCGCCTCGGGCGAGTCGCGCGGATAGCGCTCGGCATCATTGGAATTGATCGCGAGCAGACGGACTCCGCGGTCGGCGTAGTCGCGCGCAACCCCGACGATCCGCTCATGCCACGCAAGGGCGTAAGGACAGTGGTTGCAGGTGAACACGACGACCGTCGCCGGAGCGTCGCCGGGCCCGTGCATGGTCCCCTCGGTGTCCGGCAGCTCGAACGTCGGGGCAGGATCGCCAATATCTGTCATCTAGCTCCTCTCGGAGGTCGCGGCCTGAGCAGCGAGCAGTGCATCACGCACGTCCGCCGGGTCTGGTGTCGGCGATATCCGGCCGTCGCGGCGATGGTAGATCCGGCAGGTCAGTCCGACCGGCTCCTCGCCAAGCGGCTGAACATCGACGCCGTCGATAAGGATTGTCGGCGACCCGGCGAAGCGCTCCAGCGCTGCCTCGGATTGCGTCTCGACCTCGCGGACGAGGACCGTGCTTGGGTCAAGCGCGACTTCCACCATCGCCTCGCGCAGCTCGGCAAGCGCCGTGGGATGCGAGGGACAACCGGCCCAGAACAGTAGCTCGATACGCATTGCTTCAGGCTAGGGCACCGGCAGCACAGGCTGGAGCGCGATGCGGCGGGGGAAGGTTTTCATGCCTCTCTCTGCGGGAGCGTGGCGTCGCAGCATCTCGCCCCGTTCGGGAAGCGTGCGACCGCCGCCGTGGTTGCTCCAGCCGGTGGGACGCTCGCTACTGCCAGTACCGCTCGACGGTGTTGGGGTCGCGCGCCGCGGCTTGATCGGGATTGTCGCCGGCGTCCCTGAGGGCCCGTCGTTGACGCAGCAGGTCCCAGCACACGTCGAGCTCGACCTCCACGGCACGCAGGCGCTCGGCGTCGGCCTCGAGCGCTCCGGCCGCGTCGACCTCCTCGCGGTTTCGCAGCTCGTGCTCCTCTTTGACCAAGCGCTCGATCCGCGCAGCGATGCTCTCGTCGCTCATGGTTGAATGCTACGCCTTCATTCACTTCGGTCGATCTCAGACGGGCGGCGATGCAATGTCGCCGCACGCGTGTGACCGACACGAGCCGGCCGCACATGTGACCCATCGAGCCGCTGGTCCGAGCCGATACGATGCGCCTCATGTCCCGTGCGACGGCGCTCGTCGATGAGATTGCCAGCGAGCTAGCCAGCTGGCCCGGTGTCCATATCGAGCGAATCTCGGAGAGCGCCGCGCTCGTGCGTTACGAGCGTCTGGAGCTGGGCGTCCTGGATCGCGAGCGCGGTGAGGCAGAGTTGCGCTTCTCGGATCTGGAGCGCGACGAGTTGGTCGAGCACGGCGATGCGGAACCATCCGACTCGATGCCCGAGAGTGTCAGCCATGGCATCCACGGGCCGGCCGACATCACTGCCGTGCTGGGGCTCTTCGACCGCCGCTACCGCGATTTGCGCGGCGAGGACGACCCATACAGGGCCGAGGACCCAGCCTGAGGCTGCAAGACGGCGTAGGCGATGTCGCAGCAGAACGTGGAGATCGTCAAGCGTGCCTACGAAGCATGGAATCGACGCGACATGGCCGCGGTTCTCGGCGCGTGTGACCCGGACATCGAGTGGTGGGAACGCGACGACGTTCCCGACACGACGGTGCATCGCGGCCTCAATGCCGCACGCGCCAGGTTCGCCGAACTCGACGATATGTGGCTTGGGCTTGGTCTCGAACCCCAAGAGTTCATCGATGCAGGCAACTTTGTCGTGGTGCCGTTTCGCCTGACTGGCCGCGGACGGGCGAGCGGGGCAGCGTTCGACGAAGAGGAGGTGCAGGTGTTCCGGTTGCGAAACGGCAAGATCATCGAGTTGCGCGAGTACAGCGAGAAGGCCGACGCCCTCAGAGCTGTGCCGAGGTAGCCTCGCTTCTAGGCCATTGCGTGTGCGACGCGTCGCTCGACGTGCCGCGGATTCGGTGATACTCGCTGCGATGTCCCGCAATCCTCTCCGAGTCGCGAGCTGAATGCCGATGGTTGAGTGCTCGGCCTGTTCTGCGACGAATCCCGCCGGCGCGCGGTTCTGCATGGGATGTGGAGCGAAGCTCGAGCGGCGCTGCGGGTCGTGCGGCGAGTCGACGCCGGAGGGGGCGCGCTTCTGCATGTCTTGCGGCGAGCCATTGGAAGCGGGGAGCACGGCAAGCGAGCCAGCGGTAGAGGAGATGCCCGCAATTGACGGCGATGAGCCGACAGTCGCGCTCGCGTCCTCCACGCTCGATGAGCGGCGCACGGTGACCGTCCTGTTCGCGGACCTGTCGGGCTACACGGCGGTCGCGTCGAGGCTTGACCCCGAGTCTGTGAAGCGTCAGCTCGAGCGGATTCTGGGGCGTCTCGGTGAGGAGGTGCTCTCTTATGGTGGGTATGTCGACAAGTTCATTGGCGACAACGTGATGGCGATCTTCGGGGCTCCGGTAGCGCACGGCGATGACGCCGAGCGCGCCGTGCGCGCCGGCCTGGGCATGCAGGCGGCGATGGGTGAGATAAACGAGCCGCTGGCCGCGCAGTACGGGGCGACATTCGCGCTGTGCGTTGGCATCAACACGGGCGAGGTGCTCGCGGGACAGGTCGGGGACAGCTACACGGTGATCGGTGACGCCGTGAACGTCGCCGCGAGGCTCCAGGCGGCTGCGCGTCCTGGGAGCGTGACCGTCGGTGAGGCGACCTACCGTGCGACTCGCGAGGCGATCGGCTTCAACGCTCTGGAGCAACCCCTGACTCTCAAGGGCAAGAGCGACCCTGTTCCCGCGTGGGAGGCCTTTTCCGCAGGAGGGCAGCCGGCGGCGCGCGCATTGGCGGGTCCCGTCCTGGCTCCGCTCGTGGGCCGTTCGGCGGAGCTCGCTCAGTTGCGGGATCTGCTTGCACGAGTGAAGCGAAAGCGAGGCCCGCATCTGGTAACCGTGATCGGCGACCCCGGCGTTGGAAAGTCGCGGCTTCTGCGCCAGTTCGAGCACGAGCTGAGAAGCGACGAGATCCCCCCGCAGGTGCGCCGCGGGCGATGCCCGCCGTATGGTTCAAGCATCGTCTACTGGCCGCTCGGCGAGGTCATTCGCGCCGAGTGTGGAATCGTCGATGGCGATTCGCCCGCGGAGGCGTGGAACAAGCTGTCGGCTCGCGTCGGCGCGTTGCTCGACCGAGAGTCAGACGGCAGGGCCGCAGCCTCCAAGACGGCCGTGGTCGGTCGTCTGCTGGGGATCGAGGCACCGGAGGAGCCGCTGTCCGCCGATCGGGGCGATGCCCAGCAGGCGCGTGAAGTCTCCTTCGCGGCTGTGCGCTCATGTGTCGAGGGCGTGGCGCGGGATGGGCCGCTGGTGCTCGTGTGGGAGGACATCCACTGGGCAGACCAGGGGATGCTCGACCTGATCGAGCATCTTGCGCAGTGGGTGCGGGCACCGGTGCTGCAGATCTGCCTCGCTCGGGAAGAGCTGCTCGAGCGCCGCGTCGGCTGGGGGGGCGTGCGTCGCGATTCGACGACGATGTTCCTCGAGCCGCTTGGCGAGAGCGAGACGCGTGAGCTGATCTACTCGCTGATGTGCATCGACGGGGTCAACGAGAGCGTGGTCGCTGGAGTAGCTGCTCGCGCGGAGGGCAACCCGTTGTTCGCAGAGGAGATGGTGCGTCGCCTATCTGAAGAGGAGGGCGCGACCACCGCCGAGCTTCCAATGACCGTGCAGGCCCTGCTCGCGGCGCGGCTTGACTCGCTGGAGCCCTTCCAGCGTCGTCTTCTCGCGCACGCCGCGGTCATCGGTCGGACGTTTTGGGAGGGCGCTCTCACCCCCATCGCGCAAGCCGAGGGGCGCGATTTGGCCGAGGCGTTGAGGGCGCTCCGTGACAAGGACATCGTGATCGCCGGCGAGGGCAGTGCTCTGGCCGGCGAGCCCGAGCTCGCGTTCAAGCACGCGCTGATTCGCGACGCCGCCTACGAGATGCTGCCGAAGGCCGTGCGTGCGCAGAAGCATTTCGAGGTTGCGCGCTTCATCGAGACCCGCGCCGGCGAGCGCATCGATGAGGTGGTTGCGCTGCTCGCCGAGCACTACGGCAAAGCAGCCGAGCTTGGCGGGGAGCTTGGCCTGGCGCCGGGAGACCTAGCGCCCTATCGCGCAAAGGCGCTCTCCTACCTGGAGGCCGCCGGCGACGCGGCGACCGCCTTCTACTCAAACGCAGACGCTTTCACGGACTACGCGGCTGCGCTCGAGCAGGCCGGAGAGGACGCCGACGCGGTCGCGCGCCTACTCGAGAAGCAGGGCGATGTCGCCCTGCGGCTCGGCCGCGTAGACGCCGCGATCGACGTATGGGAGCGGGCGCTCGAGCATCACAGCGGCAGGCGGGACCTCGAGCGTGTCGCTGAGCTTCACCGCAAGATCGGTGCCGGGCTTGCGCACAAGGGAGAGCGCAAGCAGGCGATCGAACATCACCAACGAGGTATCAACCTGATCAAGGACGGCGAGCCGTCGTTGGCGCTCGTGCGGCTGTATGAGGAGGCCGCGTGGCTGTACATGCAGACAGGCGACAACATGCTCGCGATCTACGCTTCGGAGAAGGCTCTGCGGCTCGCTGAGAGCCTCGGTGAGGTTCGCGCTGCGAGTCGTGCTCACGGCATCTTCGGTCGGGTATTCGGGCGCATCGGAGACACCGCGAAGGCTCGTGAGAACCTCGAGCGCGCCGTTGAGCTCGCGCGCGGCTCAGACGCGCACGAGACGGTCCTTGCGCTGATGGCACTCGGTCAGCACCTCGAGAGCTCAGACGGCGACTACGCGGTCGCCGCCGACTTGTATCGCGAAGCGTTGACGCTCGCTCGACAGGTCGGGGACGTGCCCGCCGAGATCGAGCTGCATGCCGCTATCGCTCAGCTCGCGCTCTACGCCGCCGACTGGGAGCAGGTAGAAAGCTCGATCGACGCCAGCGCCGAGCTATCCGAGCGCGAGGGTCTGATCGGAAAGCTCTGCCTCCCCTACGCGCTGCGTGGACGACTGTACTGGCGCAGCGGAGAGTGGCAGGAATCGGAGAGCTCCTACAGGCGGGCGCACGAGCTCGCAGAGCAGATTGGCTGGTCGGAGGTTTGCTTCGATGCGCTCTACGGGCTGTCGAGCACGCTCCGCGATCAAGGCGAGCTCCAAGCCGCGGAGACCGCGCTGTCGCAGGCGCTCGATGTCGGCGAGCGTGCGGGCCTTATCGCGCAATCGATCCAGGCGAACTCGGCGAGGGCCGTTGTACACACACTCGCCGGCCAGCACGAGAAGGCGAGCGAGGCCGCCCGGGAGGCGATTGAGCTCTCCGATCGCGTCCGCTATCCCGTGGGCGAGGCAGCCGCGATCGAAGCCGCCGGCGTCGTCGGACCTCTGCCCAGAGCGCTCGCCGACCTGGGGCGCGCCCGCGGGGCGTGGCAGCATCTGGGGCGCCCGCTGGAGGCCGCCCGCTGCGAGCTCCTACGCGGGCAGCGGCTGCTCGAGAGCGACCGCGAGGCGGCTGTTCAGTTGCTCGAGCAGGCTGCGTCCGAGTACGATCGTCTGGGCGTTTCCCACCTGGCGGCGCGCGCTCGCGAGCTGGCAGCCGCTGACGCCACTCAGCGCTAGTTGATCGTTCTTCTGGCGGCAAGCGCCCGGACTCGGCCCCGAAACGCGGCCGCATTGTGGCTGCGCGATACTCGCGCGTAGATGTCGCGAGACAAAGTGGAGCTCGCCAAGCGAGTGGTTGATGCCTACAACCGCCGTGATGTCGATGGCGCTTTCGCCGAGCTGTTGACCACGGACTTCGAGTGGTACCCGGCAATCGTGAGGGCGCTCGACGGCGGCGGCTACCGCGGACGCGGGGGCGTGGAACGGTTCGTGGCCGACACCAGCGAAAACTGGGAGGAGCTCCAGATCGTCGCCGAGGAGTTCCGCGATCTCGGCGCCCGCGTGCTTACGTTGGGTCGGCTCAAGGGACGCGGGAAGGGCAGCGGCGTCCCGGTCGATGCGCCGTTCGCGTCCGTCTCGGATTTTCGCGGCGACAGGATCTGGCGCTACCGGGTGTACCACGACCACGCCGAAGGACTGCGGGTGGCGGGACTGTCCGAGTAGACGCCGCGCACCAAGCTTTGGAAGGCCTGTGCCTCTCCCGAGCATGGGCCGGGCACCGCTCAACCTTCCAACGGGTGCGCCGATACGGGGGTATGGGACTCCAGTCGATGTCTCCTATCGTCGCGCGGGCGACCATGGTGCGTGTAGCCGGACTGCTGTTTCTGGCAGGTTCGGTGATGACGGTGCTGGCGATTGCTTTCCCGCATTCGCCAAAGGCCAACGTGACGGGCTTCTGGGCGATTGCAGCATCCGACGCGCTGGTGGCCACACTCCTACTCGGCTGGCCCGAGCGGCTCCCGACCCGTTCCTTTCAGGCGTTCATGGTCCTCGCCACTCTGTCCATCTCTCTATCTCTCTACTTCAACGGCGAGCGGCTCGGCGGTCCGACGGCAGACAATGAGGTGCTCTACCTGTGGATCGCCTTGTACGCAGGCTACTTCTTTACACGAACGCAGATGATCGCCCAGCTCGCGGTAGTTGCCGTCGCGTATGCCGCGGTGCTGCTGCTCATTCACCCTGGACAGGTCGGATACACGCGCTGGTTCATCACGGTCGGGATGGCGTATATCGCCGGGGCCCTCGTGCATCTCCTGAAGTCCCACAACGACGAACTCGTCGAGCGGCTCTTCAAGACCGCCCGCACCGACCGGCTCACAGGACTGGTGAACCGCCACGGCTTTGACGAGCTGCTTGAGGTCGAGCTCGAAAGGAGCCGCCGGACGGCGCAGCCCGTTGCGCTGGTGCTTGCGGACATCGATCACTTCAAGGAGCTCAATGATCGTTTTGGACATCCCGCTGGTGACGCGGCCCTGATCGCTGTGGGCCGCGCCGCCCACGGCGCGGTGCGTAAGATCGACACGATGGCGCGGATCGGCGGCGACGAGTTCGCGCTGATCCTTCCAGCTACACGAGCTGACGACGCGCTCGAAGTCGCTGAGCGACTGCGCGAGGAGATCCCACAGCTGACCAGCGACGCCGGCAATTCGCTGACGATGAGCTTCGGGGTCGTCGAGTTCCCGCTGGACGGGGAGACGCGCGAGAGTCTTGTGCAGGCCGCCGACCGCGCGCTCTACCGTGCCAAGGGGCTCGGCCGAAATCGCAGCGTCGTCGATAGTACGGAGGTAGCGAACGGCATCTCGCGAGCCGCTCCGACGAGCGTCGGATCGTCCGGCAGCGGGGATGTCGCCTGACCCTCCACGGGGGCGAACGGCCGTTATTCTCCCCGATCGTCGATGCTGAGCGCCGGCTTCCAGACGGTGGCCATCAATCGGGCTGCCTCGAGGCGCCCCCGCCGCGGTCGCGGGGCATGACCCCCTCAATGGGCGGTCAGCGAAGCGACACTGCGCTCAGGTTCGTGCACGACTTCCAGCCGGGCCTGCATCGCGTGCGGTCGGTTGAGGGCTTTGGCTATCTCGACGAGCACGGAGCGCCCGTAGAGGACTCGGTCGTGCTCGATCGCGTCCGCCGGCTGTCGATACCGCCCGCATGGAGCAGGGTGTGGATCGCGCCCAGCGCCGACGCTCATCTACAGGCGACAGGTCTCGATAGCCGCGGCCGAAAGCAGTATCGATATCACCCCGCGTGGCAACATGAGCGCGATCAGGTCAAGTTCCACGACATGGAGGCGTTCGGCCGTGCTCAACGGCCTCTGCGGCGGCGGATCGAGCTCGGACTCGTCGACGAGGGCGAACCGCTGAGTCATCGTCGAGTATTGGCGCTCTCGCTCCGCCTGCTCGACATCGGTCTACTCCGCGTGGGCTCCGACCGCTACGCGCGCGACAACAAGCACTATGGCCTGACGACGTTACTTCGCGAGCAGGTGACCGTCGGTCCGGATCACGCCGTATTCGACTACGTCGGCAAGGCTGGAAAGCGACACCGACTTGCGATCGCCGACGCACCCGCCGTGGACGTGCTCGCAACTCTGAAGCGCCGCCGTCAGGGGCCGCGCGAGCTTCTGGTCTTCCGTGCTGCTCGCACGTGGACACGAATCCATCGTGAGGATGTCAACAACTTCCTGCGTGCCGAATCGGGTGGTCCGTTCTCCGCAAAGGAGTACCGGACCTGGAACGCAACTGTGATCGCCGCGACAACCCTCGCTGCGCTCGAACCTCGCCCATCGCGCGCCGCCACCGTCGCGTCGCAGGCCGTCGCCGCCGCGCTCGGTAACACTCCCACCGTCGCGCGTCAATCCTACATCGACCCCAGAGTCTTCGAGCGGTTCAGCGACGGACGCGCAATCGCTCTCGACCGCCTGCCGTCGGACCCGTGGCAGGCGCGCACGCGCATCGAAGGCCGAGTGCTGGAAATGCTCCGCGACCCGGCAAGCATCGGGTCTGCAGGTGAGTGAGCCCACTTTTAGATATCTCGATCAGAACGGCTCCGATGGGTCCGTTGGGTCATCGGTCCATCTCAAGGTCCAGGCTCCAACGCGTGCCGCACTACTGCGCGAAGCCAGCGAGTCGCATGGCGCGACGCCGCCAGACAACGGGGGCCGGACGGCCCCCGTTGTTCCCGGCTTAACTTGTTTGCGAGGTGACTAGTAACGGAACCTCACTCGATAGCTGACGACCGAGTTGCTTTTCACCTTGACCTCGAGGTTGTCACCTTCTGGGACGGAGGCGCCCGCCGCGCCGTGGCAGATTTCGGTCGCGACCAAGCTGCAAGAGCTCAGTACGGTCCCCGTCGTATTATCGACGACTTCGACGTCTGCCGTCACAGGAGCACTCGTGTCGACATACAGGTCGCGCACAATCGCTCCAATGGTCAGAGGACCTTCGGGTGTCGGGCCCGCGAGCAACGGACTTGCCGACCAATGAGGCGTCGCCGGAGGGCAGACGCCCGAGCCGCGACCGGGTGCGATCTCCGTGTAGTAGAGACAGGTTTCCGGTCCGGCGGACCCGGCCTCTACGTTTTCGCCGGCAAAGGTCGCGATCGCCTCATCTTCACTGCCGGCAGGGCCCGTGGGACCGGTCGGGCCGGCAGGGCCCGTTGGACCTGCTGCTCCGGTGACGCCGCTCAGGCCCGTGGGGCCAGTTTCGCCGGTCGGTCCGGTCGCGCCCGTCGCTCCGTTTTCGCCACTGGGACCCTGGGGTCCGGTTGGGCCGGCAGGACCCGTCGGACCTGCTGCACCCGTCACGCCGGTTGCGCCCGTAGGACCTGATGCGCCGGCCGGGCCTTCAGGACCAGTTTCGCCGGTGGGTCCGGTCGCGCCGTTGTCGCCGGTGGGCCCGACAGCGCCGGTCGATCCGCTCGCGCCGGCGTGGCCTGTGGCTCCGACAGCGCCGGTCGGTCCGGTGGGTCCTGTCACCCCAACCACGTTCGCGCATCCGAGCTGCGCTTCCGAGTTGACCACTACACCACAGACGGAGCCGATGAGTTTTTTCTGCCAGATGCCCGCGATGAAGGTGCGCGACGTCTCGCGTCGGTTTTCGACACCGATGCGGGTCGTGTTTTCGTCCGAAGGTTTGCCTTCGTTCGATATGTCGATGTTGTTCGAACCCCTCACTTGCGCCCCCGCATGGTCACCGACCGCCACATCGAAGCTGCCGGTGGTGTCGGAGGAAAGCGCACTGTAGCCGCTAGCCACATTGTGGCTGCCCAATCTGTTGAGGAAGAGCGCACGCTCGCCGTCCCCGGTGTTCTCGACGCCCGCGAGGTTCCGAAACAAGGCTTCAGTTCCGGTGGCTGTGTTGTTGAAGCCGAGTTCGTTGGAGGCTAGCGCCACCGTGCCGATCGCCGTATTGTCTGTGCCAGTGGTGTTCGTAGCAAGTGCCGACAGGCCGTCCGCGGTGTTGTCTTCGCCCGTCGTGTTGGCTTCTAGCGCAGCCGCGCCGCTAGCCGTGTTGAAGTCGGCGGTCGTGTTGGACTTCAGCGCAAAGGCACCGCTCGCCGTGTTGTCGCTGCCTTTGTTGTCCTGAAGCGCTCCCGTGCCGCTCGCCGTGTTGGCGCTGCCTGTGACGACACTGGCGAGCGCCTCGAAGCCCATCGCGCTGTTGTCTGAGCCGCTGGTGAGGACGAACATCATGTTCGCACCAATGGCCGTGTTGTTGAAACCAGTGACCTTGCCCCCCCATTCGCACCATTCTCCGATAAAGAAGTGTGTCAGGTGTCCCTCGCAAACATTGTTGTGTTCGTCCTGGTAGTCAGCCGCGAGCGCCGTGGTTGCGCCTCCCGTCAAGCCGATCGTCGCGACAGCTGCCGTCAGCGCAAAGAGTCGCGTCACTCTCCGTTGCTTGAGTCTCATCTGTCCCCCTTGCTCATGGTCGAGTTGGCGAGCAACCTGGTCGGTGCTGGCCGGGCCGAGCGCCGGAGGAGCCAAGTAATCACGATCAGCTCGCCTTGAACACGCAACTGGACGAAGGTCTTAGTGGAGGAACGACGGAGTACGGCGAATGTGACGGCTGGAGCCCGCGAGGGTTCCACTCGTTGGTCGCCACGGATGCCAGCAGCGCCTCCGCCCGGTCCGTAGCGACGGACGAGCAATCAGCTGCATTCACAACCTCCGTGGGCAGGCAGCTAGCACCTGCCGGTGGCGCGGGGCAGCAGCCGCAGCATTCCAGGCTTCGTGGCGAGCCTCTCGCGCAGGCTCCGGCTCGGCTCGTGCGACGAACACGCCCGCGACAACGAGCGCTGATGCCAGAGCTGCGAAGCTCTACCGCATGTCACGCAGCACGAGTGATATCGACCCCGCTGTCCCGCCAAGCGGGACCGGGTGCGCGGAGTGTCTGGCCGGCGCACCGCCGGGTTGGTGGCTGCACCTTCGCCGCTGCGCGGCCTGTGGACACGTCGGCTGCTGCGACAACTCTCCCAGCCGGCACGCGAGCGCCCACCACGGGGCAACGGGACACCCCGTGATTCGGAGCTTCGAGCCGGGTGAGGAGTGGTTCTACGACTATCGCTCCGCCGAGTTCTTCGAAGGACCCGCGTTGGCCCCGCCCGAAAGTCATCCGCTCGCTCAGCCCGTCCCCGGGCCAGACGGCGCCGTACCCCTCGACTGGGAAAGCCACCTCAACTGACGAACGAGGCGCGCCGGTCAATACTCGACCGTAGCGGGACAAATTGCCCGGATCGATCTCAGGCCGCCTGGGAGCTATGTAGCCCCGCGGCGTCGAACGGTGCGCCGGCGAGCTGGCCGCCCGAGCACTGCTTGGCCGCCACCGCCCGGCGCGGGTTGCGGATGCCGGCGGCGCCGATCAGGCCGCCGGCGATCACGAGCACGCTTGCCACGCCGATGCCCAAGCGGAAGGCGTCGACCGAGGCCTCATCGGAGGCGGCCACGATCGCCCTCGCCTGGCGCGGGGGGACCCCGGCAACCGACGGTCGGCCGAGCGTGAGCCGCTTGGCTTCCGCGACAGCGGCGTGACCCTGCGGGGTCAGTGGCCGGCCGGTCAGGTGGCGATCGAGCGATGAGCTGAACTGCGCCGCGACCAGCGCACCGATCCCCACCGTTGCAATCAGTCCCGCCACGCGCGCCACGGCATTGTTGATCGCCGAGCCGATGCCCGCCTCCTCCTCATTTACGCCGGCGAGGATCGCGGCGGTGAGCGGCGCCACCGTGATCGAGAGGCCCAACGAGAACAGCAGGATGGCGGGGAGGACCTCGGTCAAGTAGTTCACGTGCACTCCGACGGTGAGCAGCATGAGCATGCCCCCCCCAGCGATCAGGGGGCCGCCGCCCATGAACCAGCGCGGGCCGAGCCGATCGGCGAGCGCGCCGAAGCGCGAGGAGAGCGCGAACATCACGAGACTCTCCGGCAGCAGGGCCAATCCGCTCCTGAGCGGCGAGTAGCCGGCCACCTGCTGCAGGTACAGCGTGAGGAAGAAGAACAGCGCCGACAGGCCGCCGTACAGAGCCAGCGTCTCGACGTTGCCCACCGCGAAGTTGCGGCTCTTGAACAGGTCGAGCCTGAGCATCGGGTCGCTGGCCCGCGACTCGTAGACCAGGAAGGCCGCGAACAGGAGCAGCCCGGCGGCCAGCGAGCCGCTCACTGCCGGGCTGGACCAGCCCAGGCGCGGTTGCTCGATCAAAGCGAACACCGAACCGCCGAGGGCCAACATGCCCAACAGCGCGCCGACGACATCGACTTTGCGCCGCGGTCCCTGGGGCTTGGTCGCAGGGACCGCTTTGAGGATCAGCCACAGGCAGGCGATAACGAGCGGCAGATTGATCACGAAGATCCACCGCCACGACGCGACGTTCAGGATCGTGCCGGCGATCAGCGGACCGAGCGCGCCGGCGATCGTTCCCCACGCCGTCCAGGTCCCGATCGCCGGACCGCGCTCCTGCTCGGGAAACGTGGCGATGATCACCGCCAGCGAGCTGGGGGTCAGCAGCGCGCCTGCCACCCCCTGTAGCGCCCGGAAGGCGATCAGCGCTCCGATCGAGGGCGCGATCGCGCACAGCAGAGAGGTTGCGCCGAACCCGGCCACTCCGATCGCGAACACTCGCCGCTCTCCGAAGATGTCGCCCAGCGACCCCCCCAGGAGGATCAGCGAGCCGAGCGTCAGCAGGTAGGCATTGCTCACCCACTGCTGGCCGGCCAGCCCCCCGCCGAGGCTGCGCTGGATCGAGGGCAGGGCAACGCTCACAGAGCTGGTGTCGAGAATCGCGATACTCGAGCCGAGGATCGTCGCCACCAGCGTCATCCGCTTGATGGACGCCGCCGACCCCCGACCGGCGGATAGCGACGAGGTCGATCCCGTCATTGGGGTGGAGATTGTGCCTGGAAGGGGCTCACCGCCGAGGCCCGGAAGCGGCTGGTCGAGACCACGGCGCGCCACGCGGCCGGGCCTTGGGGACGGGCGTGAGGTAGACGTAATCGATCAAGGGCCAGCGTTCGCGAAGCGCCGCGGCGAACAGGTCGGGAACGTCTACCACGTCCGACTGCGCGGCGACCACTCGGAGCATCTCGCGGACCATCGGAAGCCGGAGTGGCGGTTCCGAGGTCGTTGGGGGTCGTGGACTTGACACTGGTAGTAGCGTCATTCGACAGACACGTTTGAGCAGGCTCGGGCAGGTTGAGCCGGTTTAGGCTGCTTTCGCACCGGACGGTTTGGTCTGTCCCGCCAGAGAGGGGTGGAGGCTGATGCTCGGCAGCGGACGGTTCTGCATGGGACGTGCTGACCATGGACGGGTTCGGGGAGGAGACGCCGGCCTGACGCGGCGACTGGGGTTAGGGCTGCTGTCGGCTGGTTTGCTCGCCGCTCTCGGAGCGTTCACGCCCGGCACTGCTGCGGCTGAAGTCGATCTGTCCGGGCCCGCGTATCAGATCTTGGCCCCCGGCGACTTCGGCGGTGTGGGCGCGTACGGGACCCCGCCGCCGAACGCGAACTCGTTCGATCAGGGGCTGTTGTATGAAAAACTGATGCCGCTTGAAGGCAAAGTCACCGCGGCCAACCTCGAAGAAGACTTCCTGTCTGAGAAGTTCGGCGTGACCGGCCCCGTCGTTCGTGAAGAGCACCCCGAGCCGGGCCTGGTCATCAAGCGCGACAAGAACGGCATACCCCACGTCTACGGCCAGACGCGCAACGCGGTGATGTTCGGCTCGGGCTACATCGCCGCGGAGGACCGGGGCGTGCTGCTGGCGCTGGGTATCGGACCCGCCTACGCGGCCGCCGTCGACGTTCCCGGAATCAACCCGTTCGAACTGCTCCTCACCGGGCGGTCCTTCACGCCCAGCCCCGAGACCTACGAGTTCGTCGCCGAACAGAAGAAGTCGCTGTTCGAAAAAGGACCCGAAGGCGAACAGGTCTACAAAGACCTCGAAGACTGGGCAGAAGGAGTCAACGCGTACGAGGGCACGCTCGGGCCGGCACGGCTGCTGCCCCCGCTGAGCGCCACCGACGCGATCGCCGGCTTCTCGTTGATCGGCTCGATCTTCGGCAACGGCGGCGGCAACGAAGTCACCAACTCGAACTTCCTGGCAGGGCTCGATACCAAGCTGGGGTCGACCGAAGGCCTGAAGGTGTTTCGCGACCTGCGCGAGGTGAACGACCCCGAAGCCCCGACGACGACCTCAAAGCCGTTCCCCTACGACGGGGTGCCGACGGGGCCGACGCCGGGTGCTGCGGTGATCGACCGCGGGTCCGATCCGCCGAGCTCGCCGCTCGCGCGGGCGATTAGCGCCGCGAGCGCGTCGAAATTCCAGATCTCGAACTTCCTGCTCACCGGACCAGAACACTCCGCCGACGGCCACCCGCTGGCCGTGATGGGGCCGCAGCTCGGCTACTACTACCCCGAGATCGTGATGCAGGCCGATCTGCACGGCGGCGGCGTGGACGCGCAGGGCGCCGTCGCCCCGATCTCGCCCTATGTGTTCATCGGGCGCGCGCGCGACTTCGCCTGGAGCCTTACGAGTGCGAGCAGCGAGAACACGCAGCAGTTCCTCGAGAAGCTGTGCGAGCCAGGCGGCGGCACGCCGAGCCGAAGCTCGAGCTACTACGAATACAACGGCAAGTGCATCCCGTTCAGGTCGGTTGACGCAGGTCTGCTGGGTGCCACCGAAACCGAACCGGCGCGTGAGCTCACGTTCGATGAAAGCGTGCACGGACCGATCAGCGGAACGGTCACGGTGGGTGGGCAGCCGTACGCCGTTGCCAAGGACCGCTCGACCCGCGGGCGCGAGCCCGCCGGCGAGCTCGCCTTCAGCGACTTCGACTCAAACCGGGTGCATTCGCCTCAGCAGTTCTTCAAAGCCGCGAACGAGCTCGAGACGACGTTCAACGTCGGCTACGTCGACAGCAGGCAGATCGCCTTCTTCTCGACCGGGCGCCTGCCGGTGCTCGCGCCGGGCACCGACCCGAGCCTGCCCACGTTCGGCACCGGGCAGTACGACTGGCGCGGGTTCCTCTCCCAGGAACAGCATCCCCACGACGCCGCGCCCAAGGGCGACCTGTTGCTCAACTGGAACAACAAGCCGGCGCCCGAATGGGGCGCGGCCTCCGAAGAGTATTCCTACGGTCCCGTCCATCGCGTACAGCTGTTCACCGGCTTCAAGGCGGGCATGACACAGGCTGACCTCGCCTCGATCATGAATCGGGCGGCGTCGCAGGACCTGCGCGCGGTCAAGGACTGGCCGGTGATCAAGCAGGTTCTCGAAGGGAGCCCGGCGCCGTCGAAACTGGCCGAAGAAGCAGCCGACCTCGTTACGAGCTGGGCGGAACACGGCGCAAGCCGCTACGGCGCCACCGGCCCTGAAAACCCGGGCGCCGCCGTGCTCGACGCGGCGTTCACGCCGATCGGGGAAGCCGTCCTGGGCCCAGTGCTCGGTCCCGAGCTGCTGGACGAATTCGCATCCTTCAACTCACCGGAAAACGCCCCCTCGTCGCATGGCTCCTCCTACGGACAGGGCTGGTACGGGTACGTCTACAAGGACCTGAAGAGCGAGCTCGGGCAGTCGGTCCAGGGTGACTACAGCCGGCGCTATTGCGGCAATGGCAGCCTGTCGGCCTGCCGGGCCTCGTTGTGGGCGGCCATCCAGTCCGCAGCCGAAAAACTCGAAAAAGAACAGGGACCCGTGGCGAGCGCATGGCGGGCTGCGCGGGTTCGGATCGAGTTT
Source organism: uncultured Solirubrobacteraceae bacterium (assembly GCA_963717415.1). Classification (GTDB taxonomy): domain Bacteria; phylum Actinomycetota; class Thermoleophilia; order Solirubrobacterales; family Solirubrobacteraceae; genus Palsa-744. Next base: position 739,738 of record OY970331.1, on the reverse strand, counting down.
CCGCCGACCTACCTGCCACTCCCGCCCACCTATACGGAATACTTCACGATGCCCTGGACGAACCGCTCGACCTTCCAGCAGGTGATCGAGTTCAGCGGCGCGGTGAAGGTCCTGTCGGGCAGCCTCAGCGGGCCGCTCGTCGTGAAGTCCGGCGAATCGGTCGAACTCAGCTCGACAGGGAAGATCAGCGGGCCGGTGACGGTCGAACCGGGCGGTGAACTCAACGTCGAGGGGGGAAGGATCTCCGGACCGCTCAAGGCCAACGGGGCAGCGCCGCTCCGACTCTGCGGGGCCAGCGTCTCGGGTCCCATCGAAGCGATCAACGGCACAGGCCTGGTCGTGATCGGCGAAGGCAACGCCGGGTGCTCTGCAAACACCGTCTCGGGACCGGTCACCATCACGGGCAACAAAGGGGGTGTCGTGATCAACGGCAACGCCGTATCCGGGCCGCTCACGGTGACGGCCAACGAAGGCGGGACGACCGTGATCGACAACTCCGTATCTGGGTCGCTCACCGTCACAGGTAACGGCGGGGTCGTCGTGGACAAACCCAACAAAGTCTCAGGCTCGTCGAAACTCCAATAGGAGCGATCCCGCCGAGGGCTGCTAGGTCTGGACCGCAAACACCCGCCAGGATCCTGGGATTCCTTTTAGTTGGTGTTCTCCCCGATCGGCGAGGATCTGATCGGAGCCGACGATGAGGTCGCGGACGGTGCCGCTAACCAGCACCTCTCCCGGCCCGGCGAGGCCGCTGATGCGGGCGCCGAGGTGAACCGCAAGGCCGCCGACGTCGTGATCGGCGAGTAGCTCGCACTCGCCGGTGTGCAGACCGGCGCGAATCTCCAGGTTGAGCTCGCGGAGCGCATCGCGGATGGCGATGGCGCTGCTGATGGCGCGACTCGGACCGTCGAACGTGGCGAGCATTCCGTCACCGAGCGACTTGACGAAGCGCCCCCGGTGGCGCTCGACCTGCTCGCGCACGAGCGCATCGTGCCTCTCGAGAAGCGCGAGCCAGCCGCCGTCGCCCAGTTCTGCGGCGCGCTCGGTCGAGCCGACTATGTCGGTGAACAGCACCGTCGCCAGCACGCGGTCGCTGAGAACCGGTCGTCGGACACCCGTCAAGAACTGCTCGATCTCGTCGGCCGCATGGCCTCCTGGCTGGACCTCGACATATCGTGCACCTGGGATGTGGGCCGCCGCGTAGCGGGAATGGCGTTCGTCGACATACACGTCGCTCGCCCGGTGCAGCACCAACGTCGGACACTGCACGCTCGCAAGCGCGTCTCGCACATCGAGCTCGCCGACCATGGCCAGCGAGGCGGCGGCGGCATCCGGCGTCATCGACAAACGCCGGTGGCGCGCGAGCAGGCGTCGTCGCTGCTCGTCCTGGCCGACGAACCCGCCCCACGGCTGCTTCGGTGAGCTGCTGGCCCAGTACTCAACGACCGTCTGAACCATCGCTCGGCGCTCATCGACGCTCTGCGCCCACTCGTAGCCCGGTCCGCGGACCACGCGGGGTGTCGGCGTGATCAGTACCAGTGCGCGAACGAGATCCGGATGCGACGCCGCAAACAGCACCGCCAAGGCACAGCCCTCGGCAATCGAGATCAACGCCGGATGGTCGGACCCCGCGGCATCGAGCACCGCACGAACATCGTCGATCTGCTCCTCCAGCGGTGTGGCCCCAGCGATCCCGCCGGACATCCCGGCACCACGTCGATCGAACTGGATCAGCCGCGCGAACGAGGCCAGCCGCGCGAGAAACCGGGCCGAGGGCGGCAGCTCCCAGTCGAGTTCAATGTTCGAGAACCACCTCGGTACCACCAAAACATCGAGCGCACCTTCGCCGGCCACCTGGTAGGCGATCTGCAGCCTGCCACTGCGCGCGTACCGCGTGAGCACCTGCATCATGCACCCATCGTATGCCTGAGCAGGCCGACCAGTTTGACTGCATCAACCTTCCAGGCGAGCGCGGACCGTGTGTTGCTCCGCGACGAGCACGCATCACGCGAGCCCCGCCATGAGTGCGCGCTGCCGCGCGTCATCGATTCGGTGATAATGAGGTCCATAAGCCAACCCGACATCACCCACCTCGACAACCACCATCGCCGCACCGCCCAGGCCATCCTTTCCCACCCGGTCAGCCACAACATCGAGTGGCGCGACGTCCTCTCGCTGCTGGAGGCGATCGGCGAGGTGACCGAGGAGCACAACGGCAAGTTCGAGGTCAGCGTCGGTGGCGAGACCGAAACGCTCCATCGGCCGAGTGGAAAGGATGTCGACGAGCAGATGGTCGTCGACCTCCGACGCATGCTCGGCGCCGCCGGCCTCACGGTTGAGGGGCTGCGCGAGCGCGCAGACGTGAGCGCACGGCCGGCCGCGGGGGAGCCCAGTGGCCATGCGATCCTGCTCATCAGCTACCACGGTGCCGACACCTACCCGACCGATGCGACGGACGGCGCGCCGACGAGAATCGTCCCGGAGGACCCCACCGGCCGGCTTCGCACGATGCACCACAAGGCCAACAACCCCGAGGGCTGGTACGGCAAGATCGAGAGATCGTGGTACGCCGAACTCGCCGATGCGCTCAGGCCTGCTGCCCAGATACTGATCGTCGGCAACGGCAAGGGTCACAGCAACGGCATGCTGCATTTCATGCAGTACCTGGCACAACACGACCATGACCTGATGAAACGGATCGTCGGCTCGATCGAGTCCGACGGTGAGGACCTGACCGAGGCGGAAATACTGGCGCTCGCCAGGGAGTTCTATGGCGACGGCCCGCCGCGCGATCACGGCGACGGCCGCTGGGGCGAGAACTAGCGCCGACGGGGGGCCGGGGCCCGACCGCCAGGCTGACGTGCCTACAGCCGCGAGGTCCTCGACGACGATGCCAACGTGATCCATGCGCTGGATCGTCATCGGCTCGACGACAGCGATGCGATGACCCCGGCTACAGCGCCTCTCGGTCGCCTACGACTCACTACCATCAGCCTGTGAACGGCGCGAGCGTGCCTGGTGGGGTGGTGCATGAACTGCCCGCGGACCTGCGAAAGGCGTTGATCGCCAACGCCACGGCACTCGATGCCTGGAAGGACATCACGCCCTTGGCCCGCAACGAGTTCATCTGCTGGGTGGAGGATGCCAAGCAGGAGACCACCCGAGAGCGTCGCATTCGGCGAACCCGCGAAGAGCTCGAGGAAGGCCAGCGCCGACCCTGCTGCTGGCCGGGGTGCAAGCATCGCGACCGCACCGGAAAGTAGCGGCCCGTCACGAGCATTCATCATCATTAGGCGATGCGCGCGGCGATCCTCAAGAGCCAGCTGGAGCCGCTCGAGCTCGTCACCCTGCCCGACCCGGAGCCCGGCCCGGGGCAGCTGCTGCTCGAGGTCCGCGCCTGCGGTGTGTGTCGCACCGATCTGCACCTCCGCGATGGGGAAATACCGGCAACCAGGCTGCCCGTAGTGCTCGGCCATCAGATCGTCGCGACGACGGGAGACGGTCTCAGGGTGGGCGTTCCCTGGCTCGGCTGGACCGACGGCACCTGTCGGTACTGCAGCTCGGGGCGCGAGAACCTGTGCGTGAACGCCCGGTTCACGGGGCGCGACATCGACGGCGGATATGCGGAGCTGACCGTCGCCGACGAGCGTTACTGCCTACCGCTGCCGCCGGAGCTCTCAGACCGGGAGGCGGCGCCGCTGCTCTGCGGCGGGCTGATCGGATACCGCGCCATGAGCTTCACCGACGATGGGCAGCGACTGGGACTCTACGGGTTCGGTTCGGCGGCGCACATGATCTGCCAGCTCGCCGTGTTCCAAGGACGGCAGGTGTACGCGTTCACACGCCCCGGGGATGAGCGCACGCAGGCGTTCGCGCTCGGCCTGGGGGCGTCGTGGGCGGGAGGAAGCGACGAGATGCCTCCCGAGCCGCTCGACGCCGCAATCATTTTCGCGCCCGCCGGTCCGCTTGTCCCGAAGGCGCTCGAGGCGCTCGCCCCCGACGGCGTCGTGGTGTGCGCCGGGATCCATATGAGCGACATACCCTCGTTTCCCTATGAGCTCCTCTACCACGAGCGCAAGCTCCGGTCGGTCGCGAACCTGACTCGCCGCGACGGCGAAGAGTTCCTCTCGGTCGCGCCGAAGGTGCCGATAAGGACGACCGTAACGATCTATGAGCTCGAGCACGCCGAGCAGGCGCTCGCGGACCTTCGCGCGGGGCGCTTCGAGGGCACCGCCGTGATCGTGCCGTAGGGCACCTCGCCGGGAGGAGAGCTCAGCCGGCCCCTGTCCCCATCGTTTTCATGGCGTGCATCGCGCCGGATGAGCCCGGGACGACGAAGCCCGGCACCTCGTGCGGCACCGCGAGAATCGCGACCCCGAGCACCACGAGGACCCCCGCTGTCGCCACTCTTGCCGTGCCTCCCCAGGGTCCGATCTTTTCGAGCGCCACGAGCCCCGCGATCAGCGCCATCCAGGTGAGGCTCATGACGCCGAGCGCGAACAGCGCCGCCATCAGCGCCCAGGAGCAGCCGACGCACCATCCGCCGTTGCGCACCCCCATCGCAAATGCGCCTGAATGCCCCTCGCGCCAGGTCGCGCGCAGGAAACGCAACGGGCTTCGACACCTCAACAGGAAGGCGCGCTTGTATTGGGTCAGCTGATAAAGCGCGGCGAGCACGAGGACAGCCGCCGCCAGCCAACGCCCGCCGCTCCGCCAGGCCAGTGCTCCGGCGAACAGGCTGCTGCCGAGCTCGAAGACGCCGTAGGCCACGACCCCCGCAGCGCTCCAGACGAGCAGGTAGCCGCCGGCGAACAACAGCACCCGGCCGGGCTGACGGCGCACGAGCGCGGCGTAAACAGCGGCCGTCGGCGCGAGCGACGGCAGCATCATCGCGGCCATCATCACCGCCCATACGCCCGTGAACCACCCGAGGGCACCAAGTGCGGTCCCGGGTCCTGCGTCCATCCCGGCCATCCGGTCGACTGTCGCCCACCAGGCCAGTCCCGCCGCCGCGAGCAGCACCGTGACCATTCCGAGTTGGGCGCGCATCGCCACGAGCGGGGTCGCGAGCGCGCCCTCCTCGGAGCCTCCGACGACCGTCGCGGTCCTCGCTGACGGCTCGCCGGCAATCGTGATGTTCCTTGCCGTGCCCATGGTTCACTCGCTCTCGTACTCGTCGTGTCGACGGATCCACGACGGCTCCGGGCCGCCCTCGTCGCGACCCTTCGGCGTGCGATCCAGTAGTCCGTAGTAGGCCATCGCGGGCTCCAGACCGCGAGCGGTCGCCACGTAGGTCCGGTAGACGATCCCCTCCGATAGCGCGTAGACGCTCAGCCCCGGTCCCTCCGCGACGTACCCCGCCACGTCCGTCCCGCACATGCACGCGTTCTGCTCGACCGTGGCCGGGATCTCGCCGTCCAGGAACGGCTTCAGCTCGTCCCTTGTGTGAAGGAAGCCGAGGTCGCGGTTGAAGTCGCTCCCGCCGCTCGAGACCCAGTCGATGCCCCAGCCCATCCGCTCCCGGAAGGAGAGGAGCTTCTCGAGCGGCGCGCGGGAGGCGAGCAGCAGAGTGGCGTCCCTCGCCCTCAGGTGGACGGCCTGGGGATCGAGCGTGTCGGCGATCGAGGAGCAGACCGGGCAGCCTGCCGTGAAGGACGGCCCGAACATGAAGTGGTAGACGACCAGCTGGGAGCGGCCACGGAAGAGATCAGCGAGCTTCTTCGTGCCGTCCCCGGCCTCGAACGGGTAATCCTTCTCGACCTGCACCCAGGGCAGCTCCCGTCTTTTTCTCGCCAGCTCGTCGCCGCGGCGGGTGAGCTCCTTCTCCTCGGTCAGCAACTCGTCGCGCTCGGCCTGCCACTGCTCCTGCGTGCCGGTCCTATGCTCTGTCATCACGTCCCAACCTCCTATCCGGGTCCGCGGGCGGGGCTATATAATTAGCAGAATGGCTAACGATACGTTCAAGGCCCTCGCGCATCCGCTGCGGCGCGGCATCGTGGAACGGCTCAGCGGCGGCGCGGCGACCGTGGGAGAGGTGGGCCGGGAGTTCGGCGTCTCGAAGCCAACCATCTCGAGGCACCTGAAGCTGCTGGAGGAAGCAGGCGTCGTGAGCCGCGTGATCGACGGCCGGGCTCATCGCCTCGCCCTGCGCCCGGAGGCGCTCGCCGAGGCCTCGGAGTGGATAGAAAGCCAGCGCGAGCGCTGGGAGCGCCTGTTCGACGTCGTCGGCGACTACCTGGAGGAGCGGAAGGAGCGACCGTGATCGAGGAGTCCGGCTACGTGGTTCGTATCGAGCGCACGTTCGCCGCTTCGGCCGAGGAGGTGTTCGACGCATGGACCAGCCCCGAGGTCATGCGGCGCTGGTTCCACGTCGACGCCGATTGGGACACGCCCGAGGCCGAGGTCGATCTCCGGGTGGGCGGAAGGGTGCGGGTGGTGATGCGCCGGCCGGATGGCACGAAGGCCGAAGCCCAGGGGGAATACGCGCTGATCCGCCGGCCGCACCGGCTGGTGATGGCCTGGACCTTCGACGACGAACCCTCAAACGAGCAGCAGATCGAGCTGTTCTTCTCGGAGTCCGAGGGCTCGACGACCGTGGTGATGGTCAACAGCGGCATCTCGACCGGCAAGCGCCGCGACGCCCAGGATCGAGGATGGCGCGGGTGCTTGGATCAGCTAGAGCGGCTTTACGGCGCGAGCCTCACCGGCTCGTCGGTGCCCGACGACGACACGAGTACCCGCTGAGGCTTTCAGCGACTAGGCTTGTGGCGTCCCTCACCAGGCCCGTCGCGCCGTCCGCCAGCGCGGCATCACGGCCCGCCGTTCCCTCCCGAAAGGATCTTCCACGCAGCTTCCCGGAGGTACTCTCACCCTGGCAGATGACCTGGCGGTGACCCGTGTCGGCTACGGCGCGATGCAGCTCGCTGGACCGCACGTGTTCGGCCCGCCTGCCGACCGCGACGCGGCGATCGCCGCGCTGCGGGAGGCCGTCGAGCTCGGTATCAGGCATATCGACACGAGCGACTACTACGGCCCGCACCTCACCAATCAGATCATCAAGGAGGCGCTTCAGCCATATCCGGAGGACCTGCGGATCGTGACCAAGGTCGGCGCCCGCCGAGACGCCGACGGTGGATGGCCCACCGCCCTGGACCCAGCCGACCTGCGGCGGGCCGTGCACGAGAACCTCGAGAACCTCGGCCTTGACGCGCTCGATGTCGTGAACCTCCGCGTCGGCGGCTTTGACGCTCCGACGCCGGGCCCGATCGCAGAGCCGTTCGGCGCACTCGCCGAGATGCAGCGGGAGGGCCTGATCAAGCACCTCGCACTGCCAGAGGATGCTGTCGCCGAACTCAACGCGATCGCCCGCTGATCCCGCCGCGGTAGCCGAAGGTTCAATGCACCCACACGCTCCGGGCATATGCTATCGCCGTGGGCCGGCCTGAACCCGAGCTGGTATGTGTCGTTGAGATTCCCAAGGGCGGGCGCAACAAGTACGAGTACGACCCGCAGCTGGGAGGTATCAAGTTCGACCGGCTGCTCGTGAGTGCGGCAACCTATCCGACCGACTACGGCTACCTACGCGGCACGCTCGGCAAGGATGGTGATCCGCTCGACGCGCTGGTCTGTCTGCACGTGCCCACCTTTCCGGGGTGCTTGATTCCGGTCAAGCCGGTCGGCATGTTCAGCATGCGCGATGAGAAGGGCGGCGACGACAAGATCATCTGCGTGCCCGTGCACGACCCCTACTGGAATATCTACGAGAGGCTCGAGGATCTGCCGTTGCTGCTGCGCCAAGAGATCGAGCAGTTCTTCTCGATCTACAAGGATCTGGAAGGCAAGACGGTGACGATCGAGGGGTGGCGCTCGCTCGAGGAGGCGATTGAGGAGATCGCCGCATCTCGGGAGCGCCTGCGTCAGCACTGAGCGCGCGGGGGCCTGACATGAGCGCCGTCCTGGCACGCCGTCGTGGCCGGCAGAGCCACGGCGCCATCGCAGAGGCCGCTGCGCGCGGCCGGGAGAGTCGGGCCGCGCGCAGCTTACGGATTCGTGACAGTCCGCTAGATCATGGCACCGAGAGGATCGGGTCCTGCAGCGGGCCTTCGCCGGCTTCTGCCCTGGCGATCGCGGTCGCGGCGTCTTCGGGGGTCATGAACCCGGCGCTCACCTCGGCGTTCGCCGCGGTGGCGAATTTCGAGGCATAGCTTGCCGTCGTCGGATACAGGGATTTGAGCTTCGAGCTGCTGAGGTTCGTGAAGTACCCCGACAGCAGGCACAGGCCCTGGTTGCGGAATTCTTCGTTGGTGATGCCGCCGGTCTCGAGCGTCGTGAACACGTTTTCGAGCTCGGCTTGTATCGACGGCTCCGTGAGGGTCTGTTCTGAGACCTTCGCGAAGTTGATCGCCGAGTAGTTCTCCGTCGGCACCTGTGCGTCGGGCGGCTGGACCCCGCCCTGACCGATGCCGTACTGGTTCTTGTTGACCAGGTCGTACAGCCCGAAGAACACGGGGATCGTGGAGATCGCTTTGGCGTGTGCCGGTGCTACTCCGTTTACGACCCAGTTCTGGAGGGCCGCCATCGCGCCGTCCTCGATCTCGAACAGCGGCATGTTGTCGGTCTGGTTGTGACCGTCAAGCGCCGTCCCGGTGCCCTCGATCGGCGTGCCGAACACGCACGAAGGCACTCCCACTGTGGGCGACTCGAGCGCGATCGTCTCGGTCTCGTACTCGGCCTCGTGGATGTCGATGTGCGAAGCGCCCGGGACTTCCCACGTGCGCAGGTAGTTGTTGTCCGCCTGGCGGGCGGCCGCCGAGTCGAGCTCTTCGATGTCACCCTGGGTGTTGAGCTCGATGAACGGCGCGGTGTTGTCGGTGCGGATGAGTGCCGGCAACGGCGAGGTCGCGACCAGGCCTTCGCCGATCGGCGCCGCCAAGGCGGAGCGCCCGACGGCCAGGAAGCCGTTGAAGGCATGCGTGAGCGGCTGGATCGCGTTGACGTAGGTGTCGAGGCGGAAGGCCGACTGCGAGTCGCCGGTTCCGATCTCCTCCTTCGGGGTCAACCCGCCCAGCACCGTCGCTGAGTCGGCCTTTATGGCGTTCGCAGCCTGCGTGAAGATTTCATAGGACTGCCCGTCGTTGGAGTCTCCGAGCGAGCCGTAGCGCGCCGGGTCCCAAGCGGCGAGGTCTTTCATGCCGGGCCTCTGGGCCGTCACGCCGACGTAGGCATAGCCCTTGTTGATGAGCTGGTTGTACAGCTGCGCCCACACCGGGTCCTGATCGCCGCCGGTGGTGTCGTTCAGCCACTCGAACACCACGGTGCCGTTGAACTTCGCCGGGTTGGTGGGGTAGCGCACGAGCAGGCGGGTCGTGTAGGGAACGTTGGTCTGCGACGGGGACACGCCCCATTTGCCGTTCGAGGACCAGAAGCCGCTCTCCCTGTAGATCGTGTCGGCGCCTGACATCGTGTACTCGTGTTCGGCGTAGCCCACTTCTTTCAAGTTGATGAACGGCGCTCCGGGAAGCGTGGGCGCCTGCGGGACAGCGTCATACGGGAAGCCGTGCGTTCCGCTGCCCGCCGGTATTTCCGTCAGAGTCGGTTGTGCGACCGCGCTCGAGGCCGCCACCGCCCCCGCTGCCAATAGCATCGTCGATGCCACGGTCGAAGCGACGATGACCCTCTTCATAGATTGCCAGATCCGGTTACTCATGGCTCCTCCTCCTTGTATCGGTCGAGTGGTATCGACTCTTGCAAGAACTCGTGATCACACCCCACATCCGAGCTCGCCAGCGGCGCAATAGTAGCACCTGAGCACCGCTTTGGCCAGCAACTGTAGAGGGCGCGCACTGCTTTGGCCTCGAGCGACAGCCACGGATTCTCCCCGGCGCGTTACCCGGCTCCGGGGAAGGCAAAACCTGGCCGGGGTCCCGTCGGCGAGCTGCCCCCGATTCGCGCCTCGAGGGCCTGAGCGGCAGGCTGTCGGCTAGCTCGCCACGGCGGCGGCGGCTGCGGCCGTGAACAGCCGCGTGAAGTGCTCGACGATCTCATCTACGGAGGCATCCACGTCTCCGTTGATCCAGTCGATCAATACCTCGATGACCCCGCCGATGAGCGTGCGCGCGGTGAGCACTGGGTCGAGACTGTACTTCACGCCGCTGCCGGCGATCGACAGCGCGTTGTTGGCCGTGAGATCCGCCAGCGCATGCCGAATGTCGCGTCGCAACCGATCCAGGCGTTCGCTCACCCCGACGACCTCGAGCGCCACGATGCGCGCCTTGCGGGGGTCGTCGGTGACGATCGTCCAGCCGGCCCGCAGGCCTGCTCGCGCCTTTCCCGGAATCGTGTCCGCCTTCGCGGTCTCCTCCGCCGCCGCCAGCACGATCTCGTTGACGATGCGCTGGTAAACGTGGTAGAGCAGGTCCTCTCGAGTGGCGAAGGACTCATAGAAATGACGAGAGTTCATCGATGCTGCGGCACTCAAGGCCCGAATCGTGGTGTTGGAGTACCCCTGGGTGCCGAACAGCTCGAGACCCGCCGCCAACAGCTGCTCGCGCCTCTCGGCGCGGCGCTCTGACGCGGTGAGGCCTCGGTAACGCCGAGGCTGTTGGGTAAGCGACGCCACAACCTCATTGTCGCATGGGGTGTGCCCGGCGTCCAAGGCGCCGCCCGGCCGGGACTACCCGACCTGGCTTCTTCCACGACGCGCACACCCCGGTCGGAAACCGGCTTGCCTCGGGCTGGGTCGCGACATATAGTGACGGGCATGGCGCTCGAGACGCGCGAGATACAGAAGTCGGAGTGGCGGACCTACTTCGATGACTTCAGCCGCGACCTTCGCGATCTGGTGGCGACGGTGGAGGTCGACGGGGTGGAAGTTGGCGCGCAGATCGAGGCCGAGCGGCCACGGCTCAGGGGGATCACCTACGACGACGGTGACGACATTCTCGTCATCGGCCTGGATTCGTCCGGCGGCACCGGAGAGGATCTCGAGCGCATCGTCTACAACCCGGTGACCATCTATCTCGCCAGCGGCGATGGCGGCGAAATGGTGTTCGACGTCAAGGACGCCGAAGGAACCCAGACGCTGGTGAGCCTGGAGACGGCCGCGTAATCGCTCGTCAGTCGCGCCCATCGGCCTAAAGTCCAGCACTCACCCACCATCTAGCAAGGAGGTAACGATGGGCTTCGACCAGTACCACGAGCCGCCCGAGGAGCTGCCGGCCGCGACGCGGACATTCGCGCGCCTCTGTGCATCGCTGACCGAGGAGGCCGAAGCGTTGGGGTGGTATGAGCAGCGGATCGCGGTCGAGACCGATCCCGAAGCGCTCGCGATCATGCGCGACGCGCAGGGCGAGGAGTTCAAGCACTTCAGCATGGATCTCGAGTTCCTCCTGCGGCGCACACCGCCGTGGCGAGAGGTGGCGCAGGGGATCCTCTTTCAAACGGGCGACATCGTGGAGCACGGTGAGGAGGCGGAGGCCGAGGCGTTCGACGGCGGGAGCCCGGGAGCGCAAGGTGGCGCCGAGGACGGCTCGCTCGGCATCGGCAGCCTGAGGGGGATTTCGCGATGAACCATCTGCTTCGCTCAAACGCGCCCGTCAGCGACGCGGCCTGGGAGCTGCTCGACGGAGAGGCGCGCGAACGTCTCGGCCCGCCGCTCGGTGCCCGCAAGCTGATCGACTTCCGCGGACCGCACGGCTGGGGCCATTCGGCGACGAACCTGGGGCGCACCCGTCCGCTCCCCGAGACGCTCGGCAAGGGAGTGTCCGGTTTGCAGCGGCGCGTGCTGGCGCTCGTCGAGCTTCGTGCGGACTTCGAGCTGACTCGAGACGAGCTCCGCGACGCCGATCGCGGCGCCGACGACATCGATCTGCAGAAGCTCGACAAGGCCGCACATCGCATCGCTGTGGCGGAGAACGTCGCCGTGTTTCACGGCTGGGATGGCGCGATCACCGGCATCGACGAGCTCTCACCCCACGAGCAGGTGGAGCTCGGCGAGGCCGCTGACGGCTATCCACGGCAGGTCGCGGGCGCCGTCGAGCGCCTTCTGTGCAGCGGGATCGCCGGGCCGTACGGGCTGGCACTCGGGCGCGAGCAATACCGGCGGGTGATCGAGACAGCAGAGCACGGCGGCTACCCGCTGTTCGACCACCTGCGCAAGATCCTCGACGGTCCGATCGTCTGGGCCCCCGGCGTGAGGGGCGCGGTCGTGCTCAGCATGCGCGGCGGGGATTTCGTGTTCGAGTCGGGCCAGGACCTGTCGATCGGCTATGCCTCCCACGACGAGGAGGTGGTGCGCCTGTATCTGCAGGAGAGCTTCAGCTTCCACGTCGCTACGCCAGAGGCCGCCGTTGCGCTGAAGCCCTAGCCCCGGCGCGACTAGGAGTTGCGACCGAACAGCTGCAGGAAGAACAGGAAGATGTTCAGTACATCCAGGAAGATCCCCGCAGCGAGCGGGATCGCCTCGTTGGTACCCGCCCTGCGCAGGCGGTTGAAGTCGATCACCGTGTAGAGGCCGAAGATCGCCAGCCCCGCCAGTGCGTAGACCGTATAGAGGGAGGGGATGTTGACGAATACGAGCACGAGTCCAGCGACGATCAGCGCCAGCAACAGCCAGAATGCCGTTCGGTACAAATAGGAAAGGTCGCGCCGCACCGCGTAGCCGCCGGCCCCCAGCCCGCCGACGAACAGCGCCGTCGCTGCGAACGCCTGACGGACCGCCGTGGGATCGGTGGCGGAGTAATAGTTGATGGTCGTCGCGACGGCTGCCCCCATCAGCAGCCCGAACGCGAACAGCAGCGTCAGCGCGAGACCTTCGTTACCGCGCGCGTTGGCGACGTTCAGGCCGACCAGGCAGCCGAGGGCGATCAGCCAGGCGATGAACCACTCTGCGCCACCGAGATTGCGCCCGAGATATACGCCCAGCGTCGCGAAGCCCACGGTGAGCGCGACGAGCCCCATGACCCGGCCGAACAGCGACTGGGTTCGCGCCGCCGACAGGTCTCCCGCATAGCTGGTCGAGCTCATCCCTGAAGCTTATGCCGCAGCGCCCAAACGGGCTCAGCCCCCGGCGAGCGGGCTCACGTAGCGAACGAACGGCCCGATCTCCAAACCCCGTCCGGTCGCCTGCTCGACGAGCGCCAACGTGTCCAGACGACGCCCGTGGCGGTGCACCCGCTCGGCCAGCCAGCGTTGAATCGGAGCGACTTCCCCGCGACGCAGGTCCTCATCGCGGGGCCCGAGCTCCGACTCCATCGCCTCCCACAGCTGGGCGGCGATCAGGCAGCCGAGCCCATAGCTCGGAAAGTAACCGAAGCTCCCGGCGCCCCAGTGGACGTCCTGCAGGCAGCCGAGCGCATCGGAGGTGACCTCCACGCCCAGCAGGCGGAGCATGCCCTCGCGCCACGCCTCCGGGAGATCTGCCACCGCGAGGCGACCGTCGATCAGCGCGAGCTCGAGCTCGAAGCGGTGAATGATGTGAAGCGGATAGGTGAGCGGATCCGCGGAGACACGGATTGCGGAGCGTTCGACCCCCACCAGCGCGGCGCGAAGCTCGGCAGGCACGACCGCAAAGCCCGCGACCCGCAGCTCATCCACGAGCACCTCGCCGAAGGAGGGATCGCGTGCCACGTGGTTCTCCCACAGCTTGCTCTGGGACTCGTGGATCGACATCGACGTCCCGCGTCCGAGGTTGGTGCGCTCGAGGGCGGGGTCGATCTGGCGCTCGTACAGGGCGTGGCCGTACTCGTGCAGGGAGCTGAGCAGCGACTCGATCTCGCCCTCGAGGTAACGGGTCGTAAGCCGCGTGTCGCGACGGCCCACCCATGCCGTGAAGGGGTGCGCCGAGACATCCACTCGCCAGCTTGCACGCTCGACGCCGAGACGCCGCAAAATCCCGGCGACGGCGGCCTGCTGCGCCTCGATGGGCACGGTCAGCGCGCGTCGCGGCGAGCGCGCCTGTGCGCGGTCCACGAGCGGCGCCAACTCGCTCGCGAGCGCCGCGAACAGCTCGCGCAGCTCGTCCGTGCGCAGCCCGAAGTCATAGTCCGCGAGCAGGGCGTCATAGGTGCTCTGTCCCTCCTCTGCGAGGCATTCCCCGTAGGCCCTCGCCAGCTCGACGTTCCGCTCGAGCGCGGGAATGAAGGCGTGGAAGTCGTCGTCGGCCCTAGCCTGCGCCCAGGCCTCCTGACCGTCTGTGCTCGCGCGGGCCAGGGCGACCGCGAGCTCCTCGGGGACGCGGCTAGCACGCTCCCAATCGCGATGTGCCAGGCGCACGATGTCGCGATCCACGCCCTCCAGCGCCATTCCGTCGAGTTCGCCGAGCCAGTCGCCGATCTCCGTGGCGGTGGCCCGCTCATGCGTGAGGCTGGCAAGCGCCGCGAGCTGCTGCGCTCTCGCGCCGGCCCCCTCGCCGGGCATCATCACGAGCTGGTCCCAGCGCAGGAGCATCTCGATCGAAGCGAGATCCGCGAGCTCTTCCATTCGACGTCGCAGCTTCTGAAGGGCGGGCACGCGCAAGAGGGTATGCGTGCGCACGCCCTGCGTGTTCCTCGCTCACCGCGAGCGTCGCCGGAGGCCCGCCGCCGCCACGAGCAGGGGCCTTGACAGGTGACCAAACAGTCACCTATAGTGGGGAGCGTGGATGACGAGGTGTTCAAGGCTCTTGCCGACCCCACCCGCCGGAGCCTGCTCGATCAGCTGTTCAAGCAGGATGGCCAGACGCTGAGCTCGCTCGAGCAGCGGCTGCCGATGACCCGCTTCGGCGTGATGAAGCATCTGAAGGTGCTCGAGCGGGCAGCGTTGGTGACCACGAAGCGAAGGGGCCGCGAGAAGCTCCACTTCCTGAACCCCGTCCCCATCAGGCTGGTGCACGACCGCTGGGTGAGCAAGTACGCCGAGCCCTGGGTGGCTTCGCTCAGCGGGCTAAAGAGACAAATCGAGGAGACGACCATGGAAAAGGTGTTTGAGATCTACATCAAGACGACCCCCGAGCGGCTCTGGGAGGCGATCACCAGCGACGAGCTGCGGCAGAAGTACTGGTTCGGGGTGGGCGTCAACTCGGACTGGACGCCCGGCTCACGCGTCGAAGCCGTCCATCGCACGGGCGGAGTGGTGATCGGCGAGGGAGAGAATCTCGAGGTCGAGCCGCCGCGCCGGCTCGTCCAAAGCTTCAGGGCACTTTGGAGCGACGAGGTCAAAAGCGAAGGCACCTCGAGGGTCACCTGGGAGATCGAACCGGTGGGTGACTCCTGTCGCCTGACCCTCACTCACGACGACCTGCCCGAGAATGCAAACGGTGAGCTCTACGGCGGCTGGCCGATGATCCTCTCCGGCCTGAAGACGCTGCTCGAGACCGGTGAGACGCTGACCACCCCCGGCTCGCTTCGCTATTCCGGGCGTGCCGAGGGGTTCGCCGCGGACTCGCCCGCCGTGGGCGTCTGAGAAGCCCTGTCAGGGCGCCGGTGTGGCTTCGCCGGCGCCCTGATCGCCGCGACCAGGGGACTCCTAATCTGGTGCGGCGCCTGACCAGAAAAAAGCCGCGATTAGCGGCTTTTTTGCGCGAATCGAACGGACGAAAACGTTCGCTCTATTGACATCCTAGGCGTCGATTGCGTAGTTTTGGGTAGCAAGGGTACGGTTGCCACTGCGAATCCATGGAGGGAGGGAGTCGACATGCCACGCATGAGGTGACCCCAAGGGTGCGCTCCGTCGGTGGTGCGTCCGGGGAAGCCATCGACGGAGCGACATCGGCGCGGCTCGGGCATACGCTGTGACGATGGAGTCACAGGCGCAGCGTGGCCTCGGCTGGAGAGCCCGCCGGGCGGCGGTGGACGGTCGCGAGGACCTCCGGACGACCCTTCGGCTGCTCTCAACGCGCGGTGAACTGCAGCGCGTGCTGCTCGCCGAAGGACAGTCCGCGCTCGGCGACGCCGCAGCCTACGTCGCGCTCCTCCTGATCGCCTATTCCCGCCTTCACTCACCGTGGGCGCTCTCCGCGGTGCTGCTCGCGGACCGCGCACCACAGCTGCTGCTCGCGCCGTTCGCCGGAGTGCTCGCGGACCGTATGTCGCGACGTTCTCTGCTGATCGCGGCCGACCTGTGGCGGGCCGCGGCGCTCGTCGGCCTCGCCCTCATCCCCACGTTCGGGGCAACCGTGGCGCTGGCGGCCGTGCTTGGCTGTGGCACGGCCGTCTACCGCCCGGTCGCCGAAGCATCGCTTCCCGTTCTCACGAGCGATCCGCGCGACGCGGCCGTGGCGGTCACCGGCCGCTGGACGATCATATTTCTGGGCGACCTCCTCGGCTGGGCGCTCGCGGGCTCGATCCTGCTCGTGGCTTCTCCCGCAACCGTGCTGTTGCTCGATGCCGCCACGTTCGCCGTGTCGATCGTCGTTCTCACGCATACGACGTTCGATCGCCCAGTCCCGCCGGCCACGGTGCGGGAACCGAGGGAAGGGGTGTTCGCGATGCTGCGCGGAGGCGCACGGGCCACGAGGGAGCTCCACGTGTCGGTGCTGCTGCTCACGGTCATCAGCGCAACGCTCGCCGGCGCTCTGATCAGCGTCGGCGAGCCGCTCCTGGCCAAGAACGTGCTCGGCTCGGGCGACGTCGGCTTTGCGGCGCTCGTGGCGACGTTCGGCATCGGGCTCGTACTGGGGACCGGCATGTCCGGGCCGCGCCGGGGGGAGGTGCCGACCCTGCAGCGCAGCTATTTCAGGGCGCAGGCGATCGGAGCTCTCGGCATCGCGATCATGGCGGCCTCGCCGGTGCTCGCGGTCGCAATGCTCGGCGCGGCGATCGCCGGGGCCGGCAACGGCCTCGAGGTCGCCCGCGTCCTGCAGCTGATCCAGTTGACGGTGCCCGAGAAGTTCATCGGACGCATCAACGGGCTGGTCCACGCCGGTGAAGCGGGCGCCTACCTCGCCGCCTTCGTCGTGGGCGGAGCCACCGCGGCGCTGCTCGGCGTCCGCCAGACCTTCGCGCTGTCGGCCCTCGGGCTCCTCATCACGGCAATCGCGGGTTACCTGCGCATCCGCCGGATCAACCGCAAGATCAAGCAACCGCTGACGGCGTCGCGATCTGCTGAGGGCTGAGCCGCCGCACGCGCCGCACGTCTCATGCCGCCTGGCTCGGCAATGGCGCCGATGACTTTTCCCGGGGCCGAGCGTCTATCAGAGAGACCCCCGCGCCGGTCCGCCCTGCGCCGATCCCGATCGGGTGTGGTCGGTTTCCCCTGAGACCGACGGTAGCGGCAAAACTCATCCTTGGACCCACGGGTTGAAGACTATGTGCACGCAGCCGATCGGAAACGCCGGTAAGATGCACAAACGGCCTCTGCTTACCGGGACCCGGCCATCGTCTGCGGCGCGGGGCTCGCGCGCCACTCCCGTTGCCATGCATATCAACCCCTACATCGTTCTCGGGAGCGCCGTCGTGGGGTTCCTCGTCGGCATGACGGGCGCCGGCGGAGGCGCCCTGATGACGCCGATGCTGATCCTGCTGTTCGGCGTCACCCCGTCGGCCGCGATCTCGAGCGATCTCGTGGCCGCCGTAGTCATGCGACCGATCGGTGCGGCCGTTCACCTGCGCAAAAGAACCGTGAACCTCAAATTGGTCGGCTGGATGGTCCTTGGGTCGGTGCCGATGGCCTTCCTCGGCACCTATCTGCTGCACCTGCTGGGGAATTCCAAGTCGGCGCAGAAGAACGTCGAGCTGGCGCTCGGTGTCGCGCTGCTGGTGGGAGCTGCCGCGATGGTGCTTCGCTACGCGCTCGATCGACGTACCGGACAGGCCCGCACGAGGCTCGTGCACGAGGTCGTCCCGCGGCCCGTACCGACGGTCCTGATCGGCATGGTCGGTGGCATCGTCGTGGGGATGACCTCGGTTGGCTCGGGATCGCTGATGATCGTGATGCTCCTCTTCCTATACCCGCTGCTCGGCGCCAACCAGCTCGTCGGCACCGATCTGACCCAGGCGGTGCCGCTGACCCTCGCGGCTGCCCTCGGGGCGCTGGCGTTCGGCCACGTCGAGTTCGGCGTCACCGCGTCGCTGATCATCGGTAGCGTTCCGGCCGTGTTCATCGGGTCGCTCGTATCCTCCAGCGCGCCCGACAGGTACATCAGGCCCGTGATCACGTTCGTTGTCGCGGCGTCGGGCCTGAAGTACGTGGGCCTCGGAACCACCGCGCTGGGCTGGGTGCTGTGTGGAGTCCTGCTCGCCGCGGCGGCGGTTTGGCTGACCTACCTGCGGCCCCGGCGGAGTGCTCTCGCGCTCGAGGAGGCGGAGCCGATCGGCGTCGAGCAGCCGGTCGTGGAGCAGATGAGCGTCGACTAGCGGCATGGCCTACACGACCGCGCAGGCCAGGCAGCAGTTGCTCGACACGGTGGCCGAGGCGACCGACGAGATCGGATTCGCGCTCGCGTCTCTGGGGGAGGCCTACGAGCGGCTCGACGAGCACACGGCCGAGCGGCTCGAGGGCGAGCTGTTCCGGCCCGTTCAGATGGCATACGGCCGCGCCCAGCGCATCCACGGCGAGTTCGCCGCTCGTCACGACCTGCCGGCTCGTGCGTTCGAACCGGTCTCGGCCGGAGCGCCCTCGCAGGGAGTCAGGGGCATGCTCGACAGCGCGGTGGACGCCGTCGCCAAAGCGGACGCCACGCTCGCCGGTCTGCAGGACTCGATGTTGCCGGTCGAGGTCGGCGACGCGGAGCTGCGCGCGGGCCTCGAGGAGGTGCGGCGCTCGCTCGGTGGGGTCCGGGGCCACGTCCGCGAGCTCGTGCGCACGCTCGGGCGCTGATCCCGAAGCTGCGGCGCTATCGACTGGTGCGCTGCCCGGTCAATCCGCTGAAGACGCCCCAAGCGGGTGGCTTTCAGACCCCGCCCGCGGCGGTCCAGGGCTGACCCGGCGGCGCCGTGGTCCTTCGTCGCGGCCGGGCGTTTGCCCGGGGAGCGCGATCAGTCGCTCCACCAATCCTCTACCCGCACTCCGTCGCCGCCCTCCGGCCGGTCGGCGCCGATCGCGATTATCTCGAGTCCCTCCGGACCCCCTTCAAAGCCGCGAACCACCGCAGGCGCCACGCGCACGACGTCCCACCTGGCCAGCTCGAGTATCTCCTCGTCGAGCTTAATGCGCCCAGATCCGCCGATGACCACGTAGGCCTCCTCCTGCTCGCGGTGGCTGTGGCCCATCGGCGATCGGAAGCCGGGCGGGTAGCGGAAGTAGCTTACACCGAGGTGCTCTGAGTTCATGTGCTTGCGCGCAAAGCGCGCCTCGAGGCTGGGTGTGCGATCGCCGGCCGAGTTCTCGACATCCATGAGGTTCTTGACCGTGAAGTCGCTCATCGAGTTCTGAGTCTAGAAGGCAGCGAGGTCCGGCCCGCGAGCGTCGTGCGGCTTGCCGCCCGGCCACGAGCTGGTCGCCTGCGCGGATGGGACGCGCGATACTTGGGGGAACGATCTCAACGCAGCGGAGGTGAGCGGTCGGGTGCAGCAGTTGACCTACCTGGGTCCCGGGGAGCTCGCCTGGCGGGATGTCCCCGCTCCGAAGCTCGACTCAGACCGGGCGGCGATCGTCCGTCCGCTGGCGGTCGCCACCTGCGATCTCGACGCGCTGATCATCGAGGGCCGCTCGCCCTTTCCGGCGCCCTTTCCGCTGGGGCACGAGTGCGTGGCGGAGGTGGTCGAGATCGGCGACGCCGTCGCCGAGATCCGCCCGGGCCAGCGGGTCAGCGTCCCCTTTCAGATCTCCTGCGGAGACTGCGCCGCCTGCCGGCGGGGCCGAACGGCCAACTGCGAAACGGAGGGACCCATGTCCACCTACGGCTTCGGGCCCGCCGTGCAGCGGTGGGGCGGCTTCCTCTCAGAGGCGGTGCTCGTGCCCTACGCCGATCACATGCTGGTCCCGGTTCCGGACGGCCTCGAGCCGGCCGCCGTGGCGAGCGTGTCGGACAACATCAGCGACGCCTGGCGAGCCGTCGCTCCCGCGCTCGACCGCGAGCCGGGAGCCGCGGTATTCGTGGTTGGCGGCGCCGGTGCGGGCTCGATCGGCCTGTATGCGGTGGCCATCGCGCTGGCCCTGGGCGCAGAGGCGGTCACCTACGCGGACGTCGACGAGCGCCGCCTGGTGCTCGCGGAGTCGATCGGCGCGCAAGCTCTCTCCCCGCCCTGGCCCGGGCGGGTCGGCCCGTTCGCGATCACCGTGGACGCCAACGCCACCGAGGAGGGCATCAGGCTGGCGTTGCGCTCGACCGCTCCCGACGGGCTCTGCACGAGCACCGCGATCTACTTCGGCGAGCCGCCGCCGCTGCCCCTGCTCGAGATGTACACGAAGATCGTCACCTTCAAGACCGGTCGCGTCCACGCACGCCCAGCGATGCCCGAGGTCCTGAAGCTCGCCGCCGGCGGGGCGTTGCGCCCCGAGCTCATCACCACCCGCGTCGTGGGCTGGCCCGAGGCGAGCGACTCCCTCGTCGCGGGCGACTGGACCAAGCTCGTCATCACGCCCGCGTAGAGGATCGTTCTGACGGGGCCGGCCGCTCGGGCTCCGAGCTATGCCGGGAGCACGACACGCAGGAGTGGCAGGCTCGTCGGGTGCGAGCTCCCGCCGAGCGGCTCGCTGGTGACGAGCACTTCTCGAACCCCGTGCAGGCTGCTGGGTACTCCGACCGAGCCGCTCCCGCGGCTCGTGACGCCGAACAGCGCGTCCGTGGGCTGCGGCATGCCTGCGCCACGATTCAGCCAGACCTCATAGATCCTGCCCAGCGCGGGCTGCGGCATGCCGGACACGACGAGCTCCCCGCGGCCGTCGAGCAGTCGCAGCGACGCGTGGGCACCCCGGGCCGCTGGAGCCACCTGCGCGGAGGTCACCCGTTCGCGCGCCGGCGTGCTGCTGCCGAGGGCGATCACGATCGCCACCGCGAGCACCGCCGCCAGCGCGACGCCAGCGGCGGCGAGCGAGGGCGCGTGCCAGCTGAAACGGCTCGCCCGGGCCGGCGGCTCGTCCGCCTGATGGCCCGCCGCGTGCAGCAGCTCGGCCTCGGAGCGGACCGTCGCGAGCACCCGTTCGCGCAGCGCATCCGAGGCGATCGCGGGCGGGACGGCGTTGGGCAGCATGTTCGCCGCGAGCTGAAGCTCGCCGACCTGCGCGCGGCAGCTCGCGCATGAGGCCAGGTGCTCGCGGTATGACTCCGGGTCCTCCAGGGCGCCGAGGACGTACGCCGCCGCGTTCACGCACTCTCCGCAGTCGAGGTCCGGCTCGCGCGAGCTCATGCGCCGACGGCCTCCCAGTCGCGGAACTGGTCGCGAAGCTTCTCGAGACCCAGGCGCATGCGGCCCTTGACGGTTCCGACCGGCGTGTCGAGCATCGCGGCGATCTCCATATGCGTAAAGCCGCCGAAGTAGGCCAACTCGATCACACGCCTCTGCTCTGACGGCAGCTCGCCGAGCGCTCCCTGGATGTGCGCCGAGGTGGCATTGTCGATCGCCTGGGTGTCGGTGCGCTCGGGCGCCTCCACGGTTTCCTCGATTCCCTCATCACTCGCCCGTCTGCGCTCGTGCGCGCCGCTGCGGCGCAGAGCGTCAACGGCTCGGTTGTGCACTATGCCCAATGCCCACGTTCGCACGCTTCCCCGCGTGCGGTCGTATCGGGCACCGCTTCGCCACAGCGCGAGGAAGGCCTCCTGCGCGACGTCCTCGGCGACCGAGCGCCGCCCGCAGATGCGATAGGCGAGGGCGAACGCCGCATCGACGTGGCGCTCGAACACGATCTCGAAGGCGTCGGCGTCGTTGCCGGCCACGAGCTGCATGAGCTCCTCGTCGGCGAGCTTTCTGAGCTCTTCCTTCGACCGTATCGCGGAGCGTCGCAAGCGTGACATCCAGTCACTGTACGCACGGGGGGATCGAGCGGATCACACGACTGCCAGGGGATCCGCAACCACCCTCCCATGATCCGCAAACGGCCGACCCACGTATAGAGACGTCAATGGCGCGAGCTGGCCTGCCTGCAGCCGTGCGGTCATCCAACCAAGAAGGAGAAGCGATGAGCTATCGGATAAATCTTGACGAGGTCGACGTCGACGGCGCGATCCGCGACGCGGCCGGCGAGCTGGCGGGTGACACACGCCTCGGCTTCCTGCGCAAGGCGGGCGTCGCAGGTGGGGCTGTCGTGGGCGGCGGCGCCGTCCTGTCGGCGCTCGCACCCAGTGCGTTCGCGGCCGGCGCCGGTCGTCCGCCGGCGACCTTCGGCAAGGGGGATATCGGCATCCTCAACTACGCCCTCACCCTCGAGTACCTCGAGGCTGCCTTCTACAACGGCGCCACCGCCGCCAACCTGCCGCTCGGGGCCCAGGCCGCCTCCTTCCTGAAGGTCGTCACCAAGGATGAGAACGCGCACGTGAAGTTCCTCAAGACCGCGCTCGGCTCGAAGGCCGCCAAGACGCCGACGTTTGACTTCAAAGGCACGAACACCAACGCGGAAATGTTCATGAAGACTGCACAGGTGCTCGAGAACACCGGCGTCCACGCCTACTCCGGACAGGCCCTCAACATCAAGTCGCCCGCCTATGTCAAGGCGGCGCTCTCCATTCTCACGATCGAGGCACGCCACGCAAGCGTCATCGGTCTGCTGAACGAACCGGCCGGCGAAGACATCGCGCCGAACGGCCCGTTCGACACCCCGCTCACGGCAAGCCAGGTGCTGAGCGCCGTCAAGGGCACGGGCTTCATCGTCTGAGCGTCGCGTCGCGCAGCCGAACAGGCGGTTCCTGAGGTGATCCAGGCGCGGCTCCGCCGCGTACTCAACACCAACAGCCCAGCCACAACAGGCGTGGGAATCCTAACGAGGAGCTGACTACACCATGGGTCTCGACAATCCACTTCACATCGCCTTCCTGCTCATCCTGCTGCTGCTCGTCTTCGGCGCCAAGCGACTGCCGGAGATGGGCAAATCACTGGGCTCCGGCATGCGCGGCTTCAAGGACTCGCTCAGCGGCGAGCACGTCCAGCCGAGCGTGACAGCCCAGCAGCATCAGCCCGCTGCGCCCGCAGCCACGCCACCGGTCCCGGCGCAGGTTCTCGCGCCGGTCGCCGAGCCCGTTGAGGAGCCCGGGCCTCCGTTCGTGGCCTGATATGGCTGTAGCTGCGGGCCACATCGGCCACGAAGACCGTCTTACGGTCGTCGATCACCTGGAGGAGCTGCGCGGGCGGCTGATCGTCTCGCTGGCGGCGCTCGCCGTCGCCTTCGGCTTCTGCATGTGGCAGAACCATGCGCTGCTCAGCATCATCAACAGGCCGCTCGCGCATCAGACCCAGAAACAGGTGCGTGCCGGAAACGGGCCGCTGGGGGCGACATACGAGGTGCAGCAGAGCGCTCGCACCGTCGCCACCCAGCTGCAGATCGTGGTCAGTACCCTCGAGCGCCCGGGCAGCGGCGTATCGGCTGGCGCCCGCGCATCTCTTCGAGCGGTGAGCCCGCCGCTCCGGCAGGCGATCGCCCGTCTGTCAAAGCCACCCCAGGGAGACAAGCCCGTGACGCTCGGGATCGGCGAGCCGTTCAGCACGACGCTCGGCGTCGCGCTGATCTTTGCGTTCATCCTCGCTCTGCCGATCATTCTGTATGAGCTCTACGGGTTCCTGCTGCCCGCCTTCAGCCCGCCCCAGCAGCGCGTCGCGAACTCGCTGGTCCTCGCGATCCCGTTGCTGTTTGTCGCCGGCGTCACCTTCGGCTATCTCGTGGTGCTCCCCGCGGCCGTGCGCTTCTTCCAGAACTTCAACAGCGGCCAGTTCAACGTGCTCGTGCAGGCCAACCAGTACTACCACTTCGCCGCCGTCATCCTGCTGGCGATGGGCCTGGTCTTTCAGGTGCCCGTGGCGGTCCTCGCCGCGACGCGCTCGGGAGTCGTGACTCCGAGTCAACTGCGACGCAACCGCCGATACGCGATCCTCGCCTGCGGGGCGATCGCAGCCTTCCTGCCCGGCGATGCGATCACCCTGCTGCTCGAGACGGTCCCGCTCTACCTGCTGTTCGAGGCGAGCGTCCTTCTGGCCACGCTCATCGATCGGCGCGAGCGTCGCCGCCCAGAGGCGGAGGCATGACCAGGGCGAACGTGAATCCGTCGTAGCCCTTGCTGCCCACGGTCTGGATCGTCGTGGCGCTCACCCGCGGCTCGCCGGCGAGCAGCTCATGCAGGCGCCGGGCTCCCTGAGCGCTCGGATCATCACTGTCGGGATCGATCAGCCCGCCGTCGCGGATCACGTTGTCGGTGATGATCACGCTCCCGGGACGCGAGAGCTCGAGCGCCCAGGTGAAGTACTCGGGGCTGCTCTGCTTGTCGGCGTCGATGAAGATCAGGTC
Organism: uncultured Solirubrobacteraceae bacterium; assembly: GCA_963717415.1. Classification (GTDB taxonomy): domain Bacteria; phylum Actinomycetota; class Thermoleophilia; order Solirubrobacterales; family Solirubrobacteraceae; genus Palsa-744. Next base: position 715,393 of record OY970331.1, on the reverse strand, counting down.
GAACGGGTCGGGATTCTCGGCGGCGAGCTCGGGCAGCGTGTCGAGCGCGCGCCCGACGCGCAGCTCGACGATCTCCTCGAGGTCGGCGTTGACGATGTTGGCGCGGGCGATCTGCGCATACTCCGGGTCGGCCTCGAGGGTGATCAGCCGGCCGCTCGGCCCGATCGCGCGGGCCAGCCAGATGGTGCTGTAGCCGCCGAGCGTGCCGAGCTCCAGGACCCTCTGCACCTGCAGGGCCCTTGCCAGCAGATGCAGCAGCTTGCCCTGGCTCGGGGAGACGGCGATCGGCGGTAGGCCGTTCACGGCACTCGTCCTCAGCGCCTCGCTGAGCGCCGGGTCGGGCGCCACCAGCGAGTCGTTGATGAACGCGTCGACTGCTGTCCATTGCTCCCTGCTCACCGCTCTGAGATCACTTTCGCGAGGGTCTCGGTGTGTGTCCGCGCATGCATTGGGTCGATTCACAGGGGGCGGGCCTTGGCCCGGTCGAGCAGCAGCGTGAACAGCCGCTCCTCGGCCGCTGCCGGAAAGGGCTCGAGGGCGCCCGAGCTGAACAGCGTAACGCGGCTCGGCCCATCGACGAAGCCGAGCACGTCCATGTACAGGGGCAGTTCTGCGCCATGGGTTCTGAGCCTGGCGGTGATTCGCCAGCCGAAGCCACCGTTCGTGCCGGGTGCCGGAGGCGTGCCGGACGCGATCGAGACGCCGGCGACGCTCGCGCCGGCGTATTGGGCGCTCCTGAACAGCAGGTTGAGGTAGTGCAAGAAGCAGCCCCGCACGCGCGAGCTGCGGATCGCCGCGAGTTCGCTCGCCGCCAGGGCGGGGCTGGAGCTGACGGAGACTTCCGAGCTCACGCCGAGATCGACGATCCCATGCTTGAACTCGAAGCTCTTCGAGCCCACGTCGGCCACGCTGTGGGTGCGTGCCGCGCTGCCGGCCGAACCCACGGGCCCCACGCACGCGAGCATCTGCCGTTCCAGGCGCTGTTCGGCCGCCGTTGCGCCTTCCTGCTTGGAAGAGACGCTGAAGCCCGGCACATCCGCGGCCGTGAGGTTCACCGCCCTGGCGAAGCCGAGCGCCGCCGGCCTGCCGGGCGGCCCGCTCGCCGTCTCGCCGATCCTCACGACCGCCGCGTGGTTGCCGGCGCAGGCCGAAATGAGCCCGCCACAGATGGCGAGCGCGAGCGGGATCGTCAGCCGGCGCATGGCCGAGGTCATTGTGTCAGAGCACCGCCCGGCCGCTCGGGGATTGCGCTAGGCTCGCCAACCAGTGGGCGAGCGAACGGGATACGCGCCGGGAAGCTTCTGTTGGGCCGATCTCGCCACCACCGACCAGGCCGGCGCCAAGGCCTTCTATGGTGCCCTGTTCGGCTGGGAGGCGCAGGACATGCCGGTCGAGGAGGGCGTCGTCTACTCGATGATGCGCCTCGGTGGCCGGAACGTCGCGGCGATCGCCCCGCAGCCCCAGCAGCAGCGCGATGCGGGCGTGCCGGCGATCTGGCAGTCCTACATATCGGTCGAGGATGCCGACGCGACCGCAGAGCGCGCCAAGGAGCTTGGAGCGAACCTGCACGCGCCGGCCTTCGATGTCATGCAGGCCGGACGGATGGCCGTCATCCAGGACCCCCAGGGGGCCTATTTCATGGTGTGGCAACCGCGCCAGCACTTCGGCGCGGCACTCGTCAACGCGCCCGGGGCGCTCGTCTGGAACGAGCTCGCCTCCCCCGACCTCGACGGCTCGAGCGCCTTCTACGGCGCGCTCTTCGGCTGGAAGATCGCCCAGTTCGAGCTGAGCCCGATGCCCTATCTGTCGATCAAAAACGGCGACGCCAACAACGGGGGCATCCGCGAGCTGGCACCGCCCGGCACGCCGCCGCACTGGCTCGTGTACTTCGGCGTCGATGACGTCGACCAGGGGCTGTCGACGGTGCGGGAGCTCGGCGGGAGCGTCATCGTCGGGGCGCAGGACATCCAGATCGCGAAAATCGCCGTCGTCCAGGATCCGCAGGGAGCCGTGTTCGCGCTCTACGCCGGCCAGCTCGAGCCCTGACGGGCCCCCGCGGGCAGCGAAGTTGCACCGTGACCGATCGTCCGCTCGAGCCGCCAGAACAGCCCGCGTGCGGTCCTCTCGCTCTCTTCGAGCAGTGGCTTGGAGAGGCGGCCGCCGCCGGAGAGGCCGAGCCCCGAACGGTCGCCTTTGTCACGGTGGGCGACGGCGGGCGTCCGACGGCGAGAACCGTCCTGCTGAAGCGTGTGGAGGACCATGCGCTCCTTTTCACGACCGCGTTGTGGACACGCAAAGCGCGCGAGATCGAAGCCAACCCGCACGTTGCGCTGCTGTTCTACTGGCCGGCGGTGGGTCGGCAGGTCCACATCGCCGGCCGCGCCGGGCTCGCCGAGCGGGAGCTCGCCGCGGAGCTGTTCTCTGAACGACGGTTGGCGCACCGCGTGCAAACCGTCGTATCCCGCCAGGGCGAGCCGATCGAGAGCATCGAGCCGCTGCGCGCGCGCCACGCGCACCTGATGCGCACCATGGAGGCGCCGCCGTCCTGCCCGACGGATTGGGGTGTTCTCCGCGTCACCCCGGAAGCGATCGAGCTCTGGCAGGAGGCCGAAGATCGCATGCACGACCGGCTCCTCTACGAGCGGGCGGGCGATGGCTGGCGTCTCACGCGGCTGTCCCCATGAGCGTCCGGTCCCGCAGATCGGCCAGACCGTGACGGCGCAGGGAGCCCGCGATATCGCCGATGGGATCGGCCGTGACCGATCGCCGCGCACGCGCCAGGCGCTCGAGCTGTTCAGCGGCCTGCCGCGTCGCTACGACCTGCTCTCGGCGCTGCTGAGCTTCGGGCAGGATCCCCGATGGCGGCGAGCGCTGGTGAGCGAGGTGGCGCCCGCCCCAGCGCAGCGCGTGCTCGATGTCGCGACCGGCACGGGGATGGTCGCCGCGGAGCTGCTCGCGCGCTGCGACTGCACCGTCGTGGGCATCGACCAGAGCCCGGAGATGCTCGCCGCGGCTCGCGCCCGTTTTGCCGATCCGATGCGGGAGCCGGGCGCGAGCGGGGGCGAGCGACGTGCTCGCGTGGAGCTGTTCGAGGGGCGGGCCGAGGCGCTGCCGTTCGCGGACGGCAGCTTCGATGCGCTCACCTTCACCTACCTGCTGCGCTACGTCGACGATCCGTGTGCTGTCGTCCGCGAGCTGGCGCGCGTGGTGCGTCCCGGAGGCCGTGTAGCGTCGCTCGAGTTCGGCGTTCCGCCGCGCGCGTCGGCGCGCCTTGCCTGGAGGATCTACACGGCGATCGGCCTGCCCGCGCTCGGCCGGCTCGCATCCCGTGAGTGGTGGGAGGTTGGCCGCTTTCTCGGTCCGAGCATCAGGGGGTTCTACGAGCGTCATCCACTCGACCGAATCGTCGACTACTGGCGAGAGGCGGACTTGGTCGGCGTCTCCGTGCGTCGCATGAGCTTCGGCGCCGGCATCGTCATCTCGGCAACCAAGGCGGCGCAGACCCCGTACGGCGAAGCGTTCGGCGAAGCCCGCTCCATGGACCGCGGAGGATGAGGGACGCCTTGCCCGCCACACCTGAGCGGCCGGCCTTCTACGCGCTCGGTCGCGGTCGTCTGGGTGACGCGCTGACGCTCCTTCACCCCCCATACACGGCCTGGCACCTGAGCTACTTCGCGCTCGGCGCGGCGACCGCTCCGCGGCTCTACGTCGATCGCCTGCTGTGGGGCCTCGCCGCGTTCGGTCTCGCCGTGGGGGTGGCGGCCCACGCGCTCGACGAGCTGCACGACAGGCCGCTGCGCACGGGCTTCTCCGACCGGACGCTGATCGTGCTGGCCAGCGCGAGCATGCTCGGCGCCCTCGCGATCGGCGTCGGGGGCATCCTGACCGTGTCCCTCACGCTGATCCCGCTGGTCCTCGCCGGCGCCCTCTTCCTGCCCGCCTACAACCTCGAGCTGGCCGGTGGGCGTTTTCACAGCGACCTCTGGTTCGCGATCGGCTGGGGAGCCTTTCCGGCCTTCACCGGCTACTTCGTAAACGCACAGCGGGTCGCGCTTCCGGGTCTGCTGATCGCGGCGGGCTGCATGGCGATGAGCGTCGCCCAGCGGCGTCTGAGCTCGCCGGCCCGTGAGCTGCGCCGGCGCACGCGAACGATCGAAGGCGTGCGGGTCGGCTCTGACGGACAGCTCGAAGAGCTGTCGCTCGCGGGCCTGCTCGCCCCGCTCGACGGCGCGCTCGCGGCGATGTCCCTCGCGCTCGTGGTGACCGCCTGCGCGCTCGTCGCCGCGCGTGTCTAGCTACGCAACAATGCGTGTCGGGCCCGCGCGACCTGCGTAGGATTAGGCAGGTGCCCGACGAGCCGTCATCCGAGCCCCCTCCCAACGGGGGGGTCCCAGGCGCCGGTGGCGCGAGCTCGAGCCGCTCGGATGCCCACCCGCCGATGCCGCGCGACAAGCGTGGCTGGCACGTCTCGCCGGCACCGGACGGTCGCGGAATGCCAGAGCAGGAGCCGACGGGGCGTCCGGCGCATCGCCGGCCCGGCTTCCTCTGGTTCGTGCTGTTGCTGCTCGCGCTGAACTGGCTCTCGCTGCTGTTCTTCCAGCCGGGCTCATCCGAACCGCGGGTGCGGATCCCGTTCAACCCCTCCTTCCTCGACGACGTCCAGGCGGGTCACGTGAAGTCGATCGACTCCAAGGGGAACTCCGTCCAGGGGACCTTCACGATGAAGGTGCGCTTTCCGCACACCGACCCCAAGGCGACCCCCACGAAGCTCTTCGCGACCGAGATCCCCGCCTTCTGGAACGACACCCAGCTGTCGACCCTGCTGAAGGAAAAGCACGTGGAAATCAACGCGAAATCGACGACCACGGGCCAGTCCGTGCTCGCCGAGCTGCTGCTCGGCTTCGGCCCGACGCTCCTGATCGTCGGGATCTTCGTGCTGATCGCACGCCGCGCCGCGAAAGCCGGGGGAGCCATGGGGGCGCTCGGGAACTTCGGGCGCTCGCAGGCGAGACGGGTGGATCCGGAAAAGATCCGCGTCACCTTCGACGACGTCGCGGGGATCGACGAAGCCAAGAAGGAACTCTCGGAGATCGTCGACTTCCTGAAGAACCCGGAACGCTACGGGCGCCTGGGCGGGCGCATGCCCCACGGGGTGCTGCTCTCCGGTGCGCCGGGCACGGGCAAGACACTGCTCGCCAGGGCCGTCGCCGGTGAGGCGCACGCGGCCTTCTTCTCGATCTCCGCCTCGGAGTTCATCGAGGCGATCGTCGGCGTGGGCGCCTCACGCGTGCGCGACCTCTTCGCCAAGGCCAAGGAGGCGGCGCCGGCGATCGTGTTCATCGACGAGCTCGATGCGATCGGACGCTCGCGTCAGGGCTCGGTCTCGGTGACGGGCGCCAACGACGAGCGCGAGCAGACGCTCGACCAGATTCTCACCGAGCTCGACGGCTTCGAACCAACCGAGGCGGTTGTCGTCCTCGCGGCGACCAATCGCCCCGACGTGCTCGATCCGGCCCTGTTGAGGCCGGGCCGCTTCGATCGGCGCGTCACCGTGCAGGCACCCGACCGCAAGGGACGCCGGGAAATCCTCGAAGTTCACACGCGCTCGATTCCCCTGGCCGATGACGTGGACCTCGATGCGCTTGCCGCCTCGACGCCGGGGATGGTGGGCGCCGACCTCGCCAACCTCGCCAACGAGGCGGCGCTGCTGGCCGCACGGCGCGGCCATGAGGCGGTGCAGATGTCCGACCTCACCGACTCGCTCGAGAAGATCCTGCTCGGCTCGCCGCGCGGCATCCTGCTTTCGCCGGCGGACCGCGAGCGAACCGCCTACCACGAGTCCGGCCACGCGCTCGTGGGGATGCTCACGCCCGGCGCCGATCCGGTGCGCAAGGTGTCGATCATCCCTCGCGGCATGGCGCTGGGGGTGACGCTGTCGACCCCCGACGCAGACCGGGTGTCCTACTCCCGTGAGGATCTCGTGGCGAAGATCCGCGTGGCCCTCGGCGGTCGGGTCGCCGAGGAGGTCGTCTACAACACCATCACCTCGGGCGCCGAGTCCGATATCCAGCAGCTGACCCTGATCGCGCGCGAGATGGTGGGGCGCTGGGGAATGAGCAATGCGGTCGGTCCGATCGCCGTGTTGCCCGCCGACGGAGAGGGGCCCTATCTTCCTGGTGCGAGCGCGACCTCCGAGGCGACCCAGCGCATGATCGACGAGGAGGTTCGCAGGCTGGTCGATGGCGCCCACGAGGAGGTCACGCGTCTGCTGGCCGACCATCGCGACCAGCTCGAGAGCCTCGCCCACGCGCTTCTCAAGGCCGAGACGCTCGACGCCATCGACGCCTATGCCGCGGCTGGCGTGCCGGCGCACGAGGAAGAGCCGAGCACCGTCACCTGAAGGTCCGCAGGCCGCGCTTGCAGGGTGACCGCAGGCCACGCCGAAGCTAAACTCCTATGCTCGGGATGCCACCGGCAAGCTCAACCGTGAGCAGCAAGATGAGCGCATCTGAAGCGACTCGCCGTCGCCTCGCGGTGATCTTCACCGCGGTCGCAGTGGTGGTGGTGATGCTCGCCGGAGCCACCTATCTCTACGACCATTCCAGGCGCGATGTGATCGCGAATGGAGTGAAGGTCGACGGGGTGGACGTCGGCGGCCTGCACGAGGCGGCCGCGCTCACGAAGGTTCAGAACGAGCTCGTCGCGCAGCTGCACCGGCCGGTCCTCGTGCGCTCCGGTCCCCGAAAGTGGACCCTGAAGGCAAGCGAAGCCAACCTGAGCGTCGACGCCCAGAACATGGTCGCCCAGGCGGTGAGCGTGAGTCGGGAAGGGTCGATCGTCACGCGCACGGTCAGGGGGCTGTTCGGTGGCAGCGTCAACCGCGACATCCCGCTCGTGGTCAGCTACTCACATCATGCCGTGCGGGAGTTGACGGGGAAGGTGAGCGCGGCCGTCCAGCGTCCACCGCGCGACGCCACAGTGCAGCCGAGCTCGAGCGGGCTGGCCGCCGTGCCCTCCCAGAACGGCATCACGGTCGACGCCCGCGCGCTCGGAGCCCGTATCGAGTATGCCCTGACCGGCGCCTCGGCCGGCCGCGTCGTGACCGTCCCGACGCGCGCCGTGCGCCCGGCCGTGACGACGCATCAGCTGGCGGCCAGCTACCCGGCGTACATCGTGGTAGACCGCGGGGCCTTCAGGCTGCGCTTCTACGAACACCTGAAACTCGCCAAAACCTATGAAATCGCCGTCGGGATGGAAGGACTGGAAACTCCCGCCGGTCTGCATCACATCGAATGGAAGCAGGAAGACCCGCCGTGGTATGTGCCCAAAAAAGCATGGGCCGGGGCGCTCGCCGGCACGGTGGTCCCACCCGGTCCCGCCGACCCCCTGAAGGCGCGGTTCATGTCCTTCGATGGCGGCGCGGGAATCCACGGGATCGACCCGAGCGAGTATTCCTCGATCGGCCATGACGCATCTCACGGCTGCGTGCGCATGCGCATACCGGATGTGATCTCGCTGTACAGCCGCACCCCCGTGGGCACGCCCGTCTACATCATCTAGCCGCCGGTGCTCACCGTGAGCGCAGGCGCTCGCGGTATTCCCGATTCTGCTGGCGCTCGCCGCGAACCTGGAAGGCGATGAAGCCCAGAATCACCGTGACGACCACGCCGATGCCTCCGAACGTGATGAGCAGGCCGACGGTCTTGCTCGTGGCTTCGCTTGTCGCGAGCAGCATGGCCGAACCCTAGCAGCGCACCAGCCGTCGGTGCCGTAGCCTTGCGGGCGACCGTCGCCGATCAGCGATCGGCGGGATGCCACCGCGCCGGCGGTGGGTCATGCGCCAGGAGAGGTGCCGGAGCGGTTGAACGGGCGCGACTGGAAATCGCGTAACGGGGGAAACCTCGTTCGAGGGTTCGAATCCCTCCCTCTCCGTCCACCCCTGGCGGCTCGTTGCGGGTCCGTTAGCGCTTCGTCGCCAGAAACAGGTAGCGGTTGAGGCTGAAGAAATACTCCCCAGCGCGGGCCAGCTCGCGCAGGTCGGCAGCCCATTCCTCTACTTCACTTTGTGGGACGCCGGTTGCGCTGGCACCGAGGTGGTCGATCTGAAGCACGCTGTAGGAGCCGTCTTTGCCCTCTCGGTCGAGGATCACGAACACCCTGCAGTCTCTGACTACAAAGCCCGCGCTGTGAAGATACCCGGCGAGCTCGCGGGGCAGGCGCGGATGCGCCACTCGCTGACGCCACCCATCGAGCACCCGCTGCATGCGACCGTCATCGCGCGAGCGCCAGACGATCGAATCCCAGTCGGTATCGAGGATGAGCGCGCGCCCGCCGTTCGGGCGTAGCACACGGTACAGCTCTGCCAGCGCTGCAGGCAGATCCTCAACGAACTCGTACGCCTGCGTGGCCACGGCAGCGTCGAAGGCGGCACGGTCGAACGGCAACGTCGTACCGCTCACCCGCGCCAGCTCGAGGTCGGGGTGCGCAGCGAGCTCGAGCATATGCTCGCTCAGGTCCACTCCATGCACTTGGCCGTCGATCGCGTGGGCGAGCTCGCGCGCGAGGTGTCCAGGCCCGCAGCCCACATCGAGGACGCGCTCTCCGGGGCGTGGGGCAAGCAGTTCGACGACCCGAGCGCGCTGCTCGCGCATCTCGCTTGTCTCGCTCAGCGCGAGTACACGCCGGGCGGGCTCCTCGTCGTAGCGGATGACAGTGCTCATCAGATGTCTGGGGCGCAGGCCGTCAAGTGGCTGATTCCGGTTCGCGCCACGCCAGACCGCCTCGCCGAACGCGCCATCCTCGCCGAACGCGCCATCATAGTTAAGGGCGATCTCACCACCAACGACGAGGGAGGGCCGTGAGCACAACCGAGTCCGCACTCTCGCAGGATGCCAACGACGAGACGATTCGCGCCTGGGACGGGCCGCTGTACGAGCGCTTCGTTCGCTTCCGGGAGATCATGACGACGGGTCTCGGCGCCCACGGCGAGGCGGCGCTGCGCCTGCACCCACTCGAGCCGGGACAGCGCGTCCTCGACATCGGCTGCGGCTTCGGTGACACGACCCAGCGGATCGCGGGCCTCGTCGGTCCGGAGGGCGAGGCCGTCGGGGTGGATGCCGCGCCGCGCTTCATCGAGTCGGCGGTCAGCGAGGCGGCCGAGGCCGGTGTGGTCAATGCACGCTTTCTCGTGGCGGACGTGCAGGAGAGCGCCCTGGGGGAGAAGCGCTTCGACGTCGCGTTCTCACGTTTCGGAACGATGTTCTTTGCCAACCCGGTCGCGGCCCTGAGGAACGTTCGCCGCGCGCTCGTTCCACGGGGGCAGCTCGTGATGGTCGTCTGGCGACGGCGTATCGACAATGATTGGCTCTATCGCGCCCAGACGATCGTGGAAGGGATCGTCGCCCGGCCCGAGGAGTACGACGAGCCCACCTGCGGCCCAGGCCCGTTCTCGATGGCCGATGCCGACACCACGAGCGAGATCCTCGTCCATTCCGGGTTCACCGATATCGCTCTTCAGCGCTGTGACATACCGATCGTGATCGGCGCCGACGTCGAGGAAGCGCGCGAACTGGTGATGGCGATCGGCCCCGCCGGTGAGATCCTGCGCTTGGCGGGCGACCGTGCCACGCACCTGCACGGGCGGGTTGAGGAAGCGCTTCGCGAGGGACTCGCAGAGTTCGCCTCAGATGGCGAGCTGCGAGCGCCCGCCTCCACCTGGATCGTGAGCGCGCGAGCGCCGGGCGAGCAGCCCGAGGGCCGGTAGCGGCGTCAGCCGCTGTAGGCCGCCTCGGCCCGCCCCGCCGAGATCGTGACCGCAGGCTCCTCGGGTGCTCCCTGCGGAGATGCCGGCGCGCGCGATTCGGCCTTCTTGGCATGCAGCGCGACATCGACTTCGTGGAGGAACTGGTTGGCCGTTTCGCCCGGTCGCCAGGGGACCGAGGTGACGCTGGCGGTGGCGCGCAGATCCGGGCAGATGCGACTGCGCGCACGGATGATCGCGTCGTCTATGCGTTGCACCACCGTCTCGGCGTACTGCGGATCGGCGTCCTCGAGCACGACGACGAACTCATCGCCGCCCCGCCGGGCCACGAGCGCGTCGATTCGGACACGCTCGGTGATGGTGCGGGCGACGGCCACGAGCACTCGATCGCCGATGGAGTGGCTGTAGAGGTCGTTGACCTGCTTGAAGCTGTCGAGATCGATCGCGATCGCGAGTGGACCCAGCGGGCGCGACGGAGCGCGGTCGACCACGTCGCTCACCCTGTCGCGCAGCGCGCGCAGGTTCCCCACCCCGGTGAGCGCATCGACCTCGGAGAGCTCGCGATTGGCGCGTGCGACGCGGATCGTGACCAGGCGCAGCTTGGCGACCAGGCCGCCCACGACCGCCACGACGACGGTGGTTATGACGGTGCGGGCGACACCCTGATCGAAGCCCTGCGCGATCGCGAAGGCACCGTACATTCCCTGCCCCAGGAGCAGGTACAGCGCGGCCGTGCGGGCCTTGAACACGAGGAAGCCGTACATGACGATCGCCGGGATCAAATCCAGCAGCGCTGTTCCCGAGGGACCGGCGAGCTTGATCGCGAGTGCGAGCAGGCCGTAGGCCGCGAGCCACGGCGCGTGCAGCCACCTCGGCGAGAGCCCCGACACCCCAGCCCAGGTGCAGCCGAGCGACAGCGCCAGGAACGCGGCGGCTATCCCTGTTCCCGCCAGCGGCTCGAGTGGTTCGACCAGCTGGCCGAGGGACACCGATGCTGTCGCGAGCGAACCGAGGAACAGCAGAAGCGCGGCAAACGTCCAATCGGGGTTGGAGCGCTCGAGTTTCGCCGCGAGCGCGATCGTCGGCACATGAGCGGGTCGAGCTCGCTCCACCGATGTCCCCTCAGCTTGCGCGCCTTGGAGACCGAGGGCCGTGCCGTCGAGTTCGTTGTCGTCCATCTCGCGCGCGTCGCGCAACTCCGCGCGCGCGGGCGATGCTTCAGCCCGGCGCTTGCGTGAGGCGAGCTTGGCGTGATGCAGGGCCTCGTCGGCGCGCTCCATCATGGCCCCGAGCTCTTCGCCGGGATCCGTTCGGATGTAGGCGACGCTGCCGCTGGGTGTGACCTGCGGGCAGGTGGCGATGCGGGCCCGCGCGATCGCGCGCTCGAAGCCGTCGCGCATGCCGTCGAGATCGCGCGCCGAGGGGTCCGGCGCGAGCACCGCGAACTCGTCCCCACCGCGTCGAACGGGCAGGTCGCCCGGCTCCAGCTCGCCGCAGATCGCCTCGGCGATAGCCGACAGCACGCTGTCGCCCATGGAGTGATCGAACTGGTCGTTGACCTGCTTGAAGTTGTCCATGTCCATCGCAAACAGGGCGAAGGACCGCCCGTCGCCGCTCGGCCGCTCCCGCTCGACCGAGATCCGCTCGCGCAGGCTTCGCATGTTCGCGATACCCGTCAGTGGATCGATGTAGGCGAGGCCGCGATTGTGGCGGGCGAGCAGCTGTGTTCGCTGCTTGGTGACGATCATCGCGGCGGCGATCACCGCGAACGCGGACGTCGAGATGAGCGCGTGCGCCACATGCGCGGGTCCGTCGATCGGCAGCTGAGCGAAGAACACGAGCAGCGCGCCCCCGACGACGTAGGGGAGCGCCAGCCGCCACGAGTAGAGGTAGCACGGCGTCGGGACGATCAGCAGGGGAATCAGCGCGAAGGCGACGACCTTCCCGTGCATGATCAACACGGCGGTCACGAAGATCGCGAAGCCGGCGATCAGCCGCGCATGGGTCGTCAGCTGAAGGACGCGGTTGGAGTCGTTCAGATGCCTGCCCGCGAGAATGCACAGCGCTCCGATCGCGACCGCGACGCAGCCGAGATAGAAGACGCCGCTCGCGAACGTCGCCGGATCGATCGCGTAGAGCAGCGTGACCAGCAGGCCGCCACCGCCGTAGAGCACCGCCGAGGAGTTCCAGGCCGTCCTGGGAGAGAGGCCCATCTCGGCGAGCTCGGCCGCGAGATCGGGCGAGCCGTCGTCGCCACCGGGCGCACGCCGGGCGCTCCGCGCGCGCGGCGGACCCGCTGCTGCGGGCAGAGGCGCGCCCAGCCGGGCTTCATCTGGTCGCCGTGCCATCGTGTCATTGGTCGTTCTTAGCGACCGCGAGCGTTAGCGAGCGGAGCGAACGCGGACAGAAAACGGGCCCGCAGGCGCCTGGGAAGCCGGATCCGGCTGCCTGGTGGGACGCCTCAGCCGCTCGTCTCGCTGCCGGGCTCCGGGCTCGGCTGTGCCACGGCCGGCGGGGTCGATTCGCCGGCGGCCAGCTCGGCGCCCACGGCGCCCGCGACACCGGCAAGGAGGGCCGCGAGCGACCAGGGCCAGTCGGGTCGGTCGGAATCCCGGTTCCTCGGGGCCGCGAGGGCGAGGGCCGCCGCGATCAGCACGAGGTTGTACTCGTAGCCGCCCTTGCTCGCCCAGGGGCCGTTCTTCAGATGCACGCGGCGGATCGCCGTGAGCATCGTGGCCGTGAGCACGGACGCGGCGAGCGGCGGCGCGACGCCGAGCGCGAGCAGCGCTCCGCCGCCGGCCTCCGCCGCGCCGGCGGCCAGTGCATGGCGCCGGCCGGGCTTCAGCCCGAGCTGCTCGAACATCTCCCCGGTGGCGTCCAGTCCGCCACCACCGAACCAGCCGAACAGCTTCTGCGTGCCGTGGCCGACGAAGAGCGCGCCCACGGTGGTGCGCAGGAACAGGTATCCGAGCTCCATCTGATCCTCCTTTTTTGGGTCGATTGAAAGGCGGCCGGGGAGCCGCTGCCGATCGGCAGCATCAGCCCACCTCATCCCCATTTCCACCGTGGGAATGACCCGGCTGCCAGGCCAGCGCCTGTTGCCCGGCCGGCCCACCCAGCCCGTGCACGCGGTGCACCGGCGGAGCCGTCTGCCTGTGCAGCAGGTGGTGGTCGTCGACGGCGGCGAATGCCGTGGCGGTGAGTCCCGCGGCCAGGCAGGTCAGGCCGAGGCGCACCGGCAGCGTCCGGTGCACGAACTGCGCTCGGGCGCGCCCGCTGAGCGCGAGTCCGCCGAGCACGACGACCAGCGACTCCGCGCAGGCGGCGACGATCCCGAGCGGCTCGGTCCAGCGCCCGACGTCGTCGCTGTCCTGCGGCAGGCCGACCGCTCGGCTCCACACGAGCGCCGCGATCGCGAGCCCGCAGACGGCCACCAGGGCTCGCCACACCGTGTGCGTGTCACGCCGGATCAACCTGGCGGCCAGGAACAGGCAGGCACAGCTGAGCAGGATGAACAGCACTCCGATGTAGGCCGCGTCGTCGAGGCTGTCCTCGGTGACCGGCACATGGGCGGCCGCTGCGGTGACCGCAGCCGCGGCGGCGGTGAACCGCCAGGACGAGCGCAGCGGCGAGCCGCCGCCACCGGCGGCTCGCACCCGGTGGGGTAAGCCGTGACGGTCGCGAGCTCGCCCCGGCTTCCAGACGCGCCTGGCATGGCTGCGGACGGCGCTGCCGGCGAGCCTCGACCCCGTAAGCGCGACGGTATGTGCAAGGCGCCGGCCAGGGAGGATCAACGCGCTCGACGCGACCGGCCGGTCGTCGTCGGCGAATCGCGCCTTGTGCGATCCGGCCCCCGGCCCGAGGTCGACCCGCCGCTCCCCGCGCGCGATGGAGTCTTCGATCGTGTGCATCGTGGCGAGCAGTGGTGGGCTGAGTCGTTTCCAGCGCTCATCCCAGCCGCCGTTGATGCCGGCGACAGTCCCGCCGCCGGCGAGGTAGACGTCGGCCCCGATCGCCTCTCCGTCGATCTCCATCACCCACAGGCGGAAGCGTTCGTCTGCCAGCAGGCTGCGGCCGGCTTCGTCGAGCATCGCTCCGACCTGCTCTGCGCGGGCCACGATCGCCGAGTCGCCCCGTCCATGCCAGCGAGCCGCATGCAGACGCTTGAAGGTCTCGATGTCGCCTTGGAGCGAGGTTGTGGTCGCCATCCGCCAGCTGCCACCCTGTTCGTCGAAGAGTCTTCTCAGGCGCCGCATGGATGCGCGAAACTTGCCACTGCGTCCGGCGAGCCAGGAGTCGAGCGTCAGGCCGCCCAATGACACGACCGGACAGGCCTGGGTCCGGTAGACGCGGGTGATCGGGCGGGTCCGCCCGGGCCAGCGTTCGCGCATCGCGATGTGCCACCCCGAGTCCGGAGGGACGCCTTGCAGCTCGATCAGATCCGGACGCGGCTGTGAGCGGCTGAGGATCCAACCGGTCATCTCCGCGACATGACCCTCGTATCCGGCGCGCGCAAGCGGCGCGAGCGGAGCGCCGCCGTCGAGCAGGCGGTAGGCGACGCGATGGCCGTGCCTCGGTGGCAGGGCGTACAACGGGGCGAGGCCCACCAGCTCCCCGCCGTCGCGAACCTCGACGACCCGCAGCAGTGAGCTCTCAGGTGAGAGATGGCGCCACCATGCAATCAGCCATCCCGGAGTCATCCGTGGCAGCCCGTTGGACACCGCGAGCGCATCCCACTCCGGGTAGCGTTGCTCGAGCGCAACCAAGTCGACTATGAGCCTGGCGTCGAGCACAGCGTCGCCACTCTAGCGAGTCGCCCCCGCCCGGACCAGCGGTGCGCGAGCAAGGCTCACGAGACCTGCGACGCGACCGCCGCCGGCGTGGCGAGCGGACCTGCTAGCGGCTCGCGGCTGTTCCCGCCGGGCGGGCCTGAGCGAACGTGACCATGTGCCCGCGGTCCTCGTCCCACAGCTTCAACCGGACCGCACGCAGGCCGTCCGCGAGCGAAAGCGTGGGCACGTCGTGAAAGATCGTGTTCTCATCGTGTGCGCGCTGCAGGTTGTAGTTGGGGATGCGGGCGTTCAGATGGTGAACATGGTGCAGGCCGATGTTGCCCGAGAAGAACTGCAACACCGCCGGCAGTTTCAGGTAGGAGCTGCCGCGCAGCGCGGCATCGGCGTAGCTCCAGCCGGGCGTGTCCTGCCAGTAGGCGTCCTCGAACTGGTGCTGGACGTAGAACAGCCAGATGCCGGCCGAGCCGGCGAGCATCACGGTGGGGGCCTGCACGAGCAGGAAGTCACTCCAGCCGATGAGCCAGCACATCGCGCTCACGCACACCGCGAGCGCGATGTTGGTGCCGATCACGCTGCGGCGCATCCGCGGGCGGGCATTGCGCGCCACGATCCGCGGTCCGATCAGCAGGGCGAAGATCGGGCCGAGCCCGAACATGATGAGCGGATGGCGGAACACGCGATAGCCGAGCCGCGCCCGCGGCGCGAGCGCGCGGTACTCGGTGACGGTCAGCGTGCGTACATCCCCTCCTCCTCGACGGTCGAGGTCTCCGGAGGTCGCGTGGTGGATCGCATGGTCATGGCGCCAGCGCAGGAAAGGCGAGTAGACGAACAGTCCAAGCACCATTCCCAGCCACGCGTTCGCGCGTCTGGACGGCAGGAACGAACCGTGCGAGCAGTCATGGAAGACGATGAACGTTCGCACGAGGAACCCGCCCGCTGGGATCGCGAGCGCGAGCACGAGCAGATCGGAGACCTGAAGCGCCATGTACATCGCCACCGACAGCGCGAGATACGGCACGACCGAGGTTGCCAGATCCAAGAGGCTTCGCCCCAGACGGGGCCTCGCATAGGGAGCGAGCGCCTCGCGCCAGTCCGGCTGCTGCGAACGCACCCTCCTCGACCGTTCCGGGATTCCGGCGGCGCCGGGAGACGGATCGTCGTCACGCGGTGATTTCTCGAGGTACGGCTGAGCGGCGCCCTGCAAAGTTCTCCCTTTCCGACACCGCATCACCCCCAACCGGGCCCCGGCACCGTTGGCAACTACGTTCAGCATGGCAGGTAGCGCGGTCGGCTGCGACAGCTCGGCGGTGGAGTCGACCACTGGGCGCCCGTAGCTCGGCTTGAGTCGACGACGTTTGAGCACGTTTTGAACCCGCTAACGTTGAACTATGCTCACCCAGGCAGAACGTGCGGCTGAGAAGCGCCGCGTCAAACTCGAGGATATGCAGCGCCAGGTCAAGGACGGCTCGCTGAAGATCCGAAAGATGACCGCACAGGAGCGCAGGCGCTTTCCTCCGCGGCCGTCCAAGGGATCGCGCAAGTGACGCAGTTTTTCCTCGCTGGCATCGGGTCTGGCAGCGAGGGAGTGGAGGCGGCCTACAGCGAGCTGCGCGAGCGTTCTCAGAACGCAGTTGGCTGCGCAGCGAAGCCGCGACGAATCTTCAAGCTGGATTGTCGTTTCGAGGGGCGCGACTGTGAGATCGAGGTGGGTAGGCCCTTGCCCCACGGCGGCGACGTCGTGGTGGCGATACTCGACCATGGTCGTGAGGAGTCGTTCGCTGTGCACACGCTCGACGGCGCAGGCCCTCCGACGCGGGTCACGCGGCCGGTGTACGGGGTCACCGACTTCGCATGAGCGCCAGCGCCTAAGGCGACGGTCCCCTAAAGCGCTGGCCCCGCGGACGAACGCTGTTTGCCTCCGCTCCACTCCTCGTCCGCGCCTGAGGCGCTTTCGGCGGCTTACGGGCTTCGGCCGGCGTTCTGGCCGCAGGGCCAGTTGTCTTCGAACCATACTCCTGTTGGCCGGCTAAAACGGCGTCCAGTCCCCCTCGGGGTCCGTGGTTTGCCCCACCTCGATCAGATGACCGTCGGGGTCGCGGATGTAGCAACGGATCTCGTACTGGTGCTGCTTCGGCGGCGTCACGAATTCAGCACCACGGGCGCTCCATTCGGCGTACACGGTCTCGATGTCCCTGACCCGGATATTGAGGAAGCTGCTGACCCGCTCGAGGTCGCCTGGCGTCTCAAGGGTGACCGCGGGCTTGTCGTCGGTCGGGCCTCCGCCCGAATTGATGACGATCCAGCTGTTGGCGAGCGCGACGTTGGTCGGCTCTCCCGAGCGGGCCACCGTGCCGCCGAGCACGTCGGTGTAGAAGCGGCGGGAACGCTCGACGTCGTCCGAGACGATGAAGTGGGTCAGCACCATTCCCTCTCCGGGCGGACTGGGCTCGGCCATCTGCCACCTCCACTGGTTGGGACTCATACCCCGCTTACGCACGGGGTCTACCGCCGACGCCGCGATGATCGGGGACTCTATCTCGTTCCGCGGTACAGCTATCAGTCGACATGGACACGGCGGGTGAGCGCCGCCTACGTGCTCACCAGGGCGTCCGTCAACGGCCCGATCACGGCGAGCGACCCCACGAGCTCATCGCTCAGGTCGTACCGCGCGGCCAGGGTGTCCGGCGCGGTGTAGCTGACCCGCGTCTGGCCATCGTCGGCCCACACCAGGATCTTGAGCGGCAGGTCGAGCGCGGCGAGGGGCGCTGCGACCATCACCGGGGTGCCGGCCTTCGGGCTGCCGAACACAACGAGTTTGGTGTCGCGTAGCTTCAGACCGACGCCCTCGGCCTCACCGCTGTGGTCGATCACGGCGAACACCTTGATCCCTTTGCCCTCAACCATCTCCGTGAGCCTGTTCACGGTGTCGGGGACCGACCGCGGGCTCGCCTTCGTGATCACACCTGCCACTTCACTCGAAGCTGCACCGCCCTGAACCTGACTCGCTCCTGTGCCTGCGCTGGCCATGAGGACTCCTCTCGGATGCTCGTAGGGCTACTGCTCATGTGAGGCTCTTCGCCCCAAACGGGGGCGGCTGGTTTCGCAGAGGCTACGCCCGCCGCGCTAGATTCGGAGCGATGCGTCTCCGCGCTGCGACATCTGCGACGTGCGTCGCTCTGCTTGCGCTCGCGTGGGTTGCACCCGCCGATGCTGCGAGGGCCCGCTACTACCTGTCCCTTGGCGACTCGCTGGCACAGGGCATGCAGCCAGATGCTGCGGGTCTCACCGTCAACACCGACCAGGGCTACGCCGACCAGCTATACGCCATCGAGAAGCGGAAGACCCCCGGCTTACAGCTCGTCAAGCTGGGCTGCGGAGGCGAGACCACGACCAGCTTCCTCACCGGCCAGGGCAACGCCGGCGACGCGCTACTGCTCGGGTGCGATCCGGCGGGCGGCTCGCAGATGGTGGCGGCGGAACGCTTCCTCCGCCAGCATCACCGCCGCGGCGAAGTGGCGCTGTTGACGCTGGACATCGGGGCCAACGACATCGACGGGTGCGAGGCCGAAAGCGCGATCGATTCGACGTGCGTGATAAGGGGCGCGGCGCACATCAGCGCCAACCTGCCGGTCATCATGCGCCGGCTGCGCCGCGCTGCGGCACCCGGCACACCGATGGCCGCCATGACCTTGTACAACCCCTTTCTCGCGCTTTACCTGACTCCCGGCGGCCATGCCGAAGCGATTGCGAGCGACGAATACGCCCGCAACGTCAACGAAGGGCTCGCGCGCCTCTATCGCGCCGGCGGGTTTCGAGTCGCGCACGTAGACGCGGCGTTTCACACCTACGACATATCCGCGAAGACACGCCTGGCTGGCCAGCCCCACCCGGTTCCAGTCGCGGTCGCCGAAGTGTGCAGGCTCACCTGGATGTGCGCGCCCGCTCCCGTGGGCCCCAACATCCACGCCAACAAGGCTGGCTACGGTCTCATCGCGCAAGCGTTCGCCAGGGCGGTCGCGATCTACGCTCCGAGCGACTCCTGAGCCAGCCCGAACGGGCTTCCCTCGGAGTCCTTGCAGATCGCCCATTTCTCACCCGGGTGAACCACGCTGCCCCCGAGCCCCTCGACCCGCTCCAGCGCCTCGGCGACATTGCTCACCGTGAAGTAGGGCAGCGAAAAGGAGTCGCCTGGGCCGCGTCCGCGGGCATGAACGCCAACCGCGGGGACTCCCGAGCGTGTTTGCCAGCCCTCTCCCTCGGAATCTTCGCGCGGCTCCAGCTCGACGCCGAGAAGCCCCGCCCAGAAGTGTCGGGCGCGTTCGGGCTCATCGGCGGGGAACTCGATGAGGGACAGCGAGGAGGGTGGCACTGCCCCGCACGATAAACGACATCCATGGCCATGATCTGGCCGGGCGACTCGTGTGGGCGGCGAGGCATGATGTCCTAGACTTGCGAGCTCTGCGCCCGTAGCTCAGCTGGATAGAGCGTCGGTCTACGGAACCGAAGGTCGGGAGTTCGAATCTCTCCGGGCGCGTGATCAACGGCTGGCGAGAGCCGGCCTTGGCGGCTAGGTCGGGCTCTCGACGAGCCCGGGCATCGCCACCGCGGTCTGCGTCCGCGGCCCGAGCGCCGCCAGGGCGAGCCCGGTGGCGAGCGCCCCGACGAGCGTGATCCGCCAGGCCGCGTGGAAGTCGGCCGCCGTCGTGGCCGTCGCGCCGAGCACCGCGACGAGGATCGAGATGCCGAGCGCAGCTCCGATCTGGCGACCCATCGTGAGCACGGCGGCACCGGTCGCAAAGCGCTCTGGCGGCAGCGATGAGGCGCCGGCCCCGGTGAGCGTGGGGATCACGAGGCCGACGCCGGCCCCGCCGATGACCATCCCCGGCAGGTACTCCGCGGCGTATGCCGGGACGTCGCCGGTCTGGGTGATCCAGAAGATGGAGCCCGCCGCGAACAGGGCGGAGCCCAGGAGCCCCGGGATGCGGTAGCCGACGCGGCCGCCCAGGCGGGCCGAGGGGATCGAGAAGATCGTGGCCGTGATGGGGCCGGGGGAGAGCATCAGGCCGGCCGTGAGCACGTCCTCGTGCCAGACCGTGGTGAGGAACAGCACGCCGGCCAGCAGCATCGCGCCGAAGCCGGCGAAGAACAGCACCGAGGCGACGACGGCCAGGCTGAAGCTCCGCACGCGCAGCATCGCCGGGTCGACGATCGGCGCCGGATGGCGCTTCGAGCGCCACCAGATCGCGGGCAGGATCACCACCGTGGTCGCCAGCAGGGAGAGGATCGCCGGGGAGCTCCAGCCCCAGTCTCCTCCCTTGACGATCGCCACGACGAGCGCTCCGATCGCCACGATCAGCGCCGCGGCGCCCAGCACGTCGGGGCGCACGCCGGTGGCCTCCCGGCGCTCGGTGAGCGTCCGCATACCCAGCACCAGTCCGGCCAGGCCGACCGGGACGTTGACGAGAAACACGAGTCGCCAGTCGGCTTGCACGAGCAGTCCGCCGAGCGGCGGCCCGGCCGCGGCCGCGATTCCGCCCGTCGCCGCCCACACGCCGATCGCGGCCGGTCGCTGGCTCGGCGTGAACTCCGGCAGCATCAGGCCCAGCGATGTGGGCAGCATGAGCGCGCCGCCCGCCGCCTGGACGAGGCGGGCAGCGGTCAGCACCGCCACCGACGGCGCGAGCGCACAGCCCACGCTCGCGAGCACGAAGATCGCCAGGCCGAGCAGGAACGTCCGCTTGCGGCCGAACGCGTCGGCCCAGCGTCCGGCCGGCACGAGCAGCGCCGCGAAGACGATCGAGTAGCCGCTCAGGATCCACGACAGCGAGGCGATCGACGCCCCGTGGTAGTCCTTGGCGATGGAGGGGAAGGCGATGTTGACGATGAACAGGTCGAGGCTCGCCATGAACACCCCGACGCACACCACCAGCGTCACCCGCCATCTGCGTTGCATGATGCCACGCACCCTACCACAGTAGTTGCGTCATGCAACCCTTACGCGGTATCCTGGGCGTGAGAGCCATGCTCCACAATCGCTACGACAGCCAGCTATGCAGCGTGGCCGGCACCCTGGAGGTGGTGGGGGAGCGCTGGTCGCTGTTGATCGTGCGCGACGTCATGCTCGGCCTGCGCCGCTTCGATCAGCTGCAGTCGAGCCTCGGGATCGCTCGCAACGTGCTGCAGACGCGGCTTGGGCGGCTGCTCGAGGCGGGCGTGCTCGAGAAGCGGCTGTATCGCGACCATCCGCCGCGCTATGAGTACCGGCTGACCGACAAGGGGCTCGACCTGTGGCCCACGCTCGTCGCTTTGATGCAGTGGGGGGATGCCCACGCGACGCCCCCCCGCGGCCCGGCCGTGGTGCTCACCCACCGTGGCTGCGGCGGCGCCGTCGACGGGCACCGGATCTGCGCCGCGTGCGGGGCGCGGCTGTCGATGCGGGACGTCGACGCCGCCCCGGGCCCGGGCGCCGCACGCGATCATCCGCTGCGCCGGCGCGTCCGTCCTGTGGCCTCGCCTGGCGACCGGCAGGCCGATGCGGCGCAGGCCACCCCCGTGCGGGAGCGGCGCGATTCAGCGCGTGGCCGTGCGGCGCGCGTGTGAGCGGACCGGACGCGGGCTACCCGACTCGCTGGCGAGCGCCGGCAGGCCAAGGCCCTGGTCCTTCGAGCGGTACATCGCGGCGTCGCCCCGCTTGACGAGCTCCTCGGCGGTGATCGGCTCGCGGTCGTTCCAGGCGACGCCGACGCTCGCCCGCAGCTCGATCGTGCCCGACGCCAGCTCGAACTTGCTCCCCAACAGCGCACAGATCCGGTCGGCGACGCGGACCGCCACGTCGGGCTCGGGGATGCTCCGCAGCAGCACGAGGAACTCGTCGCCCCCGAGGCGCCCGACGGTGTCGTCGGAGCGGCTGGCCAGTTTCAGGCGCTCTGCCACCATGATCAGCAACTCGTCGCCGGCGGCGTGGCCGAGCGTGTCGTTGACGGGCTTGAATTTGTCGAGGTCCACGTAGATCACGCCGGTCAGCGACGAGCCGTCCAGCTCGAGCTCGGCCTGCAGGGCAGTGAGGATCGACGAGCGGTTGTGACATCCCGTGAGGGCGTCGTAGGTTGCGCGCTTCTCGAGCTCCTGGCGCGCCCGTGCGCTGTCGGTGATGTCGAGCACGCAGGTGATCGCGCCGCTCACCTCGCTCGAGTTGTGACGCAGCAGCGCCCGGATGTTCATCAGCGCCCGTCGCCACACGCCGGACTCGAGCACCATGTCGACCTCGATGTCCTGATCGATGCCCTGGCCCAGCACCTGTTCCAGCGCCGCCTCGAAATCGCTCGCGCCCTCGTCGGTGAGCGTCGAGAGCAGGCTCGAGATGGTGGGGGGCGGAGCGTCGGTCCTCTCCGCGCCGTTCCCGCCGGTGAAGGCCGGGCCGGCCGCTGAGGACTCGGCGGCGCCGTGGAGGATCTCGAGCAGGTGGTTGTTGTTGTAGACGACGGTGCGCTCGGTGTCGAGTTGCAGCAGGCCGACCGGCATCGCATCCGTGAGCCTGCGCAGCAGCTCCTCGCGCTCCTGCAGCGCCTCCTGGGCTGCCATCTCGGCCGAGATGTCGATCAGCTCGACGAGCACGTGATTGTTGTCGGGCTGGTTGAGGTAGTTGTGGAGCGTCGTGTCGACCCACATCCAGCTGCCGTCCTTGCGCCGGCGCCGCACGCGGCTCTGCTGGTCGCGGCGGGTGGACAGCATCGCCAGCCAGCCCTCCACGGCCCGGGCCTGGTCCTCGGGGTGGATCTGGTCGAGCACGGAGTTGCCGATCAGTTCCTCGGCCGAGAAGCCGACCATCTGGGTGAAGGCCTCGTCGCAGTCGAGCACGATGCCGGCCTCGTCCTCCATCAGGGTGGCGAATCGCGGTGCCGCCGGCGGCAGCTCCTCCTCCTCGCCGGCCTCCTCGGCCTCGTCGTCGCTGGGGATGATCACGCACAGCAGCACGCCGTGGACGTGGCGGAGGTCGAGAAAGTGGAGTGTCACCCAGCGGGACGGTTTGTTCAGCATGCGGACCTTGCCGTTGGCAGCCCCCTTGCCGCCCCGGACGACCGCTTGCCAGAGCTCGACGATCGTGACGCGGTCGGCGGCCACGACGCTGTCGATCACCGCTCGTCCCTCGATCGCAGCCTGACCCCACAGGGCCATGGCGCCGGGGATCGGCACGATCAGGCCGTTGCCCGAAAGACCTGTGACGAGCGCGTCGGGGTGCTCGCGCAGCAGGGCTTCGGCCGCGAGCTCGACGTTCTCGCTGGTGCGGCGCGCGAGCGTGGCGTCCTCATCGTCCGGCGCCCCGTCGCGATCGCGTTGATCTAGCTGACTTGCCATGTACAAAGCTCCTCGCGGCAGGATCGACGAGCCGCGGGGCCGTCCTGAGCGGGGGCCTGATGTCTGGACGGTTGGCCGATGGACGCCGGCACGCGCCCGCGTCCAGCTCTGCAGGGCCTTCACGTCCCGTACGCCCGAATCTGGACAAACATCAGTTTCTTGATATAATTGGTGTACATCTGGCGCCGGGTTTGCTCTCCTCCTGGATCTCGCGTTGGATGTTCTCCCGCCGTTCGAGGAGCGTTCCTCGGACACCCCTCACGGCTGGGCCGGCTTTCCCCCTCAGCCGGCCCAGTCGCCCTGCCCAGGCTCCCTGCTCAGGCCGCGCTTTCCTGCTGGCCGACGAGGACGGGCAGGCCCACCATCTCGCGGAAGGAGGTGCGGTCGTTGAGGTGGGGAAGCGGTGTTGCCGGTTCGGCCACGCCGAGCATCTGGGCGAGCGGCGGCCAGCCGTCCTTGATCTCGTGCACGACCAGCCGCTCGGCCGGCACCTTGCGCATGACCTCGTCGTTGTGCCTGTTGAACACCTCGATGGCGTGGTCGCGGTCCTCGAATCGCCCGTGGAAGGTGCCCTCCCAGATGAGCGTGGAGATCATCGCGAAGGCCTCGGGCGAGGGCGGCTCGTGGGTGCCTCCCGCGAGTTCGCCTTTGCGCCCGGCGATCAGCGACGCGTAGATCGAGTTGCAGGTGCTCTCATACCAGGCGTCGGGATCCCGGACGGTGAGCAGCACCTTGGCCTCGGGGAAGGCGTCCATCAGCTGCTCGTAGAACGTGCATGCGGGCCAGTCGACCGTCGATTCGAAGCCCGCGAACACCTGATGCCAATCCACCGCCTGGCCGTCCGCGGCGGCCTGCCATAGCGGCAGGCGATCGGTGTCGCCCCAGAGCACCTCGACCATGTGGTAGCAGGGTCCCGCGCCCAACTCCTCGAGCGCGGCCTTGAGCGTCATCGTGCCGGTGCGGCCGAAGCCTGCGCCAATCACCTTCATATGTCTGCCCCCTAGGCTGTGTTGAGTGTGAATGGCCATTGAAGGCCATCAACATAAGAAGATCGATAGAGATCGCGCCTGGCCGCCCCGCGCCGATCTGTTACGTATCCCGGACTCGCCGGCCGCCCGGAGCGCCGATCCTGGAAGGATGGGGCGATGAAGCGCGAATCGCTCGTTAAACTGCCCGCCGCCCTCCTGCGGCCGGTGGAGCGCCCCGGGGGCCGCTTCCTGCTGGGGGTGGACGGTGGCGCGACCAAGACGCTCGCCGCCGTGCTCGACGTGGAGAGCCGCGCCCTGCATCTTGCGCAGGGGGGGCCGAGCAACGAGGACGCCGTCGGCACCCAGTCGGCGGTCCAGGCCGTGCTGGGGGCCGCCGACGAGGCGATCGAGCGGGCCGGGATCGAGCCACGAGGGCTGGCCGCGGCGGTGCTCGCGATCGCCGGCACCGACACCGAGGCGGTCGCGCGGCACGTGCACTCGGCGCGGACCGACGAGTGGATCGTGGTCAACGACGTGGTGGGCGCCTGGGCGACGGCGACGGGCGCCGGTCCGGGGGTGGCGGCGATCTCGGGCACCGGCTCCAACGTCTTCGGCGTCGGCCCGGGCGGGCGCCCGTGGCGGGCGGGCGGCTGGGGCCATCTGGTTGGTGACGAGGGCAGCGGCTACTGGCTGGGACTCGAGTCGATCAAGGCCGCCCTGCGCGACCGCGACGCGTCGGGCCCGGCGACCGCGATCACCGACGCCGCCCCCGAGTTCTTCGCGGTGGCGAGCATCGAGGCGCTCGCCGTGCAGGTCTACTCCAAGCCGCTCAGCAAGAGCGAGATCGCGTCCTTCGCGATCGAGACCACCAGGCTGGCCTATCGGGGCGACGCCGTCGCGCGCGAGCTCTTCCGGCGGGGCGCAGCCGATCTGGCCGTGCAGATCGCCACCGTCATCGAGCAGACCGGGCTGGCCGGCGGGGGATCCTTTCCCGTCGGCCTGATCGGCAGCGCCTTCAAGGCCGGTCCGGCGTTCGTCGAGCCGATCGCCGGCGCGATCCATGAGCGCGCGCCGCAGGCGCGGGTCTCGATCGTGGAGATGGCTCCGGTGACCGGCAGCCTGCTGCTCGCCGCGCGCGCCTGCGGCCGCGCCGGGCAGGTCGACGCCACCGAGCTCTCGCGGCTCATCGAGGCCGCGCTGGCCCAGATGGCCTGAGGGGACGCCGGCCGAGACGACCCGCGCCGGCGTCCCTAGGCCCGGGAGACGGCCCGCAGGCGGTTCTCGATCGCCGTCCGGTCGCCGATCGCCCGGGCGCCCGATCCGCTGATCCGCACCGCCGCGGCGGCGTTCGCGAATTCCGCCGCGGCGCGCGGCTGCTCACCCCCGGCGAGCGCGACGAAGAACGCCGCCGCGAACACATCGCCGGCACCGACATCGTCCACCGGGCTGTCGAGGGCGGGCACGGGCACGGCGAGCTCCTCTTCGCCGGGCAGGAGAACCGTCGCGGGAGAGGCTCCGGCGGTCACCACCGCGACCGCGCCCTCGCTCCTCGCCGTGGCGATCAGCTCCCGACAGCCCTCACGCTCGTGCTCGCTCAGCACGAGCGCCTGGCAGCGTCGCGGGACGCGGCGCTCCTCGGGCGGGGCGGCCACCAGCTCGGCACCCTCTCCCGACCAGGCTCTGATGAGTCCCTGGGGGGTCAGCCCGACGAAGGCGGCGGACCCCCGCCAGCTGCCGGGCGTCTCGCGGGCGATGGGCGCCAGGTGAAGGATCGAGGTGTCGATCCGCAGGTCGCCGTCGAATTCCCCCGCCCACGCCAGCACCCGCTGGGGCCCCGGGCGCACACCCGCCAGCGTGGTGGTCTGCGGGGCGGCCAGCAGCTCGAGCTCGAGCTCCTGGCGGTAAGGCCCGAGCAGCTCCTCGATCTCGCGTGGCACACCGCGGGTCACGATCAGCGTCCGCTGGCCGAGCCGGGCCGCCTGAAGGGCGCTGTAGAAGGCGCTGCCGCCGGGCCGTCGCGAGCCGTCCACCAGCACGTCGGCGGTCACGTGGCCGACGGTCGTGTAGTCGAACTGCAACCTGGCTGTCACCATCGGGGCCGGCGTCTGAGACGATGGCTCAAGCTCTGGCTGGCGGCCGGGCGGCGGTGAGCTTTCCGTGCAGGGGGATGCCCATACCAAATCAAAATGGCGGCCGATCTGTTGTTGTGGCCGAGCCTCGATGATCGAGAACCAGCCACACCGCCGCCGCCGCCAGGTCCTCTCGGCCCTGCTCGGGCTCGCGCTGGCGGCGTCCGCGAGCGCCGCGGTCGGGCCAGCCGCGGCGGCGAGCGCGAGCGTCCCCTACCCGGCCCACACCTCGCGTCCGCAGGCGTCGGCGAGCCGGCACAGGAGCGCTCGAAAGCCGGGACTTCGGGGGAACCCGGCCCGCGCGGAGCTCGCCTTCCAGGCGATGCAGCGCTATTACTACATCCTCGGATCGGGGCTCTATCAGGGAGAACCCTTCTCCTCGCTGTGGCCGTTCTCCCAGGCGCTCGCCGCCACGGTGAGCATGGCCAGCATCCCGGGCCTGAAGGGCTCCTTCGCACACGAAGTACAGGCCCGGCTGGTCGGCCTGCGCTCCTATCTGGACACGACCAACTCCGGTGCCTCGGAAGGCACGTACACGAGCTCGCTGTCGGCCTTCGATGCCACGGTCGCCCCGCCCGCGGGCCCGGGCGGGGCCAAGTTCTACGACGACAACGACTGGGTGGGCATCGAGCTCGCGCGGCTCTACGAGCTGACCCGCAGCGCGCCCGCGCTGCAGTACGCCGAGCAGATCATGGCGTTCGAGATGGCCGGCTGGCAGACGGACCCCGAAGTCGCCTGTCCGGGCGGCATCCCGTTCTCGAACTCCGCCGAAAACACCGAACGCAACACCGTCACCAACGCTCCCGCGGCGGAGTTCGCGGTGCAGCTCTACCGCATCACCCACAACATCCAGTACCTGCAGTTCGCGCAGATGACCTACGAATGGGTGCGCGCCTGCCTGCTCCAGCCGGGCGATCTGTACGCCGATCACATCCTGCCGCACGGCGAAGTCGACACGACCCTGTGGAGCTACAACCAGGGGGCGATGATCGGCGCGGGCACGCTGCTCTTCAAGGCCACCGGGAACGGCGCCTACCTGTATGAGGCGCGCCAGACCGCCCGGGCCGCGCTCGCCCACTTCAGCCCTCAGGTGCTGAGGGCGGAAAACCCCTTCTTCCCATCCGTCTTCCTGCGCAACCTGCTGTACCTGGATTCCGTCACCCGCGACCCGCCGGGAGCGAAGCTCGTGCAGGCCTACGTCAACTACGCATGGAGCTACGAGCGCCAGAGCGACGGCCTGTTCGTGGCCGGCTCGCCCCCCACCGCGGAACTGCTCGCGCAGGCCGCCATCGTGCAGCTCTACGCGCTGCTCTCCTCGCCGCCGAGCACCTACTTCTAGCTAGTAGGCTCTGGTGCGGTGGCGCACGCGACGAACCTGATGACGGCCGATGGGCTCGCGACGCTCGAAGCCGAGCTCGCGGCGCTCGAGGGCGAGGGGCGGCGCGAGATCGCCGAGCGGATCAAGACGGCGCGCGAATGGGGCGACCTGAAGGAGAACAGCGAGTACCACGACGCCAAGAACGAGCAGGCTCACCTCGAGACGAAGATCGCGCGGCTGCGGGAGAAGATCGCCGCCGCCGTGGTCGTCGAGGAGACCGCGGGGCTGGCGGACGGCGTGGTCGGCCTCGGCTCGACGGTGGTCGTGCGCGACGACCGGGTCGAGCACACCTGGCGGATCGTCAGCTCGCACGACGCCTCTCCCTCGGAGGGCCGGCTGTCGGTCGAATCTCCAGTCGCCCTGGCGCTGCTCGGGCGCGCCGGCGGCGACAGCGTGTCGGTGGCGCTGCCCAAGGGCAAGCGGCTGCTCGAGATCGTCTCCGTCAGCTGAACGGCGGGCCGCTCGCGTAGGCGTCGCCGAGCGCACCGCCCGAGGTGCTCGCGTAGGCGTCGCCGAGCCGGCGCACGAAGCTCCGCGGCCGGCGCCGATACAGGCGCTCGCCCCGCCGGAGCGCCCGCCTGCGCAGATGCTTTCGCCGGCGGGCGATCAGCCGCAGGAGCCTCCTGCGGGTCTTGCGCCCCGGCCGCGCGCCGCGAGGCTCACCGCGGCCGCCGCCGCGGATGCGGATCGCGAGCATCGCGAGGTCGTGCTCCTCGCCGAGGATTTCGGCGAGCTCGTCGGCCTCGCGCGCGACACGCCGGATGAGCTCCCCCCGCGCGCCCCGCGCGCCGCGTCCGCGCTTGTGCCGGTAGCGATCCGCGCGGCCGTTGAGCGCCCCGCGCCGGGGCTCCCTGCGGTCGAGCAGCTCCACGGCATAGCGCAGGTCTTTGACCCGTTTGCGCCACAGGTGCATCCGCCGCGCAACATCGCCCTTGCCCCGGGCGGCCTTGCGAAGGCGCCGGCGACCGCGCCGGTAGAGGTTGGTCAGCCCAGGCTCGAGCAGCTCGATGCCCGGCTCGTGCTCCAGGTTCCAGCTCGCCACCCGGCCCCGCACGGCGCGCAACTCGCCGAGCACCTCCAGGCGCGCCGCCTGCTCGGCCGGGCTGCGCTCCGCGGCACGTTCGCGCTCGGCGACGAGCGCCCGGCGCAGCCTGACCACCCCGCCGCGTCGGGCGAGCTTCTTCGAGCCTCGCGCCAGCACGCCGTCGAGCGTGCCCACCATCACCTCCGCGTCGCGCGCTCCGCCCAATCGGGCGCCGGCGTCTCGCAGGATCGCGTCCTCCCGTGCGAAGGTGGCCTCTCCAAGCGGCTCCTCGAGCAGCGCGATCAACGCTCGCAGGCGCTTCAGCGACTTGCGGGTCTCGTGCACCGTCACCGACAGGGAGGTCTCGCCGCCGTCGTGCACGAGCAGCCCGATCGCGTGGTCGAGCTGCTCGAGCGCCATGCGCCGCAGGCCGTCGCCGAGCAGCTCCCCCGGCAGCAGGGCGAACTGACGGCGCCGCCCACCGCCCACCTCGCCCAAGCGGCGCTGGCGCTCCCTCGCCAGCGCCACGCCCACGCCGAGCAGGGCGGTCGCCGCGAGAGTGGCGGCGACGGTTGCCGCGAACGGAGCGACAATAGAGCCGTGCCCCGCCTTCCGGCCGCCCCATGGTGGACGGTTCGCCGAGCGGCGAACCGCAAGCCGACGACGTATCGCTGTCCGTTGTGCGGTCATCTGCTGGGAGCCCTCACCGAGCATATGCTGATCGCCCCCGAAGGGGACTCCCGGCGCCGGCGCCACGCCCACACCGAGTGCGTACTGGCCGCCCGCAAGCGCGGCCAGCTCGTGCTTCGCGACGAGTGGCTGCGCACGCAGCCGCGCCGGCCGTCCCTGTGGAGAAGGCTGCGGGGCCGCGCCTAGGGGCCGGCGCCTGCGCTCAGGGGCTGTTGAGATATACGTGCTCGGGCGCCACGCGGATGATCACCCGCTGTTCGCCCGGCTGGCGGTAGGGGTAGGTGTCCTGGCCCAGGTACTTCTGCGCCAGCTGGTCGATGTGCTCGTCGGCGCCGTCGTGCGTACGCTCGGCGACCGTCCCGCGGATCTCGACGTACTCGTAGGGGTTCTCCATGTTCGACACCGTCAGGGTCACGTGCGGGTCGCGTTCGAGGTTCCGCGGCCATGCTCGCCCCTCGGCGCTGTTCAGAACGGCAAGCCCGTCCTGCACGTCGATCCACGCGGGCGCCCCGTGGACCGTGCCATCCGTGCGAAGGGTGGCGACGTTGGCGAAGTTCTTGCCCTTCAGAAGCTCTTCTCCACGGCCCTCGATCGTCACGCTCATCGATCCCAACCTTTCTCGTCGCGGTTGTCGTTCGATCCCACCATAGGGCCTATCGCGCGATCGACCGGGGTCGGCCGGCGGCGGCTCGGGATGGCGGTCGCGCCGGTTCGCTCATTGGCGGCCGAGCGCGGCCGTCGGGCTGGCCGGCGGGATCGCGCCGAGCGCCACCAGTTTGCCGTCGTCGAGCTGAAAGCGCACCTTCGCCTGGCCGCCGCTCGGGCTGGCGAGGGGGTCGCCTCTGCGATACAGGGAATAGGCCAGCGTCACTTCGCTGTCGTTCTGGCTGACCACCTTGACGGTCGCGCTCGGCTGGCTCGAGTCGGTGCCCAGGTAACGTCCGTTCACGAAGAAGAACGCCTGCTGGCCGTAGCCGTCGCTCGAGCCGCTGCGGGTGCCGATCAGCACCCGCAGGGCCTGTTCGGGGTGGTATTCGGAGGTGTCGTTCGGCGTGTAGCCCCGTGCGCGCACGACGGCCGCGGCCCCGCTCACGCCTTCCGCCGTGGCCTGTCCTTCGGTGAACGCCGGCTCGGAAGCCGTGTGCGTGGCGGTGGGCGCGGGCGTGCCTCCGTTCGCGGCGGTCGGCGCGGGCGTGGTGGTGGTGTTGGTGGCCGACGGGCTGCTGTTGGCGGTCGCACCGCTCGACTGCGTGTTCGTGGCGGTGCTCGCGGGAGGCGGCGGAGCGCCCGCCACCGACACCGTCTTGGTCTGTGAGCCGCAGGCGCCCAGCAGCGCTGCCGCGGCCAGCGCCGCGGCCGCCGCGAGCAGGGGAGAGGGTGCGGGTTTCATGGCGTCCATCCTATTCGCCGCCTGCCAGCGCCCTCCTCGCATGGTCGCCCTCGGCGCCCGGGCGCGACGACCGGCGTGCCCGTGAGAATGGGGACCTCATCGGCATGCGGCGGAGCCGCCCTTGAAATACTTATTAGTGACTGCTAATCTGCACCGCAAGTCGCTGAAAGCTACGTGAGGAGCATCTGATGAGTGGCATGGGACGCAGGAACGGCTGGACCTTGGGAATCGTCTCGGTGGCTCTGTTCATGGTCGTGCTCGACAACCTCGTCGTGAGCGTCGCGCTGCCCACCATCCACCGCGATCTCGGCGCCTCCGTCCAATCGCTCGAGTGGACCGTCAACGCCTATGTGCTGGCCTACGCCGTGCTCCTGCTGACGGGCGCGGCGCTGGGCGACCGCTTCGGGCGCAAGCGCATGTTCCTCGCCGGCCTGTCCGTCTTCACGGCTGCCTCCGCCGCCGCCGCGCTGGCGCCGAGCACCGACCTGCTGGTCGCCGCCCGCGCGATCCAGGGCGCCGGCGCCGCGATGGTCACGCCGCTCACGCTCACGCTGCTCGCCGAGGCCTTCCCGCAGGAGAGGCGCGGCATGGCGATCGGCGTGTGGTCGGGCATCTCGGGCATCGCCGTGGCGATCGGACCGCTGATCGGCGGCGCGGTGGTGCAGGGCATCTCCTGGCACTGGATCTTCTGGATCAACGTCCCCATCGGCATCCTCCTCGGCCCGCTGGCGATGCGCTGGCTGAGGGAGAGTCGCGGCCCCTATGGCACGCTCGACCTGCCCGGGCTGGCGCTCGCCTCGACCGGCGCCTTCGGCATCGTCTTTGGCCTGATTCGCGCCCAGTCGCTCGGCTGGACGAGCACGACGGTCCTCAGCTCGCTGATCCTGGGCGCGCTGCTGCTCGCCGGCTTCGTCGTGCGCGAGCGCCGCACCTCCGAGCCGATGCTGCCGATGTCGTTCTTCGCCAAGCGCTCCTTCGCGGTCACCAATGTCGCCTCGCTGACCATGTACTTCGGCATGTTCGGCTCGATCTTCTTCCTCTCTCAGTACATGCAGAACGTGCTTCACAACACCCCCCTGCAGGCCGGCCTGAAGCTGCTCGTATGGACCGGCGCCACGATGCTCGTCGCGCCGCTCGCGGGGGTCTTCTCCGAGCGCCTCGGCAGCCGGCCCTTCATGGTCGCCGGGCTCTCGCTGCAGGCCGGCGCGCTGGCCTGGATCGCGAGCGTGATCTCCACCCACACCCACTACTCGCAGCTGATCGCTCCCTTCATCATGGCCGGAGCGGGCATGGCGCTCGTGTTCGCCCCCTCGGCCAACGCCGTGCTCTCCTCCGTGCGCACCGACCAGGCCGGTCAGGCCTCGGGCGCGAACAACGCGATCCGCGAGGTGGGCGGCGTGCTCGGCGTGGCCGTGCTCGCGTCGGTGTTCACGGGGGCCGGCAGCTACCTCTCCCCGCAGGCCTTCGTCAACGGCGTGATCCCCGCCACCTGGGTCGGCGCCGCTGTGCTCGCCGGCGGAGCGCTCGTGGTGCTGGCGCTGCCCTTCAGGACGCCGGCCACGGCGGAGTCGGCGCGCGCCGGCGCCGAGGCGCGGGCGGCGGCCTCGCCGCCGGCCGGCGCGCCCTCCGCGGGAGCCCCGGCGCCGGCGCTGATGCGCGACGGGCGCGAGGCCGTGCCGGCGCTGAGCGGGGAGGTCGCGTGAGCACCGCCCCCTCGCCTGCGCCGGCGCCCCGCCGGCGCGTCCCCGCGGCCGAGCGCCGTGAGGAGCTGATCGCAGCGGCCGTCCACGAGTTCGCGCACGGAGGTCTGCACGGCACGACGGTCGAGAGCATCGCGCGCCGTGTGGGCGTCGCCCAGCCCTACGTCTTCAGCCTCTTTCCCACCAAGCGCGACCTGTTCCTCGCGGCGCTGGAAAGGAGCTTCGAGCGCGTCGCCGACACGTTCAGGCGGGCCGCCGAGGATTACGAGCGGGGGCGCGCCCCCGCGGACTGCGAGGACGCCCTGGAAGCGATGGGTCGCGCCTACAAGGAGCTGCTGTTGAAGGACCGCGACTACCTGATGCTCCAGCACCAGTCCTATGCCGCCTGCGACGATGAGGTGGTGCGCGACCGTGTGCGCCGCCGTTATGCCGAGCTGGTCGAGCTGGCCCGCTCGCTGTCGGGCGCCGAGCCCGAGCGACTCGACGACTTCTTTCGCCACGGAATGGCGCTCAACGTCGCCGCGGCCCTCGACGTGGAGGACCTGTCGAGCGGCTGTGCCTGGGTGGCCGCCGAGCTGGGCCGAGCGCGGGCTTAGCTAGTCGGACGGCAGGGCAGCGCGATCGCGCGCCGGCGTCGCAACGGGGCGCTCCTCGGAGACGATCTGCGCGGCCGCCTCGGCGCCGATGAAGGGTGCCAGCACCACGTAGGCCAGCGAGTCCGAGACGGCGGGCAGCAACTGGATCTGCCGGCTCGCCGCCTGGCAGCGGATCGTGTGCCCGATCGCGCCCATCACACCCTCGAGCGCGAGCCCGCCCGCCGCCCGCTCGGGCGCTCCCCGGATGAGCATCCGCGCGAGGTCGTAGCCGAGCTCGCGGTTGCGCTCCGCCGCCCGCGCACCGGCGGCGAACGCGCCCGCGGCGATCGTCTGCGCATACAGCGGTCGCGCGGCCAGGTAATCCATCAACTCGGCGATCGCCCGGCGCAATGCTCGCGGCCAGTCGTCACCCAGCAGCTCGGGAGCCGCGGCCGGGCGCAGGAACTCCTCGGCCAGCGCATCGAGCGCCGCCAGGTAGCAGTCGTCCTTGTCGGCGAACAGCTCGAAGAAGAGGTCCATCGGAACGCCGGCCTCCTCCGCGATCTGCGGCGCGGTGAGCTCCTTGTAGTCATCGACCAGCGCGAGCCGCAGCGCGTGTTGCATCAGCCTGTGGCGAGCCTCGCCATGCGGCGCGCGGATGCGGCCGTTGGCGCTCAGCCCGTTCGCCGCCGGGCTCTGAAGGCTCTCGGGCACGCTCACATCCGGGGCGCCGGGCGTCTGGAACAGCAGCGTCCACTGCAACATCTCCTCGCTCAGCGCGGGCAGCTGCCGCCGGTGCCCTTCGCGCAGGCACCGTGACATCGTCGCGTGCAGGCCTCCCACGATCCCACTGACCACCGGCATCGCCAGTGGGCTGGCCTGCGGCGCCCGCGCGAAGCTCGTGTACAGCATCCGCTCGCAGGTCGCGGTCGTCCGGCGCAGCCGTTCGAGGGCCGCCGGCCCGGCCGTCTGCGCCTCGACGATCACCAGGCGGGCGTCCTTCCAGTTCGCGGCCACGCCCTCGGTGAACGCCTGTAACGAGGCCCTCAGGCGGTCCTCGAGGGCCTCGTCGGCCTCCCGGTAGGCCCGACGAATGCGCTTGACGCCGCGGGTGGCGATCACGTCGAAGGTGGCCAGGAAGCAATCAAGCTTGTTCGCGTACATCTCATAGAAGGACCGCCGCGAGACGCCCGCGAGCCCGACGACCTGCCTGACGCTTGCGCCCTCGTAGCCGTTTGCGGCGACCGCCTCGACCATCGCTCCGTGGATCCGCCTGCGCTGGTGGCGGATCACCTGATTGTGATTCAGACGGTGAGGTCCGTGGGGCAGGCGTTCGTACAGGGGGGCGACAGATCCCGCGCCCGCCTCGCCTTCCCTGTGCTCTGACGACGACATTCGACTCCCCTAATCGATCTCCAGGCCAGACGCAGTAATGGGTTCTGGTGGACAGAATCATCCCATGCCGGCGACTTTTTGTCTACACGCTCTCCTCCGCACGGCCGCGATCGACCTCGTCGGGGGAGTGAGCGGATCGCAACCCTACCTGCTGGCGGGGAGGTTTCGGTTCCTTGGGATTAGTCCACCTATCGCGCTCGGCGGCGAGCTTGCCCTGCAGGGGCAACCTCCCTGGCTGGGCCGCGTCTAGATCAGCACCACCCTCAGACCGAGGATCGCAAGGCCCATCGTCAGTCCGATCCCCATCTGCAGCACGAACTCGCCCGCGCTCGCGCGCGAGCGAATCGTGGCGGCGAGCTCGAAGCAGATGAGGCTCGCCACCGCGCTCAACAGCGCGGCGCTGACGGAGGCTTCCTGCGAGGCACCCACGATCCAGCCGACCAGCAGCACGAACAGCGGGATCGCGGCGCCCCTGACGATCGCCCATTCGTGCACGAGCGCCCGCCACAGCCCTCCGCCCGTCAGCGGCTCACTGTTCTGGAGGCGCCGTCCAAGGACGTGCGAGTAGGCGTGCAAGAGCCAGTAGGCGCCGGTCGCGATCAGCGCCGAGAGGATCGTGTCCAGATGGCTCTCGTGATGACCGCTCTCGGCGGCCATCAGGGCACCGATCAGCATGATCCCGTACACCACCCCGGCCGGGTTCGCCTCCGGCACGATCCAGGCGGCCGCGCGCTCGGCCCGGCGGCGTGCCGGCGACTGCGGCGCGCTCGCGGGTTCCTCGCCGGGTGCTCGCTCGCCCATCGCGCGATTATCCAGGTGGCGGTGGCGGCCGTAGGATTGCGCCTGTGAGCCGCGCGCCGATGCAACTGGAGATGACGCTCCTGCCGGGTTCCCGTGAGCTGCTCGCGCTGCACGCCGGCGAGCTGCCCCAGCGCGACGATCTGTGCGGTGCCTTCTGCGTGGCGCTCGCGCTGCGGGCGGCCGGCATCGAGCAGTGGAGCTCCGAGCCCGTCGATCAGGACGCAGTCGCGCTGGCCGCCGGCACCCTCGTCTCGGCGCTCGCCGACCCCGGCTCGCTGCCGCGGGGTGAGACGGGACGGCGCGACTACCGCCTCTCACTGCCGTCCGTGGCGCAGGCCGCGCTGGCGGGCACGACGGCGAGCGGGCTGCTCGGTGCGATCGAGGCGCTCTCCGAGGGGCGGCTCGCGGCGATCCCCTGCAGCGGCCCGTGGACGCCCGCGAGCCTCGCCGGGCTGTTCGACCTCGTCGCGGGGCTCGAGCGCCCGGCCACGCTGGTCGCCAACCTCGCGACCCGCCACCTGTGGGGCTCGCACGCCGATATCGAGCAACTGCTCGGCTACCTGCTCGACGGCCGGCCTGCCGGCCCCGAGCCCGACTGGGACGTCGGGCACTTCGTCTGCCTGATCGGCCGCGTGCGCGGTCCCGGCGGCAGCCTCTACGGCGTCGCCGACACCTACCGATCGCTGGGGAGCAGGGGCATACACCTGCAGCCCCAGGAGCGGCTCGCCGCCGCCGTCGAGCGACGGGACATGCCGGCCGGCGGCATCATCGCGATCGTCTCGGCACAGGAGGCTTCGGCGGTCCGCGCGGGCGCCGCGACGCTCGGATTGAGCGAGGGCTCGTGGGACAACGGCACCGCGACCGCGCAGGAGCTCGGGTGAGCGGCGCCGAGCTCGTCGCGCTCGTGTGCTGCGATCTGGGCTCGATCGTGCGGGGACGCTCGCTGCTCGCGTCCGAGCTCGGCGCGCGGCTCGACGCCGGCGTGGGCTGGGTGCCGGCCAACCAGGCGCTGACGCCGCTCGGCCCGCTCGCGGAGCCCAATCCGTTCGGCTCGACGGGCGACCTTCGGCTGCTGCCCGACCGTGCCACCCAGGTGCGCGTCGAGGCGGAGAACCCGGACGAGGTCCTTCAGCTCGTGCTCTGCGACATCGCCGAGACCGACGGCGCCCCCTGGGAGTGCTGCGCGCGGCGATTCCTGCGCGACGCGCTGGGCGAGCTCGAGGAGGAGCTCGGCCTGCGGCTGCTCGCGAGCTTCGAGCACGAGTTCCAGATCCGCACCGAGGAGCCGCCCGAGCTGCCGTTCTCGCTCGCGGCGCAGCGCCGCGCGGAACCGTTCGCCGCGGATCTGATGGCGGCGCTGATCGAAGCCGGCGTGCAGCCAGAGCTCGTGACGCCGGAGTTCGCCGCCCACCAGCTCGAGATCCCGGTGGAGCCGGCACTGGGCCTCGCGGCGGCCGACGACGCGGTGATCTTCCGGGAGGTCGTGCGCGAGATCGCCCGCCGGCGGGGTCTGCGCGTGAGCTTCGCCCCGCTGCTCGACCCGGCGGAAGCCGGCAACGGCGTGCACATCCACTTCAGCCTGCTCGACGCCGCCGGCGCCCCGGCGCTGTACGACGCCGCCCGCCCGGCGAGCCTCAGCGAGCTCGGCGAGCGCTTCGCGGCCGGGATCCTGCTCCACGCCGAGGCGCTCAGCGCGCTCACCGCCCCCAGCCCGCCCTCGGCCGCGCGTCTGGAGCCCCACCGCTGGAGCGCCGGTGCCGCCTGCCTGGCCCAGCGCAACCGTGAAGCGCTGCTGCGCCTGCCCCCGCTGAGCGGGCCTGCAGGAGCAGATCCATCCGCCCAGCTGCGGCTCGAGTACCGCGGCGCGGATGCGACGGCCAATCCCTACCTCGCGCTCGGGGCGATCGTCCGGGCGGGCATCGACGGGGTGCGCCGGGAGCTGCCAGCGCCCCCGATCCTCGACCGCGACCCCGCGCGGCTCACCGACACGGAGGCGGCCCGCTACGGCGTCGGCCGGCTGCCGGCGTCGCTCGCCGACGCGCTCGCGGCGCTCGCGCGCGACGCCACGGCGCGGGGGTGGATGGGAGGGCTGCTGTACGACGCCTACGTCGCGGTCAAGCGCTCGGAGCTCGAGGCCGTGGCCGCGCTCGACCTCGCGGGCGTGTGCCGGCGCTACGCCGATGCCTACTGACGCGCTCCTCTCCCGCCTGCTCGCCGCCCTCGACGCCGAGCTGCCGCGCGCGATCGACCTGCGCCACCGCCTGCACGGCGACCCCGAGCTGGCGCACGCCGAGGTGCGCACCGCCGCCGCGGTGGCGCAGGAGCTGCCGGTGCCCGCCATCACGGTCGCAGGGACGGGTCGCATGGCGATCGTGTCCCCGCCCGCCTCGCCCGGCCCCACGGTCGCGGTGCGCGCGGAGCTCGACGGCCTGCCTATCGAGGAGCTCACCGGCGCCCCCTTCAGCGCCTCCGGCGGCGTCATGCATGCCTGCGGGCACGACGTCCACATGGCGGCGCTGGTCGCGTTGGCGCGCGCGGCGCATGCGCTCTCGGATGAGCTGCCCGTGTCGCTGACCGCGCTGTTCCAGCCCAGCGAGGAGGCCTATCCCTCGGGCGCCGAGCAGCTCGCGCGCGAGGAGCTCGCGGCGCTCGCGCCGGCGGCCGTGGTGGCGGTGCACGTGCACCCGGACGTCCGGTGGGGCACGGTGGCGCTCGACCCCGGCCCGGTCAATGCCTCGAGCGACTCCGTCGAGATCACGGTCGAGGGAGAGCCCTCGCACGGCGCCTACCCGCACCATGGCCGCGATCCGATCCTCGCGCTTTCACAGATCGTCGTCGCCCTGCACGCGCAGCTCGGGCGGCGCATCGACCCGCACAGCCCCGCGGTGCTCACCGTGGGCGTGATCGCGGGCGGCAGCACCGAGAACGTGATCCCCGCCCAGGCGCGCGCGCGCGCGTCGCTGCGCGCATACCGGCCCCAAGATCGCCTGGAGCTGCGGGTGATGGTCGAGGAGGTCGTGGCCGGCATCGCCGCGGCCCACGGCTGTCGCGGCACGGTCACGCTCGTGCCGGGCGAGCCGGCGCTCGAGAACGACTCGGGCATCGTCGCAGCCGGTCGCCGGCTGCTGGCCGACGCGGGCCTGCAGACGGCTCCGGAGTGGCGTTCCTCCGGCTCTGACGACTTCGCCTTCTTCGGTGCGCTCGCGCCGATCGCGATGGCGTTCGTCGGGCTCGACGGCGCCGCGGGCTTTCAGCGTCGCCCGCTCCACCACCCCGAGCTGCTGCCCCCGGATGCCGCCGTGGGCGCCGTCGCGCGAGCCCAGGCCGTTCTCTACCTCGCCGCCGCGACTTCGCTGGGGAGCGGCCGATCCCGGTGAGGCCCGGCCTTCGCGCGGGCTCGAGTCCGGCGAAGCGCACGCCACCGAGCGCTGCCCGCAGGTAGTCTCGGCGCATGCGCGGGGACGCTGTGGTGGAGAAGAACGGGGCGATGTCGGTTGAGAGCGTGCGCAGCGGCCTGGCCGAACTGCTGCGCGGCAAACGGGCCGAGATCGAGCAGGCGATCTTCGCGCGCTTCCGCGACGTGGGCTTCGATCCGGCGGCCGGCGAGGACGCCGAGTACGTGGCCGGAGCGAGGGCGGCGGTCGCGGAGGCGGTCGACTACGGGCTCGCGGCGATCGAAAACGGGGAGGAGTGGTTCGGCTCGATCCCTGCGGCCGCGGTCGCTCAGGCGCGTCGCGCGGCACGCAACAGCGTGAGCCTCGAGCGGATGCTGCTGCGCAACAACGCCGGCCACATGCTGCTCGAGGACTATGTGCTGCAGGCGGCCGAGAACAGCCCCTTCGCCGGCCAGACGATCGCCATTCGCCACGTGCTGCGCACCCAGGGGGCGCTGCACGACCATTTCACATCGTCGATCGCCAACGAGTACCAACAGGAGGTCGAGCGGGCGGCGCACTCACCGGAGCTGCGCCGCGCAGAGCAGGTCCAGCGGCTGCTCGCCGGCGCGCCCGTCGACGCCGCCCAGCTCGGCTACGACTTCGATGCCCTGCACCTCGGTGTGATCGCGATGGGCCCGCGCGCCAAGGAGGCGGTGCGCGCAATCGCGGCGGGACTCGATCGCGAGCCGTTGAGCGTGACGCGCAGCGAGGAGACGGTGTGGGCGTGGTTCGCCGGCCAGCGGCCGCTCCTCGACGCAGAGCTCGAGCGGGTCATATCCGCCGGCGCGCCGGAGGGCGTGTCGCTGGCGATCGGAGAGTCCGCACCGGGAATCGAGGGATGGCGTCTGACGCATCGCCAGGCGCAGGCCGCGATGCTCGTCGCGCTGCGCAGGCCGGAGCGGTTGACCCGGTATGCCGATGTCGCCCTGCTCGCAGCCGTGCTGCGCGACCGCGAGCTCGCCCAGTCGCTGCGCGACATCCACCTCGCGCCGCTCGACGATCACAGGAACGGCAGGGTCGCGCGCGAAACGCTTCGCGCCTACTTCGCGGCGGGCTGCAACGCGGCGACGGCCGCCGCCGCGCTCGGCGTCGACAGGCACACCGTCCAGCGCCGCCTGCACGCGATCGAGGAGCGGCTCGGCCGGTTGCTCCACAGCTGTCACGCAGAGCTCGAAGTGGCGCTTCGCCTGGAGGAGCTGCAGGATGCGGATCGCGCCGACGCGGTGACGCCGTAGAGGTGAGCTGAGTCTCTTTCGGGCCCATCGCAGGCCCGGTGGGACCTAGTGGTGCATTTCGGATAACCCGCCGCACCACATTGGCGCAACACGCGCGGAGCCGGAGTTGGTACCCCTAGGTTAACCAAATCAGATCCCTCCTGCGCGGGGGATTCGGGGGATTGGGGGCATGCATGGTTTCTCGGGTGCGGTTCTGGACCGTATGGCTCGTTTGCTGTGTGACGGGTTTTGCGAGCTCGTTGGCGGCGGCCCCGACCGAGGGCTCCCGGTTTAACGGAAACGACTGGGACGGCCGCTGCGAGCTGGGGCGCTATTGGGTGAAAGGCGTCGAGCGCATTCTCCACGGTGAACGGGTCGACGGATTCGTGTGTATCACCGATGAGCGCGCCGACGGGTGCGGTCGCAGCTATTTCGTGGAACGTTGTCGCGATCACGACGGGGACTCGTCGTTGACGGCGCTCGTCGCTGACTACGTCCTTCAGGCCGAGCGGCTCGACGAGGTGCCGATGGTGGGCGGCATGGTTCCTCGCGTCGAGCGGGTGGTGTTGGCGCGCTACCGCTTCACCGGCGGTGAGCGCGTTATCTGCGGGCAGCGAGTCAACGGCGTGGTGCACGTCACGGATCGTCCGGCCGACGGGTCCGGTCGCTCCTATCTGGTCGACCGCGGGGTCGAGCGCGACGGCTATTCGGCCTTCGAAGCGCTGTTGGCGGATTACACCCACCAGGCGCGGCGCCTCGATGGAATCCCGATGGCGGCCGCCTACGTCAAGGAGCATCTTCTGCGTCGGCCGCGCTGACGCCCGGAGCCCTCACCAGGTGTCGACGAAGCCCCGGCCGCGCGCGGGCTGGGGAGCGCTCCCGGCGGCGGCGAGGGTGGCGCCGATCAACGCGCGCGTCTCGGCCGGGTCGATGACGTCATCGAGCTCGAACAGCGTCGCGGCGTTGAGCGCGCGCGCGCGGCGCTCCGCGGCCGCGGTGAGCTCGCGGATCCGCCGCCGGCGCTCCTGCTCCTCGCCGATCGCCTCGAGCTCCTTGCGAAAGCCGAGCTTGACCGCGCCTTCAAGGCCCATCGGCCCCAGATGGGCGGTCGGCCAGGCGACCGTCAGAAGCGGCTCGTGCAGGCTGCCGGCCATCATCGCCTGGGCGCCGAGGCCGTAGCCCCTGCGCAGGATCACCGCGATCAGCGGCACGCCAAGCGCGGCGCCGGTGACGAGCAGGCGCGAGCAGTGCCTGACGAGCCCGGTCGACTCCGCCTCGGGTCCGACCATCATCCCCGGCGTATCGATGAGCGAGACGAGCGGCAGCCCGAACGCGTCGCACAGCTGCATGAAGCGCGACGCCTTGTCGGCCGCATCGCTCGTGATCGCTCCGGCCATGTGCATCGTGTCGTTCGCGATCAGCCCGAGCGGCCGCCCGTCGATGCGCCCGAGCGCGGTCACCATCTCCGGCGCGAAGCGCTCGCGCAGGAAGCTCACCGATCCCTCGTCGCACAGCGTCTCGACGATCGGCCCGACGGCATAGGCGCGCCGCTCGCGCGCGGGCACGAGCTCGCGCAGGCGGCGCTGGTCGGGCGCCCGACCGGGTGGCGTGGCGCCCTGGAAGTAGGCGATCAGCCGCTTGGCCGCGGCGGTGGCCTCGGCCTCGTCGGTGACCGCCACGTCGATCACGCCGTTGGCCGCCTGCATCGCGAGCGGCCCGATCGCATCGGCGTCGACCCTGCCGAGCCCGCCCCCCTCGATCATCGCCGGACCGCCCATGCCGAGCGAGATGTTCTCCGTCGCCACGATCAGGTCCGAGCAGCCGGCGATCACGGCGTTGCCGGCGAAGCAGCGGCCGGCGACCACCGCGATGCGGGGCACGAGGCCCGACAGCCTCGCCCACAGCGCGAAGGCCCGCGTGTCGAGCGCCGAGACGACCTGGTGGTCGGTGTCCCCGGGGCGCCCGCCGCCGCCCTCGGCGAGGAACACGGTGGGCAGGCGCATGCGCTCGATCAGCTCGAACAGGCGGTCCTTCTTGCGGTGGCCGATCGCCCCCTGGGTACCGGCCAGGACCGTGTAGTCGTAGGACAGCACGGCGCAGGCGCTCCGCTCGCCGAACAGCTCGCCGTTGATCCTCGCCGTGCCGCCGATCAGGCCATCCGCCGGAGTGTGCGCGATCAGGTCCGCGAGCTCCCGGCGCGAGCGCTGGGCGGCGATCGCGAAGCGCCCGTACTCGACGAAGCTGCCCGGATCGATCAGCGCGGCGATGTTCTCGCGCGCCGTCCGCGCGCCGGCCGCATGGCGCCGTCCGACGGCCTCGGGCCGGGCTTCGTCGAGTGTCAGCGCGCGGCGCTCGAGCAGCTCCTCGAGGTCCTCGCGCGGCTGTGGTTGCTCATCATCGGCCCCGGGCATCGGCCCGGCGAGACTACCGCGGAGCGCGCACCGCGGTGTTGTATGAGACCATCCGCACATGAGCGCCCGCGCGCAGTCGGCCGTCCGTCTCGCCTCCGTCGA
The DNA here is from genome assembly GCA_963717415.1 of uncultured Solirubrobacteraceae bacterium. Lineage (GTDB taxonomy): Bacteria > Actinomycetota > Thermoleophilia > Solirubrobacterales > Solirubrobacteraceae > Palsa-744. The sequence continues at coordinate 673,271 of OY970331.1, read as the reverse complement.
TGCGCTGGGCGACTCGCAGGTCACAGTGGCCGAGCAGACGCCGCATGGCGCCCTTGCCGTGGGCATCAGCCAGGGCGAGCCGTTCGCCGTCTCGAACCGCTGCCGCCACCTGTTCGCACCGCTCGGAAAAGGACGGGTGACCGACGAGGGATGTCTCGAGTGCCCCTGGCACTCGGCGCTCTACGACGTCCACACCGGCAAGATGGTGAGGGGACCGCAGGGGGCGTTCAAACCGCTCGCCGGCGCCGTCAAGGCGACCGCCGGGGCGCGCGCCCTGCGCAGCTTCCCGGTGGAGCTGCGCGACGGCGCGATCTGGCTGCTCGGCTGAGCGGTTCGGCGAGTCGGGTATCGTTTCCTGCAGGGAGGTGTGCTCGAGGACATGTACGACTACGTGATAGTGGGCGCGGGATCGGCCGGTTGCGTGCTCGCCGGTCGGCTGAGCGAGGACCCCGACGTGCAGGTGCTGCTGCTCGAGGCGGGACCGCCGGACGTCAAACAGAACATCCACGTGCCGCTCGGCTACCTGCAGCTCGGGCGGACCGACGTCGACTGGGACTACGACTCGGTGCCCGAAGTCAACTGCGACAACCGGCGCATCCCGCTGCCGCGCGGCCGCGTGCTGGGCGGCTCATCCTCGATCAACGCGATGGTCTACATTCGCGGCAACCACCTCGACTACGACGAATGGGACGTAGCGGGGTGGTCCTGGGCTGAGGTGTTTCCCTACTTCCTGAAGGCCGAGGACAACGAGCGCGGCGCCTCGCAATGGCACGGCACGAGCGGCCCGCTGCCGGTCTCAGAGCAGCGGTCGGGCAACCTGATCACGCCGGCGTTCGTCGAGGCGGGAGTGCAGGCCGGCCTCGCGCGCAACGCGGACTTCAACGGCGCCGAGCAGGACGGGATGGGCATGTATCAGCTGACCCAGCGCGCCGGCATGCGCGCGAGCGCCGCGGTCGCCTACCTGCACCCCGCGATGGAGCGGGAGAACCTCCACGTGCTGCCCTACATGCTCGCCGAGCGGGTGCTGTTCGACGGCACCCGCGCGATCGGCGTGCAGGCCAGCCAGCTCGGCCAGTCCCAGCAGTTCATGGCCGAGCGGGAGGTGATCGTGTGCGGCGGCGCATACAACTCCCCGCAGCTGTTGATGCTGTCCGGGATCGGACCGGCGGAGCATCTCGCGATGCGCCAGGTCGAGGTGCTGCTCGACCGCCCGAGCGTGGGTGAGAACCTCTCAGACCACGCCGCCAGCTACGTGGTATGGACCACGCCCGAGCCACAGAGCCTGTTGCTCGGGCTCGAGCCGGCGGCGCTCGAGGAGTACGAAGCGACGCGCACCGGTCCCTACGCCTCCAACTTCGCCGAGTCCGGCGGCTTTGCCCGCGTCGAGCCCGGCGCGCGGGCTCCCGACACGCAGCTGCACTGCTCGCCGATCCACATCGTCGATGAGGGCATGAGCGATCCCGAAGCCCACGGCGTGTGGATCTCGCCCTGCCTGCTGACGCCGCACAGCCGGGGCTCGGTGCGGCTCGCCTCGAGCGATCCCACCGCCAAGCCGATCGTGCGCAACGACTACTACACCCAGGGCGATGACCTGCAGCGCATGATCGCCGCCCTGCGCCTGACGCTCGAGATCTGCGCCCAGCCGGCGATGGCTCCCTACTGCGTCGGTGCCTTCAACACCCCCGATGGCGATTCCGACGAGGCGCTGCGCGAGCATGTCGCGCGCACGACCTTCTCGATCTACCACCCGGTCGGCACCTGCCGCATGGGCGATGACGCAGACGCGGTCGTCGACGGGCAGCTGCGGGTCAACGGCGTCGAGAGCCTGCGCGTGGTCGATGCCTCGGTGATGCCGGCCGTGCCGCGCGGCAACACGAACGCGCCCACGATCGCGCTCGCCGAGCGGGCCGCAGACCTGATCCGAGGCGGCGACGCCGTTCCCGAGCCCGACGCGCTCGCGGCGAGCGCTGCCCGGGCGCCTCGCGCGGCGCCCGCGTAGGCGCCGCCGGGGGGGTGCGGGCGCGCCCGACCCCCCCACCAAGAGCCGTCAGAGTTCTTCCGGGTCTCCCATCACCACGAGGCCGTGGATGCAGATCACGCAGATCGCGAAGATCCCCAGCGCCCACCACGGGTGCGCGCCGCCGACGTCCAGCAGCGCACCGATCGCGCCGAGCGTGGCGGCGACCAGCCCAACCAGGCGCCCATAGGTGTTGCCGGCGAACAGCGAGAAGGCAGCCGTGAGCTCGATGATGCCGAGGATGATCGTGATCCAGCCCCACGTGTGGAGGTCCGAGAACACGTACTGCGTGTCGTTTACGAAGAAGTTGGCATTGCCGACGGCGGCGATGCCGTAGACGATGTTCAGGATGCCCGCGATCATCAAGAAGATGCCCACGAACAGCGCACTGCCATAGCCCCTCATATGTTCCCCTTCCGTCACAGACGCCGTCTGGCGCCCCGGTCTGGATTCGGTGGAGCGGAGCCTACTCCTGCATACCCGACCGCGACTATGCTCGCTGCAGCTCGAGGGCGAATTCCAGGGTCGCTTTTTCCGTCACGTTGACGAAGCCGCCGATGCTCGGCGCCGTCATGCCGAATTCGCTCCAGGGAAATGTGAGTGAGCCCACGGCCGCGAACGTCGACCCCCTGAGGCTCATTTCGATCGGCAGTGTCTCGGTCTTGGAGACTCCATGTATGTCGAAGGCCCCGGTCACCGACACGTGCGCGACCTTGCCCTCCAGGGCGCTCGCCGGAACCGTGACCGGCGCCGTCAGCTTGAACGTGGCGGTTGGATAGCGGTTGCTTTCAAGCCCGATTTCGTGGATTTTTTCATCGCGCATCGAGCGGTCGCTCTTGAGCGTATTGACGGCGACTTCGAACGCGGCGGCGGTGATCGTGACCTTGCCGCCCGCCTCGCTGAAGCTCGCGCCGCCGCTGACCTCTGAGGTTCGCCCCACCGCGTCGCTCTGCGCCGGCAGGAAGGCGAGCTTCTCCCGCACGCGGTAGCCGGCCTGGGAGGAGCCTGCCACCTTCCAGCTGCCGCCGAGCGCGGCGGCGGCCGCCGGCTTCGTCGTGGTGCTCGCGCCGGTGGTCGTGCCCGTCGCGCTGCTCGTGGCAGTCGATGCCGTTGAGGACAGCGTGAAGGGCTTGGGGGAGGAGGTCGGGAAGATCACGAGGTAGATCACGAGGAAGGCGGCGAGGATCACCGCGAGTCCGCCGCCGATGGCGATCAGGGCTGTACGTTTGCTTGGACGTCTGGGTGGTGTTGCCATCGTCATCGGGTCCTCTCGTGTCGAACGCGGCCGGCCGGCCGCTTTGCGAGCACCATGAAACAGGAGCCGGCTGGGCGGCTCCTCAACCGTTGCTGGGAGTTTGCTGAGCCGATTGGCGCCCCACTTCGCGGCCCGGGCGTCAGGCAGGCGCGGGGCACTCGCCCTGAGTAGCATCCCGCCGTGGGTTCAGACGGGAGGTCGTGCGAGCCGGGATCGAAGGTCGCGCAACCCCGCAGTCCGCTTCAGCTTCAGTCACTTCGCAACAGCAAAGGAGCAGCATGAGCTACCCCCTAGATCGCAAGCTCGCGGTCGAGTTCATCGGGATGTTCCTGTTCGTGTTCACGGTGGGGATGGCCACCGAGTCGGCGAACAAATCCGGAACCGTCCTCGCACCGCTGGCGATCGGCTCGGTGCTGATGGTGCTCGTCTTCGCCGGCGGACACGTCTCCGGCGGCCACTACAACCCCGCGGTCAGCACGGCGGTCTTCGTCAGAGGCTGGATCAAGGCGCACGAATATGTCGCCTACATGGTCACGCAGTTCACCGCCGCCGTGCTCGCCGGCCTGCTGGTGAACGCGATCGGGGGGAAACAGAGCGCCGGCGCGACGGCCTCGGTCGGCAAGATGCTGGTCGTCGAGTTCCTGTTCACGTTCGCGCTCGCCTACGTGGTGCTGAACGTGGCTACGGCGAAGGGAACCGAGGGCAACTCCTTCTATGGCCTCGCGATCGGGTTCGTGATCGTCGTCGGCGCGATCTCCGTCGGCTGGATCTCAGGCGCCGCCTTCAACCCCGCGATCGCGCTCGGCGCGACGGTGCTCGGAGCGTTCAAATGGTCACACATCTGGATATACCTGCTCGCGGATTTCCTCGGCGGCGCGGTCGGCGCCGGCGCCTTCCTGTACATACAGGGCGAGCACGCCAAAGCGCATGCCGATCCGCCCAGCATCGATTAGGCGCGCGCTACGCCGTCTTCGTCGCCAGCTGGTTCAGGTCGTAGTCGTAGCCGGCGCTTCGCAGTCGCAGCAGGAGCTTCGACTGCCAGGTGCCCGCGAGATCCAGCCGGACGAAGGTGATCCCATCCAGGTCGCAGGGCAGTTCGACGCCGTCCTCGTAGAGCACGCACACGCAGCTCGGCGTGAGCGTCGCCACGAGGACGCCCAACTCGAACACGACGCCTTGGCGCGCGCGGGGGGAGAAGTAGGGCTCGCTGTCTGACTCGACCCGCGGCGCGCCGACGTCGTCGGCCGTCAGCAGCACGACCGCGTAGCGCGACCCCGGTGGGTGCTCCTCGACGTGCTCGACGAGCGTTCTGCGGTCGGCCGGCTGCTCGTTGAGGATCGTCACCTCGTGGCTGCCGACCCGCTCGAGCAGATCCGCCACGGCTCCCTTCCAGACCTCGTTGCGTCCGTGCACGAGAAACACGCGTCCCGCGCCCTGCGCGATCGTGGTCACCGCCACCGCTCCGTTGGCCCGCTCGGCTGCGAGCTCCGGTGCCAGGGAGGCGGTGTGCTCGAGCTCGGCGCCGACCGCCGGGGCCGGCGCGAGCTCGGCGCCGACGGCGGGGTCGTCGGAGGGCGCTTCGGCCACGGGCTCATCGTAGGGAGCCTGGTCGACGGACTGATCGGAGGGGGCATGGTCGACGGACTGATCGGAGGGGGCCTGGTCGACGGGCTCATCGGATGGTGCCTGGCCGACGGGCTCATCGGAGGGTGCCTCTGCCGGCTCCTGCTCGTGTTCCAGCCGCTCCTGCAGGGAGATCAGGAGGTCGACGGCAGCCCGCGCGCTGGCGGCGTCGCGCTTGCATTCGACCTGCCAGGGCTGGTCCTGGGGCACGGTCGAGGCGGTGCCCCTGAAGCTGTCGGACTCCTGCGATCCGTCGAAGATGTGCCCGAGCGTGCGCACCGTCAGCTCGATCCAGTGATGGCGCTCCGCCTTCCAGTTCTCGTGGTCCTCCTCGACGCCGATGAAGGCGGACTGACCGACCAGCGTCTCGCCCTGCTCGATGTCCTTGCTGAGCAACTCTGAGGCGATCGGGCGCGAGATCCTGAGCATATGTCCCCGCATTCGTATCGGCGGCGGGAGCCCCTTGGGCTCGCCGTCCAGTCCCTATTAGACGAGCGTATGAGCATCCCCGGGCGAGCCGAGCGTCTCTCCGCGGCGGTCGCCCAGGCTCAGAAGTACGTGCTTGGAGGCGAGGAGAGCAGCGCGTAGATCTGGACGATCGCCGCCTGCACGAGGAGCTGGGCCGAGGGCGGGGAGCCGGCGACGAACACCCCGCTCTTCAGTCGCTGGTGGGTCCAGGCGTAGTCGACATAGGCCTGCGCGAGCTTGGGTCCCGGCGGATCGTGGGTGACCGAGTCCAGGTACATCAGGTTGCGGAAGTAGACCGACGGGAAGAACGGGATTTCCGAGGCGAGCCGTTCCGGCGTGAAGTAGGCGAGCGCGGCCTTGGCCGTCTGGCGGGCCTGGTAGAGAAAGGCCCCGTTGCCGGTCGCCTGATAGAGCAGCGTGCCGGCGCCGATCATCGTGCCCTGGTTGTAGCTCCACAGCTGCGGTTCGACGACGCCCTTGCGGTTCACGTGGTCGGCATACATGCCGCTCGGCTGCAAGAGGCACGCGCGCACCCATTCGTATGCCATCTCGGCGAAGGTGAGGTACTGGACGTTGCGGGTGATGCGGTAGAGCTGCGCGGCGAGCTCGGCGGCCGGGGCGGTCGTGACCGTGTTGCGTTCGGTGTTCGTGGCGGTGTTCGCGAAGGGGATGCCGCCCGGGCAGCCCAGTTCGGGGCTCGTCTGCCAGCCTCCCATCTCGAACGCCATCAGCTCCTCGGCCCGCGCCAGCAAATCGGTGCTGTGGGTGATCCGGTACACGCGCAGGAGCTCGAGCCCGATCCAGTCGTTGTCGTCGAAGTACTTCGTTCCGCCGGGTCCGGCCGGGGGCGCGACGCTGCCGTCGAAGGCGGGCAGGCTGCTGATGTAGGTGCCTGCCGGTGCGGCTGAGTTGTCGCTGTCCAGATAGGAGCCCAGCCCCGCCAGCCGCGCCTGCAATTCGCGTGAGAGCGAGACCCCCAGGTGGGGGATGTTGGCCATGGTCACCGTCGCGGCGAACGCCTGGGAGAAGGCCCACAGGTAGGAGAACGGTTCGCCCAGGTAGAGCGCCGAGGCCTTGACGTAGTAGGTCTTCTGCATCGCCTGGAAGGCGACGAGGGCGCGGGCGGGGTCGCCGTGCAGGACGGGCTTGCGGCTCCTCCTCGTCGGGCTCTTCGAGTGGCTCGGCGCGACGGCCCCGCCGGACGAGCTCGCCCGTCCGCCTGCCCGGCCCGGGGTCGGGGTGGGCGCGAATTCCGACCGGCGCGGGTGGAACTGCGGGCGGGAGGCGCCGGCCGGGTAGCCCGCCACGGTGACGGTCGGCGACCGGGCCGATCGGGCGGCGGCCGCGGCCGCCGGGGCTCCGCCGGCGAGCGCGCAGGCGACGAGGCATGCCGGCAGCGTCAGCAGCGCTGCGCCACAGACGTGTCCGAGCGCGCGTCGGAAGCGCGCGACGCGGGGGTCAGGAGTTTGGACGCTGCTCACTTGGGCTCCTTGTCGAGTGCCAGCCGCACCGAGAGGAAGGCTCTCGCCTCAACAACGTCGTGGACGCGAAAAAGGTGCGCTCCGTTGCCGAGGCCATGGTCGAGCGCGGCCAGGGTGCCCGCCAGTCGCGCACGCGGCGGCCTCTGCAACAGGGCGCCGATGAAGTCCTTGCGCGAGATCGCGAGCAGCACCGGATAGCCGATCCGGGCGATCGTCGGGAGGTTGCGCAGCACCTCGACCGTCTGGGCGGGGGTCTTCGAGAAGTCGGGGCCGGGGTCAACGATCAGGCTCTCCTTCGAGACCCCGCGGCGCAGCGCGAGCTGCGTGCGCTCGCCCAGGAACTCGACCACGTCGGCCACGACGTCGTCGTAGAGGTCGGGCTCGGCGAGTCGGCGCTTGGGCGCGGCGCGGTTGTGCATCACCACGAGCGCGGCCCCGCTCGCAGCACAGATGTCGGCGAGGGCGGGATCGCGCAGCCCGCTGACGTCGTTGACGATGCTCGCGCCGGCGGCGATCGCCGCACTCGCTACGGCGGGCTTGTAGGTGTCGACCGAGATGACGACCTCAGAGCGGGCGGCGAGCCCTTCGACGGCCGGCACGACCCGCTCGATCTCCTCCTCGACGGCGACGGTCGGCCGGTTCGTCACCGCCGACTCGCCGCCCACGTCGATGATGTCCGCGCCGTCGCCGATCAGCTCGAGGCCGCGCTCGATCCGCCGGGCGACCGAGCGGTAGCGTCCGCTGTCGGAGAAGGAGTCCGGGGTCGCGTTCAGCACGCCCATCAGCAGCGGGCCGCCCTCGAGCTCGACGTGGCGACCGCGAGCGAAGAAGCCGGCCGGCCCTGGGCCGGTCGCGATCGCTGACTTCATCGGCTAGGCTCATGCTACCCACGGGAAGGGAGGGAACGTGCCCGACATCAACGACTTCAACCGGGCGATCATCGAGGAGTTCCGCGCCAACGAAGGCAGGGTCGGCGGGCAATTCGAGGGAGCCCCCGTGCTGCTGCTGACGAGCACCGGCGCGAAGAGCGGCCAGCGGCGCACGACACCCGTGGTGTACCTGGCGGACGGCGATCGCATGGTGATCTTCGCCTCCAAGGGAGGCGCGCCGACCAATCCGGCCTGGTACCACAACCTCGTCGCGAACCCGACGGCCACGGTCGAGGTCGGCCCTGAGACTCTGGAGGTCGACGCCGTCGTGACCTCCGGCGAGGAGCGCGAGCGGCTCTTCAGCCGCCAGGCCGAGGTCTTCCCGCAGTTCGCCGACTACGCGCAGAAAACGACGCGACAGATCCCCGTCGTCGCGCTCGAGCGCAGGAGCTGAGCCGCGGGCCGCGAACTTTCGACTGTCGGCTGAACCGGCACGCGCAACTGCGACCCTCGGTACAGTGCATCGGAGAAACGGCAGCCGATCTCGGGGGGTTAGCGCGCCAGGAACCACCATACGACAGTCACTCGAGCTCCGACACAGACCCCCCACATGCACGACTTGCGCGGCAGTAGTTTCTGGTTTCGGGCCCTGGTGGTGGGGGCGCTCGCGCTACTTGCGATGGCCGCGTCGCTCGCGACGCCCGCCCTCGCAGCCGCATCGCCCACGGTGGAATCGATCACACCTAACCAGGGCCCGGCCGGCGGGGGCACTGTCGTGACGATCAAGGGGACAGGATTCGTGACCGGGGCCACGGTCACGATCGGCGCGGAGGCAACCGAATCGTTCGTAGTTTCGGGAAACGAAATCACTGCCAAGACCGGTTCCGGCTCAGGCTCCCCCGAAGTCGTCGTCTCACAGGAAGGCGCCAGCTCGACCGGCGGACCGAAATTCACCTACGTTCCGCAGGTGGAACACATCACCCCGGGTGTAGGTCCGATCACGGGCGGCACGGCGGTGGTGATCAAGGGGGCGGGATTCGTGACTGGGGCCACGGTCACGATCGGCGCGGCGGCAACCGAAGTCGTCGTAGTTTCAGGGACCGAAATCACTGCCAAGACCGGCTCCGACTCAGGCTCCCCCGACGTCGTCGTTTCACAGGAAGGCGTCAGCTCGACCGGCGGACCCAAATTCACCTATGACGGCACCACACCTACCGTGGACTCGATCACCCCCAATGTGGGCCCCGCCAAGGGCGACACTGTGGTCAAAATCGTCGGCACGGGATTCGTAGAAGGGGCGACGGTTGCGATCGGCGCGCCCGCGAGCAATGTTCTCGTGGTTTCAGAAACCGAAATCACCGCAACGACGGGGGCCACGACCGCAGGTATGAACGAAGTAACCGTCAGCGATGCGGGTGGCATGTCGATAATGAGCCCGGCTTTCTTCACGTACTTCAATGCCCCGACGGTTGAAACGACTCCGGCATCCTCGATCACCCAGACGACAGCCACGCTAAGCGCCAAAGTCAACCCCGAGGGCGGGGAAGTCACTGAATGCAAGCTCGAATACGGGACCAACGAAGCCTACGGCGCACACGTCCCCTGTTCGTCGTCGCCCGGCTCTGGGACCAGCGCCGTGCCGGTGTCCGCAGCGGCGGCTGGCCTTAGCCCGAACACCATCTACCACTTCCGGATCTCGGCGACCAACGCGGAGGGGACGACCCCGGGGACGGACGCGACCTTCAAAACGCTCCCGAACCCGCCGACGGTCGAAGCGAAGCCAGCCTCTTCGATCACGCAGACGACGGCGACGCTCAACGCCACGGTTAATCCGAACGGGGGCGAAGTCGGCACGTGCGAATTCGAATATGGGGAAACACCCTCGTACGGGAAAAAGGTCACTGCCTGCTCAGCGCCAGGGTCAGGCCCAAGTCCCGTCGAAGTGTCTGCGTCGCTTACGGGCCTAGCCGCGAACACCACCTACTACTTCAGAATCTCACGCGACCAACTCGGGCGGCGCTGGCAAGGCCCCGACAGCAAAGGCCATGAAGCGACGTTCGCCACGCCTCGCACCGAGTCATGCCTGCCCGGCACCCCGACGTACAACTCAGGCACGATAAACGCCACGACCACGACGAAGCCAGGCCTTCCGCGCCCCGTCGTCGGCCACACCGCCAACATCGCCCCGTTCACGGGCCAGGTACTAGTGCGCACGCCTGGATCGTCAGGCTTCGTGGCGCTGAAGGGCGCCCGCCAGATTCCCTTCGGGACGATCATCGAAGCAACGAAGGGGGAGGTCAGCGTCACGGCGGCCACCTCGACGGGCGGTCTTTGGGCCGGTCGTTTCTTCGACGGGAAGTTCGTGCTGACGCAGAGCGCAAACGGCAACGTGCTCGCGACCCTCGTGGGCGGCAACTTCTCACCCTGCAAACCTCGGGCGCACGCCGGCCGGGCCACGAGCACCGCTTCGCCCGGCCATCTCGTGCGCAGGCTGTGGGCGGAAACCGGGGGGGACTTCACGACCAAGGGCAAGTATGCGCAGGGGGCCGTCCAGGGCGCCCAGTGGCTCACCGAGGATCTCTGCGAGGGCACCCTGATCCTCGCGACCCGCGACCGCGTACAGGTGACCGACTTCGTGCACCGCCTGAGGACCCAACTCGTCGCCGGCCACATCGACCTCGTCAAGTCGCATTGAGGCGGCGATCGGCGCTCGACGGCCCGATCGGTAGCCTTTCGCCGCGATGAGCGATCTGTTCGACATCTCCGGCAAGACAGCCCTCGTGACGGGCGGCTCGCGCGGGATCGGGATGATGATCGCCCGCGGACTCGTGGAAGGCGGTGCACGAGTGATCGTCTCCTCGCGCAAGACCGACGATGTGGTCGCCACGGCCAACGAGCTCGCCGAGCTCGGCGAGTGCGTGGCGATTCCAGGCGATGTCGCGACTCCAGACGGCGCCGCGGAGCTCGCGCAGGCAACCCAGGAGCAGTTCGAGCAGCTCGACATCCTCGTCAACAACGCGGGAGCGGGCTGGGGCGCGCCACTGGAGGAGTTCCCGGCAGGCGGCTGGGAGAAGGTCCTCCATACGAACGTGCAAGGCGTCTTCGATCTCACGATTGCGCTGCTCGGCGCGCTGCGGGCCGGCGCGAGCGCCGAGGATCCCGCGCGGGTAGTCAACATCGGCTCGATCGACGGCCTGCGCACGCCCTCCCTCGAGAACTACAGCTACAGCGCGAGCAAGGCCGCCGTCCACATGCTCACGCGGCACCTGGCGAAGCGCCTTGCCACCGAGCACATCACCGTCAACGCGATCGCGCCTGGCCCGTTCGAGAGCAAGATGACCGCCTTCATGTTCGACTCGCCCGAGAACCGCGAGATGGTCGAACGGATGGTCCCGCTCGGGCGCATCGGGCGCCCCGATGACGTGGCCGGTCTCACGCGGTTCCTCTCATCACGTGCCGGCTCCTACCTGACCGGCGCCGTGATCCCGCTGGACGGCGGCATAACCGGCTGCAACTGAGGGACTCGAGCGATGGCCCCGCGCCGTAGGATCGCTCACCTGGCGTGTCTCGGCGTCGCCGCTCTGATCGCGACCGGGTGCGGTTCGAGCGCTCCTCCCAAACCCGCGGCGTCTCACACCGCGCCGACGACGGCGGCCCGGGCGGGCTCCTCGGGCTCCTCGGGCTCCACCAACGGTCCCACCGGTTCCACCGCGAAATCGCTGCCCCTCCCCCCGAGCGAAGCGCCCGGCAAGCTCGACAGCCAGGAGGTGTCGGGAAAGGTCGGCAAGCCCGAGGCGCTGCCCGCGGCGGCAAGCCCCCGGGGCGGCGACTACGTCGCGCCCGGAGCTCCCTCCGACGCTCAGATCCGAGCCGAACTGGCGCAGGCGCGCAAGGAGGGCATCATCGTGCCGAAGGGCAACAGCGTCCAGTCGTTCGAACAGGGTGCGACATACGTCGGCGGAGGCGGCGGGGAGGACTGGGTGTTCCCGATCCAGCCCCGCTCGCTCGTGCTCGGGCCGTCCACCTGGAGCGACGACCAGGGCGTCGACATCGCGACGCTGAACGCGGCCTGCGGCAATGCGGCGATCGAGGTCGCGGTCACCGCGGGTACCGTCGTGCGCGAGGGCATACCCGGCTTCGGGTCCTACGCGCCCGTCGTTCGAATCGACAGCGGGCCATACGCCGGCTGGTACGTCTACTACGGCCACGCGGCGCCGGATCTCGTGCCGGTGGGCGCCCACGTGGTGGCCGGCCAGCCGCTCGCCGAGGTGGGCTGCGGCGACGTGGGCCTCTCCTCGGGTCCGCACCTGGAGATCGGCCTCACCCCGCCGGGCGCCTCGACCTGCTGCCCGTCATTCGGCGAGACCTCGCCGGTGGTCGACGCGATCGTGCGCCGGCTGTACGCCGCAGCGACCTGATTCGAGCCAGCCACGCCCCTTTCCGCCGGTGCAACACGGGTCCAAAGTCGAAATCGAGATGCTGGCCAGTCGGCCCTTTTCGCGTCCCCCGCGAGACGTCATCGTGAGCGCATGCTCGAGATCATCGGAGGGCCCACGCCGCTGACGGTGTCGAGCGTGCCCGGGGCCATCTATCGCTGGAAGGTTCAGAACGGCACGGCCGAACAGCACGTGTACGTTCAGATCGCCGACGCGCTGAAGCCCGAGTCGGTCGATGAGCCGATCCGCTCGGGGGTTGAATCCAAGGGCGAGACGGTGCTCCGCAGCTTGATGGAGCGCGGCAACGTGCCCACGCGAATCAAGATCACCTCGGTGGGGATCACCGAGGTGGGGGTGGACCGGCGCTCCCGGCCCTGCTCGCTTTAGGCGAGCAACCTGCCGGCGCGCCACCCACGCGCTAATCGGCGCCGGCGACCTTGAAATCCTGGTTGACGAAGATGTGGTGCGGCCAGTTGACGCCGATGTTGTGGACCTCGTACTCGCCGTTGCTCAGCCTCACGACGCGATCCACGACGCGGCCTTCGAGGCCGGAATCAACTTCTTCGACACCGCCAACGTGTACGGACGCGGGGCCGCCGAGTCGGCGTGGGGCGAGATCCTCTCGCGCCGCCCGCGCGAGTCCTACATCCTCGCGACCAAGGTGTGGGGTCAGATGTCCGACGACCCCAACGACCGCGGCCTGTCGGCGGCGCAGATCGCCAAGCAGATCGACGCCTCGCTGGAGCGGCTGAAGACCGACTACGTCGACCTCTACCAGGCGCACCGCTTCGACCCCGATGTCGCGATCGAGGAGATCATCGAAGCGCTGCAGCGGGTGGTCGCGGAGGGCAAGGCCCGCTATCTGGGCTTCAGCGAGTGGACGCCCGAGCAGATCCAGGCCGCCATCGACATCGCCGGCCCGGAGCTGTTCGTCTCCTCTCAGCCGCAGTACTCGATGCTCTGGCAGGCGCCCGAGGTCGAGGTGTTCCCGCTGTGTGAAGCCAACGGCATCTCACAGATCGTCTGGTCCCCCCTCGCCCAGGGCCTCCTGACCGGCAAGTATCGCCCCGGACAGGCACCGCCGCAAGACTCGCGGGCGGCGCACAGCGGCATGAACGCCTTCATGGGGCCGCTGCTGAACGACACAACGCTCGAAGCCGTCGACCGCCTGCGTCCGGTCGCCGAGCAGGCCGGGCTGTCGATGACCGAGATGGCACTCGCGTGGGTGCTCCGCCGGCCAGAGCTCGCATCGGCGATCGTAGGCGCATCGCGCCCCGAGCAGGTGCACGCCAATGCCAAGGCGTCGGGCATTGCGCTTGCGCCGGACACGCTCGAGGCGATCGATGAGGCGCTTGGGGATGTTCCCGTCAAGGGCCAGACGCTGGCTCCACTGGCTCAGCCCGGAATCACCCGCCGCTGAAGCAAAGGGCCGAGAGCTCGCTCGCCGTCGCCTACTGCTGGAGGTATTTCAGCACCGCGAGCACGCGTCGGTGGTCGCCTGCGGACTGCAGCAGGTCGAGCTTTCCCAAGATGCTCTGCACGTGCTTCTCCACCGCGCCGACGGTGAGCACGAGGGACTCGGCTATGCCGGCGTTGGAGCGTCCCTCGGCCATCAGCGCGAGCACCTCGAGCTCGCGCGGGGTGAGACGTTCCAGCGGACCGTCCTCGCGGCGGCGGGAGAAGAGTTGTGCGACGACCTCCGGGTCGAGGGCGGTGCCGCCGCCGGCAACCCTGCGGACAGCCTCGACGAACTCCGCCACGTGCATGATTCTGTCCTTCAGCAGATAGCCGACGCCGGCGCCGGGGTCGGCGAGCAGCTCGGCGGCGTAGGCATGCTCGACGTATTGGGATACCACGAGGATCGCCGTCCCCGGCACCTGCTCGCGCGCTCGCAGCGCCGCTCGCAGGCCCTCGTCGCGGAACTCCGGCGGCAGGCGAATGTCGACCACGGCGATGTCGGGCATGTGCTCGATGATCGCCTGCACGAGGGCCTCGCCGTCGGCAACCGCGGCCACCACATCGAAATCGTTGTCGCGCAGGAGCCGGGCCAGGCCGTCGCGCAGCAGCGCGAGGTCCTCAGCAATCACTACGCGCACGGCAGCTTCGCGATCAGGACGGTCGGACCGCCAGGCGGGCTCACCACGCGAAACGAGCCGTCCAACGCCTGCACCCTGCCACGCAGCCCGCGCAGGCCGCCGCCCTGGAGGTCCGCACCGCCGACGCCGTCGTCGATGATCTCCATGCGAAGCGAGTTCTCGCGGCGCGCGATGCGGATCTCCACGCGTGTGGCATGGGCGTGCTTGGCCGCATTGGCGAGCCCCTCTGCACAGACGAAGTAGGCGGCGCTCTCGACCGCCACGGGCGGCCGTTCGCCGACATCCACGGACATGCTCACCTGCAGCGGGCTGAGATCCGCCAGCGAGCGAACCGCCGCCTCCAGACCGCGGTCGGCGAGCACGGGTGGGTGGATGCCGCGTGCGAGATCGCGCAACTCACGCAGCGCGTGCTCAGCCCCGGCGCGCGCCTCCGCCAGCAACTCGCGCGCCTCGCCGGGCTCGGCCGCGTCGAGCTTCTGCTCGGCCATCCCCAGGTTCATTCCCAGCGCCACCAGGCGCGCCTGGGCGCCGTCGTGGAGGTCGCGCTCGATGCGCCGGAGCTTCGCCTCCTGCGCGTCCACCGCCCCGGCGCGCGTGCTGGTGAGCACGTCGATGCGCTCGCTCATCTGCCGCTGGGTGGGTGCGGTGACCGCGACGAAGCTCGCCTGGACAGCGAGTGCGATGACGAAGGCGAGCGCCGGCCACTGTGGCCAGAAGTTGCCACCGCCACTCGCGCCCCACACACCGATGTTGAACAACGTCAGGCTCACCGCGATCCCGCTGGTCAGCGCGAGGGCGAACGTCATGTGGGGTCGCCGCCATATCGTGGGCCGGCGCCGCAGCAGCTGCACCCAGCCGTGAATCGCCAGCGCCAGCGCGAATGGCAGGAACACCCACACCGGCCAGAAGCCGCCGGCTCCCGCCAACGCCCAGATCAGCACCACGGCCGTCAGGATCAGCGTCGATGCCCACAGGTGGACGGCGAAGGCGCGCCCCAGCTTCGCCCAGACGGGCATCGACGCGCGCTCCTCGGTCGGGAGGCCTTGCGCGGGGGAGTCGATCGGTGCGGCCATCGCGGTGAGCGCAACCAGGGTGTCACGAGGACGGCTCTCACGCCATCTCGGCGACGCCACGCGGACGGCTGCGCTCGCGGTTCATCCGGGGCAGCCATCCGAGCCAGTGCGGCAGATACCAGTTCCACTCGCCGAGCAGCTTCATCGTCGCGGGCAGCAGCACGCTACGAATCACCGTCGCGTCGATCAACACCGCCACGGCGAGCCCGACCCCGAGCTGCTTGATGTCAAGCGTGGGCAGCGAGGCGAAGATGGCGAACACGGCGACCATCACCGCGGCCGCAGCCGTGACCGTTCCGGCAGTGGTGCGGATCCCGCGCGACACCGCCTCCGCGTTGGTGGCGCCGCGGTCATGGAGCTCCCTGATGCGGCTGACGATGAACACGTGGTAATCCATCGAGAGCCCGAACAGCACCGGGAACAGGAACAGCGGCAGCCAGGCCACCACCGCGCCGTTGGAACGGAAACCGAGCAGGTTCTCCAGGTGTCCGTCCTGGAAGACCCACACGAGCACGCCGTACGCGGCGCCGACCGACAGGAGGTTCAGGACGATCGAGGTGAGCGGAATCACGATCGAGCGAAACGTGATCAGCAACAGCACGAACGCCAGGCCGAGGACGAATGCGAACACGAGCGGGGCGTGATCGGACAGCGTGTGGTTGAAGTCGCTCGTGCCCGCCGCCATGCCGCCGACCGCGTAGCTGACGTCGCTCAGTCGCCCGAGCGTGCTGGGCAGCACGTGCTCGCGCAGCGTCCCCAGCGCGTGCATCGATGCCGCGTTCTGTCCGTTGCCCGGCTGCGGGATGTCGATCTCGGCCACGGTGTGCGCGGCGTTCACGCGCGCCGTGATCGGCTCGCTCGCCTCGCCGCTCGCCAGCGCCAAGCGCTCCATCTGCGTCATCGCCCCGCGCACCGGCTGGGCGTTGACGTCCGCCGCGCTCACGACCACCTGCGCCGGCTGCGGCGCGCCCGGGAAGGCATGTTGGATCTGGGCGTAGGTGCGCTCGATCTGTAGCTGACGGGGAATGTCGTTCCCGCTGAGAAAGCTCGTGTGCATCCCGAACAGCGGCAGCGCCAGTAGCACCAGCGCGCCGCTCGAGAGCATGACGGCAGCTCGCGGGAAGCGCAGCACCTGCCTCAGCACGAGACCCCAGCCGCGTGAGCTCGCGCGTGCCTTGCTCACGCGCCTGACCGACCCCTTCTCGACTTTGTCGCCGAGCCTGCCGAGCAAGGCCGGGAGCACCGTGAGCGAGCCCACCATCGCGGTGAACACCACGAGCATCGCGCCCATGCCGAGCGAAGTGAACACCTTCGAGCCCGTGAGCAGCATTCCCGCCATCGCGATCAGCACGGTGCACCCCGACACGAGCACCGCTCTGCCAGAGGTCGCGGCGGCGCGCTGCAGCGCGACTGCGCTCGTATGCCCCTGGCGGCGCTCCTCGCGCTCGCGCCGCAGGTAGAAGAGCGAGTAGTCCACGCCCACCGCCATGCCCATCAGCAGCATCACAGAGCTCGTCGCTTGCGACTGATGGACGACGTGGCTCGCGACCGCCGCGAGCCCGCTCGCGGCGAGCACCGCGGAGAACGCGAGCAGAACGGGGATGCCGGCGGCCACGAACGCGCCGAACGCGACGAGCATGATCAGGAAGGTGATCGGCACCGACAGCTTCTCCGCACGGGAGAAGCCTTCGCTGCTGAGTTTGCTCAGCGCGTGACTTGCGCTCGCGTCGCCGAACTCCGAAACCGTGAACCCGGGGCTCTGGCGTTGCATGGCGGCCACGGCGTCGAGCACGGGCTGCACGTGGTCGGCGGCGGTTTCCGAGCTCCCGCGCATCGTGAGCTCGACGAGCGCGGAATGGCGGTCCTTCGAGATCTGCCCACCGTCGCCCGGAGCGAACGGGGAGCGCACGTCCTTCGCCTGGGCCATCGCTCCGACCCGCCGCGCGACGCGCGCTACGAGGCGCTGAAACGTCGGTTCGCCGGCGGTGAGCGTCCTGCTCTGCACGAGCACGGTCTCATTCGGGGACTGATCGAGATCGGCGTGCGCGAGCGTCTCCTGTGCGCGTGCCGAGCCACCGCTGCCCTGTTCGGATTCGGTGAGCTTCACGACACCGACGGCTTGGCCGAGCGCCGCCGAGGCGACCACGAAGGCCAGCCAACCGAAGGTGGCCTTCTTCCAGTTCGCCGCGCTCCACCGCGCGGCTTGGGCTGCGATGTTCACCGGTTCTCCTCTCGCTGGAATGACATGAGAGGAGCTTCGCGATCGCCGCTTCGCCTGCCAATGAGGCGCTCTGGCGTTCAGCACACCAGCTAGCTGGTCCGTTGCCGGCCAGATTCAGGCGTGCTTGAGGCGATCGTCGAAGAAGCTCGTGATCTTCGGTCCGAGCCGGCGCCAGCCGTCGGCTATAACGAATCGATCGCTGCCCGCGCCACAAGAAGACCGACATCCGGCCCACTCGATGCGCCCCTCGGGCGCCCGCGGGACCGCGGCGCCGAGGCGAAGGGGGCCGGCTGATGCGCCAAGGACCGCTCGCAGGCCGCTACCCCGCGGTCGCGGCGATGGTGCTGTTCGCGCTCGTCCCCTACCTCGCGCTCTCCGCCGCGCTCGAGCCGCTGACGCCGATTATCGCGAAGGACCTCCACACGAGCCTGCAGACGATGAGCCTCGGCTCCGGCCTGGCGAACGCCGCCTATGCGATCGGGACGGTGCTGGCGGTCCAGTTCGCGCAGCATCTGCCGCAGCGCCGGATGCTCGTCGTCTACGCGGCGCTGCTCCTCACCGGGTCGGTGCTCGCGGCCTCGGCCCAGAGCTCCGGCATGTACATCGCGGGCCGCGTGCTCCAGGGACTGTGCACGAGCCTCCTGCTGATCGCCGCCGTGCCGCCGCTCGCGATCGGATATCCCGCGAGCAAGCTGCGCATCACGGCGATGATCATGAACCTGTGCATCTTCGGGGCCGTCGCGCTCGGACCGACGCTCGGCGGGCTGCAGGCGAACTCGGGTGGCTGGCGCCCGCTCTTCTGGGTCATCGCGGCGATCGCGTTGTGCGCGCTCATCCTGTCGCTGCTCACGTTCGACGACGCGCCGCCGGCCGACCCCGACTCGCCGCGCGACCTGACTGCCATCGCGCTCGCGAGCGTCGGCTGTGTCGCGGCGTTCTTCGGCGCCTCTCAGCTCCTCACCCACCGTTTCGTCGGCCCGACGACGATCGTGCCACTGCTCGGGGGGCTCGCGCTGATCATCACCCTCATCGTCTACGAGTACCGCGCCAAGCACCCGCTGCTCACGATCCGCACGATGCTCACGAGCACGATGCCCGTCGCCGGAGTCACCGTCGCGCTCTTCGCGGCAGCCGCGTCGGTCTCGGCGACCGCCCTCACCTCGGCAGTGCTGCTCCAGCACTACGACCCGCTTCACGTCGGCCTCCTCTACCTGCCGGAGGTCGCGGGAGCGGTGATCACGGCGATCCTCCTCGGCGTCGTCTTCAGGCGCCGCTCGATCCACTACCTGCCGCTGGTCGGGATGGTCTTCCTGGCAGCCGGGATCGCGGTCTTCGGCGTGCAGATGCCACCGAGCGAAACGCTCACGCTGATCGGCTCGGGGCTCACCGGCATCGGCCTCGGCGCGACGGTAGCGCCCGCACTCTTCGTCGCCGGCTTCTCGCTGCCGTCGGCCAACCTCCAGCGCGTGTTCGCGATCGTCGAGCTGCTGCGCGCGGTCGCCGCGTTCATGATCGCGCCGATCTTCGCCCATTTCGCCCTGACGGTGGGCGGAGGGCTCGAACCCGGCACCGAAATCGCGCTCTGGATCGGCTTCGGCCTGGCGCTCGGCGGCGCCGCGCTCGGCGTCGCGATCTACGCGCTCGGGGGCGCGCGTCCGCAGACCCCGGACATCGAGAGGTTCCTCGAGGGCGACGAGCCGGCCTGGTACTCGCCGCCGCTTCTGGCGCGAGTGCGTGGAGAGCCCGATCGCCGTGAGCGGGCGGTGCGGCCCGCTCCGGTCCCGGACGGCGCCGATAGGCCCCCGTCGCGCCCGCGCATCGGGCGCGAAGACGCACACGTGGAACCGGCCGTCGAGGGCTCCGAGCGGAGATGAACTCGCGTGCCGCGTCTGCGGGCCCGACAATCGCGGGCGCGGGCTTGGTCCTGTTCGCCTACGACGGCTCCGAGCTCGCGAAGCTCGCGATCGACGAGGCCGGCCGGCAGCTCCCCAGCGGGCGCGACGCGCTCGTCCTCTGCGTCTGGCAGCCGGCGGATGTCGGCTTCGTGCCCGCCGGCGAGCTGCATTTCAACGCCGCACAGGCGAGCGAAGTGAAGAAGGCCGCGGAGGAGACCGCTGCGCACGGCGCCGAGCTCGCCGAGCAGGCCGGCTTCCGGGCGCGAAGCATGGCCGCCGAATCGGCACCCACCTGGCGAGGGATCGCAAAGGTCGCCGACGAGCGGGACGTCGACCTGATCGTGCTCGGCTCACACGGTCGCCATGGGTTCGCCGGACGCGTGTTCGGCAGCGTCGCCGCGGCCGTCGCGGAGCACTGTCGGCAGTCCGTGCTGATCGTGCACCGACGGGCCTGAGTCAGCCCGGAGGGGGCCCCACCAACAGGCCCCCTCCCTGGCGTCCGTAGCGCTAGGACAGGTTGTTCACGCACGTCCCCCCGTCGCCGTTGCTGTTGGAGCCGTCCGGACAGATCGTGTTCGACCAGATGATCTTGTTCAGGTTTGCGCCCTTCGTGCGAGCCGGCGATCGTCGTCCATTCGCTACCCGGGACGGCGCTGCGATGACGCTGTGCGTACGCCGATGGCGAGGCTTTCGTCCCGTCCCGGGCCAGCGCGGAACCGCGGTCGAGGCGCTTGTGGTGCCGGATCGCGACAGTTTCGTGCCAAAGCGGTGCTCCGATGCTACTATTGCGCGGCTAACGACTGCGAGGCGTGATCGAAGGTCTCGTGAGGGTGAATGCCCGTCGACCGCTGCAAGGAGGAGGAGGAGGAGGCTGCCCGCCGTAGCGGGCAGTCCTCACGATCGTATGATTTACGAGTTCTCTGAGTAAGTTGCTGATCCGGATCTCCTTGGAGCTGGTTGGCACCAGGCCACGAGTTCCGAGGGGCTCCGATGAAGCGGCTGCTAACGAACAGAAGGAGAGATCGATGGTTTGGCATTTGGTGCATCGCCGACTGACGTTCGCGCTCGGGTTGGCGGCCACGCTGGTTCTTCTGGCCTGCCCGCTGAACGCGATGGCCGCTCCGGTACCGACCTTGGAAAACGTTCAAGTCAGCTCTTTTGACGGTACTCAGATCGATACGAACTTCTATCCCGCAGCGGGTTTGCAACAGGGCCAGACAGCTCCGACCGTGCTGGTGGGGTCGTTTTGGGGGCTGCCCGCCTACTCGAACTTGATCGGGACCATCAACTCGATCGGCGTCGAAACATTCTCGATCAACGCGGAACTGGTCGGGCCGGCCACCCTCACCGCCGATGGATACAACGTCATCACATGGAACGCCCGTGGCTGGTACAGCTCAGGCGGGCAGGTCAACGACGACAGTCCCGCCTACGAGGGGCGCGACGTCAGCGCGATCATCAACTGGCTGGCCACGCAGCCCGCGGCCGAGCTCAAGGGCCCAAACGACCCCGTCGTTGGCATGACCGGCTTCAGCTACGGCGGCGGCATCCAGCTCTCGGCGGCGGCCATCGACCACCGCCTCGCCGCGATCGAGCCGAACATGTCGTGGTACTCACTCGTGGAAGCGCTGGGTCCCAACCAGGTCATCAAGGCCGGTTGGGGCAACATACTCTGTGACCTCGGGGACGTGGTGGGTGCGCGATACGCCCCTGAACTGACGAACACCTGCAACTCGGTGGTGAGCGGCAACGTCACCCCGTCAGAGATCGCGTTTGAGGAAGCGGCGAGCCCGGGACCACTGATCAGGCAGATCACCACGCCGACGCTGCTGCTCGCCGGCACCGTCGACACACTGTTCCCGATCAACGGCGACGTCAAGAGCTATGAAGCGCTGCGTGCCGCCGGGACCCCCGTCAAGATGATGTGGTACTGCGGCGGACATGGAATCTGTAACCAGAAACCCGGCCCCACCGGCTACGTCGCAGAAGCGGAGCTTGCGTTCCTGAACAAGTACCTGAAGGGTCAGAATGTGTCGACTGGACCCGGCTTTGAATATCTCGATCAGACGGGCAGTTGGCATTCGGCGACGTCCTACCCGGTCGCGTCCACCGGCAAGCTGACGGCGAGCGGGAGCGGCACGCTCGGCATCAGTCCCCTGGACACCTCGGGACTGCTCGGCGTTGAGGCGACCAAGGCGCTCAACGGTGTCAGCATCCAGATCCCGGCACCCAGCGCGTCCGTCGAGACGCTGACAGATCCTGAACTGTCACTGACCTACCATGGGCTCGCAACGAAGACGGGTACGCCGATCTTCGCTCAGCTCGTGGAAAACTCGACGGGTACGGTGCTGGACAACCAGGCGACACCGGTTCCGCTCGTCCTGAACGGCGCAAGCCACACGGTGACCCTGCCGCTGAACATGGTCACGTGGAACCTCACGCCGTCGAGCAAGATCTCGCTGCAGCTCACCGACGGCTCAGACCTGTTCTTCGCTCAGCGGGCGGTCGGACTCGCGAGCCTGCAAGCGAAGCTGACGCTCGCCACCTCGCCCTAGGGCGTGGCGGGCTGAAGCGGAGTCGACCAGGGCGGCCCCGGCCGCCCTGGTCGGTCGCGGCGTGCCAACGCTCCGCGACCCATTCGCCGGCCAGCCTCGAGGCGCCTCGGCCCGCCCACGGCCGGCGCTCGGCGCGCGCATCGCCTTCGGTGTAGAGTTCCACGACACTTAAGGGTCGACCCGCGGCCTTGAGCGAAGGCGCGTCGCGAGGGAGCGCCAAGCAGGGAATCAGGGAGCCTACTCCGTCGCGCGAGCGCTCGACCAAGGATCAGCACCCGCCACATCCAGGAGAGAGAGGACGGGAAGATGTCTTCTATGAGTCGGCGTCGACTTCGGTCGCGCGGGGGGTTCGTAGTAGCGTCGCAGCTGGGCGCATTGGCGCTGGTGGCGGCTTCCTTAGGCGTCTTCGCCAGCACCGCCGTCGCGGGCGGAGGCGGTGGAGGCGGTGGAGGCGGCAAGGCGCGTGTGAACATCGTCGTGAGCCCGGGCAAGACGTTGCCCAAGCCGTCCGGGAACACCTACTACTTCAAGACGATCCAGGCCGCCGTAAACGCGTCCACCGCCGGCACGTTCGTTCTGATCGAGCCCGGCACCTACGACGAAGAAGTCAAGGTCGAACCGGCGCAGTCGGGGATCTGGATCCGCGGCATGAACCGTAACACCGTGATCATCGACGGTCAGCACAAAGTCGGCAACGGCATTGAAATCAACAAGGCCAACGACGTGTGGGTCGAAAACCTGACCGTGCGCAACTTCGAATTCGGAGAAAAAGAAGGCATGGAATGTCCCGGTGAAGAATGCGGAAACGAGATCTGGTGGAACGGCGGACCGAGCTCGAACAAGGTCGAAGCCCACGGCTGGTGGGGAAGCTACCTCACCGCCTATGACACCGGGTTCCGCGGTGGCTACGGCATCTTCACCGGCCACGAGACCGAAGGCTCGTGGGAACACATCTACGCGTCCGGTTTCGCCGACTCGGGCATGTACATCGGAGCCTGCCAGGAATGCGACGCCCGCGTCAGCGGCGCGGTGATGGAAAACAACGCCCTCGGCTACTCCGGCTCGAACGCGGGCGGCAAGCTGCTGCTCGAAAACTCGACCTACCAGCACAACCTCGTCGGCGTCGCGCCGAACTCGGAAGTTCCTGGCGACAGGCCCCCGCCGCAGGATGGTGAATGCGGCCGGCCGAACATCGAAAACCCGAACCCGACGCCGATCATCCCCAATACCAGGATTCCGCGGTGCACCATCATCCGCAACAACCAGATCTCCGACAACGACAACCTCACGGTTCCGGTCAACGGGTCGA
This sequence comes from uncultured Solirubrobacteraceae bacterium, assembly GCA_963717415.1. Lineage (GTDB taxonomy): Bacteria > Actinomycetota > Thermoleophilia > Solirubrobacterales > Solirubrobacteraceae > Palsa-744. The sequence goes on along the minus strand of OY970331.1, from coordinate 649,973 downwards.
CCGGCATCGCGCCGTGGGGCGCGGGGGTGGAGCTGGCGGGTGACTACGCTGACCTGGTCGAAAACAACCGGATCTCCGGCAACCCGAGCGACGGCGTGCTCGGCTTCGAGTACCCGAACCCGACCAACGGGGAAGCGCTCATAATAGGGGAAGACCCGTTCTTCCCGTCCACGGTGTATTTCCAGCTGGCCGGGAACCGCATCAGCAACAACCAGTTCGGCCACAATGGTTCCAAAGGCCCGCCGTTCAGCGGGGACATCGCCCTCGTAGGCGGGTTCAGCGAAATCGAACTGTTCAAAGCGTTCGGGTACCCTGAATCGCATTCGGTCAACAACTGCGCGCTCTACAACTACGCGCCGGACGCGACGTTCCCGGCGAACATCGAAAAGAAGTGGGGCTGCCAGAACTACACGACGCCCAGCCCGGGCGGAGGCCTGCCGGCCGTCGAATACCTCGTCGGGCTGCAGCTCGAAGCCGACGCTATCAGGGAAGCGGTGCCGCCGGTGGGTCAGCCGGCTCCGCCGCCGCAGCAGACAATGCCCAACCCGTGCGAAGGAGTACCCGCTAACCCGCTGTGCCCGAAGGGGTGACGAGCGCGCCGATACGAGACCGGCGACAGGCACGGTAGGCGCGAGCGGCGCCGCTGCTTCCTTCGGGGGCGCGGCGCCGTTCGGTGCCTGCCTGCCTCTCGGTCTCGGGTCTTGAGTGGTCTGCGTCGATGCGCGCCCGCAGCGGCGAGAGCTCTTCGCGCGAACAGGCTCTCGGCGGTCCCCGGCCGGGCCGGGCTCGCCCACGAGACAGCCTTGGCCCATCTCGCGGCTTGCAGGCTTTTTCTTAGAGCCCAGCGCCGGACTCGAACCGGCGACCCCTTCCTTACCATGGTGAATTGGCCAATTTCTGCCTGGCCAAGAACAGCCTGCAAATCGGGCCAAATCTCCTGCAAACAAGCCGGTTATAGCCGTCACCACCTTGGGCGCGAATTGGCCCAAGAATGTGCCCGTGGGCGGAGAGGTGTGCCCTCTGAGTACCCTCGAGTTGCCAGCAGCACTCAGGTACTTCGTGTGAAAAGCGGGGTCGTCCGAGCACTTATCTGTTTCTCATCTGACGTCTGGGCCGACCGCGCTTGTGACTCGGACGTGTCTACATTTCTGGCTCGGGGTCAACCCAGTCGTCCGGCACTTCGATCTTCGCTTCGATCCCGGCGTGCTCCTGAAGTAGATAGAGGAGATTGCCGCCGTCGATCAGCTCGAGCGGCTTGCCGTTCGAGAACTCGTGCGATGCCTGCCCGTAGCCGCTCGTAGTGACGAGGATGCCCTTCGTGGCTCCCTCATTCTGCATCGTGCCGAACAGGTCGCGCACAGCACTGACCCCCACCGTGTTCTTGTACCGCTTGGCCTGTATAACGACCTTGCCCCCGAGGATGGGGCGCGCGTCGTAGGCGACGCAATCAACGCCGCCGTCCCGGGAGGCCTGGGTGAGCTTCGTGTCCAGTCCCATCTGCTCGAACAGGTTTGTGATGAGCGACTCGAACTCAGAGGGGGTGAGCTCCATCAGGTTGGGTCGAGTGTCGAGTGTCGCGAGCACCTGCTGCTCGGTGACAAACCGCGGATCGGCCATGTCGAAATCAATGACTGGACGGACCGGGACAAGCTCTGCCGGGCTACGCGAGAGGGAAGCACTCAGCCCCTTCAGGCACTCGGCCGGATCAACCCTGGTGAGGTCGAGCTCGCCGAACCGATCGGGCGTGGCCCTAACGGTCACTAGGCACGGGTTGGCGGGCCTTCCTGTCTTCTTGTCGATCGACTCGACGTGGCCGTTAACCACAGTCGAGTCGATGACTTTGTGACTATCGGCCTGAAACGCGTAGTGGAGCGTGCACAGCGTTACTTGGGCAATAAGGTCTGTGTATCGTCGGCGGCGCTCAGTCGTCGGCATAGCTGCCGAGGTGATCTCGTCTCGCGTCTTCACGTAGCGATATTGCCGATCCTCGGGAATGACGTCGAAAGTCGGGAGCGCGAGCTGGATAACGAGCTGCCGTGACTGCGGCGAGTAAGCCACACGCGGCGCAGTGACGGGGTCATATGGCAGGGGCATGGCGGCCAAGGCGGCCGCGTAGTACTCGCTAACCGCCTCGGGCTCGCCCGTCTGGAGCCTGCGCTCAAGGTCGTCGATCTTAGCGTTGTGCGCGCTGGCGGCGTCCTTGATTACCTGAAGCTCCTTCTCGAAGTCGGCCTTTGCAGCCGCAAGTGCGGCCGTGCGGTCGGCCTCGCGACGCTCGTGCTCCTCTAGTGCGTCCACAAAGGCCGATTCAGCCTTTTGGACGCGCTCCTCGTGCTTGCGCTTAGCGCCAGGGAGCATCGAGCCTAAGCCAGTGAGACGCGGCGGCATGAACGTTGCGAGCTCTGGAGCATCCTCGGCTTGGCTGAGCTCCCCTGCGGAGAACGACGGCGGCACAGGGGTTTGCTTGAGAGCCTCGAATGCGAACGCTGAGGTGCCAGTAACCGCCACCTTGAGTACATCTTCCAAGGCTCGAAGGCGCGCCTGGAGCGTGGCATCCTCGCGAGCCGCCTCATCCCCCCGCACCGCGATATGCGACTCGCGCTGTGCCTTCTGGTCAGCAATCGCCTCGCGCCGTGCCGCGGTCTCGGCACGTTCGCTGCGTCGTACCTCAGCCGTGATGTTCCGCAGCTCCTGCTTCGCGACGACGTTGCGCGTGCGGCAAAATTGGCAGCGTATTTCGATGCTCCCCGCCCCAGCAGCCGAGCCGAAGATCGGCTGGTGCTTCTCGCACCGCCGGCACCGAATGATCCATACGTCCTGCTGGCATACCTTGCACCGGAAGCCTGCAGCATCCGGCGCGAGCTGCTCCGGCGACCCGCAGGATGGACATGAAATGACGACGGTTTCGGATGCGCTCGGGTCATGAAGCGTCGACACGTGGGGAGCGGCCTCTGCGTCCTCATCCTCCTCGTCGTCCGTGGCGACTGACAATCGGACTGCACCAACGGGACCGACCAGGATGCGCAGCCCAACTCGCGGTCCAGCCTGCGATCCGGCCCTGAACTCGCTGATGACAACCCCTCCGAGGAACTCGGTTAGCTGCTTGCCCCGCGGGACTGCTTTGGCGAGCTCCCTATTCAACGTCTTAGGGACGTAGCCGAGCTGGACCTCCTTGCTGCCATCCCATACCGCAATCGCGTGTGTGTCGTGCTCGTTGGCAGGCTCGGGCAGCAGGATCACCTGAGCGCCCACGCTGAGGTTGCTGCCCTGCAGGGCCTCGCGTCGATAGGACGTACCCGCGACGCGGCAGAAGAAGCAGCGTGGGTCGCTCGTCCGGTGCTCATCAACGCTTAGCTGATCGCCGTCCTCATCAATCGGGGCGTAACCCCCAAACCAAAGCTCGGTGCCGTCGTCAGCGCTAAACGCGTAGGACTCCTCGACAACCCGGACAGTCGCGTCATTCGTCGCCGCTCGCCCCATGAGCAATGTCTAGACGATCGGCGCTCAACGTGCCAGTCGGGTGCGTCTACATCGCCACGTACCGTGTCCCTATGCACGGCGGCGAACTAGCTGATCTCTCCGAGTTGCTGGCACGTGCCGTGGCAGTCGTGGACGGCTTCGAGTCGACCACGGGCAGCGTCCCTGTCGTCGAGCGACCGGGTTTCCTGGTGGCGCGGCCGGAGAACGATCCCCAGCCGATCGTCGAGCGGCTAGCTGGCGCCGAGCGTCTGACGTTCGTCCTAGGCGCCGGGGCATCGATGGAGGCCGGCCTTCCCTCATGGGCGGGTCTGGTGCGTGCGCTGCTTGAGTCGGCGGCCCCTACCTCGCTTAACGAGAACGACCGGTCCGCATGGCTGGATGCTGCCGCCGAGTCAGGACTGCTCGGGATGGCGGCCACCGCGCGTGTGCTGGCGGGAAGCGACGAGGAGTTCGTCAAGCGCGTTGACGAGCATCTCTACAGGGAGAAGGGTCCCGATTACTTTGACCCTGGGCCGCTCACTCGCGAGATCGCGGCCTGGAAGCAAGCCTACCCCGAGATTCAGCTGGCCACCTTCAACTACGACCAGCTTCTCGAGCGAGCGCTACAGGATGTTGGCCTGGCTGCACAGCCGCGCGAGGACAACACGCCCGAGCCGGGCGGTGTGGCGTTGGTCCGCCACCTCCACGGACTGCTCACAGGCACGCCCGCCAACGACGCGGTGGTCCTCACTGAGCGCGACTACGCCGTTTGGTCTCCGGGGAGCTGGCAGGACGATTTCATGAGCGAGGCGCTCACGGGTGTCTGCGTCTTCCTAGGCTTGTCGTTCACCGACCAGAACCTCCTACGCTGGATCTACGGTGCGACCGGCAGCCGACATGTCGCCGTCCTGACCCGTCAGAGCTCGCCTCGCCTATCGGGAAGGGTCCGGCAAGAGCTCGAGTCCGCGAATCGGGCGCGACTGGCAAACGCGCACGTGACCGCTTACTGGGCAGACTTCTACGCCGAGGTGGCGCAACTGATGCATGAGGCGCGCCGCCGTCGCGGCCCCGGCAAACCGCCCGCTCCGTACCCCGAGCGCGCTCAGAAACGCGCGCTGAAAGGACGCCGACGGTGCCTGCCGGCCTCTGGCCTGCAAACGCGCCAGAGCAAGGTCCGCGAGATCCTGTCGGGGTCACTCGCCGGCGTCCGCGCGGCGCTTGCAACCGTCGGTGTTGACGCTGCGAAGGAGGTGCTGGGTCTCGGCCTCTGGGGTTTGGACTATGACGAGCGCGACGTCACGCTGTGGGGCTCGTCTGATCGTGTCCACGTCGACATCTCCACCGTCACGGGCGTGCCGCTCAACTGGGACTCGAAATGGGTTGCAGTTGAGGCCATCACCCAGGGCTCCGTCGTGGAATGGGACCCCGACACATACGCAAGCCGATGGCGTTCGGTCCGCGGCGTCCCGCTCGTCTGGACGAAGGCTGCGCAGCGCGAGCGAATCATCGTCGGCGCCGCCACGCTCACCGCCACAAAGCCGACCGGTAACTCCATCTTCGACCAGGCGGAGGAGGTGGCGCCGGGCATCCGCAAGACGATCGACATTGCCCTCCACGACGAGCTGGTCAGGCTCTGGGACTGAAGGCGTCCGCCCCCAGTGCGTAAACTAAACGTATGACCAGCCCACTCGAGAGCACCAACTCACACGGGATTCGGGTCGTCGCTGACCGTGCCCCTGTGCGCGCAGACGCCAAAAGTGCTTACGCCAAAGGGTCACGCAAAGCCACCGCGGCGATCAACACCCTCGTTGCCCCCAGGCATCGCCCCCGGAGCACTCAGTCTGCAGCCAAACGCCGGAAATAGCATCGGCGGCGCGCCGAAGGGCTGATCAGCTCTTGAGTTGGCGTGCCCGCCGTTCTGAGCAATCACAACGGCGGGACAGACGGCCACTGAGCCCACACGACATCGGCTCCACCGCCGACGTACTGTTGGAATGGCTCATGGAACGCGGCGAAGTAGGCGCCGTAGGCGAGGACCGCCATCTTGAGATGCTGGCTCCACTCTCGCAGCGAGTCTGGGAACTCGTGAGGCTTGCCGGGGTGGCTCTCCACGATCGCCCGCATGCCAGCGCGTAGGACGCCATCGAGCATATTGAAGGTACCCAGATCGTAGCCCTGGTGGAACCAGAACGGCTGCCAGGCGCGGGCTCGCGCGTCCACGAGCGCGCGTATCTCGTCGCCCGTCCTGCCGCCGAAATAGATCGGCTGATCGATCTCCTCGGAGACGTCGAACTCTGAGGCAAGGTTGGCTGGTTGTCCGAGCTCATCCAAACCGCGAACGTTGCGGATGAACCAGACCTGTGGCTTCCACTGTCCGGCGTCTTCGACAAAGCCCCCGAGGTGCAGGATCATCGGCTCGGCGTCGACGTCGGCAGCGAGATCGACCTCTAGGTTGGCCTTAAGTGTCCACGCGAGCTCTTGAAGTGGGCAGTCGAGATTGCGCCCGATGAATTCGTAGAGCCATTCGTGCGTGGGCTGGTTATTGACCTCCGCCCGACCGACGTAGCCAATCACGATCTCGTGGTTGGGCCACTTCAGCACCTTCGGCTGTTGTGTCTGGCCCGATGCAACGACTTCGCCTTCGCGTACTGTCGTTGTGACGTTCCGGTCAGCACCAAACAGCAGGCCCTCAGGCACAAGTTGGACGACCAAGATCGACACGGGAGGAGACGATAAACCAGGCCTTCTCGCCGCAAGGAGAGATGACCGCAACAGCCAGGCTGTCACCGGGACGAGGCATCGCTGTAGTCGATCACACGCGACATGTCGAGGGGTCGCCCAGATCCGCTGGCGCCGCAGGTCGAGACCGCGCCAATGGAACCCCTATCTCGAGGCTACATACTTGGCGGGCCGGTGAGGGCCAACAGCGCGCGAGCTCGCTGGTCTTGTGAGATTCTGGGCCTGGTCTCCGGCACATGCGACGAGGGCCGACATCCGGTTCGGCCGACGAAAGGAGTTACAGGCCATGGCTCGCTCTCGAAAGACCTCGGCACGCGTCGCGCGAACAGCCTCCAAGGTGATGCGCGGCAACTACTCAAAGCCGGCCAAGCGGGTCGCGGGGTCGGCGCTCTCGCAGCGCGCGCCTCGACGTCGCAAACGCTAGTCGCAGTCCGATGTAGCCCGCCACGCGGGCGACGGTCGAGGTGCCGTCGCCCGCGGTCTGGGCGCGTCGACCCAGAAAGTCCGGGCGGCAGTGTAAGAACGACAGACGTGCCCGCGGCCTTGTCGCCGAGGGCTCAGCGGACGTCACGCCAACAAAGGCCAACCTTGACCGACACCTCCTCGCCAGATGCTGCACGTGATGAAATCAACCTCCAAGCTCTGCGCGACGCGCGCAACGCTCGCGACGTGGCTGGTGAACGGGATGCGCTGGCTCGCCTTCTGGCGCCCTACTCGCTGTGGGGACGATCAATCGCCTACGCGAAGATCAACGGCGTGCCCAATCGCAGCGCCGACGCTGACGAGATCGCCCAAGAGCTCATGAGTCGCCTTGTGAAGGCGCTCAACGCGAAGCTGGACTTCGAGATGCCGTTCCACGTGGTGGCTGCCAAGAACCTCGTGTGGGCGATTCGCGACTACTGGCGCGGCAGCGACGCCGAGAAGGCATTCCCCCTGGACCCGCACAACATCGCCGCCGACGAGGCGATCGCGCCCACCACCGACGAAGCGGTGATCTCGCCCACGGACCAGGCGCGAGCCTTCGGCCCCTACCTAGATGGTTTGTCCGAACGCGACCGCGAGCTGGTGATCGAGCGAATCTTCCTCGACATGACGCCCGGACAGATCGCCTCCAGGCACGGCATGTCGCGCGGCGCAGTGGATACTGCGATGCACCGCTTGTTGCATAGGCTCCGGGAGAGCCCACAGCTCGATGATGTAAGAAATCGGCGGGAGAGCACGGCTTAGTCGCGGTGGCACACTTCGACACCAACGACGAGCACGCCTTCCGGCGCCTAGAGGACGCTCAGCTAGAGACCTTCCGCGCCGACATGATCACTAACGGCGACGCGCGCTTGGAGCTTGTGATCCGCGTGCTGATCCTCCGTGCCGTTCCGGTCATCGAGCGTGTGTGCCGCAAGCGGGGCAGGGGACGCGGCCTCACCGACACTCAGATCCGCAAAGCGATCGACGACGCCTCGGTGCGCACGCTCCTACGCTTGAAGCGTCCTGACCGCCAGCCGGCCGTTACCGCAATCGCCGCCGAGATCGCCACAGCCTGCGTCGACGCGCAAGAGCCGCAGTCGGCCACCCCGCCGCGACTGGCTTCGCGGCGCCCCGAGCTGCGTCTCGCTAGCGAGCTCAGCGATGCACTTACGCGGGGTCGCATCCGCCCCAACGATTGGAGGAGCTCATGAAAGCCAACAACGAGGCATTCGATCGGGCCTTCTGGCAGGCCGTCGGGGATATGCAGGCCGGCGCCGCTCGGCCTATCGAGTCCTACCTGCGCCTCGTGCCTCGCCACGAGCACGATGAGCTCGCCCGCATGCTGGCTGACGTGCTTCTGGCTCGCGGGCCGGCTCCAACCCCTAGCGTCGAGGAGAGCGCGGCCTACGCACGTGCTGTGGCCGTCATCGACCACGTCCTCGGTACCTCCGGACCCTCCGGGCTACTGCCCAACGCGCTAAAGACGATGCGCGACTCGCGCGGCATCGAACCCGATCAGATCATCGAGCAACTCGCCCTTGACTTCGAGATCACCAGCGCCGCGGGACGGCAGGCATTGGAGCGCAACTACCACCGGCTGGAAACCGGCAAGCTGCTCGGGACGAAGCTCGCGTCGCGGCTGTTGGAGTCGCTAGCCCGGATCTTCGAGATCGACGTTCGCGACCTCCTCGCCGGGGCAAAGCCGACTGGCAGCGCGCCTCGACCGAGCGCCGCGCCGGCTATGGGACGCAGCAGTGGCGCGGCGACGTCGCCCAGGCAAACCGAACGCGCTCCCGACCCTTTGCCCGACCCCGAGGTCGAGCGCGTTGAACGTCTATTTCACGGAGGCCCCGACGCCTGACCCGGTCACATCGGCCCGGGCTCTGCTCCGTGAGTTCGAGGAGACCTACAACGCCTCAGACGCCCCACCTGTGCCCGTCGAACGCATTGCAAGGTCACTCCTAGGGCTCTACATCGATGAACACGACGATATCCGCACACTTCCAAACGCGCCAGCCGATCAAGGGTACCTATCCGGAATGCTCGACCCCGAGGACATGATCATCTGGGTCGACCGCGGCGAGGCTCGCCGTAGCCCCCGCCGAAAGCGGTTCACGATCGCGCACGAGATCGGTCACCTCCGAATGCACGTAACGGAATCGAGCTCGGTCTTTGCTGATCGCCCACAGGACATCATCGAACTCCCCAGCAATGGAGGCGAGCCCCAGGTTCCCGAACTGCGTCAGCGTGAGCGCGAGGCAGACGAATTCGCGCGCGAGCTCCTCATGCCCGAACTGCTCCTGACCGAGAACGCGCGGGCTTCCGGTTTCAACCTGGCGGCGCTCGCCGAACGCTTCGACGTGTCGGTTCCGGCGATCCGGCTGCGCCTGCGGTTGCTCGGACTGCTCCCGAGGTACATGGCATGAAGATCGTTCACCTCTCTGATACCCACCTCGGCGTCCGCCAGCTGCACTACACGAACGAGCGCGGCCGCAATGTCCGCGAGCAAGACGTATATGACACCTTCGCCACCGCGGTCGACAAAATTCTGGAACTGAAGCCCGCCGCTGTCATCCACGCCGGCGACCTCTTCGACGGTTACCATCCGTCAGCCGCGGCGCTCGGCGTGTGTCTCGACCAGATCGCCCGAATCCGCGAGGCCGGTATCCAACTCGTCATCGTGTCGGGCAATCACTCCACGCCGCGTGTGGCCGCGGCCGATCACGTCTTCTCGTTGCTAGAGCGCTTCGGGGGCGTGTACGCCGTGCACCGCGAGCCGCTGGTCCTCGAGATCGGCGCGTTGACGGTCACCGCCATCCCACATTGCAACGACCGCGATCAAATCAGCCACTGGATTACCCAAGCGAAGCCGGCTGCGAGTAGTCGCTTCAACATCCTCGTTGTGCATTTCGGCATGGACGGGCTTGGACACGTGGGCTCCTCGGAGGCCGGGTCCGTCCAACTCTCGGGCGAGACGCTAGAGGCCATCGCGGAGTTCAACTACATTGCACTCGGCCACCTACACCGGTTCGCCCGAGTGCGCCAGAATGCGGCGTACGCCGGCTCACTAGAGCAGCTTACGTGGGCCGACGACGCGCATAAGTGCATCGTCGAGATCGACCTCGCACTGGACCCGCTCGACGACGGTTTCATCACGAAGCACACGGTTGCCTGCCGCAGACATATCTGTCTCCCAGCCGTCGACGCATCGCAGATCGACAATCTTACGGAGGCGATCGTGGCTGCCGCGCGGCGCGACGATCTTCGTGGAGCCATCGTAAAGCTACCAATCCACTCGGTGACGGTGGAAGCCTATGGTGCTGTTGACCCTCGTCAGGTCAACGCGGCATTCAAGGATTGTCTTCACCTCGAGCTCGACCCTACTTTCGAGGACGCCGCGGTCGGAGCGAGCCCTGCGGCGCCACAAGATCTGCGTGATTTTCTCTCTCGCCGAGTTCCGCGAGGCGTTGACCAATCCGAGTTCATCGGCCGCGCGGAGGCCTGTGTGACGAGGGCCGCCGAGGAGATCGGCGCGTGAAGCTCAACTACCTCAAGGGCACCAATTTCCGCTCGTTCGCCGAGTTCGACTTGGACCTGAACGCGTCGGGTCTGTTCTCGATCACGGGGCCCAACGGAGCAGGTAAGAGTTCAATCTTCGCAGCTGTCGAGTGGGCGCTATTCGGCGGGAAGCGTGGCCCGGGGGCTCAGCGCGTCCTACGTGAGGGCGCCGGGAGTGGAGAATGCAGCGTGGGGCTGGAGTTCGAGATCGCAGGGCGCACACTGCGCGTGGAGCGTGTTGACGGCAAGGATGCGTGGCTTACCGACGTCGCGACGGGTCACGAGATTGCCCGAGGTCTCACCGATACCTCACACGAGGTAGCCGTGCAACTCGGTTTGACACAGGACATGTTTGCCGGGACCTTCTACGCCCGCCAGAAGGAGGTGCAGGCACTCTCCTCCTCGAAGAGCCTGAGCGAGCGGCGCGACCAGCTCGAGCGGCTGCTGGGCATCGAGCATTTGCGCCGTGCGGCAGACATCGCGGCGCACGACGCACGAGAACAACACGCCCTCCTCAGCGCATTGCGTAATGAGGCTCCCGACATCGAGGAGCTGCGCACTGACGTCGAACGGTGCGAGCGCGAAGCCCAGGAGTCAGCGCCAGCGATCGCTCAGCTCGAAGCTGACGTCGCTCGCCTGGAGACGCAGTTCAACGACTCGACGAGCCGGATCGACCGACTGACCGCGCAGATCACCGAGCACAGCAAGCGTCGTCTCGCCGCCGAGCAGGCAGCGAGCGAGCTTGCACGCGAGCAGTCGATTCTTGACGGGCTCCGCCAGCGCCTCGAGGCAGCGAACGCCGCAAGCTCCGAGCTTGCCCAGCTCGAGCCCGTTACTGCCCAGACAGAGGAGTTGACCGCCCGCGAGCGGGAGATGGAGATGCGCAGGCGCAACCACACGCAGATCGAGGCACTGCGTGTACAGGAGCGCCGCGCGCTGGAAGACCTCGCCAAAGCGGCAGACGTGCTAAACGACCTAGGCGAGATTGCAGACGGCGAGGACCCTACGGGGAAGCTCGCCGCGACCCAGCAGCAGCTCAACCATCTCGGGGAGGAGCTGCGTGCAGCCTCTGTCGTACGCCAACAGGCGGAGGAGCGACTGCGTGGAGCAACCGAGGCACACCAGAGCGGGAAAGCCGCCGCCGACATCGATGCCGAGCTGCTGACGCTCGCTGACGCAGAGGCCCGGACTGTGAGGACGCGTGAGCGTTTGCAAGAGCTGCGCGGTCAGAAGGCCGAAGCCGAGGCACAGCTTGCCCACGAAGTGAGACACCGTGACGCGCTTCTGGGCGCAGGTGACACAGATACTGCGGAGTGCCCGACATGTCACCAGCCGCTTGTGGGAACGCTTGGCGACCTCCTCGCCGTCTACGAACAGAAAATAGAGGGCGATCGCACGCGGCTCGCGACGCTCACAAGCGCCATTAAAGACCTGCAGGCTCAAGACAAGCGCGACAAGATGGCCGCAGAGCGAGGCGCGCAGCTCCACGCTCAGCGCCAAACACTTGGGGAGACGAGAGATGTCCAAGCGCTACTCGACGATGTCACGACAGCAACTGGGATGGCGCGCAAGGCGGCAACCGCCGAGCATAAGCTCGATACCGCCTACAGACAGCTCGCTGCGACGATCCCGGACCTCGAGGCAGCAGCGGTTCAGGCCGGCGAGGTCGCCGGCCGGCGCGCCAATGCTCACGAACGCAAGACACGCGCAGCGGATCAGCTCTCGACGTACGCCGAGCAGCTACGACAGACCGCCGGTAACGGCTATGACCCGGCGGCTCACACGGAGCTACAGTCCGAACTCAAGCGCACGCAAGAGGCGGTTCGCCGTTGCGCCGTTCTGCGTGAGAGCGCCGATTCGCTCCAGCTGCTCACCGGTCGCACCGCGACGCAGCACCCGCTAGTGGAGGGACTCCAGGCAAAGGTGCAGCAGCTGCGCGCCCTCGTGTCCGAGGTCGACGTCGGAGAAGGCACGCACGAGCAAGCGGTCGCCGACCGCGACCGGCTGGCTGAGGAGCTCAAGCAAGCCCGCAGCGAGCTGGAGGTCGCCAAACAGAAGATCTTGCTCGAGTCCCAGTCGGTCGCCGCCGCTCGTGTCCGGCTCGCGGACGGACAGAAGCTGGTCAAGCGCGTCGACAGTGAGCGACGGGAGCTCGATCTTCGCGCAGCCGTTGCGGCTGCGCTCTCCGACTACCGGGAGCACCACTCGCGCCAAGCGCGCCCGACGCTCGAACAGGACGCATCGAATCTGCTCAAGCAGGTGACCCGCGGCACCTACCCGCTAATCCGTTTGACAGATTCCTACCTGCTCCAGGTCGCTGACGCCGGGCAGCTACACCCGCTCAAGCGCTTCTCCGGTGGAGAGCAGGACCTCGCATCACTGTGCCTCAGGCTCGCACTGTCGCGGACATTGGCTCATCAACGCGGTGTCGAAACGCGATTCGTGATTCTAGACGAGGTCTTCGGGAGCCAGGATTCCGATCGCCGTCGGCTGCTGATAGGGCAGCTCGCAGAGCTTGCTCGGAGCGAGTTCCAGCAGATCTTTGTCATTTCCCACACCGACGACATATACGAGTATTGCGATCTGCACATCAACGTGAGCAGGGAGAACGGGGTCAGTCGGGCAGAAGGCCCCATGGTGTGACCGTGAACAAGTCCTTCGACGATGTGCCTGGGATCAACACCCGACCTACAGTCGAAGTCGACAATTCGCGCGGACTTGAATAGCCAATGGCCCGAAGTGGAGAACGGGCACGCAACCTGAAGGCACTCATGTCACGGGTTGCGGACGTGCGCGGCAAGGCAACGGTCCCGCGGCCCGCGTGGGACGAGCTCGTAGCAGCCGGCGTCGGCGACGAGGTAACCCGGATCTATCGGAGGCTGGGTGGCGTTCGTGACCAGCCACGCGTAGCTCCTGGGCCCTGGGACCTGCAGATAGATGAGGTTGTGGTCGAGCTCGACGAGGAGAATCATTTCAACCGGTACCGGGCGCTAAGTCTTGACTCCCCGCTATATCGCGGCTTAGACCATGTCGATACTGTCGCTTATCGCGCGTGGTGTACAAGCCGCGAGGTCGCTTGCCTGACATACGGCAAGTATTGGACCAGCACATCCTCCGAACGCGAGTTCGGTCCACCAGGGCCACGCCCTAGCCTCAGTGGCCGCGGAGCGCCGCGCTGGAAGCAGCGCGCGTTCTATGACCTCATCAAGGATCTCACTCCACTTGTGGGGCATCCAGCGGTCAGGAGGATCTCGATCTACGAGTGCGTCGCCTGTAAAGGAGACGCACAGACCCTGGACGAGCTTCTGCGTAACGGTGACATGGATCAGTTGTGCAGTGATGGGTGGGCCGAAGCAATAGCGACTCGGCTCGGGGTCGCGTAGTGCTGGTGGTTCCGTCACTTTGGCCTATGCAAAGATGGTCCGTGATCGTGCCAAATCCCGCGCACATGGGCCGGTTCACTCGCTCTAGACTGGCAAGTGGATCACGTATTCATTGTCCGGTTGCCCACTCACTCGGCCATAAGCACTGCCGCCGCTCGCCCTCGGATCGCATTGGCGAAGGCTGCAAAGTTCAGATCGGGGGCAGGCTCGTGGATCGGGGATTTTGGACTAGATGAGGCTGTGACGAAGCATGCTGCATCGTATAGCCGCTCAAGGATCAGGCGGCGGCAGAGGAGCTCGTAGCGCTTCTTATACGAGGCGTCGAGAAAGGCCGGATCGACCTCGAAGAACGGCTGCCTGACACGTACGGGCCTAGTAGAGCCGGGGGCCTCCTCGAGTAGGAAGAGATACCCAAGCCAAGGACGGAGTGTTCCGAACCGGCCCTCGCGGTAAGCCGTCCAGATGTCGACCGCGTTGCCGATCGCCTCCTCGCTGCGGTTGTTGTAGTTGTTGCCGAAGGAGGGGCCGACCTGACTCTTGAACTCGATCGCAGCCGCGAGCGCGTCGCCGTGGACGACGACAAGGTCCCACTTCTTCTCCGGCCGAAAATAGCCGGGTAGCTCGACGGCCGAGCCCCGGCTGATGCTCGAAGGCGTAAAGCCTGCGTCGATGAAGATCGACTCCATGAGCTCGGCCATCGCATCCATGTGAGCGCCACCGGTAACGGCTCCTCGGAGCCCTGCGTCGAGTCGCCCGGACTTGCGTTGCTTGTCTGCCTGGCCCTTGCGAACAACCCAGTACTGCCGAACCGCCGCTTCAAATGTCCTCTGATTCATGCCCAGAGTAGATTCGCGGCCTGCGCGTGACCTCCTACGCCGGGAGCTTGTCTAGGCCATACGCATCGAGGGCGGCAGCGGTTGCACGTTCGACGTCTCGGGCCTCGAAGGACAGCTCCAACTCTCGCGCCGTGCGACTCTGCAGCAGGTCGAGGCGAGGGACGCGAATCCGGCGCAGGTACTGAGCCTGGAAGCGTAGATATCCCCCACGCATCTTCACCGCGTAGCATTCGATGAACATCTGGGCAACGCTGGACAGGAGTAGCCCGCCGAGAACCTCCGCTTTCCAGCGCTCGCTTGCAACCCAATAGAGGTTGTGGTGGGGATAGACGCCGCCCGGGTCCAAAACGGGATGGATCTCCGCCTTGATGTCGGGGAGCAACAGCTTCGGCTTGTTCGTGAGCGAGTGGGTGACCCGGTCGATCGTGCGATACCACTGCTGCGGTCGTCGGCCGGCGACATTGCGCTTGCACAGAGCCGTCGCGTTCGCCTCGAAGTACTCGCGAAGCCGGGGGTAGTCGTCGAGCGACACGAGTGCCCCCGTGTCGCCCTGCCATGGATCTACGAGATAGTGGCCGGACCAACGGAGCTGCCCGCTCATGGTGTCCCGCGCCATCGCCACGGGCAACAGCCGATCCTCCTCGACGAGCGACGGATCCTTGACAACGAACACGCGATCGGCGCCCGTTGCTACACCGATGCCCACGCGGGTTCCCGTCGTGCCGTCCTCCAGGGAAGGCAAGCTTCGCTCCAGCCTAGCCACAACCGCGAGTCGCTCGGGTGAGCCGGTAGGCCACGACGAAGCACCGTCGAACCATGCGGGCAGGCGGGCCGCGTCAAACGTCGGGTCGCTTACCCGGCGGTCGTTCTTGTGGCTGGCCCAAATACGTACGCGCCGCGCGGCCTGCTCGTCGAAGCGCTCGTGCGCCGTGGCGACGATCGCCGGTCCCTGCAATTGGCGGCGAAGGATCGTCACCGATGGGTAGGCGCTCACTTCCTTGTCAAAGGCGTCGACGTCGTGCATCTCGATCACGGCCTCGACAGAAAACCGAGCCGCGACCATGCTGCGTAGGCGCTGGCCGTATTGGTTGCGCATCCAGCGGTCCGCGCAAATGAAGCCGAGAGTGCCACCGGCGCGCAACGCGTTCAGACCGACCTCGAAGAATCCGACGTAGATGTCGGATCGCCCGCCCATCGTCGCGCAGGTCCGGCGGTAAGCCTCGCTCCGCGGCGCAGGGACTGCCTCCAGTCGTATGTACGGAGGATTGCCGATTACGAAGTCTGCCGTCCCAACCTCGTCGTAGCCCAGTAGAAAGTCATCGTGCATAACCCACTGTCCGGCAAGAGCCGCGGCGTCCTCCGCGATCCAACCCTCGGCAAGTAGGCGCTCTTCCACCACGCGGCGGCTCTCGGAGACATTGGCCGGCTGCAGGTCACATGCGTGAATCGCCTCGCCCGCGTCTGAGATCTGCCTGCCATGTAGCCGACAGGACTGTGACAACCGCTCAACCATCGGACCCAGAAAGGCTCCCGAGCCGCACGCGGGCTCGACCGCCCGCTCGACAGCTAGGTCGCGGTCGCTGGTGTAGCCGGCCAGGTCGAGGATCAGCTCGACGATCCAGCGTCGCGTGAACACCGCGCCGTAGTCGTCGTCCCCCTCGAGGGCCGAGGCCGCCAGCGATTCAGCACGGGCTTCATCGCCGAGCAGTTGCTGTTGGGCGTATGCCATGTCGTGACCCTACAGCCGTGCAGCGATGGCTCTCGTGAACGGCCGAAACTTGGCGCCGAAACGCTCATGCAGCGCGGTGAGATGGATCTCACAGCAAGCTGCGCCCGGCGCCGGCGCCGGACTATGCCGATAGGCGGTTGCCTCACAAGCCGGCCAGCGGGGCCGGGGCTGAACACCGTCCCGCGCACCCCTCAGTGCCTCTTCCCAGCTCGGAAGCTGGACCGCCGGTGCTGGCGCGAGATTCTCGACCCGCCCGAGACCGACGAGCGACGTCCCCGGCGCCCTTGCCATTCGTCTGGGTGGTCGTTTTGGGTGCTCGTCTGGGGTGCTCGTCTATAAGCCGAGCACCCAGACGAGCAGGCTGCTGCCCGCTCGCTCCCGAAGTTTGGCTCTGCACCTGGCCCGAGGAAGGGGGTCCCCGCCTTATCTGAACATCGTGCCTCCGTCTCGCCAACGGTGACTGCGCCTTTGGTGGTGAGTGGTTGCGGGTCGGCCGGCTGCCGATGGTGATTGCTCCGCGAACGCCCTGCCTTATCTGGGTGCACGGCCCCGGACGCGGGGTCGGCGACTTGATGGTTGATCGGTCGACTCGCAAGGAGCGACTCCGGCCGCTCAGTCTCTCGTGGGCCGCCGCGCGGACGCGGGAGCCTGCGGGGTTTCGGGAGCTGGCCGGAAGATGGTTCATCTGCGAATGAGTGGGCTTGGGCGGAGGATCACTCGGCGCCGTCGTTTGGTGAAGGGAATCGGACGCGCCAAGGGTGGTCGTCTGGGGTGGTCCCCTATAAGCGGACCACCCAACGGACCACCCTGCTGCCCGCTCGCTGTCGAGAATTGCCTCTGGCACTGGCTTCGAGGAAGGGGGTCCCCACCCCTTCGCTTCGCTCCGATCCGGGGACCCCCTTCCTCGACCACAACATCTACAGATGTTTCGTGGCCTGGCCAGTGCATAGCGGTGGGCGAGAGCGAGCGGGCAGCAGGAAGCCCAGTGGACACAGACAACACGACCACCGAGATGACCAGCACGGAGACCGGGGTGCTCACCTCAACGACCACGACGAGACAGCACATGCATGTGCAGAGCAAGATCCTGGAGGGCGACGGGGCGGCGTCGGGAAACCTGAAATAGCGTTGCCTCACGTAGCCTCCTGAAGCGCCGCGGGGCCCAGCTCGCGCAGCGTGTGATAGCAGCGCCGCGCGAGCTTGCGGGAGATCGTCAGCGAGGCACGGGTGTGCGAGAGGCCGCGCTCCTTGAGCTCCAGGTACTGGGCGTGGTCGGGGCTCGTTGACCGGCACGCCGACTGGGCGGCCTCATACAGCGCCCAGCGCAGCTCTGGGGAGCCCTGCTTGGTGAGCTTGCCCACGCGGCTTCTGCGATCGGAGCGATCGACGCCGATGTCGATGCCCGCGAGGCGGACCGCCTGGCGCGAGCGGCGCAGGCGAGATACGTCCCCGAGCTCGGCGAGGATCGTCGGCGCGGTCGCTCCGGCGATCCCGAAATGGCGGCACAGCGCGCGGCAGCCTGGCTGGCGGCGAGAATAGGCGCGCAGCTCGGCATCGATCGGAGCCAGCTGCGCCTCGATCGCCTGCATCATCGCCAGGCACACCTCGACCCGCTCGGCGGCGGCCGCCGGCAGCTCGAGCTCGGCCAGCCAGAGCCTCGCCTGCTCGCCCTTGAGTCTTTCCGGCAGCGAAGGCAGCCCCAAGTGGAACAAGGTCGCCTGCAGGCGCTGGCGCCAGGATGTCGACTCGTCAGAGAGCGTCTTGCGCAGGCGCGTGCGTATGCGCAGCCAGCAGATGTGATCAGGCGCGATCCACGCTTGCGGCAGCCTGCCCTCCGCGAGCAGCGTGCGCAGCCAGCGCGCATCGGCGCGATCGGTCTTGGCGCGGCGCTTGCGCCCTCGCAGCGCGCGCGTCTCGGTGACCTCGGCCAGGTGCGTGACGGCCCCGGCGCGCTCAAGCGCGCGCACGACGAAGTACCAGCCCGTGCACGCCTCCAGCGCGACGTGGAGCTCGCGCTCTGAAAAGCGCTCCGTCCACTTCTCGACCGCCTCGGGCGTCGCGCTAATCCTGCCGGTCGCGATCTCGCCCGTCTCGGTGTCGAGCGCGTCGAAGGTGATCTGGCTGCGATGGACGTCAAGGCCTGCGAATACGATGCTCATAGGGACCTCCTTCTGGCTCCTGATTGATTGCGAGCGCAGCGTCGCCCGATGAGCGGACGGAGGTCCCTTCAGTTCATGCCATCTCTCCGCTTCGCTTCGACCCGGGGACCCCCTTCCTCGACCAACACATCACAGATGTTTATGGCGAGGCCAGATGCAGAGCGGCGAGTGCGAGCGAGCGGGCAGCAGCAAGCAGACAGACGAGAGCAGCAAGGAACAACGATTACAAGAGCACTGCTCAGATGGAAGGAGACGAACACGCAAGAGGGCTGGGGGGGGCGGCGATGTCAGCCGGGACCGGGGCGGTTCATAGATGTCAAGTGCCGATGGCGAGGTTCTCGTCAGGATGGTGGCGCCGGATTGTTGAGCTCGCCGAGTGGGCGGGGTGCGGAAGGGCACGATGAGGAGACGACTGGTGGCGAGCCGCGCGAGCCTCGCTCCGGTACTCCAGAGCACCTCGTCGTACTACGTCGGCCACGAAATGCTGTCGCACGCGACGCTCGGCGGCGCGTCCAGGGTGGTCGTCTGGGGTGGTCCCCTATAAGGAGACCACCCAGGGGACCACCCTGCTGCCCGCTCGCTCCCGAAGTTTGGCTCTGCACCTGGCCCGAGGAAGGGGGTCCCCGCCTTATCTGAACATCGTGCCTCCGTCTCGCCAACGGTGACTGCGCCTTTGGTGGTGAGTGGTTGCGGGTCGGCCGGCTGCCGATGGTGATTGCTCCGCGAACGCCCTGCCTTATCTGGGTGCACGGCCCCGGACGCGGGGTCGGCGACTTGATGGTTGATCGGTCGACTCGCAAGGAGCGACTCCGGCCGCTCAGTCTCTCGTGGGCCGCCGCGCGGACGCGGGAGCCTGCGGGGTTTCGGGAGCTGGCCGGAAGATGGTTCATCTGCGAATGAGTGGGCTTGGGCGGAGGATCACTCGGCGCCGTCGTTTGGTGAAGGGAATCGGACGCGCCAAGGGTGGTCGTCTGGGGTGGTCCCCTATAAGCGGACCACCCAACGGACCACCCTGCTGCCCGCTCGCTGTCGAGAATTGCCTCTGGCACTGGCTTCGAGGAAGGGGGTCCCCACCCCTTCGCTTCGCTCCGATCCGGGGACCCCCTTCCTCGACCACAACATCTACAGATGTTTCGTGGCCTGGCCAGTGCATAGCGGTGGGCGAGAGCGAGCGGGCAGCAGGAAGCCCAGTGGACACAGACAACACGACCACCGAGATGACCAGCACGGAGACCGGGGTGCTCACCTCAACGACCACGACGAGACAGCACATGCATGTGCAGAGCAAGATCCTGGAGGGCGACGGGGCGGCGTCGGGAAACCTGAAATAGCGTTGCCTCACGTAGCCTCCTGAAGCGCCGCGGGGCCCAGCTCGCGCAGCGTGTGATAGCAGCGCCGCGCGAGCTTGCGGGAGATCGTCAGCGAGGCACGGGTGTGCGAGAGGCCGCGCTCCTTGAGCTCCAGGTACTGGGCGTGGTCGGGGCTCGTTGACCGGCACGCCGACTGGGCGGCCTCATACAGCGCCCAGCGCAGCTCTGGGGAGCCCTGCTTGGTGAGCTTGCCCACGCGGCTTCTGCGATCGGAGCGATCGACGCCGATGTCGATGCCCGCGAGGCGGACCGCCTGGCGCGAGCGGCGCAGGCGAGATACGTCCCCGAGCTCGGCGAGGATCGTCGGCGCGGTCGCTCCGGCGATCCCGAAATGGCGGCACAGCGCGCGGCAGCCTGGCTGGCGGCGAGAATAGGCGCGCAGCTCGGCATCGATCGGAGCCAGCTGCGCCTCGATCGCCTGCATCATCGCCAGGCACACCTCGACCCGCTCGGCGGCGGCCGCCGGCAGCTCGAGCTCGGCCAGCCAGAGCCTCGCCTGCTCGCCCTTGAGTCTTTCCGGCAGCGAAGGCAGCCCCAAGTGGAACAAGGTCGCCTGCAGGCGCTGGCGCCAGGATGTCGACTCGTCAGAGAGCGTCTTGCGCAGGCGCGTGCGTATGCGCAGCCAGCAGATGTGATCAGGCGCGATCCACGCTTGCGGCAGCCTGCCCTCCGCGAGCAGCGTGCGCAGCCAGCGCGCATCGGCGCGATCGGTCTTGGCGCGGCGCTTGCGCCCTCGCAGCGCGCGCGTCTCGGTGACCTCGGCCAGGTGCGTGACGGCCCCGGCGCGCTCAAGCGCGCGCACGACGAAGTACCAGCCCGTGCACGCCTCCAGCGCGACGTGGAGCTCGCGCCCTGAAAAGCGCTCCGTCCACTTCTCGACCGCCTCGGGCGTCGCGCTAATCCTGCCGGTCGCGATCTCGCCCGTCTCGGTGTCGAGCGCGTCGAAGGTGATCTGGCTGCGATGGACGTCAAGGCCTGCGAATACGATGCTCATAGGGACCTCCTTCTGGCTCCTGATTGATTGCGAGCGCAGCGTCGCCCGATGAGCGGACGGAGGTCCCTTCAGTTCATGCCATCTCTCCGCTTCGCTTCGACCCGGGGACCCCCTTCCTCGACCAACACATCACAGATGTTTATGGCGAGGCCAGATGCAGAGCGGCGAGTGCGAGCGAGCGGGCAGCAGGGTGATTGCAGACCTGAAGAGGCGAGCAGAGGTGGGCGTGCTTACTGGACTCAGAAGCGCTGACGTTGCAGGATGGAGCGGTGGGGCGTAATGGCATCGAAGGACGGCGGCCAGTGGTTTGGCGGGGGGCAGGCAACGCGTGAACGACCCGATTCGGGCGGGGGATGTCCGGGTCCGCTTGACGTCCTACGGAGCAAGTAGCAGGTCGCTCCCCCGCTGTAAAGCAAGTAGGAGCCCCCGCCTCCGGCGGGGTACGGCGAGTCACCTCACTACTTGCTTGACAGCTCCTCCACGACCTGCAAATGCCGGCAATCAGTTGGGCAGGGCCCAACTAGCTCGGGGAGAGCCTTGATTCCACAGGAGAAGCAGACGACCATGACCTCACGCTCCTCGCAGATCACACCGCAGGTCGTGCGGTAAGAGCCCGTCCGATGTTCGAGCGCGTCGCAAGCCGCTTCACCGCGCAGGCTTCCAATCGACTTGCGTGCAACTGCCCTAGCTCGGCATTTGAGTGTGAGCGAAACCGCTGAACTGTTGACGCTGCAGGAGGCAAGCGACCGCGTGCGCCTGTCCCCGTGGGCGCTGCGACGCGCGATAAGCCGCGGCGAGCTCGACGCGAGCAAGCCCGCCGGGCGCATCCGGATCAGCGAGCAGGCGATCGAGGACTGGCTGAAGCTGACTCGGGTCGAGCCCGATGTCGTGCCAGCGAGGGAAGCGCTGCTCCCATGCGCGCCATACCATCGAGATCCGATCGCGAGGCTTCGTTTCGCGCCCGTCTACAAAGGAAATCCCGTTGAGCGTGCAGACCGTGATCCACAAGGATGGCTCCAAGACCTACAAGGTCCGCTGGAGAGAGGGCGGCTCGCATCGCGCGCGCCACTTCGGCCGCCTTGAAGACGCCCGGACCTGGGACGCGGAAGTTCGTCGCCGGCGCCAGTCGGGAGATCTCGTTCTGCTGACCGCTGGTAGCCAGACGCTCGGCGAGTATGCAGCGAAGTGGTGGGAGGACTACGCCGAACAGCACCTCGCGCCACGAACGCTCGAGGTGTATGCCTCTCAGCTGGATCTCCGGATCACGCCCATGCTGGGCGGCTACCGCCTCAGGGAGATCACGCCGGGCCTGGTGCAGGAGTTCCTCGGCAGGCTCGGCCGCGAGGGCGTGGGCGACGCCTCGATCGTGAAGACAGCCACCGTCCTGCAGTCGATCTTCAACCGTGCCGTCATCGAGGGGCTGGCCGAGCGCAACCCGGTCGCCGTCGTCCGCAAGCCGCCCCAGAGGCGAAAGCGCGAGCCCGACCTCGTGAGCCCCGCGACGGTCGAGCGAATTCGCGCCAACCTGCGGGAACCCGATGCGATGCTCGTCTCGCTGCTCGCCTATGGCGGCCTGCGCCCGGAATCGGAGGCCGTGACGCTCACCTGGGGCCAGGTCGGCAGGCGGAGCCTGCACATCGACGCCACGAAGACCGGCCGTCAGCGCCACGTGAGACTCCTGGCTCCTCTCGCGGAGGATCTCGAGGTGTGGCGGACGGCGCTCGGATCTCCGGCCGAGGGCACACTCGTGTGCCCTCGGAGGGCAGGCGCGGCTTGGGACCAGAGCGCCTGGAGGAACTGGGTGCGCCGGATCTACCGGCCCGCCGCGATCAAGGCCGGGCTCGACACGAGCACCCGACCGCGGGATCTGCGAGGGAGCTTCGCGTCCCTGCTGATCTGGGAGGGGCAGACGGTCGTTGAGGTCGCCCAGCAGCTCGGGCACTCGGCGGAGATGTGCCTGCGCTCCTATGCAGGGGTTTTCGCCGAGTTCAGCATCGAGGAGCGGGTCTCTGCCGAGCAGGCGATCCGCGACGCTCGCGCGAAGGCGCAGACCTAATGTGTGCCCTCTCAGTACCCTCGAAGGGCAATTCCCCTCGTGTGCCCTTCGGCTCGTCCGGGCCATTTAGACCGATTTACAGGCCTTTTCTTGAGAGCCCAGCGCCGGACTCGAACCGGCGACCCCTTCCTTACCATGGAAGTGCTCTACCAACTGAGCTAGCTGGGCGGATCAGGGAGTGATCGAGGCTGGACTGTAGCGCTTCAGCGGATCCCCTTGAGCAGCTCGCCAGCCGAGGAGAGCTCGAGGCCACGGGCGAGGATCACGATGGTCTCGAGGCGCGGTGAGCGCTTGCAGCGCTCGAGCAGGCTGATCTCCGTGCGGTGCAGGTCGCAGAGGTCCGCGAGCGCCTCCTGGGAGAGTCCAACGCGGGTGCGATGGTGGCGAAGGTTGGCGGCGAATTGCGTACGCACTGTCTCCACGTCTCCACTCTCGCGGGACGCAGACGAAAGTTCCACAGACGATTGTCGCCCGACCCCCTCGAGGGGAATCGTGGACCCTCCCCGGCCCCAGAGTTAGAAACAGCACGTTATGCTAGCGACAACAGCGCTACGCCGCTGGCACCTCCGTGGGGGTCACGGTCGTGACGGGCAGGCCCATGCCGGACACCTTGCTGGGCAGATCCAGTTTCAGCCAGCGCGACAGCCGTGCGGGCAGCGTCGAGATGATCACCTCGTCGAATCCCTGCAGGTTGATGGCGTCCTGTATGGCCGCGCCGGGGTCGGGGTCGCCGACGAGGCCCTCGACGGGGGCTTCGGCGGCCTCTTCCAGCAGCGGCACGGCCTGGTCGATCACGGCCTGCGCCTCGAGCGCGCCCTGATCCTCCGGATCCACGAGCCTGTGCAGGCCGTGGGCCGAGTTGGGGACGAGCAGCGTGAAGCTCGCCGGTCCGCGCAGTGCCCGCTCTCGGACGGCGTCCAGCAGCGGCTGCGTGGCGGCGGTCTTGTGCGCCACCACGAGGACTCTCGTTGGGGCCTTGGAGGACTCCACGGTGGGGACTCCTTTCTTGGCGGTTGGCTCTCCCTCGATCATGGCACTTGTGCGGTTCGCGCATAAGCTCTCTGATCGTGCGCGTCCAGCTGACCGACGACTTTCTGCAGGTGCTGCTCTCGCGCTGGGAGAAGGTGCTCGGGCTGATGGGGGACATCAGCGTGCCCCGCGCGGACGTGAGCGAGGTGCGGGTGGTCGATGACCCGCTGCGGGAGCTGCGCGGAAACGGCCTGAAGGCGGGCCTGCGCCTGCCGGGCTTTTACTACGTCGCCCGCACCATACGCCTGGATCAGGCCTTCGTCGTGCGCCGCGGGGAGCCCGGGCTGTCCTTCGCCGTGCGCAACCAGGGTCACCTGAGACGGGTGCTGGCGAGCACCCCGCAGGCCGCCGAGCTCGCGCGGGCCCTGCAGGGCCCCTGACCGAAGCGAGCCTGCGGCTGGCTAGGCCGAGGATTCGGCGTTGTGCAGCCCGCGGATCGTCCAGATCGCAGCCACGACCAGCAGTCCCAGGGCGCATGCGAAGGCCAGCCCCGTGTGGTTGTGCACGCCGGAGATCAGGCCGCGGCCGGCGTCGAGGAAGGCGGTCGCGGGGTTGATGCTCGCGACCGAGTGGATCCAGCCCCTGAGCAGCGAGAGCGGCACGTAGACGGGGGCCAGGAACAGGATCAGGAACAGCGGCGTCTGCATCAGCGGTCCGGCCTGGATCGAGCGGAAGCGGAACGCCACGCCCGCCGCCCAGCCGTAGCCGATGAGCACGAGCAGCGCCGCGAGGCCAAACAACCCGAACAGGTCCACCCCGCCGCCGGTGATCCGCATGCCCCCGATCAGCGCCACCACCGTCACCACGGAGAGCGTGATCGTCGCGCGGGTGAGCGCCACCAGCGCGTAGCCGAGCGCGATTCCCCGGCGGTCCTCGGCCGCCAGCATCAGCCGCCGCGCGAACCCGGTTTCGAAGTCGAACGCGAGCGAGAAGCCCGTGAAGAGCCCCGCGAACATCGCCGACTGGCACAGCACGAAGACGAACTGGAAGGCTGTGTAGCCGGCGGGGAAGTAAAAGCCCGGCACGGACCCGAGCGCCGAGAGCCCGCCGGCGAAGGCCGCCAGGAAGACGAGCGGGAAGATCAGCGAGGGAACGAACAGGTCCGGCCTTCGCACGTAGGTGTGAAGGCTCCGCCAGGCGATCGCGTAGGCGACGCGCCAGATGCTCCCGCCGGCTGCCGAGGCGCCCCTCATGTGCGCTGCATCCTCACGCGCAGCGCGCCGGTCACCGCGAACAGCGCGATGACCGTCAGCCCGATCGCCACCGCGAAACCGCGCCACAGCGCGGTCGAGTCCCAGCCGATGATGTAGAGGCTGCGGAAGGCCTCGATCAGATAGGAGATCGGGTTCCAGGTGGCGACCGTGTGAAACCAGCCCGTGCGCAGCAGGTTGCGCGGGAGGTTGCTGGAGGACAGGAAGATGAACACGAAGAACAGCGGGAACAGGCCCTGTACGGCCTCACCCGATCCCGTGCGCAGCGCGGCCGCGCACCCCAGCGCGCCGAAGCCCAGCGCGGTGAGCGAGCCGAGCACGAGGATCACCAGCACGCCCCCGAAGCCGGCGTCCAGATGCGCCCCCGCGACGGCGCCCATGACCATGTAGACGGCCGATTGCAGCGCCCCGAGCGCCGCCACGCCCACGAGCAGGCCCGCGATCAGCGACACCCGCCGCAGCGGGGTGAGCGCGAGGCGGTTGAAGAAGCCGCTCTCGATGTCCTCCGCCAGGTTCGTGCCGGCGTTGATCAGCGAGAACATGCCCCCCTGAATGAACGCCACCGCGATCGCGAAGGAGATGTAGGAGTCGGTTGGAAACCCCGGCAGCCGCGTGGCCGCCTTGAGCCCGCTGGCGTTCACCGCCAGCAGGATCAGCGGGAAGAACACGATCGGGAACAGCTGAAAGGGCTGGCGCAGCGTCTTGAGCATCGCGCGTCTGGCCAGCACCCCGACCTGGATGGCGTGCACGCTTCTCATGTACCGACCGGGGCCGCGCTCGCCTGCTCGTCCTCCTCGCCCGCGCCGTCGCCGGCGCCCTCCAGCGAGCGCCCCGTCTTGGCGAGGAACACGTCGTCGAGCGTCGGCGCGTGCAACCGCAAATCGGCGATCGCGATGCCCTCGGCATCGAGCGTGCGCACGATCTCGGCAAGGTCGCTCACGCCCTCGGGCAGCTGCACGGCGACCGCGTTCGGCGATGTCCCCGCAGCCTCCTCGCCGAAGCGGCTGAGGACCGCAGCCAGGCGCTCGCGATCGCCCGGATCCTGCGGGACCGCTTCGACGCTGGGTCGCCCGATCTCGGCCTTCAGCTCGCCCGGCGTTCCCTCGGCCACGATCCTGCCGTGGTCGATGATCCCCACGCGGTGGGCCAGCACGTCCGCCTCCTCGAGGTACTGGGTGGTCAGGAACACGGTCACGCCATCGCTCGCCAGGCGCCGAACCTCGTCCCACAGCGCCGTGCGGCTTTGCACGTCAAGCCCGGTGGTGGGCTCATCCAGGAACAGCAGCCGGGGCTCGTGCACGAGCGCGAGGCCCAGGTCGAGCCTGCGCTTCATGCCGCCCGAATAGCCGCCCACCTTGCGGTCGGCGGCGTCGCTGAGCCCGACGCGCTCGAGCAATTCATCGCCGCGTCGCTCGCGCTCGGCCTTGCCCAGCCCGTGCAGGGCGCTCTGCAGGCGCATGTGCTCACGCCCGGTGAGGAAGGGGTCGAGCGCGGACTCCTGCAGCGAGGCGCCGATCGCACGCCGCACCTCGGCGCCCTGATGCACGACGTCGAGCCCGGCGACCCGCGCCGTGCCGGCCGTGGGGGGAAGCAGCGTCGTGAGCACGAGCACCGTCGTCGACTTGCCGGCGCCGTTGGGGCCGAGAAAGCCGTAGATCTCCCCGGGCGCGACCTGCAGGTCGATGCCGTCGACCGCCCGCACGCCACCCTTGAAGTCGCGCACCAGCCCCTCGACTTCGATGCCGTTCTGCGGGGCGCTCGAGCTCTGGGTCACGAGGAGCTCCCCTCGGCCGTGGGCCGCAGGTGCGAGGGCAGGGAGGGCTCTACGTGCAACAGGCGGGCGGGGAGCTGGGGAAGCCACCAGTTCCAGCGGCCGAACAGCGACACCACCGCCGGCACGAAGAGCGCCCGGATGATCGTCGCATCCAACAGGATCCCCGCCGCCAGGCCGGTCGCGAGCACTTTGATTTCGGTCTCGGGCCCCGAGGCGAGCGAGAGGAAGGCGAGGAACAGAATCAGCGCGGCGCTCGTCACGAGCCGCCCGGTGCGTCCGATGCCCCGCACCACGGCGGCGTCGGTCGAGCCGGTGGCGTCGTATTCCTCGCGCATGCGCGCGAGGATGAACACCTCATAGTCCATCGACAGGCCGAACAGGAAGGCGAACACCATCAGCGGGATCCAGGCGGTGATCGAACCGGTCGCGCTGATGCCCCAGATGAGGTCCGAGCCGTGGCCGCGCTGCCACACGAGCTCGAGCACCCCCCAGGCGGCGGCGACGCTGATCACGTTGAGGATCACGGCCTTCAGCGGCAGCAGCAGCGAGCGGAAGGCCCGCGCGAGCAGCACGAAGGTGATCAGCGCGATCAGGGCGATCATCAGCGGGAAGTTCCCATACACGGCGCTGATGAAGTCCTCGTTCTGCGCGGCCAGGCCGCCGACGCCCACGCCGGGTCCCTGCGCGCGCGCGGCGGTGCGCACCCGATCGAGCGTTTCACGCCCGCTCGCCGATGAGGCGTCGGGCGTCGCGAAGGCGTCGACGACTGCCGCGCCGGGACGCTGCCACTCAGACGACACCGGCGCCACGGCGCCGTGCACGCCGGCCACCGCGGCGAGCGCCGTCGCGACCTGCCGGGGCGAGGCCGAGCCGGTGACGAGCGCCTCATTGGGCACGAGCGCCCCCGAGCCGATCCCCGACCGCTCGAGCGCGAGGAGCCCCTGCTTGGCGTCCCCCTGTTTGGCGATCGTGTTCACGTTGGAGATGCCGAGCTGCAGGTTCGTCGCGGCCAGCACGAGCGCCGCGAGCACGAGCGCGCCGCCGAGCGCCGCCACCCAGCGCCGGCGCACGACGAGGTTGGCCCAACCGGTCCAGGCGCGGCTCGCCTTGTCGTCGTCGCGGACGTGCGGCCAGTCAAGGCGCGTGCCGAGCTTGCTGAGGACGACGGGGAGCAGCGTCAGCGCGACGAGCACGCTGACCAGCGGGATCAGCATGCCGCCGTATCCCACCGAGCGCAGGAAGGGGAGCGGCAGCGCGACGAGCGCGAGCAGGCCGATCGCCACGGTCGTGCCGCTGAACACCACCGCGCGGCCCGCCGTCTGCATGGCGCGTTCGACCGCCGCGTCGCCGCTCAGTCCGTGGGCGCGCTCCTCGCGCCAGCGCGAGACGATCAGAAGCGAGTAGTCGATCGACACGCCCAGGCCGATCAGGGCGATCAGGAATTGGACGATCGGCGAGACTTCGGTGACGGCCGTGAGCCCCCACACGATCAGGAAGGCGGTCATGATCGACACGATCGCAATCAGGATCGGCACGACCGCGAGGAACGAGCCGAACACGAAGGCCAGCACGAGCAGCGCGCCGAGGCCGCCGAGCAGCGCCTCCACGAGCACGCCGGGCCCGTTGCCGCCGCCGCTCTGCACCGACAGCGCGTCGAAGCCGGTGAGATGCACCGGCGCGCCCGCCACGGTGGTGCCGGCGAGCGCCGCGCTCGCCTTTTTGGCGGCGTTGGGGTTGTCGCCGAACGGCTGGTTAGGGTCCGGAGGCGGGTAGGCCACTATGAACGTCGTGTGCCGGTCGTTGGAGAGAAACGCGGAGCTCCGCGTGCTGGCATAGCCGGCCAGACGCGTGTCCGGAAGGGTTTCCTCGAGGCGCGATTCGACCGCTCGCAACCCGCTCTGAACGCCCGCCGAGCTGACGGAACGACCGGCGGGCAGCGTGACCACGGCCAGCAACGGAGCGCTGTTGCCGCCGGTGCCATGGAAGTTCCGCGCGATCTGCTGGTTGGTCACCCAGCCTTCCTTGCCCGGCACCGAGAATTTCTGTTTGAGCGCTTTGGTCGCCGACCCGGCCGAGGCCATGCCGACGAGCGTCAGGAGCACCCAGAAGACCACCACGGTGCGCTTGTGGGCGAGGACCCAGCGGGTTAGCGATGCCATTTGTCCCTTCCTTTCCATCGCGCCGGCCCCGCCGACGCCTGATTGGTACGAACTACGCCTAAGACCGCTCGTCGGCCTGGAAACTCATCGCACCACGCGGTGGTTGCGAGTCCACTGCGCGGTGGTTCGCTGGAGAAATGGTTCCGATCAGAATAATCTATACCATAAGTCGTTCCGACGGGCTATGATCATCGTGTGAAGATCGAGGGTGGGGTAGAGCGGGGGGAGAGCATCCCGGGGAATCAGGAGGGCCCGCCGGCCACGCTGTCGGCCGCGATGCCCTTTCGCGTGGTCGGCTTCACGGTCTCCTCGATCGGCCATGCGGTCGCCAGGCGCTTCAGCCAGACGCTCGCGCCGCTCGAGCTCGAGCCGCGCGAGTTCGCGCTGCTGCGCGCGGTCGGCGCCGCCGAGGGCCAGTCCCAGCAGGCGATCGGGGAGATGCTCCAGATACCGCCCAGTCGCATGGTCGCGTTCGTGGACGCCCTGGAAGCTCGAGCGCTGCTCGAACGCCGGCACAACCCGCACGACCGGCGCACCCGCGAGCTCCATCTCACCCCCGCAGGGCGCGAGCTGCTCGAGCGCGCCTTCGCGCTCGCCAGCGAGCTCGAGCAGGAGCTGTGCGCGGACCTCAGCGGCCAGGAGCGCGAGCAGCTGCTCAAGCTGCTGTGGCGCGTGGGCGACCAGCTCGGACTGCGACCTGGAACACATGACGCGCACGCCCACTCGGCGCTCGCCGATGAGCTGCCCGCGCTCGCCCAGGAGTAGATCGCCCGAGCAGACCCGCGTGGCGCGGCAACCTATGGCGGGGGCAGGATTCGAACCTGCGAAGGCAGAGCCAACGCGTTTACAGCGCGTCCCCTTTGACCGCTCGGGAACCCCGCCGGGGCGATCGTCAGTCTAGGGCCTGCCCATCCCGCGCGCAGGGACTCGCCGCAGGCGGTCGCCGGTCGCCTGCTCGCGGCTCAGGAGGCCTCGCGCAGCTGCTGGGCTTCGGGCAGCGATTGGAGCTTCTTGAGCGTGCGGCTCTCGATCTGGCGGACCCGCTCGCGGGTGATGTTGAAGGCGCGGCCGACCTCCTCCAGGGTGCGCGGACGTCCGCCGACGATGCCGTAGCGCAGCTCGATGACCTCGCGCTCGCGGCGGGGCAGCGAGGCCAGCACGCGGGTGATGTTCTCCCTGCGCAGGGCCTCGGAGGCGATCTCGAATGGCGATTCGGCGGAGACGTCCTCGACGAAGTCGGCCAGCGCCGAGTCGTCCTCCTCGCCGACCGGCTTCTCGAGCGACACGGGCTGCTGCGCGAGGCGCATCACGTCGCGCACCTCCGGCACCGGCCATTCGAGCTCGGCGGCGATCTCGGCGACGGTCGGTTCGCGACCGAGGTGCTGGATCAGCTGGCGCTCGGCGTGCATGAGCTTGTTGAGTCGCTCGACCATATGCACGGGGATGCGGATCGTGCGGCCCTTGTCGGCGATCGCGCGGGTGACCGCCTGGCGGATCCACCAGGTGGCGTAGGTCGAGAACTTGAAGCCGCGGCGGTAGTCGAACTTCTCGACCGCCCTGATCAGCCCCAAGGATCCCTCCTGGATCAGGTCGAGGAAGGTGAGCCCCCGGCCGACGTAGCCCTTGGCGATCGACACGACCAGCCGCAGGTTGGCCTCGACCATGTGCTCCTTGGCCCGGATGTCGCCGCGCTCGATGCGCTTTGCGAGCGACACCTCCTCCTCGGGGGTGAGCAGGGGGACGCGGCCGATCGAGCGCAGGTACAGCCGCAGCGAGTCGAGGCTCGGCTCGACCGTCAGCTCGACGTCGCCCTTGCGCAGGTCCTGAAAGCGGGAGCGCAGCGGCAGCACGTCCTCGGCGAGCGGGGCCCTCAGGCCCTCGAGCTCGACCACGGCTGTCTCCGTAGCGACCATCAATCCCTCCTGCATGTCGCTCAACTGCACCCCCCAAGGCTCGAACCGACACCTCATCATGAGGCGGACTCGACGAGTTGAGTGCGAAGTGATACCAGAATCGGCGGTCGGGGAGCCGCGTTGTCGCGCGCGCTAGGCTAGCCGGGGTGCAGGTGACACGGCCCACACCGACGGCCTCTGCCGCCCGCGGCGCCGGCGACGACGTGCAGGCACGCCGGCCGGAAGTGGCGGTGGGGCTCTCGCGGGTGGGGGTCACGGGGGTCGAGAAGGTGGTTCGGATCCGCGACGAGCTGTTCTTCGCGCGGCTCGACTGCTTCGTGGACCTCAGCAGCGAGCAGAAGGGCGCGCACATGTCGCGGTTCGACGAGGTGGTCAACGAGGCGATCGGCGAGGTCGTGCTCGGCGAGTCGCCGTTTCGCGCCGAGACGCTCGCCCAGCACATCGCCGAGCTCGTCCGCTCGCGCCAGGGCGCCGAGCGCGCGGAGGTGACGATCGCCGCCCGCTACCCCGAGCACAAGCCGGCGCCGGCCTCGGGCGTGCTCACGCAGGAGATCTACACCCTGCACGGGCGGGCGGTCGCCTACGAGCACGGCACGCGGCGGGTGGTGGGGGTGTCGGCCACCGGCATGACCGCCTGCCCCTGCGCCCAGGAGCTCGTGGCCGCCCGCGCGGCCGAGCGGCTGCGCGGCGACGGCTTCGAGCAGGAGCAGATCGAGCGCATCCTCGAGCGGGTGCCGGTCGCCACCCACAACCAGCGTGGCCTCGCCACGCTGCAGGTCGGCTGCCTGGAGGATTGCGCCGCGACGATCGACGCCTCCGTGCTGCTGGCGATCGCCGAGGCGAGCATGTCCTCCGAGATCTACGAGCTGATGAAGCGCTCGGACGAGGTCGAGGTCGTGGAAAAGGCCCACCGCCGCCCGCGCTTCGTCGAGGACTGCGTGCGCGAGATGATCGCCGGGGTGGTGGACCGCTTTCCGGAGCTCGACGGCCAGAGCTTCGTCTCCGCGCACCAGGAGAACCTCGAGACGATCCACCAGCACAACGTGGTCGCAGAGCGCCATGGGCTGCTCTCAGAGCTGCGCTCGGAGATCGACTCCGGCGCGCCCTTCGCCCGCCAGACGAGCCTCGAGGAGTGGCTCGCCGCCGGGCGGCCGGGGCGGCCCTAGCCGAGACGGCGGGTCGGCTCAGCCCGCGGAGGGCGCCTGCGCCTGCTGGATGCGCCGGCGGACCCCGAAGAAGTAGTCCAGGCCGGAGGCGACGGTGACGACGACCGTGAGGTAGAGCAGCAGGGAGAGCCACAGCGGTTGGCCGTGCACGGCGATCACCGCGAGGATCGTGACGATCTGCAGGCAGGTCTTGATCTTGCCGAAGGTGCTCGCCGCCATTACCACCCCCGCCTGGGTGGCTCCCAGCCGAAGCACCGTGACGGCGAGCTCGCGGGTGATGATCACCATCGCCACCCAGGCGGCCAGCCTGTGCAGCGAGACCAGCGAGATCAGCGCCGCGACGACCAGGAGCTTGTCGGCGAGCGGGTCCATCAGCTTGCCGAACGTCGTGATCGAGTCGCGGGCGCGCGCGAGGTAGCCGTCCACGAAGTCGGTTAGCGAGGCCAGCGCGAAGACCACCGCCGCGATCACGTCGCCGTCCGGCGTGTTGCCGAGCAGCGCCACGACGAGCGCCGGCACGAGCATGATGCGTAGCACCGTGAGCACGTTGGGGAGGTTCAGGGGGAACACCTCCAGCACAATACCGCCGGTCCGGCGGGCGAAGGCTGGTATACCCGGAGCCGTCGCGGATGGCTGCTCGCGGTCGAGCCGAGGGCTCCTCCGGTCGCAGCCCCGCCGGTCAACCTCAAGGGAAGGAAGAGAGCGATGCGCAAACGCACCCTCGGACCGGGAGGCCCCGAGGTCTCGGCGATCGGCCTGGGCTGCATGGGCATGTCCGCGTTCTACGGAGCCACCGATGAAGCAGAGGCGGAGCGCACGATCAAGCGTGCGCTGGAGTTGGGCTGCAACTTCCTCGACACCTCCGACCTGTATGGGCCGCACACCAACGAGGAACTGGTCGGGCGGGCCATCGCCGGTCGCCGGCCGGAGGTCTTCCTGGCCACCAAGTTCGGTATCAGGATCGAGCCGGGCGAGGGGGGCGGCCCTCCCGTGCGCTCGATCGACGGCAGCGCCGACTACGTGCGCAAGGCCTGCGAGGGGTCGCTCAGGCGGCTGAAAGTCGAGCAGATCGATCTCTACTACCAGCATCGCGTCGATCCGAGCACGCCGATCGAGGAGACGGTGGGGGCGATGGCGGAGCTCGTCGAGCAGGGCAAGGTCACCCATCTGGGCCTCTCGGAGGCGAGCGCCGAGACGATCCGCCGGGCGCACGCCGTGCACCCGATCACCGCCGTGCAGAGCGAGTACTCGCTCTGGACGCGCGACGTCGAGCCCGAGATCCTGCCCACGCTCAACGAGCTGGGCATCGCGCTCGTCGCCTACTCGCCGCTCGGCCGGGGCTTCCTGTCGGGACGCTTCAGCTCGCCCGATGAGCTCGACGAGAACGACTTCCGCCGCTACGGCCCCCGCTTCACCGGCGAGAACCTCCAGGAGAACCTCAAGCTGGCGGAGCGGGTCAGGGAGCTGGCGACCGAGAAGGGCGTCACGCCGGGCCAGCTGGCGCTCGCCTGGGTGCTGCATCGCGGTGAGCACGTGGTGCCGATCCCGGGGACCAAGCGGGTCGGCTACCTGGAGGAGAACCTCGCCGCGGCGGAGGTCGAGCTGAGCGAGGAGGAGGTCGAGCGGATCGCCGAGGCGGTCCCCGCGGCCGCCGGCGAGCGCTACGACCCCCAGGGCATGCGCTCGGTCAACGTCTGATCAGTAGCCGACGGAGTAGAAGCTGATGCGCCTGCAGCCCTCGAGCTTGTAATGGGGGAGGGCCCTGCGGCTCGTGAAGACGACGATGTTGGCGTTTTCGCAGTGCACGATGCCGCCGTTCTCGTGCACGTGGACGACGGTGGCGGGATTGGTTCCGGTCCAGACGTAGTTGAGGGTGTCGTTCGCGTAGATCACGTTGCGCCCGTCGCCGGCGTGGATCACCGCGACCTGGAAGGAGGGCCAGCCGGAGGGGTGGTAGTCACCCCAGATGACATCGCCCGCGGCGCCGCCGTAGATCGTGTCGTCGCCGTAGCCGCCCAGCAGGTAGTTGTGCCGGCCGCCGAGCCCCCGCAGAACGTTCTCGCGGCCCGCGGGGCCGCGGTCCATCACGAGGTGCTGGTCGGGGGGCCAGCCGGCGTGGCTCGTCATCGCCACCGCGGGCGCCACCGCGGCGAGCGCCGAGATCAGGGCGCAGACGGCGATCGCCCGGCGCGGGGGGTGGGGTAGGAGCTTGGGGGCCACCGGCAGGTTCATCGTCGTCCATCCTGCTACCCCGACCGGCGGCCCTTCAACTCGGACATACGGCCAGCGCGAGCCGCGCGCTAGGGTGGCGTGAATGCCACTGATTCCGATGGTCATCGAGCGCACCGCCCGGGGCGAGCGCGAGTTCGACATCTACTCGAGGCTGCTCAACGAGCGGATCATCTTCCTGGGCACGCCGATCGACGACCAGATCGCGAACCTGGTGGTCGCCCAGCTGCTGCACCTGGAGAGCGAGGATCCGGAAAAGGACATCTCCATCTACATCAACTCGCCCGGCGGCAGCATCTACTCGGGGCTCGCGATCTACGACACGATGAAGTTCGTGAAGCCCGACATCAGCACGATGTGCGTGGGCGTGGCGATGTCGATGGGCTCGCTGCTGCTGGCCGGCGGCACGAAAGGCAAGCGGGCCGCGCTGCCGAACTCGAGGATCCTCATCCACCAGCCCTCCGCGGGCTTTCAGGGGCAATCGACGGACATCGAGATCCACGCGCGGGAGATCCTCAACGTGCGCGAGCGCATCGACGAGATCTACGCGGAGCACACGGGCAAGCCCACCGCGGAGGTGCGCGCCGACATGGAGCGCGACCGCTTCTTCTCGGCCGATCAGGCCCGCGACTACGGCCTGATCGACCGCGTGCTCGAGAGCCACTGAGGTCGTTTTCTCTTTGATCGCCGGCCTTCCGGCCGGGTGGGCCGCGAGCGTCGTGTAGGGCGCCGGCCGTGGGTTCGAACCGGGGTCCTGACCGGGGACTATGCTCGCCGGCGATGTCCGTGTTGACCCGTCTCGAGCGCTTCGCGCTGCTCGTGACCGCGATTCTCACGGCGCTCGCGGGTGCGGCGAACTACGGCGCCTGGGCCGCCGTGCCCCGCTTCGCGCTCGCCACGCTCGCCCTGGCGGGCCTGGCCTGGGTGGTGTCGTTCGCGACCGAGCAGCTCGGGGAGCGCTTCGGTCCGGGGGTGACCGGCATGCTGCAGTCGACGCTCGGCAACCTGCCCGAGCTGTTCGTGGTGATCTTCGCCCTGCAGAAGGGCGAGCTAGTGGTGGCCCAGACGGCGATCGTGGGCTCGATACTCGCGAACGCCCTGCTGGTCCTCGGCCTGGTGATCGTCGTGGGCGCCCGGCGGGCTCCCGACGGCATGATGCGCTTCTCCCACCGGCTGCCGCGGGACACCGCCACGCTTTTGCTGGTGACCGTCTTCATCATCGTGCTCCTCGGCCTCTCGCTCAGCTCGCACGACCCAGCGAGCCATCACGTCAACTCGATCTCCGTCGTCGGAGCGATCTGCCTGCTCGTCGTCTACCTGACTTGGGTCGTGCCCTACCTGCGCTCCGACATCGCCCCCGGAGCTGAGGCCGCCCTCGAAGTGGGCTCGAAAGCCTCCGCCGCCGAAGCGGACGCCGCTCCCGGCGCCGGGGAGCCTTCCGAGACCGGCCGCGAGGGGCCGCGCCTGAGCCTCGCGTTCACGCTCACGCTGCTGATCGTGGCCGGCGGGGCATCTGCGTTCGTCTCGGACTGGTTCATCAACGGCCTCGAGCCCGCGATCCGGGAGCTCAACCTCACCCAGGCCTTCGCGGGTCTCGTGATCGTGGCGATCGCGGGCAACGCCGTCGAGAACACGGCCGGGCTGGCGCTTGCCTGGAAGGGCCGCTCGGACCTGGCGATCTCCGTGGTGAAGAACTCCGTGGCCCAGATCGCCGCCTTTCTGTTCCCGCTGCTCGTGCTCGTCTCGTTCGCGCTGGCGACCACGCTCACGTTCGCCCTGGCGCCCGTCTACATCGGGGCGCTCGCCCTGACGGCGCTGTCGGTCTGGCAGGTCACCGGCGACGGCGAGGCCGCCGAATTCGAGGGCTGGGCGCTCGTCGCCCTGTACGTGATCCTGGCCGCCTTCACGCTGTACGAGTAAACGGCCGGCCCGCCCTCCAAGGCGGGCCCATGAAAATCTCTCTCCGCCTCAGCCGCGCGTCAATCCCCCGATCAGCGCTCCGGCGAGGCCGCCGGCGGTTGCCGCCTGGGCATTGCTCATGTCGCCCCCCTCGAGCGGCGCGATGAACATCGTCTGGATCGCGAGGCGCCCGGGACCGGTGAAGCGGTTCCAGGTGAGCTTCCCGCCGCCGCCCATGATGCCGGTCTTCAGCCCCATCGTCACCGCTTCGAGCTTGACCGTGGGGTCCTTGTAGAGCCAGCCGCCGGCCTCCACGTCGAGCTGCTCGCCCTCGTCGAGGGTGACGAGGAACACGTTGCCGTGGCCGTGCAGCCACACGAGCGCGTCCCCCTCGGTGGCGCGGAACTTGTCCATGAAGAAGCCCGAGCCGCCGAGCACCATGTTCTGGACGCCCTTGATGCGTTCGAAGCTGTAGTCGAGGTTGTCGGTCGCGGCGACGAACTGGTGCTCGCGCACGTCGAGGCCTTCGCCCTGGCTGAGGTGCATCGGCACGCACTGGCCCGGCGAGTCGCGCGAGAAGGCGATCCGTCCCGAGCCCGAGGTGCGCGTCACGAAGAACTCGAGGCCGGCGATCTTGCGTTTCATCGCCCCGGGCAGTTTCTTCAGCTCGATGTCGAGCTGGGTCTGCTTCCAGAGCAGCACGTGATGCTCGAACATCACCGCCCGCCCTGAGATCTCGACCTGCAGCTCGGGTACCAGTTCGCCCCGTATGTGGTAGGTGACGCCGGCGAACGTCTCGTCGTGAACGCTCGCCGGGATCGGCTCGGGCAGGTGCATGATCGGGTGCCTCCTTCTCTGGATCGATGGAGCGGCGCTCGCGAGCCCGGCGTTGGCCGTTTCGCGTCAGGCCACGGCTGCGATGATCGCAATGGCCCCGGCGGCGCGAGCGCGCTAGACTGCTCTGACCTCGCGCCTGGGCGGGGTTTTTCTTCGCCCGGAGCCGCTACCACAACGACGCAGGGATTTCCCACATGGCCCGTGGAGACGTTCGAATCGCTATCACCCTCGCCTGCGAGGAGTGCAAGCATCGCAATTACCAGACCAACAAGAGCAAGCGCAACAACCCTGATCGAATCAGCCTGCGCAAGTACTGTCGCTGGTGCCGCAAGCACACCAGCCATCGGGAGACCCGCTAGCGCCGGAGCGCAGCTGTGGCCCGTGACCGTAAACGTGCAAAGCAACGCCGCGATCGGCGGGCGGCGGCATCCGGCCGGAGCAGTGCCTCCGGGGCGCCGCCTGCCTTCGACGAGACGAGCGCAGCGCCGGGGATCCTGCCGGCCCAGCCCGTCCGCGCGGACCTCCCGGGCGCACTCGACCACGCGTCCGGCGACGTCGACGAGTTCGACGCCGCCCTCGTCGCGGGCGCCGGCGGTGTTCCCGCCGAGCCCGACACCCTCTCAGACGAACCCAACACGCTCTCGGAGAGTGAAATCGAGACCGAGGCCGAGCTCGAGGGCGATCTCAGCGCGGATGAAATCCAGGAGGCCGGCGGGCCGTCCGGCCCCGGCCGCGGCGGGCCGTCCGGAACCGGCGGCGCGGCGGGCGGCCGTGGCGGTGGCGGGGGCGACGACGGCGGCGTCACCCCCGAGCAGGCGTCCGGCGCTCCCCTGCGGGGCGGCAGCCGCGCGATCGGCTTTCTCCGCGCCAGCTGGGCCGAGCTTCAACGGGTGCAGTGGCCAGATCGCCGGCAGGTCACCCAGGCGACGGCAGTCGTGCTCGGCTTCGTGGCGATCGCCGGCCTGTATCTGGGCCTGGCCGACTATGTCGCCAAAGAAGTCGTCGAATTCATCCTGTGAGGCCTGAATGTTTCGTTGGTACGTAGTCAACACCTATTCCGGCCATGAGAACAAGGTCAAAGACAACCTCGAACACCGCGTGGTGTCGCTCGGGCAGCAGCGGGCCGTGCGCAGCGTCGTGGTGCCCACCGAAGCCGTCTCGGAGATGAAGGACAACCAGAAGATCACCGTGGAGAAGCGCACCATGCCCGGATATGTGCTCGTGAACATGGAGCTCAACGAGGACTCCTGGGGCGTCGTCAAGGGCACCCCCGGGGTGACCGGCTTCGTGGGCGCCTCCCAGGAGCCCGTGCCGCTCACCCAGGTCGAGGTCGACCGGCTGCTCCACAAGGAGGTCGCAACGGCGACCCGCACCCGCGCCCAGTTCACGATCGGCGAGTCCGTCAAGGTGGTCTCCGGGCCGCTGTCGGACTTCTCCGGGGAGATCTCCGAGATCAACGAGGACGCGGCGCGGCTGAAGGTGCTGGTATCAATCTTCGGCCGCGAGACTCCCGTGGAAGTCCAATTCGACCAAGTAAAGAAGCTCTGAGCGGGCCGATGACCTGCGCGAGGCGGCGTCCTCGATCGCTCGTGTGCTGGCCGGTTCGGGGATGCGAGCGACAGCGAGTGTCTCCCGGTCCGGCACACTTCGCTCACTGCGTCCTTGCCTCGCTTGATCCTCGACCCGCTCAGACGCCCGGTTCCCCGACTAAGCGTTTCGATTACCTCGCACCACGACCACAGATAAGCTGACTTAGAGATGGCCAAGAAGGTTCTGACGACGATTAAGCTGCAGGCGAACGCCGGGCAGGCGAGTCCCGCCCCGCCGGTGGGTCCTGCGCTGGGCCAGCACGGCATCAACATCATGGAGTTCTGCAAGGCCTTCAACGCGCAGACCCAGAGCGAAACGGGGACGGTGATCCCGGTTGTGATCACGGTCTATGAGGACCGCTCGTTCACCTTCATCACCAAGACCCCGCCCGCGGCCGTGCTGATCCGTCAGGCCATCAAAATCCCGAAGGGCTCGGGGGAGCCCAACCGCACGAAGGTCGGCACGATCACCCAGGCCCAGCTGCGCGAGATCGCCGAGCGCAAGCTGGACGATCTGAACGCCCACGACGTCGACCAGGCGGCGAAGATCATCGCCGGGACGGCGCGCTCCATGGGAGTGGACGTCGCGTCATGAGCTCTCACCACGGACGCCGCTACGCCGATGACCTGACGAAGGTCGATCGCGAGCGCGAGTATCAGCCGGCCGAGGCCGTGGCGCTCGTGCGCAGCCTCGCCAACGCGAAGTTCGACGAGTCGATCGAGGTGCATGTGCGCACCGGCCTGAACGTGCGGCACGCCGACGAGCAGCTGCGCGGCACGATCGGGCTGCCCAACGGCCTCGGCAAGGATGTCAAGATCGCCGTGTTCGCCCAGGGCGAGAAGGTGAGCGAAGCGGAGCAGGCCGGCGCCGACATCGTGGGCGGCGAGGATCTGGCAAAGCAGATCGAGGAGGGCTTCGACGAGTTCGACGTCGTCATCGCCACGCCGGACATGATGTCGATCGTGGGACGCCTCGGCCGGGTGCTCGGGCCGTCGGGCAAGATGCCCAACCCGAAGGTGGGCACGGTGACGATGGACGTCGCCAAGGCCGTCGAGGAGTCCAAGTCGGGCAAGGTCGAGTACCGCACCGACCGCACCGCCATCGTGCACCTGGTGATCGGCAAGGCGAGCTTCCCCGAGCGCCAGCTGCTCGAGAACTACGCCGCCGTGATCGAGGAGCTGATTCGCGCCAAGCCCTCCGTCGCGAAGGGTCGCTACCTGCACTCGATCACGCTGGCCTCGACCATGGGCCCCGGCGTAAAGGTCGACTCGGGCCGCACGCGTGACATCGTCGAGGAGGCGCCCGCGGCGAACGTCGCCGCGTAGGTGCGCTGGGCCGGACCCGCCCGATCGCCGGGTGTGCGTGCGGGCTCGCGCAAATCACTACACTGCCACCAACCAAACGCACCGCCCGAGACCCTCGGCGCCGCCGTTCGATCTGTGATCGGCGGAGAAGACCGAGGCAGGTTGGAGCGAGGGGACGCGGTTCAAAGCTCGCTCTCTCTCGTCTGCCTGCAGGTGGGCACAACGAGTACTTGAGAGCGACGGAATAGATGAACCGAGACCAGAAGGCAGCGGCGATCGCCGAGATCGCCGCCCAGATAGACGGATCACAGGCGATCTTCGCCGTCGACTACCGCGGTATCTCGGTGGCCCAGGCGGCCGAGTTGCGCTCCAAGCTGCGCGAGGGGGATGCGACCTTCAAGGTCGTCAAGAACTCGCTCACCGAA
Source organism: uncultured Solirubrobacteraceae bacterium (assembly GCA_963717415.1). Lineage (GTDB taxonomy): Bacteria > Actinomycetota > Thermoleophilia > Solirubrobacterales > Solirubrobacteraceae > Palsa-744. The sequence goes on along the minus strand of OY970331.1, from coordinate 609,689 downwards.
CGCGCCGCCGACCAGGTCGGGGCAGCGACGCTCAACGACTTCCTGGCGGGCCCGACCGCGCTGACGTTCGTGCGCGGCGATGTCGCGACGGCCGCCAAAGCGATTGCCGACTACGCCCGCGCGACCCAGCTGCTGCCCTTCAAGGGTGGGCTGATGGAAGGGAACATGCTCGACGTCGACCAGATTCGGGCGCTCTCCCGCCTGCCCGCCCGCGACGTGCTCTACGGTCAGCTGGTCGGCGTGATCGCTTCTCCGGTCAGCGGTCTCGTGCGCACGATGTCCGCGCTGCTCGGCGGCCTGGCCTCGGCGCTCGGACAGGTTCGCGAGAAGAAGGAGTCGGGCGAGATCCCCGCGGGTGCCGCGCCGGCCGCACCGGCGGAGGAGGCCCCGCCTGAGACACCGGCCGGGGAGCCGGCGGCCGAGACGCCGGCCGACGCGCCCGCCGTGGAGGAGCCAGCTGCCGAGGAGCCGGCGGCGGAGGAGGCCACCGCCGAGGAGCCGGCTGCGCAGGAGGCCACCGCCGAGGAGCCGCCCGTCGAGGCGGCGTCCGACGGGGCTCCCGAGGACCAGGCTGAGCCGGCCGAGGAGCAGGCAAAAGACGAAGACAACCAGGCGGACGCTTCGGCGCAGGACCAGCCCGACAGCGCCGATGCGAATCCCACCAAGGAGGACTGACCAAGATGGCTACCAGCACACAGGATTGGATCGAGGAGCTCAAGGGCATCTCGGTGCTCGAGCTCGCCGAGCGGATCAAGGCGCTCGAGGAGGAGTTCGGCGTGTCGGCCGCGGCGGTAGCGGCGCCGGCTGCGGCGGCGGCCCCCGGCGGCGGCGATGCCGGCGGCGGCGAGGAAGAAGAACAGGGCACCGTGGACGTTGTCCTCACCGAGGCCGGTGACAAGAAGATCCAGGTGATCAAGGTCGTGCGCGCGGCCACCGGGCTCGGCCTGAAAGAGGCCAAGGCGCTCGTCGACGAGGCTCCCAAGCCGGTCAAGGAGGGCATCGAACGCGAGGAGGCCGACAAGCTCAAGCAGGAACTCGAGGAGGCCGGTGGCAAGGTCGAGGTCAAATAGACCCCGGCGGGCCGGCGGGGCCGGCCGCCTCAGCCCTCCGCGCTGACACGGGCCCCGCGAGCGCGGGGCCCGTCTTTATGTACCGCTAACAATTGGGCGGATTTTCCGGTAAAGTGTCGCGCGCTGGTCAATAGCCGCAGCCGCTTTCAAGGTACGACGTCGCGCCACATACGCGATCGTCGAGGGGCGGGGTCCGTGAGCGCTGGCAGCCCCTTGAGGGCGCCGATAGCCTGTGCTATCTTTACGAGTCGCGCTTCGGCGCCCTCCTCTGCCCGTTTCATGCCCTCCGAAGGAGTCGTTTCTTGGCCGCTGCAGATGCTCTCCGGACGCGCCGAAGCTTCGCGCGCCTCAAGAAGACCGTTGACGTACCCAACCTCATCGACATACAGCGCCGCTCGTTTACGTGGCTGACCGACCCCGAGAAGGGCGGTCTGCGCGAGACGATCGACGACATCTCGCCAATCGAGGACTACACCGGCAACCTGGCGGTCCAGTTCGGCGAGTTCACCTTCGATGAGCCGGTCGCCTCGCTGGACCAGTGCCGCGAGAAGGATCTGACCTATGCCCGTCCGCTGACCGTCACGGTCGCTTTCATCAACCGGGAGACCGGTGAGATCCGCGAGCAGTCGGTGTTCATGGGGGACTTCCCCTGGATGACCGAGCGCGGCACCTTCGTCATCAACGGAACCGAGCGGGTGGTTGTCACCCAGCTCGTGCGTTCGCCCGGGGCCTACCTGATGGAGCCCAAGGACCGCGAGAAGCAGGTGTTCATCGCCAACCTGATGCCCGCCCGCGGCTCCTGGCTGGAGCTCGAGATCGACAAGAAAGGCAAGGTCTTCGTCCGCATCGACCGCAAGCGCAAGCTGCCGGTGACGGTGCTGCTGCGCGCGATGGGCTACTCGAGCGACGAGGAGATCCTGCGGCTGTTCGACAACTCGCTGTACATCCGCAACACGATCGAGGCCGACACCGAGATCACCCGCAGCGAAGAGGGCGCGCTGATCGAGCTGTTCAAGAAGCAGCGTCCCGGCGAGCCGCCGAGCGTCGACAACGCCAAGGCGCTGCTCAACCAGCTGTTCTTCGACCCCAAGCGCTACGACCTCACGCGTGTGGGTCGCTACAAGCTGAACTCGCGGCTGGGCCTGGATGTCGACATCGACACCCGCACGCTCACCCACGACGACATCCTCGCGCTGGTCAAGGAGCTCGTGCTCCTGCCCAAGCGGCTCGGCCTGCCGGAGGACCCGGAGACCGAAATCAAGGACTATGCGGCCGAGGCGATGAGCATGCCGCGCGAGCCGGTCGCCGAGCACCTGGACGAGTACGAGCACTTCGGCAACCGTCGCCTGCGCACCGTGGGGGAGCTGATCCAGGAGGCCTTCCGCATCGGGCTCTACCGCATGGAGCGAGTCGTGCGCGAGCGCCTGACGACCGAGGACGCCGACACGATCACGCCGCAGACGATCATCAACATCCGGCCGGTGGTGGCCGCGCTGAAGGAGTTCTTCGGCTCCTCGCAGCTGTCGCAGTTCATGGACCAGACCAACTCGCTCGCCGGGCTCACCCACCGTCGCCGTCTGTCGGCGCTCGGCGCCGGCGGGCTCACGCGCGAGCGCGCGCCGATCGAGGTGCGCGACGTGCACCCGACCCACTACGGGCGCATGTGTCCGATCGAGACCCCCGAGGGACCGAACATCGGGCTGATCGGCTCGCTCTCCTCCTTCGCCGAGGTCTCCGAGTACGGGTTCGTGACGACGCCCTACCGGGTGGTCGAGGACGGGGTGGTCACCGATCGCATCAACCGGCTGGACGCCACCCAGGAAGAGGAGCTGTTGATCGCCCAGGCGAACACGCCCGTGGACCCCAAGACCGGCCGGCTGAAGGGCTCTGAGATCCTCTGCCGCACGCAGGCCGGCCAGTACGTGACGGTGGGTCCCAAGGACGTCGATCTGGTGGACGTCTCGCCGGAGCAGATCTGGTCGGTCGCCACCGCGATGATCCCCTTCCTCGAGCACGACGATGCCAACCGGGCGCTGATGGGATCGAACATGCAGCGCCAGGCGGTGCCCCTGCTGAAGGCGGACGCTCCGCTGGTGGGCACGGGCATGGAGCGACGCGCCGCGCTCGACACCGGTGACGTGCTGCTGGCCGGCGAGGGCGGCACGGTCGACTACGTAGATGCCGACCAGGTCGTCGTGCAGGGCTCGGGCGGCAAGCAGGAGTACGAGCTGCAGAAGTTCATGCGCTCCAACCAGGGCACCCTGATCCACCACAAGCCGCGCGTGACGAGCGGGCAGAAGGTCAAGGCGGGCGACGTGCTTGCGGACGGCTCCTCGACCGACCGCGGCGAGATGGCGCTCGGCAAGAACCTGATGGTCGCCTTCATGTCCTGGGAGGGCTACAACTTCGAGGACGCGATCATCCTCTCCAAGCGACTGGTGCAGGATGACGAGCTCACCTCGATCCACATCGAGGAGTACGAGATCGACGCCCGCACGACCAAGCTCGGCGAGGAGGAGATCACGCGCGACATCCCCAACCGCTCGGAGGAGTCGCTGCGCAACCTCGACGACCGCGGGATCGTCCGCGTCGGCGCCGAGGTGATCTCCGGCGACCTGCTCGTCGGCAAGGTCACGCCCAAGGGCGAGACCGAGCTGACCGCCGAGGAGAAGCTGATCCGGGCGATCTTCAAGGAGAAGGCGCGCGAGGTGCGCGACACCTCGCTGAAGGTTCCGCACGGCGAGGGCGGCGTGGTGATCGACGTCAAGACGTTCAGCCGCGACGCCGGCGACGACCTGCCGCCGGGCGTCAACGACCTGGTGCGCGTGTTCGTCGCCAAGAAGCGCAAGATCTCCGAGGGCGACAAGCTCGCGGGCCGCCACGGCAACAAGGGTGTGATCTCGAAGATCGTGGACCAGCAGGACATGCCGTTCCTCGAGGACGGCACGCCGGTGGACGTGATCCTCAACCCGCTGGGGGTGCCCTCGCGGATGAACGTCGGCCAGATCCTCGAGACCCACCTGGGGTGGGTCGCCGCGCAGGGCTGGTATGACGACTCGACCGAGGCCTACAAGGAAGCGCACGCCGACGGCGGCAACGGCCGCGTGTACGTGGCCACGCCCGTGTTCGACGGGGCGACGGTCGCCGACGTCGACCACGCGCTGGTCAAGTGGCAGGACGCCCACACCGGGCGCATCCGCATGGACATCGACAAGTCCCGCCGCGACGGCGAGCAGGCCTCGGGCAAGATGACGCTGTTCAACGGTCGCACGGGCGAGCCTTTTGCAGAACAGGTGACCGTTGGCTACATGTACATCCTGAAGCTCCTGCACCTGGTCGACGACAAGATCCACGCGCGCTCGACGGGTCCCTACTCGCTCGTCACCCAGCAGCCGCTGGGCGGCAAGGCGCAGTTCGGCGGTCAGCGCTTCGGCGAGATGGAGGTCTGGGCGCTCGAGGCCTTCGGCGCCGCCTACACCCTGCAGGAGATGCTCACGATCAAGTCCGACGACACGATCGGCCGCGTGAAGGCCTACGAGGCGATCGTCAAGGGCGAGAACATCGCCGAGCCTTCGGTGCCGGAGTCCTTCAAAGTGCTGCTGAAGGAGATGCAGTCGCTGGCGCTCGACGTGAACGTGGTGTCCGAGGAAGGCCAGCGCACCGAGATGCGAGACGAAGACGACGACCTGTTGCGCGCGGCCGAGGAGCTCGGCATCGATCTCTCGGGCGTGCGTGCGCTGGCCGGCGACGCGGCCGACGAGGAGATCGACGGCGAGGACGCGACCGACGCCGGCGAGGCGGCTGAAAACGGCTCCGAGCCCGACTCGGATGGCCTGGCGGCGGCGGCCGACGACGAGGTGGCCGCCGACGAGGAGCTCGACATCGGGGACATCGAGGAGCTTGTGAACGGCGAGTCCGAGGAGAAGGTGGCCGAGACGTAGGCCTCGAGGTTGGACCTCGCCCCACGGAGGGGGCGAGAGCGGCCGCAGCACGCGAGCATCGGCCGCAGAGGGCGTGGAGCAGCATCGGGTCGCCCGGACGCCAGATGAGCAGGACGCCAATTTCCCGTTTCACCCGCGAGCGAAAGCTAGACAGACATGATTGACATAAACAACTTCGACGCCATCGAGATCAGCCTCGCCTCCTCCAAGCAGATCCGCAGCTGGAGCTCGGGCGAGGTGATCAAGCCGGAGACCATCAACTACCGCACGCTGAAGCCTGAGAAGGACGGCCTGTTCTGCGAGCGCATCTTCGGGCCCACCAAGGATTGGGAGTGCTACTGCGGCAAGTACAAGCGCGTGCGCTACAAGGGCATCGTGTGCGAGCGCTGCGGCGTGGAGGTCACGCGCTCGAAGGTCCGCCGTGAACGCATGGGTCACGTCGACCTGGCTGCGCCGGTGAGCCACATCTGGTTCTTCAAGGGCGTGCCGAGCCGGATCGGCTACCTGCTGGACATGGCGCCCAAGGAACTCGAGAAGGTCCTGTACTTCGCCGCGTCGATCATCACGTGGGTGGATGAGGAGGCGCGCGCCAAGGACCTGGACTCGCTCGAGAAGGAGGTCAACAAGGTTCTCGACAGCTACGCCGCAGAGCGCGAGGAGCGGGTGCTCGAGCTGCAGGAGTCGCTGAAGCGCCGGGAGAAGTACCTGCAGAACGGCAAACAGACCCACTTCAACGACGAGGACCACCTGTGGGCGGACTCGCTCGAGGTGAACCTGTCGAAGATCTCCGAGGAGGAGCGCGAGAAGCTTCTGAAGGAGCTGCGCAAAGCGTTCGACGCCGACATCGCCGACACCGAGGCCTACATCGAGGACGCGGCCGAGCGGATGCGCAACGTGTGGGAGCTCTTCAAGACGATGGAGCCCAAGCAGATCGAGCACGACGAGACCACGTTCCGCGAGCTGAAGGAGCGCTTCGGCTCCTCCTATGGCTTCGGCGAGTACTTCCGCGGCGGGATGGGCGCCGAGGCCGTGCGCGACCTGCTCCAACAGGTCGACCTGCAGGCCGAACGGATCGAGCTCGAGGACCAGGTGAAGACCGGCAAAGGCCAGAAGCAGACCCGCGCGGTCAAGCGTCTGAAGGTCGTCTCCGCGTTCATCCAGTCCGGCAACAAGCCCGAGATGATGGTGATCGACGCCGTGCCGGTGATCCCGCCGGAGCTGCGCCCGATGGTGCAGCTCGACGGCGGGCGGTTCGCCACCTCCGACCTCAATGACCTCTACCGGCGGGTGATCAACCGCAACAACCGCCTCAAGCGGCTGCTCGACCTGGGCGCGCCTGAGATCATCGTCAACAACGAGAAGCGCATGCTCCAGGAGGCCGTCGACGCGCTGTTCGACAACGGCCGCCGCGGCCGTCCGGTGACCGGGCCGGGCAACCGCCCGCTGAAGTCGCTCTCGGACATGCTCAAGGGCAAGCAGGGCCGCTTCCGCCAGAACCTGCTGGGCAAGCGCGTGGACTACTCCGGGCGCTCGGTGATCGTGGCCGGCCCGTACTTGAAGCTCCACCAGTGCGGGCTGCCGAAGATCATGGCGCTCGAGCTGTTCAAGCCGTTCATCATGGCCCGCCTGGTCGAGCGCAAGTCGGCGCAGAACATCAAGGCGGCCAAGAAGATGGTCGACTCGATGATCGGCGAGGTGTGGGACGTGCTCGAGGAGGTCATCCACGAGCACCCGGTGCTCCTGAACCGCGCCCCCACGCTGCACCGGCTGGGCATCCAGGCGTTCGAGCCGCTGCTCGTGGAGGGCAAGGCGATCCAGGTTCACCCGCTGGTCTGCCACGCCTTCAACGCCGACTTCGACGGCGACCAGATGGCTGTCCACCTGCCCCTGTCCGCCGAGGCCCAGGCGGAGGCGCGCATTCTGATGCTGTCCTCCAACAACATCCTCTCGCCGGCCCACGGGGCGCCGCTCGCCACCCCGACTCAGGACATGATCCTGGGTGCCTATTACCTGACGTACGGTCCGGAGGCCGAGGAGCTCGCGAAGATCGACAGGGCGACCTACGAGCCGCGGCCCCACGTGTTCCGCACCGCCCAGGAGGCGGAGCTGTCCTACGAGGGCGGCATGGGCAAGCTGCATGACCTCGCCGAGTTCCGTCCCTACGGGCGCGAGGGCGGCCACGTGCTGACGACGATCGGGCGGATCATCTACAACGACCGCATCGAGCGTGCGCTGGCGGAGGCGCTCGGAGACTCCTTCGACGCCTCCAAGTACAGCTTCGTCAACCAGTCGATGAAGAAGCGCGACACGACCCGGTTGATCGAGATGCTCGTGCAGACCTACGGGGCGACGACGATCTCGCTGGTGCTCGACGCCTTCAAGGACCTCGGCTTCAAGTACGCGACCCAGGCCGGCATCACGATCTCCAAGAACGACGTCGTGATCCCGCCGGAGAAGCAGTCGATCATCGACAAGTACGAGAAGCTCGTGGCGGAGATCTCAGATCAGTACGACATGGGCCTGATCACCCAGGAGGAGCGTCACGAGGCCGTCGTGGAGAAGTGGAACGCGGCGACCGACGAGGTAGCCGACGCGATGGTCGCCAACCTCGCGACGCTCAACCCGATCTTCATGATGGCCAACTCGGGCGCCCGTGGCTCGTTCAAGCAGATCCGCCAGCTCGCGGGCATGCGCGGGCTGATGGCAAACCCGAAGGGCGAGATCATCGAGCGGCCGATCAAGGCCAACTTCATGGAGGGCCTGTCGGTGCTCGAGTACTTCATCTCGACCCACGGCGCGCGAAAGGGCCTCGCCGACACCGCGCTGCGAACCGCAGACTCGGGCTATCTGACGCGACGGCTCGTGGACGTGGCCCAGGACGTGATCGTGCGCGACGCCGACTGCGGCACCGAGGAGCACATCGAGATGCCGGTGTTCAAGGCCGGCGAGCCCAACGAGGGGCTCATCGGGCGGGTCGCCGCCAGGCCGATCACGACCAAGCGCGGGCGGATGCTGGCCGAGCAGGGCACGGAAATCGCGCGCGACGAGCTGGCCGAAATGGTGCAGGCGTTCGCCGACGACCAGGAGAAGGGCAACGAGATCACCGTGCCGGTGCGCTCGGTGCTCAAGTGCGAGGCGCCCAGCGGCGTCTGCCAGGCCTGTTACGGCCGCGCGATGGCGACGGGCTCGCTCGCCCAGATCGGCGACGCCGTGGGGATCATCGCGGCCCAGTCGATCGGCGAGCCCGGCACGCAGCTGACGATGCGCACCTTCCACACCGGCGGGGTCGCCGGGGCGGACATCACCCACGGGCTGCCGCGCGTGGTGGAGCTGTTCGAGGCGCGCAAGCCCAAGGGCCTCGCGAAGATCGCGGAGACCGACGGCGTGGTGTCGATCGAGGAGACCGACAAGGCGCTCACGGTCGTCATCACCGACAAGTCCGGCGAGGAGCACCGTCACACCTTCCCCCGGCGCACGCGGCTGTTCGTGAGCGCCGGTGAGAAGATCACGGCCGGTAAGCAGCTCAACGAGGGGTCGGTGTACCCGCACGAGCTGCTCGCGATTCGCGGGCGGACCGAGACCGAGCAGTACCTCGTCAAGGAGGTCCAGGAGGTCTACAAGTCCCAGGGCGTGGACATCAACGACAAGCACATCGAGCTGATCGTGCGCCAGATGCTGAAGAAGGTGCGGGTCGATCAGAAGGGCGACACCGACTACCTGCCGGGACAGTTCGTGGACCGCTTCGAATTCGCCAAGACCAACGCCGCGGTGATCGAGAAGGACGGCGAGTCCGCCCAGTTCGAGGACATCATCCTCGGCATCACCAAGGCCTCGCTGAACACCGACTCCTTCCTGTCGGCGGCCTCCTTCCAGGAGACCACCAAGGTGCTCACCGACGCGGCTCTCGAGGGCAAGACCGACCGGCTGAGCGGGCTGAAGGAGAACGTGATCATCGGCAAGCTGATACCTGCCGCCACGGGGCTCAAGCGCTACCGGCGGATCGAGATCGAACCGGCCGAGCCGCTGCCCCGCGCGATCGACGACGTCGGGCTGCTCGACCAGGACGAGATCGCGGCCGAGCTCGGCCTGTCGGGAGGCGAAGGCCTCACCGGCGGCTACGGCCAGGAGTTCGACGCCGACCTGGCCTCGCTCGAGCGGATCGGCGCCGGCGGCGGCGATCCGGGCTTCGTCGAGGAGCTGGCGGACCTCGAGATCCCCGAGGAGTCGGGCGGGGAGTAGCCGCGGGGCCGCGATGAGCGGATTCTCATCGACCGCACGGCGCGACATTCGCGGCGGTGGCGTGTCGTTGAGGTGATGAGCGCGCGCCGGCTGACGCGCAGGTCCCTACTCGCCTCGTTCGCAGGCGCGGCGGCCGGCGGGCTCGTGCGGCCCGGGGGCCTGCTGGCGGCGCTCGCTCCCCCGCCGGCGCCGGTGCTCGAAGCGCGCCGGGTGGGATCTCTTTCGCAGGCGGCGAGGACGATCGACCTCGCCCGGGTGGCCGACCTGATCGGCGTCGAATGGCAGGGATCGCCCGGCGCCGCGGTCGAGCTGCGCTTTCGCGCCGTCGGCGGTGGCTGGAGCCGCTGGGCCTCGGCGGGGGCGCACGGGCACGGCCCGGACCGTCCCCTCGCCGCGGAGGGTCAGCTGGGCGACCCCGTGTGGACGGGGGGAGCGACCGCCGTGCAGCTTCGGGTGAGGAGCGGAGCGCTCCACGGGGTGCGGATGCGCCTGGTGGACGTGAGTGGCGGCGTGGGCGCGCGCAGGCGGGCTGCGGGGATCGGCCGGCTGGCGCAGGCCTCGGCGCTCGAACGCGTGACGCCCGTGCTGGCGGCCGGGGCGGGTCAGCCGCCGATCATCGCTCGCCGGGTGTGGGCCGGGGGGATGGCCCCGCCGGCCGTCGCGCCGGAATATGGCGCCGTGCGGATGGCCTTCGTGCACCACACCGAGAACCCCAACGGCTACACCGCGGGCGAGGTGCCGGCGATGCTGCTCGCGATCTATGCCTTCCACCGCTACGTGCGGGGCTGGAACGACATCGGCTACAACTTCGTCGTCGATCTCTACGGGCGCATCTTCGAGGCCCGCGCCGGCGGCGTCTCAGAGCCTGTGGTGGGGGCTCATGCGGGGGGCTACAACTACGCCTCGAGCGGCGTGGCCGTGCTCGGCTCGTTCTCGAGCGTGCCGATCTCCGCCCAGGCGCGAGCAGCGCTCGAACGGCTGCTCGCCTGGAAGCTCTCCCTACATGGCTTGCCCGCCGAGGGCCGGGTGACGGTGAGGGTGAGCCCCACCGGGGCCTCCTACAGCCGCTTCCCGGCGAACGCCCCCGTGTCGCTGTCGCGGATCGCGGGCCACCGCGACGGCGACTCCACCGACTGCCCCGGCGACGCGCTCTACGGCGAGCTGCCGTCGATCCGCGCGGGCGTCAGGCGCCTGGCGCCGCGGCCGGAGCGGGCCACGCTCGCGCTCACCTCCTCGCCCGCGCCGAGCGCCCCGCCGGCGGGCGGCCCGTCGCCAACGTCGGGCGGCGCGGCGGGTGAAGGTCGGGCGCTCGTCGGCCGGCTGTCGTTTCTCGACGGCACCCCGATCGCCGGGGCGCCGGTCCTCGTGCAGGCGCGCAGCGTGAGCCGCCGGGGAGAGCTCGTCAGCGAGCGGACGATCGGCGAAGCGAGCACCGACGCCCAGGGGCAGTGGTCGCTGCCGGCGAACTTTCCCACCGGTCGGGCCGGCCTGTGGCTGCGCGCGCTGTTCGCGGGCTCTCTCGCCGGAACCGGCGCCGTAGTCTCTGAGCCGTTGCACGTGCGGCTGCCCACCGCCGCCACGCCGCCCGCGGTCAGCCCGCCTGTCGCTCCGGCTCCGGCTCCGGGCTCGACCGCGCCGCCTGGGAGCCCGGGTTGAGTTCCTTCGCCCAGCTCTCGAGCAGCCGGGCCTCCCGCCCGGTGAGGCCGTGGGTGGGATCCGTCTGCACGAGCAGCGTCGGCTCGCTGCGCGCGCGGGCCCAGTCGTGGCAGGCGGGGTTGAAGGCGTCGTCGATCCAGGCCAGCGGCCGGCGCCCAGCGTAGGCCTCGATGGCGTCGAGCTTCCAGTGCGCGTGGGTCACCCCCCGCCCGCCGACGTCACGGGAGAAGCGAAGGAAGGGCAGCTCGGCGGGCAATCCCAGCAGGTGGGGCAGGTGTTCGCCGGCCTTCTCCTCCCAGCCACTGGCCCAGACGAGCTCGAAGCTCGCCGCGAGCGACAGCAGGTGTGCGGCGGCGGTGGACGAAAGGAAGTGGAGCATGCCGTCGATCGAGTGCAGGGATCCTTCGATCGCCTGCGGGATCGCGTCCGGGGTCCGTTCCCCGGGCCCCTGCGGGCGACCGTCCGGCGCGAGCCCCGCGCCCGCGGAGCCGGGCATGCCGAACAGCGACAGGACCCCGTCGATGTCGACCATCAGCAGGGGCTTTCGAGCATCCACCGGCGTCCTCCGTCTTTATTTAGCTTCTACACAGGTTGGGCTGGGTATTGTCCCAGGCGACCGCTATCCGCCGAGGCTGCGCCGGCGCAGTAAAGCACTCAGCAGCTCTCGTCGATGGATGCGTCGACCTCGCACCCCCCCGCTATGACCCTTGATCTAGGCATACTCGCCGCTCTCGCCTGCGCATTCGTCGCCAACCTCGGCTTCTTCTACAAGTACCGGGGCGCCAACGCCGTCTCCCAGGTGGCGATGCGCCACCCGCTGCGCTCGGCCAGGGCCCTCTACTCCTCGAAGTGGTTCGCGCTCGGCATGGTGATCGCGACGGCGAGCTGGGGCCTGCACGTGGCCGCGCTGGCGCTCGCGCCGATGTCGGTCGTCCAGGTCGCGCTGGCCGCCGGGGTGGTGTTCATCGCGGTGATGGCGGACCGGCTGTTCGGCTTCCAGGTCGGTCGCCGGCAGTGGATCGGGTTGATGCTCACCGCGACCGGTCTGGTGACCCTGGGGGTGACCCTGCCGGCGATGCACGGTGCCCACTCGCAGTTCTCCCAGTTGGCGATGATCTGCTTCGAGGCCGGTCTCTTCGGCCTCGGCGGCCTGCTGCTGATGGGTCCGCGGATGGGCGGCCCGGTCGAGCATCACGGCGTAATGCTGGGAGCCGCGGCCGGCATCCTGTTCGGCGTCTCTGACACGGCGATCAAGGCGCTGACGGGCATCACCGGCGCCCACGGCCTGCAGGGCCTGTTGCTGAGTCCCTGGCTCGCGGTCGCGGTGCTCGCGTCGATCGTGGCCTTCTACGCATCCGCCCGCGGGCTGCAGGACGGCGAGGCCGTCCCGGTGATCGCGGTAACGGGCACGGCGGCCAACATCGCCGGTATCGCCGGAGGGATCGTGGTGTTCGGCGACCCGATGGCCGCCAGCCCCGTCGGCGTCGTGCTGCAGGGGCTGGCCTTCGTGCTGGTGGTGGTCGCCTCGGCGATGATGCCCGCGCCCGTGCGCGCGGCCGGCGTTCCGGCCAGCGCCTAGCAGCCCGAGCGCTGCTAGGATCAGCGCCCAATGCCGACAACCTCACAACTCGTACGCAAGGGCCGCGTCTCGCCCAAGAAGAAGCTCGCGACGCCCGGCCTGAAGTCCGGCAAGGGCCGCAAGAAGAAGGTCGCCGCGCCCCAGCGTCGGGGAGTGTGCACGCGCGTGTACACGACCACGCCCAAGAAGCCTAACTCCGCGCTGCGGAAGGTGGCGCGGGTGCGGATCTCGGGCTCGATCGAGGTGACGGCCTACATCCCCGGCGAGGGTCACAACCTGCAGGAGCACTCGGTGGTGCTGGTGCGGGGCGGGCGCGTGAAGGACCTGCCGGGAGTCCGCTACAAGGTCGTGCGCGGCACGCTCGACGCCGCCGGCGTGAGCGATCGCAAGAAGGCCCGCTCGCAGTACGGCGTGAAGAAGAAATAGTGCGCCGCGTCCACGACGGAAACCGCTGACCGATGCCCCGACGCGCAGCCGCACAGATCCGCCCGGTCGAGGCAGACCCGATCCACCGCTCGAAGCTGGTGCAGCAGGTGATCAACAAGGTGATGCTCGACGGCAAGAAGTCGGTCGCCGAGCGGATCGTCTATGACGCGCTGGCGCTGCTGGCCGAGCGTTCTGAGAAGGACCCGCTGGAGACGCTCGAGACGTCGATCAGGACGCTGACGCCGACGCTCGAGGTCAAATCCCGGCGGGTGGGCGGCGCCACCTACCAGGTGCCGGTGGAGGTCGCTCCGCGGCGTGCGCGCACGCTGGCGGTGCGCTGGCTGGTGGAGTTCGCGCGCTCGAGGCGCGAGAAGACGATGGCCCAGCGGCTGGCGAACGAGCTCACCGACGCCCAGTCCCAGCAGGGCGGCGCCTACAAGCGCAAGGACGACATCTACCGTATGGCCCAGGCCAACAAGGCCTTCGCGCACTACCGCTGGTGAGCGGGCCGACGACCGGCGCGAGCCGGCGTCCTCGATCGCTCGTGTGCTGGCCGGTTCGGGGATGCGAGCGACAGCTAGCGTCTCCCGGTCCGGCACACTTCGCTCTCTGCGTCCTTGGCTCGCTTGATCCTCGGCCCGCTCACTGGCCGTGAGGCGCGCGATGCCGCGTAGGACCTCGTCGCGCCGCTCTGCGCGCTGAATCCAGGGTCGGCCGGGGGGCACCGGACGTTTGTGTGATCTTGGGCACAGATCACTTGCGGACAGAAGCTTTGGTACCTAATATTCTGGTACCGAATGTCCTCCGAGACCACAACAGGCGCCAGCGGCTTTCACCCCGAGGCCTCCGACCGGATCGAGCCCTACGTGTGGAAGATCGCCGGGGTGGTGATCCTCGGGATGATCATGTCGATCCTCGACACGACCATCGTGAACGTGGCGCTGCGCACGCTGGGACACGACCTGCACAGCTCGATCGCGCAGATCCAGTGGGTGGTGACCGGCTATCTGCTGTCGCTGGCCGCGGTGATCCCGATCACCGGCTGGGCGGCCCGGAGGTATGGCGCCAAGCGCGTGTACATGACCTCGCTGGTGCTGTTCACGCTGGGCTCGGCGCTGTGCGCGGTGGCCACCTCGACCACCGAGCTCGTGCTGTTCCGCGTGCTGCAGGGCGCCGGCGGCGGGATGATCATGCCGGTCGCCCAGCTGATCATGGCCCAGGTTGCCGGGCCCAAGCGGATGGGACGGGTGATGGGCATCGTGGCGATGCCCGCGATGCTCGGGCCGATCCTCGGCCCGGTGGTGGGCGGCACGATCCTGCAGAGCCTGCACTGGTCGTGGATCTTCCTCGTGAACGTGCCGATCGGGGTGGTGGCCTTCATCGCCGGCTGGCGGATGATCCCCCGCACCGAATCCGGCGAGGCCGGGCGCCTCGACGTGGTCGGCCTCGTGCTGCTGTCGGTGGCGTCGACGGCGGTGGTCTATGGCCTGGCACAGCTCGCCACCCACACCGATCTGCTCGCATCCGCCGTCGTCGTGCCGATCCTCGGAGGACTGGCGCTGATCGCCGCGTTCTGCTGGCACGCGCTGCGTGTGGAGCGACCGCTGCTCGACATCCGGCTGTATGCCAACCGCGTGTTCGCGGCCGCCTCGTTCACGACCTTCGGCCTCGGCGCGGCGCTGTTCGGGGCGATGATCCTCGTGCCCCTCTACTACCAGGAGGTTCGCCACGAGAGCATCATCGTGACGGGCCTTCTCGTCGGGCCCCAGGGGCTCGGCATGCTGTTCGCGATGCCCGTCGCCGGCCGGCTGACCGATCGCTTCGGCGGCGGCCGGGTCGCGCTGGCCGGGGTGTCGATCCTGTGCCTGGGCACGATCCCGCTGGCGTTCGTCGGCGCGAGCACCTCGATCCTCGCGATCTCGATCGTGCTGCTGCTTCGCGGCGTGGGCATCGGCTTCTCGTTCATGCCGGCGATGACCGCCGCCTTCGCCTCGCTGCGGCCCGACCAGCTGTCCGACGCCACGCCCCAGATGAACGTGCTTCAGCGCATCGGCGGGGCGATCGGCACGGCGGTGCTCGCGGTGGTGCTGCAGCGCGCGAGCGGGGCCTCCCCCTCGGTCGGGCACCTCGCGCGCTCCTTCGACACGGCCTACTGGTGGTCCTTGGGGATCGCCGTGTGGGCGCTGATCCCCTGCGTGGTGCTGCTGAGGGCCGAGAATCCACGCGCGCGGCCCAGCCGGGAGGCGAGCAACGCCGAGGCCGCCGCCGAGCCTCTGGGGGTGTGAGAAGGCAATGGCCGATGCCACCGTCAAGAAGCGTCGCGGAGAGCCGAAGGCGAATTGGAGCGATGAGCTGCGCGAGCTGGGGGACGCCTTCAGGCGCCTGTTTCGGACCCTCAATCGCCTGCGCGGGCGCGACACCCACCTCGACGGCTCAGAGCTCTCTCACGCCCAGTTCGAGCTGTTGATCGAGCTGCATGAGCGCGGCGAGCTGTCGGCGGGGCAGCTGGCGCTCGCCGCCAGGCTCACCCCCGCCACCGTCACCCAGATGCTCGACCATCTCGCCGAGCGGGGCCACGTCGAGCGGGTCCGCTCACCGGCCGACCGGCGGGTGGTGGTCTCACGGCTCACTCCCCAGGGGCGGCGCAAGATCGAGGCCAAGCGGCTTGCCTGGCAGGGTCGCTGGGAACAGGCTCTCGCGGGCGTGGAGCCGGCGGAACTGCGCGCGGCCACGCGGGTGCTCGAGCTGCTCGGCGAGGCCTTCGCGGACGTCGATTCACCGCCTGAGCGCTAGAAATCCTCTGCTATAGTCGGGCTCGCGCCGCCTGTGGATACGGACGTGGGAGGACATCCGCGGCGGAGCGCCAATCAAGATGGAGGCCTCGAGCAGATAACGACGCGGACCGGTCCTGAGCAGACCAGCTGCGTGCGTGGGCCCGAGGGGCCCATTTTTTTGCCCTGAACACCTCACCCCCCACCTGCTCAACCAGACTTCGCGCTCGCCGTTAGCCCCAACCCCCACCGGACGCCTACCACCTCAGATCGATGCCACGCAAGTTCAGCCTCCAGAACACCCGCAACATCGGGATCATGGCGCACATCGACGCCGGCAAGACGACGACGACCGAGCGCATCCTCTACTACACCGGGCGCACCTACAAGATCGGCGAGGTGCACGAGGGCGCGGCGGTGATGGATTGGATGGAGCAGGAGCAGGAGCGCGGGATCACGATCACCTCCGCCGCCACCACCGCGCAGTGGAAGGACCACCGCATCAACATCATCGACACCCCCGGGCACGTCGACTTCACGGTCGAGGTCGAGCGCTCGCTGCGGGTGCTCGACGGCGCGATCGCGCTGTTCGACTCGGTCGCCGGCGTCGAGCCGCAGTCCGAGACCGTCTGGCGGCAGGCCGACAAGTACCACGTGCCGCGCATCGCCTACATCAACAAGATGGACCGCATCGGGGCCGACTTCGAGATGGGCGTTCGGACGATGGTCGACCGGCTCGGCGCCCACCCGGTGCCGATCCAGCTGCCGATCGGCGCCGAGGGCGACTTCGAGGGCGTGATCGACCTGGTGTCGATGAAGGCGATCGTCTACCGCGACGAGCTGGGCAAGGAACAGGACGTGGTCGAGATCCCCGAGAACCTGCTCGAAGCGGCCACCGCGGCCCGCGAGCACCTGCTCGAGGAGGTCTCCCACTACGACGACACGTTGCTCGAACTGATCCTCGAGGAGGCCGAGGTCTCCGAAGAGGTGCTCAAGCAGGCGATCCGCAACGCGACCCTGTCGACCAAGCTGACGCCGGTGCTGTGCGGCTCCTCGTTCAAGAACAAGGGCGTGCAGCCGCTGCTGGACGCGGTCATCGACTACCTGCCCTCGCCGCTTGACGTCCCACCGGTGGTGGGCACCGAACTGATCAAGGGCGAGGAGCAGGAGCGCGAGGTCGTTCGCAAGGCCGACGACTCGGAGCCGTTCGCGGCGCTCGCGTTCAAGATCGCCGCCGACCCCTACGTCGGCAAGCTGACCTACTTCCGCGTCTACTCCGGACGCCTGGCGGCCGGCGCCCGCGTGCTGAACGTGGGATCGGGACGCACCGAGCGGATCGGGCGCATCCTGATGATGCACGCCAATGAGCGTGAGGAGGTCGAGGAGGTCTACGCGGGCGACATCGCCGCGGCGGTGGGCATCAAGCAGGTGATCACCGGCGACACGCTCGCCGCACCCGATCACCCGGTGCACCTCGAGAACATCGTGTTTCCCGAGCCGGTCATCAAGGTGGCCGTCGAGCCCAAGACGAAGGTCGACCAGGAGAAGATGTCAACGGCGCTCGGCCGCCTCGCCGAGGAGGACCCCACCTTTCAGGTGCGCACCAACGAGGAGACAGGCCAGACCGAGATCTCGGGCATGGGCGAGCTGCACCTCGAGGTGCTCGTCGACCGCATGAAGCGGGAGTTCGGGGTCGAGGCGAACGTCGGCCGTCCGCAGGTGTCCTACCGCGAGACGGTGAGGGGCACGGTCGAGAAGATCGAGGGCAAGTTCGTGCGCCAGACCGGCGGCTCGGGGCAGTTCGGGGTCGTGTACATAAACCTCGAGCCCGCGCCCGGCGAGGGCTTTGAGTTCGTCAACAAGATCAAGGGCGGAGCGGTCCCCTCGGAATACATCCCGGCGGTCAAGAAGGGGATCGAGGAGGCGCTCGTGAACGGCGTCAAGGCCGGCTACCCGATGGTCGACGTGCGGGTGACGCTCGTGGACGGCAAGTACCACGACGTGGACTCCTCGGAGATCGCCTTCAAAGTCGCCGGCTCCTACGCCATCAAAGAGGCGGCCAAACGCGCCAAACCGGTGCTGCTCGAGCCGATCTTCGCGGTCGAGGTGGTGACCCCCGAGGACTTCCTCGGCCATGTCATCGGCGACCTGAGCAGCCGTCGCGGACGCATCGAGGGCCAGGAGCCCCGCGGCAACGCCCTCGTGGTGACCGCCAGGGTTCCGCTGAGCGAGATGTTCGGCTACGCGACCGACCTGCGCTCCAACACGCAGGGGCGGGCCACCTACACGATGCAGTTCGAGGCTTACGAGGAGGTTCCGCCGAACATCGCCGAGAAGATCGTCGAACAGCGAACCGGCGAACCGGTTCCGGCGTAGGCGCCTCGGACGAGGCCGGATTGATCAGAGCAGCACCGAGGCAACAGCACCAGCCGTCAAGCAGAGCCGCATTCAGATAGATTTCCCCGGTTCGCCATCACAGAGGCGAACATACAAGTCGATACAGGAGCGAACGTAAAGTGGCGAAGGAGAAGTTCGAGCGCGACAAGCCGCACGTCAACGTCGGGACCATCGGTCACATCGACCATGGCAAGACGACGCTGACCGCTGCCATCACAACAGTGCTGGCGGAGAAGGGAGGCGCGGAAGCGCGCAGCTTCGAGGAGATCGACAACGCCCCCGAGGAGAAGGAACGCGGCATCACGATCGCCACCTCCCACGTCGAGTACCAGACGGAGAACCGTCACTACGCTCACGTCGACTGCCCCGGGCACGCGGACTACGTGAAGAACATGATCACCGGCGCCGCCCAGATGGACGGCGCGATCCTGGTCGTCTCGGCGGCCGACGGGCCGATGCCCCAGACCCGTGAGCACATCCTGCTCGCGCGCCAGGTCGGCGTGCCCTACATCGTGGTGTTCCTCAACAAGGCCGACATGGTCGACGACGAGGAGCTCTTGGAGCTCGTCGAGGTGGAGGTTCGCGAGCTGCTCAGCGAATACGACTTCCCCGGTGACGACATCCCGTTCATCACCGGCTCGGCGCTGAAGGCGCTCGAAGGCGACGAGAAGTACAAGGAGAAGATCGTCGAGCTGGCCGCGGCCCTCGACACCTACATCCCCGAGCCCGTGCGCGAGCTCGACAAGCCGTTCCTGATGCCCGTCGAGGACGTCTTCTCGATCACCGGTCGTGGCACCGTGGCCACCGGCCGCGTCGAGCAGGGCATCGTGAACACCGGCGACACCGTCGAAATCGTGGGCGTGCACGACTCGACATCAACGGTCGTCACCGGCGTGGAGATGTTCCGCAAGATCCTCGACCAGGGACAGGCGGGCGACAACGTCGGGTGTCTGTTGCGTGGTACCAAGCGCGAGGAGATCGAGCGCGGGCAGGTGCTGTGCAAGCCAGGGTCGATCACCCCGCACACCAAGTACAAGGCCGAGGTGTATGTGCTGAAGAAGGAGGAGGGCGGGCGCCACACGCCGTTCTTCACGGGCTACCGGCCCCAGTTCTACTTCCGCACCACCGATGTGACCGGCGTGGCTAAGCTGCCGGACGGCGTCGAGATGGTGATGCCCGGAGACAACGTTCAGATGGAGATCGAACTGATCCAGCCGATCGCGATGGACCAGGGCCTGCGCTTCGCCATCAGGGAGGGCGGTCGCACGGTCGGCTCGGGTGTGGTGACAGAGATCATCGAGTAGCACTCGCCCCCCGTCGGCTACGTCGGGGGCGCGCAATTGGTAGTCCGATACGACTAAGACAGCTCCGCCGGAGAGGCATGGCGGCGGCGAGAGCAGGTCCCGATCAGGGGATCGCGCCTCTTCCGCCGTCCGGGGGGGCAGCCGGCGGAAAATGCGATCCGCCCGCCGGGGTCCCGAATGAGCGCAGACAGCCGGATTCGAGAAGGAAGCAGCGCAGACCAACAGCCAGAGCTGACCGACACCAAGACCAGAGAGACGAACCGAAACCACCGATTGCCATGGCATCCGCCACCCAGAACAAGATCCGCATACGGCTCAAGGCCTACGACACCTCCGCCATCGAGTCGGCTGCGAAGGAGATCGTCGAGACCGCCACGCGTACCGGCGCGAGCGTGTCCGGACCGGTGCCGCTGCCGACGGAGAAGAACGTGTACTGCGTGATCCGCTCGCCCTTCAAGGACAAGGACTCGCGGGAGCATTTCGAGATCCGCACGCACAAGCGGCTGATCGACATCCACCAGCCGACGCCAAAGACGGTCGATTCCCTCCAGCGCCTGGACCATCTGCCGGCCGGAGTCGACATCGAGATCCGCCTGGCCACCTGAGCATCCGTCCCCGCCACGCTCCTCGACAGAGATCAGACCCCCGCTCCCACCATGTCCGCCATCCTCGCCACCAAGCTCGGCATGACACAGGTCTTCCAGGAGGACGGAAGCGTCGCTCGGGTAACCGTGCTCGAGGCGGGCCCGTGTCCGGTGACGGCCGTCCGCAGCGCCGAGCGCGATGGCTACGACGCCGTGCAGCTGGCCTTCGGCAAGGCCAAGGAGAAGCACATCTCAAAGCCCGAGCTCGGGCACCTGAAGAAGGCCGACGCGCCGCCGATGCGTCACATCGTCGAGTTCCGCGGCGAGGCTGCCGAGCTTCAGCTCGGCGAGAGCGTCACCGTCGAGTCCTTCGCGGTGGGGGCACGGGTGAAGATCTCCGGCACATCCAAGGGCAAGGGCTTTCAGGGCACCATCAAGCGCCACAACTTCAGCAGCGGGCCGAAGTCCCATGGGTCGCACAACGTCCGCGCACCGGGCTCGATCGGCGCGTCCGCGACGCCCGCGCGCGTGCTCAAGGGGATCCGCGGACCGGGCCAGATGGGGAGCAAGCGCGTCACCCAGCGAGGTCTCGAGGTGGTGGGCGTGGACGGGCAGAGGAATCTGCTGCTCGTGCGTGGCTCGGTGCCCGGTCCCTCGGGCGGCGTGGTGGAGGTGCGAAGCGATGGCTGACGCCCCCATGCTCGGCGCCTCAAAGAAGGTCAAGCTGGACGACAGCGCCTTCGGCGCGCGCTTCTCCGGGCCGCTCGTGCACCAGAGCGTGCGCGCCGAGCAGGCGGCCCGCCGGCGCGGCACGGCGGCGACCAAGACGCGCGGCATGGTCTCCGGCGGTGGCGCGAAGCCCTGGCGCCAGAAGGGCACGGGGCGCGCGCGGGCCGGCTCCAACCGCTCGCCGATCTGGACGGGCGGCGGCACGGTGTTCGGGCCCCATCCGCGCTCCTACACGTTCAAGGTCAACCGCAAGGAGCAGCGCGCAGCGCTGCGCAGCGCGCTGTCGCTGCACGCCGAGCGCGAGACGATCGCGGTCCTCGACGTGGGCGGCTTCGAGAAACCGAGCACCCGCCAGGCGCTCGATCTGCTCGATGACGCGGACCTGATGCTCCCGGCGCTGGTCGCGCTCGAGGAGGACGAGTCGAATGCCGCCCTGTCGTTTCGCAACCTCTCCCGTGTGGCCGTGCTGAGCGCCGAGAGCGTCGGCGTCGCCGACCTGCTGAGCGCGGCCTCCCTGATCGTCTCAGAGCGGGCGCTGCAGGCGCTCACGGCCCGCGCGCAGAAGCGGCCGGTCGGCAGGCGCGGCGCCGAGGAGGTCAAGGCCTGATGGAGCACTCGCAGGTGATCATCCGTCCGGTGGTATCGGAGAAGAGCTATGTGCTGTCGGCTGCCAACCGCTACACCTTCCGCGTGCACGCCGACGCGCACAAGACCCAGATCCGCCAGGCGGTGGAGAAGCTGTTCGACGTTCACGTGGTTGAGGTGAGGACGCTGAGCGTCAAGCCGAAGCCCAAGCGCCGCGGCAGCACGCGCGGGGCCACTCGCGCCTGGAAGAAGGCGATCGTGCAGGTGCGCGACGGCGAGGACATCCCCGTCTTCCACGGCGTGGCGGGCCTGGACTGAGCGTTAGACGATGCCAGTTCGAAAGCCAAAGCCCACGAGTCCCGGAGTGCGCTTCGTCTCCTACCCGGACTTCGCCGAGGTCACGCGGTCCGAGCCCGAGAAGACGCTCGTCGAAGGGCTGACCAAGAGCGGCGGGCGCAATGCGCACGGACGCAAGACATCGCGTCATCGCGGCGGCGGCGCCAAGCGGTCCTACCGGCGGATCGACTTCAAGCGCCGCAAGGACGGCGTCGACGCGAAGGTGGCGGCGATCGAGTACGACCCCAATCGTTCTGCCTACATCGCCCTGCTGCACTACACAGACGGAGAGAAGCGCTACATCCTCGCCCCCCAGAGGTTGACGGTGGGGATGACCGTGGCCTCCGGCGAGAACGCCGACATTGCGGTGGGGAACTGCCTGGAACTGGCGCGCATGCCGGTCGGCACGGTGGTGCACAACGTCGAGCTGCAGCCCGGCCGGGGCGGCCAGATGGCGCGCTCGGCAGGCGCTTCGGTGCAGCTGATGGCCAAGGACGGAGACATGGCGACCCTGCGGCTGCCCTCCGGTGAGATGCGGCTCGTGCGGACCGAGTGTCGCGCGACGGTCGGCACGATCGGCAACGCCGACCACCAGAACGTGAAGGTCGGCAAGGCCGGCCGCAAGCGGCACATGGGAGTGCGCCCCCAGACCCGTGGCACCGCGATGAACCCGGTCGACCACCCCCACGGGGGCGGCGAGGGCTCGACCACGGCCGGCCGCCACCCCGTGACCCCCTGGGGTGTGCCCACGCTCGGCTATCGCACGCGCAAGCAGAACAAGAAGTCCGACGCGCAGATAGTCCGCGGGCGTAGACGCGGCAAGGGCAAGCAACGATGAGCCGCCACGAACCCGTGTGCCTGCGCCGGAACCGCGTCCTCGGGCGCTCGCCTGCACAGCAGGCCACGCTCCCTGCGTCCTTGTCCGGCTTGACCTACGTGTCCGTGGAAGGGCGTGAGCAACGATGAGCCGCTCGAGCAAGAAGGGGCCCTGGGTGGAGGCGCGGCTGATGGGTCGGATCGAGGCGCTGAACGCCGCGAACAACAAGAAAATGCTCAGGACCTGGTCGCGCGCGTCGACGATCTTTCCGGAGATGGTGGGTCATACGATCGCCGTGCACGACGGCAAGCGGCACGTGCCCGTGTTCATCAGCGAGTCGATGGTCGGCCACAAGCTCGGCGAGTTCGCACCGACGCGCGTCTTCCGCGGCCACGCCGGCTCAGGACGGGTGAGATGAGCGCCGAGGAGGAGAAGGACCTCGCGGGCGACGCCGGCGAGACCGAGGCCGGCGAGCCGGCCGCCGAGAAAGCCGCCGCGAAAAAGCCGGCCGCCAAAGCCGAGGCCGAGGCCGAGCAGTCGTCCGCTCGGAAGGAGTCGGTGAGGAAAAGGCTGTCGCGTAGGAAAAAACCGGCGGCGACGAGCGGTGAGAAACCGGCGGACACCAAGGAGCCCATGGCGCCGAAAGAGCATGCGCCCGACGAGGAGCCCGCTGCGACCAAAGAGCCCGCGACCGCCAAAGAGCCGGCTGCCGCCAAAGAGCCGGCTGCCGCCAAGGAGCCCCAGGCGGCAAAGGAACCCGCTGCTGGCAAAGAGCCCGCCACCGCCAAGGAGCCGAAGGCCGCAAAGACTCCGGCGGCGCCCGGGAAAATGCCCCTACGGCGCAAACCTCCGTCGGCGCAGGGACCGCGGCGCAGGGTGGTTCGCGCACACGCTCGCTATGTGCGGACCTCCGCGCGCAAGGCGCGGATGGTGTGCGGGCATCTGCGTGGCAAGTCCGTGCAGGAGGCACGCGCTATCCTCGCTTTTACCCCGCGTGAGGTGGCGCGCGACTGGAGCAAGTTGCTCGAGTCCGCTGTGGCGAATGCGGAG
The DNA here is from genome assembly GCA_963717415.1 of uncultured Solirubrobacteraceae bacterium. Taxonomy (GTDB): domain Bacteria; phylum Actinomycetota; class Thermoleophilia; order Solirubrobacterales; family Solirubrobacteraceae; genus Palsa-744. The sequence continues at coordinate 586,205 of OY970331.1, read as the reverse complement.
AGCAACCACGAGTTGCTCGAGGACGATCTGATCGTCCGGGAGGCATACGCCGACGAAGGACCGACGATCAAGCGGTTCCGGGCGCGCGCGATGGGCCGTGCCGCTCCGATTCGCAAGCGCACGAGTCACCTGACGATCGCGCTGGCGTCGGGGCCGGACAAGCGGACAACCAAGAAACAGAGCTGAGAAAGAGACGATGGGACAGAAGGTTCATCCAGAGGCGATGCGCGTGGGCTACATCCACGACTGGAAGTCGAACTGGTTCAACGAGCGCCACTTCGCGGAATACCTGGCCGAGGATGTGCGCATCCGCGAGCACATCGTCGAGAAGCTCGCGCACGCGGGCCTGTCGGACATAACGATCCGCAAGGACTCGAACGAACTCGAGGTCAACATCCACACGGCTCGGCCGGGCATCGTGATCGGCAAGTCCGGTACCGAAGTGGACGCCCTGCGTCGCGACCTGCACCGGATGACCAAAAAGCAGATCAAGGTGAACATCCTCGAGATCAAGCGCCCCGAGCTGGATGCCAGGCTGGTGGCGCAGTCGATCGCCGAGCAGCTGCAGAACCGGGTCGCCTTTCGCCGCGCGATGAAGCGGGCGCTGACGAGCGCGATGCGCTCGGGGGCGAAGGGCGTGAAGGTCCAGGTGGCGGGCCGGCTGGGCGGTGCCGAGATGGCCCGCACCGAAAGCTATTCCGACGGTCGTGTGCCACTTCACACGATGCGGGCGGACATCGACTATGGCTTCTACGAGGCGCGCACGACCTTCGGCCGGATCGGCGTCAAGTGCTGGGTCAACAAGGGAGAGATCATGCCCGAGGGTTACACGGGCGCCGACCTCACCGACATGACCGCGCCCGCGGCGCCGAGCTCTGAGCGCGACGGCCGAGGCGGACGCGACGGCCGCGACGGCCGCGGCCGCGGCCGCGGTGGTCGCCCCCCCGGCGGCGGCGGTGGTGGCCGCGGGCGAGGACCGGGCGGATCAGGCGGCTCGGGACGTGGTGGCGGATTCGGCGGTGACCGTGGCGGGCGCCAGGGCGGCGGCGGGCCGGCGAACGGAGGAGGGCGCTGATGCTGTCTCCCAAGCGCGTGAAGCATCGCAAGCAGCACCGCGGCCGGCGCCGTGGCGTATCGCGTGGCCAGGTGAAGGTCCAGTTCGGCGAGTACGGACTCAAGGCGCTCGAGGGCGGCTGGCTCACCAACCGCCAGATCGAGGCGGCGAGGGTGGCGATGACCCGCAAGATCAAGCGTGGCGGCAAGGTGTGGATCAACGTCTTTCCCGACAAGCCCGTCACCAAGAAGCCCGCCGAGACGCGCATGGGCTCCGGCAAGGGCTCGCCCGAAGGCTGGGTCGCGGTGGTCAAGCCCGGACGGGTGATGTTCGAGCTCGCCGGCGTATCTGAGCCGCTCGCACGCGATGCGATTCGCCTCGCCGCGCACAAGCTGCCGGTGAAATCCAAGTTCGTGCTGCGCGAGGACTGAGGCGGAGGCGATGAAGGCCAAGGAGATTCGAGACATGCAGGAGGGTGAGCTGCACGAGCATGTGACGACGCTGCGCAAAGACCTGTTCGGCCTGCGCTTTTCAAACGCGACCGGCGCGCTGGAGGACACGGCGGGACTCGCCCGCGCGCGCCGCGACCTGGCGCGTGCCCTGACCGTTGAACGCGAGCGGACGCGCGCCGCCGGACGCGACCGCGGCAACTGAGACCTGAGAAGACGAAGAGCTAGAGAACATGGCTGACGAGGCAGACGAGACTCCCGCAAACACCGACGGACAGGCCGGCGAGCCCGACGCAGCAGTCGAGCAGCCGGAGGCCGAGGCCCCCCGGGCCGGCGCCCCCGAGGCCGAGACCCCCGAGGCCGACGTTGCCGAGGCCGAGACCCCTGAGGCCGACGTTGCCGAGGCAGAGGCCCCTGAGGCAGACGTTGCCGAGGCGGAGAGCCCCGAGGCGGAGAGCCCCGAGGCAGAGGCCGCCGCCTCCGAGCCGGAGAGTGCTGCGCCACGGCACGCCGCGAGCGAGCCGGCCGAGCAGCTATCGCCCAAGGAGCGCCGGCGCAGGGCGCGATCTCGTCACGAGGGCAAGCCCAAACCCGCGCGCTCCCCGGAGGAGCGGCACGCCGATCGCCTGGTCGAACGGCGCACGAAGGCGCTACGGCGGCGGGCCCGGCGACTGAAGGAACGCACGCGGGCGGCGGAGCGGCGCGCAGCTGCTCCGGCTCCCGAGCCGCTCGCGCCGGTGCACGCGCCTGTGGAAGGCACGCGGCGGGTGCGCCAGGGGATCGTGGTCTCCGACAAGGCCGAGAAGACGATCACGGTGCGCATCGACGTCGCGCGCCGGCACCGTCGCTACGAGAAGATCGTGCGCAGCTCGGGCACGCTGCACGCCCATGACGAGAACAACGACGCACACGAGGGCGATGTGGTGCGGGTGATCGAGAGCCGGCCGCTGTCGCGGACCAAGCGCTGGAGGCTCGTCGACGTGCTGGAGCGGGCGCGATGATCCAGAACGAGACGAGACTGCGCGTCGCCGACAACACCGGGGCGCGCGAGATCCTGTGCATTCGGGTGAAGGGCGGCTCGAGGCGACGGTATGCGTTCGTCGGGGACATAATCACGGCGACCGTCAAGCAGGCCAACCCGCAGGGGTCTGTGAAAAAGGGGGACGTGGTGACCGCCGTGGTCGTGCGCACGCGCAAGCCGATCGGCCGCGACGACGGCACCTACATAGCGTTTGACGAGAACGCCGCGGTGATCATCGATGACCAGAACAATCCGCGCGGGACGCGCGTGTTCGGGCCGGTCGCGCGCGAACTGCGCGAGCGCAACTTCATGAAGATCGTGTCGCTCGCGCCGGAGGTGCTCTAGAGATGGCCCGGCGCAACGGCTCCAGAAGGGTGACTCCTCGGCGCACGCTGAAGATCCGCTCCGGCGACCAGGTGAAGGTGACGGCCGGCAAGGACCGCGGCAAGACCGGTCGGGTGCTGCGGGTCGAGCCCGCGAAGGAGCGTGTGTACGTCGAGGGTCTGAACATGACCAAGCGGCACATACGCCCGAAGCCGACCCCGACCGGCTCGACCTATCGCGGACCGGAGGGTCAGCTCGGTGGGGTGATCGAGGTCGAGGGCCCGATCCACATCTCCAACGTGATGCTGCTGGACGCCAAAGGCCACCCCACGCGCGTGGGGATCGAGCGCGAGCACGGTGCGCGCATTCGCATCGCCAAGAAGTCCGGCGCAAGGCTCGACTGACGACGCCATGACCGCGACCGCCCCCACAGCTCGTCTGAAGACCCGTTACATCGAGGAGATCCGTCCAGCGCTTCAGGATCGCTTCGGCTACTCCTCGGTGATGCAGGCGCCGAGGCTCGAGAAGATCACGCTGAACATGGGCGTGGGCCTGGCCAAGCAGGACTCCAAAGTGCTTCGGGCCGCGCGCGAGCAGCTCGCGACGATCGCCGGCCAGCAGCCGAGCGTGCGCCGCGCGCGCAAGTCGATCGCGGCATTCAAACTCCGCGAGGGCATGCCGGTCGGTGTCGCGGTCACGCTGCGCTCCGAACGCGGCTATGAGTTTCTCGATCGCCTCGTCTCGATCGCCATCCCGCGCATCCGCGACTTCCGCGGCCTGAGCCCGCGGGCGTTCGACGGTCGCGGAAACTACTCGATGGGGGTGCGCGAGCAGATCATCTTCCCCGAGATCGACTACGACGCGATCGACGAGGTGCGGGGGCTTGACATCACGATCACCACGTCCGCGTCGACCGACGCCGAGGCGTTCGCGCTGCTGTCGGCGCTCGGCATGCCGTTCGCCTCCCAGGGCAGGCCGGCCGGCTTCGACGTTGCGGAGGGGGACGCGGCCGGGAATGGAGCTGTGGACTCCGCACACGAGGATTCGAGCGGCGACGCCCCATCAGAAGCCGAGGGCTCAGCGGCGAAGCCTGACGCCGCCGCAGCGGAGACTGGGCAGCAGGGAACGAGCACGGCCGCGGAGGAGACCGATGGCCCCGAGTCGGCCGCGGAGGCCGATGACCCCGGGCCGGCGGCGGAGGCCGATGACCCCGAGGCGGCGGTGGAGACGGACGCCGCCGAGACGTCCGATGTCGCCGTGACAGAGCAGGAGGGCGCGCCGACCGCCCAAGAGGAGGGCGCTCAGTCCGCTGATGAGCAGGCCGGGGACGCCGTTGATGAGGACTCAGATACCGAGAAGGAGAGCACCGACTGATGGCCAAGACCTCGCAGCGCGTCAAGCAGGCGCGCCCGCCGAAATACAAAACGCGCGCATATACTCGCTGCAGCCGCTGCGGGCGACCGCGCGCGGTGTATCGCAAGTTCGGGGTGTGCCGTATCTGCCTGCGCGAGCTCGCCCACAATGGACAGATCCCCGGGATGACGAAGTCGTCCTGGTAGGGATGCCCGACCACCGACTCTCAGTGAAAAACCAGCCATGTCGATGACAGACCCGATCGCCGATTTCCTCACGCGTGTGCGCAACGCGATCCACGCCGCCCACGAGACGGTGGAGATCCCCGCGTCCAAAGTGAAGAGCGAGCTGGCGCGGATCCTGGCCGAGCAGGGCTACATCGACTCGTGGTCGGTGATCCCGGCACCCGACGGGGGCGCCGGGCAGCTGATCCAGATCCGGCTGAAGTACACCGAGGACAGGCGCTCGGCGATCTCCGGGTTGCGGCGCGTGTCACGCCCGGGACGGCGGACCTACGTCGATGCCAAGCACATCCCGAGGGTGCTCGGGGGCATGGGCACATCGATCGTCTCAACCTCCCATGGCGTGATGACCGGTCACGACGCTCGCGCGGCGGGCTTCGGCGGCGAGGTCCTGGCGCAGGTGTGGTGATCAGGCGATGTCGAGAATCGGAAGACAGCCAATTCCCGTGCCCTCCGGCGTGACCGTCGCGATCGAGCCGGGCGCCGTGCGTGTGAACGGCCCGAAGGGAGAACTCTCGGAGAACATCCATCGGGACATCCAGGTCACCCAGGATGGCGAGCAGCTGCTCGTCAAACGGCCGACCGACCGCGGCGAACACCGCGCCCTGCACGGCCTGACGCGGTCGTTGGTGGCGAACATGGTGCAGGGCGTGACGGCGGGCTACGAGAAGCGCCTGGAGATCCAGGGCGTCGGCTATCGCGCGCAGCTGAAGGGAAAGAACCTCGAGCTGGCCGTCGGCTACTCCCACCCCGTGGCCATCCCGGCACCGACGGGCATCGAGTTCGAGGTGCCCCAGCCGACCCGCATCGTGGTGAAGGGGATCTCCAAGCAGCTCGTCGGTGAGACCGCGGCGATCATCCGCAAGCAGCGCCCACCCGAGCCATACAAGGGCAAGGGCATCCGCTACGAGGGCGAGTACGTCCAAAGAAAGGTGGGCAAGCGCGCATGAGCACGCATAGCTGCGCTGGATCTGCGTCCTCACTCGCTCGCGTACCGAAGCCGGGAGACACTCGCTCCGCTCGCATCCCCGTTTCGGCCAGCACGCCATGCTCGCTGCGTCCTTGCCCAGCTTGCTCATGTCGGTTTGGGCTTCGACGCGGGGAGCGTGGGTCATGAGCACCTTGACCAAGGGTGAGCGGCGGCTCAAACGGCGCCGGCGGGTGCGTGCGAAGATCGCGGGAACGGCCGGCCGACCGCGGATCTCGGTATTCCGCTCCAATCAGGGGCTATCGGCGCAGCTGATCGACGACTCCTCCGGACATACCCTCGCCGCCGTCAACTGGTTCGAGCCCGAGCTGCGCTCGCTGTCCAAGCCCGAGCGCACCAGGCGGGCCGGAGAGACGCTCGCAGAGCGGGCCAAGGCCGCCGGCGTCAACGAAGCGGTGTTCGACCGGGGGGGCTATCGCTTCCACGGCCACGTGCGTGCCTTCGCCGAGGCCCTCCGCGAGACGGGCTTGACCGTTTAGTGCCCCGAGGCGCTGTGCCGCTAACCTCCCTGAGCCCATGTCCATCACCGTAGATCGATCAGTCAGCCAGTCGGGCCTTGACCTCCAGGAGCGTGTCGTGGAGATCAACCGCGTCGCCAAGGTCGTCAAGGGTGGCCGGCGCTTCTCGTTCACCGCCCTGGTGGTGGTGGGCGACGAACGCGAAGTCGTGGGGATCGGCTACGGCAAGGCCAATGAGGTGCCGCTGGCGATCCAGAAGGGCGTCGAGCGCGCCAAGAAGGACCTCTTCCGAGTGCCCAAGCACGGGAGCACGATCACCCATCAGACGACGGGGATCTTCGGCGCCGGGCGGGTGCTGCTCAAGCCGGCGTCTCCCGGCACCGGCGTGATCGCCGGAGGTGGGGTGCGGGCGGTGCTCGAGCTGGCCGGAATCCACGACATCCTCTCCAAGAGCCTTGGAACCCAGAACCCGATCAACCTCGTCAAGGCGACCGTGGCCGGCCTGCGGGGCCTTCGCACCCCCGCGGAGGTCGCGACGCTGCGTGGTCTGACGATCAACGCGGTCCTCGGCCTCGGCGGGGACACCGACGGAGGGGCCAGCGAGCTCGAGCCGGCAGCCGATCCGCAGGCCGTGGGCGATACGCAGGCCGTGACCGACGCGCCCGAGCAGGCGCCTGCGTGATGAGCGAGCTGAGCGTCACCCAGCGCCGCTCGCGGAACGGCGCCAACCCCAGGCAGCGCGACACGCTACGCTCCCTCGGCCTGCGCCGCATCGGGCAGACCGTGAAGGTGAAGGACTCAGAGCAGGCGCGGGGCATGCTGCACGCCGTACGCCACCTGATCGAGGTACGGGAGGGCAAGTGAGCGCCCGCGAGACATCGAGGGAGCGCATTGGGCTGCACAGCCTGGCCCCGGCTCCGGGGAGCAGGCGACCCCGCAAGCGGGTCGGGCGTGGCGAAGGTTCCGGCACCGGCAAGACCGCGGGACGCGGGCAGAAGGGTGCGGGTAGCCGCTCCGGCTCCAAGCGCAGGGCTCGCTTCGAGGGCGGTCAGATGCCGATTCACATGCGCATGCGAAAGCTGCGCGGCCCGCACATGAAGAAGTCGATGCCGTTCGAGCCTTTTCGCACGCACACTCAGCCCGTGAACATAGCCGCCCTCGAGAGCCGCTTCGACGCCGGCAGCGAGGTCACGCTCGAGATGATGCGCGCCGCCGGGCTGGGGACGCGCAAGGACGTGCCGGTCAAGGTGCTCGCCAAGGGCGAGCTGAGCAAGGCTCTGACGGTCCACGCCCACGCGTTCAGCGCCGTTGCGCGGGAGCGCATCGAGGCGGCCGGCGGCAGCTGCAAGATCATCGAGAATTGACGGGCGCCTCGGCGGTGCAACCGGTCGCCCCACCGCCCGTATCCACTAGAATCGGCCATTCCGCCGCACTGGCGCAGCTCGTTTGGATGCGGTAGGGAACCGGACGCCCATGCTCTCGACCATCCTCAACGCCTTCCAGGTAGCGGAGATTCGCAAGAAGATCGCCTTCACCGCGGCGATGCTGCTGATCTACCGGTTTGGCTCGCACATCCCCGTTCCGGGCGTCAACCTCAGCGCGGTCGACAACATCCAGAAGGAGTTCGGCGGCTCCAACATCCTCGGCCTGCTGAACCTGTTCTCCGGCGGCGGCCTGTCGCGAATCGCGATCTTCGCGCTGGGCATCATGCCCTACATCACCTCCTCGATCATCCTGCAGCTCCTGCAGGTGGCGGTGCCCTCGCTCGAGAAGCTCTCCAAGGAAGGTGAGGTCGGCCAGGCCCGCATCACCCAGTACACCCGCTATCTGACGGTCGGTCTCGCGTTCGCGCAGTCGATCGGCTACGTGTTCCTGTTCCACAGCCTGCAGGCCAAAGCCGGCGAATCGATCGTCACGCACTTCGACGCGCCGCACATCTTCCTGATCGTCGTCTGCCTGACCACGGGCTGCGTGCTGTTGATGTGGATCGGCGAGCTGATCACCCAGCGGGGGATCGGCAACGGCATCTCGCTGTTGATCTTCGCCTCGATCGTCTCGCGGCTGCCGAGCGGCATACAGGTGTGGTGGACGAGCCAGGACCAGGTGTTCAAGGTGATGATGCCGTTCCTCGTGCTGGCGGTCGTCGCCGGGATCGTGTTCGTGCAGGAAGGCCAGCGGCGGATCCCCGTGCAGTACGCAAAGCGCGTCATCGGCCGGCGGATGACCGAGGGCGGCCAGACCTATCTGCCGCTGCGGGTGAACATGGCCGGTGTGATCCCGGTGATCTTCGCCGCCAGCATCATGGCCTTCCCACCGACCGTCGGATCGCTCGTCAAAACGCACTGGGGCCAGGAAGTCTCCGACTTCTTCTCGCCGAGCGGCTGGCACTACATCGTCGGCGAGTCGATCTTCATCATCATCTTCACCTACTTCTACACGGCGGTCACGTTCAACCCGGTTGACCAGGCGGACAACCTCAAGAAGTACGGCGGGTTCATCCCGGGCGTGCGGCCCGGCCGGCCGACGGCCGAATTCCTCGATCGTGTGCTCGCACGGTTGACCTTCCCCGGCGCGCTGTTCCTCGCCGCGGTGGCGGCGCTGCCGACGATCCTGCTCGATCGCACCCACCAGAACATCCAGCTTGGCGGAACCTCGATCCTGATCGTGATCGGCGTGGCGCTCGAAACGATGAAGCAGCTCGAGGCACAGCTGATGATGCGAAGTTACGAGGGCTTTTTGAAGTAGCCGCCCGCGCCCGCCGAGGGGCGGCCTCGCGGAGGGAGCTGCAAGGCGGGTTTCGCCGGGTGCGGCGGCGCCGACAAGATGTAGGCTGCTGCGGTCGTGTCGGAGTTGAACCTGATCCTGCTCGGGGCGCCGGGCGCAGGAAAGGGCACGCAGGCCGAGCGCCTGCGCGAGGATTTCGGGTTGCCCCACATCTCGACGGGCGACATGCTGCGCTCGCAGGTGGCAGAGGGAACCGATCTGGGGAACGAGGCCAAGCGCTTCATGGACGCCGGCGAGCTCGTGCCTGACGAGGTGATCATCGGCATGATCGTGGATCGCATCAACGAAGGAGACGCTCGCGACGGATTCCTGCTCGATGGCTTTCCCCGCAACGAACAGCAGGCCGACGCCCTGGACGAGGCGCTGCGGGGGCTCGATCGGCGCCTTACGGCGGCGCTGTTGATCGAGGTGCCCGACGACGAGCTCGTCCGCCGGCTGGCCGGTCGGCGAGTGTGCGTGAAGAACCCGGCGCACATCTACCACATCGAGTTCGACCCGCCCAAGCACGAGGGTGTTTGCGACCAGGACGGCTCACGGCTCATCCAGCGCGAGGACGACGGCGAGGAGACGATTCGCCGACGTCTGGAGGTCTATCACTCCCAGACCGAGCCGTTGATCGGCTACTACGATCGCGCCGGGCTGCTGCGGCGGTTCGACGGGCGGCGCGATCCAGACGAGGTGCATGCCCACATCAGGGCCACCGTCGCAACGCTGCGGCTGGAGGACGAGCTGTAGCGGACCGTACGATCGCGGCCGCCGACCGCCCGCCCGCCTCCCCGGCCGGACGGCTCGCGACGGGTCGGGGCAAGCTAAGCTCCCATGGTGATCATCAAGAAGTCCCCCGAAGAGATCGAGAAGATGGCGCGCTCGGGGGCGATACTCGTCGCGACGCTCGAATTGCTGCAAGGCAACGTCCGTGCGGGCGTGAGCACGGCCGAGCTCGACGAGATGGCAGAGCGCTTCATCCGCTCGCGCGGCGCGGTGCCGACGTTCAAGGGCTACCGTGGCTTTCCGGGCTCGATCTGCGCCTCGCCCAACGCGATGGTGGTGCACGGGATCCCCGGTCCATACCGTCTGAAGCGGGGGGACATCGTGTCGATCGACGTGGGCGTGACGCTCGACGGCTGGGTCGCCGACGCCGCCCGCACCTTCCCGGTGGGCGAGATCGGCGCAGAGGCGCAGACTCTGCTGACCGCGACTGAGGATGCGCTGCACGCCGGCGTGGCGCAGTGCCGTGCCGGCAATCGCCTGGGCGACGTCTCGAGCGCGATCCAGCGTGTGGTGGAGGACGCCGGGCTGTCGGTCGTGCGCTCGCTCGTGGGGCATGGCGTGGGCCAGAGCATGCACGAGGATCCGCAGGTGCCCAACTACGGCAAGCCGGGTAGGGGCCCGCTGCTGGAGGAGGGCATGGTGATCGCCGTCGAGCCGATGACGACCTCGGGTCAGGCGGCCGTGCGGATGGGAGCGGACGGCTGGGCGATCTTCTCCCAGGACTCCTCTCCGGCGGCCCACTTCGAGTTCACGGTGGCAATCGCCGGCGATGGCCCGCGGGTGCTCACACCGTGGCACGTCGTCTCCGAGGCTGCCGAGACGCCGCTTCCGGAGGGCCTCGTCAGCGCCGGCTGAGGCCATTGCGCGGCCCTTCGGCGGTCGCTCCGGCCGGGTCCGCGGCGCGGCCTGGAGCGGACCGCGACGCGGGCAGTCGAACCGAATCGGTAGTTGCTACCATACGGGGTTCCTGCTCAAAAGCGCGGGTCAAATCGCGCTCAAGAGCATCTCCTCGACCCGGTAGCGGCGGCCGCAACGGCAGCCAGAGCCGAGCCGCCGGAACCAGCCGAAAGGGATCATGAAGGTAAGACCGTCGGTCAAGCCGATGTGCGAGAAGTGCAAGATCATCCGCCGCCACGGGGTGGTGCTGGTGATCTGCCAGAACAAGCGCCACAAGCAGCGGCAGGGGTGAGCGACTAGGTGGCACGCATCGCCGGGATCAACCTGCCTCTGAACAAGCGCTCGGAGATAGGCCTCACCTACATCTATGGCATCGGGCGCTCCACGTCCAACCGGATCCTGAAGGAGGTCGGGGTGAGCCCCGACACCTATATTCGCGACCTCACCGAGGACGAGGTCGCCAAGCTGCGCGACCTGATCGATGAGAAACTGTCGGTCGAGGGAGACCTGCGGCGGGAGCGCTCGCAGGACATCAAACGCCTCCAGGAGATCGCCTGCTATCGCGGGCTGCGACACCGACGCGGGCTGCCCGTGCGCGGGCAGAAGACGAAGACCAACGCGCGCACGCGCAAGGGACCCAAGCGGATGCAGGTCGCGGGCAAGAAGAGGGCGGGTAAGAAGTAGTGCCCGCGGCTCCCAAACGTGCGCGCGGACGACGCAAGCCGAAAAAGAACATCCCGATCGGACAGGCGCACATCAAGACCTCCTTCAACAACACGATCGTCTCCCTGACCGACCCCACGGGCAACGTGATCGCATGGGAGTCCGCGGGTGGCGCCGGCTTCAAGGGATCGCGCAAGTCGACCCCCTTCGCCGCGCAGGTGACCGCCGACGCGGCGGCCCGCAAGGGCCTCGAGCAGGGGCTGCAGAAGGTCGAGGTCTACGTCAAGGGGCCGGGCTCCGGCCGGGAGACGGCGATCCGCTCGTTGCAGGCGGCCGGACTCGAGGTCACGGGCGTCAAGGACGTCACCCCGCAGGCCCACAACGGCTGTCGCCCCCGCAAGCGCCGGCGCGTGTAACGACCCCATTCTTAGCGACAGCACAGAGCACAGCGATGGCACGAGACACAGGACCACAATGCAAGCAATGCCGCCGGGAGGGACAGAAGCTGTTCCTCAAGGGCGAGCGCTGCCTGACGGACAAGTGCGGCGTGGAGCGCCGTTCCTATCCACCCGGCGAGCACGGCCGCGGCCGGATGAAACAGAGTGAGTATCGGGTGCAGTTGCGCGAGAAGCAGAAGGCGCGCCGCTACTACGGCGTGCTGGAGCGCCAGTTCCACGGCTACTACGAAAAGGCATCGCGCCAGCCGGGAATCACCGGCGAGAACCTGCTCGCGCTGCTGGAGTGCCGGCTTGACAACGTGCTCGTTCGCCTGGGCTTCGCGGCCTCGCGCCGGCAGGCACGGCAGCTCATCCGCCACGGCCATTGGACCGTCAACGGCCGGCGGGTCAACATCCCCAGTTACCAGGTGCGGCCGGGTGAGGTGATCGCGATCAAGGCGAACACCCCGGCCACGCAGGTGGTCAGAGACGCCACCGAGCTCACCGGACAGATCCCCGCGTGGTTGCAGGCCGATCATGAGTCGCTGACGGCCAAGGTGCTGCGCAAGCCGGAGCGGCGTGAGGTCGCCGCACCGGTGCAGGAGCAGCTCATCGTCGAGCTGTACTCGAAGTAGGTAGGAGCTTTCCCGCGCCGGGACCTACCTGGTCCTGGCTCCAAGCCGGTGTCCGGGCGACACCGGTGAGACACCAAAACGACGTTAGGACTCATGATGCTCGATTTCCAAATCCCTCGGATCACAAGCGAGTCCGCGGAGCAGAACCGTGGCACCTTCACCATCGAGCCGCTCGACCGCGGTTTCGGCTACACGTTCGGCAACTCGCTGCGCCGCGTGCTGCTCTCGTCGCTGGCCGGGGCCGCCGTCACGAGCGTGCGCATCGAGAGCGTGGCGCACGAGTTCTCGACCATCAACGGGGTCAAGGAGGACGTCACGGACATCGTGCTGAACCTGAAGGGGGTCGTCTGCCGGATGCACTCGGACGCCACCGAGGTTGAGGCTCCGCTCGTCGTCAGCGGACCGGGCGAGATCACCGCCAAAGACATCGATCTGCCTGCGGGCGTCGAGATCCTGAACCCCGACGTGCATATCGCGACGCTCGAGAAGAAAACGAAGCTCGAGCTGTACATGACGATCGGCCGCGGGCGGGGCTACCGGCCGGCGGAGGAGAACAAGTCCCCCGACCAGCCCATCGGCGTGATTCCGATCGACTCGATCTTCTCACCGGTGCGTCGCGTGGCCTACGCGGTCGAGCAGGCGCGTGTGGGGCAGAAGACGGACTTCGACAAGCTCACGCTCGACATCGAGACCGACGGCTCGATCGACCCCCAGGCGGCGCTGCGCGAGGCGGCTGAGCTGCTGATCTCCCAGCTTGCGATCTTCACCGACGCCGACCGCATCCAGGAGCTGCGGGCCGCGCCCGGAGGGCAGCTCGACGGCCACGGGCTGGCCGTCGGTGGGGGCGCACCGGCGGCGTTGCAGGGCGAGGAGTTCGGAATCCTGATCGAGGAGCTCGAGCTCGGCGTGCGCTCCTACAACTGTTTGAAGCGGGCCGGCATCCAGACGGTCGGCGACCTGATCTCCAAGTCCGAGGCCGAGCTGAACGCGATCCCGAACTTCGGCAAGAAGTCGATCGACGAGGTCATCGAGACGCTGCACACACGGGGCCTGAACCTCCGCCAGGACTAGCCGGGGCGGGCCGCTGAAACACCCTGGAGGACTAGACTTCCCACGATGCGCCATCAGAGAACGAAAAACAAGCTCAGCCGCGACTCGGCGCACCGCAAGGCGCTGCTGATGAACCTGAGCAAGCAGCTGATCGAGCACGAGCGGATCAAGACGACCGAAGCCAAGGCCAAGGCGGTCAAGCCCGAGATCGAGAAGCTGATCACGCTGGCCAAGCGCGGCGATCTGCATGCCCGCCGACAGGCCCTCTCGACGCTCTCGCAGGACAAGTTCGCCGTGCACAAGCTGTTCGTGGAGGTTGCACCGCGTTATGTGGAGCGCCCCGGCGGCTACACGCGCATCCTGAAGCTCGGCCCTCGTCGCAGTGACGCGACCGAGATGGTCTTCATCGAGCTCGTCTGACTGGCGCAGCGGCCGGCGACGGCGCGTGGGATGGTCACCAAGCTCACGATCGAGTACGACGGCAGCGAATTCGCGGGCTGGGCGCGCCAGCCGGGCGAGCGGACCGTCCAGGAGGAGCTCGAGCGGGCGCTGCGGACGGTTCTCGGCGAGAGCGGCGCCGACGGCAGGCCGCTGCGGGTCACGGTCGCCGGGCGCACAGACAGAGGTGTGCACGCATGGGCGCAGGTGGGAAGCTACGCGCACGAGGCGGTCGACCCGCTGCGCCTGAACGGGCTGCTACCCGAGGACGTCGCCGTGCTGGCCTCAGAGCCCGCGCGCGAGTCGTTCGACGCCCGGCGCGATGCAACAAGCAGGACCTACTGCTACCGGGTCCTGGCGCGGCGCACACGCTCGGTGTTCGAGCACCGGCGCGCCTACTGGTGGATCGCGCCCATCGACCGGGCGGCACTCGAGGAGTGCGCCCGCGCACTGCTCGGCGCACACGACTTCACCGCCTTCACGCCCACGGAAACCGAACACTCCCGCTTCACCTGCCGCGTGCTCGGCGCCGACTGGCGCACGCGGGGCGACGCGCTCGAGTTCTGGATCGAGGCGGACATGTTCCTGCGCCACATGAACCGGGTGCTCGTGGGGACGATGCTCGACGTCGCCAGCGGGATGCGCACATTCGATGAGTTCCTGGAGCTGCTCGAGGGCAGGCCGCGCGGGGAGGCGGGCCGGACCGCGCCCGCCCACGGGCTGGCGCTGGCCCGCGTCTCTTACGACCGAGCCGGGGACGCGCCCCCGTCTCAGCCTTCGGCGTAGCGGTTGGCAGCATATCTTCACGCCCGCGGCCGAGGGGCCCCTCTATGCTGGACCGTAGAGGGAAATGTTGAACGTGCTGCTGACAAACGACGACGGAATCGAGGCCGAGGGCCTGCAGCGGATGCGGCGCGCCCTGGCCGAGCTCGACGGGGTGCGCCTCGCGGTGATCGCCCCGGACGGCAACCGATCGGCGATGGCGCGCTCGATCACCACACGCAGGCCGCTGTGGGTCGCCGAGGTGCCCTTCTCCGACGGAACGATCGGCTACGCGACCGACGGCACCCCCGTCGACTGTGTGAGGCTCGCGAGCCTGGGGATCATCGAGGACTTCGAGGCCGGTCTGGTCGTGTCGGGCATCAACCACGGAGCGAACCTGGGCGATGACATCACCTACTCGGGTACGGTGGCGGCGGCGCTCGAGGGCGTCGTGCTCGGCCTGCCGGCGATCGCCGTCTCTCAGCAGTCCGGCGCGGGTGCCCTCGACTATCGCTTCGACGGCGGCTTCGGGTTCGAAACCGCGGCGCGGTTCGTGGCTAGGCTCGTTGAGCGCATCGAGGAGGTGCCGCTGCCGGCGCGCACGCTGCTGAACATCAACGTGCCCGCCGGCGAGCCGAGCGGGATCGAGGTGACGCGCCTGGGCAAGCGCATCTACCGCGATGAGCTCAAGCTAGAGCGCGAGGAGGAGCACCGGCGGCGCTACTGGATCTACGGTGCTGACCCCGGGTTTCACGACGAGCCCGGCACCGACCTGGCGGCGGTGGCGGCGGGGCGGATCGCCGTGACGCCGATCCACTTCGACCTCACCGACCGCCCGAGCCTCGAGGCGCTCCGGCGCTTTGACCTCGAGGAGCTGCTCGCGCCGGTCGCGCACGACGCCGCGCCGTGAGTGCCGGAGCCAAGGAAGGGCGCGCACCCGGCTCCCGCGCAACGGTGAAAACGCGGCAGGGGGACGGCCGCGCGACGGCTGAGGTCCGCGCCCGAGCGCTCGAGCTGCGTGTGCAGCTGGCGCATCACTCGATGCGCTACTACGTGCTCGACGACCCCGAGATCGGCGACGACGAGTACGACCGGCTGCTGGACGAGCTGCGGTCGATCGAGGGGCGCCATCCGGAGCTCCTGACGCCCGACTCGCCGACGCAGCGGGTGGGCGGCGAGCCGGTGGGTCGGCTCGAGAAGGTGAAGCACCTCGAGCCGATGCTGTCGCTGGCCAACGTCCGCTCGGAGGACGAGCTGCGGGCCTGGATCGAGCGCATGCGAAACCATCTCGCCCGGGAGGGCATCGCCGACCCGCGGTTCGAGTTCGTGGTGGAGCCGAAGATCGACGGGCTGGCGATCAGTCTGGTGTATCGCGAGGGCGTGCTGGAGCACGGCGCCACGCGTGGAAACGGTGTCATCGGCGAGGACGTCACGCACAACCTTCGGACGATCGGAGCGATACCGCTGCATGTCGAGGATGCCCCCGCGCTGCTCGAGGTGCGCGGCGAGGTCTACATGTCCCTGAAGGACTTCACGGTGCTGAACGAGCGCCGGGCCGAGGCGGGGCAGTCGACGTTCATGAACCCCCGCAACTCCGCCGCGGGCACGATCCGCCAGCTGAACCCTGCCGACGCCGCCGAGCGACCGCTGTCGATCTGGTGCTACCAGGTGGGCGTGACCGATGGCAGCCTCGGCTTCCGATCGCACTGGCAGGCGCTCGAGTGGCTGAAAGAGCACGGGTTTCGCGTCAACCGCGACATCAGGCTGCTGGTCGGCGAGGACGAGGTGATCGCGCAGTGCCGCCACTGGCAGGAGCGCCGGGGAGAGCTCGATTTCGAGATCGACGGGGCGGTCGTCAAGGTGAGCGATCTCGAGCTCCAGCGGCGGCTCGGCTCTGTCGGGCGCGAGCCGCGTTGGGCGGTCGCATGGAAGTTCCCGCCCACCACCGCGGTGACGCGCCTTGAGAAGGTGATGTGGAACGTCGGCAAGTTCGGCGACATGCGCCCCTATGCGGTGCTCGAGCCGGTGGAGGTCGGTGGGGTGACGATCAAGCTGGCGACGCTGCACAACGAGGAGGACCTCGCCCGCAAGGACATCAGGGCGGGTGAGGAGGTGATCGTGGTGCGCGCGGGCGACGTGATCCCGCAGGTGATCTCGCCGGCGCCCCACGTGGTGGAGCGAAAGCGCCGGCCGCCGCGGCCGCGACCGCCGGCCCGGTGCCCGTTCTGCGGCACGCCGACCGTCAAGCCTGACGACAGCGTGTTCACGAACTGCCCGAACCGGGACTGTCCCGCGCGCGCCTGGCAGCTCTTGAAGCACTTCGTCTCGCGCGGGGCGATGGACATCGAGGGGCTTGGGGAGAAGCAGGTCGCGCTCCTTCAGGAGCATGGGCTCGTACGGACGGCCGGCGACTTCTACCGCCTCTCGGAGGGGCAGCTCGTCGAGCTGGAGGGCTTCGGGGAGCTGTCGGCCAAGAATCTGCTGGCGGCGCTCGAGGACTCCAAGCGCCGGCCGTTCGCCCGCGTGCTGTTCGCGCTGGGCATCGAGGAGGTGGGCGAGGTCACGGCGCGCAATCTCGCCCAGCGCTTTCGCGATATCGACTCGCTGCTGGGTGCGAGCCCCGAGGAGATCGCGCAGACGCCCGGAATCGGCGAGAAGATGGCCGACTCGATCGCCGAGCAGCTGGCCGACGGACGGATGCGCGACCTGATCAGCGATCTGCGTGAGCTCGGGCTGTCCTTCCACGAGGAGGGCCCGGCTCCGTCCGAGGGTCCGCTGGCCGGCAAGACGCTCGTGCTCACCGGCACGCTGCCGGACTTCTCGCGCGAGCAGGCGACTGAGCGGATCATGGCCGCCGGTGGCCGGGTGACGGGTTCGGTTTCCAAGAACACCGACTATCTGGTCGCGGGGGAGAGTCCCGGATCCAAGCTGCAGAAGGCCGAGCGGCTGGGGGTGCCCGTGCTCGACGAGCCGGCTCTGCGACGGCTGTTGGATCAGTAGCGGGTGATCGATCGGGCCTTCGGTGTCTCGGCGCGCGCCGATGCGGCCGTGGCAGGCTGCTCTTCGCCGGTCGTGATGCTCGAGTCGGCGATCGTGATCGTCATGTGGTCCTGAAAGAGGTGGGCCGCTTCGGTGGGGATGCCGTCGTTGAAGATCGCAAAGGCGAGCAGATGGCCGTTAGCGGACTGGCAGTAGCCGACGAGGTTGGAGGCGCCTGTGAGGGTGCCGGTCTTGCCCTCACAGCGCCCTGCAGCGCCGGTGTGGCGCATGCGGTTGGCCAGCGTGCCGGTTCGCCCGGCCACGGCCATGTGCCCGCGTAGGACGGCGCCGATCGGGGTGGGCGCGAGCCCGACGAGGAGGTCGGCGACCTGGTAGGGCGATGTGTGGTCAGCCGGGGACAGGCCCGAGCCGTCCACCACCGCGGGGTGTATGCCGAGCAGTGCCGCGATGGTCCTCGCCACCACCGACGCTCCGGCCGCGGTCGTGCCGGCACCGCCGAAGCGGGCGCCGAGACCCTTGACGAGCATCTCGGCGAAGAAGTTGTCTGAAGGCGGGAGCATCAGGCCAAGCAGCTCGGCGATGGTCGGGGACTGCACCTCGGCGAGCTGGGCCGTACCGGCGGGTGTACGAGCGGCGCCGGTCGGGCCGTGGATCGCGACGCCGTCCGCCTTCAGCGTTGCCCATAGCTCGTGCGCGGCATAGGCGGCGGGGGCGTGTATCCCCCGTTCGCCCCCGGTCTGGCCGCGGTTGAAGGCGAGACCGCTGAGGGTGCCTTCCAGGAAGGGGTCGGGCTGGTATTCGCTCGAGGGCTCACCACGCAGCGAATCGAAGTAGGACTCGTCTCCCTCGATCGAGCCGGTGATGCGATGGATGCCATCGACGCGCACGAGCTGGTCCGCGAGCGAGGAGACGCTCGCCCCCTCACCCCCATAGTGCGCGCGGATGAAGGCTGTGCTGCCGAACGTCGGGTCGCCGCCGCCTCGCAGGTACAGGCTGCCCACCCACACGCCGCCCGGCGCCAGGTGGCCGAGTCCGAGGACGGTCGTGGCGATCCGCGCCGAGGAGCCCATCTGGGCAAGCGCCGTGGCGGCGGTGTACAGCTTCTCGACCGAGGCCGGCGGACGCAGCGGGGTGGCTCGCTCGGAGAACAGCGCCTCTTTGTCGGTGAGGTCAAAGACGTACGCGCCAGAGGACGAGCCGGCGAGCGCGAGCTGGTGTCCCAGATCGCTCTGCAGCCCCGCCAGGTTGGTGGCCGCCTGGGCCGCGCCGGGCGCCGCGGCGGCCAGGATGCAGCCGCCGCATAGCGCCCCGAGAAGGGCACGCAGCAGCGTGCCTGGACGTGAACGAGGCCCGCTTCTCGCGGCGCTGGCCAGCAAGATCGACGGCATTAGTGGGCGCTTTGATGGCACGCGCGTAAAATGTTTCGAGCATGGGCAAGGTTGTCAAGCTGGAACCAACCCCCGAGGGCAAGGCCGCGGCGAAGAAGCGGGCCCGCCGGCTGGCCGCTCGCGGTGTCGGCCGCCCCGGATCGATCGATCGCCGCCGGCGTCCCAGGCGGAGCAAGACCGCGCTCGTGCTCGGCGGCGGTGGCTTCACCGGGGGGGTGTATGAGATCGGTGCCCTGCGGGCGCTCGACCTGCTCGCGGTGAACAGCACGGTCAACCAGTTCGACGTCTACCTGGGCACCTCCGCCGGCTCCTTCATCGCTTCGCTGTGCGCCAACGGCGTGACGCCCGAGGAGATGATGAGGGTCGTCACCCGTCAGGGCAAGGCGCCCTTCAAAGACATCGACCTCGGTGACCTGCTGAACCTCAACCTGCTCGAATTCGCCCGCAAGAGCGCACTGCTGCCGCTGCGGACGCTCGCGCTCGCCGCCCAGGTGGTCGCTCAGCGGGGAGGCGTCTCGTTGATGGACGTCGTGCTCGGGCTCGCCGACGGACTGCCCTCCGGCCTGTACACCGGTGCCGGGATCGAAGACTATCTGCACAAGGTGCTCACCGAGCCCGGCCGCAGCGATGACTTCAGAGACCTTGCCCCGGAGCTCTACCTGACGGCGACGGACCTCGATACATGCGAACGGGTCGTCTTCGGGGTCGAGGGGCAGACGGACGACGTGCCGATCTCAACCGCCGTGCGCGCGTCGGGAGCGTTGCCGATGGTCTACGCGCCCGTCGAGGTCGACGGCAGGGAGCTGATCGACGGCGGAATCATCTCCACCACCAACCTCGACATCGCGGTCGAGGCCGGGGCCCACCTCGTGGTCGTGATCAACCCGATCGTGCCATTCATCAACGACTTCGCTGGGACGGTCCGGACGTGGCGCGGAACGCGCACGCGACGCGTCTCCGATATGGGCTTCCCGCAGATCGGCTATCAGGCTTTCAAGCTGGTCGCCCACCAGCGCCTGCATGAGCTCGCCAAGCATTGGGAGGAGCGCTACCCGGACGTCGACATCGTGCTGATCGAGCCCGAGCAGGCCGACGAGCTGATGTTCCAGACCTCGATGATGAACTTCGCCTCTCGCGTGGCGATCGCTCGTCATGGCTTTGAGTCGGTGACCAAGCATCTCGCCGGCGAATATGAGCGCTACCACGAGATCGCCGAGCGACACGGGCTCGAGATCTCGGCCAAGCGGGTGCGCCAGGTGGTCGAGCACTTCGACGCGGATGGCCGCAATGTGCACCACGACATGAGCGCCTGGCGCAAGATTCTCGAGGGCACTACCGGCGCGCTGCTCCGCCAGGCGGGTTCTGCCGGCTGAGGGAGGGCTGAGGAGGGTGGCCCGAGCGCGTGCTGGAGAACCCGTCCCGAGCGAATCGGCGCCGGCTGGCCGGCTCGCTAGGTACCCGCCTTCTCGATCGCGTCGATCAGGCGATCGGTCGCTGCGGCGTTGCGCAGGCTGATGCGCACGTGGCGGGGCTCGCCGAGCGCCGCTCCGGCGGCGATCAGCACGCCCGCGCGAGCCAGACGCCCCGAGAGCTCATCGCCCGCGAGCTGGGGATGGGCGGCCCAGAGGAAGTTGGCCTGGCTGTCGTGGACCTCGAAATGGCGCTCGCGCAGCGCCGCGGTCAGCCGGGAGCGCTCGCGGCAGATTTCGCGGACGTGCCGGGCGAGCAGCTCCGAGCAGCTGCGGAGCGCCTCGAGCGCACCCGCCTGGGAGATCTCAGAAACGCCGAGATCGGGCTCGAGCTCAGTCAGCAGATCCTCGGCACCGGGACCACCCAGCGCGTAGCCGACGCGTAGACCGGCGAGCCCCCATGCCTTGGAGAAGCTACGGAATACCAGCAGTCGCGGATGCTCCTCGAGCAGACCGATCGACGCATCGGTTGGCTGGGCATCCGCGAACTCCACGAGCGACTCGTCGAGCAGGACCCCGACGTCCTCGGGCAGTCCGTCGAGCAGTCGCTCCAGGTCCGCTGCGGGCAGGAGCTCTCCGGTGGGGTCGTTGGGGCTCGCCAGCGCGATCACCCGGGTGCCCTGTTCATGCGCGGCCGCGAGCAGCCCGTCTACTCCGCCCGACACCGGCACGGCACGGCCGTGAGCGCGGCGCGCCATGATCGGGTAGAGGGGGTAGGAGGGCCAGGAGGTGAGCAGCCGCTCACCCGGAGCGATCAGCGCGCGCGTGGCGGCGTTGAGGAGCTCGGCGGAGCCGTTGCCGAGAATCAGGCGAGAGGGATCGATGGCGTGGCGCCGGGCGAGCTCGTTGCGCAGCTCCGAGCCATACCGGTGCGGGTAGTTCTGCAGGGCGCTGCGGGCGACGAAGGTGATCGTGTTGACGATCCGCGGGTGGGGGAGCTGAGGCCAGGTCGTCAGCGACAGGTCGAGCGTCTCCACGCGGGTGAGCGCCTTGCGCCTGCGCTCGTCGGCCTCCTCGCGCAGGCCCTCGTTGACCTCCTCCTCGGTCATGCCCTCGAACTGGCGGTAGTAGTCGAGCAGCCCCACGGTAAGCCTGTTCTAGCAGCGATGGTCGGGCGCGGACCGGCCCGCGCCTCCGCGACCGACCAGTGCGCTCAGACTTTGCGTTCGCCGGGCCCCGCGAGGCCCGCGCCGGGTCCGTGGATGACGAGGAACCACAGCGCGAAGGCGAAGGCGCAGACGGCGGCGGTGATTGCAAACACGCGCCCGAGCGCGCCGGTGCGCTGGTCGTGTCCGGCAGCTCGGCGCACGAGGATCCAGGCCTGGTCCATACGGCGGAGCAGCGACAGTGTGCCGAACAGCAACGTGAAGAGTGCGATGAAAGAGACCAGGATTCCGAGGCTGACGCTTCCCGTCAGGTAGTTTGCCTCAGAGCCGAGCCACAGGCAGGCGAGGGGTATCGGCCCCCAGCAGAGCAGGCTCAGGAAGATGAGACCGGCGAGCAGCAAGCCGGCCAGAGACCGGTCGAAACGCTGACGCAGCTCGCCTCCGCGTTGCGGCAGCGTGCGAAAGCGCACCGGCGCCGTCCCGGGTCGGCGCCCGACGAACAGCCCGCCGTTATCGGATGGGTCGCTGCGCATGGCTTCCTATGTTCGCAGCTGTCTGGTCCGCCGCACGCTAGCTCGCGTAGAGCGAGTCGAGCAGCTCGGCGTAGCGCTGGTTGACCACGTTGCGCTTGACCTTCATGGTCGGCGTCAGCTCGCCGGTCTCCTGGCTGAGGTCGTGATCGAGGATCGCGAACTTCTTGACCTGCTCGACCTGCGCGTATTTACGGTTGACGTGATCTATTTCCCCCTGGATCAGCTCATGGATCTTGGGGTCACGCGAGAGCGAATCGATCCCCTCGGGAAGGCCGTGCTCGCGCGCATAGTTCGGAATCTCTTCCTCATCGAGGGTGATCAGCACCACCGGGTAGGGGCGCTGATCGCCGTGCATCACCGCCTGGGAGATCCAGCGGGACTGTTTGAGGTCGTTCTCGAGGTTGGCCGGTGTCAGGTTCTTGCCGCCGGCCGTGATGATGATGTCCTTCTTGCGCCCCGTGATCGTCAGGTAGCCGTCCTCGTCGATCGAGCCGAGGTCGCCGGTGTGCAGCCAGCCGTCGTTCACCGCGCCGAAGCTCGTCGAGGCCTGGTTGTGGTAGCCCTGGAAGATGTTCGGGCCTTTGATCAGGATCTCACCGTCGTCCCCGATCTTCAGCTGCTCGCCGGGAAGGGCTCGCCCGACGGTGCCGAAGCGATGGTTCTCCACTGTCGAGATGGTCGCTGCGGTGGCGGTCTCGGTCATGCCATAGCCCTCGAGGACGGGGACTCCGCAGGCCCAGAAGAACTCGAGAATGTCGCGAGCGATCGGGGCGGCTCCGCTGGTGGCGTGGCGAATGCGACCGCCGAAGATCGCGCGCACGTTCTTGAACAGGGCATCCTCGGCTCGCTGGAAGGGCTCCTGCAGCTCCTCGGGGATCGGCTCGTCGCGGGCCATCAGGTCGCGCACGGTCATCCCGAGCTTGAGCATCTCGCGGGTGCGCTTGAGCTCTTCGGGGGACTGCGCTTCGATCACTCCCTGAGCGAGCGTGTAGGCCTTTTCGAAGATGCGGGGCACAGAGGGGAGGTACGTCGGTTCGACCTCGACGAGCTCGGGCACGATCTGTTTGGTGTCCCCGCCGAAGTAGGCCAGGGTGCTGCCGAGGTCGAAAGCCGCCAGCTGTATCAGCAGCGCGTACGAGTGGGCGAGGGGGAGGTACAGATAGGTGACCTCGTCGCCCGTGATCTCGCCGGCCTCGGAGATCATGTCGATGATGGCTCGGTAGTTGCTGTGGCTGAGCACGCAGCCCTTGGGCGGTCCGGTGGTGCCCGAGGTGTAGATGAACGTGAAGGGATCCTCGGGACTCGTGGCGGCACGACGAGCTTCGAGCTCCTCCACGGATCGTCCCCGTCCGCGCTCGCGCACCTCATCGAGCGTGACAGTCGGGAGCGTTAGCTGGCCGGCCGAGGAGCCATTCGTCCCCGTGCTGTCGGCGGGCGGATCGATGACGATGATCGTGCGAAGCTCGGGGAGCTGGTCGCGCACGGCGGCGATCTTCGCGAGCTGTTGGTCGTTCTCGCAGACGATCGTTGTGGCACCCGAGTCCGAGATCACCCATAGGCACTCCTCGGGCGAGTTGGTGGGGTAGATCGGCACGACCACAGCGCCCGCCGAGGTGGCGGCCAGATCGACGTAGGACCACTCGGGGCGAGTGTTGGCGAGGATGCACAGACGCTCACCCTGCTGCACGCCGACATCGATCAACCCCAGGCCGATCGCGTCGACGGTCGCGGCGAGCTGGGCATAGGTCACGTCGCGCCAGGCACCGTCGCGCTTGTAGCGCACGGCTATCTCCGCGGCGTGCTCCGCGCCCGCGCGCGGAATCAGATCGGCGATCGTCTGCGATCCCGTAGTCGTCGCCGCGGACGTGACCTCCATTGGAACCTCTCCTCTTGCTGATGTGACTACTGAATGTCCTGATCTTAGACGTTGCCGGATGTTTTTACACGCTCGTCGCGGTTTTTCTGCGGCACGCAACCGTACGAGCCGTTACGCAGCTCGCGGGCATGACGGAGGGCTACCCGATCGGTCGTGCTCTCACACCGGGTTGGCCACGTCAAGGAAGACGTGACGCACGTCGAAGCCCTGGGCCAGGCGCTCGCCAAGTCGCCTGATGCCGAACGTCTCCGTGGCGTGATGACCTGCCGCGATCAGATGAACGCCGCACTCGCGCGCCTGCGCCATCGTGCGCTCGGCGGGCTCGCCCGTCAGAAGCGCATCGGCACCGACAGCCGCGGCGTCCGAGAGGAAGTCCGCGCCGGCACCCGAGACGATCGCCAGAAGGTGTACCCGGGACGGCCCGGAATCGAACACCAGCGGCTCGTGTCCCGTGATGTCGCGGACGCGTGCGGTCAGCTCGGCCGGCGACAGCCCATCGCCGGGCAGGCTCGCGAGGAAGCCGATCGGCTCGCCCTGGTGTAGCGCGAACGGTTCGAGCTTGTCCGCGTCGAGCGCCTGCGCGAGCAGCGCGTTGTTGCCGATCTCCGGGTGGGCGTCGAGCGGCAGGTGATAGGCGGCGAGGCCGATGTCGGCGTCAAACAGAATCTGCAGGCGACGCTTCAGCAGGGCGTCGATCGACCTCACGCCGGTCCCCCAGAAGAGTCCGTGGTGGACGATCAGCAGCTCGGCGCGCTCGGCAGCCGCCAGCTCGAACAGCTCGGCGTGCGCGGAGACGCCGGTGGCGATCGTCGTCACGGTCGCGGGCCCGGGGACCTGCAGGCCGTTTGGTCCGTAGTCCTGGAAGCGGTCGGTCTGCAGCAGATCGTCGATGGCGCTGAGGATGTCGAGCGTGGGACTGGGCACCGGGCGACGATAGCGCTCGGGCGGTGTGGAATACTGGCGAGCGCGTCGGGGCGTGGCGCAGCCTGGTAGCGCGCACCGTTCGGGTCGGTGAGGTCCCCGGTTCGAATCCGGGCGCCCCGATAACTCGCAAGCTCAGGTGGCTGCGGAGCGAGCCACCTGCGGCGTCCGCTCATGCTCGGTTCAGGAACCTCAAATAGAACGCCGCGAACACCAGGACGATCCCGACGTTTACCATCAGGCGCTCCCAGAACCGATGCCTGAAGAACAAGACGTCCACGCCGACCACGACGGTTACCAGCGCGAACACGTAAAGCACGACGCCTGCCGGCCTTTCCATCGTTCCAGACTACTGCTGGAGGACGGCGTCGCGGCCACGGATGACGCCGCCGCTCGGCGGCGTATCGGTGCGCTTCCCACAGGACGTCATCGGCGAAATAGCTGAGCGGCTGACGGGCAGCCCCGCAGGGAGCACAGGTGAGGTCCGAGACCGAGGCCGTAGGCTTCCAATCATGAGCGCGGCGGAGAACAGGCGGCTGATGCAGAACGCGTTCGACGAGCTCGCGAAGGGAAACGGCGAGCCGTTCATGGACCGCCTGGGAGAGGACGTCCGCTGGAGGATCATCGGCACCACGGCATGGTCGCGGACCTATGAGGGCAAGCGAGCGGTGCGAGACGAACTGATGCGTCCGCTGTTTGCCCAGTTCGCGGACCGCTACGTCAACAAAGCGACCCGCATCGTCGCCGAGGGCGACCTCGTCGTGATCGAGTGCCAGGGAAAGGTCACGACGAAGGCGGGGAAGCCCTACAACCAGACCTATTGCTACGTCTGCCGCCTGGCCGAGGCCAAGGTGCGCGAACTCACCGAGTACCTCGACACCGAAATGGTCACGGCTGCTCTGGATCCTCCCCCGTCTCCGGGAAGGGTGTCGGTCGGCGACGGTCAATGAAGGGCGACCGCCGGCCGCTGCGCATCTGCTTCGATTTACCGAGTGGGGGGTCTGCCGGGCGCCGACCCCTTCCACAAGGTCTGGACGATCTTCCCGCTCGGGATCGGTCAGGGTAAGAGCGCACAATGAGCCGGAGCGGAGAGCACCTCAGAGCCGGTGAGCTCGGGACGGCGGACTTGACCGCCTCGACCGTCGCCAACATCGGGCCAGGGATCGACTTCTACTTCGCCTTCGGGGTGATCGCCGTCACCGCCGGAGTCGCCGCGCCGCTGACGATCCTCGCGGGGGCTCTGGCCGTGACCCTGCTCGCGATCATCGTCGCGGAATTCACCAAGGCCGAGCCGTCGGCCGGGAGCTTCATCACCTATGTGGAGACATCACTGGGAGCGAGGGCCGGCGTCCTCACCGCCGTCCTGGTCGCCGTGGGCTTCACCGTGGCCATCGCGGCGGTGTTCGCGATGTCCGGCGGCATGATTGCGCTGACCCTCGACCACTACACCTCCGTGCGTCTGCCTTGGGAGCCGCTGAGCCTCCTCCTGACGATCGGCGCCATCTGGCTGACGGCACGCGGCGTCTCGCTCTCCACCGCGGCGGTGGGATTGGCGGTGGTGCTGCAGGTGGCGATCATGCTCGTGGTGTGCGTCGTGACCCTCATCGACCGGCGCGCCCACCTGTCGGGGATACCGTTCTCCGTGAACCATCTCCCCGCGGGCTTGGCCGGCCTGTCGGCGGGCTACCCACTCGCCCTTTACATGTTCATCGGCTGGGAAAACGGACCCGCCCTCGCCGAGGAGGCCCGCGATCCCAGACGGACCGTCCCGCGAGCGCTCTATATATCGATCGCGATCGCCACCGCCCTGTTCGTCCTCTTCGCCTATGCCACGGTCACCGGCTTCGGCTACGACGTCTCGTCCATCGGGCGCTCATCGATCCCTTTTCTGTCCGTTGCCGATCGCTACCTCGGCGCAGCGGCCCCGTTGGCCTGGCTCGCCGGGATCCTCTCCGTGCTCGCCACGCTCATCGCCGCCGTGAACTCGCAATCGCGCATGCTCTTCGACGGCGGCCGCTCCGGACTGCTGCCGGCAGCACTCGGTCACCTGCGCCAGCCGGCCGATACACCGGTGAACGCCCTGCTCGTCCTGGCTTGCGGAGGGCTCGGAATCATCGCCGTGTGGTGGGGTGCGCACCTCATCGGCGTGGACAGCGGATCGACGGACCCCGTTGGCCTGTATGCAGAGTGCTCGACGATGGGCACGATCGTGATCCTGTTCGTATATCTGCTCACGGCGCTCGCCCTGCCGATCTTCATGTGGCGGCGCCATCGAGAGACCTTCTCGGTCCTCCGCCACATAGCCATTCCGGTCCTCGGAGCCCTGACCCTCATCATCCCGTTCCTCGAGCTGTTCAAGCCCGGGCAGCCCTCGCCCTACAGCGCGTTCCCCTTCATCGCCCTGGCGATCGTGGCGTTGGCCGGCCTGATCGCGTTCGTCGTCGTGCAACGTCACCCATCCGCCGGCTCGGGTGAGGGCAGCGCATTCGCCGAATCATGAAGAGCTTCAGGCCGAGCGCCGAGCCGCAACCAGGCAAGCGACGACGCTCGAACGTATCGGCCGCCCAAGCCGCTCGTGCAAAGCGCGATTCGCGCTCTCCAAGGCTTCGCGTTGCTCAGGCGAGAGTCGTGACCAAAACGACATTGTGCCAACCAGGGCGTCGAGCTCAACGGCCGTATGTTCCAACAGCGCTGGCGCCACGGCGATCCGCGCCTCGTCGAATAGATAGGCCGCGTACCCGCTTGTCAGCCCGCAGCTGCCGAGCCAGGACCAGACCTCTGAGATGTTCTCGCGGCGCTCCCGCGCGCCCGCAAGAGTGGCCTCGAGATCCCGATAGCGCGGCCAGCTTCCAGCGATCTCGGGGGCGATTGCCGTCATGGCGCTCAAAAGCGCATGCTGGTCATCGGCGCTGCTCGGCTCGTGCAGTCCGAAGTACTGGATGAGCGCGAGCGCCCCGCCGGGCACGAGCGCGTCCGCCGCGCGTTGCCAGCCGACGTCGGGATCGACCCAATGGATCGCAGAGGCCGAGAAGACGGCCCGGAAGTGCTCGCGGCGGAGTGGTGCGTCCTCGAATCGGGCGTTCACGAGCTCCAGCTCGCCGGCGCCCTGAAGTCGCTGCTCGGCGAGACCCGCCAGCTGAGCGCCCGGCTCGATCGCCGTGACGCGCAAGCCTCGAGCCAGGAGGCTACGGGTCAGCTGTCCGGTCCCACAACCGATCTCCAGCACTCGGTCGCCGCGCTCGAGGCCGGCCATCTGGCAACCGAGATCGATTAGCTGCTCAGGATAGGTCGGGCGGTGCCGGTCGTACTCGCCCGCCACCTGATCGAAGACCTTCCCGTAGCTGCGCTGGAGTGTTCCGTCCGGCACGCTCACAAGCTAGGTGACGCGGCCGACAGAGGATCCAAAGTCAAAACGCTACGAGAAGCGGAACCTGGCTTGGCGCGCGTGCGCAAGAATGCGCTCAGTCATGTCGCAGTCCAACGTGAATATCGCCCGACGCGGATTCGAGGCCGTGATGCGCGGCGAGCTTGATGCGATCGGTGGGCTGCTCGATCCCGACGAGATGGTTTCCTACGAGCATGCCTTGGCAGCTGCGGGAGTGCCGATTCCCCGTTGAGCTGATGCGGCTGAGCTTCGATGGCGCAACTGACCGATACCTGCGTCCTGGTGACCGGCGGCACGAGCGGTCTGGGGCGGGCGATGGCGCGAGCGCTCGCGCGGGCGGGCGCCCGTGTTGCAGTGACCAGCCGTGACCGGGAACGGGCTCGAGCAACCGCCGCGGAGCTGGGTTCCGGAGCGCTGGGAGTCGAGCTCGACGTCCGCGACGCCGGCTCGGTGTCGGCGGCGGTCGACGCCGCCTACGCGGTGCTCGGCGGCCTGGATCTACTGGTCAACAACGCAGGGATCGGGATGCGGGGCGTCAACCCCCGGTTCATGACCGAGCCGCAGCCATTTTGGGAGGTGCCGCCCGCCGGCTTTCGCGATGTGCTGGAGACCAAGGCGACCGGGACGTTCCTGGTTGCACGCGAGGTCGTGCCGCGAATGCTGAGCGCCGGCGGCGGCCGGGTGGTCACGATCTCGATGAGCGAGCAGACGATGACCCGCCGCGGCTTCATCCCCTACGGACCCTCCGGCGCCGCCGTGGAGGCGCTGGCCCGGGTGATGGCCGCCGACCTGTCGGGCACGACGGTCACAGCCAACATCCTGCTCCCCGGCGGGGCGACCGCCACCGGGATGATTCCCGACGAGATGCCGGATGAGCTGCGTACCAATCTGCTCGACCCCGCAATCATGGGACCGCCGATCGTCTGGCTGGCCTCGGCCGATGCCGCTGACGTCAACGACGAGCGGATCGTCGCGCGCGACTTCGACGGCTGGTTGGACGCCCGCGAGAAAAAGAGCCCGTGACGCCGGAGGAGCTCGGCAACCTCGCGCATCTGCGCCGATCCCGCGACCTGATGGACCGCGAGTACGCGCGTCCCCTCGACGTCGCCGCGCTCGCCCGGACTGCGTTGATGTCGAGCGCACACTTCTCGCGGCAGTTCCGCGCGACGTACGGGGAGACGCCCTACGCCTACCTGATGACGCGGCGAATCGAGCGGGCCAAGGCGCTGCTGCGCCACGGCGATCTGTCGGTGACCGAGGTCTGCACGGCGGTCGGGTGTTCGTCGCTCGGTTCTTTCAGTTCGCGCTTCACCCAGCTGGTGGGCGAGACGCCGACGGCCTACCGGGCCCGCGACCACAGCGCGCTCGCCAGCGTCTCCGGCTGCGTAGCCAAGGACCTCACCCGCCCGAGCCCGAAGCCGAGCAGGATCGAAGAAACGCGCGAAGCGCTGGCTCCCTAGTGTTGAGGCCATGACCCTCACTTTCTCCCAATGCTTCGTCCTGATCGATGACCCCGACCTCTCACTGGCTTTCTACCGCGACACGTTGGGCCTCGAGCTGCGCAATGACGTCGCTCGGGGAGACTTCCGCTGGATCACCGTGGGCGCCGCCTCCCAGCCAGGCGTGGCGATCGTCCTCACGAACTACCTGAACGGCAGCCCGGCCGACGGCGACGCGCTCGCGGCCCTCCTCGCCAAGGGCGCGCTGAACGGCGTCCACTTCCACACCGACGACCTCGACGCCACCTTCGAGAAGCTGCGCGCCTCGAGCGCCGAGATCGTGCAGGAGCCCACCGACCAGCCGTGGGGCACGCGGGACCTCGCCGCGCGTGACCCGTCCGGCAACCTGGTGCGCATCGACCAGCCGCCCGCCGCATGATCACGCCGTAGCACGAGCCGCGCCCCGCCGGTACCCGAAGGCCGAGCCGGTCGCGGCGATTCTGCCCTCTCCGACGATTCCCACAGGCTCACCCTGGGCGCCAGGGCGTCGTCTGGACCTCCGAGCGGGAGACCGCTCCCTCTCCGGCGAACCCCAACTCGGGGGAGAAGCTCCCCGCGAAATAGGCCTCCAGCTCGTCCAGCGATCGAAATGGACCCGCCCACGCTTCGCCGCTGGACGATCCGTCCACGTCGCTCTGGACGGCCCAACGCTCGAGCCATAGGTGGCCGTAGTCGAGCGCGGCGGGATCCCGGCGACGGGACTTGTGGACCCTCAGGCCCCGCCGGTAGGCGACTCTTCGCAGTCGGTTCTCCCGCACCTTCTCATCGCTTGTGACCACGGTCGTCCTCGCTCATGGGCTGCCGGTGATGCTCGAAGCCATGCCTAGAAGTATGCCAGACGCCATGCCAGAAGCTCCCTGCCGATAACCGAGCTGTGTGACGCGTCCCGCGGTCCAGGTGGTCCTGGGCCTCGGTCCAACAGGACGCACACACAGGCGTGACCTCACCCACGATCCGAGGGGGACTCATGAAACGCTTCGTCGTGCTGGTCGCCGGATTCCTCTTGCTCAGCTCGCCGGCCCTCGCTCAGCGGCATGGCCGCCATCGCGGTCAGTTCCACCGATCCGCCGTCAAGCACCACCGGCGGCACAAGAGGTCACGCGCGCACAGTCAGCGCCAGCGGCCGCATCACAAGGACGCGCACCGGCCCAAGGGTCCAACCGGCTCAACAGGAGCCACCGGGCCCACCGGCTCGACCGGGACGACGGGCGTGACCGGACCCACCGGCTCGACGGGGGTCAGCGGCTCGACAGGACCCACCGGCGGAGCATGGCCGCCGGCACCGGCCGGGGCGGCCGGCTCGGCCGGTAAGCCGAACTATCGCCTCGACGCCTCGAGCTACTTCGACCCGTTCGCCGGCGACAGCGCCTGGCTGGGCGAACACGTCGCCACGATCAAGGGCTACCCGCCGTTCTCCAACCGCTACGTCTCAACAGGCGTGCCCGTCATCGGCTACCACGACCCCGCAACCGAAGGCTACGCGCCGCTGACGCCGACCAACATCGCGTCCCTCGTGGCCAAGGTGCTCGTGGACAAGGCCAACGGTTATGCCGGGGTGTTCATCGACGACGTGAACTGGGGCACCGGCTACCGGGACGGCACCCAGAGCAAGGCTTCGGAACCCGAAGCCCAGGAAGAGGCGAACCTGCTCGAAGCGATCCGCGCCGCGTGGCCGACCGCGGACATCGAGATGAACAGCCAGTGGCACGACCTCAAGTCCAATCTCGGCAATACCAACGTGCAGCGAGGCCTGACCGCCGCCAGCGTGGTCACCAAGGAGTTCGGCGTCGGTCCAGCGGCAGGAGTCGGAGCGGGCGACTACCGCGAACTGCTCGAGTTCGACGAAAGCCTGCACGCCCGTGGCAAACACATGGTCTTTGCGGGGGACTCCCACAGCAACAACGTGGCGACGATGGAATGGAACCTCGCGACGATGCTGCTCGTGAATGACGGCGGAGATGCGGTCAACGGCACCAACCAAACGCCGGAATCGTTCTGGCAGGGCTTCGACGTGAACTTGGGCGGTGCCCTCGCGGCGGCCAAGCGCGAGTCGAGCGGGCTGTGGGTCCGGACCTTCACCGACGGCGTGGTCTACGCGGTTGAACCGGGCTCGGGCTCGCAAACCGTGACGCTCGGCACAGCGATGCACAGCGCCGAGTGGGGAACGGTGACGTCCGTCACGCTCACGGCCGGACAGGGGGCGGTGCTGGTCGGCTAGCGCGGGTCTTACCCACTTCTTACTCCGCTCTAGCAACTTACCGGGCAAGTTGTGTCCAAACCGGGGGCGGATGACACCTTCCTCGAGGCCCGAGGCCGCCCCGCCTGGACGATCCATAACCGCGTCTGGAGGCCGGATGAACAAATACAAGCGGGTGACCGCCCTCTCGCTTTTGCCCGCAATCTCGCTCTTGGCTGCCCTCGGCCCCGTCGCACCGGCCTCAGCCGCGACCGTCACCGTCTCGCCGCTTGCAGGGACCCCCACGGCGATGCCCCAGACCCAGATCAGCTTCCTCGGCGCGTCGGCCGGCGCCCTCAGCGCGATCTCGGTCGTCGGCTCGGCGAGCGGTCGCCACGGCGGCCGGCTGCGCTCCTACTCCTCGGCCACCGGCGCCAGCTTCCTGCCGAGCAAGTCGTTCACGCCCGGCGAGCACGTCACCGTGCGCGCCCGATGGAGCACTGGCAGGGCAACGCACATCCTGTCGACGCACTTCACGATCGCCCACCCCGTGGCCCCGCCCCCGGGCGCGTTCCCGATCGTCCCGGGCACCGCTGCCGACGTCCAGAGCTTCCAGTCCCGGCCCGGCCTGAACCCGCCGACGATCACGATCCATCAGGCCGCCCCAGGGATCGCCCCGGGCTACGTGTTCGCCGCTCCCTTTCAGGGCCCCGGACAGTATGGGCCGATGATTCTCGACGATGCGGGACAGGTCGTGTGGTTTCACCCCGTCCCGAGCGGCGAGGACGCGACCGACTTCAAGGTGCAGCGCTACCGCGGGCACGAGGATCTGACCTGGTGGCAGGGCAGGACCATCGTGCTCGGCTACGGACTCGGCGAGGGTGTGATCGCCGACAGCGCCTACCGCACGGTGGCCGTCGTCAAGGCGGGCAACGGCCTGCAGGCGGACGAGCATGAGTTCACGGTGTTGGCCAACGGCGCCGCGCTGGTCACCGCCTACAGCCCCGTGCAGGCCGATCTCTCTCCAGCTGGTGGAGTGGCCGCCGGCGTTGCGGTCGACTGTGCCGTGCAGGAGATCGACCCTCACACCGGCCTCGTGATGTGGGAATGGCACAGTCTCGGCCACGTTGGAGTCGGCGACTCCTATTCCAAGCCGCCCGCCACTCCGGCCGGGTACTACGACTACTTCCACATCAACTCGATCGAACAGTCGAAGGACGGCAACTTTCTGATCAGCGCTCGCAACACCTGGACGTTATATGACCTGAATGCCCACACGGGCGCCGTGATTTGGAGGCTGGGCGGCAAGCGGAGCACGTTCGCGCTCGGCGCGGGCGTGCCCTTCGCCTGGCAGCATGACGCGCGAATGCTCCCCAACGGCGAGATCAGCCTGTTCGACGATGAGGGTGCACCATCCATCCATCCGCCCTCGCGTGGCGAGTTGATCAGGCTGGACGCGAAGGCCAAGACGGCCACGCTGGCGGCCCAGCTGGTGCGTACCCCCGCGCTCACCACGGCCAGCCAGGGTGACGTGCAGGCGCTCGCCGACGGCGGCTCGATGGTCGGCTGGGGCGGACTGCCCAACTTCACCGAATTCAACAGCCAGGGCAAGGTCGTCTTCGACGGCCAGTTCCCGACAGGTGAGGACAGCTACCGCGTCTATCGCGAGTCCTGGAGCGGACAGCCTGAGGAACCGCCCGCCATCGCCGCTACGACGACCGGGTCCTCAACGAGCGTCTACGCCAGCTGGAACGGCGCGACGGCGGTTGCCACCTGGCAGCTTCTGAGCGGCCCCGACAGCGGTCATCTCGCCGTCACGTCGACCGCACCCAAGGGCGGCTTTGAGACGGTGATCCCGACGACCGCGGCCGCGTTCGTCCAGGTGCGCGCGCTGAGCGTCTCGGGCCGGGTGCTGGGAACCTCCAGAGCGATCAGGCCGTGATCGTGCGGCGCTCGCGGACGGGATGTGGGGCAACATGCAGGCGATGCTCGGATTCATCCCCAGCCCGTCGGTCAACGGCTTTTATATCGGCCCGCTGTTCGTCCACTTCTACGGTCTCTGCTACGTCGTCGCGATCTCCTGTGCGATCGCGCTCACCCGCTGGCAGTGGCGCCTGCGCCACGGTGATCCCGATCTCGTCTACACGGTCGCGCTGTGGGGGGTTCCCGCCGGGATCCTCGGCGGCCGGCTCTATCACGACCTCACGAGCTGGAACACCGTGCCGCACAACTGGTGGGGCTGGCTGGCCGTGTGGGAAGGCGGGCTCGGGATCTGGGGCGGGATCGCCGCCGGCGCTGCCGCGGGCATCCTCGTCCTGCACCGTCGCGGGGCGAACATCCCACAGTTCCTCGACGCCGCGGCCCCGGGCCTGCTCGTAGCTCAGGCGATCGGACGGATCGGCAACTACTTCAATCAGGAGCTCTTCGGAGGGCCCACGAGCCTCCCCTGGGGTCTCGAGATCGCACCCTCGCACCGGCCGGTCGGATACCTCAACTACGCGACCTTCCATCCGACGTTCCTGTACGAGCTGCTCTTCGACCTCGCGCTCGCCGGGGTGCTGCTGCTGCTCGCGCGAGGGGGCAAGGTCCGCGCGCCGGGCCTTTTCGCCCTCTATGTCACCGGCTACTCGGCATTTCGCATCTTCGAGGAGCTGCTCAGGGTCGATCCCGCCAACCACATACTGGG
Organism: uncultured Solirubrobacteraceae bacterium; assembly: GCA_963717415.1. Taxonomy (GTDB): domain Bacteria; phylum Actinomycetota; class Thermoleophilia; order Solirubrobacterales; family Solirubrobacteraceae; genus Palsa-744. The sequence goes on along the minus strand of OY970331.1, from coordinate 551,840 downwards.
CATGCGCCTGAACTTCTGGGTGGCCTGCCTGCTCACGCTGGCCGGTCTCATCTGGTTCGTGCGAACCCAGCGGTCGACCGCTCAACCCGTCGGCGGCGCCGCCCGAGCGTGAGCGTTCCGCTGCCGACGGAGCGTCTGCGCCGTCTGCGCCTGGCCGCTCAACGCCTGCTGCCAGGCCACCAGGCCGATGATCCGCAGCAGGCCGCCCGGGCCGTCGTCGGCATCCAGGCCCAGGATGTCCGGGCCGCCGCACTCGCGCTGAGGGTGCGCGTGCCGGGCCTCGAGCGGGAGGCCGTCGACGACCCGCGCCTGGTGCGCACCTGGTCTGTGCGGGGAACCGCCCATCTCATCGATCGCGACGACCGCGATTGGCTTCACGCCGCGCTGGTTGCGCGCAACCACCGGATGTTCGACGCGATCATGCGCCGTCGCGGAGCGCTCGAGATCGCCCGCGCGATGCTCCCCGACATGGTGGCGGTTCTCGAACGTGGTCCCTGCGACCGGGCGGCGCTGCTCGCGGAGGTCGGAGCTCGCCACGGAGAGCTGGGCCCCGCCGTCAATGTTCTCGTGCCGTGGGCGGTGACCGAGGGGCACATGATCAGTCTTCCCGACGGCCGGCTCAGCGTCGCGGACGCGCCGGCCCCGATCGAGGAGGCAGAGGCGCTCGTGATGCTCGCCCGCCGCTACCTCGCCGGCTACGGCCCGGCATCCGCCGAGGATCTCGCGGCGTGGTCGGGGCTCGCGCTCGGGCGGGCTCGCATCGCCCTGCAGGCGCTCACACCGCTTGAATCGATCGGCGAGCTCTACGCCCTCCCGGGGACCCTGGACGTCGAGCTGCCGCCTGCGGGAGCACTCATGCTGCTTCCCGCCTTCGACACGACGATGCTCGGGCATCGGCGACGCGAGCTGCTGCTGGACCCCGCGCATGATCGCCGCCTGCTGCGCGGCGGCGGAATGGTCCGGCCGGTCGTGCTGGCCCGCGGCAGGGTGGCCGGCTTCTGGCGACTGAGCGGAACCGGCCGGCGCCGAGCGCTCGAGGTCGAGTGGCTCGCCGGCAGGGGTTCTCGGCGTGCGCTCGAGCTGGAAGCCCGAGACGTCGCCCGCTTCCTCGATATCGAGATCAGCGTGACGCCTCACTGATTCGTAGCGCGCCGGTAGCGCGCCACCGCCAACGGCGCGAACACGGCGATGATCGCCAACGACCAGACGACCGCGCCCCAGACGTTGTTGCCGGCGGGGGTGCCGAGCCAGAGCGATCGCATCGCGTCGACGATGATCGTGAAGGGGTTGACTTCGGCGAACGTCTTCAGCGGCTCGGACATCGAGGCCACCGGGACGAACGCGGAGGATATGAACGTCAGCGGAAACACGACGATGAAGCCGACCGAGTTCGCCGCCTCGGGGCTCTCGACGAGCAGTCCGAGAAACGCGAACACCCACGAGAACGCGTAGCCGACCAGCAACAGCAGGCCGAAACCGGCGATCGCCTCGAGCGCCCCGGTGTGAAACGAGAAGCCGATGATCACACCCGTGCAGATCAGGATCGTCGCCGACAGGGCATTGGTCACGACATCTGCGAGGGTCCTTCCCGCGAGCACCGCCGGGCGCGCAATCGGCAGGGAGCGGAAGCGGTCGATCAGCCCCTTGTGCAGATCCTCGTTGAGGCCGAGCGCCGTGACGAACCCGCCGAACGCGATGTTCTGGACGATGATCCCGGGAAGCAGGAAGTTGGCGTAGCTGAAGCCGGGTGTCTTGATGGCGCCTCCGAACACGTAGCGAAACAGCAGCACGAACATGATCGGCTGCACGGTGAAGGCGAGCAGCAGCTCGGGAGCGCGTGGCAGGCGCACCAGGTTGCGTTCGGCGAGCACCAGCGTGTCGGTGACAAGCCGTCTCAAAAGCTCTCCTGCCGATCGTCCTCTGCCACTTCCGCGGCGTGTCCGGTGAGCGCCAGGAACACGTCATCGAGCGTCGGGCGGCGCAGCACGACGTCCTCGATGCCCACGCCGGCCTCGTCCAGCCTGCGTACGGCATCGATGATCGCGCCGTCACCCCGGCGGACCCCCACGGCCACGGAGTCCCCGTCGATCTCGGGCCGCTTGTCGGTGATCGATGCGAGTGCGCGGACGGCCAAACCGGCTCGACTCGCATCATCCAGGCGTATTTCCAGACGCTCGCCGCCCACGCGATCCTTTAGCTCATCCGGCGTTCCCCCCGCGAGCACGCGGCCCTGATCGATCACCACGATCTCCGTTGCCAGTCGGTCCGCCTCGTCGAGGTTCTGCGTCGTCAGCAGCACGGTCGTCCCGTCGGCGACGAGCTGCTCGATCGTCTCCCAAAGCTGCAGGCGGCTGCGTGGGTCCAGGCCGGTCGTCGGCTCATCGAGGAACAGCACCGGTGGGTTCGCGACGAGCGCCGCCGCCAGGTCGAGCCGGCGGCGCATTCCCCCCGAGTAGGTCTTCGTCGGCCTGCGGGCAGCGTCGAGCAGTTCGAAGCGCGCGAGCAGCTCCTCTCCTCGCCGCCTGGCTGCGGCGCGGGGCTCCCCGTAGAGGCGCCCGACCATCGTGAGGTTCTCGAGGCCCGTGAGGTTTTCATCGACGGCGGCGTACTGCCCGGCGAGGCCGATCCGCTCGCGTAGCTTCGCGGCATCGCGGACGACGTCGAGGCCCACCACCCGCGCCGTTCCGGCGTCGGGCTTCAGAAGGGTGGTCAGAATCCGAATGATCGTCGTCTTGCCCGCGCCGTTCGGGCCCAGCAGGCCGAGCACGGTCCCCGTCGCAGCCTCCAGATCGACCCCGGCAAGCGCTTGCACCGCGCCGTAGGACTTGACGAGGCCGCTAACGCTGACAGCGGCTTCCCGCGCGCGTTCGCTGCCACGTCCAGGGTCGCCGCGCTTGGCGTCTGCTGCTGCGAGGTCGGCCTCCATCGGCATCGGCTCAATCTAGCGCCAGGCGCCGGGCATCGCGCCCCGCGAGCGCCCGAATCCACCCCTGCGAGCCCTGGCCTCAAAGGTGGCAAGCCGGCCCGAGCGCTGACGACAGGACAGCTTTGGCGCAACTTTTACCCCGATCCACCTGTTACACCTCCATTCGTTGAAGTGATTCACGACCACTTACACACAAGGGGGGAAGCACATGCGAGGTTTCTGTAGGCAGCTGAACACCCGGCGACTGATCGCCGTGAGTCTGATCAGTGGTGTGAGCACGCTCAGCGCTCTGGCGGGCTTGAGCCTCGCGAATGTGAACGTGAGCAAGTCAGGCTGGGCGTGGGGCAACCCCACGCCCCAGGGCAGGACCCTGCGTGCGATCGCTTTCTCCGGCGGAATCGGTTATGCGGTTGGCTCTGGCGGGACCGCGCTGTCCACGGCGAACGCCGGTCAGTCCTGGAGCGGACTGACGACGGGAACGGCCGCCGACCTGGAAAGAGTGCAGGCGCTCTCGCCGGCGACCGTGGTAGTAGGAGGCGGTGGCGGGTGCGTCACGCGGATATCCGAAAACGGAGGCCAGATCTTCAGGCGGATCTTCAACGTCGCCGAATCCGGGTGTCCGGAACCGGTCGCATCGTTCAGCTTCGTATCGCCTCGTGTGGGCTTTCTCCTGCTGAAGAACGGCTCGGTCGAGCTGACCACGGACGGTGGTGAAACGTTCTCCCGTAAGACCGGTATCCCCGGGACCGCCTCCTCGAGTGGCGGCGGCGGCCTGGCTGGCACCGACATTCACTTCTTCACACCTACCAGAGGCATCGTGTTCGTGAGCGATCCGAACTCGGGTGCCAGCGCTGCCTATATGACTCCCGACGGCGGTGTCTCATGGACGCCGTTGGCGCTGCCGGGAGGTGCCCGTGTCGCCTCTGTGCACTTCGTGGACGAACAGAATGCGTACGCGATCGGTCCGACGACGTTGCTGCGCTCGATGGACGGGGGCGAAAAATGGCAAGCGGAGCCGATCGCCGCGGGCAACTCCTTCAACTCGATCGACTGTTCGACGGCGACGACCTGCCTGCTCACGGTCACGGGCGGCAACCAGCTCGTGGAGACCACCGATGGCGGCGCGACCGACACGGTGAAGACGACCTCGAGCTCGCTGATCTACAGCGCGGCGTACGCGAGTCCGATCCAGATCGTCGCGGTTGGAGAGAGCGGAGCGACTGTGCTCTCCAACGACGGCGGCGCCACCTTCACGCCGGCCAGCGCGGACATCGGGGGCCAGTACGACAAGCTGCGCTCAGGGCCCGGCGGCATGCTGGTCGCCCCCGGCGCCGACGGCGACCTCGCGATCTCTACGAACGCCGGCCAGACCTGGCAGGTGATCTCCACCCAGACATCCCAGGAACTTGTCGATGTGGCGTTTGGGACATCGACGCTCGGCTACGCGCTGGACGCCTCGGGCGGGCTGCAACGAACCACCAACGGCGGCGCGAGCTGGCAGACCCTCAACCCAGGGACCATCAGGCCGGCCAAGGCGATCGTCGCCCTGGGAACCAGGACCGTGCTGTTGATCGGCCCGCTCGGGATCAACCGAGCCGTTGGAGGCGGACCGTTCGCGCCCGAGGGGGGAGCCGTGGCGACGTCCGGCCTTTCCGACTATCAGCTCGTCGGCTCCACCGTCTTCGCCTTCGGTCAGGGCACCCACACGCTGCTGCGCTCGAGCAATGAAGGGGCGAGGTGGACGGCCGTCGGCCTGCCGCTCGCCCGTAAGGCGAGCAGGCGCAGGGGCAAGAAGGTGAAGGCGACACCGGGGGTGTCGATTCGAAGCGTCGCCTTCACGACCGTCCAGCGCGGGATGCTGCTCGACACCCAGGGACGTCTGTGGTCGACCCGCAACGGCGGTCGAAGCTGGTCGGCCGTTCTCTCGGCGGGGGCCAGCGAAGGCGTCCAGCTCGCCTTCTCGGACCCATCGGATGGCTTCCTCAGCGTGAAGGGATTCGCGGGGGACCCGGGAGACGCCGATGTCCTCAGAACCTCAGACGGCGGCGCAACGTGGCATCCCCAGGAGATCACCACCGGATCGGTACCCTACGGCGGGCTCGTGGCGAACAGCTCGCTCGATGCCGCCACGCTCGTCGACGGCACGTCGGTGAGCGGCGGGCCACTCGACCGTCTGCTCTTCACCACCACCAGCGGGGGCGACGTCGCCGGGGTAGCGGGGAAGCTCTCACTGGGCACATCGAGGCGGGTGTTCACCAAGCGCAAACTCAAAGCCGCGCACGACACCGTCAGGATCAGCGGTGCGCTCACCGGAGCGGTCGGCGGCGAGGTGATCCTCGTGTCAGCTCGCAATCTCTCCGGCGGTCAGTGGGTGCAACAGAGGGTGGTCGCGGGAGCCAACGGGGGAAGCTTCGCGACCACGTGGCACATGACCGCCTCGTCGGCATTCGTCGCACAGTGGGCCGGCGACAGCGGGCGACCGGGCCAGGGCTCGAGCGTCCTCAAGGTGGTCGTCCGTTGATCCATCGCTAGAGCGGGGATCGCCGGCTCGAGCCTCCACGATCCCGCTACTCCTCGGCCATCGCCAGCAGGCTCGTGACGGTCGTCCAGTTGCGGGACGTGGCGGTAACCCCCAGCCGGCGTCCGCCCAGCTCCGCGGCCAGCCGCGATCGGCCGATGCCCTCGGGGTGCCAGGCATAGAGCTCGCGCTCCACCGCCACGAGTCGCTCGGACGGGGCCGCGAGGGCCGAGAGCCTCTGCACGATCGCGCCGTCCGGCTGGGCCGAGCAGAAGCTCACCTGGTAGCGCTTCGGCTCGGCCGCGATCTCCGCGAGGGGGTTGCGCCGCACGACCTCGGCGAGCTCGTCGCGAGTGCGTGCGAGAACCTCGATGTCCAGGCCGAAGCCCTCGGCGATGTGCGCTTCGCACGCGCGCGCGAGCTCGTCAGCTCGCTCCTTGCTCGACAGCACGATGTTGCCGCTCTGCAGGTAGGTCCGCACGTCGGTCCAGCCGGCGGCGGCGAGCAGCTCGCGCAGGGCGGGCATCGCGATTCGGTTGCGCGAGCCGATGTTGATCCCCCGCAGCAACAGAACCTGGCGCATCTCCACCCTCAATCGAGGCTCTGGGGCGAGCGCCGGATCAGCACCTGCGCCTCATCGGCGACCGCCGGCACGCGCTGGACGCCCTGCACATCGCGGCGCGTGATCGCCAGATATGCGACCAGGATGAAGATCAGCCCCGTCAGCGCCAGGGCCACGGTCCCGTCGCCCCAGCCGAGACCGCCGACGGCTTGCGGCTTGCCCATCCAGTCCGCGAACGAGGCACCGAGTGGCCGGGTGGCGGCGTAGGCGAACGAGAACGAGAAGATCGGGTTCCAGTCCAGGCGCCGGTAGCCGACGGCGGGAATCGCGATTATCCCGGCGACTAGGTAATCGGAGGTCGACTCGCCCATCGCCGTCGAAAGGGCCTTGATGGCCCAGAAGAAGGCAGTGATCTCGGGGACTCTCAGGGCGCCGTGGCGCGTCAGCCGCTCGAGCCGATTGCGATCGCTCACCCCGAAATTCTCGCACGAACACGTCTCCGTGCCGCACGGGCTCCCCGCCGTGCGGCTCGCTCCTCCGGGGCGTCCGAGCGTCGCTCTCCTCGTGGCGCCAGCGAGCCCCACAGATGCTGCACCGCGTAGGCGCGGTACGGTCGCCACCGCCGGGCGTGAGCCTCCGCGGCCGCCGCCCGGCCGTCCTCGCCGAGCTGCTCGAGCGCGCGGCGCACGCCGAGGTCGCCCGCGGGGAAGGCGTCGGGATCGCGCATCGCCCGCATCGCGATGTACTCGGTTGTCCACGTCCCTATACCCGGCAGCGCGCGCAAGCGGCGCCGCGCATCCTCGCGATCGGCGCCGACGTCGATCGCGAGCGCCTCGTACGCGAGCGCGGTCACCAGCGTCAACAGGCCACGCCGGCGCGCCTCGGGCATCGAGAAGCTCCCGATCGGCGCATCCGCCAGCGCCGTCGAGGACGGGAACAGGTGCGTGACGGCGCCGAATGGTCGTTCAAGCCGCTCTCCGTGGCGGAGGACCAGCCGCCCGGCGAGCGTCGCGGCGGCCGGCAGCGAGATCTGCTGTCCCAGCACGGCGCGCACGGCGAGCTCGTGGGCGTCCGCGGTGCCCGCCACTCGCCGTCCCGGCACGCGTCGCACCAGCGCCCCGAGCAGCGGATCTCCCGCCAGCGCATCGACGACGCTCTGGGGGTCTGAGTCGAGGTCGAGGAGCGCACGCGAGCGCTGCATCGCGGCGCCCAGATCGCGCAGATCGTCCAGGCGGAACAGCGCCCGCACGTATCCGTCTCCCGGGCGCAGCTCGACGGCGCCGGAGCCATGCGGGAGGCGCAGGCTGCGGCGGTAGGCCCCGTCGAGCACCTCCTCGACGCCGGGCACTGCCCGACGCGCGAGGAACTCGATCAGCCCGCCAGCGTCGAGCGGCCGTCGAAACGGCAGTCGCAGCGAGAGGGCGCCGCTGTCCTGCGGGCGTCCGTCCCGCCGGGCTCTTGCCCGCAGTGCGCTCGGCGTCTCGGCGAACACGTGCTGCACCGTCGCGTTGAACTGCCGCACGCTGCGAAACCCGGCCGCGAATGCCACCTCGTTGATCGCCAGCCTGCTCGTCTCGAGCAGCACGCGGGCATTCTGGGCGCGCTGGGAACGCGCGAGAGCGAGCGGCCCCGCGCCGAGCCCGGCCACGAGCAGGCGGTGCACATGACGCTCGGTGTAGCCGAGTCGGCGCGCCAGACCTCCCACGCCATCGCGGTCGACCACTCCATCGGCGATCAGGCGCATCGCGCGCCCCACGAGATCGGCGCGTAGATCCCACTCGGGCGAACCCGGCGTCGCGTCCGGGCGGCAGCGCTTGCACGCCCGGAACCCGGCGGACTGAGCCGCCGCGGCGGTGGCGAAGAAGCGTACGTTCTCGCGTTTGGGCGTTCGCGCCGGACAGCTGGGACGGCAGTAGATGCCGGTCGTCTTCACGCCGCAGTAGACCCAGCCGTCAAACCGGGGATCGCACGCCTCGATCGCCCGCCAGAAGCGCTCGGAATCGGTATCCATCCGCACAACATTGCATACGTCCCGCCGCTCGGCTGGCGGAAATCGGACGCGGCCACCCCGCGCGGTGCAGATGGCCGAAACCCGCGAGCGGCGGGCCCAGGCGACGAGCTTCGCGAGGGCCGGGCCCGGGAGAGCGCCGCCCTCTAATCGCCACCTGCCCCGCCGAAGCCCAGCTGGGCCTACCATTGGAAGGATGGAGGGGGAGCGCGGATACGCCGACGCGAGCTCCCGTGAAGCCCGTGCCGCGATCGCCATCGCGGCCGCGCTGTACGTCGTGGGCGCCGCGCTCATCGCGACCACCGCGCTGCTGCCACACGTCAGCTCGCCGGCGGGCGCGGCCGGAGTCGCGGCGGTCGCCCTGCTCACGGCGGCGGCCCTGTTGGTCGCGTTCGTCAATCACCGCGGGGGCCTCGGCCTCGCATATCTCGCCGATCTGTGGGGCATCGTCCTGATCGCGCTGCTGTGCGCGTCCACCGGCGGCGCGAGCAGCCCCTTCGGGCTGATCTACTTCTTTGCGCTCGGCCACGCTGCCGCGTTTCAGTCTCGCGGCAGGTTGGCGGTCGTCTCGGCGGCGGCGCTCGTGGCGTTCCTCGCGCCGCTCGCCTACTCGGATGTCTCGGCGACGTATGGAGCGATCGCCTGCGTGGGGGTCATCCTCGCGCTGCTCGCCGCGGGCGTGATCCACCTCGCGCTCGAACGCATGCGCGATCATCGCCGCCGCCTGGAGTTCCTGATCGGCGCGACCGCCAACCTGGATGCCTCGCTCGATCCCGCGGAAACGCTCCGAAGGATCGCTCGCACGGCGGTGCCCGAGCTCGCCGAGCTGTGCGTCATCGACCTGCTCGATCGCGATGGAGAGATCAGCCACACCGTGGCAGCAGCTGTCGATCCGGCCGTCGCGGCCGGGGTGGAGCGCCTGCGCGAGGTTCGTCCCCTGGATCTCCACGGCAGTCATCCCGTGGCCCGCGTGCTCGATACCGGCACGGCGCTCGTCGTCGACGATCTCACCGATCGCAGCACCCTGCAGCGCACCGCACAGAGCGACGAGCATCAGCGGTTCATGCAGGATGCGGGATACCGCACGGCGGCCGTCTTCCCGATGGTCGCGCGCGGTCGCACGCACGGAGCGATCTCGTTCCTGCACCTGGGGGGCAACGCTCGCTATGAGCCAGACCAGCTGGCCGTGCTCGAGGACCTGACCGGCCGCGCGGCGATGGCCCTCGACAACGCTCGCCTGTACGCCGAACGGGCCCACGTCGCGCGGACGCTCCAGCGCAGCCTGATGCCGGCGACCCTGCCGGTGATCCCGCAGCTCGAACTCGCAAGCTGCTTTCGACCCACCGGTGCGGGCAGCGAGGTAGGGGGGGACTTCTACGACGCATTCGGTGATCGTCAGAGCTGCTGGCTGGTCGTCGGCGACGTCTGCGGCAAGGGCGCCGAGGCGGCGGCGCTCACCGGCTTTCTGCGCTACACCACCGTCGCGCACGCCCGAGGGAGCGCGAGCCCCGCCGAAGTCCTCTCGCGGGTCAATCGAGCGATGCTCGACCAGAGCTTCGATGGCCGCTTCGCGACGGCGATCCTCGTTCACCTACGCTTCCTCGAGTCCCGTGTCGAGGCGACGATCGCGACCGCCGGGCACCCCGCCGCACTGGTGGGCCGCAACGGCGGGCACTTTGAAGAGTGCGGCGGCCGCGGCACCCTGCTCGGCGTCTTTCCCGATCCGGCGATCGACGAGGTCACGCTCGAGCTCGAACCTCGCGACACGCTGGCCCTCTACACCGACGGGCTGCTCGAGGCGCATGCACCCGACCGGACACTCACCGCGCAGGAGATGATCACCCAGCTCGAGCGCAGCGCGCATGCACCCGCGCGAGAGACCGTCGATGCCCTGCTGGATCTGATTGACCTCGACGCCGACGTGCGGGACGACATCGCCGTGCTGGCCGCGCGGATCAGATCACCGGGCGCGCACTAGGTGCGCTGCACGCCACGCCAGCCGCCTGCCCCGCCCTGCGCCTGTCAGACGAACATTTCGTCGGGCGAGGAGATGATCTGCAGATGCCCCGCCACGCCGGTGATGCTCAGCAGGCGCTCGACCTGCTGGGAGCCGCGCGTAACCGCGAACTCCTGCCCGCGCTCATGTGAGCGATCGTGCGCTGTGAGGATCACCCTCAGGCCCGTCGAGTCGATGAACTTCAGCCCCTGCAGGTCGAGCACGACCGTTTTCGCCGCCGCGACCTGGCCGTTCTCGAGCTCACTCTCGAGCAGCGGCGCGCTGGCGAGGTCGAGTTCGCCGCGAACCTCGAGCACCACCCGATCCTTCTCCTGTCGTACGTCGATCAGCAGTTGATCCTGACCAGCCACACACCGATCCTACCGCACGATTCTGCCGCTGGGGCCGTTGGCGGACGGCGCTCAACCGGCCTTCACGCGGCATCCGTGCGAGCAGCTACGCCGCGCGCGAGCCGGCGAGAACGCCGCACGCCCACCCTGAACGGCGCGTGCGTGAGGCGTCCACGCCCATCCCGTCAAGGACGAACGGCCGGGTCTTCGTAGGGGTCGCGTTCGACCACTCGGCCACGCACCACCTCACCGCGGCGCGGACCCCAGGCGAAGATGTACATCACGGACAGGAGCAGGCCGAGCACGCCGACGATCATCAGGATCAGGCCGACGGTCTGCAGAGCGATCCCGGATACGGACGCTGTCACCGCGTATCGCAGGACCGCGCCTACCGCTATCAAAAAGATGGAAGTCCCAGTGGGCATAATCGCTCACTACCCGCCCACGACGCCGGCTAATCGTCGAGACGCATACGCAGACGCACCAGACGCGCGGAATCGCTCCCCCAGCGCCTCCTTCAGCAGGCGTATCCGCGCGTCCGCCACGGCCACCAGGGCGGCCGGCTCACGCGATCCCGCCGGCGCTACCAGCGCCCGTACCAACGGCGTCGGCCTCCGCCCTCCGGTAGGCCGCCGATGAAGAAGCCGATCAGCCACAGGAGGATCGCGACCACGAGCACGTACCACAGCACGTGCACTGCGAACCCCAACCCGCCCAGTAGGGCGAGGATGAGCACGAGAGCAATCAGAGCCACCATATCCGCAATCCTCCCGCTTTCGTTTTGTCGGTCACGTCGCGATCCTCTCTGTTGGAGAACATCCCCGCGGCGCCCGGCTCGAGGCCCACACCGCTGAGCTGGCATGTACCCGCTGCGGATCGATTCCAACCTCGGCCCGCGGCGGGCCCGGTGGCCGCGAGCCGCCTTGGCCTCACCATCGTCTCGGGGCCCCGCGGGATGTTTAGCGATCGCCTCCGCGGGGAAAGTGGAACAGGGAGTTCCTCCTCCTAGGGGAACAGGAGTTCTCCTCGTAAGAGTTCTCCTCCTACTGGACGGCGGCCGTGTCCCTCCTCGGCCGCCGTCCGGCTTTTGGTGAGCTTCCAGGCGCTGCAGGCGGACGGTTGTGCGATCTGACGCTTAGCCGGGTGGCGGTCCGGGTAGATCATCGATGCACGGCCAGATATCAAGGACGTTCTGGACGTCCGGGAGAGGTTGGGATGAACGTGAGGCACACGGCGCTGCGAGTCGCGCCAGATCGGATCCGAAGAACATCGTGCGCCGCGCTGCTCGCGCTCGCGGCGCTCGGCCTCCTCGCACCGGCTGCACGGGCGGCCTTCGGCGTCCAAGAAAAGAACTTCGAAGCCGCGACCTGCATCAGCTCAACTTGCACCTACGCCGAACCCTCGTTGGCGTACACGCAGGCTGCCGGGCATCCCCCCTGGGGAATCACGGCGTTCGAAGTCAATGCCAACGCCGGTGATCCCGAAGGCACCCTCAAGCGCGTCAGGGTCGATGTCCCGCCCGGTCTCGCCGCGGATCCCGAGGCGCTCGAAGAAAAGTGCCCGATTGCCACCTTCGAGGCCGGCGAATGCGCAACGAAGCACCCGAAGTCGCGCGTGGGAACCAACCTTCTCACGGCCTTCGCGGAACCCTCGGGGCTGTTCCTGGGGACGACCATCGAAAACGAAGCTCCCGTGTTCGACCTCGAACAGCCCCCGGGCCTGCCCCTGGATTTTGGGATCGAAGTGGCGGCACCGCCGCTCCTCAACGAACACATCTTTCTCGAAGGCCACGTCGATTGGAGCGGCGACTACCACGAGTACTTCGAAATCAGGAACATCACCAAAGAAGTCGAAGTTCCCGTCCTCAAAATCAAAGCGCGACTCGCCGTGCTGAAGTCCAAGCTGATCTTCAACGGCAGGGCCGGGCAGGGCAACTTCCTGACCGTGCCGAGCGTCTGCTCGCCCAGTACGACATCCGAGCTCGAAGTCGAATCCTGGGAAGGGCAGGTCTCGAGGACCCAGACCCACACGCCCGTTGGCGTCGTCGGCTGCGAAAAAGCCCCCTTCGAACCGGCGGTCGCGGTCCAGCCGGAAACCGCCCAGTCCGACCAGCCCGACGGGACGACCATCGAAGTCAAGGTTCCACAGCATGCCGGGGCGGAAGAAATCAACACGGCCGACATCAGAGACGCGCGTCTGACGCTGCCGGAAGGCATGACGCTCAACCCGTCGGCGGCCCATGGGCTCGAAGCCTGCACGGCCGCCCAGATCGCGATCGGCACGGAAACCCCCGTGACGTGCCCCGCGGGCGCAAGGGTCGGCTCGGTCGCGATCGAAACCGACCTGCCGGCGGGTTCGCTCGCGGGCAACATCTATCTCGGCGATCCCGGCGGAGGGCCGATCACCGGACCCCCTTACACGATCTACGTGGATGCCGAGAGCCGCTACGGCGTGTCGGTGAGGCTGAAGGGCCTCGTCAGCCCGAATCCCATGACCGGCAGGCTCGAAACGACGTTCGAGGAAAGCCCGCAGCTTCCGTTCAGCGAGCTGATCGCCAAGTTCAACGGCGGCCCGCTCGCGCCGCTCGCCAATCCGCTGCTGTGCGGCGCCTCCGCGGCGGAAGCGCTCTTCACGCCGTACACCGGTGAGCCCGCGGCGCTCAGCGCCAGCCCCTTCCTGACCGCGATGTGCCTCTCCTCGCCGCCGCCGTTTGCGCCGTCGCAGGGCACGTCCAACCAGCCGGCAACCGCCGGCGCAAACACCTCCTACACGTTCGATCTGGGACGGCCCGATGGGCAGCAGTACCTCCAGGAAGTTGGCGCCACCCTGCCTCCCGGACTGGTCGGCCGGATCCCATCGGTGCCGTTGTGCGGAGAACCGCAGGCCGCCGCGGGGAGCTGCGCGTCCGCCAGCCAGATCGGCGTAGCGACGGTGACGGCCGGCGCCGGGCCGATGCCATACACGTTCTCGGGGCCCGTCTACCTCACCGGTCCCTACGCCGGGTCCCCCTACGGGTTGTCGATTCCGGTCCTGGCGGCGGCCGGGCCCTTCAACCTCGGCACGATCGTCACGCGGGCGAAGATCGGCGTGGGCCTGTACAGCGGCCGGGTGACGGTCAGCAGCGCGCTGCCGACGATCGTCGGCGGAGTGCCGCTGCGCCTGAAGAGCGTCAGCGTGCTCGTCAACCGTCCGAGCTTCCTGCTCGATCCGACGAGCTGCGGGGCGCTCGCCACCGACACAACGCTGCGGTCCACCTTCGGCGCGACCCGGGCCGTGTCGACCCCGCTCCCGGTGAGTGGCTGCAGCGGCCTCGCGTTCAAGCCCGCCTTCAGCGCCTCGAGCGGCGCCCATACCTCGAAAGCGAACGGCGCCAGCTTCGAAACCAGGATCACCCAGGGCGCCGGTCAGGCGAACATCCGACAGATCGCGGTGACGCTGCCCAAGCTGCTGCCGTCCCGGCTCACCACGCTTCAGAAAGCCTGCCCGGCGGCGATGTTCGAAGCCGGACCTCCTCCCGGCAGCTGCCCGAGCACCTCAAGGGTCGGCTCGGTGGCGGTCAGCACGCCGGTGTTGCCGGACAGGCTGACCGGCCCCGCCTATCTCGTCTCCCAGGGCGGTGGCGCGTTCCCGGACCTCGACCTGGTGCTGAGCGGCGACGGCGTGGAGGTGGTCCTCGTCGGCCACACCCAGATCACTCGGGGAATCACGACATCGACATTCGAAACGCTGCCGGACGTGCCGATAACGAGCGCCGTGGTGAGTCTGCCGACGGGACCGCGATCGCTGCTGGCGGCCAACGGCGCGCTGTGCGCCAAGACCCTGTTGGCGCCCACGACGATGATCGCCCAGAGCGGGGCGAGCATCAAGCGCGCGACGAAGATCGCGATCACCGGCTGTCCGGTGAGCGTCATTGCCCGCCGTACGTCGGGCACCGTTGCGATCGTGAGGATCCTGGTGCCGGCTGCTGGTCGCCTCAGCGTGAGCGGCCGCGATCTGCGAAGGGCGGTGCGTCACGTGCGCGGTGCCGGAAGCCTCACGCTCAGGGTGCCGTTGACCCGGGCCGGCATCGCGGCGATGCGCCGCTCCCATCACCTGAGGCTCAGGCTGCGGGTCGGCTTCCAGGCCGCAGCCGGACGGAGCGCCTCGAGCGCGTCCACGATGCTCAGCTTCCGCACCTAGCGGCGGTCGATCATGCGCAGGGCGAGCATCTCGTCGTCCGAGGACTCCACGGTCGCCACGCGGTGGTCGCTCGTCAGTCTGCCGATCACCGGGCCGACCCCGTCGATCGCGGTGTCGACGATCAGCTGACCGGCGCACCCGGGGCGCAGCGGGCCGATCCGCAGCTCCATCTCGCGCGGCTCCACGCTGATCCCGATGTCGAGCCGCGCGCCGCTGATCGATCCCGGGACCTCGGCTGCGAGCGCGTCGGCGAGCAGTTGGGTGTCTGCCAGGCGATCGGTCGTGAAATGGGCGCGCGCGGCGGAGGCGCTGAGCAGGCGCGGAAGAATCGTTTGCGCCAGAGGCGCCGGCGTGATGCTGATCAGCAGCGTCGGCGGCTCACGCTCGAGCGCTCCGACGGGAAGCTCGAGCTCGTTCTCGCCTGAGGGCTCGAGCGCCTGCAGCTGGGGCATCGCGAACGTCATGTAGACCTCGGTTCCGCCATCCTCGAGATCCCTGAAGTCGGCCCGCGAGAGCGCCTTGATGACGAATAACCCGATCCCGGTCGCAGTCTCCTCGCCCGGGATGTCCGGCCGGATACCGCCACCGCGATCACGCACGGCCACCTCGATCGCGGCCGGATGCGAATAGACCTCGACCTCGAGCGGTCCTTCCTGGCCCCCGTAGGCGTGGATCACGACGTTGTTGCAGGCCTCGGTGACCGCCGTGATCAGGTCGTTGAGATCGCCAGCGTCGAGGCCGACCGCTTCCGCCACGCCCGTGAGCATCTGCCGCACGAGCAGGACGTTCTCCGGCTTGTTGGAGAGGGTGAGGCGGACGTTGGGGGCGCCGGCACGATCATCGAGATCCGACGGCAACTCCGATCTCCCCCGTATGCCTGACGCCAGCCTGAGAGGGGCCTCGGCGAGGCGGGGCGCCTATCGCGTCCCCGTTGGCACGTCCGCAAGCGTTCGCAGCTGATCGAGCGAGCGGCGCAGCAGACGCGAGACCTGCATCTGGGAGACGCCCACACGCTCGGCGATCTCGGTCTGGGTGAGATCCTCGACGAAGCGCATGCGAAGCACGTTGCGCTCGCGCGCGGGAAGGTGCTCGAGTGCCGCGGTGACGGTCGCGTCCAGCTCGACGAGCTCGTAGCGCTCGTCCTCACGGCCCATCACGTCGGCGTAGCTCATGACTTCGTCCTCCACGCCCGGCGGCGGCGCGTCGAGTGAGAGCGTCTCATAGGCCTGGATCGCCTGCAGCGCGTCGATGATCTCCTCGGTGTCGAGCTCGAGATACTCGGCGAGCTGCCCGACGGTGGGAGCGCGGCCGTGCTCGTTCGCGAACCGGTCCTGCGCGTCGCGCACCATCAGGGCGCGCTCCTGGGTACCCCTGGGCAGATGGATTGCCCAGCCCGAGTCGCGGAAGTAGCGGCGCATCTCGCCGAGGATCGTGGGCACCGCGAACGAGGGGAACGGATGGCCGCGCTCGGGATCGAAGCGGTCGATCGCCTTCAGAAGCCCCAGCGACGCCACCTGCAGGAGGTCCTCGAACGGCTCGGAAGAGCGTCCGTAGCGGCGGGCGAGGCTGCGCACCAGCGGCATGAATTGCTGCACGAGCGCCTCTCTAGCGGCCTGGTCGCCGTCGCTCTGCCACCGCTGGAACAGCGCCTGCGAATCGTCTGTCTCCCGCGATCGGTGCCGGGGAACGGTGGGGGTCGCGACTGTAGACATGTGCCCAGCTCCTTTCTCGGTGCTTGACCTAAGCCTCCACAGCATTCTACCCGGTTGCCGCAAGACCATGCATTAGTGTCCGATGCCACAAGCATCGCCCCGTCGGAGTGGCAGCCAAGCCGCGTACGCTTAGCCCATGGCGACGCCGACGCCCCCAGCCCTGAGCGAGATCATCGACCGCCGCAGCGGCGAGGAGATGGCCCTGAACGACCGCTTTCTGAACCCGCAGATGGGCCGAGTCCTACGCACGCTGGGCTTCGATCGGGTTTGGCGGGGCGGGGAGGGGGCCCATCTGATCGACTCCGAGGGCGAGCGCTATCTCGACATGTTCGGCGGCTACGGCGTGTTCGCGATCGGGCGCAACCACCCGGAGGCGATCTCCGCGCTCGAGGAGGTGATGGCCGCGCGGACCGGCAACCTTCCCCAGCTCGGCGTAACTCTGCTCAGCGGCGTGCTGGCCGAGCAGCTGATCGGGCGGGCCCCGGCGAGCGTGGGGGCGATGATCCCGGCCAACAGCGGCACCGAGGCCGTGGAGGCCGCGATCAAGGTCGCCCGCGCGGCCACGGGACGCCCGCGGATGCTGTATGCGGAGCACGCTTTCCACGGCCTTACGCTCGGTTCGCTGTCGCTCAACGGAAACGCCGAGTTCCGCGACGGCTTCGGGCCGCTCCTGTCAGGCTGCGACCCCGTTCCGTTCGGCGCCCTGGACGCGCTGGAGCACGAGCTCGAACGCGGTGACGTGGCCGGGTTCGTGGTCGAGCCGGTGCAGGGCAAGGGCGTCAACCTGCCCGCCTCGGACTATCTGCCGGCAGCGCAGCGTCTGTGCCGAGATGCGGGGGCGCTGTTCGTGTGCGATGAGGTCCAGACCGGGATCGGTCGCACCGGGCGCTTCCTCGCGCTCGAGCACTGGCAGCTCGAGCCCGACATCATCTGCCTCGCCAAGGCCCTGTCCGGCGG
The DNA here is from genome assembly GCA_963717415.1 of uncultured Solirubrobacteraceae bacterium. Lineage (GTDB taxonomy): Bacteria > Actinomycetota > Thermoleophilia > Solirubrobacterales > Solirubrobacteraceae > Palsa-744. The sequence goes on along the minus strand of OY970331.1, from coordinate 534,632 downwards.
CCTCGTGCCGATCGGCGCGGCGCTCGTGTCGCGCAGCGCGTTCGAGAAGGTGTTCGACGGGATGGAACAGGCCGTCCGTCACGGGTCGACGTTCGGCGGCAACGACCTGGCCGCTGCCGCGGGGCTGGCGACGCTGCGGGTGCTCGACCGCGAGGGGCTCCTCGCGCGCGCCGAGCGCATGGGGGCGCTGCTGCTCGAGCTGACGAGGCCGCTCGTCGAGCGCTACGAGGTTGTGCGGGACGTCCGCGGCCTGGGGCTGATGTGGGCGATCGAGTTCGGCCCGCCGGCGGGGCGGGCGCGGCGTTCGTTGTGGGATGCGGTGGAGCGCAGGCAGGCGGGGCTGTTCTCCCAGCTGATCACGGTGCCGCTGTTTCACGAGCATCGGATCCTCTGCCAGGTCGCGGGCCACCACATGAACACGATCAAGGCGCTGCCGGCGCTGACGATCGAGGAGGATGAGGTCAGGCGGTTCGCCGCGGCGCTCGAGGACACGATCGCCTCCGCCGAGCACTATCCGCGAGCCCTTGCGCGCTTCGGCCTGCGGATGCTCCCGCGGGCCGGGGCTGCGAAGGCGCGCCGCTAGCCTGTTCGGGCTGTGCTGGTCCCCAGAGACGACATACGCAACGTCGCGATCGTCGCGCACGTCGACCACGGCAAGACGACGCTCGTGGACGCCATGCTGTGGCAGTCGGGCGCATTCCGCGTCGGGCAGGAGGTGGCCACCCGGGTGCTCGACTCCATGGACCTCGAGCGCGAGAAGGGGATCACGATCCTCGCCAAGAACACCTCCCTGCGCTACGAGGGGGTGAAGCTGAACATCGTGGACACCCCCGGGCACGCCGACTTCGGGGGGGAGGTCGAGCGCGGGCTGACGATGGTCGATGGCGTGCTGCTGCTCGTGGACGCCTCGGAGGGGCCGTTGCCGCAGACGCGATTCGTGCTGCGCAAGGCGCTCGAGGCCCAGCTGCCGGTGATCCTCGTGGTCAACAAGGTCGACAGGCCCGACGCCCGCGTGGCGGAGGTGATCGACGAGGTGTACGAGCTGTTCCTCGACCTCGATGCCGACGAGCAGCAGATCGAGTTTCCGATCGTCTACTGCAACGCCAAGGCCGGGGTCGCCTCGCTGCGATACGAGCCCGGCAAGCCATTCGAGGAGGGTGACCTCGCGCCGCTGCTGGACCTGCTGCTCGAGCGGATACCGGCACCGCTTTACGACCCCGAGTACCCGCTGCAGGCGCTCGTGACGAATCTGGACGCCTCCCCGTACGTGGGCCGACTCGCGATCTGCCGCGTGCGAAACGGCCATATCAGGAAGGGCCAGCAGATCGCCTGGTGTCGCGCCGACGGGTCGATCAAACGGGTTCAGGTGGCGGAGCTCTACGTGACCGACGCGCTGGATCGCGTGGACGCGCCCGAGGCCGGGCCGGGGGAGATCATCGCCGTTGCGGGAATCGCCGAGGTCACGATCGGCGAGACGCTGGCCGACGCCGACGATCCACGGCCGCTGGAGGTCATCACCGTCGACGAGCCCGCCATGTCGATCACCCTGGGCGCGAACACCTCGCCGCTCGCGGGCAGGGACGGCGACAAGATGACCGCACGTCAGATCAAGGCGCGCCTGGATCAGGAGCTCGTCGGAAACGTGTCGCTGCGCGTGCGCGATACTGAGCGTCCGGACACCTACGAGGTCCAGGGCCGCGGCGAGCTGCAGCTGGCCGTGCTCGTCGAGATGATGCGCAGGGAGGGGTTCGAGCTCACGGTCGGACAGCCGCATGTGCTCGAGCGGGAGATCGACGGCAAGCGCCACGAGCCCGTCGAGCGGCTGTCGATCGATGTGCCCGAGGAGTACGTGGGGACGGTCACGCAGATGCTCGCGGCGCGGAAGGGGCGGATGGAGCACATGACAAACCATGGGACCGGGTGGGTGCGGCTGGACTACCTGGTGCCCGCCCGCGGTCTGATCGGCTTTCGCACGGAGTTCCTCACCGAGACGAGGGGCACGGGGATCATGCATCACGTGTTCGATCGCTGGGAGCCATGGGCGGGTGAGCTGCTCACGCGCACCTCGGGCGCTCTCGTGGCCGACCGCCGCGGCGAGACCGTGAGCTACTCGCTGATGACCCTGCAGGAGCGCGGGGTGCTGTTCATCGGCCCGGGCGAGGAGGTCTACGAGGGGATGATCATCGGCGAGAACTCCCGCTCGGAGGACCTCGACGTGAACCCCGTCAAAGAGAAGCACCTGACGAACATGCGCTCCTCCACCTCCGACGTGCTCGTGCGCCTGAACGCCCACCGCAAACTGACCCTCGACGAGGCGCTCGAGTTCGTTCGTGAGGACGAGGCGGTGGAGGCGACGCCCTCATCGGTGCGGATGCGCAAGGTGGTGCTGGGAAAGGTGGAGCGATTGAAGACCGCGCGGCAGCTGCGCAAGTGAACGGCGTGAGCGCTGGCGCGAGCTCGGTCTCGATGACCGAGCGCCCGGCGGAGATCCAGCTGAGCGGCCTGGTGAAGTCCTTCCGCGGTCCCGATGGGCCGATCGAAGCGGTGCGGGGGATCGACGTGGAGATCCGCGCCGGCGAGACCGTCGCCCTGCTCGGACCGAACGGCGCGGGAAAGTCGACCACCATCGACATGCTGCTCGGCCTGCTCTCGCCCGACGGGGGCGCCGTGTCGGTGTTCGGCCGCTCGCCCGACGAGGCGGTCGCGGCTGGAGGAGTGGGCGCGATGCTGCAGACCGGCGCGCTCATCAGGGATCTGTCGGTTCGCGAGTTGATCACGATGATGGCCTCGCTGTATCCGGCGCCGCTGGAGGTCGAGGAGGTGCTCGAGCTCACCGGCGTGAGCGAGATCGCAGCTCAGCGCACGCAGAAGCTGTCCGGGGGGCAGACCCAGCGCGTGCGGTTCGCCGTGGCGCTCGTGAGCAACCCCGAGCTGCTCGTGCTCGACGAGCCGACCGTGGCGATGGACGTTGAGGGACGTCGGGGCTTCTGGACGACGATGCGGTCGTTCGCTGCGCGTGGCAAGACGATCGTGTTCGCGACCCACTATCTCGAGGAGGCCGACGCTTATGCCGACCGCGCGGTGCTGATGGCGCAGGGGCGCATCGTGGCCGACGGGCCGACGACCGAGATCAAGGCGATGGTCGGCACTCGCACGATTCGCGCGACGTTGCCCGGGGTGGAGGTCGAGGCGCTGGCGGGATTGGCGGGCGTCAGCGTCGTCGAGCGCCGCGGCGAGGCCGCGATCCTCACCTGCGTTGACTCCGACGCGGCGATCAGGGCGCTGCTGGCCGCCTATCCCCAGGCGCGTGACATCGAGATCGCGGCGGCGGGGCTCGAGCAGGCCTTCCTCGAGCTGACCGGCGAGGACGCACCCGGGCGGCCGGCGGGCGTCGCCCCACCCGCGCGCGGCGTGCCACAGAGGCCCCACCAATGAGCCCGCTCGTGTACACGCGCTATGAGCTCCTGCGCACGCTGCGCAACCGACGCTTCTTCGCTCTCTCTCTGGGGTTCCCGCTGATCCTCTACTACCTGATCGCCGGCTCTCAGCGCGATGTGAGCGATCTCGCCGGGACCGGGCTGTCGGCCCCGCAGTACTACATGGTCGGTCTCGCGTCGTTCGGCACGATGGCCTCGATGCTGTCCTGTGGCGGGCGCATCGCCTCCGAGCGTGCGGTGGGGTGGAACCGGCAACTGCGAATCACGCCGCTCTCACCGCGCATGTACTTCCGCGCGAAGGTTCTCACGGCGTACATGATGGCGCTGCTGAGCCTGTTCGCCCTGTACGTGGCCGGGACGACGCTCGGAGTGAGCCTCGGGGCCGATGAGTGGCTCGAGATGACCGGGCTGATCCTCGTTTCGCTGGTGCCGTTCGCGGCGCTTGGAATCCTCATCGGCCACCTGCTCACCCCCGACTCGATCGGCCCTGCGCTCGGTGGCGGGGTCTCGCTGCTGGCCTTCCTCGGCGGCACCTGGTTTCCGATTCCCGCCAGCGGGTTGCTTCACGATGTGGCCCAGATCCTGCCCTCCTACTGGCTGGTCCAGGCGAGCCACGTGGCCCTGGGCGGGCACCCGTGGCCGGGGAGGGCGTGGATCGTGATGGCCGTCTGGACGGCCGTTCTGAGCGGTCTTGCCGCGCGCGCCTACCGTCGCGACACCGCACGGGTGTAGGCTGCCGCGGATGATCTCCCTCATGACACACCGCCCCTCGAGGACCCGCCGTGGAAGCGCCGCCAGGGCTGCCCGCCGGGCCGGTCTCTTGGCAGTCGGCCTGGCCTGTGCCTGTCTGGTCGTGAGCGGCTCGGCGCTCGGCGCCACGACCGCGATCCACTTCGAACCCGAGAGCCTGTCGGCGCTGAAGGTTCAGCTCGGTCACCATGAAGTGCACCTCCTCTCCTTTCACCCCGCGGGAAGCGTGGGACACATTCACGTGTCGCTTAACGGCGGCAGGCACATGACGGTCTCCTACAGCTCGAGCGAACAGGCCGCGCTCGTCGCGCTTGCACACACGGACGGAACGCGCGTGCTGGTCGCGACCGCAAAACCGAAAGCGGCAGCGAAACCGGTTCACCACAAACTGCGCTACATCGCCGCCGGGATCCTGGTGGTCGTGATCGTGGTGGTGGCGGCGGTTCTGCTGATAGACCGCCGGCGCAAGCTGGGCGAAGGCGATGGGGAACGGGCGCCCGAGAGCGCGCCGACCCCGCCGTCCTCGCCGGGCGAGCCGACCTAGCATCGGGCCTGGCGGCATGGGCCGGCGAGAGCGGCGCGTTCACTTGGTCGATGAGCAGGCGTCCGAGTTCGTCGTGCGTCTGCAGCCGCGGGCTCGCGCGAACGAGATCGTGGGGATGCGCGACGGGGTGGTGCTCGCGCGGGTGAGCGCTCCGCCGGTGGACGGGCGGGCCAACGCGGCGCTCTGCCGCCTGATCGCCAGGCGCGCTCGCGTGGGCGTGCGGCGGGTGTCGGTCGTGCGTGGCGCCGGCGCGCGCGAGAAGGTGGTGCGCGTCGAGGGGATCGACGCGGGCACGCTCTGCTCGTTGCTCGGGATCCCACCGCCGGACTGAGAACAAGACTCAGTCTTATGATAGTTTCTCGGGCCCCGGCGTAAGCCGTCACCGACCATGAGAGGAGCTCCCGCTCTATGAGGCGCATCCGTTCCACCGCGCGGCCGCGAATCGGCGTTGCCATGATCGTCGTGTCGCTGGCCGCGTTCACGGCCGGCTGCAACAGCAGCGGGAAAAGCGCCTCGGCGGGAACGTCGGGCACGTCGGGCGGGGTCCTGAACGTGGTGGCGGCGGAGAACTTCTGGGGCAGCATCGCCGCCCAGCTCGGGGGGAGGGCGGTACACGTCCAGAGCATCATCGTCAACCCGAACACCGACCCCCACAGCTACGAGCCGACGGCCGCCGACGCGCGCACGATGGCCGGGGCCCAGCTGGCGGTCCTCAACGGCGTCGGCTACGACAGCTGGGCCGGCAAGCTGCTGGAAGCGAGCCCGCCGCAGGGACGGGTGGTGCTCAACGTGGGCGATCTGCTCGGCCTGAAGGAGGGCGCAAACCCGCATCGCTGGTACTTCCCGGCCGACGTGGCGGCGGTGATCGCGCGGATCACGGCCGACTATCAGGCGCTCGATCCGGCGCAGGCCGCCTACTTCGCCGCACGCAGGCGGCAATTCGAAACTGGCGGGCTCGCCCGCTATGACGCGCTGCGCGCCCAGATCGCGGCGCGCTACGCCGGCGTGCCGGTGGGCCACAGCGAGAGCATCTTCCAGGGACTCGGCGAAGACCTCCGTCTCAACCTCAGGACCCCCTACAGCTTCGCGAAGGCGATCGCGGAGGGCACCGAAGTCAGCGCGGAAGACAAGCGCACCGTCGACCGGCAGGCTGAACACCGGGAAATCAAGGTGTGGGTGTTCAACAGCCAAAACGTGACGCCGGACGTGCAGAGGGTGAACGAAATCGCGCGGGCCAGGGGAATCCCGATCGCCACGGTCACAGAGACGCTCTCGCCCGCGAGCGATAGCTTCCAGCAGTGGCAGGTGGCCGAGCTCGAAGGCCTGATGAAGGCGCTGCACGCGGCGACCGGGAGATGAGCGCGATGGCGGACAGCGACACCTCGCCCGCGGCCCGCGCCCGCACGACGCCCGCCACCCGCGCGGGACCGGAGCAGCCGCCGGCGCTCGAGTTGCGCCACGCCGGCGTGCGGGTTGGCGGACGGGCCATCTGGAGCGACGTCAGCATGAGCATGGCCGCCGGGGAATTCGTGGCCCTGCTCGGCGCCAACGGATCGGGCAAGTCGACGCTGCTGAAGGCGGCGCTGGGCATGCTCGACCTGTCGTCCGGGAGCATCTCGGTGTTGGGCAGGCCGGCGGGGGCGGCGAACAGGCAGATCGGCTATCTGCCGCAGCGCCGCGCGTTCGACGCGGGCACGAGGCTGCGGGGTGTGGATGTCGTGCGGCTGGGGCTGGACGGCGACCGCTGGGGGGTCCCGTTGCCCGCTCCGCGCTGGAGCGCCGCTGGCGCTCGCCGTCGCGCCGCTGCGCAGCGAGTGCAGCAGGCGATCGAACGGGTCGGCGCGAGCGCCTACGCCAGGCGGCCGATCGGGGAGCTCTCCGGCGGCGAGCAGCAGCGGCTGCTGATCGCTCAGGCGCTCGTTCAGCGCCCCCGGCTGCTGCTGCTGGATGAGCCGCTCGACAGCCTCGATCTGCCCAACCAGGCGACCGTGGTCGCGCTTGTGGCGAAGATCTGCCGCGAGGATGGCGTTGCCGTGCTGCTCGTCGCGCACGATGTCAACCCGCTGCTGCCCTATCTCGACAGGGTCGTCTATCTGGCCGGCGGCCGGGCGGTCGCGGGGACGGTCGGGGAGGTGATCAACAGCGGGACCTTGACGCGACTCTACGGCGTGGCGGTGGAAGTGCTTGAGACGAAGGACGGGCGGCTCGTTGTCGTCGGTCAGCCGGAGCCGCCGGCGCATCATCACGACCGCCACTCGCACGCCCATGCGGGCTGATCCCTCACTGAGCCTCAACCTCTTGCGCGACGCGGGCGAGGTCCTCGAATACCACTTCATGGTCAACGCGCTGATCGCCGGCTCGGTCGTGGCGGTCATGGCTGGGCTGCTCGGCTGGTTCATGGTGCTCCGGAGGGAGACCTTCGCCGGGCACACGCTCGCGATGATGGCGCTGCCGGGGGCGACCGGCGCGGCGCTCGTAGGGATCTCGGCGAGCTGGGGCTACTTCGGGTTCTGCGCGGCCGCGGCGCTCGTGATCGGGCGCTCGACCGGCGCGCGCGGTCGCTGGAGCGAGCAGTCGGCGAGCATCGGGTCCGTGCAGGCGTTCGCGCTGGCGCTCGGCTTTCTGTTCCTGAGCCTGTACGGTGGCGTGCTCGGCGACCTCGAGAACCTGCTGTTCGGGACGTTCCTCGGCATCTCCGACGGCCAGGTGCTAACGCTCGCGGGGGTCGCGGCGGGCTCGCTGGTGGCGCTGTTCGTGCTGGGGCGGCGCCTGCTGCTGCTCAGCGTCGACCCCGATCTCGCTGCCGCGCGAGGGATACCGGCGCGGGGACTGTCGATCGCGTTCCTGCTGCTGCTGGGTCTTGCGGTGGGGGCAACGAGCCAGATCACGGGCGTGCTGCTCGTGTTCGCGCTGCTCGTCGCGCCGGCTGCCGCGGCGCAGGCGATCGCCGTGCGGCCGGCGGCGAGCCTCGCGCTCACGCTTGCGATTGGCCTCGCGACGGTCTGGCTCGGCCTGGGGATCTCCTACTTCTCGGTGTATCCGGCGGGATTCTTCATCACGATGATCTCCTTCGCCTTCTACCTGCTCGCTCGTCTCTTCGAGTGGACGCGCGGCAGGCATCGGCGCGGAGCGACGCTCGAGCCCGAGGGCGCGCGGCTCGACCGCGGGGTGGCGGGGGTGATCGGCTGATGTTCGGTCAGGAATTCATGCGCAACGCGTTTCTCGCGGGTACGTTCATCGCGCTGGCGTGCGGCGTGAGTGGCTGGTTCGTTGTGCTGCGAGGGCAGGTGTTCGCGGGCGATGCGCTCAGCCACGTGGCCTTTCCCGGCGCCCTGGCGGCGGCGGCGGCCGGGATCGACGAGCGCGTCGGGCTGTTCGCTGCGACCGTGCTGGTCGGTGCCGGGATCGGCGTGCTCGGCCTGCGGGCGGGCGGCGCAGGAGAGGCGCGCGCCGGCAGCACGCCGGCGGAGGACACGGCGATCGGCACGGTGTTGACGTTCGTGCTGGGCCTTGGCGTGTTCTTCCTGACGCTGTTCAGCATGAGCGCGAGCGGCGGCGCGGGTATCCAGGCGGCGCGGACGCTGTTCGGGTCGATCTTCGGGCTCGGCGCCGGCGAAGCGCGCGCCGCCGCGATCATCGGCCTGCTCGCGACGGTGGCCGTGCTGGCGCTCGCCAGGCCGCTTCTGTTCAGCTCCCTGGCACCGGACGTAGCCGCCGCGAAGGGCGTACCCGCGCGGCTGTTGAGCGTGGGCTTCGTGGCGCTGCTGGGGGTTGTCGCGGCCGAGGCCGTGCAGGCCATCGGAGCGCTTCTGCTACTCGGCCTGTTGACCGGGCCGGCGGCCGCGGCGCACCGGCGCACGGGCAGCCCGTTTGCGGGCATCGCGCTCGCCGCCGCGCTGGCGCTGGCATCGATGTGGGGTGGCCTCGCGCTCGGTTACGCGGTCCCCTCGCTGCCGCCCAGCACCGCGATCGTGACGCTGGCCGTCGGCTGCTACGCGCTGGCGGCGCTCGCCGGCGGATGGGCACGCCGGCGCCGGCGTGACGGCGGCCTCGATGGGGGCGCCGAGCCGGCGGCGCGCCACTCGGGTGTGGCTAGGATCGCAAGATGACCGTCGAGCCGAGAACCGCGGGCTGGGTGCAGCAGGCCGAGGCGGCGCTGGCCGGCGCCGGGCGCAAGCGCGGCGGCGCGCGTCGGGCCGTGCTCGAGCTGCTCGACCGCCAGCAGTGCGCGCTCACCGCCCTCGAGATCGAGGATGCGCTGCGGGGCGCCGGTGTGAAGCGCCGCGTGAGCAGGGCGAGCGTCTACCGGATTCTCGATGAGCTCGAGCGCCTGCGGCTCGTCCAGCGCGTGGAGACCGGTCAGGCGATGGTGCGCTACGAGCGGGTGGATGAGCGCGAGCAGCACCATCACCATCTCGTGTGCGATCGCTGTGGGCTGGTGATGCCGTTCTCCGACGCCGGGCTCGAGCGGGCGATCGGCAGGCTCAGCGAGAGGGTCCCGCTGAGAGTGTCCGAGCACGAGATCGTGTTGCGGGGGTCCTGTGAGGAGTGCGCGACCTAGCCTCCCGGGGCCGGGGGACCGGGCGCCCCCAGAGGTAGCTCAGCACGCAGACCAGGGCGAAGACGGCGACGACGAGCAGCACGGGGCCGGAGTCCTCGACGAGCGCCCCCACGACCCCCGCCGCGAGCCCGCCGGCGAGAGCGGCCCGCCAGGCGGGGTCATTCCGGACGGGGGCGAGCAGCCGCTCGGAGCGGCGCAGACCGAAGGCGCCGGCGAGCAGCGCGGCGGCCGTGGCGAGGGGCATCGCGTGGTTGTGGAGCTCATCCCATGCGGCGCCGTAGCGGCGGACGATCACGTCGCGCAGGTCGCCGGCCGAGCGTGCGTGCAGGATGCTGCCCGTGTAGTGGCCCGACCCGCCGGCCGTGGCGAGGTCGATGAGGGCGAGCGCGACGAGGCCCGCGAGCGGAGCGGTCAGGGCGATGAGCGCCCGCCTCCTCGTCAGATGGCCGGGGAGCATCAGCACGGTGGCGACCGCGAATCCGGCGCTCACGAGGATCACGCCGCCCACACCCGCGCCGATGCGCGCCGATCCCTCGACGACGGCCAAGAGTGCGCCGCCGCCGGCCATCGCCAGCGCTCCCGTGCGTCCGCGTGCGGCCGGATAGAGCGCGGCCGCGACGGCGGCGAGCATGAGCACCGCGAGCCCGGACTTGAGCTCGTTGCCGATGCCGTAGAAGCGCGCCCCGAGGCTCGGGTCGGGCCCAATCAGCGAGCGCATCAGCAGCTGGGTGCCGGCGAGCGCGTCCACGAGGAGCGCGAGGGTCGTCGCGAGCGCCACGGCAACGGGGGCGCGCGGCCAGGGCAGCACGAAATCTGAGAGCGCGCCGAGGCCGAGACAGGTGAGCGTGATCACGGCGTACTCGACGGCGGCGCTCGGCTCGAGGGCCGCCGTGAGGAGCACCGCCACCGGCGCCCACAGCACGCCGATCGCGCCGCTTCGCATAGCCCACGCGCGCGCGCGGGGCCACGGCGCCGAGCAGAGCAGCAGCAGCGCCCAGGCGCAGAGCAGGATGGCGAGCGCTCGCAGGCGCCGCGCGCCGATCACGGCAAGGCGCTCCATGAGCCCGCGCAGGCTTCCCGGGCGCAGCCGGCCGTCGGTTTCGATCGGCTCACCGCGCATGTCGGCCGGAACCGGCAGGCCAAGATGGTGAAGGATCGTGGGGCCGATGTCGATCGCGGCGATCAGACCGCGCTGGTGGGTCGTGCGGGAGCTGAGCTCGTGAGCGCCGCCGCCGGCGAGGCCCGCGGCGGCGGCCCACAGCAGCTCGTGCCCGGGGCGGTCGGGCGCGCGCTGCACGACGATCAGAAGCTCCCCGCGAGCGCGTGCGCCGGCCAGCTCGCGCAGGTCCTCCGCGCCCGCCGCTCCGTTGGGCAGATCCGCGACCACGAGCGTCCGGCGCTGCAGCAGAGCCGTAACCCGTGCGAGGAGCGTCGACGCCGGCCCGAGCGACAGCGCGGCGATGCGGCCTTCCCGATCGGCCGCGGCCACGGCGTCGACGCCGGCGGGCAGCGCGGTCCCGGCATAGGCTCCCCCGCCCGCGATCTGGGCGGCCAGCAGGCCCGGGCGCAGCAGCTGCGGGGCATCTTCGGCGCGCCGGCGCGCCCTGCGCCAACCGACGACCGATGCGCCCTCACCGGCTCTGGCCAGCGAAAGCGGGGGCGGCGCGGCGGTGGGGTAGGCCGAGGTGGCGACCCTCGACCCCTGAGTGATGTCAAGCAGCAGCTGAGCGGTCGTATAGCGGCCCTCGGTCGCGGACATGATGCCGAGGGACATTTCCCCTGTGCCCGCGAGCTCGTCCTCGAGCGCAGCCGCAGACGAGCCCGGCAGGAAGACGAGCAGCGCCGAGTCGGGAGCCCTGGACGGCGCGGGCGCAGCAGCGGCGCCGGCCGGCCAGGCGGCTGAGAATGCGCTCGTCGCGGCGGCGAGCAGCGCGACGGCGGGCGAGGCCGCCCGCCGGATGAGTGGGCTCAGCCCTCCGCTCCCCCGGTCGCCACACCCTGGCGCGGACGCGGGGCGGCGCCGGGCATGATCTCCTCGCGCCCGTCCTCTCCGGCCCCCGGCGCCGGCAGCTGGGTCCCCTCGATGTTCACCCGCGGGAGCGACCGATCGAGCCAGGCCGGTATCTCCCAGGTGCGCGGACCGATTATGTGGAGGACCGCCGGCAGCAGCAGGCAGCGCACCACCAGCGCATCGAGGAACACCGCGCTCGCCAGGCTGAGGCCGAACTCCTTGATGACACGCCCGTTGAGCAGCATGAAGGAGAGGAACACGCAGACCATGATCGCGGCAGCCGCCGTGACCACGCGCCCGGTCAGCGCGAGTCCCTCGGCGACCGCCTGGTGGTTGTCGTGGGTCTGCGTCCAGCGTTCGTGGATGCGTGAGATCAGGAAGACCTCGTAGTCCATCGACAGACCGAAGACGATCGCGAACAGCATCACGGGGATGAAGGACTCGATTGGACCCTGCTGCACGCCCATCACCGAGCCGAGCCAGCCCCACTGGAAGATCGCCACGATCACGCCGAGCGCGGCGCCGATGCTGAGCAGGTTCATGACCGCCGCCTGCACCGGGATGATCAGCGAGCGGAACACGACCATCAACAGCAGGGCGCTCAGCAGCACGACGACGCCGATGAACAGGGGCAGCTTGTGGGCGAGCACGGCGGCGAAGTCCACGCCGCCGGCCGTCACGCCGCCGACGTAGACGGTCACCCCAGAGCTCGCCGCAATCGGTGGGACCACGCTGTTGCGAAGGTGGGAGACGAGTTGGGTGGTCGCGTACGCCTGGGGAGAGGAGTGAGGGTAGACCGAGATCGTCGCGACGTTTCCGGCGGGGTTGAACCGCGCCGGCTCGACGGCCACCACCCCCGGCGTGGCGGCCACGGCCGCGCTGAGCTGCTGCACGGCCGCCGAACCGCCGGCGCCGGGCGGCACCTTTGCGACGATCAGCAATGGGCCGTTGAAGCCTTCTCCGAAACCGCTCGCCATGAGCTCGTAGGCACGGTGCGTCGTCTGACTCGCAGGGTCGTTCGCCGCGTCGCTCGAGCCCAGCCGTAGCGCGAGGGCCGGCGCCGCGATCAGGAGCATCGTGAGCGTCGCACTGACGGCGATGACCAACGGCCGTCGCTGGACCACCCGGCTCCAGCGAACCCATGCACCGTCGCCCGCCAGCGCGTCGGCGCCTTCCGCCGCCACCGTGTCCCCGCCGGCCGCCGCGCGCCGCCGTGCGCGCCTGGTCGGCCGGGCCAGGCGCCTGCCCGCGAAGATCAGCAGCGCGGGGAGCAGCGTCATCGAGGCGAGCATCATCAGCAGCACGCCAATCGAGGCAGAGATCGCCACGCCGTAGAGGAATTCGACCCCGAGCAGCATCATGCCGAGCAGCGCGATCACGACCGTCGTGCCGGCGAAAAGCACCGCGCGTCCCGCCGTATCGATCGCCCGCAGGGCGGATTCGTGGGTGTTCTCGAACGTTGGGCCGGGTGTTCGGTAGGCCTCGCGGAAGCGGGTGAGGATGAAGAGCGCGTAGTCGATTCCCACGCCGAGTCCGATCATCGCCGCGAGCTCGGAGGAGAAGTTGGGCGTATCGACGACGTGGGTGAACAGCGCGATCAGGCCGAGACCAGTCCCCAGCCCGAACAGCGCCGTGACGATCGGCAGCCCCATCGCGGTCAGCGAGCCGAACGTGAGCAGGAGCACCACCACGGCGGCGAGCAGGCCCACCCCGGTTGCGATGCCGAAGCCTTCCTGCTCTGTCAGCTCGATCGCCTGCCCGCCGAGCTCGACCTGAAGACCGGGCTGTGCGGCTGCGCGCGCGACCTGCACGACGCGTTCGGGGGCTGCCTTGGGCAACGAGTTGGCTTTCTCATCGAATACGACGGTCGCGAACGCGATCTTCCCGTCTGCCGAGATCGCCTTGTGGGCGGAGGCGGCGGCGTAGGGGCTGATCACGGTCGTGACGTGCGGAAGCTTTGCCACTTCGGCGAACATGGCGCTCATCCGCGCGCGCACGGCCGGGTCAAGGACGCTGCCGGAGCTGACCTTGTAGACGATCGTGTCGCGGTCGCCGGCCTGAGTCGGAAAGCTCTGCTGGAGCAGGTCGGCGGCGCGCTGGGCGCCGGAGTTGGGAATGGTGAAGTTGTTGGAATAGCTGGTGCCGGCCGACTGGGCGAGGGCGTTGACCGCTACCAGCAGGACGACCCAGCCGATCACCACGTACTTGCGATGGGTGGTCGACCAGCGAGCGAGCCTGAGCATTGGCTAGAGGATACGATGCCCGACCGTCGATCCGGCCCGGCTCGGCCAGAATATGGCCCTGAGGACCAGCTTGATCACATCCTGTTCACTTCCAGCCGATTGGATCGGAGGTCAGTGACGCCCGACCCGCTCAGCGCAGAGCTCGAGGGTGCGCAGCCGGGCCCGGCCGGCTCAGGGCCGGTTCCGTTCTTCGACCTGCGCCTGCGCGAGCAGGACATCGAGGCGGTTGCGCGCTGCCTGCGGTCGGGCTGGCTGACGATGGGTCCCCGCACGCGCTCCTTCGAGGAGGCGTTCGCCGAGCGACTCGGGGCACGCCACGCCGTGGCGTTGTCGAGCTGCACCGCGGCCCTGCATCTCGCCTACCTGGCCGCCGGCGTGGGACCGGGAGACGAGGTGATCGTGCCCTCCTACACGTTCGTGGCGACGGCGGCTGCGGTGCTGTACTGCGGCGCGACGCCGGTGTTCGCGGACATCCTCGGAGCCGATGACCTCTCGCTCGACCCCGATGATGTGCGCAGCCGCCTCTCCCCGCGCACGAAGGCCGTCGCGTGCATGCACTTCGCCGGCTTTCCCGCTCCCGCCGACCGCCTGGCCGAGCTGTGCGAGCGTGAGGGGATCGCCCTGATCGAGGATGCCGCCCACGCGCCGGACGCCACGCTGCACGGACGCAAGCTCGGAACCTGGGGCAGGGCAGGCGCCTTCAGCCTGTTCGCCAACAAGATCCTCTCCGTCGGCGAGGGCGGCGTGCTCGCCACCGACGACGGGGGCGTCGCCGAGCTGGCGCGCAGCCTGCGCTCCCACGCGATGACCAGCGGCACCTGGGAACGTCACAGCGGGATCGCCGAGGGCTACGACGTGTTCGCCACCGGATTCAACTACCGCATCGACGAGCCCCGCTGCGCGCTCGCCCACTCGCGGCTCGATCAGCTGGACGCCGACGTCGCCTCCCGCCGGCGCCTCAGCCGGGCATATCGGGAGCGGCTGTCGGGGCACCCCGCGTTGAGCGTGCCCTATTCCGGCGAGGGGGTCGCGGAATCGAGCTGCAACATGATGCCCGTGCTGCTGCGCGACGGCGCGCTGCGCGATCCCCTGCGTCGGGCGCTCACAGAGCGGCACGGCATCCAGACGAGCGTGCACTTTCCGCCGGTGCACCGCTTCAGCGCCTACCGCGAGCGCTTTCCCGATGTGAGCCTTCCCCGCACCGAGGATGCCGCCGCCCGGGAGCTCACGCTTCCGCTGTTCGCGCACATGACCGATGCCCAGCTCGATCGAGTGGTCGATGCGCTGCTCGAGGAGCTGCCGTCAGGGTGAGCCGTCGTCCGGCAGCAGTTGCTCGCCGACGCGGTCGAACTCCTCCTGCGCCCGCTCGTAGTCCTCGGGGCTTCCGATGTCGAGCCAGTAGCTCGCAGAGCGCCATCCCCGCACGGGCTCCCCGGCCGCGAGCAGCCTCAGGATCAGGTCGGGGAAGTCGAGCGGCTCGCCCGGCTCGATGTGGCGGATGACCTGCGGTGAGAAGCAGTAGACGCCCATGCTCGCCTGATAGTCGATGTTCGGCTTCTCCTCGAAGCCGGTCAGGCGCGTGGGGTCGCGTTCGTCGCCGAACTGCAGCACCCCGAGCGGCACCTGCACCGTGCGCTCGTGGGTCGCGATCGTGGCTAACGCTCCGCTGGCCGAGTGATCTGCGAGCAGCTGCCGGTAGTCCAGGTCGGTGAGCACGTCTCCGTTCATCACCAGGAAGGGCTCATCGAGCCCCTCGATCAGCGCCAGCGAGCCAACCGTGCCGAGCGGCCGCGCCTCGCGGAAGTAGTCGATCGCGATCCCGTAAGAGCTCCCGTCGCCGAAGAACGCCTCGATCAGCTCGGCCAGATAGCCGGTGGCGACGGTCATCCGCTCGAAGCCGGCGTGACGCAGCTGGCGCACGACGATGTCGAGCACGGGGCGATCCCCGACCGGCATCAGCGGCTTGGGGAGCACCACCGTGTAGGGCCGCAGGCGTGAGCCGCGCCCGCCGGCGAGGACGATCGCGCGCGGCATCAGTTGACGCTCGGGTCGGCGGGCATCCGCGCGAGCAGGGCGTAGCTCCCACCCTTGCGCGTGAGCACCGAGCTCCAGAGCTCACCCGGCTCCTCGGTGAACACGTCCTCCGGGAGTGCGGTGTCGGCGATCCAGTCGCCCCGGTCGACCTCCGTGTCGAGCTGTCCCTCACTCCAGCCCGCGTAGCCGGCGAACACCCGCCGCCGGGCGGTGGCCTCGGTGAGCTCCTCGATGTCCGCGTCCGGCGCCGGGAAGCCGATGCGCCCGAGCACCAGCAGGCCCGCGGGGGAGGGGTCCAGGAACTCGGCCAGGAACACGATCGAGGTCGGCTGCACCGGGCCGCCCACGTATACGGGCTCCGCTTCGCCCACCGTCTGCTCGAGCTGCGGAATCGCCTCGCTCACCGTCACCGCCGACGGGCGGTTGAGCACGACGCCCATGGCGCCCTCGTCGCTGTGCACGCTGACGAGCACCACCGTGCGCGCGAAGTTGGGATCGTGCAGCGTCGGCGAGGCGAGCAGGAGCTGGCCGGTGAGCGATTCCGCCATGACTGCAATGAGGCTAGCGCCAAGGGACGGCCGGAATGCACCGCCCGAGGCCGCCGGGCGTCCGTTCCGCGCCCGGGCTAGCCGCGCGAGAACAGCTCCAGCGTGCCAGCGAGCCTGTGATCGTTGGCGTTGCCCTCGGGCTCGACCACATGCCCGTCCACGACGATCGGGCTGTTCCAGTGCCCCGGCATGCCCGCTAGCGCAGCGATCGGTTGTGGGGAGCCGGGGCGATAGACCGTGATTCCGCCGGCTGAGGGGTCATAGACGTAGAGCAGGCCTCCGGCCATCACCGGACTGGTCCCGGGCGTTTGGTTTGCCCACACCTGATACAGGAAACCGTTGCGGAGCACATACGCGGCGGTCCCGTTTTCATCGGCCAGGAACATGGTCGTGCTCCCGTTCCTGCGCCACACGGCGGGCGCGGTGAACAGCTGGCCGCCGCCGGGAATCTGAAGACGCTGGACTTCCCCGCCGAGCGGGTGGCGAGGACCCTGCAGGCCCGACGGCGGATGGCCGTCGAGGCGCGAGAGGTCGAGCACGCGCATGATCCCGTCCTTGCCGGCGAGCACGATGCGCCCATCGCCCAGGAGGGCTGGAGCGCTCGAGCCGAGGTCGGTGTCGGTGGAGTTGAGGTGTTCCTGGTCGGTGGGCGTGAAGGACTGGCGCAGGGTGAGGTCGGGAAACGTGAGCTCGAGAACGCTGTCGCCGAAGTTGGTCGTCCCGTTCCAGGGGCCGTTGCCGGTGTCGATCAGGATGCGCCGGCCACCGGGCTCCACGACCGGTCCGCTGCGGGACAGGATCGCCGAATCGCTCGCCGTGCAGCTGCTCGGGGCGATCAGCGTGCGGCGGTTCGCGCACAATGTATTGAACACCCGCTGAACGCGCCCGCTGGCGCGGTCGATCAGCACGACGTGACCCTGGTAGGGGGGAGCGTCGCCGAAGTAGCCACCGGTCGTCGCGATCAGATCCGGGCCGTCGATGTTCAATGCGGCCGTGAGCTTCTCGTGCTTGGGTTCGGTTGTGATGCGCACCGGCCATCCGCCGGCACGGTCCTCCTGGCCGTTCGCGAGCGAGAGCTTGTGGACGAGCCCGTTCGGCGAGGCCGCGTACACGAACTGCCGGTTGGGGTCGAACAGCGGGCTGGCGGTCGTGATCCGGGCGCTGCCGGACCATTCTCCATAGCCCGCCGGTGTGAAGGTCCACAGGATCCGCCCGCTTGCGGCATCGATCGCCAGGGTCCTGCCGTAGGTCGTTGTCACCACGACCAGGTCATGGCTCGCACCGTCGACGAGCGCGCCATGAAGGTAGATCGGCGAGGAGTCGACCGTGCCCTGGAGTGACACCGTGACGTGGCGCAGATGCGCCACGTTTGCGCTCGTGATGCCGGTCGACGCTTCGCTCACGTCGCTGCGCTGCGGATCCAGCCCGAACTCGGGCCAGTCCATGAGCCGCCGAGCGGTTGAGGCCACCGCGGGGTCCGGGATCGTTCTCGTGGAGACCTGGGGGGCGGAATGGGCAGGCTGCGCGCCGCCACAGGCGACGACGGATATGCACGCGAGCGACGCGATCGCCACGCGCGGAAGGTCGGAGATACCCATCCGCCGAGGTTTTAGCGAATCGCCGCGGCCGCGGCGCCGGCATGGCTCACGCGAACCGGCTACGCGGGCGTCGCCAGCGCGTCGAGCACGGCCTTCAGCTCATCGACGGACTGGTAGTCCAGGCCGAGCAGATGATCGTGGCGGTGGCGGATGATCCCCTGCTCGTCGATCACGATCACGGCACGCTTCGTGCCCATCCGATTGCGCGCGCCGTAGGAGCTCGCAACCCCGCCGTCCACGTCCGCGAGCAGCGGGACGGTGAGCGAGTGCTTCATGATGAAGTCCTCGTGGGAGGCGAGATCCTGCGAGGAGATCCCCACGACCGTCGCGCTCAGCGCGGCGAAGTCATCGGCTCGATCCCGGTAGGAGCAGAACTGGCGCGTGCAGACAGGGGTGTTGTCGCCCGGGTAGAAGAGGAGCACGACGCACTCGCCGCGGTGCTCTGAGAGGCGGAACGTTCCCTCGGTGCCGGGAAGCTCGAAGTCCGGCGCCTGCTCGCCCACCTGCGGAGTGTTGGCCATGGCCACCCAGCATAGAGGCGATCGTCGCGCGGTGAGCGCTGGCGGCCGGTCCCGAGCGCGGCGCCGGACTGCCGCCGCCGGCCGCTCAGCGCCCGATCGCGGTGGCCTCGCGCTCGCGCCGCTCCTCGCCCGCGCGTCTGGCGTACAGCTCGGCCAGCTCGAGCTGAAGGCTGCGCGGCGGTTCGCCCGGGCCGGGCGTGCGCCGGTGCCAGAGACCGTCACCGTCGAGCTCCCAGGAGCTCTGGTTGTCGGCAAAGGCGCGCTCCAGGGTGTCGAGCAGCTCGGCGCGCAGCTCGGGGGCTTCGATCGGCGCGGCCAGCTCGACGCGGTGGTCGAGATTACGCGGCATGAGATCGGCCGAGGCGATGTAGATCGTGTGCTCCGCGCCGCGCTCGAACGCGTACACGCGCGAGTGCTCGAGCAGTCGCCCGACGATCGAGACGACCCGGATGTTCTCCGAGACGCCGGGGACGCCGGGCCGCAGGCAGCAGATGCCGCGGACGTTCAGGTCGACCCGCACGCCGGCCTGAGAGGCCCGGTAGAGGGCACGGATGCAGGGCCCGTCCACGAGCGAGTTCATCTTCATCGCGATCGACGCCGGTGAGCCCTGCGAGTGGGCCGCGATCGTCTGCTCGATCTGCCCGATGATGCCGTTGCGCAGGTCGTTGGGCGCCATCAGCACCTTGCGGTAGTGAAGCGGTCGACCATAGCCGGTCAGGTAGTTGAACATGTCCGCGACGTCGGCGCCGATCTGCTCATCGGTGGTGAACAGGCCGAAGTCGGTGTACAGCCGCGCGGTGGCCGAGTGGTAGTTGCCGGTGCCGATGTGCACGTAGTTGCGCACCCCGTCGCCCTCGCGGCGCACGACCAGGACGCACTTGGCGTGGGTCTTCAACCCGGGCTGGCCGTAGACCACGTGGACGCCGGCCTCCTCCATCGTTTTTGCCCAGTGGATGTTCATGCGCTCGTCGAAGCGGGCCTTCAGCTCGACCAGCGCCACGGCCTGCTTGCCCCGCTCGGTGGCGTGGATCAGGGCGGGCACGAGCGGCGAGTCGTCGCTCGTGCGGTACACCGTCTGCTTGATCGCGAGCACGTTGGGGTCGGCGACGGCCTGCTCGACGAACCGCTCGACCGACGTCGCGAAGGACACGTAGGGGTGATGTACGAGCACGTCGCCTTCGCGCATCGCGCCGAGAACGTCTGCGCGCTCGCCCTCGTGGCGCAGCAGGCGCGGGTGGGTGATCCCCACGAGTGGCTCTTCGCGCAGGTCCGCATGGCCCGGCAGCCGCACGATCTGCCACAGCGCGCCCATGTCGAGGAGGCCGTCCACGGGGTAGACCTCGTCGTCCTGGACCCCCAGGAGTCCCGCCAGCTCCTCGCGCAGCCGGTCTGAGCAATGGGCGCCGACCTCGACCCGCACGACCTCGCCGAAGCGGCGGCGGCGGAGCTCGTCCTCGACCGCCTGGAGCAGGTCCGCGGCGTCGTCGGAGACCTCGAGGTCCGCGTCGCGGGTGACGCGGAAGACGTCGTAGTCGGCGATTTCCATCCCCGGGAAGAGGGCGTCGAGGTGGTGTGCGATCACGTCCTCGAGCGGGACCAGCAGCGTCGGCGCCTGCGAGCGCAGGGTCACGAAGCGGGGAAGGATCTCGGTGGGGACCTTCACCCGCGCGAACACGGTCTGGTCGGTCACCGGGTCGCGCACGAGCACGGCGAGGCTGAGGGAGAGGTTGGAGATGTAGGGGAAGGGCCGGCCGGGCGCCACGGCGAGCGGCGTGAGCGCGGGGAAGATCGCCTTCTGGAAGTGCCTGGCGAGCTCCGCGCGGCGCTCCTCGTCGAGCTCGCGCACGGCCGTCACGTGGATCTCGTGGTCGGCCAGCGCCCCCCGCAGCCGTCCTTCGAAGCAGTCCGTCAGCCGCCGGCCGAGCACGAGCACGCGCTCGCGGATCAGCGCGATCGTCGCCGACGGCGTGCGACCGTCCTGGCTGGGGGTCTCGACGCCCGCGTCGATCTGGTCGAGCAGGCCGGCCACCCGCACCATGTAGAACTCGTCGAGGTTGGTGGTGTAGATGGCGCAGAACTTCACGCGCTCGAGCAGGGGCACGCGCTCGTCCTCGGCCAGCTGGAGCACCCGCTCGTTGAAGTCGAGCCACGAGAGCTCGCGATTCAGGTACAGCGATGGATCATCGAGGCGGATCTCATCCGCCGCGGGCTCCGCGACCCAGTCATCGCTTCCCGGCCGTTCCAGCCGGCTGCGCTCCTGGCGGTCGGTATCGATACCCATCAGCTCCCAAGCTAACAGCCCGCGGTCCGCTGACGCATGCAGGCCGGCACACTGTAGGCTGCTGCGCGAGAGGCAATGGCTCGTCAGCTCTGGCTACTACGTCACGCCGAAGCGGAGCCCCACGGCACGCGCTGGGATGCCGAGCGCAGGTTGACCGAGCGGGGGGAAGCCCAGGCACGCGCCGCGGGGGCCGCGCTGGCGGGTCTCGAGGTGAAGTTCGATCTGGTGCTGTTCAGCCCCAAGGCGCGGGCACGGCAGACCGCGGAACTGGCCGCGGAGCGCTGGAGCGAGGAGCAGCGTGAGAGGCTCCGCACCCACGACGCGCTGGCGGGAGGGTTCGACGCCGCTCAGGCTCTCGAGGTGTTGCGCGAGGTGCCGGGCGACGCGCGCGTGCTGCTGGTCGGACACGAGCCCGACCTGTCGCGCCTGATCGGTGAGCTGACCGGCGCCCGGGTCGATCTGAAGAAGGGTGGCCTTGCGGTGCTGCGTCTAGAGGGTGTCGGTGGCGAGCTCGTGGTCCTGATGCGTCCCCGCGAGCTTGCCCTTCTCGCCGAGGGGCGCACGCCCCCCGCGGGTGGGTCTGTCCGCGCTGTTCGCCTCCCAGCCGACGGGTAGCGACGAGGGCACCTCGACGTCGTCGGCGACCTCCAGCGATTCGGCGGCGAAGCGGTATCCGATCCCGAAGTGCGTGTGGATGTAGCGCCACTTGGGCGAGGCCTTCTCGAGCTTCTGGCGCAGCTTGCGCACGAACACGTCGACCGAGCGGTCGCCCCGCACCATCGCATAGCCCCACAGACTCGAGTAGATGTCCTCGCGCTCGAGCACCCGTCCCTCCGCGCCGGCGAGCAGCTCGATCAGCTCGAACTCGCGGCGCGTCAGGTCGATCGAGCGGTCGCCCACGAATGCCTGGAACCGGTCGGAGCGGATTTCGACCTCGCCGGCCAGCACGGGTTTCGTCGCGGCCCTGCCGATCGTTCGACGGCGGCGGCGCACCACGCTCTGCACGCGGGCGATGACCTCCTCCGGATGGCATGGCTTGGTGATCCAATCGTCTGCTCCAAGGCGCAGCCCACGAACTCGCTGCGCGACGGTGGATGGGCCCGTGCAGACGACGATGCCGAGATCGGGCAGGGCGCCGCACAGCCGCTCGAGCCACGCCCACGCCTGCGGTCCCAGTACCGCCAGGTCCACCACGAGGGCGCTCAGGCGCATCGACACCACGGCATCCGTCGGCACGGGGCTGGCGAGCACCCGGTGCTCCCAGTCGAGTCGATCGAGCCGCTTGCTGAGGACCTGGATGAACCCGCTGTCGCGGTCCAGCACCGCGATCCTCAACGCCGAGGACGCTCCTCCCGTGGCCGACGTCTCCGATGGCACCGCCTCGTCCCTGGCGCGGATGGTGTCCGTCATCGAGCCGAAGTCTAGGGGAAAGGGATCGACCGCAAGCGCGGCCGCCCCGATCATCACAGGATGTTCACAGTGCCCTGCCGCCTCTCGCGAGAGCCGCGAGGGGCGGCCGATCGGCCTAGGTGGGCGCCGAATCGGGCCGCGTGCCGGCGGGATGGCCGGAATCCGAGTACTCCCTGAACAGGCCCGTGACCACGAAGGCGACCTGCTCGCCGATGTCCACGGCGTTGTCGCCGATCCGCTCGAGAGCGCGCGCGACGAGGATCATGTGCATGGCCCACTCGCGGGTGTCGGGATCGTCGCCGATCTCGATGGCCATGCGGAAGATCTCGCGGTTCAGGCGGTTGATATCGCGATCCTGGCGCACGAGGTCCTCGGCCAGGCCCACCTCGCGGCTCGCGAACGCGGCCTTCGACTGCACGACCTCCGAGCGCGCCTGGGCGCCCATTTTCGCCAGCGCCTCGAGCACCTCCTGGCGCACCGGCGGCTCGTGTCCGGACAGGGGGATGAGCTTGGCGATGTTCACGCACTGGTCGCCCATCCGCTCGATGTGCTTGATCATGTGCAGCAGCGCCGCGACGAGCCGCAGGTCGCCGGCGACCGGCGCCTGCAGCGCGAGCAGGGAGAGGATGCCCTGGTGGACCTCGAGATAGCGCCCGTCGACGCGGTCGTCGTCGGCGATCACCATCTGCGCGAGCTCGACGTCCTGGTGCTCGAGCGCCTCGAGCACGCGATCGAGCTGCTCGACGATCAGGTCAAGGCCGCCCAGCGCGTGGCTCTCCAGCTGGCGCAGCTGCTCCTGGAAGTGGGCGCGCCCCTGCGCGCCGCTCGAAGCATCCTCGGCTGCCGTCCCGCCCAGCATCTCCGTCTCGATCTCCTCCGCGCTAGCCGAACTTTCCCGTGACATATTCCTCGGTTCTCGGATCGGTGGGGTTGGTGAAGAGCTCTTCGGTGGGCCCGACCTCGACGACTTCGCCGTCGAGCATGAACACGGTACGGTCGGCCACTCTTGCAGCCTGCTGCATGTTGTGGGTGACGATCACGATCGTCACCGTGCTCTTGAGCCGGTCGATCAGCTCCTCGATCTTCAGTGTGGCGAGCGGGTCGAGCGCCGAGCAGGGCTCGTCCATCAGCAGCACGTCGGGCTCCACGGCGAGCGAGCGTGCGATGCACAGCCGCTGCTGCTGGCCCCCGGACAGCCCCGCGCCGGGCTCGTCGAGCCGGTCTGCCACCTCATCCCACAGACCGGCGCTGCGCAGCGCGGCCTCGACCCGGGAGCGCTGGCCGATCTTCGATCGCTCACCGCGCCGGCGGGCGGCCAGGCGCGGCCCGGACGCCACGTTGTCGAAGATCGACATCGTCGGAAACGGGTTGGGCTTCTGAAAGACCATGCCGATCGCGCGGCGAACCGCCACGACGTCGACCGACGGGTCGTAGACATCGAGGTCGTCGAGCAGCACCCTGCCCTCCGCGTGGGCGCCGGGGATCTCCTCGTGCATACGGTTGATGCAACGGACCATCGTCGACTTTCCACAGCCAGAGGGGCCGATGATCGCGGTCACCTGGTTGGCGGGGAACTCGAGGTGGATGCCCTTGACCTGCTCGACGTTCCCGTAGAACGCACGCAGCTCCTCGAGCGTCACGCTCAGCCCCGAGGTCAGGGCCTCGGACGCGGTGGCGGAATCGCTCGGCCGCGCCGACTCCCCCTCGGCGCCGCCCGGCCGAGGCGTGGCGGAGCCCGGCGGGCTCGGCTCGAGCAGCTCGTCGCGATCCATGTCAGCTATCTCCGAGGTGACCCCGCCGCGATTCATGCAAGGCGACTCCTTCGGGCGACCAGGCGGGCGAGGAGATTGAGTAGCAGGATCATGACAACCAGTGCGAGCGCCGCGCCCCACGCCCGTTCCACGACGGAGGGGGTCGGGGATATGACGTCGCTGTAGATTTGCACGGGCAGCGAGTTCATGAATTGGTCGAGGTTGAAGGTCGCCTTCAGCGTGGCCCCGGCGGTGAACAGCAGTGGAGCCGTCTCGCCGGCCGCGCGGGCGATCGCGAGCAGCACGCCCGTGACCATCCCCGGCAGCGCCGTCGGGAGCACGACGCTCCAGATCACACGCCAGCGCGGTGCGCCCAGGGCGAGGGCCGCCTCCCGCAGCGAGCCCGGCACGAGCAACAGGATCACCTCGGCCGAGCGGACGACGATCGGGAGCATCAGCAGCGCCAGCGCGAGCGAGCCCTTGTAGCCGGCGTATCCCGTGCCGACCACGATCAGGATGTAGATGAACAGGCCGAAGACGATCGACGGCACCCCGGTGAGCACGTCGATGAAGAAGCGCACCGTGCGCGCGAACCAGCTCTCGCGGCCGTACTCCACGAGCCACACCGCCACCCCGACTCCGATCGGGATGGCGATCACCGAGGCGAGCGCGACCATCTCGATCGTGCCGATGATCGCGCTCTTGATCCCGCCGATGCTCGAGCTCTTGAAGAACGTGTTGCCCGTGGGGTCGGTGGTGAAGAAGCTGGGGCTCCACGAGCCGAGACCCTTGTGAAGCAGGTAGTAGATGATCAGCACGAGTGGGATCAGCGCGATCCCGGTCGCGGCGAGGATCATCCAGCGGGCAAGCGTGTCGTGCCGCCGGCGCGCGCGGCTGACCTCGAAGCGCTGGAGGCGTGCGGCCGGTCGTGGGGGTGAGCTCATGCGCCCGCCGCCGCCCCGGCCGCCAGCCCCCCGCCGCCGGACCCGCCATGGCCGTTGGTGGGCCGGGCCTGGGCGCGCTCGGGACGCGATGCCCTCAGCACCAGCACGCGCGCCACCCCGTTGACGATCAGCGTCAGCACGAACAGCACGAGCGCGGCGGCGAACAGCGCCGAGCGGTGCAGCCCCTGCGCCTCGCCGAACTCGTTGGCGATTACCGCGGCGAGGCTGTATCCCTGTCCGAACAGGTGATGACCGAGTTGAGGAGCGTCGCCGATCAGGATCGTCACGGCGATCGTCTCGCCGATTGCCCGACCGAGCCCCAGAATCGCCCCGCCGACGATTCCGCTGCGGCAGTAGGGCAGGACCGCCGTGCGGATCATCTCCCAGCGCGTCGCTCCCAGTCCGAGCGCGGCCTCCTTCTGGTCGGTGGGCACCGTCGTCATGACCTCCCTGCTGATCGCGCTCACGATCGGCAGGATCATGATCGCGAGCACGAGCCCGGTGACGAAGTAGTTGGGGATCGTGACCGTGCCGCCGCCTATGAAGGGGATGCCCGACAGGCGGTCGGCGACCCACTGCTCGGCCGGCAGGAGCTTCGGCGCGAGGAAGAAGATGCCCCACAGCCCGTACACGACGGAGGGCACCGCCGCGAGCAGCTCGACCAGCAGCGTGAGCCCCGGGCGCAGGCGCAGCGGGCACAGCTCAGTGGCATACAGGGCCGTCGCGACCGCTACGGGGACCCCGATCAGCAGTGCGAGCGCCGAGGTGATGAGGGTCCCCACGAGCAGCGGCAGCGCGCCGAAGTGTTCCGCGCTGACGTTCCAGTCGTTGCCGAACACGAAGCCGAGCACGCCTTCCTTGGCGAACGCCGGACGCGCTTCACCCGCCAGGCGGATGAAGAAGTAGACGATCAGCGCGAGGATCAGCGCGGCGAGGCCCGTCAGTCCGTATCTCAGCGCGCGGTCGGGAAGGCGAGCCAGCAGCGAGCGCCCGAGGATCGAGCGCCCGCCGCCGGGAGTCGCTGTGTCGTGCACGGCCTCTTTACTACCGGTTCCCGAGGCCGGTGGTTGTCATCAACCGCCGAGCGATGCGCCGTTGCACTGGAGGCCCGCGACGGCTTCCTTTGACTTGGTGAGGACCGCGGCCGGCAGTTGCGCGTAGTCGGCCTGCGCGAGGATCGACTGTCCCTGGCCGAGTCCGTAGACGAGGAACCTCACGACGCCCTTGGCGGCCGATTCGCCGCCGGGGACCCCGGCCTTGCACATGTCGTTGTAGACGACGATGAACGTCTGCGAGGTGATCGGATAGCTGGCGGCGCCGGGGGGGTTCGAGATCTTGATGCCCAGGTCGGCCGGCACGGTCACGCTGGCCGCCGCGGCGCTCGTCGAGGCGAGCGTGGGTTCGACGAAGACGCCCGCCTTGTTCTTGACGGCGGCGTAGGTGAATCTGTGCGCGAGCGCATACGCCTGCTCGACGTAGCCGATCGCCCCCACGGTCTGCTCGACCGCACCGGCGACGCCCGCGTTGCCCTTCGCGCCCGTGCCGGTCGGCCACTGCACGTCCTTGCCTTCGCCGACCTTGCTCTTGAATTCGGGATCGACGGCGGCGAGGAATCCCGTGAACCCGGCCGTGGTGCCCGATGAGTCCGAGCGATGGATCACCGTGATCGTCGTGCTCGGCAGTTTCACCCTCGGGTTCAGCACGGTTATCTCCGGGTCGTTCCAGGTCTTGACCTTGCCGAGGTAGATGTCCGCGATCGTCTTGCCGTCGAGCCTCAGGCCAGAGGCCACGCCCGGCAGGTTGTAGGAGACGGTGATCGCGCCGAGGAACATCGGGATCTGAACGGCTGGACCGACCTTTTCGAACGTCGCGAATTCTTCCGGCTTCAGGGGCGGGTCGCTGGCGCCGAAGTCGACCGTCCTGCTCTGGAGCGAGGTGATGCCCGCGCCCGAGCCGACCGCCTGGTAGTTGACCGTCAATGGCGACAGGGATGAGGCCCACTGCTCGTACACCGGCGCGGCGAACGTCGAGCCTGCCCCGGAGATCGTCGCGGATATGCCGCTTGAGGAACTGCTGGTGGTGCTCGAGCTGGACGACGAGGAACTTCCGCATGCGCTGGCGCCGAGCGCGAGCGCTGTCAAGCCCGCGAAGACGGCGATCATCTTGTTGTTGGTCACTGCGTCTCCTCTGAGTCGATGGCGTGTGGACGATCGATGAGGCTCGCGAAATCCCTGCTCGTCGGCGGCTCAACCCTCTGCTTGCCCGTAAGGGAGACTTTTAAGCACCGGGCCTTCTCATGTAAACGTTCTGTGAATGTGGCCGAATGTCGGTGCGGGGATTCGAAAAACCCCCCGCGCCAAGTTCAAAGGATCCGTGAGCGGACTCCGACTGGGGCTGGAAGCGATAGCCGAAGCGGGGGTGGGTGTGGATGAAGCTCCGGTCGGGCACGACGCGCTGGAGCTTGCCGCGGAGCTTGCTCACGTACACGTCGATCGACCGGTCTCCCGCTCGCAGCTCGCCACCCCAAACCGTTTCGTAGAGCTCCTCGCGCGTGACGATCACACCCGTTCGCATCACGAGCGCCACGAGCAGCTCGTACTCGCGCATCGACAGCGTGAGGGCCCGCCCGCTGGCCAGCACGAGCCCGTCGTCCAGCCTGATCTCGAGCTCGCCGGCGTGCAGGACGTTCGCGAATTCGGGGAGAGCGACCATCGAGCCCAAGCTCGCAGCCAACCTCCCCTCGATGGTTGCAAACTCGTAATCGGGTCGTGAAGATGCCGTTATGGCGGGGCGGCGACCGCTGCGGCGCAATATTCTCGCCCGATGAACTTCCCCCGCCGGGGCCTCGACAGCACCCTGATGGCCCTCGTGGAGGAGGCCGGGCGCAACGTGCAGCGCTGCGGGCTGCTCCTGCACGACCTGCTGGTGGACTACCCGGAGCACGCCACCCTCGCGCAGGACCTGAAGGTGTGCGAGCAGGAAGGCGACCGCATCACCCACGACATCATCCATCGCCTTGCCGGCCGGGGCCGCGTAAGAGCGCCCTTCGACGCCGGCGATGGCTACGCCCTGGCGACGGCCCTCGACGACATCGTCGATCACTCCGAGCAGGCCGCGGCCCAGCTCGGCCTGTATGGCGTGGAGGCGCCCATGGAGCAGGCCGTGGAGTTCACCGAGGTGCTCGTCGGCGCCGGCGAGCAGATCGCCCAGGCCCTGCGCTGCCTGCGCACCGGCACCGAGCTCGCTCCGCGCCTGGTGGAGATCCATCGCCTCGAGAACGAGGGCGACCGGCTCCAGCGCGACGGCGTCGCCTCGCTGTTCGCGGGCGGCATCGACCCGATGGTGGTGATCCGCTGGAAGGACATCTTCGAGTCGCTGGAGGCGGCGATCGACGCGTGCGAGACGGTCGCGCATGTATTGGAGGGCATCACGCTCAAGCAGCGCGGCCGCCGGCCGCGCTGAGCGGCGCCCACGAGCTAGCCGAACGACGTCGGCGGGGCGCTCGCTTCAAGCCTCGCCCCCGCAGGTGCTCCGACGAGGAACGCCTGGAAGGGAATCGATGCGCGGGCCGCCACTTCCGGGAGCACGGCCCTGCCGGCGGCGACGATCGCGGCGCCCTTACGCGCGAGCACGTTGACCACGAGGCCGCGCTGGGCGACGCTCGAGCGGTTGCGCAGGGTGCCCGCCGCGCCCGCGCTGCCGGCTTCTTCGCTGGCATGGACTCCCTGTGCGTCGAGCTGTGGCAGAGGACCGTTCACGACCGGCGCTTCGCCGGCGAGCGCGGTCACGCTCGCCGGCGTGCCCGAGACCTGAACCTGGTCGTCGATCCACGTCCCTTCGCGGTGCGCCGCCAGCGACGAGAGCGACGTGAGCGCCGGTTCGAGACCGGGGGCGTTGTTCTGGTAGAGGGTCCTTCCGGCGGCGTCCTTTACGGTGATCGCGATCGGCACGTCGCGGAGCGCCTGTGAGGAGTTGTTTCGCAACGTCACGACCGCGGCGGCCCCTTCCGAGCCGTGCAGCACGGCGGTGCTCACGACCTTGATCTTGCTGCTCGCGTGCGTGATCGACAGGGCGGCTTGCAGATGGCGTTGGTGGTGGGCCGTCCTTGCCAGCTGCGCGCTCTTTTCCTGGTTGCTCTCACAGCCTCCGAATATCAGCGCCAGCAGGACCAGCCCGACGGCGGGGACTCTCACCCGAAGGCCCCGCTGATGTACTCGCGGGTGCGCTGCTGGCGCGGATGGTCGAAGACCTGGTTGCTCGGTCCGTACTCGACGAGCTCGCCGAGGTGCATGAACGCGACGTGGTCGGCGACTCGGAAGGCCTGCTGCAGGTTGTGCGTGACGATCACGATCGCCACGTGCTCGCGCAGCGAGACGATCAGCTCCTCGATCGTCGCGGTCGAGATCGGGTCGAGCGCCGAGCACGGCTCGTCGAGCAGCAGCACCTCGGGCCCCGCCGCGAGCGCTCGCGCGATGCACAGCCGCTGCTGCTGGCCGCCCGAAAGTCGCAGCGCCGGGTGATCGAGATCGTGGGCCACCTCGTCATAGAGGCCGGCGCGGCGCAGGGCGTCGACCACCTGCGGGCGCAGATCGCGACCGCGCGCGCGGCGCCACGAGCGGCTCGCGCCCTCCTCGCGCAGGGCGTAGGCGACGTTCTCGAAGATGCTCATCGGAAACGGGTTCGGCTGCTGAAAGACCATCGAGACGCGCCGGCGCAGTTCGGTCGCCTCGATGTCGCCGATCTCCTCGCCGTGCAGCGTTATGCGCCCGGCACGTGAAGCGCCGGCGGTGACCTCGGTGAGGCGGTTGAGCGAGCGCAGGAGCGTCGTCTTGCCCGAGCCCGATGCGCCGATCAGCGCCAGCACCTCGCCCTGGCGGACGGGCAGCGTCACGTCGCGCACGACCCAGCGCTCGCCGTAGGCCAGCCAGACCGACTCGATGCGCATGCGCTCGACCGCCTCGGAGGCCGCCGACCTGGCCCCCCGGGCCACGCTCGTGGCGCTCGTGCCGGTGATCGGCGCGCGCGCACCGCCGGTGCGCGGCTCGGCCACCGTCGGTGCTCCGTCCACGGTGATCCTGCGCACCGGCGGTGGCATCACCGGCTTCACCGACCCGTACCCAGCTGCTTGGGGCTCAGGCGCGTGACGAGGAGGTTGAGGGCGAGCACGAGCATCAGCAGCACGAACGCCGCGGCGTAGGCCTTCTGTGGCGAGTTGCCTTCGCCGGCGGGAGAGTTGGAGTAGACATAGGCGGTCAGCGTGGAGCCGGTGCCCCGCAGGGTAGAGAGGATCGGCACGCCTCCCGTGCCTTCGAGCCGAAGCGTCGAGGCCAGGAGGATCACGACGATCGCGGTGTCGCCGATGATGCGCCCCATGCCCAGTGCGATTCCGCTCGCGATGTCCGGGCGCACGGAGGGCAGCAGCACACGGCGGATCGTCGTCGCGCGCGACTTGCCGAGCGCCCAGGAGGCCTCGCGCAGCTGCGCCGGCAGCTGGGCCAGCCCCTCGCGCGTGGATCCGACGATCAGGGGAAGGGCGAGAAACGCCATGATCGTGGAGGCGGCGAAGAAGGATCGGCCATACACCACGTTGCCCGCCGAGCGCTGGGAGAGAAAGCCGAGGAACCTCTGCGAGAAGATCAGCAGGCCGAAGATCGCAAGCACGATGCTGGGCGCGCCCGCGATCATCTCGATGCCGGACTCCACGGCGCGCGCGAGCCACGCGGGACGGTGATACTCAGACAGCCACGCGGCGATCGCCACGCCGAGCGGCGCCGCGATCGCCACGCCGAGCGCGGTCAACAGCAGCGTGCCCTCGATCGGGTCGAGAAAGCCCCCGGCCTGGCTCTGGTTGAGCGACCCCGTCGGCGACTGCACGAACAGGGAGGGCCGCAGGTAGGAGATCCCCTTCACGAGCATGAACAGCACGATCGCCGCGGTCACGGCGCACAGCGCGACGCCCGCCGCCCAGCAGATTCCGAAGCAGACACGGTCGATCAGCGGCCAGCTCGAGATGGAGTCGCGCCGCCGGCCGGACGGCGCCGCGGCGGGTGCATCGAGTGCCTGCGGGTGGACGGCCATGTCAGGTGCGGATCCCGTAGCGCTTCAGCGGCTGCTTCGCCGCCCAGCCGGCCAGTGAGAGCAGCGCGGTCGAGACGAGCAGCACGGCGGCCATCGCGTACAGCGTGGCGGCGAGCGGTGGGTTGGAGAGGTCCTCGTAATAATGGATGATCGTCGCAGCCAGCGGCCGCGTCGGCTCGACCAGGACGGTGAGGCCGTCGAGCAGGTTGGGGGCGAACCCGCGGCCGCCCGATACGAGCGCGAGCATGATCGCCTCGCCGAGCGCGCGGCCGATCGCCAGCACCGCGGCTGCGATGATCGCGGGCCGGGCGGTGCGCAGCGAGATGCGCCACGTGGTGCGCCAGCGGTTGACGCCCAGCGCAACCGAGCCCTCCGTCCAGGATCTCGGTACCGCGGCGAGCGCGTTGACGATGATCGCGATCATGATCGGCGTGATCATCACGGCGAGGATCACCGCGGCCAGGCTGAGGTTCGCGCCGGTGAGCTGCACGACGTACTCGACCGAGGTCTTCTGCTGCTCGGTGATGAAGCTGTGTTCGATCCAGGGCGCGAGCGCGAGGATGCCGATCAGCCCGTACACGACCGAGGGCACGCCGGCGAGCAGGCGGACGACCGGGTCAAGGACGCGCCGCAGCGCCGCGGGTGAGAACTCGACGATGAAGATCGCGGCCATGATCGAGAAGGGCGTGGCGATCAGCACCGCGAGGCCCGTCGTGAGCATCGTTCCCCACAAGAGCGGCCATGCCCGGAAGTGGTAGATGTAGTGGCCGGGCGTCGATTCCGTGATGATCGAGTGCAGCTGCGTATCGACGTCTCCGCCCGGTAGGAACCACCTGTAGAAGGAGTTGTGCGAGAACGACGGCCACGCATTGATGAACACGGTGACGGTCATCAGCGCGATGAACAGCAGCACCGCGACCGAGCACGCGCCGAGCATCAGCTCGGCGCGCCGGTCCTTGTTCGTGCTCCGCCGCCGGAGCCTGAGGCTCGAGGTTCTCAACACGCGCGTTCGCTCGGCTCAGGCGCCCGTGCCCGGCCGCCCCTCGTTGGGCGGCCGGGCATCTGGCTCAGTGAATCGGGATCCAGCTCGAGCCGATGATTTTTTTGGTGACCGCGTTGCCGCTCGTGACCCAGCTGATGAACTTGAGCGCGGCGCCTTTTGGCGCGTGCTTGGTCACCATCCAGAAGTTACGCACGCCCTGGTACTGGCCCGACTTGGCGTTGCGCAGCGTGCAGGGGATGCCCGCGTAGTCGACCGTGTGGGTCCCGGCGGTGAAGGCGAACGAAACGAAGCCGATCGCGTTTTCGTTCGGGATCACGGCCTGGCGCAGCTGCCCGTTCGATTCCTCCTGCGAGGCGTTCGGCGAGACCTTCAGGCTTTCGCCCAGGAAGATGTTCTGGAAGGCGTCCTGCGTACCGGAGGAGGCCACCCTGTCGAACAGGTCGATCGGGCCGCCGACGGTCGCTCCCGGGACTTCGCTCCAGCTGCGCGTCTGTCCCGTGAAGATTTCCTGCACCTGGCTCTGGTTGAGGTTGGCGACGGGGTTTTTCGGGCTCGTGATGATGCACACGCCGTCGCGGGCGATCTTCGTGAAGACGAGCCCGTGCGGGTCGCCTTCGATCGGGTCGCGCGAGACGTCTCCGATGTCCACGCGCCCGGCGTTGACGTCGTTGATGCCGGCGTCGGAGGTGCCCTGGCCGACTTTCGGCGTGGGCTGGTGGGTCGCCTTGTGATACGCCGAGGCGAGCTGTGTCATCAGCGGGAAGATCGAGGTCGAGCCGTCGATCAACAGGGCCCGGGAGGCGCTCGCCGCAGACGGTGCGACGGCGAGGGCGAGCAAGGCGAGGGACGAGACGGTTACGGTGCGAAGCAGGCGCACGTAGAAGCTCCTTTGGGTGGCGAGGGTCGGTGGATGCTGTGCGGTGCAACACCCCCCGGGCGCGAGAGTTGCAGTCTGTGGGCGAGGGGGTGGCGGCACGTGAACAGCGGGTGTCCAGTTGGAGAAAATCTGGATAACAAAGACCCCAGGGGCCGCTGACACTGGGCAACATGTAGCGGACTTGTGAACGGGGATTGTTTTTGGCAGGTTGCGCTGTGACACTCCGCCGGCCCAAGCGCCTGCCAGCTGCCTGCGTACTCGGGGACTTCAGGGACCTCATCGACCGAGCGACGCCGATGTGTCGCACCCATGAACGACGATCTCTACGACTCAGCGAACGAGGATCAGGATGAACCCACGCTGCCGGGCGGCGCGGGCGCGAGCCCCAACGGACCCGGCGCGGACGGCTCTCGCCCGGCGGGCCCGCCCGCGAGGGCGGGCGGCGTCAGGTCGGGACTCGCGGAGAAACGGCGCAACCCGGTTCTGGTGGCGATCGGCAACTTCGCCGTCGGTATCCGGCGGCTGTTCCTCAAAGATCCTCTCAACAGCTTCCTGTTCGTGGCGGCTATTGGCCTGGTCGTGGCCTTCTTCCTGCTGCTGGGTTCGATCGCCCCGAGCAGCGTCGGCCAGCAGATCTCGCTGACGCGCGCCGAATCGCTCGCCGTCCACAAAGACGTCTCAACGGCGGTGCTGCTGGATCACGACGGCCGTATCGAGCTGACCACGATCCCCCATGAAGGGGAAACGGTCCAGCAGCTGTGGACCGCCTACCCGAACTCCGGTGCGCTGACGCAGGCCATCGTCGCCACGCTTTCCAAGAACGGCGCGAACGTGATCGTCGACCAGCAGTCCGGCAAGGGGCTGCGGGCGATCGTCGTCCAGTTCCTGATCCCGATTCTCCTGCTCGTGACGCTGTTCGCGCTTTTGACACGCATCGGCGCCGACGGGGGCGCCGGGGGCATCGCTGGCTTCTCGGCATTCACCGGCAAGGGCAAGCGCAAGGGCAAGGGAACCCTCGACACGGTGACGTTCGCGGACGTCGCCGGCGCCGGCGAGGCGGTCGCCGAGCTGCGCGAGATTCGCGACTATCTGAACGATCCCGGCAAGTATCTGCGCGTCGGAGCCGCGGCCCCCAAGGGCGTGCTGCTCGTCGGTCCCCCGGGGACCGGCAAGACGCTGTTGGCGAAGGCGGTGGCGGGCGAGGCCGCCGCCTCCTTCTTCTCGCTGTCGGGCTCGGACTTCGTCGAGTCGCTGGTCGGCGTCGGCGCGGCGCGAGTGCGCGATCTGTTCGCCAAGGCCCGCAAGTCCGCGCCCGCGATCATCTTCATCGACGAGTTCGACGCCGCGGGGCGCAAGCGAGGCGCTGGCGTCGGCCAGGGCAACGACGAGCGTGAGCAGACGCTCAACGCGCTGCTCGTCGAGATGGACGGCTTCTCCGGCGACGGCGGGCTGGTCGTGATGGGCGCGACCAACCGCCCGGACATCCTCGACCCGGCGCTGCTGCGTCCCGGGCGCTTCGACCGCCAGGTCACGATCGACGTCCCCGACGTGCACGGACGCCTCGAGATCCTGCGCCTGCACGGGGGCAAGCGGCCGCTCGCCGCCGACGCATCCCTCGAGGAGGTGGCCCACCAGACACCGGGCTTCAGCGGAGCCGAGCTCGCTAACGTGATCAACGAGGCCGCGCTGTTGAGTGTGCGCGATGGCCGGGATCTGATCGACGAGGCGACGCTCGAGGAGGCCATCGACCGCGTTGTCGCGGGGCCTGCCAAGAAGCACATCATGACGCGCGAGGAGCGCTGGTTGATCTCGATACACGAGGCCTCCCACGCGGTCGTGACCGATGCGATCGGCCAGGCCACATCTACGCGCAAGCTCTCGATCGTCGCGCGTGGACGGACCCTGGGAACCGCGGCGCACATGCTCACCGACCGCGACCAGCTGATCCAGAGCGAGGACGACCTGCTGCGCCAGCTGGTCGTGATCGTGGCCGGCGCCGCGGGCGAGAGGATGGCCTTCGGACGCCTGTCGACGGGTGTGAGCGACGATCTGCACGCCGCCACGTCGCTGGCCCGGAGCATGGTCACCTCGTTTGGCATGTCCGATGCGCTGGGACCGGTGACGATCGGCGAGAAGGGTGGCGAGGTGTTTCTCGGCGCCTCCTTGCAGGACCTCGGCTCGATCGGGCCGTCGACGCTCGATCTGATCGATCGCGAGGTCGAGCGACTCGTCGGCGAAGCCGAGGCGCAGGCTACGGTCGTGCTCGACCGCAACTGGGCATCGGTGGAGGAGACCGCGAACGCGCTGCTCGAGCAGGAGACCCTCTCGGGCGTCGCGCTCGAGGCCGTGCTGTCGACGGTCCAGGAGGTCTCGCTCGAGGAGGTCCGCAGCACGGTCGCCGCCCGTCGCGAAGTGCGCCGCGAGAACCGGATCCTGCCCGAGCAGGAGCGGCGACCGGAGAGCCGGTGATGCGCCGGCGTATCTCCGATCGCCTGCCGGCCGTATCGCTCGTGATCTCGCTGCTGGCGCTGATCCTGTCGGCGAGCGGCCTCGCGGATGCCGCCCGCAAGGCGGTGGTACACGCCATCGACGGGCACACCATCAGCACCAAGCCGGTCCCGAACGGGTTGCTGGTGCTGGGTAAGAACAAGAAATTTCCCGTCTCGGCGATCCCCACTGTGAAGAACTCGAGCGAGGTGGGGGGCATGACCGTCGACGCCCTCTCGTCGTGTCCGCCGGTGGCGGTGAGCCTCGGCACCTGGTGCCTTGAAACCTCCCCCTACCCGCTTACCAACAAGGAAGTCGGCCAGAACAACTACTTCTTCGCGACGCAGAAGTGCGTCAGCAAGGGCGGGTTCCTGCCGAGTGCCGCGCAGCTGATCGGCGCCGCCAACCGGGTCCGACTCGAGTCCACGATCCACGATAACCCGGTCAGCTCGACGGTCGACCAGGATCCGACCACGGGTCTCAAGGACAAACGCGAGATGAGCGCGACGCTCGTGACGACGGCCGCCGGCTCGAACTCCGCCGGCTTTGAGGGCGTCAGCGAAGGGTCCACGGGGGACCCCCGTACCGGCGAACTCAACCCAGTACCGCTTCCGGCCGTGCCCGAGCCGGCGACACTGCAATACGTGACCGTTTACAGCAATGGGACGAAGGGTGGCTTCGCGGGCTCAGAGCCCGTATCCCAGCCTGAGAACTTCCGCTGCGGCTACTACAAGGTGCCGGGCGCGAACGTCGAAGGCGAACAGTAGGCTCGCGCCCGAGCACGAAGGCGAACAGTAGGCTCGCGCCCGAGCACTCAGGAGCACTCAGGGGCTGGGAGACGCTAGGGCAGGCAACGTTCGATCCGCTTGCTGATCATGGGAGCGTTCGTCCATGCCACCCAGGCTACGTTGTCCCGGGACGACGCCTTAACACCTTCTCTGGCGGGGACCACGGCTGACCCGGGCCCCGGAGGTTTCTCCGCCGCCGCCTGCGCTTCAGCAGCAGCCTCCTGGGCTCCCGTCGCGCCAATGTAGACGGCGATGGTCGCTTCACCCGGATTCGTGGTCGAGCCCAGGACGGTCATGTGTGGTTCTTCGCCCGTGTGTTCGAGGGCCTTGCGCGTGCTGTCGGCGTGGATCTCCGAGAAGATGTCGCTGTTGATTCTCACGGCGGCTGGGCTGTTGATCGCTCGAGCTACCTTGGTTTCCGTAGCTTGGACTTGGTATCCGGCCTGCTCCAAACAGGTGGCCAGTGTGCGGGATGTCACGACCGTCCGTGCGGCCGGTGGCGGAGGGGAAGCGGTGCCGGACTGGGACGCTGTCGGAGGAGCAGAGGCCGTCGGAGTGGAAGCCGTCGTCGCGGCATTGACGGTGCTCGAAGGAGCCTTGCTACTACTGCCACAACCTGTGTCCACGCCGGCGGCAAGCGCCAGAGCGACGACACCCATGGCAGTTCCGAGTCGATGTCCGCAGCGTCGCTTCATCGTTGTCTCTCCAGCACGCTTCGAGCAGGGCGCGTGAACACTACAGTGCGTCCGACCGACGCGCCGCTCGACGACGCGCGGACGTTCTCGGCGCACCCATGCACGCGGAGGCGACCCACCACGACGAAAACCGGCTAGCAATCTGCGCCGCCGCGCCCGTCCTCGAGGTCGGCGTAGGAGCCGAGCCGCAGCGTGGAGAGCGCCAGCCGCCACTCTGCCGAGGAGAGCGCAAGACGCTCGCGCTGTTGGCGCGGATGGACCATGATCTCCAGCGGGTGCTCGCGGGCGTGCTCGAGCGCCTGCAAGCCCACGCCGCCCAGCGCCGGATGCACGTGCTCGAATGCGAAGCACAGGTCCGGGCAAAGGAAGCGCCGTCGAAGCCGCCGCTCACGCACCGCTCGGCGCGCGCCCGCTCGCGCGGGTGCCGTGAGCATTGGTCGTATCGGCAGCTCCGCGGGCAGATGCTCGAGCACGGCGGGGTGGGTGTGGACGTGGTGGTGGCCGTCGAGGTGGGTCGGGTCGCCGAAGTTCTCGCGGAAGCTCTCGAGCTGGTCGGCGATCACATCCG
Source organism: uncultured Solirubrobacteraceae bacterium (assembly GCA_963717415.1). GTDB lineage: Bacteria > Actinomycetota > Thermoleophilia > Solirubrobacterales > Solirubrobacteraceae > Palsa-744. Next base: position 497,503 of record OY970331.1, on the reverse strand, counting down.
CGAGCAGCCGACCATCGGGCCGCTCTCGAGTCTCCTCCCGCCAGCTCTCTGCTCCGAAGATCTCCGTGAGGCGAAGCTGCCGCTCGCGGACGGGACCAGGGATCGCGTCCGCGGCGAAGGGCAGCGTGAGGTTGAGGTGCAGGCCGACCGGGATGCCGCGTTCGCTCGCGAGCTTGGCGGCGCGGGCGGTGTCGCGCATCCGCACCATCGCCGAGGTCGAGGAGAGGAGGCGCTCGGCGAACAGCTCGATGACCGGGTCGGAAGTCCTCTCGTTCGCGCCGAAATCGTCGGCGTTGACGATGAGCATGCGGGAGACGCTAGGCGTCTTGCGGGGGCACCGGGGCGAAGCGGTAGCCGACGCCGAAGTGGGTGTGGATGTAGTCCCAGTCCGGCGCCGCCCGCGCGAGCTTCGTGCGCAGCTTGCGCACGAAGACGTCGACCGACCGATCGCGACGCTTCATCTCGCCGCCCCACACGTGATCGTAGATCTCCGATCTGCGCACGACGCGATCCTCGCGTTCGGCGAGGATCAGGAAGACCTGGAACTCGCGCACCGTGAGCCCGACCCTGCGGCCGTCCGCGAGAACCTGGATCTCGTCCGGGCGGATCTCCAAGTTGCCGTGCACCAGCACCGCGCCTCTGTCCGGGGCCGGCGCGTCCAAGGTCGCCCCGTTCACGGAGCCCCCCTTCTGGTATGAGCTAGCTGAGGCATAGCCGTCCACTGGCGGGGCGATGCTATCCGTCGCTCGTGCGACGACAGGTGAACCCACGGTGACGTACTGGATAACAACCGGTGAAGAGTAGCGCCTGCTTCACCGAATGGTCACGCTCGAACGGGCGTGCGCTTCACCATATATATTGACGCGCGGGGAGCCTCTACACTGGGTTCGACGGTGTTGTGCGCTCCATCCCGTTTCGCCTGCCCGGGGCCATTCGCACGAAGGTAGCCATCCTGTCCACCGAATCGATCCCCAGCTCATCGCTTCCCGTCGGCGCCCCCCAGTCCTGCGCGGGGTGTGGGGCTCCCCTTGCCGCCGACCAGCGCTACTGCCTGGAGTGCGGCGAGCGCTGCACGCCCATGAGCAGCGTGCTGCTCGGTGGACCGCCGCAGCGCAGCGACCCGCCCGCGCCGGCAGCGCCCCCCGGTGCGCCGGCGCCGGCGAGCCAGGGCCCCGAGCAGCGGGGCAACACGGTCACCGTGATCGCGGGCGTCGGCGTGCTGCTGCTGGCGATGGGCGTCGGCGTGCTGATCGGCCGCTCGGGCGCCACCAAGCAGGTCGCGGCGCCCCCGCAGACGATCAGCGTGGCCTCGACGCCGGGCGCGAGCACGCCCTCGGGATCGCCAGAAGCGTCGTCCTTCACCGACGACTGGCCCTCCGGCACGCACGGCTACACCGTGCAGCTGCAGACGCTGCCCCAGTCAGGCACCCCCGTGAGCGCGGTCGCGGCCGCCAAGGCGTCGGCGACGGCGAAGGGGGCCAAGAGGGTCGGCGCGCTGAAGTCAGAAGACTTCTCGAGCCTCACCGCCGGGAGCTACGTGATCTACTCGGGCGTCTACCACACGAAATCAGAAGCCGAGAAGGCGCTGCCGGGCCTGAAGAAGAGCTTCCCGGTCGCGTCGGTGATCGAAGTCTCGAACGGCAGCTCCGGCTCCTCCGCGAGCGGAAGCAGCTCCTCCTCGGGCTCCGGCGTCGGGTCGAGCCCGACCAAACCAGCGCCACCGACGGTGCTCAAAAAACTGCAGCACCCCGGGAGCGGCTCCAACTACGAGCAGAAATCCAAGGAACTACCCAACGTCGTCGAAACCGGCTAGTGCTGGGAGATCGCTAGATGAGCATGCTGGGTGACCAGCGAGGCGCAGGTCGGCCACAACCCGTCGCGGCGCCCGGCCCGCCCCCGGCGAGTGGCCCGCCGGCTGCCGAAGCCGAGGGGGTATCCGAGCTGCGCCGCCGACGCGACGCGCTGGCCGAGGAGGTCACCGAGCTGCACTGGGACCTCGGGGGGCTGGCCTATGAGATGGCGATCCGCGACCATTTCCGCCTCGACGTGCTCGTGCGCCGAGCGGCGGTGCTGCAGGAGCGCGACGCCGAGCTCGCCGAGCTCGAGCGCCTGCTGCGCCTTGAGGAGAGCGGGAGCGCGGGAAGCTGCCCGCATTGCTCGGCTCCACACAGTCGTGGCGCGCTGTTCTGCTGGCAGTGTGGCGCGACCCTGATGGAGCGCTCGCCCAGCACCGCGACCGGCGAGGAGGGCGATTCGACGGCGATCATGGACGCCCTGCTCGCACCCAGGAACGGGCCGCCCGCGCGAGTCGCCGAGGCGCAGGACACGATCCCGCGGGGCGAGGCCATCTCGCGGGACGCCGTCTCGCCGGACGGCGCATCCGAGGCTGTCCCCTCGACGGAGGAGTAGAGCCGTCGGGCTCACCGGCGGCTTCCCGTTATGTGCGGCGAGTGCGGCTCAGAGCTCGAGCGCGGGCAGTGCTACTGCCTCGACTGCGGTGCGCGCGCCGGTGCTCGAAGCCCTCAGCTCGTCGCGTTGGTCGGCAGGCTCCGCGACCGGCACGCGGCGGAGATCGCCGGCCCTGCCCCATGGCCCACGCAGTCCGCGTCGCCGTCGGGGGCGAGGAGTCCCGCCCGTACCGCCGGGCTAACCCTCCCGGCGCCACGGATCTCCGCGCTGCTCGTGCTCGTGTTCCTGGGCTTCGGAGTGCTGATGGGCGGCGCGGCGAGCCCCCGCTCGGACGACGCGCTCGCCTCCTCCCGCGGCCCGGTGAAGCTGCTGCTCCCCGGGGCGAGCGCCTCCACCGGCACGACGCAGGTCCCCAGCTCCTCGCCGCCGTCCACCGGCGAATCGAGCCCCACGCCGGCGGAACCGGTCACGAGCACCCCAACACCGGCCGTTGTGCCGGCCGCCACGAAACCGGCGTCGAAAACCAGCTCGCCGAGCTCCTCCGGCGCTGGAGGTGAAGCCGGCAGCTCGGGCTCGCCGGCGGCGGGCTCGCCCGCCAAAGGCGCCCCGGCCAAGCCCCCGCCGGTCAAGCACGTCTTCCTGATCGCGCTCGCCGACCAGCCCTATGCCTCGATGTTCGGCCCGGCCTCGACCGCGCCCTACCTGTCCCAGACGCTCGAGCACCAGGGGGAGCTCCTGGTGCGCTACGACGCGGTCGCGCACGAGGGGCTCGCCGACGGCCTTGCTCTGGTGAGCGGCCAGGGGCCGACCGTCGAAACCGCGGCCGACTGCCCCAGGTACGCGAACGTCGAACCCGCGACGACCGGCGCCGATGAACAGGTCACCGGCAGTGGCTGCGTCTACCCGAAGAGCACCCCGACGCTGGCCGGCCAGCTGACCGAAAAGCACCTCAGCTGGCACGCCTACGTGGAAGGTATGGACGAACCCGGCGCTGCCGGTGGCGCCTGTGCCCACCCGGCCCTCGGGCAGCCCGACCCCTCCTCCTCGGGGCCGCCGGCCGGACAGGCATACGCGACCTACCGCAACCCCTTCGTGTACTTCCACTCGATCATCGACTCGCCCCAGTGCGCGACCGATGACGTGGGGCTCAGACAGCTGAGCTCCGACCTGTCTTCCGCCGCGCGCACTCCCAGCTTCTCCTACATCGTGCCCGGCGCCTGCCACGACGGATCGCCGACTCCCTGCGCCCCCGGTGCGCCGGGCGGGCCGGTCGACGCCGACAGCTTCCTGCAGAAGGTGGTACCCGAGATCACTTCGTCGAAGGCCTACAAGGAAAACGGGCTGCTCGTGATCACCGTCGATCAGGCGCCGACGAGCGGGCCCTTCGAGGATTCGAGCTCCTGCTGCGGGCAGCCGCAGTTCCCCAACATCCCCGCGCCCGCGTCGACGGTGGCGGGCCTGCCCTCCAAGGGCGGGGGAGAGGTGGGCGCGCTGCTGCTCTCGCCCTACGTCAAGGGCGCGACGACGAACTCCGAAGAACAGTACAACCACTTCTCGCTGCTGCGAACGATCGAGGACTTCTTCGGCGTGAAGCACCTCGGCTACGCCGCGCTGAAAGGCGTGAGCTCGTTCAGCCCCTCGCTGTACACGGCCTACAAAGCGGCTTAGACGCTACGCGCTGGCCGCGAGGAGTTCGTCGTAGGTGATCGCCTCGCGCCGGTGCCCGGCCCGACCGAGGATCCACTCGAGCGCGAGCATGTGGCGCGTGTGCTGGAGGTCTGAGGGGTGCAGGTCCACGCGCATCGTCTGACCGCAGACCAGGCTGCCGACGCGCAGCAGCGACGGCGAGAACGCGCGTCGCAGCGGGTTGTGGCCGGCCATTCCCCAGGCGGGCGCGAGCAGCTCCCGCGGATCGCCGTCCGCGTCCCCGAGCGGCCGGTGCAGACGCATCAGGCTCGCCCACCAGCGGAACTTGCTCGTGAGCACGGCGCGCAGCGCGGGGGTGTAGGCGTAGGCGGGCGCGACGAAGCCGTCGGGCTCGATGCCCGCGAGCTTCAGCACGCGCCAGCCGGCGTCGACCGCGGCGCGCGTCTCTTCGCCGTCGAGCCCCACGAACTCTCGCGCGCGGCCGCTGCGCACCGGGCCGAGCCCATGGGGCGTGAACGAGCCGCGCCGAAGCCTCTGATGCTGAAAGCCATGCTGCGCGATCGAGTCGCCCGCCCGCCGGCGCTCGGCCAGCCAGTCGGCCATTTCCGGCGAGCGCTCACCCACCGGATGCAGGTCGCGGGCGGGGATGACGAGCAGCGTGACGCGGTCGACGCCGTGGTCGTCGAGCCAGTCGCGGATCAGCGCGCAGCGCTCGAACGTCGCCGGCTCGATGTCGTGCACGGCGACCGCGATCCTCGGTGACTTGCTAGGCAGCACGGATCGCCCCTCCCGATGCTCTCGCCTTCAGGGCGCTCGTGTAGCCGCGGCTGAGTCGCTCGAGCGCCCGCGCCCACGTCCGCGCCTCGACCGATGCAAGGCCGGCCCGCGACAGGCGCTCGCGCAATAGCGGGGAGTCTGCGAGCTCGAGGATGGCCTCGGCGAGGGCCTCGGCGTCCGGCTCGCGCAGAAGCCCGCTCACGCGATCCTCGATCAGCGACAGCGGCCCTCCTTCGGCCACGGCCACGACGGGCAGGCCGCTGGCCTGAGCCTCGAGGATCACCTGGCCGAAGGTGTCGGTGCGGCTCGGGAACAGGAACATGTCGGCGCTCGCGTAGGCGCACGCCAGGTCGCGGCCTTGCAACCAGCCGAGGAAGCTCGCCGCGTCGCCCACCCGCTCGCGCAGGCGCTCCTGCTCCGGTCCACCGCCGGCGAGCACGAGGTGCAGCCGCGGGTCGCGCTCGCGCGCCGCGAGGAAGGCGTCGGCGAGCAGGTCGGCGCCCTTCTCGCGGGAGATCCGACCCGAATACAGGACGTTGACCTGGCCGGGCAGCTCGAGCTCCCCGCGCAGGCCGGGATCGAAGCGCTCGCTGTCGACGCCGCGATCCCAGCGGGCGACCTTCTCGGCCGGCACCCCGACCGCCGCGAGGGCCGCGTCCGAGGCGGGGCTCGGGGACAGCACGAGGTCGCAGGCGCGGTAGAACAGGCTGACGCCGAAGGCCATCGCCTCGGCCACGCTGCGCTCGCCCGAGCGCAGGCCGGCGTAGGCCGTGAGCTCGGTGTGGTAGCTGCCGACAAGCGGCACGCCGAGACCCCGGCTTAGGAGGGCTCCGGCGACGCCGACCGGTCCGGGGGAACACACGTGGATCAGATCGAAGCAGCCGTCGGTGAGGGTCTGCACCGCCGCCGACAGGCTGGGCACGCCGATCTCGAGGCCCGGGTAGTAGGGCACGTCGAACTCGGCCACCGCCGACAGCCGCCGATCGACGTTCGGGTCGGTCCCGACCACTTCGATCTCAAAGCCCGGCACGCCGCGCTGGCGAATCTCCTCGATCGCCCGCGTGACGCCGTGCGTGCTGCCGATCCCGTCGGCCAGGATCGCCACCCGCGGCGTCTCGCCCTCCTCGCGGCGGGCGTCGAGCTTGGCCTTCTCGTTGGCCAGGAACGCCGTGGCGGGGGCATAGGGGATCGCCGCGATGCAGCTCTCGAACAGCCCGGCCCCCGCCGACTTCACCTCGGCCCCACCGGCCGCCGCGGCCACGGCCTGCTCGACCGCGGCACGCAGCTTGCGCTCGTGCAGGCGGCAGGCCCGCCGGTACAGGTCCGAGTGGCTGAAGCTCTCGTCCTGCATGAAGGCGATCAGGCCGTCCGTGTCGAGGTGGTCGAGCTCGACAGCGCTGAGCCAGGCGCGCAAGAGGCAGCGGGCATCCTCGGGCTGCAGGTCTGAGCCGACCGTTCCGTGGCGCGCGTCACCCTCGCTCAGGAGGCGCTGCACCATCGTCATCACCGTGCGGGCGTCGGGCGTCGCGGCGCCCGCGCCGCTCGTTCCCGGACCGAGCGCCCGGGCGGCGAGCGCGATCGCCGCGTGGGCCCACTTGGCCGCGCTGCCCTGGGCTCCGCCCACGCCCACGTCTCCCGCGCGGACGTGCGCCAGGAACTCGGCGGGCGTGCGCGCCTGCGGGGCCTTTGTGTACGTGCGCCCGATATCGACCCCCGCGTGGTCGTCGGAGCCGCCGATGCCAACGCCGTCGAGCGTCGCGATATAGGTCGCCGCCGGCTGGTTCAGCTCGCGCGCGCGGGCGCCGTTGCGGACCTCCCAGATCCCGAACAGCTGCGCCAGGCGCCGGCGGTGGCGCGCCGTGAGCGGCGCTCCCACCGTGTAGTAGGGATGGGCCAGCGCGCAGACGATCTCACGCTCGTAGAGGTATGCGGCGCAGATCTCGACATCGCCGCGGTTCGCCTGCAGCCAGTCGTGATCCTCGGGGGTAATCCCGTAGCAGAGGACGTGCACGGCCTGCGGCTCGCCGCGGAAGTGCGCGGTGAGCTCCTCCGAGACGAATACGTCCGGACGGTCGGCGATCTGAAGGACGCCGGCGATGGTGTCGTGATCGGTGATCGTCACGAAGTCCATGCCGCGGCGCTTGGCCAGCTCGTACACCTCCTGGGGCGGCGTGGCGCACTCCGGCAGGCCCACCGCACGCTGGACGCCGAGCCTCGATTCCTGCGAGGCGGTGGAGTGACAGTGCATGTCCACCCGCGAGCCGTCCATCACCTTTAATGTCGACGACCCATCCATCTTCCTTGATGTCGTTTTCTCACCATCCATACCAAAAAGAATTCCCTGCAAAACGCGCGGTTTTGTGACCAGACGGGAATGATGTTGTTATCTCATTGTTAAGCGGGTCGCGAGCACGGCGGTCACTCGCCGTCGCGCTCTGAGAGCATCGGCCGGTGACCGACGATCAGCGCGGCATCGAGTTTCTCGTGATCGGCGCCCAGAAGGCCGGGACGACGACGCTCTGGAAACTGCTCCGCGACCACCCTCGGCTGTGGCTGCCCGACGCCAAGGAGGCCCCCTTCTTCTCGCACACCGAGCTCTACGAGGCGGGCCTCGAGCAGTACATGCGACGCATCGATGTCCCGGCCGATGAGGGCCTGGTGCGCGGTACGGTGACACCCCACTACATGCAGGGGTGGCACGACGCGCCCACCCGCACGGTGGCCGAGCGCGTCGCCCGCACGCTGCCCGAGGTCCGACTCGTCGCGCTCCTGCGCGATCCCGTCGCGCGTGCGCGCTCCCAGCACGCGATGGCGCAGGCGCGCGGGCACGAGCGCCGCGACGCCGACCGCGCGCTGAGCGAGTCGCTGCGTCCCGCGGCCCTGCGCCTCGGTCGCTCCGCTCCCGACGACACCAACTCATATGTCGTGCAGGGTGAGTACGGACGCATCCTCGGCGAGTACCTGAGCGTCCTCCCGCGTTCTGCGCTTCACGTCGAGCTGAGCGACCACCTGGCGAGCGACCCACGCGGCGTGCTGCGACGTATACTTCGCTTCCTCGGCGTCGGCGAGGAGTTCGAGCCGGCCATCCCCTTCGAGCGCTCGTTCGCGGGCGGTCGCGAGCCCCGTGTCAAGGACGCCGAGGTGACGACGCTGCTCCGGGCGATCGACGCGGCGCGCCTGAAGGAGGGGAGAGGCGACGCCGGCGAAGGCCGCCTGGACGCCGCCCAGCGCGCCGCGATGCAGGCCTGGCTCGCCGAGCGGGTGATCGATCCCTGCGGCCTCCAGGAGTTCGAGCAGATCGTCGCCCGCTACCTCAAGGCTCCGCCCGAGCGGTGGTATCGCGAGCGGGTCGGCCTCGAGTTCACGCTGAGGAAGATCTGGAACGTCGTGCCGTCCGCGCCCGAGCCGCTCTCGGACCCGGTGCGCGCGGCGCTCGAGGCGCACTATGGCGAGGACGCGCCGACCCTCCTCGCGGCGACGGGGATCAGCGGCCCGTGGATCGCGCCCGGCTGACGAGCGCGCCGACCGCGCGGTGGAATGCGGCGCCGGCCTCGGGCCAGGGCGGGTATGTGTCGAGCACGTGCGCGCGGCCACGCTCTGACAGGCGAGCGCGCAGCTCGGGGTCGTGCAGCAGCCTGGTCACGCTCTCGGCGAGCAGGTCCGGGCGGTGCGGCGCCGTCACGAGCGCCGTCTCGCCCGCCAGCGCGTAGTCGCGCCCGCCCTTCGTGTCGGTGGTGGCGAGCGCCGCGCCGCAGGCGAGCGCCTCGAGCCCGGGGAGTCCCAGCCCCTCCTCCCAGCTCGGAAGGACGAGCACGGCCGCCTCGCGCAGAACCTCGGCGATCTGAGCTCTCGAGAGCGGGCCGAGGAAACTCGACGGGATGTCCGGCTGAACGGCTCCGAACAGTCGCAGCTCGACCTCCGGAACCGCGGCGCGGACGAGCGCGAGCGCGGCGAGGCCGTCCTCCGTGGCCTTCCAGTCGGTCGCGTGCGTCATCATCGCGACGACCGCCCCGCGCTCTCGCTGCGGCCGTCCCGCCGGGAAGAGCTCGCGGTCGAGCCCCGGACGTACGAGCTCGGCCTCGCAGCCGCGGGCCCTTGCGCGCTCGGCGAGGAACCCCGAGACCGCGAGCACGCTCGGGCGGCGCTCGAGCATCGCGGTGATCCGCGGGTTCTCTGGCGTTCCATAGCCCTGGAAGAAGAACAGCGGCACCCCCCTGCGCGCGCGCAGGCCGAGCACGAGCTCGGGGTCGGGCTGCGCGAGGCCCCCGATCACCACGTCGGCGTCGGGCAGCTCCTCGGCGGCGAGCGCCGGAGCGTGCACCACCGTCACGCCGTCGAGCGCCCGCAGAGGCCCCCGGCGGACCGCGAGCGTGATCTCCGCGGAGCCCGCGAGCGCCTGCGCGAACTGCTCGATCACGTACACGCCACCCGTCGCCTCGCGCTGGTGGGGCAGGATCAGCGTCAGGCGGGCGGGTAACACCGCGGCAACGCTAACAGCGCTCCTCAGCAGGTAGCTTCCATCGGGTTGGCCGAAACGGACGTCGTGGATTCCTGCGTGCTGCTCACCGGGCTCCCCCGCGGAGGCACCACGCTCGCCTGTGAGCTGCTCAACGGCCTGCCGGACGTTCGCGCGCTCGATGAGCCGATGGATCCCAACGCGCTCATCCGCGCCGCCGCGACCGACGAGGACGGGTCGCTCGACCCGGCGAGCATCGAGGAGGGGATCATCGGCTTCGCAGAGGAGCAGCGGCGCTCGATCCTCGAGCGCGGCGCGGCGCTCACCCTGCACATCGAAGGGCGGGTGACCGGAGCGAGGGTCTCCGAGGAGCGTGATGTCGGCGGACTGCGCACGCCGATGGGGATGAGGGGCGAGATCGCCGTCGATCCACCCGCCTCAAGGGACTTCAGGCTCGTGATGAAGCACCCGGTCGCCTTCACGGCGCTCCTGCCGATGCTGGTCGAGCGGTTCGACGTGTTCGCGATCGTGCGAAACCCGCTTGCCGTTCTCGCCTCGTGGGAGAGCGTCCCGTTCGCTCAGCGCGAGGGGAGACTGGGGCTGCGTCCCGAGATCGCGCCGCTGATCGCCGCGCGCCTCGAGGAGATCGACGATCGCCTCGAGCGCCAGCTCGCGCTGCTCGACTGGTTCTTCCAGAGCTACGCGTCGGCGCTGCCGCGCGAGCGGGTCATCCGCTATGAGGACATCATCGCCACGGGTGGGGCGGCGCTCTCGCCGATCGCCGCGAGCGCAGGCGAGTTGAGCGCCGCGCTCGAGTCTCGCAACGACGCGGACGTGTATGACCGTTCACACATGCGCGAGGCGGGGCGCCGTCTGCTGGAGGAGGACGGAGCCCAGTGGGGCTTCTACACGCGCGCCGAGGTCGCGGCGCTACTCGCCGGAGCCTAGGCGGACTACCGCGCCGGCTACTCCGCGCCCGCTAGGTTTCAACGTTGTTGCCGCCGACCGGAGGGGCGACCGTGCCACTCGGGGCTTTCGATTCCACCGTCGGGAGCGGTTCGAGGGGCGTGGCCTTCAGATCGAGCGCGTTCGGCCATCGACGCGGGTCGAGCCGCAGCATCAGCGTGTGCTTGCCCGCCTTCAGCGTCTTCATGGGGGTCTGGGCCACCCGAAGGCGCTTGCGGCTCGCCAGCAGCTGGACGCGTGCCTTCACCGTCAGCTTGAAGGTGAGCTCGAGCGTGTAGCGGTGCACGACGTGCGAGCTCACGCCGGTGACGAGCGCCTTGCTCGTGCGCCGGGCGGGGGCTGGGACGGTGGCCTTGGGCAGAGTCGCTTCCACCGCCTGGTTGGCAAGCGAGTCATCCGGCGGCGGTTCGGTGGGCGGGACCTGCGGCACGCCTTCGTCGACGGGACGGTAGGTGATGAGGCTGGCGAAGTTGGGATCGGTGTCGACCGGATAGCCCTCGGTGCGTTCGGGGTGCCCGGGGTCTTCGGTGAGGTGGTACAGCCAACCCTGCTTGGTGGCCAGCCAGCAGTCGTTGACGGCGGGGCACGCGATTGGTCCGGCGCTGCCGAGCTTCCCGGGCCCCTTCGTGTCGCCGAGCTTTTCGCCGAGCGTTTCGCGCCTGGAGATCGTGCCGACTCCATTGGTGCCCGTGCCGATGCCGGTGGCTTCCAGGCGATCGACGTGGGCTTCTCCGTCGTTCGATTCGAGCGCCACCCACGCGGCCGGCGCCTGGGGTTCGGCGGCGACCCCGACGATCGAGCCGTCGACCTTGTCTCCGGGGCTTGCTTTCGCTTCTTCCTCTTGTTCCTCGAGCTTCCTGGCGAGGTCGGGGAACTGCGTCCATTCGCCCAGGCTGTAGCGCAGCACGATCGAGTGGGGTTCGGCCGCTCTTTCCTCTTCCCCCGCGAGGGCCCACAGCTGGGGTTCGGGATCGCCCGGAGCGGAGGGCGTGTAGTCGCTGCCGAGGATGAGGCCCTGGAGGCTGTCTGGAAGCACCGCTCCGTAATCCGGCAGGGGCGGGCAGATTTCGAGCACGCAGCCCCCGTCCGCCATGAACACGTTGTGGAAGTCGGTGTTCGAGCCGGGGGGGTCGATCTGGTGGAGGACCGTGGGGTGCAGCGGGTCTTCGGAGCCCTGTTCGTCTCCCGCTTTTAGGCGAACGCTCTCGAACAGCGTGCTCTGGTCGGCCAGCGCCATCGAGGCGATCGCGTGGCCGATGGGCGCATAGACGGCCGTGACGCTCGCGCCGTCCCAGTGCAGGTGGAATGCGCCCTTGTTCGGTGCGAACCCGAGTTCACCGCCGAACCAGCAGTCCGTGGGGCTGAGGCAGGCGGCCGCGTTCATCGGTCTGTATGAGTTGGGCAGCCGCAGTTCGGTGCCTTCGCGTAGGAACTGAGTCGCGTAGGAGGCGACGACCCGCCCGTCGAGGAAGTGGCAGAGCGAGACCTTCTGGCGTTCAACTGCGACGGCGCCGGTGGACTGGCCGGGCCGCTGGTCGGAGATCGTCCAGAACTCATCGGGCCCGGCCCAGGCGATGCTTCCTTCACCGGAGCCGCAGACGTTCGACAGCAAATGCCAGCCTTCGCCGTTGTACGCGTACAGCCCGCAGGGCACCGTCGCGCTCGTGTCGGTGGTCGCGCATCCGGCGGTGCCTTCGTCGATCAGCAGCCCGCGATTGGGGGACCAGAAGGAGATCGCACCGATGCGGCCCACCGGTACCGCCCGGCTCACGGGTGCGACCCCGGGCGGGGGCGCCGGCGTGCTCGCGGGAGCAAATAGCCAGCTCGCGGCGCCCGCGGGCGCCGGGCCGATCGCCACGACAGCGAGAGCTGCAAGCAGCGCTCCGATCGACCGCGCGGCCGGTTTCATCGCCGTCCCTTCTGCGCCGGCGGCTTGCGCCTAGTCGGGTGCGAAGAGGGCCTTGCGGTCCGGTGGCGGGCGGGGCGCGGGAAGCCTGCTTGCAGCTTCACCGTCAGCTTGCGATGGCCGGCGGCCGCGAACGTCACCTCGATCGTCGCGTAGAGCCCGTCCTTCCCATCGGCGAGCGGCCGGTAGTGGCTGGATGGGAGCAGGCGCAGTTGCACGAGGCCTTCCTCGCCGGTCGCCGTCGCGGCGTGGGCCACCTGGCGAGTCGCGATCAACGACCTTCGCCTCGCGCCTCGGCGAGTGGAGCGCTTGCCCGAGCGATTTGCCACCGTCACGGTCGTCGGGACGGGCGCGCTCGCGCTCGCGGCCAGGCGCCCGGCGCCCGGGACAGACACGTCGATCAGGAGCGCTCCGCCGGAGGTGGGGACGGCGGTCGCGCTGATGCTCCATTCCCGTTCGCCGGCCGGCCCCGGCGGGAGCGCGGTGACGCTCTGGCGTCCGGGTTCATCGGGCGAGTCGTCCTCTCTCGTGACGAACACGGCCCTGCCCTGGTTGATCGTTCCGAAGGCGAGGTTGCTCGAGCCCGACGTGAGCGCCACCACGCCCCCGTCTGCGCTCAGCGCCGGTTCGCTGGCCCCGGATTCCCCTCGTTCCAGATTGGCTGGTTCGCCGTTGTAGCCCTCGCTGACGAGGGCGAGCGTTCCCGCCTTGAGGTTCGCCTCATATAGCTGCGCAGGTTCTTCCTGGCTCACCGGTGCGGTGATCAGCGCCGGGGGCGCCAGCGCGAACACGCTGCGCTCGGTCGTGAACGCGACCCGCGTGCCGTCGCTCGAGATCGCGATCTGATCGATCGCGCCGTCGAGCGCGCGGTTTTCGAAGTCGATCGAGCCCCATTCGGTCAACCTGGTGATCGCCTGCGCACGGGACAGCCCGGATGCCATGTTCACTACGAAGGCGTTCGCGTCCGGCTGCTTCTCGCGGTCCGCTTCGAAGGACCCGAATTCGGGGAGATGTCCGTAGTTGGGCTGAGTGGAGATGATTGCGACCTCTTGCCCGTCTTTGCTCAACTGCGGGGTCACGGTTTCGACCTTGAGGAAGCCGGTCTTCCAACCCGCGACATCGCTGCCGTACTGCGGGCCCACCAGCTCTTGGGATTCCGCCGTCGCCTGTTCATCCCATTCGAGGTCGAGGCCCCCTGCGCAGCTCGGCGGGCAGCCGGGCGCCGATGCGTCATCGCCGGCGAGTGGGCGCCTCGTTTCCCGCTTTGGGGAGATTTCTCGCCACAGCGGTTCGGCGTAGTCGTCGACGTACGTATGGCCACCTTCGATTTCCTTCTCGATCGTTTCGATCTTTCCCCCGTTCGTGGGAACCTGATCGAAGATGTTGACGCCCATCCACGCCACCGCGTTTCCGTCGGCGCTGATCGCTGCCGTGCTGGCGTCGACATTGCTCAATTCTGTCGTTCCTTCGCCATGCCGAAGCGGCTCCTGCTGGATTTCAGGTCTTCCGCTCAGCGCGGCGCCTCCGGGGACGGGCTGTTCCCCACGCGTGACGCTCACGAGGGTCGTGGTTGGTTCTTCCGGGGTCGCGCCGGCTGGGATTGACGCTTCCGGGGTCGCGCCGAGCTCGCGAACGGCGACCTGATCGGGAGGGGTGACGGTTGCGTGCGGATTGGACTGTTCGGCGGTGAGGTTCGACTTGCCGAGCACCGTGAAGGCGACCTCGCGCCCGTTTTCGCTTATCGCCGCGCGAGCCGCCGACGCCGATCCGCCGCCGGGGCACTTTTCTTCCCTGCCCGTTTCCTTGTTCTTGCCCACCTTTCCGGAGCCTTCGTAGACCAGAGGTTCTCGGGAGCCGGTGCGCGCCGAGACGATTTCAAACGCCCCCCTTTCGCCCGGGCTGGGCACTCCCATGTTTCGCACCCACACCTGCGTGCACCCGTCGGCGTTGGGCGTGCCCGTTGCCGGTTCGTCGAAGCTCGTGAAGCTGACGTACTGCCCGTCGGCGCTGATCGCGGGAGCGCCGGCCCCGACGCCTTCGGCGACGAGTTCGAGCGGGCCGTTGGGCGTGGATATGTCCTTGCGCCACACCCCGGCCCAGGAGGCGATGACGCCGGTGAACGCGACGTATCTCCCGTCGGCCGATACCGCGGGTTCGTAGGCGAATTCGGCCTGCAGGCCGCCCACGGGTTCGATCGAGGCGAGTTCGAAGGGCGCGAACGAGGCATTCGCGGGCGAGCCGTCGCAGATCGGCCAGCTCGAGGAGGACCGCGACGAGCATGGGGATCGGCACGAGGCGGCGCGCGCTCACGGGATCTGCACCCGAATGTGGGCGCTCATGGCGTGGCCCACCCTGTCGCGGCTCTGCACGAGGATCACGTAGCGCCCGGCTCGCGGGTACGTGTGGACGACGTTGAGCCTCTTGCGAACGTGCATGCCGTCGCCGAAGGCTATGAACGTGTACTTCGCGACGGCGCCCGAGGCGCGGTCGGAGACCCGCACCTGCACGCGCCGGCCGCCGAGCCGCCGCACCGCGACTTCCGGCGGGTTGGCGTCGACCATCAGGTCGGCCGCGGGGGTCATCGTCTGCTGGCCGAGGCTGTCGGTCGCGAGCACCTGGACGTGGTGGAGGCCGTCGCCGAGGCCGCGGGCGTTCAGGCGCGCGGAGAGGCCCTTGAGCCCGCGGGCTCTCACTCGGCCGTCGACGAGAATCGCGTAGGTCGTCGTCCCGAAGGCCTCGCTGGGCGCTTCCCAGCTCACGGCGGCGGATCCGCCGCGGACCCACCCGATCGGGGTCGTCACGATGAACTGGCTCGGGGGGGCCTTGACATCCGCTGCCATCACCTGCTCCTGCCCCGGGGGGCCCTGGCCGAAGGCGATCAACGCGTCACCTCGGTCTGAGGCCCCGAGCACCGGTTCGCCGAGCGGCCCGCTGATCGGCGCGGTGAGCTGGGCGAGCTGCCACGCGCCGCCGGCGAAGTCCTCGCGCGCGAACACCACCGGGCGTCCCGGAGCGCCTTCGCCGCGCCACACGGTCACGCCCCCGCCTGCCGGGTTGATCGCCGTCAGCGCCCTCGCCCCGGCCTGGCCGCCGCCGGCGATGCGGCCGAGCCCGGCGGGTGAGCTCGTGGGATGGAAGTCGTTCCCGCTCTGCAGCTCGCTCGCGCCTCCCGCGGTGCTCGAGGTGTACGCGAGCCTGTAATCCCCCGTTTCGTCGATCGCGACGCTGGGCGGGCCGAGCGTCGGCGCACCGGCGACGGGGCCCGCTCCGCGCAGCTTGGCGCCTTTCGTGTCGACTTCGCTCGGTAGCGAGTTGAGGAAGACCTGCGCTGTCCCATAGGGCGATCCCGCTCCGCCCGCCAGGCGGTAGGCGATCCTGGCCTCCCCGAATTCGTTCACGGCCAGGGCGGGCGCGTCGGCTTCGGCGCTGATCGGCCGACCCTGAACGCTTTCGGGGCTCACCTGCAGCGGGAAGCCGAGCCGGTTGCCGAAGATCCGCATGGCGAAGATCTGCGCGACCCCCGCGGAGTTCGGTTCCTGCCAGAGCACGACCGCGTTCCCCGCCTGGGAGACGCCGATGACGGGCGCGTTGGTCGCGCTGGGGTGGCGCATCGTCAGTTCGGGATGGTTGTTGATCGTGCCGAGCGCGCTCCAGGGCAGCCCCTCGCCGTTGTAGCGCGCGACGCGCACGCTCACGAGCTCGTCCCCCGCCCGCAGCGGAACGATCGACGGGTTGTCCACCAGCGAGTCGGTGACCACCCGGTAGGCGACGTATGCCGTGCCGTTCGGCGCCATCGCCAAGGAGGGGTAGGCGGCAGATCCGTCGCCGATGTCTTTGGGGTCGACCTGCTGCGCCGGCCCGAATCGCTGGGCGCCGGGATCGAGCTCGGAGGACATCAGCTCGTAGTGGGTCTGGCCGCCGATGGTCGCCCACGGCTCCGCCCATACGACCAACAGCCGACCGCCGTCGCCCGCGGCGATGGCCGGAAACGACGCCGCGAACGGCTGTCCGCCGTCGACCTGGACCGGCGGCTGCCAGGCGCCGTCGAGGAACTGTGCGACGAACAGGTGAGGCTGGCCGTTAGCGAGCTTGCGGTACACGATGCCGCCACTGCCGTCGGGGGCCAGCGCGGCGCCGTCGACGTCGAGGATCGTCGGGCTCGGGCCGTCGATCAGGCCGGCGGGCGCGAGCGTGGCCCGGGCCACCGGCGCCGGCAGAAGCGCGGCCAACAGCCAGAGCAGCAGAAAGAGGGGCGGCGCAAGGCAGCCTGGTCGCTTGAAGCGTGTGGTCATGGGGAAGTCCGCCGCCGTCGCGCAGCTGTTGCCGACCGCGCGCGGAGAGACATGCTGCCATGCTAGGGAACGGCCAGGGGCGGCGGGCCACGTTTCACCAGAGGTTCACAGGGTCCGCCGGCCAAACACGCCACACTTCCAACTTCGCGGCCCCGGGGGGCCGCTTCCTTTATGCCCACCGCTTCACGCAACGTCACGACGTCCGCATGAGCCGGCGCCGCTGCGCTACAGCGGTGCTGGCGGCAACCGCGATGATCGGGGCTCCCGGCCCGGGCGCGACTCGGGCCCAGGCCGCACTTAGCTTCCAGCCGGAACTCGGCAGCCCGGGCCTGACGACGCTCCTCGGCAGCTCGCCGGGAGAGGCCCCCGGCGAGGTGTGGGCGATCGGGGAAATCGGCGCCATTCCGGCGATGGTCGGCGGGCAGCTCGTCGAAGGGAAGGCCCTGCTGCGCCACTCCCAGGGGACGGGCTGGCAGATCGTGCCCCTGGTCGACCGACAGGGTGACGCGCTGGCGGTTTCCTCTACTCCGAAGGTCACCTACGACGGTGGCGTCGTGACGCTCGAGGATGGTGAAGCCTCCATGCGGACGATCGCCACGCGCGACCCGGGGGGTGGCTTCGAACTCGCGCCCGCCCCGAAGGGCGAGCTGCTCGGCGGGGAGTCGTTGTTCTCGACAGCCTCGGGGGCGCCGCTGCTCGCGGCGATCGACGACGCGGCCCATACCGGAGCGCTGATCGTCCCCGCCGGGCTCTCCGCGACCGAACCGGGGGTGCTCCATTACGACGGCGAAACCGGGGGTAAGGAACCCTGGGCGCGCGAGCCGCTGTGCACGGCCTTGCCGACCGCCGAAAAACCCTGCAAAGCGCCGTCCCAGCTCACCGTGGGGGCGATCGCCGCCAGCTCTCCGCAGAACGCCTGGCTGCTCGCGAGCCGACCGGGCGAACCGGCGATCCTGTTCAGACGGACCGCCACCTCCTCGGGCTCGATGGTGTGGGTGCAGAGCTCTCCGGTGAGCTGGGCGGGAGGCTCGGTGGCGCTGCGCGAGTCCGGGCAGATGCTCACCGCCACGAGTCAGGGGCTCTGGGTAGATCTCAAGCTCGACGGCAACGCCGACCTTTCGGTGCTGCTCGACGCCGCTTCCCCGAGCACGGTGCTCGGGAGATGGTGCTACCCGCATGCCTTCTGCGAAGAGGAAGGCGGCGGCTCGCTCGGGCGCCGGACTTCCGGACAATTACTCGAGCTTCGCCTGGGACGGGGGCGGTCTCCCGGGCACGCGGATCGTCGCCGGCATCGCCGGCGGTGGGCTGCTCGACTTCCAGCGTGCCGGAGACTTCCAGTACGAACCGGGCGGAGGGCTCGAAACGGCAACCGCGGCCTTCACGAAATCCGGCGAATCCCCCCCCGAAGGGTGGATCGCCGGGATATCCTCGGAGTCGGGCAGCGTCGCGAATGTCGAGCGGGTGAGCGCCAGCCCGGAACCGTCGCCGCTGAGCAGCGCCCAGCACTGGCCGCTCCCCTTCCGGCGCCCGCTGCTGGCGATCGCCGCCGAGCCCGGCACGACCCCCGCCGAACCAAACGCCCAAGCGCTCACCGTCGGCGACGAAGGCCAGATCGCCCGATACTTTCCCGAAAAGGGGTGGATTCCGGAATTCCTCTACAACGCGGAAGGCAAGGTCCAGAGACCCCGCCTGCGCGGCGTGGCGTGGCCGGAACCGGGCCGCGCATACGCGGTCGGCGACGATGGCACGATGTTGCTGTGGCGCGCCGACACCGGTCTGTGGGAACCTGATCCGGCGGCGCCCCTGGGGCTCCACGCCAACCTGACCGCGATCGCGTTCTCGCCGGTCAACCCGGCGGTCGGCTACGCCGTCGGCAAGCAGGGGGCGCTGCTCGCCTACGACAAGACGTGGACCCAGCAGCCGCTGCCGCCCGGGCTTGGCACAGGCGAACCTCACCTCGGTGGCCTTCGCGGGCGGGGAAGCGCTTGTCACCTACCGGATGTTCACGACTGGCCCGCTGGCGTGCGGCGCGGCCCCGGAGTGCGAGGTCGGTGGGCTGATCGTCAACCGGGGCTCCGGCTGGGAAATCGATTCGAGCGCGCAGAGGCTGCTGGGCCCTCCGCGCTCGCCCACGGCCAGCGTTCTCTCGAAGGTCGCCGGCCTCGCTGACGGTGGGGCCGTGGCCGCCGGTCCCGGGGTCGTGATCGAGCGTGATTCCCCTGGCGCGGCATGGCGCTTCTCGCGCCAGCCGCTGCCCGAAGCGCAGAACATCTCGGCGCTCGCGGCGATCCGCGCCGGCCCGGAAGTCAGGGCGCTGGTCTCGGTCGACCTCGCTAAGGCGAGCAACCCCAACAGCAACAAGCTCATCCTCGAATCGATCGACAACCTGCTCCCGCCGGGCTTCGGACAGCCGCCCGGCCTGGTCGGGCCGGACCCCTTGCCGTATACGGGCTATCTGCTCGAAGAGACCGCGGAAGGCTGGCGCGATCTCGAGCGCCAGGCCTATCCGAGCGTAAGACTGTCCCCCGTCGCGTCGGATCTGCCGGGGTGGCCCGACCCCGTGCTCGCGCTGGACGTCGACCCGAGCGGGAGTCGAGGCTGGGCCGTCGGAGGCGAAACGGGAGATTCGCCGGAGCTCCCGTTCCAGGAGATCAATATCGAGACCGCGGCGGCGCTGCGGCTGGGCCCTGGCCCGCCCCCGCCCCAGAGTGGGCGAGCAGCGATTCCCACCCCCCAAGGACAGGCGACCTTCGCCGTCGCTGGCAACGCGCAGTGCGAGGAACCCTGTACCGCCCTCGAAGACAAGGGCCTCGGGCCGGAGGCCTGGCTGTCGGGCGCGGTCTCGACCGCCGCGCGCATCCCAGGCCTGCGAGCGTTCCTCTACACGGGCGCGCGCGTCGCCGGCGCGAGCGGAGGGCTCGGCTCGCCGTGGGAACTCAAGGGCGACGCGTTCTCCCGCGAGCTGCGCTCCTATGCCGGCGATCTGAGCGGGGCCGGGAGCCTCCCGGTCCGCGTCGCCGCCTCGCCGTCGGACGTGTTCGAAGGTGGGCTCTCGAGCTTCGCCTCGGTGCTCGGCCCCGACGCGCCCGTGGGCTCATCTCCAGCCGCGAGCCCCTCGCCTCCGCCCGGCGCCGGCGCATACGCATTCGACTCGGGCGCCGGCGCCGAAGGGGTGCGCGTGATCGTCCTCGACGACACGAGATCCGAGCTCAGGGAAGGTGAGCTGAGCTGGCTTGCCGGGGAGCTCGACGCGGCGCGGGGGTCCAGCCTGCCCGCGATCGTGATTGGCAACGCCGCCGACGAATCGGCGGTCGACCGAGTGCTGCTCGAACACGGCGCCTCGGCCTACTTCTACGACAGTCGCAACGAAAACCGAGTCGGTCAGATCGGCTCGGGCTCGAACGTCGTCCCCGTGTTCGGGACGGGCACGCTCGGCTATGTCCCCCCCCATCGCGCCCGCAGGACTTCCTGGGCGCGAGCGGCTTTCTGCTCGCGAGCGTCGATCTCAGGGCGCGCGATCCTCGCACGAACCGCGCGCCCGTGACGGTCACGTTGACGCCAGGCATCGCCCAGCTCGCCCTGAACGCGACCGACGGCACGCTGCTGCGGCGCAGCCAGGTCGCGCTCTTCCAGGCGGTCGCGAGACGCCCCTTGGGGGGATCTGGCCTCACCGAAGGTAGCCTGGCGCCCGATCCATATGTGCCGATCCCAGAGACGTGCACCGGACCTGACTGCGGGCATTTCATCGCGCCCGAATACACCTTCACCTCCTCCGCGCCCGACATCGGCGACTTCGTCGAACCCGAACCCGGCAGCGAAAGCGCGCGCGCGGTGCGCCAGGGCCCGAACGGCAGGCCGATCCCCGACTCGCACTCGGGCGTGTTCTGCGCCTACAACGCCGGAACCACGACCGTCTCGATCACGACGGGCGGTCTGAGCTACTCCGAGCAGGTGACCGTCCAGCCCGGGAGCGTCCAGCAGCCGTGCGGCACCGTACCGCTCAAGAATCCGCCGGCGACCGCAGCCTCGACCCACGCCCCCGTCCCGCCGCCCCTGCCAACCGCTCCCCCGGCGAACTCGCCCACACCCGCGGGCGCCGTCCCGCCGCCCCCGGCCCTCGCGCCGTCCGCCACGCCGCCGGTGCTCGCCGCTCCCGCTCCCGCCCGCGCCGCCTCGCCGCCGCCGCCGTTCCTCGCCCCGGCGCCACCGCTCGTACCACTGATCGCTCTGCCGCTGCTTCCGCCGCCCCAGGTCGCACGGCCGATCCCGCCCTCGGGCACGTCTGTCGTGACCCAGCCCGCCGTGAAGGAAGAAGAAGAAGACGAGGAGGCGGTTGAGAGCGCACGCAACAGCATGGTCGCCTACGACCCGCAAGACCGCACGCTCGCTCCCGTCGCATTGATCGCTCTGATCGTGATCGCGGCCGGCGCCGGTACGGGAATCCGCCGCACTCGCCGGCGCTCGCGCACACAGCCGACGCTCGCACGGGCGGGCTCCCGGGCCTATGACCGGTTCTAACGACGGCCCCGACGAGGGCGCGGCCAGGTGCGATCGGGGCGTTCGATCGCAACGGCTTCATCACACGTTCGTCCTCGCGGCGTTTCTAGACTCTTGCCACGACAATGCCCGGCGTCGCAAGCCACGCACCGCTTTGCTGATCGGACCTGTCAAACGACTGGCGGCGGTCTGTGTGCGACTGGTGGTGCTCGCAGCAGCGCTGCTTCCTGTCTGGCTCGCGTCACAGACCCCCGCTGTCGCCGACGCCGCGATCGAATACCACGAAGTGACCCGCTTCGGCGGCTTTGATGCTGCCGGGTTCCAGTTCGGCGGGTACGGGCACGCGCTCGCGCCCGGCGAGCTTCTCGAAGCGACGGGCTTCGCCGTGGACCCGGTGGACAACACGGTGTACGTCGCCGACCGCGTATCGAGCGTCGAAGCCGCTCGGCCTCGCTGGCGCATCCAGAAGCTCGATCCGGAACGATGCATGCTCGGCCGCAGCGTGGAAGGGTGCGTGCTGGGGACGACCGAATTCTCGCTCCCCGGGGGTCGCCAAACGTCGTCGACGATCGCCGGCCTGGCAGTCGATCCGAAGGCCGACGAAGGGGCTGGGCGGCTTTACGCGCTCGTGATGGGGCCCGTCAGGGTGGCGAACAGCTACGCTCCCAATGCGACCGCGGCGCAAGAGCTCTTGGCGTGGTCGGTCAAGCCCGAACCATGTGAACCCGGATGCGGGCCGACCGGCGGGGCGCTGGTCGCCGCGCCGGGCGAAAAAGCTCCGCTGCCAATCGATCCGCTTGGAAGCACGGGCGGACTGGTCAGCAACGAAGCCCAGCTCAACTCTGGCCCCACGCCGCTCTACGATCCGCAGGGGCTCGCGGTCGACCGTCTCGAACA
The DNA here is from genome assembly GCA_963717415.1 of uncultured Solirubrobacteraceae bacterium. Classification (GTDB taxonomy): domain Bacteria; phylum Actinomycetota; class Thermoleophilia; order Solirubrobacterales; family Solirubrobacteraceae; genus Palsa-744. The sequence goes on along the minus strand of OY970331.1, from coordinate 475,656 downwards.
GCAAGGGGCCGGCGGCCCCGTCGACAACCCGATCGTGATCGAGGCGAGCGATCTGGCGGGGTCCAACCCCGCGAACGAATTTACGCCTGTTTCATGGGGCCTTGGTTACTTCTACACGGAATTCGAAACCAAGGGCAACACCATCGTTCAGCAGGTCTTGACCCGGAAAATCAATCTCTTCGAAAAAACCGGCTTCCTGGTGAGCCCGCGTTGGTCGAGCAGCACAGTGAGCGCCGCACTCGGAGGAAGCTGGGGCCCCCGTGGGATATTCGACGACGCCGGCAGATCTGGCTCCGGGGAACCGGACCGCTCGATCTCCGTCCTGCTGCATGGGAGCGAACTGACCCCGACCAATGCGTACGTGGTCAAGCTGAGCCCCGACCTCAAAGAACAGCTCGTGCTGAACCGCGACGGGGGCGAACCGGCACAGGCCGCCCAGGCGCCGATGCACCTCGATGCCGGACCGTTCTTCACCGACACGCTCTCGAGCAGGGCCACGCAACTTCAGCCGCCCAACGAACTCAGGAATGCCGGCCCGGAGGTCGCCCAACTGGAAAACAACCTGTATGCGGCCGACTTCTACCTCGGCGAACCGGAATGTGAAAACGCGAGCGGCTACTGGCACTCCGAACCGCAGCGCCCATGCGTGAAACGTGAAGCGAAGAACGGGGCCGCCAACATCGGAGTGCGTCTGCTCGAACCGTACGCAACGGGCGTGATCTCATCGCCGGCGGAAGGGGCGGCTGCGCAGCAGGAACCCGTGGTCGCGACCACGCTCGGCAACGAAGACCCCCCATACGGAGCCTCCCCATACGAAGCCTCACCATGCAGCATCGGGGCCGAGGACGCGGCCTTGGCGGCCGGGTCGAAGGAAACGCTGTGGGTGCTCGATCGAGGCCCCACGTCGGAAAGCCTCGTCAACCAGGGAGCGGAACTGCTCGTCCAAACCCCCGAAGCAGAAACGCGGCGGGGACGTCAGATCATCGAGCTCGCCCCGGGCGCCGGCCCGGGCGCGTGTCCGCATCCATCCGGGACCTTCACGATGAGGCTCGCCTGCGGGGAAGGGCGGTCCGGCGAAATCAGCGCCCCGCAGGGCGAGAAGGTCACCTTCGACGCGAGCTCGGTGAACGTACCGCACGTGGCGCCGTTCGCCTACGAATGGGAATTCGAAGCCGAAGGTAGCCACGAATCCCAACTCCTTTCCACGCACCACGCGGCGTTCGAACACGTGTTCAGCGCGGAAGGCAGCTACAGAGTGCAGCTGAAGGTGTTGAGCGACTACGGCACCTACCGCCCGCCCCCCGCCACGGTCAAGGTCACATCTGCCGCCGCGGCTGCTCCGCACGCGCAGTTCGAAGTCACGAGCCCGACGGGCGCCCAGCAGGCCACGTTCGACGCGTCGGCCTCCGCGCCCGGGACCTGCAACACGATCACCAACTACCTCTGGAGCTGGGGCGACGGTAGCTCGACAGAGGACGACGAAGAAGCTGACGTCGTTCACACCTACGCCGCTTCGGGCAGCTATGCGGTCAGGCTGACGGTCATCAACAACCATTACCAGCGCTCGGCGCCGTCGAACCCCCTGCTGGTAACGGTGTCCCCGCCGACGACGCTGGTGGCGACCGAACCGGCGCCCCCGATCGCGCCCACGACCGTGGCCTCCTCGCCCCCTGGGCCGGCGCCGCCCGGGCCCGCCCGCGGCCCCACGCGCCTGATCGCGCGCGCTAGCTTCTCCGCCGGTGTGATCAGGACGGCGGTCTCGTGTCCGGCCGTCAAGGTCTCGTGTGTGGGGTCGGTGCGGATCGAAACGGCGGCCGCGCTGCCCGCGAACCCGCCAAACCGTCATGCCGGCGGCCGTGTGCGGAGGCTCGTGCTCGGGCAGGCGCCCTTCAGCCTCGCCGGAGGCCGAAGCCGGACGCTGACGATGCGTCTCGCGGCGAAGGGAGTGACGCTCCTGAGGAGGCTCGGCCGGCTCCCCATCCTCGTGGTCGTCTCTGCGCGGGATCCGCTCGGCGATCCCGGCGTCGCGACCGTACACCTGACCTTGATCAGCAGGGGGCGACGGCTCGGGACGGCACCCTGAATCGCGGGGACGGTGCTGAGAGTCTCCCGAGGTCCGCGGCGCCGCCGACGGCGGCCAGCCGGCCGGCCAGCGATTTGTTATCAGTTGGTTGTCGTCTCAAGCGGTCGTTGTTAACGACTTGTAACGGCCGCCGCGGGACAGGGCTCGGCATCGGCTGGTGAAGAACTGGTGGAGGACTGGTGGACGACCTGGAATCATTGTGTGACCTGGCTTGCTAGCGCCGCTTTCCTGGGGTAGGGTCGCCCGGAATGCCCCCGAGGGGGGTACGGAGGAACTACTAAACGATCTTCCCCTGAGGGGGGCTAAGGAGGTTCGGTTCTCGATGAGCCGCTACTACAAGTATCGCCGCTTCGCCGCGCTCGCGGCGTGCGTCGGCGCAGCCTCGGCTGCCGCCGCGCTCTCGAGCGCCGCGCCGGCGATGGCAACAGTCAAATGCGCCAAAAGCAACGTCTACGGCTCGGGCTCCTCGTTCGGGAACGCGGCGCAGTTGTCGTTCATAAGCCACTGGGCAACGTTCAGCGAATGCGAAGGCGGGCCCCCGACGCTGAAATACAACCCGACGGGGAGCGGCCCGGGCCTTCTCGAGTACGGCTTCGGCAACGTGGCGAAAGAAAAAACCGAAGTGTTCCAGCCGCAGGAAAACAAAGAAGCAGAAGAAGCGCGCGAAAAAGGCGTCTGCAAAATCCTGACGGCCGCGACGGCGAGCCCCAAAGAAAAGTGCCTCGACCTCTACATCGGCACCGACGACGCCCCGACCACGGAACAGCTCAAATTCGGAACCACAGCCTCCGGCGGCAAATCGAACTCGCTCGTGGGAGAAGAAGGGCATCGAGGCGACGTCGTGATCCCGACCACACAGGGTCCGCTCGCCGCGATGCTGAGCCTCCCCTCGGGATGCGTGATCGAGGAAGGCAGCAAGGTCGACCTCACCAACGAAGTGTGGGCAAACGTCTTCCGAGGCGCCAAAGGCGGCGTCACGACGTGGAAGATCCTGCTCGAAGACCTGGGCTACACGAAAGTGGCCAACGAATCAGAACTGACCGCGGGCGGAAAACTGTACTTCGAACCGTCGACTCTGCCTGAAGAAGCGATCACCCGGGTCAGCAGCACGATGTCCGAAAACGTCATCGTGCACAGCCAGAAAGAAATCGAAGAAGGCGAAAACCTCGGTGGCAAGCTGGAAAACGTGCCCAACCAGGTCAAAGTGAAGGTCAAAGGCGAAGGCTGCGGAGCGAAAGTCAAACCGACGGTCCGGGAATTGGGATCGGGAACGACCTACGCAACCAAGGCCTACTTCAACCAGATCGAGCCGGGCGGCGAATACGCCGGCATCGTGAACGACGAACGGCAGTGGCCAGAAGAAGGAGGGGTCTTCTTCACCTACCCAGAAACGAACGGCAGCGGAACACTCTACGGAATCGGCAACGGCAACAAGCTCGCCGAAAACACCGCAGCCAACCCAGGTGCGTTCGGGTACGCCGACTCGGCAAACGCGGTGAACAACGCAGGCGAGACCAACATCGCGACGGTCACCCAGAGGCCGGCCCCGGCCACCTCGACGCTGAAAGAAGTGGTGTCGCACGGGGAAGTGGAAATCAAAAAAGGACCGATGGCAGGCAAAAAAGAAGTGGTCCTGACGCTTGAAGCCCAACCCGTGAAAAGCATCAAGCACCAGAACCTCTACGCGAACGTGCAGAACAACGGTGCCAAACCGAATGGTGAAAAAGGGACGGGCGCGACGTTTGCGGAACCGCTGTTCCTTCCCTCCCATGAAGCCAACTGCGAGACGAACCTGATCATCAAAGGCGACGAAGCGTTCCCGAAAAAATGGAACCGGTCGTGGTTCGGAACTCTCGTGTCAGACCCGAACATCACGGCCACCACGGGAATTCCGGCGACGGACTACCCGGCGTGCGCTATCACCTACGATGTCGCGCAGCACCACTACCGCAACGTCAACCTGTATGGACACGAAGGCGGAGCGGGCGGCAAACCGACCGAAAACGCCGAATTGATGGCGAACGACCGCGAAAGACTACTTCAATTTCATGATTGGAGAAGGTGGAAAACTTCTTGCGAAAGAAGGGTTCTACACCGGTATTCCGACAGCTATGAAGGGATACGTAAGGGCGGCCGTCAAGAACATCGAGCCGTGATCACCTGAATCGAGCATCGAGCCGCTGAACGAGCGGTGTCTGAACAACGGCCCGTCGCACATCGTGCGGCGGGCCGTTGTCGTGTGTGAAGGCGGACGACGGCGACGGCTAGGATTGGGCGTCGATGGACACGATGCCGCGACCGAAGCCAAGATCGTTGAGGTGCCGCGGAGTGAGGGTCCCCGGGAGTCCGCCGCCGTGTCCGACCGGCTGGCGGACCGGGCCGCCGGACTTCGTCGGAGTCGGGGCCCAGCGCAGCGGCACGACGAGGTGGTTCGACCTGATCGTCGCCCACCCGCGGGTCGCGGCGCCGCCCGCGACGCGCAAGGAGCTCCACTTCTTCGACCGCTTCCACTCGAGCGAGCTCAGCGCGGACGACGCCGGCGCCTACGGGGAGTACTTCCCGCGCCCGCCGGGTCTGCTGACGGGCGAGTGGAGCCCCAGCTACATGGCCTCCCCGTGGGCCCCGGCGATGCTGGCGGCGGCGGCGCCGCAGGCGCGGTTGATGGTCCTGCTGCGCGACCCGGTCGAGCGCTATCTCTCGGGCCTTCGCCGACACCAGCGTGTGGCCGCGGCGACGGGAGAGCCGCTCGACGCGATGGCGCCGCTGGACGCCTTCGCACGCGGCCTCTACCATGCCCAGCTCGCCCGGCTGCTGGAGCGCTTTCCCCGCTCGCAGGTGCTGATACTCCAGTACGAGCGCTGCACGGCCGAGCCGCGCGCCGAGCTGCGGCGCACCTACGAGTTCCTCGGCCTGGAAGCAACGGGCTTCCTGCCGGCGCTCGACGTCCATCCGAACCGCCAACCCGACAAGCCCGAGCTCGCGCCCGAGGTCCGCGCGCTGCTGGTGGAGGCCTACGCCGAGGAGGTCGCGCTGCTGAGCCGCGACTACCCCGAGATCGACCTCGGCCTGTGGCCCAACTTCGCGCCGCCCTGAAGCTCATCCACGGCCAGCGCGCTCTGCAGCACGCGGGACAGGGCGCCCGCGTCGCGCAGCGAGCGGGCGATGTTGTGGGCGCCGTGGCCGAAGCGGTACAGCCGCACGCCCTCGAGGTCGGCCAGGCGCTCGGCGTGCAGGCGGTCCTGGCGCACGGCGTCGGCGAAGTAGATGCGGTATTCGGTGTCGGCGCGGCGGGCGGCGGGGAGCGCCTCGCGCAGGTCCGTCCAGCGCCTGTCCACGGCGCCGGCCGCGAGCTGCCTGCCCAGGCGATCGTCCCAGCGGTGATCGTCCATGGCGGCGAGGACATCGAGGTCGAGAACGGTCTGAGGCGCGAAGCAGAGCACCATATCCGCCCCGAGCAGCGAGCCGAACACGAGCGCCGCGTAGCCCCCCGCGGAGGTTCCCGCCAGGACGAGCCGGTCGATCTCGCACCGACCGAGCAGCGCGCGCAGCGAGTTGGCCACCTCCGCGATCGTCGAACCGGCGCCGGGGATGCCGCGGTGGTACCAGGCCTGGCGCAGGTCGCGCACGAACAGCCGTTTGACGGGCATGCCTCCGGTGAGCGAGAAGAACTCGAAGGGCGGGATCCCGATGCGCCCGACCATGCCGCCGAAGGCGAGCAGCAGGGTGCGCGACTCGCCGTCCAAATCCTCGCTCATGGAGACCTCGGGATCCTCGAGATCGCGCTCGAACTCACCCGGTGGGAGCGCGCCCTCGATCGCACTACTCCCGCGTGAGCAGCGCAGGCGCGACCGCCGCGCGCCGGACGGAGTCGCCGAAACGGGCGTGGTGGGCGCGCGCGAAGGCCAGGTACTCCGAGAGCGCCGCCCGTGCGATCGAGTAACGCCCCGCGGTCGCTGCCGCGCCTGCCTGCAGCCGCCGCAGCAGGGCGCGATCCTCGACCAGCTCGCCGAGCGCCTCGAGCGCGTCCTGTGGGGCGAAGGTGTCGACCGCGAGCGCGTTGCGTCCGTGCTCGACGAACTCCCACGCCCCGCCGATCTCCGGGACGACCGCGGTGGCTCCGCAGGCCATCGCCTCGAGCGCCGTGCGCCCGAACGCCTGGTAGGCGGACATGTCGAGCAACACGTCGGTCTCGCGCAGGCGCTCGGCCACCTGCGCTCGCGTGAGCACGCCCAGGTGGCGCTCCGAGGACCGCCTCGCGACCCGGCAGGATCTCGCGCAGCTCATCCGCGTAGCAGCCGAACGTGTTGACCTGAACGCGGCCACCGAAGCGCTCGCGCAGGCGTTCGAGCACCGCGATCGTGGCCAGCGGCTGGCGGCGCGCCGTGCGGGGGCGGACCATCGCCAGCACCCGCGTCGTCGCGTCCTCGCGCCGCGCGCCGGTGCTGAAAAGCTCCTCGTCGACGCTCGCCTCGACCTTCTCGACGAACAGACCGTGTCGCTCGGCCACGACGTTGCACAGCCAGTGGGACTTGGCGAACAGCAGCATGTCGGGCAGCGCCGTGTAGGAGGCGACCGCCTCCTCGCCGACGTAGGGGGCGGTGAAGAACGGCTCGTAGTCCTGCACGTAGTAGGCCGGCAGGAAGTCCGATCGCGCCGCTCTGAGCGCCTCGAGGAGCGCCACCGACTTGTGGTGGGTCGCGGAGATGACGTCGGCGTCCATCGTGTTGGCGATCAGCTCCTGCTCGTCGCCGTAGGTCTGGAAGATCTCCGCGGCGTCCTCATACACCGCGCGCGCGCGCTCGAAGTCCCAGCGGGCGAGCGCGACGCGCGCGGGCACGCCGAGGCTGCGAAGTCCCTTCACCTCCTGGTAGATCGAGTGCGACCCGCCCGAGCCGCCGTGGGCCAGGCCGGGGAGCAGGAACACGACGCTCAGGGGGGCGCGATCGCCGGGCGCGAGAAGCGGGGCGATCGCCGCGGGCGCGGCGCCGCCCGCGGCCACCGCTTCGCGCATGCCCGCGAGGCTTCGATCCGACTCCATCTCCGCGACGAGCCCTTCGATCTCGCCCCGGCCGTGCTTCTCTAGGAACGCCTCGTAGTGGCCCCTGGCGAGCTCGGCGCGGCCCTCGGGACCGTAGGAGCGCGACTTGGCGTGGTGGACGTAGGCGTCCGCCGCGACGGCGAGCTCGAAGCCGGCCTCGCGCGCGCGATGGGAGTAGTCGTTCTCCTCGCAGTAGCCACCGGCGAAGAGCTCCTCGTCGAGCAGCCCCACGGCGTCGAGCGCCGGGCGCCTGATCGCGTAGCAGAACCCGTTGAGGAAGGGCAGGCGCGTTTCGCCGCGAGTGGCGGCGCGCTCGACGATCAGGCCCATGCCGTCGACCGTGAGCCAGTCGGGGAGCCTGTTGGCCGCCCACGCGCTCCCGTCTCGGACGGCCGGAACCGACTGGTGGCTCGCGGCGTTCGAGAGCGGCCCGATGATCCCGACCGAGTCCGCCGCCTCGCCATGGGCGATGAGCCTCGCGAGCCATCCGGCCGAGACGATCGTGTCGCTGTTCAAGAGGATCGCATAGTCGCTCTCGGAGGCCTCGAGGCCGCGGTTGGCCGCGATCGTGTAGCCGTGCGGCGGCTCCAAGCGCTCGATCAGCGTCGCGGCCGGGTGCCGCTTCGCGAAGGCGCGCAGGAAGCGGGTCGCCGGCGCCGCGCTGCCGTCGTTGACGAGCACCAGCCGAAAGCGCCGCTCGCTCTTGGCGAGCAGCGACCACAGGCACAGGCGCACGTCTGCCAGCGCGTCGCGCACGCATACGATCACATCGACGCTCGGCCGCCCGGGCTCCTGCTCGGCGCCGGCGGCGGAGAGGATGCCAAGGGTGTCGAGCGGACAGGGCAGGGCGAGCGGATCACGCTCGTCATCGCAGGGGAGCGCTCCTTCGAGAGCCGGCAGGTACAGGTCGAGCAGCGTTCGCCAGGCCTCCCGCTCGGGCTCCGCGACGGGCCCGTCCGAGCTCGGAACGGCGGGCGGGACGCGAGGCGCGATCGTGTCGCTGTCGCGCATCGGCTCGACCGGGCGATCCGAGGGCACGTCTCGAGGCCGCTTCGAGCGCGACGGCCAGAGCCTCATCGCGGCACCTCGCTCTCCGGCGGCGCCGGCCCGCCGCTCCGCGCAGCCGCGAGCAGGCGCAGCTGCTCCTCGAGCTCCTCGGCGCGCTCGAGGCCGGCCGCCGCCTCGCGCAGCTCCTCCGTCAGCTCGCGCACGCGCCGTTTGAGCACGACGGTCTCGCGCGGATCGGGCGATCTCATGACCTGCTTGAGCTGCGTCTCGGCCAGGCGCCGCGTGAGGCTCGCGCGCTTGCGCTCGGCGTCCAGGCGCGCCCACTCGATCGCCTCGCACAGCTCCCGCAGGAACGCCGGACTGCCCGTCTGCTCGAGCAGCTCGCGCAGCGGGGCGTTCGAGTCGAGCACACCAACGCTCGCGAGGATCGCGAGCCCGCCGAGGCCCTGGATGGACCACGATCGCCACGCGCCCTCCGACTCGGCGAGAAAGTCCTCCACGGCGCTCAGCACGCCGTTCGCGGGCGTCCCCTCGAGCAGCGCGTTCTCGCGCTCCTCGTTCAGCCCGGCGCCGAGCTCTGTCTGCCCGGGCAGTACTCCGCCGCGGGCGTGCGGCTGGCGGTGGGCCTCGGGGATCGCCTGCGGGTCCGAGTAGGTGTCGCGCCGGCCGTAGGGCCAGCCGATCTCGTGCACGACGACGACGGGCGGCTCGCGGTCCTCCTGGGCCGCGCCCCGCTCGAGCGCCCGCAGCTCGTTGAAGACCGTGTACCAGTTGTGATCCCCGTCGATCAGCGCCAGCTCGACACCCGAGATCTCCGCAAGCACGTCGAGGCTGCGTGCGCGATGGAAGCGCAGCCACTCGCCCCGCTCGGCGAGGAGCCGCTCGAAGCTCAGCGCCGGATCGGGATCGATCGCGTGCACGATCGCAGCGTTCTGCTGCGCCCACGCGAGCAGCGGGACGGTCACCGCGCCGAGATCCGCTCCCACCTCGACGATCACACGCGGGGCCAGGGCGTCGAGCAGGGGAAGTATCAGGAGCTCCAGAAACCGGCGCATGACTCAGTCGCTGCTTCGCGTCGACTCGTACCACTTCGAGCCGTCGCATACGAGCACGATCATGCCGTTGGGCGGCGCGACGAAGGTGGAGGCCAGCACGAGATTGCCGCCGTTGCGCAGCGTACAGCCGTCCCTGAAGCGCAGCGCGACCACCTGGCCCACCTCGGCGTTTTCGCCGTTCAGCGAGAGGATCGCTCTGCTTCCGGTAACGGTTGCGAATGCGATGTCACGACCTACCGTGAGTATCGTGGCGGATTCGAGCGTCGTGGATGTGTCCGTCAGGTTGGCTTGAGTCCTGCTTTCAGCGCCGTTCAGCGTGATCGCCGGCCCGCCGTTGCCCCCGATCGCGTTGCCGGCTACCGCCACGCGCGTCGCCATGCCCCCGAGCACGTTCACCGCGCCGATCCCGTTCTCCCCGATCACGTTCTGGGCGATCGCGATATCGCTCGACGCGGGCGCGCCCAGGTCCTCGATCTCCACGCCACGACCTTCGGCGGCGCCGTACAGGGAGTTCCCGCTGATCGCGACCCGTTGGCACTCGGTCAGGCCAACGCAGCTGCCGATGCCCGGCGTCCGGACGGTATTCCCCGACACGCCGATCGTGTCGCACCTGTAGAGCGATATCCCGTATGTGCGGGGCTCACTGACCTCATTGCCAGAGATCACGCCCGCCGAGGCCCTTTCCGCATACACACCGTTCCCCTGTCCTTCGTCGCGGGTGCCTGGCGAGACGATCACGTTGTCGGCCACCACGAAATCGGCGGACGGCAGTCGTTCCCCTTCCACGGCGGACTCGGCGATGTAGATGCCGGACTGGGCCGGCTCATAGATCACATTTCCCACCACGCTGAGCCGTGACCCGCCCAGGTGCACGCCATGGTTGTGCGGCGTGTAGAACGAGTTGCCGACACACGACAGAGCCGAGTCTCCAACGCTGTAGCCGGTCAACCCATCGGCAGATGACGACATCACCGGCAGCGTCTCTTCGGTCACGTTGTTCGCCACGATCACACGTTCACCGGTCACCGAGATCGATGCATTGACGCAGTCCCTTATGTGATTGGCGTAAATGGTCGTGTGGCGCGTGATCCGGCCGGCGCCGCTCCCGACCGTTATGCCGCTGTGGCCCGACCGCTGCACGCGACTGTGATCGACGGTGATATGCGTGGTTGCCGGAGGATTGCCCGAGTCGACGAGAATGCCGTGCGAGCCCGTGTCGTGCACGTACACGCCGCTGACACGGCTGCGTTCACCCTGAGCCAGGATCCCAACCGCGCCTTCGGCGCCTTTGCTGCCGTCGATCTCCACGCCATAAATGAGGATCTCGCTGCTCGGATTGCGCATGATGAGGCAGTGCGTGGTTGCCGGGGGATAGGCGATGTTCATGAGCGTGACTCCCGGGAACCACACCTTCACGCCGGCGCCGACGTGCAGGTTGGTGACGAAATACGCGCCATACGGCGCCACGACGACTCCCCCGCCGGCGAGGACGGCGGCGTTGAATGCCGCTTCGAAAGTGGCGGTATCGTCGGAGGAGCCCAGCGAGCCATATTCTGCCACGTCGATCACCAACCCGGACGTGGGGGCGACGGCGCGCTCGGGCGATCGCAGGGCGCCCGCCAGCCCGCTCCCCGCAACGGCGCCGATTGAGCGCGTGCGTAGATGGTGCCAGGCGGCCTCTGTGGCCCCTCCCCGCGGAGGGGGGTGCACGCTGCCTGCCCGAAGTGGCGTGTCGTTGCGCATCGACTAGTCGACGCTTCGAGCCGTCTCATACCACATCGCGCCATCGCAAACCAGCGACAGCACCCCGTTGGACGGCGCCAGGAAGGTCGACGCCAGCAGCAGGTTGCTCCCGCTGGTGACCGTGCACGGTTCGGAGAATCGAAGGTAGAGGACCTGCCCGACCTCAGCGTTTGCGCCGTCGAGTTCGGTGATCGTCTGCTGCCCTGTCACCGTCGCCAGCGTGACATCCCTCGGGACCGACAGCCGCTTGGCAGATGGAATCGTGGCGGAGGTGTCGGTGTAGTTTGCGGCCGTCCTGTTGGTCGCGCCGGAGAGGGCCACGGCTGAGCCGACACCGGCCGTATAGATGGCGTTACCCGCGACGGCCACTCTCGCGGCCGGCTCGCTCGCCGCGACCCCGCCCGCACCGTTGCCTGACAGCACATTGCCGGAGATCGTGATATCCGAGGATGCGGGCTGAGCTGGACTCACATCGACGCCATAGGCGCTCGAAGCGCCGTATCCGACGTTGCCGACGACGGTCACGCGTTGACATGCGTTGATTCGCACGCAGCTGCCTAGGCCGGGCGCCCTGATCGTATTGCCCGAGATGGCGACGGTGTCACACTCGTTCGCGCTGATGCCGTGCGCGGTAGCCCCGTCGATGAGATTGGCCGCGATCACACCGCCCGACATCCCTTGGACATAGACACCGCTGTATGGAGCGGCCGGCGTGCCCGGTGCGGTGATTACATTGGAAGATACGTCGAAGTCCGTGTTGCTCGTGCCCGGTTCATCGGATTCGACGAGGACGCCGGTCCTCCCCGGCGAGGCGACGGTGTTGCCGACGGCGGCGACGTGAGCGCCGCCGAGGCGGATTCCTTGAAGCGCCACGCCAAAGCATGAGTTGCCGACGCAGAGAACGTTCGCGTTGAGGTGGCTGTACGCAGCACAGCCCTCGCCGCCTTCCCCCGCCGGGAGCCCGTTCTCGACCATGTTGTTGGAGAACACGACCTGCATTCCGACTCCCGCGACGCCGAGCGCTGCGCCGCCGCTGTCCTTGACGTGGTTGGCGTCGACCAGGACGTTCGTGGGCGCGCTTTCGCTTCCCGACGAGAGCAGGGTGATGCCCTGACCGCCCGCGGTATAGACGCGACTGTTGTCGATCGTGATGTGAGTCGTGCGGTTTGGGGCGGGTTCGCCCTGGATCGCGATCCCGTGGCTCTTCGTGTCGTGTACGTAGGTGTTCGTCACGCGACACCACGAACCGGCGACTACCAGCCCGATGCTTGCGGCCGCCGCCCTGCTGCCGTCGATCTGCGCGCCGTCGAGCACGACCTGCGATGCGGTTGGGGCGATGTTCAGGCACGGTGTCGTGGCGCTCGCGAGATTGACGAGGATGACGCCGGGAAACCAGATGTGGCTCCCATTCTTGACGGAGATATTGGTCACGTTGTAAGTGCCAAAGGGTGCGACGACCTGGGCGCCGCCCGGTGGGACCGCGTCGAACGCGGCCTGAAAGGCGGCGGAATCGTCGGCCGTGCCCAGTGTGCCGTATTCGGCCACGTTGATCTGTAGGGCCGTGCCGGAGGCGAAGGCGGCGTTCGGATCGAGAAGCCCGCCGGTCAATGCGAGGCCCCCCGCTGCGCCGGCTCGCGCGAGGAGCGCCCGGCGGGTCAGCCTGCTGTTCACCGCCACCGCTCCACCGAGGTCGAGCGATCCGTGCTGGGTATCGGGCAAGGAACGCTGCTCCGAGGACATCCGGCCCGAAAGAATAGTCGTCGCTGGACCCCCGGCATGAGCTGCTGGTCGCCGATGACGCGTGATTCACCACTTCTTCACAGTGGCGCGGAGTGACCGACTAGGTTGCGGCTTCAGCATGGTCGATCTGACCGGAATATGAGGGTGGGTGCTCAGGAGGAGCCGAGCCAGAGTTCGATCGCCGCGCTGCTGCGCGAGCTGGCCGACGGCGCCCCGCCGCCCGCCGATCTCGAGCCCGCGCCATCGCAACCGGTCTCGGGACCGCCCCCCGGCGTGGCCTACCTGCTCCCTGGGTTGCCACCGGAGGGCTCGGGCGGTTCTCACTCGCTCGTCCAGGAGGCGCGTGGCCTTCGCGAGCTCGGGGTCGACGCGAGGATCTGCGTCCCGGTGGATTCGCTGACGACCGCGGCGGCGCTCTACGGCAACGAGGACGGCCTGTTCGCAACCTACCGCGGCGACCCGACATACCCCGGGGTGAGCGACTCCTCGCTCCTCGGCGCGGTGGGGGACGCCGAGGTGGTGGTCGCGAGCGAGTACCCGTCGGTCGAACTGCTCGGGCGGCTTGCGGGCGAGCGCCCCGAGATCGTGTGCGCCTACTACGTGCAGGACTACGAACCGCTGTTCGCCGAGCCGCGGACGTCCCGGTCCGATCGGGCGCTCCTGTCCTATCGGGCGATCCCGGGGCAGATCCTGTTCGCCAAGACCGACTGGCTGCGCCATGTCGTCGGCTGGATGCACGGTCTGCCGGTTGCGAAGGTGAGCCCCAGCCTCGACCGGGAGCTGTTCCACGCGCGCGGGCGGCTCGGGGCGGCGGACGTATTGCGGGTCACCGCGATGATTCGTCCGCGCACGCCGAGGCGGCGGCCGAAGGCCACGCTCGACTCCCTCTCGGCGATCGTCGGCGCGCTGGGCGACGCGGCGCGCGTCGTCACGTTCGGCTGCGACGAGCCGGCCTTTCGCGAGGCGGGGGGTTATGCGATCCCGGGGGTCGCCCACCGCGGCCTGCTCTCCCGCCGCGAGGTCGCTGAGCTGATGCGCGGCTCGGATGTGTTCATCGACGCCTCGGCCTACCAGGCGTTCGGGCGCAGCGGGCTCGAGGCGATGGCCTGCGGAGCGGTCCCCTGCCTACCCGCCCTGGGCGGCGTCCACGAGTACGCCCTCGACGGCGAGAACGCGATGGTCCTCGACGACGGCGGTCCCGAGACGATCGCAGACGGCGTCATCGGCCTGTCGCTCGATCGAGCGCGCCTCGAGGCGATGAGGAGGGCCGGCGTGCTGCGGGCGCAGGACTTCTCGATCGAGCGGGCGGCACGCAGCCAGCTCGAGCTGTTCGCGTCCGTCCTCCACGCTAGACGGACCTCCACGACCGCGTTCGCGTCGTGAGCGAAAGCCCGTTGCTCGAACGGCTCAGGGGGCACGCCGCGAGCCTGCGGATGCCGCCCGGCGGGGCGCCGCGATCTCCGGGTCCGGGTCCGGCGCTCGACGGGCACCCGGCGCCCACACAGCCTCCGCAGCTCGGGTTCTGGCAGAGCCCCGTGGTGCGCGCGGCGATAAACCGCCGCATCACCGGCGACCCGGAGCTCGGGCCCGAGACCTACCTGGCGCGCCGCCATGGGCCCTCGATCGTGGCACCCCACGTCGTCTCCCTGCGAGCCAGCGACGCGAAGCTCGAGATCGCGCTCCTCGAGGCCGGCTCCTGCGAGCGCGTCACCGGACTCGACGACGAGCCGGGCCGGGTGGAGTTCGCCTCGGGCCGCGTGCCCGAGCCGCTGCGCGACAGGATCGCCTTCGCGCTCGGGAGCATCGAGGAGTGGGAGCCGCCCGAGCCGCTCGGAGCCGTGGTGTGCCGCAGCTTCCTTCACCGCCGCCCCGATCTCGAGGGGGTGCTCGACCGGCTGCATTCGATTCTCGCCCGGGGCGGCCTGCTGTTCGTCGAGGATTTCGTCGGACCGGCGCGCTTTCAGTGGAGCGATGCGCAGCTCGAGGCGATCAACCGCCTGCTCGCGCGCCTGCCGGCGGAGCTCTTGATCGACCTGAGCGCCGGGGACGGGCGCCAGAAGCGGAGCGTCGCGCGGCCCTCGTTGGCCAAGTTGATCGCCGCGGGCTCGACCGAGGCCGTGCGCAGCGATGAGATCGTGCCCGCGCTCGACGCGCGCTTCGAGCGCGTCGAGTTCTGTCCCTACGGCGGCGCCGTGTTCCACCAGCTGTTCAGCCGGATCATGGGCAACTTCGCCGACCGCCCCGACCTCGTCGGCGTGCTGATGGAGGTCGATGCGCTGTTGACCGACAGCGGCGCGCTGCCCTCCGACTACGTCTGGGGAGTCTGGCGTCGCGCCTGAGCCGGCCAGCGGCGGCGCGTCGGAGCCGGTGTGCAGACGGCCCGGAAGGGTCCGATCCCACCACAGCGCCGCTCCCGAGACCCAGTTGTTGGGGTGCACGACGGCCAGGATCGGCGAGCGGCGATCGACCAGCAGGTCGATCGGGTCGAGCCCTTCCTTCCAGCGACCCTCCGCGACGCTGCGGTCCGTCAGCCAGACGTCCAGCGAGTGCCCGCGCATCGCCGCGTTGGCGTCCCAGCGAAGGCCGTAGGCGCTCCAGTCCTCACCCAAGAGCAGCGCCCCGTTGTGCACGCCGGCCATGCGCGTGTCGCCGTGCGGGCAGGCGGAGCGGACCGCTCCGAAGCGCTCTGCGAACGCGACGAGCTCGCTCGCGCAGCAGCTCGCGCGCCTCGGGGATCAGTCCCTGCGCGGCGGCCGGGCCCGAGGCCGCGGCGCAGCAGCTCGCGCGTCAGCGTCTCGTAGTGAAGGCCGACGGCGTGACCCTGCGAGCGGATCGTCTCCACCACGCCAGGCAGCGCGGTGCGCCAGCGGAAGTACCAGGTCGAGCGCACGCCCAGCTCCACCTCGATCGCTGCCATCTTGAGCGCCGAGGCGGGATGCTGGTCGACGTCGTGGCGCAGCAGCAGCCGAGGCGCGCGACCGGCCGGCTCCGGCTCGGCCAGCCACGTCTCGAGCGACAGCACCGAGTAGCCCTGCTGCATCGGCGATCCGCAGCAGCTTGCGGTACTCGCTCCAGCGCGAGCGCGACAGCGTGCGGCTCAGCCGCCTGCGCGTGCGGGCCGCCGGCTGCGAGTCGTCGGTTATCACCTGGTTATCGCTGATCACGATGGCGGACGACGCCCTTTACACTCGTTCACATCATGGCCTGGACGCCACCCGCACTGGCGCGATCATAGAGATCGCTTCTCGTAGTGCATCGAGATCACCGACGGACGATGGCGACGGACAGCCTCGAGAGATGAGCGGCTCGCGCGCCCTCGAGCGCGAGCTGAAGATCGGCGATCGCGAGGAGCAGGCCGCGCGCCGCGAGGCGATGCGCCTGACAGAGCGCCTGGCCGGGCAGACGCGCGAGCTGGCGCGGACCCGGCGGCTCGAGCAGACGGTCTCCGCACTGTCGGTCGCCCTGCGCCAGACGAGCGCTGACATCGAGCGGGCGCTCGACTCGCGCGCCTGGCGCTGGGGTCATCGCATCACCCGCACCCTCTCACGGCTCGCGCGACGCCCGGTGCGCACCGAAGGAGCGCTGGCGGCGGCTCTGGCGCGGATCGAGCGCGTGCAGAGCGCCACGCACATCGATCTGTCCTCGGGCAGCGCCGCGGACGCGGCCCGCGGGGGGTCGCTCTCGCACGCGGCCGTCGAGACCCTCTCGCCGGTGAGTCAGGCTCCGATGTCGCCCGAGCAGGTCCGCGAGCTCGAGCGCCGTCGCGGCGCGCTCGCGAAGGAGCTGCGCCGGCGACTCGGGCCGGCCCCCGAGCGCGAGCGCTGGCCATCGGTCAGCGTCATCATCCCCACGCGCGACGGGCGCGCCGACCTCGAGCGGCTGTTCGCCGGGCCTGATCGATCACACGAGCTACGGCGAGCTCGAGGTGATCGTGGTGGACAACGGCTCGAGCGATGGCACGCTCGCCTATCTGCGAGGATCTGCGAGACTCCGTTTCCGCTTCACGTCGTCGAGGCCGGTGAGCACCTGTCCTTTGCGCACGCCAACGCGCGCGGGGTCGAGCGAGCGGCCGGCGAGCTGCTGCTGTTCCTGAACAACGACATCGAGCCGTTCGAGGAGGGGTGGCTGAAGGAGCTCGTATGCGTCCTCGGGAGCGACGGGGTGGAGGCGGCCGGTGCGACGCTCCTGCACGCGGAGGATCTCGCTCGCGCGCCGGGCGAGCCGCGCGTGCAGCATCGGGCGATCCGCTTTCGCTGGCAGGAAGGCACGGTCAAAGCCTTCAACGAGGGCGACGGCGAGAGCCTCTGGGAGGGGCCGTTCGGGGCGGAGCTGAGGGCGCCGGCGGTGACGGCGGCGTGCATGCTCATCAAACGCGAGTCCTTCGCCCGCGTGGGTGGCTTCGAGACCACCTATCGCTACGGGACCGAGGACGTGGACCTCGGGCTGAAGCTGCTGCAGAGCGGCGCAGAGAGCGCCGGCGCCGGGCGCTCGGTGCTCGTCCACCGCGAGTCATCGAGCCAGAACCGCGCGAGCCGCGACTTCCGTCGGTTGAACCGCGAGGAGAACCGCAGGCTGTTCCTCGAGACCTGGGGCCCGCTCCTCCTGCGCGAGTATCGCCTCGCGCGGCTGCGCTGCGAGCCCTTCTGGACCGATGGCGCAGGCGCCCACGTCGCGGTCACGCTCACGAGCCTCGACGTCGCCGACGGCTGGGGGGACTGGTACTCGGGCCACGAGATCGGCGACGCGCTCGAGGAGCTCGGCTGGCGCGTGAGCTACGTGGAGCGAAAGGGCGAGCGCTGGTATGAGCTCCCCGAGGACGTCGACTACCTGCTGTCGCTGATGGACTCCTTCGACCTCAGCCGGCTGCCGGCGCACGTGGGCGCGATCGCCTGGATCCGCAACTGGACCGAGCGCTGGCTCGAGCGGCCGTGGTTCGAGCGCGCCGATCTGCTGCTCGTCTCCTCCGCGCGTTCGGCGGAGCTGATCGAGGAGCGCACGGGCCGTCGCACGGTCCGCTTCCCGCTGGCGGTCAACCCCGAGCGCTTTCGCCCGCGGCCGGTCGAGCCGCGCTTCGCCGCCGATTACGTGTTCACCGGCAACCGCTGGGGCAAGGACCGCGAGATCCAGGAGGCGCTCGAGCCGCGCGACGGTGAGCGGGTCGCGGTCTACGGCAAGGGCTGGGAGGAGGTCGAGGAGTGGGCGCCATACGTCCGCGGCGAGCTCCCCTACGAGGAGCTCGCCCTGCTGTATCCGAGCGCAAAGCTCGTGCTCGATGACACCCAGGGCCCGACGCTTCCCTATGGCGCGGTCAACGCGCGCGTGTTCGACGCGCTGGCGGCCGGCACGCTCGTGATCACGAACTGCGAGTCGGGCGTGCGCGAGCTGTTCGACGATGAGTTTCCAGTGTGGAGCTCGCGCGAGAGCCTGCAGGGCGAGGCTCGACGAGCTGCTCTCGGACGAGCGCCGGCGCGGCGCACTGGTGGCGCGCTACCGCGAGGTGGTGCTCGCGCGCCATACCTACGCCCACCGTGCCGCGCGCCTGCGCGAGCTCCTCGTCGAGTACGAGCGGCGACTCACGTTCTGCCTGAAGATCGGCGCGCCCGACCGCGCCGCGGCGCCGCGATGGGGCGACCTGCACTTCGCCGAGGCGATCGCGCGCGAGCTTCGCCGGCGCGGACATCGCGCTCTCGTGCAGACGCTCGATGAGTGGGAGGACGAGGTCGGGTCTCGGCTACGACGTCGCAGTCCACCTGAAGGGCCTTGCGCGCTTTCATCCCAAGGCCGGCCAGTTCAACGTGCTGTGGTCGATCAGCCACCCGGCCGAGCTGACCGGCGAGGAGTGCGACGGCTACGATCTCGTGGCCGTGGCCTCGCCCACGTTTGCGACACGGTTGAGGGAGTGGACCTCGACGACGGTGGTCGTGCTCGAGCAGGCGACCGACCCATGGGTGATGTACCCGGACTCTCGCGAGGAGCTCGCCCACGAGCTCGCCTACGTCGCCAACTCGCGCAACGTCCTTCGGCCGATCGCGCGCGACCTGCTGCCGACCCACCGCGACCTCGCGATCTGGGGAGCCAACTGGGAGGGGCTGATCGACACCTCCCGCGTGGTCGCCGAGCACGTGCCCAACTCCGAGCTGCGCCACGTGTACAGCTCGGCGGCGATCGTGCTGAACGACCACTGGGATGACATGCGCGAGCACGGCTACATCTCAAACCGCATCTACGACGCCCTCGCCTGCGGCGCGCTCGTGCTGAGCGACGAGGTGCCGGGTCTCACCGAGCGCTTCGGCGAGGCGGTCGTCGTGTATCGCTCGGCGGATGAGCTGCGCGAGTCGATCGACCGCCTGCTCGCCGACCCTGCCGAGCGCCGCCGTCGCTCGGAGCTCGGACGCGCCACGGTGCTCGATGAGCACACGTTCGCCCACCGCGTCGATCGCCTGCTCGCGCTCGTCGAGGAGCGCATCGGCCACGGCGCCGACGGGCGCCGCCTGCGCGCGGCGGCCTGAGCCGACGATGCGAGTCTGGGTCAGCGACGGCGACAGGCGCCTGGACGAGGGCAGCGGCTACGGCCAGGTGTCCGCCGCCGTCTCGCGCGGCCTGATCGAGCTCGGGCACGAGGTGCGCTTCCAGGAGTTTCCCGGGATGGAGGTGGCCCTGTTCATCTGCCCGCCGGGCAAGATCAAGCTCGGGCGCCGGGTGCGCTCGGCCGCGATCACGATGCACGAGCTCGACCACCTGCCGCAGGACAAGTGCGACTGGGTCGGCGATCCTGAACCAGCTCGACCTGGTGATCACGCCGACCGGCTGGAATCGCGAG
This sequence comes from uncultured Solirubrobacteraceae bacterium, assembly GCA_963717415.1. GTDB lineage: Bacteria > Actinomycetota > Thermoleophilia > Solirubrobacterales > Solirubrobacteraceae > Palsa-744. Next base: position 456,169 of record OY970331.1, on the reverse strand, counting down.
GTCTGGGAACGGGAGGGGGTGACGAACGCCGATCGAGGTCGTGCCGCTCGGCGTCGATCCCGAGCTCTACTTCCCGGCGACGGGCAGGCGTTGCACCTTCCTGTGCGTGCATGAGAACCTCGGCGGGGAGACCTCGCGCGAGAACTGGCGCCAGACGCTGCGGGTCTACCTGGAGACGTTCACGCGCTCAGACGGCGTGCGCCTTCAGATCAAGACCTGGAAGTGGAAGCCCGCCGAGTTCGAGGCGGCGCGCCGGGCGGTGATCGGCGAGCTGGGCGTGCCCGAGGAGGATGCCGGCCGAGGTCGAGGTGATCGACGACGTGCTCTCGCCCGAGCAAATGCGCGCGCTCTACCAGGGTGCGTCGCTCTTGATCAAGAACGCCAACCGCGAGGGCTGGAGCATGCCCTGCTCGGAGGCGATCGCATGCGGCACGCCGGTCGCGGCCAGCGCGATCGAGCCGCTTCTCTCACATCTTCCCGAGGACACGAGATGGTTCGAGCGCGGCGACGGCGACGAGCTTCAGCGGGTGCTGCGGCGCGAGCACGCCCGCTTCGCTTCTCGCCTGCGGCTCGCCCAGCGCCACGATGCCAGCTCGATGGCCAAGCTCGTCGAGGTGGCCCTCGCGGGGCTCATCGGCTCGAATGGCTCGAGCGCGGCTTGAATGCCCGGGCGATCAGCGCCGGGCACTTCAGCCGCCCATCATCCTCGCGGCACTTCCACTGAGCCTCGACGCTCACATCGACGAAGCCCGACCCTTGGAGCGTCTCCCGCAGGAGCTCCTGGCTCCAGGCGCACTTGTGCACGTCCCACACGCTGTAGCCGCGCTTGTTCTCCACGGCATAGATCAGGTAGGACCACTCCTGCCAGCTGATCTCCCCCGCGACGAGACAGCGGTTGTGGGCCTCGTGGTTGTTCGTGATGATGTGAACGCCGCCGCCCGGGGCCAGCACCCGCTTCCACTGCTCGAGCATCGGCGCCACCTCGTGCCGGGCCACGTGCTCGAGAAACCAGTGCGAGTAGATCTCCTGTGCCACGCCGGCAGCGAAGCTCTGGAGCGTGCGACCGTCGTCGACCACGTCGACGTTCTCGTGTGCGACGGCGTCGACGTGCACGTAGCCGGGAGTGGGCTTCGTGCCCGCGCCGATCTCGATCCTCATCGCTCCGGCCGCGCGCCGCGCTCGACCGGAGCGCGACCGGGGCGGCGAGCGAGCACGTGGTAAAAGCTGGCGAGCCGGCCCGGGCGGCGCTGCCCGGGCGCGGTCCTCCAGCGCACCTGGCCAAAGCCCGCTCGGCGCAGCTCGCGGACGGACCCACCGGGTGTGCGCAGACGGACACGCGAGCGGTGGCGTCCGAGCTTGGCGAACGCCCGCTCGGCGAGCGGCGGGCTCAGCAGGCCGAGCAGCGGCACTCCGGTGAACGGGTCGCGCGGATGAAAGCGATTGGGATTTCGCACGATGAGCCAGCCGTCGGGGCGAAGGACGCGGTGGATCTCGCGCAACGCCCGTGCGTGCGCGTCGCGCTCGACGATGTAACCCAGGCAGTTGTTGGCGACGACGAGATCGACGCTCGCGTCGGCCAGCGGCAACGACTGCGCGTGCGCGCACACGGAGCTCAGCGGCAGGCCTCGCCGCTCGGCGATCGCGAGCGCGACGGCGGCGCGATCGTGGTTGGGATCGACCGCCACGACCTCCGCGCCCAGATAGGCGCAATAGAGCGCGAGCGAGCCGAAGCCGGCGCCGAGGTCGAGCACACGTTGTCCCTCCAAGGGCCCGGCGCCCGCTTCGGCCAGGAGCCGCAACAGCAGTCGTCCCCGGTGGGCCGCGAGCATCGAGTTGGTGTCGAGCGTGACCAGGCCGGCGGGCGTGTCGATTCGCTCACCCCGGCGCTCGTAGTACTCGATGATCTCGTCGCGCAGCTCGTGCGCGATCGGCGCGAATTCCGGAGGGCTGAAGGTCTCGGGTGGCTGCGCGCTCACAGTGCCTCGCCCACACCGGACGGCATCGGCCGGCCGGTGTGGCTGCGGGTGCTCGGCGCCGGGCTGCCGGACGGGGCCCACCCCTGCTCGCCGAGCGTCCGCAGCCTGCGGGCGGCCGCGTCCATCTCGATCAGCTCGAGCGAGTCGGCGCCCTCCTCCAGCAGCTCGTGACCGACGAGGTCACGCTGGGCCTCGGGCTCGGCCGAGAGCAGGTAGCGCGCGGTTCGCGGATAAAGCACCTCGGCGTCCGCCGTCGCGCGGGGGGCGCCGATCAGCTCGCGCAAGGCGCGGACGTATTCGACCTCGACCTCCCGCTCGCTGCGGCCGAGCTCGTGTGCCACGGCCCCCGTACCCATCCCGTCGCGCTCGATCGACGCGAGCACCTTGCGTTGCGCCGCATCCAGGCGCGCGAGCCCGCTTGCGTGGCTCTTCGCGCCGAGGTCGCTGTGCACGGCGGCGCGTGCCAGCCTGGCCAGCGGACGGTAGTGCGTCTTCGGCACCACCCTGAACGCGAGCAGCACGGTCACATAGCTCAGGAGCACCGCCACGAGCACCACCGCGCGGCCGGCCGGCCAGAGAGCCAGCCCGAGCGCCTGCACGCACGCCGCGATCGCGGTCGCGGCCGCGAGCCCGACCAGCGGCCTCACATCGACGGCGACCGAGGCGTTGTGCCTTCTCGCGAGGACGAGCCACATCGCGCAGGCGCTCAGCAGCGCCCGCGATCACCGCCAGCGGGGCTCCGTAGGCGCCGAGCCGCGGGATCGTGATCGGCGCTCAGTCCGAACTGCAACGCGACCGCGAGCACGGCGCCGAGGCTGTACCACAGCATGCGCCGCTTGATCCTGATCGTCCGGGTGAGCATGATGTAGAGGCCGTAGCACGACGAACGCCATGCCGATCAGCGGAATCAGGGGCGCGGCCGCCCGGTACTCGGGTCCCACGAGCAGCACGAGCACGTTTCCGAAGATATCCAGCAGCACGACGATCGTAATCGAGATCAGCAGGTAGTAGCTGAGCATCGCGCCGCGAACCCGATTCGCGCCGAGGTGCTTGTACGTCGCGCGGAACATCACCCCGTGCTCGAGCGGCCCCCACGTCATCAGCAGGGCGCTCGCGAAGTAGGAGGGGATCACCGCGAAACGGCTGGCCACGCGGTAGATGCCGAGCTCGTGGACGGAGGCGAAGTGCGAGAGCAGCAGGATGTCCGAGCTGTGCACCACATACAGGCACAGCACCGGGACGACGACCATCGACCCGAGGCGGACGATCCGCTTGACGTCTTCAAGAGAGAACGCCAGCGCGTAGCTGCCTCTGGCCATCGTCACGCACACCGCCGTCGCGCCAAGCGTACCCAGCGCGGTCCCGGCGAGCGCCCCCTTGGTACCGAAGCCGAGGGCCACCAGCGGGATCACGCCTGACACCACGAACAGCGGCCTGGTCGCATTGAAGAGGGCGAAGCGAGCCGGTTTGCGCTCCATCCTGAAGACGTTCACAGTCAACCTCCACAGCGATCCCGCCGCGGCAGAGACCGCGGCCCAGCGCACGAGCGAGGTGCCTCCGGGGTGCAAGGCGCCCGGGCGGTGGTGGAGCAGCGCCTGCGAGATCTCTGAGGCGAACACGAAGCAGACCGCCGTGCCTGCGGTCACGATCATCAGCGTCAGCACGACCCCGGTGCCGAGCGCGCGCCTCGGCGCCGAGGTGACCTTCGTATCCGAGCCGACGTCGTCGCCTTCGCCCTCGGATGCCCCGTACACGAGCATGAACGTGCCGTGCAGGCTCCCCGTGTTGTAGAAGACGGTGAGGAAGCCGGCGAACACGAACAGGACGCCGAGCTCCCCGTATTGGGCCGGCAGCAGGAGGCGGGTGAGGACCGCCACGCTCACGAGGCCGAATGGCGCGGCAGCGAGCAGCCCGACGATGTAGATGAGGGTGTGGCGCGTCAAACGCCCGCCCGTGAGCGTCACGAGCCTGCGGCTCACCCCCTGATCGTCGGGCGTGCCGCTCGCGGTGCCCGCCGACAGCGACATGACCGGAGGGTATAGGCCGGATCTACCGTTTGGACGCTCTCGAGCGCTCCGGTAACAACATGTTCACGGACGCATCGAGCCGACGGCGTCTACTTGCCCGATCGCGGCACCGACGGCACACGTGGACTTCGACGAGACCAGCCCCGAGTACGCACGGCGAGTGGGCGCGCACTGGGCCCGCCGGGGGAGCGCCGTGCGCTCGTGGTGGCAGAGCCCCATCGTGCTCGAGGAGATCCAGCGGCGCGTGACGGGCGACCCAGGCGAGCGCGTGGAGCAGTATTTTCGCGATCGCCACTGCGCGAGGCCGGTCGGCCGCGCCCTCTCGCTCGGCGCGGGGGGTGGGCAGCTCGAGCGATCGATGCTCGAGCTCGGTGTCTGCCGGGAGATCCTCGGCATCGACATCAGCGAGGAGCGGGTGAAGCAGGCGAACGCCGCGATCCCGCGGGCACTGCGCGGCCGTCTGTCGTTCGAGTGCCACAACCTGGAGGTATGGCGACCCGACGGGTCCTTTGACCTCGTGATCGCGAGGGACGTCCTGCACCACATCACGCGCCTCGAGGAGCTGTGCGACGCACTGACGCAGCTCCTCGCACCCGGCTCTCTGCTCTACGTCGACGAGTACGTCGGCCCGGCTCGCTTCCAATGGACCGACAAACAGCTCGAGGTGATCGACCGCCTGCTCCACCGCCTCTCTCCCGAGCTGGTCGCCGACCTGGTCGAGCCCGGGCTTGGCCCCCGCCGTCGCGTCCCGCGTCCCGCGGTCGAGGGCATGATCGCCTCGGATCCCAGCGAGTCCGCCCGCAGCGATGAGATCCCGCGCATTCTCGCCGAGCACTTCGAGGTCGTGGAGCGCCGTCCGTACGGTGGAGCCGTGTTCCACCAGCTGTTCAACCGCATCATGGGCAACTTCGAGGGTCACGACGACCTCGTGCGCACGTTGATGGAGGTCGACTTCCTGCTGTGCGACGTGGGCGTGCTAGAGACGAACTACGAATGGGCGGTCTATCGCAGGCGGTCCTAGCCTCGACGCGCTTGCTGCTCGCAGACGTGCAGGCGACCGAAGTAGGCGCCCTCGCGCATCTCGACGAGGCGCACCCCGTCGAAATGCTCCCCCACTTTGGCTGGCAGGTCGGCGCCGAAGCTCCAGACGTTGCCGAAGCTGTTGGCAGGGTGGCGCTCGGAGCGCTCGAGCGAGGGCTTGAAGGGGATCTCGAGCAGGGCCGTGCCGCCATGCGCGAGCACCCGGGCGATCTCGGCGAGCGCCTTCTGGTAGTCCGCGATCTCCTCGATCACGTGCTGGACGATCACCAGATCAAGCGAGCCGTCGGCCAGCGGGGCGAGGTCGCAGAGGTCGAGCTCGCGGTCCACGAAATGCACGGCGCGCGGATCGTTGGGGTGACCGCTGCGCGACTGGTCGATGCTCTCATAGCGCCACCCGCGCTCTCTCAGGAACGCGCCGTACACGCGTGGGCTCGTGGGCCCCGCCTCGAGCGCGCGACGGCCTCTGCCATCGGCGAGCAGCCCTGACATCAGCCGCGCGAGCGCGCGATGGCGCTCGAGGGCGTCGCATCGGCTGCAGCGGGCGCCCGGGCGTTCCGCGAACGCCACGAGACTGTCGGCCGCCCCGCAGATCGGGCAGCTACGAGGAACGCCAGCTTGCGGCGAACACGCTTCGGGGCCCTCCGACGCTGAGGAGCGAGCGGCGAATGGCGTTGCGTCGGCCATCGGAGCAGCGAGAATACAGCCCATGAGGATCCTGCTCATCGACGGGCAACGGCGTGGAGACCTCGAGAGCGGCTATGGGCGTCTTGCGGCCGCGCTCGCCGAGGGTCTGCCCCGGCTCGGACACGAGGTCGCGTTCGATCTCGGCGGCCACTTCGACCTCTCGCTCTACACGAGCCCGCCGTATTCCATGCGGAAGGTCCATCTGCCGGGTGCCCACCGGGTCGCGTTCACGATGCACGAGCGCGAGACGCTCGAGGAGGGCAAGCGGGACTGGCCCGAGATCCTCAATGCCCTCGATCTCATCTTCACGCCCACCGAGTGGAACCGCGGCGTCTGGCGCCGGCTGGGCGTGCGCACCCCGATCGAGGTGGTCCCGATCGGCATCGATCCATCCCTTTACTACCCCGGTCTCGGGCACCGCTGCACGTTCCTCGCCGTGCACGAGGCGCTCGGCGAGCCGAGCCCCCATTCCAGGGAGGATTGGGAGCACACGCTGCGTGCCTACTACGCCGCCTTCACGGCCACAGACGAGGTGCTGTTGCGAATCAAGACCTGGAAGTGGCATCCGAGCGAGTTCGAGCAGGCACGCAGCTCGATCGCCGCAGAGTATTCGCCCGAGCGGGGGCAGCCTGCCGTGGAGGTGATCCACTCGACGCTTACCCACCGACAGATGAGGGCTCTCTATCTCGAGAGCGCGATGTTCATCAAGAATGCCAATCGCGAGGGCTGGAGCATCCCGTGCACCGAGGCGATCGCCTGTGGCGTCCCGGTGGCGGCGACGAGCATACAGCCGCTCCTCTCCCATCTTCCCCGTGAGACGCGCTGGTTCGCAGTGGCCGACTGGCAGGGCCTGAGCGAGCTGCTTCGCGAACGCCAGCGCGAGTTCTCGACGGAGCTGGAGCAGAGCCGCCGCTATACCAACGCGCTCACGTGTCGCCTCGTGAGCGAAGGCCTAGGCGCGCACCTCGGCTCGGCACGAGCGAGTCCGTAGCCGCCGGGCGCACAGCCACGGCTCATGTCGCCCGGCGAGGCCCGTCCGCCCCGAGCAGCTCCGTTTCGCGAATCAGATGAAAGACGAGCGGCGGGCGCTCGATCTCGAGCTGGGCCAGGGGCAGCTCGCGCGCGGAGAAGAAGGTCGTCCGCCGGGCCCGCTCGGCGAGCCACACGACGACGGGCAGCGCCGCGCTGTCGCCAACGACCGCCAGGCGTGCGCCCTCCTCCGCCTCTGCCCTGGCGTACACGCGCGCCGGCACCGGCTCCGCCTGTGCGAGCTCGGCCTCCACCGGCATCCGGCGCGCTCGGAGCCGGCTCATATCCGTGGCTAGACCCTCCTCGGGTCCGGCCTCAGGTCCGCGATCGAGCAGCTCCCCGTCCGGCGGCGGGAGCCTGGGCGCGTCGCTCAGCGTCCCGCGGTAGGCGGGCACCGGACGAAGATGGAGATCGGCGAGCGGCGCCGGGCGCAGCGCAGGAACCGTCTTGTGCGCCTCCTTCAACAGCGCCCGCGCGACGAAGAAGGCGCCGAGGTCATTCCAATCCGCGTCCGTGCGCTGGTAGCAGGGTCCGTGGCGGGAGGCGTGGCGCAGCACCGAGACGAGGTTCACCACCTCGACATCGTCGAGATCACGCACGCGCGCGTTCAGCTCACCCACCCAACCACGGTCGCTCGACGGTGCCGCTCTGACGATGTTGCGCTTGGCCGGCACCAGCACCGGCAGATAGCCGATCTCGAGGTCCCTGCACGCGCCGGCCGCGGCGGTTAGCCGGGCGATGATCGCGTCGAGCTCGGCGGCAGTCGGGTCGGGATGGGGCTCGAACTCGCGCGCGTCGATCAGCCAGCCGGAAAAGCTCACGGCCTGGGGGCCATCGGGAGCACGGGCGTTCCCGGCGCCATCCACGAGCGCGTCGCTTGCGAGCACGCTCACGTGACGAGCGTGGCCGCGCGCTGGTAGACCCGCATCAGGGTGCGGGCCTCGCGGGGCCAGTCGTGAGCATCGGCGAACTCCCTCACGCGCTCGGCCGCGAGCCGCCAGCCGTCGGGCGTGAGCAGGCGCTCGAGGCTCGCGGCGATGACCCTCGGGCCCCCGGCGGGGACGACCTCGCCGATGCCCTCGCCCCGCACGACGGCCGCGATCACGGGCACGTCGCTGGCGAGCACCGGCACTCCCGCGGCCGCATACTCGAAGAGCTTGTTGGGGAGCGACAGCTCATAGGAGCGGCAGATTGGCTGGATCAGGCACAGGCCCGCGGCTGCTCCGGCAAGGGCGCTCTGCACGTCGCCGGGGGCGACCGGGTCGCGAAGCTCCATACGGTCCCCGACCCCGGCCGCGGTCGCGCGCGTCGTGAGGCTCGAGCGATAGTCCGGCGCCCCGGGACCGATCGCTCGCAGGCGGACGTCGGGGAGGTGCACGAGCGCGTCGATCATCTGCTCGAGACCCCGGCCGGGCATCAGCCCGCCCACGTAGACGACGCATCGCGAGAGCAGGCCGAGGTCGGTCCGCTCGCGCGGGCCGCCGCCCGCGAGCAGGCGCCGCCCGGTTACCCCGGGACGCTCGGGGATGTTGCGCACGACCGCCGGTCGAACGATGGCGTACCTGCGCGCCAGCACATCGGCATAGCCTGCGCTCGACGTGATCACTTCGTCCGCTGCGCGGACGAACAGGGCCTCGCTGGCGAGCAGCCAGGGCCGGCGCTCCCAGCGGCCGTTACGGTCCGGCCACAGCTCGTGGCTGTCATAGACCAGACGTGCTCCGCAGCTGAGCTTGATCGCCAGGCCGGCCCACATCGTGTTCCAGTCGTTGGCGTGCACGAGGACGGGCTTCGTCTGGCGCCCCACGGCGACCGCCTGGCGCGCGAACGCGAGTCCACTGAGGATGCGTCGCGCGCGCGCTGGCAGGCTCAGAGGGGTGGAAGAGCCGACCGGCGAGGTCTCGGCGGAGTCGCTGACCCCGTCGAGCGCTGTCGCCCGGGCGCTCCGCTCTCGCCTGCCCGGCGTGCCGACGCCCGAGAGGACGGCGTTGAGCACCCCGGCCAGTCGCTTCAGGCCTGGCGCGCCCGCCCGCAGCCTGAGGACCGGCACGCCCTCCACGATCGATGTACCGGCGGGCGCGGTGGCCGTTGCCACGCCGACCACGAGCGCGGTTCCCTGAAGCGCCCGCTCCGCCACGCGGGCCGCGCGGAGCACGCGCGCGTCGTGGTCGACGCCGTTGCGCACAAGTAGGAGGCTGCGTACCGCCGAACCCTCCGTCGCGATGGGTGTGCGCCCTCCATCTCGATTCGGGCTAGGTGTCCACAGGGTACTCGGCACCGTCATCCAGCCGTCGCTTCACGGCGGTCGCGAGCACGCCCACCGCGACCGCTGCCGCCGCGATCAGCGCGATCAGCAGGAAGGTGGGAAACGAGGAGGAGCCGGCGGAGGTGTGCGCGGCCGGAGCCCCCGTGGCGACCTTCAGACCCGCCGCACCGACGCCGGGCACCTTCGAGGACGATCCAAAGCCGTTTTCGGAGTGGATCGAGGAGCCTCCAGGCCCGCCGCCGCCGCCGGGGCCACCCCCATGGCTACCACCAGGTAACACCGGGGCCGCATTGCGTCGGGCACTATTCAGGGGTATTTGGTAAATGGTCCCCGCGGGACTGCTCGCGCGGGGGTCGGTTTTCACGGTCGTGCTGACCGCGGCGGCCCCGGTCGGGACGCCGACCACCAACGCGAATGTCGCCACGGCACCCCCCACGAACCCAAGCCTCCTCATGGCAGCGAATATAGACGAGCTCGCCACCCCGGATGTGGCGAACTCGTTGCTTTTTGGTGATGGCAGCACGCTCCCTCGACGATCGGAGGGAGCGGGGCGGGAGGGGTCGATCTGGCCCCTCCTCGCGCCGACCGTGCTCGTGCTCGCCCTGCTGCTGCTCGCAACCGTCTACGCCGGCGCGTTCGACATCGCCCAGTGGGCGCCGCCGACGATGTTCATCCTGCTGCTGCTGCTGACGCTCGTCCTGTGCCGCGGAACGCAGCGCCTGCCCGATCGCTGGTTGGCTGTGGCTCTCTCCGGCGCCTGGGGCCTGGCGGCCTGGGCGGCGCTTTCCGCGATCTGGGCCGGGTCGCCCGGCGCGGCCCTCGAAGGCGCCGGCAGGCAGGGGATGTACGCGGCGATCCTCACGCTTCCGCTTATCGCGGTCGGCGACATCCGCTCGCTGCGCGTCGCCGGCCGGGGCGTGGTCGCCGGCATTGCCCTGATCGCCCTCTACACGCTCGGCAGGATGCTCGTGGACGGACCGTCGATCTTCCTCGCCGGACGGCTCAACGGGCCGGTGGAATATCGCAACGCCACGGCGCTGCTGTTCTGCATGGCCTACTGGCCGCTGATCGTGACCGCGGCGACGCGCGGTCGCGCCCGCGCGTTGCGGGCGATCTGCTTCGGTCTGGCCGTGCTGATGCTGGGCCTCGCCTTTCTCACCCAGTCTCGTGGTGTCGTGCTCGGCCTCGGCTGCGGGGCGCTCGTCGTGTTCCTGCTCGGGCCCGACCGGATGCGCCGTCTGTGGCTGGCACTCCTCAGCGTGCTGCTGCTCGCCGGCGCTGCGCCCCTGCTCCTGCGGCCCTACCACGCGTTCACCGGCAACGGGGGGGTGGTCAGCGCCGGGGACATCACCGCGGCGGCCCTCGCCCTGTCGGCGCTGGTGCTCCTGTCCATGGCGATCGGCTTTCTGCTCGCGGTGTTCGACACCGGCCTGCGCCCCGCGAGCTCGGAGATGGCGCGCGTGCGCGCCGTCGCCCGCGCTGGGCTCTTCGTGGCACTGGCGGCGTTGCTGGTGGGCGGTGCGGTCGCCGTCCACGGCAATCCGGTCCACGAGCTGCAGGTCAAGTGGAAGGAGTTCAAGAGCCTTGAAACGACGAGTACCTCCGCGGTGCGCTACACCTCGACCGGCGGCCAGCGCTATGACCTGTGGCGGGTCGCCGCGCTCGAGTTCCGCTCGGCTCCAGTGGGCGGCGTGGGGGAGGGCTCGTATGAATTCGGCTACTACCGTCTGCGGCGCACCGAACGAAACCTCAGCGATCCTCACGGGCTCCTGTTCCAGATCGGCGCCGAACTCGGCGCAGTGGGGCTGGCGCTGTTCGCGGCGATCCTCGTCGGGCTCGTCGGCTCGTTCAAACGCTGGTGGCCCGGTGCGCCGCTCGATGTTCGCCGCAACGTCGTCGGATTGACCGCCGCGGGGGCGACGTTCCTCGGGCAGTCGCTGGTGGACTGGATGTGGCGAATCCCCGGACTGACCGCCCTCGGAGTGCTCTGCCTGGGCGTCGCCGCCGCGCTGCTCGCGCGATCCTCCACGGCCGCGGCGGGGGGGCATGCGCCAGCCGTGCGCGACCCGCAGCCCCCCATGCCGCGAGCGGGCGCCCGGCGATGGAGCGTCCTCCCGGCCGCCGCGGGCCTGCTCGTAGCGCTCGTGCTCGTGCTCTGCCTGTACCTCTCGGACTTCTATGTCCGCCAGGCGCGCGATCAGCTCGGCGACTCGCCGGCGGCCCAGCTCGCGGACGCGCGGACGGCTTCCAGCCTCGACCCCTGGTCGGTTGAACCACATTATCTGGAGGCCTCGGCGCTCGAGAGCATGGGCGATCGTCCAGGCGCCCAGGCGCAACTCGAGGATGCCCGGAAACTGCTGCCCGAAAGTCTCGTGCCACTTGGCCTGCTCGGGGACTTCGAGGCGCGCGGCGGCAACTTCGCGCAGGCGCGCGTCTACTACGGGCGCGCCCTGGCGCTCGACCCGCGCGACGTCGGGCTCCGGCAGCTCGCGCAAACCGGTGGTCGGGCCTAGGCGCACGGCGGTGGGGTCTCGGGCTATAGAGTTTCGTCGGATGCCCAACGTCGAAAGCGCAGGCGAGGTTCCTCGGAGGTCGGATCGCTCGGGGACCACGCTGTGGCTCACCGGGCTTTCCGCAGCCGGCAAGACGTCCATCGCCGGCGCCATCGAGCGCGGGCTCACCCGCCGGGGGGTCGTGGCCGTGCTGCTCGACGGAGATCTGCTGCGCAGGGGTCTGAGCAGCGATCTCGGCATCTCACCGGAGGACCGCACCGAGCAGGCGCGGCGCACGGCGCATGTCGCCGCGCTGATCGCGGGAGCCGGCCTGGTGGCGATCGTGTCGCTGATCTCGCCCTACGCGGAGGATCGTCGTCGCGCACGGAGGATCCACGATGCAGCCGGATTGAGCTTTCACGAAGTGTGGATCGACACGCCGTTGCGGGTGTGCGAGGCTCGCGACCCCAAGGGCATCTATGCCCGCCTACGTGCCGGGGAAATTCGTGCGGTGACCGGGGTGGATGCGCCCTATGAGGCTCCGCTCGACCCCGACGTCCACATCAACGGCGCCGACTGCTCGCCCGAGAGCGCGGCCGACGAGATCCTCCTCGCGACCGGCATCCTCCTCACGGAGGAGGCGCCGGCGCAAGCGCCGTGAGCAACTCCCACCAGCGCTCAACGGCCGCCGGGCGATCGAACTGACGGGCCAGCTCGCGGCCGCGCCGGCCCATCGCGACGGCCAACCCTGGATCGTCCCTCAGGCGCGCGAACGCGCCGGCGAGGGCCCGCGGGTCCTCGGGCGGAACCGCGAGCCCGGCGCCGGCCGCGAGCACGAGCTCCGCCGCCTCCCCCCGAGCGCCCACGATCGCCGGCTTGCCCGCGGCGAGGACCTCGAACAGCTTGGTCGGGAGCGCGCCGGCGAAGATCTCACGGTCGCGCAGCGGCACCACGCCGGCGTCGACCTCCTCGAAGAGGCTCGGGATCCGTTCCGCCGGCACCGCGCCGAGCAGCTTTACGTTGGATAGGCCGAGTCGGTCGATCTCGCGGCGGATCGGCGAGAAGTCGGGGCCCTCCCCGGCAATCGTCAGCTCGACGCGCTGCGGTCCGGCAAGCGCGGCCGCCTCGATCAGCGTCAGCGCGCCCTGTGCCATCCCGAGCGTTCCGGCGTAGAGGACACGCAGCGGCGCGTCGGTCCGCGGAGGGCTCGAGCGCACCCACGCGAAGCGCTCCAGATCAACCGCCGGCGGGATCTGGACGAGCTTCCCGCGCGCCTGAGGATGCGTGCCCAGTGCCTCGACGATACCCGCCGTCGGGGCCGTGATCAGCGAGGCGCGCCCGTAGCATAGGCGGGCGAGCACGTGGGCTGCGGCGGCTGCGCGGCCGTCGCTCAGCGCGCCGAGCTCGATCGCGCTCTCGGGCCACAGGTCTGAGACGTTGAGCGCGAGCCGGGCACCCTTCTGGCGGGCGTAGGCGGCACCGGCGGCCGCCGTGAACAGCGGCGGCGTCTCGGCCACGACGACGTCTACGGGCCCTGCCGCGGAGGCGCTGGCCAGCGCACCCGCCGCGAAGGCGGCGTGGTTTGCAAGGCGGCGGGTGAAGCCGCGGTTGGGCACCGGATAGACCACGCTGCGCAGCACCCGCACCGGCCCTTCGCGCTCGATCAGCAGCCGGCGGTTTCGATAGGGAGCCGCGATCGTCCCGGAGGGGTAGTGTGGGAAGCCCGTGTGCACACTGACCTCAAGCCCGCGCTCGGCCAGGCCCCGCGCGAGCGCGGCGATGCGTGCGGGCGCCGCGCCGAGCTCGGGGGGGTAGTAGTGGGTGAGGAACAGCACACGCACGCCGAGGAAGTAAACCGCGCCGCCGAGCACGAGCGGATCGCGCGCATCTATGCCGGCTACCGCGCCGACCCGCACAGGCGGCGCGCCTGGGATGCGCGAAACTCGGGAAACGCCGCGATCCGCGCGGAGCTCGTCGGGGCGATGCTCGAGCTCGTGCCGGACGCACTCACCGGTGACGGCCTGCTGCTGGACGCGGGCTGTGGTACCGGCTGGTGGCTCGAGCGCCTGCGCGGAGAGGGCGTCGCAGCGGCCCGGCTCGTCGGGGTCGAGCTGCTCGCCGAGCGCGCCCGGGCGGCCGCCGCGCGCGTGCCGGGGGCGAGGATCGCGCAGGGGGACCTGCGAAGGCTGCCCCTCCCCAACGCAAGCTGCTCACTCGTGACGCTGTTCACGGTTCTCTCATCGATGGGCTCGGCCGAGGACGCCGCGACCTCGCTTTGCGAGGCGCTCCGCGTTCTGGCTCCGGGCGGGGCCGTGGCGATCTGGGAGCCGCGCTGGCCCACACCCAATCGCCACACGCGGCTCGTTCGCCTCGCCGAGCTCCGCTCGGCGCTGGCGGGCGAGCTCACCGTGCACGCGATCACGCTCGCTCCGCCGCTCGCCCGTCGCGCCGGGCGACTCTACCGGCCGCTCGCGCGGCTCAGCGCGCTGCGGTCGCATCGCCTCGTGCTGGCCCGCCGGTGAGGCGCCTCAGGCGCTCGCGAGCACGGGCTCGCGCAGGTCCTCCCGCGCCGCCGGGGCCCCGCCGAGCCTGTCGTAGAGTCCGAGCAGGCGCCGTTGCTCGCGAGACCAGCACAGCTCCGCGGCGGCGTTACGCAGGCGCTCCGCAAGGGCCACGTCTCCGCGATGACCGAGCGCCAGCTCGAGCGCATCGGCCACCGCGTGGGGATCCTCGGGGGCCGCACACCATCCCACGCCGTGGCGCTCGACCAGCCGCCGCGTTTCGGGAAGCGAGCTGGCGAGGACCGGCACCCCGGCGGCGATGTACTCGAACAGCTTGTTGGGCAGCGCCAGGCGATGGTTCTCGCAGGTGTCCTGCAGGAGCGTCACGCCCACGTCGGCCTCGGCGGTGTTCGCGAGCAGCTCGGCGAGCGGCACGCTCGCCAGCAGTGCGACGCGGTCCTCCATGTGCCGCCGGCGCACGACCGCGCGCAGCTGCTCGGCGTAGCCGGGCTCGGGATCCCCGAGAAAGGCGAGGTGCACCCCCTCCATGTGCGCGATCGCCTCGACGAGCACCTCGCAGCCACGCGCGGGGGCAGGCGCCCCCTGATGCAGGACGAGGGGCGTCTGCGCGTCCAGTCCCATCCGCGCGCGCAGCCCGCCCTCACCGCGGATCGTGAGCTCCGAGACGTTTCGCACGACCGTGGGGTCGTCCTTCAGCTCGTAGCGCGCCCGCAGCCGCCGGGCGATCCCGTCGGAGACGGTGATGACGGCTGCGCAGCGGGGAATCGCGATGCGCTCGATCGCCCCCACGAAAGAGGCCCACGCCCGCTCCCGGTAGGGCACGCTCGTGGCGAGCTCGTGTGAGTCGTAGACCAGCCGTGCCCCCGTGAGCCGCGCACCGACGATCCCGGGAAGCAGCATCGCCGCGTCGTGGGCGTGCACCACGTCTGGGCGCAGCCGCCGCAGTCCCTGGACGAACCCGAGGAGGAAGGCCACCCGGTAAACGTGGAACGGTAAGAGCCGGCGCACCCACCGCGGTGGTTGAACCGCCCGTCGGCTGAACCCGTCGAGCCGCTCGCCGGCGGCGACATCGGCCAGCTCGAGCACCGTCACATCGTGGCCGTCGCGGGCCAGCGCGCCGGCCTCGCGACGCACGCGCGAGTCGAACTCGACCGACTTGTGCAGCAGCATCGCGATCCGCACGAGGTTTCCCTACTCTATGGCGCCCGTGCGTAGGCGTTGAAGGCCGGCTTGGGCGTACCTTCGGCGGTGAGCAGACCCTCGGTGAGGTGTTCCGGGATCGAAGCGGGCTGATCCAGGAGCTCGAACCAGCCGAGCCCGGCGACGTAGGAGACGGAATCCACCAGTTTGAAGGCGGCTTTTACCCAGAGCGCCTGGGTAGGGCGACTGACGAAGTATTCAAAAGCGTAGTTCGGGCTGTCGCTCGATATCGAGAACTCCGACAGCCACAGCTTGGGCCCGCCGCCGCGTCGGTGCTTGTAGGCGACGGCGAGTTCCTTGTGCAGGACTTCTATGTCGTCGATGTCGCGGACCTTCGAGAGCGGATATTTGCCCTTCTTCGGACGCGCTTGGGGGAGGTGCAGGTTTTCAGAGATTTCGGAGGGAGGGCCTTCCAGCTTGGGAAAGCGCGTCGAGTAGGGGTTCATGCCGTAGTAGTCGAGACGCGGGGGCTGGCCGTTCGGCAGGCGCATCCAGCGGATGAAGTCGGGCGGACGAACCGGACCCGCGCTCCAGGTCATGCCGCCGATCACGATGTTCGACTTGCTGACCGCCTTCAGCGCGCCGTAGGCCGCGTCCAGCAGCAGCGCGTAGCGCCGCGGGCCCACGGGCGAGTTGGGGGGCATGGGGTTGAAGTTGGGGCCGTTCGGCTCGCCCCAGATCATCCAATAGTGGACCGACGGGTATCGCTGCCCGGCCGCCCGCGCGAAGTTCGCAAAGTCGCTCGCGTTGGTTGGCGCCCAGCTCCCGTTCTGGCCGCCGTTGGCCCATGCGGGGGTGCCTTTTATTAGTAGGGCGACCGAGATGCCCCATTCGGCCGCCCTATAGAGCGCCTGTTCGATTTCAGGCGGCCAGGTGTACGCCGGGTCGGCGGGGTTCGTCGGTTCGTTGGGGCGTCTGAGCGCCGTGGACGACCAAACCAGCTGCAACTCGAGCACCTTCACGCCGAGCTGGTGGTAGGTCGGAAATGCCGACGAGCCGTCCGGCAGCGTGAGCGGGCCCCAGATCATCTTCAACGGGGGCTGGCGTTTTACCGGCTTGCGCTTGTCTTTGCTGCTCTTGGGCTTGCGATGTGCGGGCGCGGCCTTGCGGACGAGCGACTGTCGATGGGCGGGCGTCGATGCCGCCGACCGGCCATCGGCCGCGTGGGCGGCAGTGGGTGCCACCGCAGCGGTCAGGCCGCCGGCCGCGATCGTAGCTGCGATCATCGCGACGAGTCGGTGCCCGCGCTCCGCCGGCCGGCTCGCCATCGCTAGGCGCTGCCGCTGCTGGCGAGCGCGAAGGTGAACAGCAGCAGCGCGCATCCGCCCAGCAGGAGTCCCGCCTCGACTCGGCGCACCCGGGGATCGCCGATCATCTGCCGTACCATCTTCGACAGGGGCAGCAGTATGGTCTGGGCCAGGATCCTCAGGTCTCCGTGGAGGGTGCGCGTGCGGATGTAGTCCAGGTCGATTTCGATCTTGCGCGGCATGATCGCGTCCTGGTAGAAGCGCAGCGGATCGTGATGGAGGCTCAGCAGATGCGACTCGCTCGCGTACGTGACGGCTGCGGGGCCGGTGATGCCCGGTAGCACCGCAAGGACCTGCGCGTACTCCTCGCGGTACCGCGCGACGAACTCGGGCACCTCTGGCCGGGGGCCGACCAGGCGCATCTCGCCCCTGATTACGTTCCACAGCTGCGGGAGCTCGTCCAGCTTGGTCATCGCGAGGAAGCGGCCGATCGGGGTGAAGCGCTCGTCGTCGCTCATCGTCAGCGGACCGCCGCGGGCGGAGCGTCGCATCTTTCGGAACTTGAGCATCTCGAATGTGTGGCCATTGCGGCCGACTCTTGTCGAGGGATAGAAGACGGAGCCGGGCGAGTCAATGTAGATCAGCAGCGCCGTGATTGCGCCAATCAGGAGCGCCGCCGGCGCCAGGAGCAGGCAAACCGTCAGATCGAAGGCGCGCTCGCCAGCCGCAGGCCTCATCGCTTCACCGACGACGACCAAGGGTTACTTGCCCTCGAGTGGTGAGGAAGGTGTGAAAAAAGGGGTAACCGCATGTTCTCCGCACGATCCCGTCGCCAGGACCCGCTCCTCCATTGACGCGGCCAAGCTGAAACCGCAACCTACCAAGCGTTCACCGCGCAGCGGAAGGCCTCTCTCCATTTCTTAACATGCCGCTGGTCGGGGAATCGCGGGCAGCTGGCGGGGATCTCGCGAACGAGCCCTCACCCCGGGATCGGTCCGCCAAGCAGCGCTGAGAGAATGCCAGCGGCCCCCCCGAGCAGGAGGGTCGGCACGATCGCGCGGCGCAGGGGCAGCAGGGCGATCGCGGCCCCGGCGAGCACGGCGTACTGCCAGCTCTCCGCGATCGCCGCCGCCAGCGGCACGGACGCCCCCACGATCGCCCCGGCGGCGGCGGGCGCGGCGCCCGCGAGAAAGCCGGCCGCGCGCCGGTTGACGAGCAGCGCGTCGAATCTCGAGGCTCCGAGCAGGACGAAGCAGAACGAGGGAGCGAACGCGACCGCGGCGGCCAGCAGCCCGCCCGGCAGTCCGTCCGCCGCATAGCCGACCGCCGCGACGGTCTGCAGGAGTGGCCCAGGGGTGACCTGCCCGAGGGCGACCGCGTTCAGGAACTGGCCGTGGGTCATCCAGTGGTAGGTGCTCACGGCGTCCGACTGCATCAGCGGGACGATCACGAAGCCGCCGCCGAACGCCAGGCCGCCGACCTTCAGCGCAGTCCAGGCGAGGGCGCCCAGGCCACCGGAATCGGAGGCGGCGACGATCAGCGGCCAGGAGGCCGTCGAGCGGCCCGTCAGCAAGGTCGCGCGCCGGCTTGCCGCGAACGCGAGGGCGGGCGCGCAGGCGTGCAGGCCCGCGCCGGCGCCGGCCAGTCCACGCCTGGCGAGCTCGGCGGCGCCGCAGGCGAGCAGCACGAGCACGAGCCACGGCGCCACGAGGGCCGCCGCGAGCGCCCCGGCCAGGGCGTAGGCGAGAACGGGCCCGCGCCCGCTGGGCGCCGTGCGGCGCCAGATCGGGATCGCGAGGTCCGACCCCGCGCGCGCCGCGACCGCCGGCACCACCGCGCCGGCACCCATGCCGGCCCCGCGCAGCCAGACGGGCGGCGAGCCCGACAGGAACAGCGCCGAGAGCACGAGCATCAGGACGAGGCCGGGCAGGATGAAGCAGAGCCCGCCGAGGAGCGCTCCCGCCGTGCCGCGAAGGCGCCAGGCCGAATAGATGGCGAGCTGGGTGGAGGCGGGTCCCGGCAACAGGTTGGTCGCCGCCACGGCCCGCTCGAACTCGTGCTCGCTCAGCCATCGGCGCCGCTCGACGCACAGGCGCCGGAACAGCGCGATGTGCGCCGGCGGGCCACCGAACCCGATGCAGCCGATGCGCCCCCACTCGCGGCCGATCTCGACGAGCGCCGGGCGCCGCTGGGAGTCGTCCGCCGGCATCGCGCGGAGGGTACGCGCTCGTCCCGGCGGCGGGCCACATGACAGCCCGCCTGCGGATCGGCGGGGTCTCACGCTCTAAGCTCTCCGGCGCGATGATCAGCGCGCTGTCGATCCCCCTGGCCTCGGCGATCACCTATTTCCAGGCGATCGTGCTCGGCGTCCTGCAGGGCGTGACCGAGCTGTTCCCGATCTCGAGCCTGGGTCACACGGTGCTGTTCCCGACCCTGTTCGGCTGGAACGAGCTCGTCAAGGCCCAGTCGGAATCCGAGTCCTTCTGGCTCGCGTTCGTCGTGCTGCTGCACGTGGGAAGCGCGCTCGGCCTCCTGTATTTCTACTGGAGCGACTGGAAGCAGATCGTGCGCGCCTTCTTCCGCACGCTGTCAACCCGCCGCGCGGAGACGCCGACCGAGCGCCTGGCCTGGCTGATCATCATCGCGAGCATTCCGGCCGGAGTCATCGGGCTGGCCTTCGAGCACCAGCTGCGAACGCTCACCGCCAAGCCCGAGATCGCCGCCATCTTCCTGATGGTCAATGGCCTCATCCTGTTCGGCGCCGAGTGGTTTCGCCGCCGAGCGGCGGTGCGCGAACTGGCGATCCGCGAGGGCGCCAAGGCGGACGGAGGACGCGAGCTCGACACGCTCGAGTATCGCGAGTCCTTCGTCATCGGCGCGGCGCAGTCGACCGCGCTCGTGGCCGGCATCAGCCGCGACGGTGTGGCGATGGGCGCCGGCCTGGCCCGCGGCATGGATCACAGCGACTCGGCCCGCTTCGCCTTCCTGCTCGCCACGCCGATCATCCTCGCGGCGGGCCTGTTCAAGCTTCCCGACCTGCTCGGTCACCTCGGCAACGGCGTTCGCGGCCAATCGATCGTGGCATGTGCGAGCGCAGCGGTGACGGCGGTCATCACGGTTCGCTTCCTGGTCGGCTACTTCAAGACCAAAACGCTGATCCCCTTCGCGATCTACTGCCTCGTCTTCGGCGGGGCGATGGTCATCTACACGCAGACCTGAGCAGCCCTGCGAGCGTCGCCGGCCGCGCGGAGGCGGTCCGGCTGCCGCGCGGGGCCGAATTGCGACCTGCGACCATCTTCTGAGCACCATGCCCGTCCCGAAAACCCCGCCCAAGATGTTCGAGACCCGAAGCCACGCCTGGCAGGAGGTGGGCCTCTTGCGGCAGGTCAGCCCCCGGGTCGTCAAGCGGGCACGGGTGGAGGCGTTCCTGCTCGTGCCGCTGTTCGCGCTGGTCGTCGTGATCTACGACAACCGCGTGAGCCTGCTGGGGAGCGACGTGGCGGCGACGCGCGGGTCGCGGGGCACGATCGTCCCCGCCCACAAGGTGCTCGAACCGGCTCTGGAAACGCCCATCACGATCGCGACGGTGATCGCGCTCGTGATCCTCGGCTGGGCGATCGCGCGGGATGTCGGTCGCAGCTTCGGCCCGGCCCTGTTCCGCCGCCTGGACCCCGGCACGGCGGGGACGGTCGGCTTCCTGATCCGTCTGGCCACCGTCGGGCTGGCGCTGCTCGTGGCGCTGCGCGTGGCCGGCATCGAAACGCGCACGCTCGCGGTGGGCGGAGCGTTCACGGCGGTGATCCTCGGGCTCGCCGCGCAGCAGACGCTCGGCAACGTGATCGCGGGCACCGTGCTGCTCAGCGCACGCCCGTTCCGCGTCGGCGATCGCGTTCGGCTGCAGGGCGGCCCGATCGGCGGACAGGTCGAGGGCACCGTCAGCTCGCTGGGCCTGCTCTACACCACGTTCGCCCGCGGCGACGACTCGATCATGGTGCCCAACAGCGTGGTGCTCAACGTGGCCGTGCTCCCGCTGCGCGAGCCCGAGGCCGTCAACCTGCGCGCGCGCCTGCGCCCCGGCATGACCCCGAGCGACCTGCAGGAGCTGCTCGAGAGCACCCTTGAGACACCTCTGCGCGACGTGCCCCGTATCACGCTCGAGGAGCTCGACGGGGAGGAGGTGGTGGTGCGCATCGCGGCCACGCCCCGGGTGGCCGCCGAAGGGCGTCAGCTGGCGAGCGAGCTGTTGAGCATCGTCTCGCGCGAGACCCGCGCGCCCGCGGAGGCGCGCACGCCGTAGCGCAGGAACAGGTCGGAATCGCTGTCGAGGGCATCCCTCAGCTCGAGCTCGATCGGAGGCTCGAACTCGCGACCGGCGAGGATCCGCAGGGCCGGGTCGCCCGTCATCGGGTCGCCTCCGGCCAGCTTGGGGGAGATCGAGAGGAAAATCTCGTCCACCAGCCCCGCGGCCAGCAGCTCGTCGTTGAGGTGCGGACCGCCCTCGCAGAGCAGCGTGCCGACGGCGAAGCGCCGGCGCAGCTCGGCCAGCGCCGCCGCCATGTCCAGCCGCCCGCCGCGCTGGGCTCGGACGTAGTCGACGCGGGCGCCGGTCGGCGGCAGGCTCGCCTGCGATGAGGTCAGCACGACGACGTGAGCGCCGGGATCGGCGAGCAGCGGGATCTCCGGCGACAATGACAGCCGTCCCGACACGATGCAGGCCAGCGGTTCCTCGCTCAAGCCCCGTTCGCTCCGCTCCCGGCGGCGTGCCTCGTCGCGAATGATCCTGCCGTAGCGCTCGGCCCGCACGGTGCCCGCGCCGGCCATCACGGCGTCGACGGCGCCGCGCAGCTCGTGGAAGAGCTCCCGGTCCGCCCGGTTTCCGACCGTACCGGACAGGCCGCCGAGCGTCGCGCGGCCGTCGACCGTGCTGACCATGTTGAGCATCAGATGGGGACGCTCGCCGGCGCTCGCGCCGCGCTCGGGCAGTCCCCACGCGGCCACGATCTGCGCGGCGGTGCCGGGCTCGCCTCCCGAGAACAGGTGCCTGAACAGCGACGGACCGTCCTGCGGGTCCTGACGGGATCCGGCCGTCCCGGACGCCGACTGCGAGACAGGCCCATCGCCCATCGACCCACCGTAGCCGTCCCGGTCGCCCGATCGGGCCGCGGACGCCCGATCGGGGGCTGCAACATATCGACAACACTCCTCCGCGGGGACCTGCTACGGTCGTCCTGAATGGCCGGCATCTAGTCCGGCTGAAAGCAGTGCAAGCGCTCGCAGGTCGAAGCTCTGAGCAGCATCCTCCGCGTAGCAGCACGCACATACCGTGGAGGAGTTCCCACATGCCAACTGGCACAGTCAAGTGGTTCAGCGACGACAAGGGGTTCGGTTTCATCACCCCCGACGACGGCGACAAGGACCTGTTCGTCCATCACACCGGTATCAACGGCGAGGGTTACCGCTCGTTGCAGGAGGGCGCCAAGGTGTCCTACGACCCCGAGCAGGGCGACAAGGGCCCGAAGGCCGTGAACGTCCAGACGATCTGAGGAGCGTCACGAAGCTTTAGTCTCTGAGGGCCCGCTCCGGCGGGCCCTCACGCATGTCGAGCGACGCGAGCACATTTCCCCTCCGGGACGCACCGCCGGCCGATCCCCCGGCCACCGGCCGTCGTGGGCTCTCGCGCCCCGGGGCCAGGGCCGTCTCGCGCGCCGGCATCCAGGTGCGGATCGGCGTTTCGGCGCTGATCATCATCATCGCCTGCAGCGTGTTCCTGGTCCTCATGGCGGCCGACCGGCCGAGCCTGCTCTCCCCGACCACCCATACGAGCTTCTTCCCCGGCTGGATGGCCGGGCCGCTGGGCGGCCTGTGGCCGGGCCTGACCCGCAACGGCAACACGCTGAGGTACATGTTCACGGCCGCGCTCGGGGTCATGTATGTCGCCTACCTGTTCGGCGTCGCCTACGCGGGGCGGCTGCGCGCGAGCTGGGTGATCGCGACGATCCTCGCGGTGCAGGCGATCTTCCTGCTCGCCCCGCCGATGGCGCTGACCGACGTCTTCAACTACATCAACTACGGGCGCATGGAGGTCGTGCACGGCCTCAACCCCTACACGACGATTCCGATCTTCGCGCCGCACGACGACCCGAGCTATGCCCTCAGCAACTGGCATGAGCTGCTGAGTCCCTACGGTCCGCTGTTCACGATCCTCACGTTCGCCGTCGTTCCGCTCGGCGTCGCGGCGTCGTTCTGGGCGCTCAAGGGCGTCCTCGCCCTGTTCAGCCTCGCCACGATCTTCCTGGTGTGGCGATGCGCGCGGCTGTTGGGCCGCGACCCGGTCGCGGCGATCGTGCTCGTCGGCCTGAACCCGATCGTCCTCGTGTGGGGGCTGGGGGGCGACCACAACGACTTCCTGATGGTCTTCTTCATCGTGCTCGGCTTCTATCTGATGCTCCTCGCGAGAGCCCGGCGCCGCGGCACGCCGCCCGGCGGCCCGCAGCTCACCGACAGCGCGCAGGCCTCGGAGGCGCACTGGACGCAGCAGATCCTCGAGCCGGCACCGGCGCGTCCGGCCGCCCAGGCACCGCCGGGCACCGCCGGGCGGCGGCTGCTCGGCTGGCTGTGGCCGCCCTCGCCTCTGGAGATCGGTGCGGGCGCCGCATTCGTGACGGCGGTGGGTATCAAGGCCTCCGGGGTGGTGCTGATCCCGGTCGTGCTGGCGGGCCTGTTGCGCACCCCCAGGCGGCTGCTCCAGGTGGCGCTCGGGATGGCCGCGGCATGCGTGCTGATCGGCGCGGTGAGCCTGACCGCGTTCGGGCTGCACATCCCCGACCTGAGCACCCAGAGCCGGCTCGTGACCAGCGAGAGCGTTCCCAACCTGCTCGGCCTGGCGCTCGGCAAGGGCGGTGAGACCGAAGCTCTGCACCTCGATCTGAGCATCCTTCTGTTCGGGGTCGTGCTGCTGTGCTGCGTGCAGGCGTGGCGATGCAGGGAGTCGATCACCGCCTCCGGCTGGGCCAACATCGCCCTGCTGGTCACGCTCAGCTGGGTGCTGCCGTGGTACGTGCTGTGGGTGCTGCCGCTCGCCGCGCTGTCCAGCTCGCGCAGGCTGCGCGCGGCCACGCTCGTGGTGGGCGTCTACCTGATGATCTCCTGGGCGCCGGCCGCGACCCTGTTGTGGAGCGCGATCGGCTTCCATCCGGAGAAAACCTCGCTCGGGCGCCTGCATCAGCGCGCCGTCAGGGAGCTCCTTCAGTAGCGCGGTCCGAAGTCAGTCTTCGGGAGGACGACGCTCGCGCTTTCGCTCGGCTCCCCTGCGCTTGGCCTGGAGGCGCCGCTCGCGCGAGGCCGCGGTCGGACGGGTGGGCCGGCGGCGCTTGGGGGTCGCCAGGGCGCGTGCCAGCCGTTCGCTCAGGCGAGCCAGGGCGAGCTCGCGGTTGCGCGCCTGGGAGCGCTCGTCCTGGGCGACCGCCACGAGGCGAGGGCCGACGCGCGCGAGCGCCCGCCGGCGCTCAGAGTCGCTCAGCGAGGGCGACGCGAGCACATCGAAGCTCGCTTCCACCCGCGAGGCGGTGACGTTGGCGTGCTGTCCGCCCGGGCCGGAGGAGCGGCTGGTGCGCAGGGTGATCTCCGCGAGCGGGATGGTGGGTCCGCCGCTGATCTCGAGACCCTCGCCGCGCGCCATCCGAGTTGTCCTGCTCGCGCGCGCGGCCGCCGTCGAGCGCGGCTCAGGACTTCGTCGAGAAGCCGGCGCCCTGGGCGCCCGGGGGGCCGCCCGCCGCCTCCTCGTGGCTCGCCGCGATGCCGTCGCGCCCGACATAGCCGTCCTTGCCGCCGGCGCAGAGGTAGACGGCGTCGCCCTCGCCCACGTTGCGCACCTTGCGCTGGGTGGGGGCGTCCACGCGGGCGAAGCTGCCCGCCTGCATGCGCTCGACCGAGCCGTCGCCGAACTCCATCTCGATCGTGCCGCGATGGACGAAGTAGAGCTCCTCCTGGGTCTCGTGGGAGTGAAAGCCCGTTTCGTAGCCCGGGGGGATGACGATCGCGTTGACCCCGAACGCCGTGACGTCGAGGCCCTTGCGGACCTTGCGAAAGCCGGGGCCCTCGCCGAGGTCGTCGAGATCGCCGACGGCGTAGCCCTCGCCCCGCTTGACCGTTGAATACTCCGTCGATGCCTCCATCTCGTCCTCCTGTCAGCTGGTTGTATGCACCGCCGCCTCAGTGGTCGGCGACGTGCCCGTCCTGTGGTGTCAGCGGCCTGCCCTCCTGCGCCCAGCGCACGAGGCCGCCGCGCATCGAGTAGGCCTCGAAGCCCGATGCCCTGAACGCCTGTGCCGCCATCTGCGAGCGGGAGCCCACACGGCAGTAGAAGACGACCGGTCGCTCCCGTTCGATCTCCTCCACGGCGCCGGACAGGGCGGTCAGCTCGATGTGCCGCGTGCCGTCGATGTGCCCGGCCTCGCGCTCGTAGCTCTCGCGCACGTCCACCACCTGCGGAGGCGTCTCGGAGGCGAGCCACTCGGCGACCCGGGCGGGATCGACGTCGATCTGGGAAGACTCCTCGGTGACGCTCATCAGCACGAGCGTAGCGCCCGGGGATCGGGCGGGCCGAGTGAAGAACTCACAACGCCTGTGTGACCGGCCGCAGTGCAAGCTCCTACTCATCACTAGGATCAGCTGACGATGCTCGACGTGAGCGATATCTACACGATCCCGGAGGAGAACCTCGACTTCTGCGCCACGATCGGGCAGATGGCGCGCGAGAAGATCGCCCCGCGCGCCTCGGAGATCGACGAGCGGGCGGAGTACCCGTGGGATGTCCGGCGGCTGCTGGCAGAGCACGACGTCCTGGGGCTGCCCTTTCCGAGCGAGTACGGCGGTACCGGGACCGGCACGCTGATGCTGAACATGGCCGTCGAGGAGATCGCCAAGGTCGATGCGTCCTGCGCGCTGATCCTGATGGTGCAGGACCTGGGCACGCTGCCGATCCAGCTGTTCGGAAGCGACGAGCTCAAGGATCGGTTCCTGCCGCGCTGCGCGACCGGCGAGTGGTCGCCCGCGTTCGCCCTCTCAGAGCCCGAGGCCGGGTCGGACCCCGCGGGCATGAAGACGGCCGCCGTGAAGGACGGCTCCGAGTGGGTGATCAACGGCGCCAAGAACTGGATCTCGAACCTGGGCATCGCGGACTTCTACATCTGCTTCGCCGTCACCGACCGCGGGGAGAGGCGCATGACGGCCTTCGTCGTGGAGGCCGACCGCCCGGGTTTCAGCGTGGGCAAGCTCGAGCACAAGCTCGGCATCCGCGGCTCGCCGACCGGCCAGCCGATCTTCGAGGATGTGCGGGTGCCGGAGGCGAACGTGATCGGCGAGGTCGGCAGGGGCCTGTCGGTTGCGCTGGGAACGCTCGAGCGCACCCGCCTGGGCGCCGCCGCCCAGGCGCTGGGAATCGCCCAGGGGGCGACCGACTACGCCGTCGCCTACGCCCGCGAGCGCAGGCAGTTCGGCAAGCCCATCAACGAGTTCCAGGCGATCCAGTTCAAGCTCGCCGACATGGAAACCGCCACGGCCGCCGGTCGCGAGCTGCTGTACAAGGCCTGTGCGATGGCCGACCAGCATCACCCGCAGCTGGGGAAGTATTCCTCGATGGCGAAGGTCTTCTGTTCAGACGCCGCAATGAACGTCACCGTCGAGGCGGTGCAGGTGCTGGGCGGCTACGGTTATGTCAAGGAGTATCCGCTGGAGCGCATGATGAGGGATGCGAAGATCACCCAGATCTACGAGGGCACGAACGAGATCCAACGGCTCGTGATCGCCCGTACGCTGAAATAGGACCCTGCGATGCGCAAGCCGTCCTCATCAGGTACCTCCGGTCAGCTTCGCCGAGTGGGGGTGGCTGCCCTGATCGCGATGTCGCTCGGTCTCGTGGTGATCGTGGTGGGCCAGGGCTTCAGCTCGATCGGCGCGGTGCGGGCGCTCGAGGACGTCGGCCTGGGCGTGATCGTGGCGGCCCTCCTGATGACCCTGGCGGCATTCATCGCCGTGCGCATGGCCGACTGGCGGGACCCCGAGTCCGAGAAGGACTTCGAAGAGATCGTCAGGCACTCCGAGGAGCTCGCCCGCGAAGGGCTGGCCGTCGATCCCGATGAAAACGAGTTCCTGGAGCTCAACCCGCTCGACGACAACGATTTCGAGGAGCTCGTGCGCGACGCGCTCGACGACCTTCCCGATCTGCTGACCAATGCCCTCTCGCACGTCGCCGTGGTCATCTCCGACGGTGGCCGCCGCAGGGGCGCCTACGGGCTCTACCAGGGCGACGGAGCAGCCCGGGACACCACCCACGACCGCATCGTCATCTTCCGCGACACCCTCCGCCGCGACTTCGGCCACGACCCCGAGCTGCTGCGCGATCAGGTCACCCGCACGGTTCGCCACGAGCTCGCCCACCATGTCGGTTTCGATGAGCTGGGCGTCAGCCGCCTCGATCTGTGACGATCCGCACATGGGTGAGACGGCGAATCCGTATAGGATTGCGTGATAGGACTTTCTCCCCGCGACCGTGCGGGGACCGTGGCGCTCGAAGCGCCGGCGGGAAACGACCAAGGAGAAGATCCCCTGATGCCCGAAGCAGTGATCGTCGACGCCATTCGCACGCCCATCGGCCGTGCCGTCAAGGGGTCGCTGAGGTCCGTTCGCCCCGACGACCTCGCGGCGATTCCGCTGAAGGCGCTGATGGAGCGCAACCCCGAGGTCGACTTCGCGAGCGTGGGCGATGTGATGATGGGCTGCGGCTACGGGCAGGGCGAGTCCGGCTACAACGTCGGCCGCGTCGCCTCGCTGCTGGCGGGCATCGACCACCACGTGCCGGCCTGCACGGTCAATCGCTTCTGCGCCTCCTCGCTCCAGACGACGCGGATGGCCTTCCACGCGATCAAGGCCGGCGAGGGCGACACCTATGTGGCCGCGGGCGTGGAGTCGGTCAGCCGCGTCGGTCGCAGCCAGCCGCCCGAGCTCAACCACAAGGTGGACGGCTCGCCGGGGGCGCTGTACGACGTCTACATCCCCATGGGGATGACCGCGGAGAACGTGACCGAGCGCTGTAACGTCAGCCGGGAGGCGCAGGACGAATGGGCGGTGATCTCGCAGGGCCGCGCGGTAGAGGCGGTCGAGAGCGGGCACTTCGAACGGGAGATCGTCCCCGTGACCGTGCCCGCGCACACCGAGACTGACAAGGACGGAAACGAGGTCGAGCTGGGAGAGACGGTCGTCAGCAGGGACGATGGCCCCCGGGCTGGGACGACGATGGAGGTGCTGGGCAAGCTGAAGCCGGTGTTCAAGGAGGGCGGGTCGGTGACCGCCGGCAACTCCTGTCCGCTCAACGACGGTGCGGCGGCGCTGCTGATCATGAGCGACGAGCGTGCCGGGCAGCTCGGCGTGAAGCCGCGGGCGCGCATCATCGCCTCGACGGTGGCGGCGATCCGTCCGGAGATCATGGGCCTCGGGCCGATCCCGGCCGTTCAGAAACTCCTGCAGGCGACCGGCATGTCGATGAGCGACATCGACGTGGTCGAGATCAACGAGGCGTTCGCCGCCCAGATCGTGCCCTGCAAAGCGGATCTGGGCATCGAGGACGAGAAGCTCAACCCCTTCGGCGGGGCGATCGCGCTGGGCCACCCGTTCGGCATGACCGGCGCGCGGATCATGACCACGCTGCTCAACGACCTGGAGACGCTCGACGGGACCTATGGAATCGAGTCGATGTGCGTCGCCGGCGGCCAGGGCATGGCGATGCTCGTGGAACGCCTGGGCTGATCGGGATTGGATGAAGGCCGCCTTCCGGCGGCCTGCTGTGCCGCGTGTGGCGCTCGCGAGGGCGGGGAAGCCGCACCGGGCGATCGTGTCTTCCCGGCAGGGGATCGCGCGGGCGCGGCGAAAGCAGCCCTCGATCACTTGCCGACCGAGCTGGGGGAATGGTGCGCTCGAGACCGATTGCGTTGGGAAGGGCTGTGCTCGGGGCGATCCTGCTGGCGGCGAGCGCGTATGCCGCCGCGCCCGCCGGCGCCGGCGCGGCTACCGGCTTCGGCCAGCTGAGCGGGGCCGACGGCTGTCTGACCGCGATCGGCCACAAGAGTGAAAGCGACGCGGCGGCGCACTGCGGCGCGGGGAAAGCCCTCGTGGGACCGAGCGCGGTCGCCGTGTCTCCCGACGGCAACAACCTCTACGTCGCCTCGGGCACGAGCGGCGCGACGGTGGCGCTGAGCTTTGGCTCGCTGGTGATCCTCAAGCGCGATCCCGCGACCGGTTCGATCACCGAGGTCGGCTGCCTGAGCTCGGACGGCACCGACGGCCGCGATGGAGCATCGGGCGCGTGCACGCCCACACCCTCGCTGCTGGGCGCCGATGGGGTGACCGTGAGCCCCGACGGCCTCACGGTGTTCGTGACGGCGAACATGTCCGCGAGCGTCGTCGCCTTCAAGCGCGATCCCGCGACGGGCTCGCTGACGCGTCTGGGCTGCTTTCAGTACCACCCCTCCCCGGGCTCGGGGTGCACGCCCGCGAACGTGTTCCCCGGCTCCGCCGCCGTGACGTCGAGCGCCGACGGCAGGGCCCTCTACGTCGCCTCGCCGACGCTCGGCTCGATCTCGACGCTGACGGGGGCGCTCGTCACGCCGGCGACTCCCACCGCGGGCGCTCCGAGCCCCGCGGAAGCGAGCGTCGCCGCGATCTTCGGCGTGCCGGAGCCGGGCTATCTCGCAAACCCGTGCGTGGCCGTCAATGGCTACGACGGAACCTGCGGAGTCGGGGTCGCGACGGCAGGGCTGAACTCGCTCGCGCTCGGTCCCGGTGGCGAACAGCTCTATGCGCTCGCTCCGGGCAGCGGGGCGGTGGACGTGTTCGCGCACGGCGCGACCGGGACACTGACCGAGAGCAGCTGCCTGAAGGTCAACCCGCCGCCGGGCCTGTGCACGGCCAGCTCGCGCCTTCAGTCTCCCACCCAGCTCGCGATCAGCCCCGACGGCAAGAACGTGTATGTGGCCGACAGCTTCGAAAGCAGGGGCCGGGTGGACGTGCTGAGCCGCGATCCGGCCACCGGCGCGCTGTCGGACTCGGGCTGCGTGCAGGAGGTGCCGCCGCCGCCGGAAAAACATGAAAAGGGCGAAGAAGAAGAAGAAGAAACGCACGAAGCCGCGCCGGCGCCGGACGGATGCACCGACGTCCCCGGGCTGCAGAGCGTGGAATCGATCGCGGTCACCGGAGATGGGTCGATGGTCTATGCGCTCGGCAGCGCATCGGCGGTGGTGTTCGCGAGGGATCCCGCCAGCGGAAAGCTCAACGAGGTGTCGTGTTCGGCCGAAGAAGACAGCAGCTGCGTCGCATACCCGTCGCCGGGATCCATCGACGGCGCCGCCGTGAGCCCGGACGGACGCTTCCTCTACGCGACGGCCCCCACGGAGAACACCGTGTACGCCTTCGGCGTCGGGCTGACCGTGGCGACGGCGAGCACCTCGGCGACCCCGGCGGGCATCGCCAGGGTCCGCGTCGAGTGTCCCCGCAGCATGCGCCGCGCCTGCGCCGGCCGGCTCGAGCTGACACGCGCGGTGCGGGGCAGGGCGGCGCGCGGCCGGCATCCCCGTCGCCTCAGGCGCCTGGCCGCGGGGCGCTCCGGCCGCTTCACGATCAGGCCCGGTGCTCGCGCCACCGTCGCGGTGCGTCTTTCCCCCGCCTCTCGCCGGCTGCTGCTTGCGCGTCGCAGGCTGCGGCTGCTGGCCGTCGTCCACACCCAGCCGCTGGCGGGCGGTGGCGGCTACGGCCGCGTGGTCAAGCTGAGGCTGGGCGGTTAGCGTCTAGCGCGGCGGCATCCGCAGCGCCCCGTCGAGCCGGATGGTCTCGCCGTTGAGCATGCGGTTCTCGACCACCTGGCAGACGAGCTCCGCGTACTCCTCCGGCCGCCCGAGGCGCCGGGGGAAGGGTACGCCCGCGCCGAGCGTCTGGCGGGCCTCCTCGGGAAGGGCGGCGAGCAGCGGCGTGTCGAACAGCCCCGGTGCGATCGTGTTGACCCTGATCCCGTACTGGGCGAGGTCGCGCGCCGCGGGCAGGGTCATCGCGGCGACGCCTCCCTTGGAGGCCGAGTAGGCGATCTGGCCGACCTGGCCGTCGAAGGCGGCGATCGATGCCGTGTTGACGCACACGCCTCGTTCATCGTCTGCGAGCGGTTGGTTGGCGATCATCGCGAAGGAGGCGAAACGCAGCACATTGAAGGTGCCGATCAGGTTGATCGAGATGATCGTCTCGAATGGCAGCAGCGGATGGGGCCCCTTGGAGCCCGCCACCTTCTGCGCCCAGCCCGTACCCGCGCAGCAGACCGCGATTCGCAGCCCTCCGGAGGCGCTCGCGGCGCGCTCCACGGCGGCCTTCACCTGGTCCTCCTCGCGCACGTCGCATGCGTGGAACTCGAGGCCGAGCTCGGCCGCCAGGCCGCGCCCTTCTCGGCGTTGACGTCGGCGATCGCCACGATCGCGCCGCGCGCATGGAGGCTGCGCGCGGTGGCCTCGCCGAGTCCCGAGGCGCCGCCTACGACGATTGCCGATGAGCCCTCGAGCTGCACGCCCGGTGTCTCAGCTCGCGTCGCTGAGCCTTGACAGCGTCAGCGCGAACAGCCCGTCCGGGTCGGTCAGCCAGCGCACGAGCTCGAGCCCCGCGGCCGACAGATCGCTCTCCAGGCGCTGGGGCGTGAACTTGGCGCTTATCTCCGTGCGCATCTCCTCGCCGGCGTCGAAGTGCACGGGCAGGTCGAGCGCGCGCACCAGCGTGGTGTGCTCGCGGCGGGCGCGAAGCCGCATCTCGATCCACTCGTGCTCTGAGTCGAACAGGGCGACGTGGTCGAAGTCCTCGGGATCGAAGCCCGCGTCGAGCTCGCGGTTGAGCACGCGCAGCACGTTGCGGTTGAAGTCGGCCGTGACGCCCTCGGCGTCGTCGTAGGCGGCCTCGAGAACGTTGGGGTCCTTGACCAGGTCGGTGCCCATCAGCAGGTGGTCCTCGGGCCCGAGCAGGCGCGTGATCTCGCGCAGGACCCGCCGGCGGCTGCCGGGCGGGAAGTTGCCGATCGTGCCGCCGAGGAAGGCGACGATCCGCGGTCCGCTGGAGGCCGGTACGCGGTCGAGGTGGCGCTCGAAGTCCCCGATCACGCCGTGCACCTGCAGCCCCGGGTACTCGCCAGTGAGCTCCTGGGCGCAGTCGCGCACCATGCTCTCTGTGACGTCCACCGGGATGTAGCGCGTGAGCGTGCCGGCGGCGTGCATCGCGTCGAGCAGCACCCGCGTCTTGGCGGCCGTGCCCGAGCCGAGCTCGACGAGCTCGGCGGCGTTGGTCAGGCTCGCGAGCTCGACGGCCGTTTCTTCGAGGATCGCCCGCTCGGCGCGCGTCGGGTAGTACTCCGGCAGCTCGCAGATGCGGTCGAACAGCTCGGCGCCGCGGGCGTCGTAGAAGTGCTTGGGCGGCAGTTCCTTGAACGGGCGCGTCAGCCCGTCGAGAACGTCCTCCGCGAGCGACCGTTCGTGGGCGCCGCCCAGATGCGAGTCGATGCGGATCGCCGCCTCGACGACGGGCTCCGGTGGCGTGAGCGGCTTCATCAGGCGGTCCCGGTCGGCCCCACGCTAGCGCGATCCACCGATGGGCGCGTCCGCGGCCAGGCGCACGCCGGCGAAGATCTGCCGGCGCTGGGGAAGGTCCCAGTTGCGAAACCGCGGGCCCCCCACCCGCGTGCTCGTGGCCCACGAGGCGCCCCGCAGCACCCGGTAACCGTCGCCGAAGAAGACCTCGGAGTACTCCCGGTAGGGATGGGCGATGAACCCGGGGTAGCCGTGGAAGGTGCTGGCGGTCCACTCCCACACGGCGTTCAGCCCGGCCGGCTCGCCGCCGCTCACCGCCCTCTCCCACTCGGCCTCGCTCGGCAGGCGCGCCCCGCGCGAGCGGGCGAAGGCGTCGGCCTCATACCAGCTCACGTGGCAGGCGGCGGCCCGCGGGTCGCTCCGGGCGATCGCCGGATGGAGCGTGATGTCGTGTTCCTCCTTCCAGGCCCAGCCCTCCGGCGACCACCACCCGCGCTCCTCATAGCCGCCGGCCTGCGAGAAGCGCAGCCAGTCGGCGCAGCTCACCGGGTGGCGGGCGATGCGGTAGGCGTCGGTATGAGCGGTGTGGCGCGGGCGCTCGTTGTCGTAGGAGAACCCCTCGGGCCCAGAGCCCATCTCGAACGGCCCGGCGGCGATCTCGATCCACTCCTCTCCCTGCCCGGCCCGGCCGAGCGGCCGCTCCATCGCGAGGCATTCGTCCGGCGCGAGCAGCCCGGCGATATCCATCGTCTGTCGCATGGTCTCCAAGTGCTGGAGCTCGTGACGCAGGACCATCTCGAACACGACCCCGTCGCCGATCCCCGCGCGGGCGATCGCCTCCACCGTGCGCTCGCGCACCGCCCGAAGATAGGCGCGCGCCTCCGCCGGCCCCAGCGCATCGATATCGCCGCGCACCGCCCGCGGCGTCTCGAAGGCGTCGTAGCGGTCGGCGAGGTCGGGGCGCAGCAGCGGCATGCCCGCATGGCGATGGGCCAGCCACAGATCCTCGTAGGCCGCGATGTGGCCGAGATCCCAGACCAGCGGGCTCATGATCGGCGAATGCACGCGCTCGAGCTCCTCGTCGCTGAGCGGCGCCACCAGCGCCTGCGTCGCCCTGCGGGCCTCCTCGAGGTCCTCGAGGGCCTTCGCGGCGCCCGACGCCGGGCTCGGCTGGAAGGGGGTTGTGGCGGTCGTGGCCATGTGATGTCGGCGCGGGCCGCCTGCCGACCCACTCACTGTAGGAACTTGCTCACGCAACTCGCTGCCGAGCCGCCCGAACACCTCCATTGACTCCGCTAGGAGCGACTCATTCCCCTCCCGGCGATGGCGGCGGGGCGGCTGCGTCGTCGACGATCACCTCGAGGCGCTCGCGCCGCAGGAGGCTCGCGGGCACGTGGGGACTCGGCTGGCCGAGCATCGCGCTCACCGCGTCGGCCTTGCTCGCGCCGGTGGCGAGCAACAGGCAGCGCCCGGCGGCGCGCAGCATCGCGAGGCTCAGCGTGATCCGCTCGGGCGGCGGCTTGGGCGAGTCGACCACGCCGAGGCACAGGGCCCGCTCGCCGGCCTCCAGCGTGGGGGAGCCGGGGAAGAGCGAGGCCACGTGTGCGTCGGGGCCGATGCCCAGCACCACCAGGTCGAGGATCGGCAGCTTGCCCTCGGCGACGGGGATGTGCTCGATGAGAGCCGCCGCGTAGCGCTCCGCGCCTTCTTGCGGCCCACGCTCGCCCTCCATCCGGTGAACGCGCTCCGGCGCGATCGCGACCGCGTCCAGCAGGCTCTCGCGCGCGAGCCGGTAGTTGCTCTCCGGATCATCCGGCGCCACGCAGCGCTCGTCGGCGAACCACACCTCCACGCGCTCCCACTCCATTGGCTCGTCCGCCAGCAGCTCATAGGTGCGCGTCGGCGTCGTGCCCCCGCTGAGCGCGAGGCGGGCGACGGCCCGCTCCACGCAGATCCGCTGAAGCCCGGCCGCGATGTCGCGCGCGGCGCGCTGGGCCACCGCCTCGGGGTCCGCACAGGTTGTGATGCGGGTCATGCCAACAGGCCCTGCGCCGCTTTCAGCGCCGGCACGTAGGTGAGGTCGCGCAGGAGCGCCTGGCGGATGCCCTCCCCGAGGATGCCCGTCTCGCCGCGGGAGGCTCCCGGGACCGTCCACTCGCGCTCCTCGCCGCGCGCGTCGCGATCGTAGGCGTGCAGGCCCCCGCGGCCGCGGTCGAGGCGCAGCTCGTGTCCGAGCGCCGTCTTCACCGTCAGGCCGGCGAGACCCCGCACCTGCAGCTCGGGGGCGGCCGTGAGGTTGAGCGCGACTTTCGCTCTGGGGCCGGCGCGGGCACGCCCCACGAGCGCGTCCTTGGCGGGCTTCAGCGGAGCCGTCTCCCAGCCCAGGCGGGAGGCCAGCCAGCCGATGAAGAGCATCGCGGCGACGGTCGAGGCGGGATGGTGACGGACGGTGATGCTCTCGATCGCAAGCAGTTCGGGGCGCAGGCGCGGCGGGTCGAAGGCGGCTGCCAGGCGCTCGCGCCAGGGTGTCGAGCGAAGCCAGGCGAGGTCCACGACGTAGGCCTCCTCGCTCACGGCGCGGGCGCGCTCGATGCCCTCCCGGGCGTCGGGCTCGTCGACGGAGTCGAGCAGCACGGACTGCGCGAGCTCGAGCAGCTCGTCGACGATCTCGTGATGGCCGTGCGGAGACCACAGCAGGGTGGGCAGGTCGCTCACGACGAGGGGATCCGCGATCGTGATCAGGTCGTCGAGGTGGCGATCGCCGATCTCGACGACGATCGTCTCGTGCAGGAGCGCGAGCTCGCCGGGCCGGGGCTCTCCGTCGGCCGCGATGCTCACGTGGGCGTCGAGCCGCTCGCGGCGCGGATCATAGGAGAGGACGAGCAGTCGCGAGGCGTGGTAACGGCCCACACCGCGCAGCCGGTTGGCGATCTCCCCGCTCCATTCGCGGTCGACGAACGCGATCATGTTCAGCACCCGCGCGGGCACGAAGCTGTCGTTTTCGGCGTGGCGCTCGATCAGCAGTTCGCGCATCGCCGCTTCGATCCTGTCCGGCGTCGTCCCCTCCTCGCTCCAGACGGCGTCGCTCTTGTCCATCAGATCGCTCGCCAGTGATGGCCCTCGCGGAGCAGCAGCTCGGCCTCCTTCGGCCCCTGGGAGCCGGCCGGATATTTGGGTAGCACGGCCGCCTGAGCGCCCGACCGTGGGCCCGGCTTCTGCGCCCAGGATTTGACGATCGGGTCGCAGATGCGCCACTGCGCCTCGACCTCGTCGTTGCGGGTGAACAGGGTGGCGTCGCCGCGCATCGCATCCGTGATGAGCCGCTCGTAGGCCTCGGGCGACTGGGAGAGGAAGGATGTGCCGTACAGGAACTCCATCTTCACCGGGCGTATGCTCATCCGCGTGCCGGGAATCTTCGCCCCGAGGCGCAGCGAGACCCCCTCGTTGGGCTGCAGCGCGAGGACCAGCTGGTTTGGCTGCACTCCCAGCGAGCCGTCCTGGCTGAAGGCGAGGTGGGGGACCGGCTTGAGCGTGACGGCGATCTCCGTGATCTTGCGCGCGAGCCGCTTGCCCGTGCGCAGGTAGAAGGGGACACCGGCCCAGCGCCAGTTGTCGACCTCCAGGCGCAGCGCGGCGTAGGTCTCGGTCGTGGAGTCCGGGGGGACGCCCTCCTCTTCCAGGTAGCCGGGCACGTCCTCGCCGCCGGCGTGCCCGGCGGCATATTGCGCGCGCACCGCCATCTGGCCTATCTCATCGGGCGTGGGTTCGGGAATCGCCTGCAGCACCTTGACCTTCTCGTTGCGCACCTCTTCGGCGTTGAAGCTCACCGGCGGCTCCATCGCCACGTGACAGAGCAGCTGGAGCATGTGGTTCTGGATCAGGTCGCGCAGCGCCCCGGACTGGTCGTAGTAGCCGGCGCGGCTGCCGATGCCGAGATCCTCCGCCGCCGTGATCTGCACGCTGTCGATGTAGTTGCGGTTCCACAGCGGCTCGAACATGCCGTTGGCGAAGCGGAACGCCAGCATGTTCTGGACGGTCTCCTTGCCGAGGTAGTGGTCGATGCGAAAGACCTGCGACTCGTCGAAGATCGCCAGCACGCGCCGGTTCAGCTCGCGCGCCTCCGCGAGCGTGGTTCCGAAGGGCTTCTCGATGATCACCCGCACGTCGGCCTTGTCGTGATGGGCAAGACGCGAGCTGCCGAGCGCCTCGACGATCACCGGGAAGAAGCCCGGCGCCGTCGACAGGTAGAAGGCGCGGTTGAGCCGCTCGCCGGCCTGTCTCTCGAACGCCCTGAGCGCCTTGGCCAGTTGGGTGTAGACAGCTCTTTCGTCGAACGTTCCCGCGACGTACCTGACGTTCTGGAGCAGCACCCGCAGCACGTCCTCATCGGGCCGGCGCCGGGAGAACTGGCGGATCGACTGGTCGCACTCTTCGCGGTATTCCTCGTCGCTCTGTTCGCGGCGGGAGACGCCCACCAGGTGGAAGCGCTCGGGCAGCGCGCCGTCGTGGGCGAGGTTGTACAGCGCCGGGAGCAGTTTGCGCCTGGCCAGATCGCCGGTGGCGCCGAAGATCACGAGCGTGGTGGGTGCCACCGGCAGCCGCTCGAGGCCTGCCGTGAGCGGGTTTTCGACCTCGCTCTGAGCGGTCGCCTGGGAGGCCAGGACCGCCACGGTCAGCCGCCGCCGCGCCGCCGCGCGCCCTTCGCCGATTTGCCCTGAGCCTTCGCGTTGGCGGCCTTCCCCGTCGACCCGTTGTGGGTCGCGGCCAGCTTCGGCGCGGGCTTCACGGCGTGGCCGCCGAACTGGTTTCGCAGCGCGGCGAGCACGCGGTCTGCGAAATCACCGTTGCCGCGCGAGCGAAGGCGTGCGTACAGCGACGCGGTGATCACCGGAGTGGGCACGTCGTGCGCCGTCGCGTCGGCGATCGTCCAGCGCCCCTCGCCGGAGTCCTCGGTGTAGCCCTCGATCGCCTCCAGGCCGTTGCCGTCCGCTTCGAAGGCTCGTGCCGCCAGTTCACACAGCCACGAGCGCACCACCGAGCCCTGGCCCCAGAGATGCGCGATCGCGGCGTTGTCGAGCTCGTACTCGCACTTGTCGAACACGTCGAAGCCCTCCGCGTATGCCTGCATGAGGCCGTACTCGACGCCGTTGTGGACCATCTTCACGTAGTGGCCGGCGCCCGAGGGCCCGAAGCGCAGCCAGCCGTGCGGTCCGATCGCCGCGCGGCTCTGCTCGTTGGTCTCCGGGGCGAGGACGTCGAGGATCGGAGCCAGCCGCTTCACGGCCTTGGGCGGACCCCCGACCATCATGCAGTAGCCCACCTCGAGGCCCCACACTCCTCCGGAGACGCCCACGTCGACGTATTCGAGGCCCTTGCCCTTGAGCGCCTTCGAGCGGCGCTTGTCGTCGGTCCACTTCGAGTTGCCACCGTCGACGATCGTGTCGCCGGGGTCGAGCAGCTTGGCGAGCTTCTCGACGCTCTGCTGCGTCGGTTCGCCGGCCGGGACCATGATCCACACGATGCGCGGCGGCTTCAGCTGCTTGACGAGCGATTTGAGCGAGTCCGCGCCAAAGGCCCCATGCTTGACGGCCTGCTTGACCGCCTTCTTGTCGAAGTCGAAGGCGACCACCTCGTGTTCGGAATCGCGGCGGATGCGGTGCACCATGTTGCCGCCCATCTTCCCCAGCCCGACGAAACCGATCTGAGTCACAGCATCTCCTTGATCCTCGTGGTCAGTGCGCGCAGCGCGCTCGCAGGGTCATCGCCCGACAGCCGTACGCGCTCGGCCGGCCGGCCCAGCCCGCGCAGCGTCTGCAGGTCGCCGATCGCCTGGGCGTTCTTCAACGTGGTGAACGTGTAGTCGCGGCCGGGGATCTCGACGTCCTGTGGCCCGTCGTGGAGCAGCTGCAGAAAGCGGCCGGTGGGAGGGCCGCCCTTGTGAAACTGGCCGGTCGAGTGCAGGAAGCGGGGCCCGTACCCGAACGTCGTCGTGACCCTCCTCGAGTCGCGGATCGCCGCGCGCAGCTCGGACACCGCCGCGTCGAAGTCCCCGGTTGGCTGCACGTAGCCCATGATCGCCAGGTAGTCGGGCGGTGAGGCCTCGCCGATCAGCACGGCCAGCGCCTTGTCGTCGGCCTCGGCGATCTCGGGCAGCGCGCGCGTCTGCTCGAAGGCAGCCAGCACGCGGTTGGTCGCGTCCTTGGCCTGCTGCACGTTGGGCTGGTCGAAGGGGTTGATGCCAAGGCCCCAGCCGGCCACCGCGACGGCGAGCTCGGCGAGCAGGAACACGCGGCCGAGATCCGTCGGCCCCGCGGTCGGAATCGTGATCACCGGGTGGCCGGCCTGGGCGAGCGCCCGCGCCTGCGCGCTCGCCGTCTCGGCGGGCTCTCCGCTCCCGGCGAGGTCCGTGATGCGCATGAACACGCGATCCTCGCCATAGCCGGCAGGCTCACCCGGGGGCTCCTCGGCCACGGGCAGGATGCCGGTGGCACGCTTGCCCGTGGACTCTGCGACGAGCTGCTCGAGCCACAGGCCGAGGCCCGGGAGCGACGGATCGATCAGGAACGTGAGCTTGTTGCGACCCTCCCGGGCGAGCGCGCTCAGCGCAGCGCCCAGCCACAGCCAGGCCGGCGTCGGGTCGCTCACCGCCAGCGCTGCACCGGCGTCGTCGATCGGGGTCTCCCAGGCGCCGGCGGCGCCCGCGAGCAGGGCCTTCACGTCCACCCCGATCAGCGCCGCCGGAACGATGCCGAAGGCGGACAGCGCCGAATAGCGTCCGCCGATGTCCGGGTCGCCTGCGAACACCCTGCGGAAGCCGTGCTCGCCGGCGAGGCGCTCGAGGCCCGAGCCGGGGTCGGTGATCGCGACGAAGTTGGCGCCGCTGGGATTGAGCGCGTAGAAGTGCGCGAACAGCGACAGCGGCTCGATCGTGCCGCCCGACTTCGAGGAGACGATGAACAGCGCCCGCCGCGGGTCGATCGCGCGTCCCACGGCGGCGATCGTCTCGGCGTCGGTCGAGTCGAGCACGTGCAGGCGCACGGCGCCGGCGAGCGAGTCAAAGCATCGCCGGAGCACCTCCGGGGCCAGCGAGGAGCCGCCCATGCCGAGCAGCACGGCGTCGCGCAGGCCGTCGGCGGAGACCTGCTCGGCGAACGCGTCGAGGTCCGCGGCCTGGCCCAGCATGCGCTCGGCGATCGTCAGCCAACCCAGCCGGTTGGCGATCTCCGGCGTGCCGGCGGGCCCCCACAGCGTGGGGTCTGCCGCTGGCTCGGAGCCGGCTCCGGCTGGGCCTCCGGCGCCTTCCACGAAGGATGGTCCCAGCCGCTCCAGCACCCGCGCCGTGGCGGCCTCCGCGAGCTTCGAGCCCACCGCCGGGCGCAGTGACGCGGGGATGTCGGTCCCGACGGCGAAGGCTCGGCTGTCGCTCACGGCACGATCGTAGTCGCAGCGCCGCTCATATAGGTTTCCGGTGCTCCCGTGACACCCCAGCTGCCCGACCGCAACCTCGCCCTGGAGCTCGTCCGCGTGACCGAGGCCGCCGCGCTGGCGGCGGCGCCGCTGGTGGGCAGGGGTGACAAGGAGGCGGCCGACCAGGCTGCGGTGGACGGCATGCGCTACATGCTCCAGTCGGTCCAGATGGACGGCCTCGTGGTGATCGGGGAGGGGGAGAAGGACGAGGCGCCGATGCTCTACAACGGCGAGCACATCGGCGACGGCTCGCCCCCGCAAGTGGACATCGCGGTGGACCCGCTCGAGGGAACGACGCTCGCGGCGCACGGCATGCCCCGCGCGCTGGCGGTGATCGCGCTGTCGGCGCGCGGCACGATGTTCGACCCCGGACCGTGCGTGTACATGGAGAAGATGGCCGGCGCGCCCGAGATCGCCGACCTGCTGGATCTCGACCGGCCGCTCGCGGAGACCGTCAGCCTGGTCGCCGAGCGGAAGGGGCGCACGGTGGGGGATGTGATGGTGGTCGTGCTCGATCGACCCCGCCACGAGCAGGGGATCGCGGCCATCCGCGAGGCGGGCGCGCGCGTCCAGCTGATCGCCCATGGGGATGTCTCGGCCGCCCTGCTGGCCGTCTCCGAGCGCTCGCCTGTCGACCTGCTGTGGGGGATCGGCGGCACCCCCGAGGGCGTCATCTCCGCGGCGGCGGTCAAGTGCCTCGGGGGGCAGCTGCTCGGACGGCTGTGGCCGCGCGATGACGAGGAACGCCGAGCCGCGCTCGAGGCCGGCTACGACCTCGAGCGGGTGCTCACCCGCGATCAGCTCGTGGCCGGAGACGACGTGTTCTTCTCGGCCACCGGGATCACCGACGGGGACGTGCTGCAGGGCGTGCGCTATCCGAGCGTGGGAGGCGCGAGCACCGAATCGCTCGTCACGCGCTCGCGCTCGGGGACGATCAGGCGCATCAAGGCCACGCACGACCGCGCCAAGCTCAGAACGCTCGCCGGCGATCGCTACTAAAGGCCGGCCGGGCGGGCGAGCCGGCCGACGCGCGACTCGGCGAGGTCGTCTCGGGCGAGCGAACGCAGGAAGCCGCGCGTGATGATCACGTGGATGCGCGACTGGGTCGCTTCATAGAGGCGACGGCCGAAGCCGGAGGCGATCGAGGGGTAGAAGTTCGCGACCTCGACCTCGACGTGCAGCTTGGCCTTCCCGTCCTCGTCGGCCTCGCGGCGGACTTCGATCTGCAGGTGGCCACCGCCGTGTCCGCGCCTTGCGACCAGCAGCCCGCCCTCGATGCGCCACCGCACGAGCCCTCGCGACGGGGCCAGCTCGTATTCGGGCGCGTGGAACGTCAGGAGCTTCAGCGGACGGCCGACGAGCACGACTGAGCGCCCCGCCTCGGTGTAACGCACGCGAATCAGCCCCAGCGTGACGCGGGTCAGGAAACGCCAGTATGTGCGCGCGAGGCGCTCCAGGTGCGCGGGCGACCAGATCTCGCCGAGCGTCTCCTCGTCGAGCGTCAGGTCCGCGGTCTGCGTCGATCGCACCGCCCCCGTCCCGTCGTCGAACGAAGTGGAGTCTTTGAAGTTGGCGATCAGCGCCCTCGGCCGACCGCCCGCTGCCCTCGAGCCATGTCGGCGCACGGTGTCCAGGCTATCCGGCCGGGTCTCGCGAACGGGCATCGGAAGGCCTGGGCGCTCGGTTGTTGATATTCAAGGTGTGTGAGCAGTCCTCCCTTGCGCGTCAGCCCCCGCGCGCGGCCGGTGGCCGACGCGCCGGTCGACGCCCTGCTCGCACGCTCCGATGAGCTGGCGGCGCAGTGGGTGAGCGCGCTGATCCTCGGCCGTCCACTCGCGCGGATCGCAGAGCTTTCGCTCGACGGATTCGCACGCGAGGCCCCGGCGCTGTGCGCCGAGGTGAGCCGTGCGCTGAGCTCCGAGGTCGAGCTCGACCAGCTCGCTCGAGGCCACGGCGGCGGCGGTCGCGAGCCCGGCGACTGGGCCGGCCGGCTCGTGCCGATCGCCGGAGCGAGCGATCCCCGGTCGCTCCTCGAAGCGGTCGAGGCACTGCGGGGCGTGATTTGGGAGGCGGTGTTCGAGGAGCTGAGGGCTCCGACGGGGAGGGTGGTCGCCGAGCTGGCTGACCGGCTGGCCTACGTCTGCGCGACGGTTCTCACCGCCGCCCTCAGCGCGATGTCCGGGGGGGACGCGGTCGCCGAAGTCCTCGAGCGGCCCCGTGCCGTCGAGGTGCCCCAGCAGTCAGTGGACGGGGTCCATGCCGGGAGCGCCTTCCAGGCCGCCCCGGTGGGTCTTTGGCGGGGGGTGCTGATCGATGAACACGAGGGCGCCGCCGCGCCGTCCGCGGACGGACGCGCCCTCCGGCCCGAGCCGTCGCGGGCCGAGCCACCTCGGACGGAAGGTAACGAGGCGGAGAGCGCCGCCCCCTGGGAGCCTCAGGCCGGCGCGAACGCGCCGATCGAGATCAGGGACGAACGCGCCGAGGATGGGTCCGCGGCCTGGATCCAATCGATTGAACAGCAGCTCGAGCGCCACGCGCATGACCAGCTGCCGTTCGCCGTGCTGCTCGTCGATCTCGGCGATCCCGAGCGTCTACGGCGCGCCGCGCACCCGGGTGGAGTCGAGAGCCTCATGAGTCAGGTCGAAGACGTGTTGGCACGGGAGCTGCATCTCGACGCGGCCAAGTCGCCGGTGGGGCGCGACTGGCCGCTTGGCTCGTTCACCTGCGAGCGTCCGGGCAGGTACTGGCTGATCGTCACCGAGACCGACGTGACCGCCGCCAGGAGGCTGGCCGAGTGGCTCGTGCGGGCCATCCGACCCCTCACCGCTGCTCGCTGGCCCCGGCTGGAGGTGACGGTCGGCGCGGCGGTGTGCCCCGATGACGGACACGACGCGGCGGCGCTTGCGGCGCGAGCCGAGATCGGCGTCTACGCCGCTCGCGCGGCGGGCCGGTCGATCGCCCCGGTGGACGAGCCTGCGCAGTAGTCGCCGGCCCGGCGCTCAGCCGGCGACCGCGCCGCCGGCCGCTACGGCCGTGGGAGACGCGGGCGGGAGCCCGAGCGTGGGCGTGTTGGGCGCGGCGCCCACGACGCGCGTACCGATGCGCACGGTGTCTTCGACCCCGAGCGTGTGGGCCGCCTGCGCCGTCAGGTCCCAGTCGGCCCCGATGTGGCTGTAGGGCCCGCGATCGATCACGGGCACCGTCAGCCGCCGGCCGTGGTAGGTGACGTTCACGAGCGTGCCGCAGGGGAGCGTGCGGTTGGCGACGCCGACCATGGTGGTGGTGAGGGTCTGCCCGCAGGCCGTCTTCTTGCCGTAGAACCCGGGGCCGAACCAGGTCGCGATCCCGCTCGGATGCACCGGTGCGGCGGGCGTGCCGGGTGAGGCGACGACGCCGCCGGTGTCAGCCGCCGCGTCCAGCGCGAAGGTGCCGGCGCAGGCGAGCGCGGCTAGCACGGCGAGCAGAATCTTCTCTGTAACGGTCGATCGCATCGTCTTCGTTCGCCTACGGGGTGAGCTGACGGGCTCGCGCTGGCAACAGCCGCGCTACGACCTGGACGGTCGATTCGCCCCAGCGGATCGATGATCTCGCTCCGCATTGGGTCCCCCGCCTCGCATGACCGGAGTCATGTGAGCTCGGCGTGCCCGCGAGTATACATAAAGGGGGAGAGCGAACGCGATGGGGTGGGGAACGCGTGCGCGTGCGGGCTCAGCCGCCCGGCAGGCGGGCGAGGGCGTCCTTGAGCAGCCGCTCGCCGGTGGACAGGCCGGCCTTGGCCAGCTCGCCCACGATCTCGGCCGCGGACGCCACCAGCTCGACGCCGCCGGGCGGCTGAAGCGAGCCGGTCATGCTCTCGCTGTCGGCCTCGAATCCCTGCCGCGGGGCCGCCTCGCGCTTGGGCCGCGAGCTCGCCGGGGAGCTCCTGGGGCGCTTGGCTGGGCGCCTGCCCGGCCCACGGGCTTTGACCTGCGCGGTCCTGCGTGCGGCGGTGCGACGGGGGCTCGAACGCTGCGGACGGGTGCTCGGCAGGTTGGCGAGGACCCCGCGCCCGTTACCGCCGACCTCCGGTCGGTGCTCGCCTGTGGCCTCGCTCATGGGCGACATCATTGCTTAACGGCCGGTTGGGTGGGGATCGGCAGAACGGGGTCGAGGCGGACGGGCGAGGCGTTAGCATGGTGCCCGAAAGGCAGGTTTGCGTTGTAACGTTGGGGAGGCTCCGGCCGTATGTAGCTCGGAGCGTCGCTGAGTGCAGGAGTCCGGCCGGGCCCAGCTGTCGCCCCCGGGTTGTCGATCGACCTAGAAACGGAACCACATGTCAGTAGTCGAGCTGCAGGAGCTGGATGAGGTCAAGGGCCTGCTCGCCAAGGGCCAGCAGGTAGGGGTGCTCTCCTACACGGAGATAACCAAGGCGATGTCCGAGCTCGACTTGGACGAGTCCGACGTCGAGGAACTCCACGGATTCCTCGAGAAATCGGAGATCGAGCTCGTCGAGGACATAGACCCCGCGACGGCGGCCTCCTCGCAGGTGGAGCGGGCGCCCGACAAGCGGGGACGGCGCAAAGCGAAAACCCAGCTGGACCTCAAGCCGGACATGACGACCGATTCGCTGCAGCTGTTCCTGAAGGACATCGGCAAGGTGCGGCTGCTGACCGCCCAGGAGGAGGTGGACCTCGCCAAGCGCATCGAGCGCGGCGATCTGGACGCCAAGCAGAAGATGGTCGAGTCCAACCTCCGGCTCGTGGTGTCGATCGCGAAGAACTACCGCAACCAGGGACTCCCGTTCCTGGACCTGATCCAGGAGGGGACGCTCGGGCTGGTGAGAGCCGCCGAGAAGTTCGACTAC
The DNA here is from genome assembly GCA_963717415.1 of uncultured Solirubrobacteraceae bacterium. Taxonomy (GTDB): domain Bacteria; phylum Actinomycetota; class Thermoleophilia; order Solirubrobacterales; family Solirubrobacteraceae; genus Palsa-744. The sequence continues at coordinate 411,779 of OY970331.1, read as the reverse complement.
CGCAAGGGCTTCAAGTTCTCGACGTATGCGACATGGTGGATCCGTCAGGCGATCGCGCGCGCTCTCGCGGACAAGGCGCGGACGATCCGCATCCCCGTGCATGTCGTCGAGAAGCTCAACAAGATCGGCCGCGCAGAGCGCAAGCTCGTGACCGAGCTCGGGCGCGAGCCCAGCGCCGACGAGATCGCCGAGGTGACCGGCATCGACCCCGAGGAGGTCGACTCGATCAAGCGCTCGGCGCAGGCGCCGGTGTCGCTCGAGAAGCCGGTGGGCGACGAGGAGGAGTCGGAGTTCGGCCAGTTCATCGCCGACGAGCGCGCCGAGTCGCCCTACGAGCGGGCGGCGGAGATCCTCACCAAGGAGGCGCTCAGGGAGGCGCTCGAGAACCTCTCCTACCGCGAACGGCGAGTGCTCGAGCTGCGCTACGGGCTGGGCGGCGAGCATCCTCGTACGCTCGACGAGGTCGGGCGCACGTTCAACGTGACCCGCGAGCGGATCCGCCAGATCGAGAATCAGTCGTTGAAGAAGCTGCAGAGCCTTGCGGAGGCCCAAAAGCTCCGCGACGTAGCCTGACGGCGCAGTTGTCCAAGGCTTCTGCCGGCGCTCAAGCCCGCGGGCGCGGCTGTCGATCAACGGGGCATGTTCGACATCGTTGGAGCGCTGGGCGAGCTCGTCGAGAAGGGCGGCTCGGATCTGCACATCAAGGTGGACTCGCGGCCGCTGTACCGCGTGCACGGGGAGCTGACAGTCGACGAGAGCGCCGATGCCCTCAGCCCGGAGGACACCGAGGGCGCGATGCGCACTCTGTTGACCGACGAGGGCAAGCTCGAGGAGTTCTCGCAGGAGAACGAGGTCGACTTCTCCTACGAAATCTCAGGGGTCGCCCGCTACAGGATCAACGCCTTTCGCCAGCGCGGAGTGATCTCGATGGCGTGTCGCGCGATCCCCCACAGGATCAGCACGATCGAAGAGCTCTCGCTGCCTCCGGTGGTCACCGAACTGGCCGAGGAGGAGCGCGGGATCGTGCTGCTCACGGGAACCACGGGATCGGGAAAGTCGACGACCCTGGCGGCGATGATCGACCACATGAACTTCACCTCGAGCAAGCACATCGTCACGATCGAGGATCCGATCGAGTTCGTCCACACCGACAAACGGTCGGTGATCAACCAGCGTGAAGTGGGGATGGATACGGCCTCGTTCAAGCGCGCGCTGAGACGGGTGCTGCGGCAGGACCCGGATGTGATCCTCGTCGGAGAGATGCGCGATGAGGAGACGGTCCAGACGGCGCTGTCGGCCGCCGAGACCGGACATCTCGTGCTCTCGACGATCCACACGGTCGACGCGACCGAGTCGATCAACCGGATGCTCGACTTCTTCCCCCCGCACCAGCACGGGCAGGCGCGGAGCATGATCGCGGGCACGGTCAAGGGCGTGATCTCCCAGCGGCTCGTGCCGGGCGCCGACGGAGGGCGCGTCGCGGTCTGCGAGATTCTGCGCATGACCGGCCGGGTGCGCGACATGATCGTGGACCCCTCGCAGACCGGCAAGCTCGTCGAGGTGATCACCTCCGGCGGCTACTACGGGATGCAGACCTTCGACCAGGCGCTGTTCGGCCACGTCAAGGCCGGCCGGGTGACCTTCGAGGACGCGATGCGCGTGGCCTCGAGCCCGCACGACTTCAAGCTCCTGATGCAGGCCGACGGGCGCAAAGGCACGACGATGGAGGATGTCGCCTCCGTGGAGGACCAGCGCGAGGCCGACGAGACGCCGTCCAAGCCGTCGCTCAGCGCCGCCTAGAGAACGTAGGGAGCCGCCGCGCATCCGATCGGCCGATTCTCCTCGTTGGGATCGCGGCCATCGCACTTCAGTTGGTAAAGTAACGGTTGAAATGGCCGTCGATGAGACATGCCCGGTATGCAGGACCGCTGAGATCGTGTGCGGAAAGTGGACGCTGCTGCTCGTGCGCGACCTCGCCGAGGGGAAATCGCGCTTCTGCGAGCTCGAACGCTCGCTCGCCGGCATCAGCCCGCGAACGCTGTCGCTGCGGCTGCGCGCGCTCGAGGAGCAGGAGATCGTCGAGCGCCACACGTTTCCCGAGGTGCCCCCGCGGGTCGAGTACGCGCTGACCGAGAAGGGACTCGCCTTGCTGCCGATCATCGACGACATGCGCGCCTACGGCGAAGCCTGGCTCGGCGCCGAGTGCGCCGAGCGCCTGAACGCCGAGACGCTGCTCGTCGCCTAGCACCCCGCACCGCTTCGGAGCGTCCGCGCGGGCGACTGCAACTCCCCGTGCGCCGAGCAGGAGCACGCTCGAGCGGCGCGAAGTGAGCGCACCATGCGGTCGCGCCGACTGGACACAGCGCTCACCAAGTTCATCAACGCGGCGGCGCTCCACCTGCAGGCGCTGCTCGACGCCGGCGCCGAGGTCCCGTTCGAGCTGGGATCCCGCACGGGGCGCCGGGGCCGTGGCGCTACCCCGCTGTACTGCTATCGCGCGTTGACCGGGGCGTTCATCGCCGAGCACCAGCACGAGCTCGAGCGGGTGCCCGGCCACGCGGAGGCGCTCAAGCTGCTGCAGGCCTTCGACGGGCTCGATCGATATCTGGCGAGTGTCGGCGCAGAGGCGGCGGCCGCGAAGGGCCAGACCGGCGCGCGGCGGGCGATCCGGGCGCTGCTGTGCGACGTGTTCGACGAGCAGACCGATTTCGAGATCCGCCCCAACCGGCTTCAGGCGGCACTGGAGCGACTCGAACGCTCCGAGTGCGCGAGCACCGGAGGGCTCACGCTCGTGGCGACGCTGCATGGCCTGACGATCCTCTCCGAGGAGCTCACGCTGACGAAGGGTCTCACGATCGCTCATCCGGGCGCCCTGCGGGGTCTGCCCGAGGAGGCGTCTTCGGGGAGTGGGGGAGAGGACGGCGAGGACCATCTGGTCGTGCTGCTCGCGCTGTCCGGCGAGGACGGCTCGAGCACCCGGGAGGCGGCGGCGGAGCTCCTCGCCCAGGGTCGCGGCGTGTTGAGCGAGCTGCTCCGGGCGCTGCGGCTGTTCGGCGACGGCCGGGTCGCGCTCGGCGCGCTCGCGTGGATGCGGCTGGGCGACGAAGCCTGGTGTCCGCTGGCGCTGGGGGGCAGCGGCCGGCCCCACGGGATGCTGGTGGTGACCGTCGAGCAGGAGGACGAGCTGCGCGCGTTCTGCAACCTCGTCTCCCGCCGCGCCCCCGCGGGCAACGAGCTGGCGTGGGCGCTGCGGCGTTTCGAGCTGGGCTGCGAGCGTGAGAACCCCTATGACGCGCTGACCGACCACCTGCTCGCCCTGCGGGCGCTGCTCGAGCCCGAGGGTCCATCGAGCGGGCTGCTCGCCGGACGCCTGGCGGCTCTGTGCGCGACACCGGAGCATCGCGCGGCGCTGACCGAGCGGATCGTTGCGGCGGTGGCGCTCGAGCGCACCTACATCGGCGGAGCCTCGCTGAAGCGCGCTCGCGGGCCGGCCCTGTCCCGCGAGCTCGCAGACCACCTGCGGGCGCTGCTCAGGGACATCATCTGCGGCCACCTCGCCCCGGACCTCCCGGCGCTCGCCGACGAGATTCTGGCCGCGCCGGCGCCGGAGGATGAGATCCCCGCCGCGGAGCAGGCCGTCGAGCCCGTCCCCGCCTGAGGCCGGGCCGTGACGGCCCGAGGCCGGGTCCTCAGGCGAACAGGTGCTCGGCCACCCGGGCCAGGCCCCTGAGGTCCTGGACGTCTTCGTCGAGCTGCGGTACGAGGATCGGGTTTCGCTCCCGCAGTTCGCTCTCGAGGCGGGCGATCGTCTCACGGTCGCGTCGAACGAGCACGTCGAAGTCGGCCAGGTTCTGGGCGACGCGCGCCGCGAGCCTGTCGCCGAGCTCGGGGGCGAGCAGCTCTGCGACCTCCTCGGCGGAGTGTCCCTCGAGCCCCTCGCGGTTGACCCGGTTGATGATCAGCTCGCCGCGGGGCATGCCCCGCGAGTCGAGCTTGTGGGCGAGGAAGACCGCCTCCCGCGCGGGCTCGGGCTCGGGCGAGGTGACGATCAGGTAGGCCGTCGAGCCCTCGCGCAGCAGCGCCGCGACCTGACGGGTGCGCTCGCTGAACGGGTCGATGACGCCGGAGACCGAGCGGAAGAACTGGGACAGGTCGCTGAGCATGTCCACGCCGGTGACGCGGGCGAAGATCGAGAAGACCAGCGCCGTCGAGCGGCCGAACAGGCGCGCCGTCAGTCCGCCGGGGGCGATGAAGACCTTCAGCGCGCGCCCTTCCAGGAACCCCAGCAGACGGGTGGGCGCATCGAGGAAGTCCAGCGCGTTTCGCGAGGGCGGCGTGTCCAGCACGATCACGTCGAAGTCTCGCTCGTTGTGCAGGTCATACAGCTCGGCGATCGCGCTGAGCTCCTGCGAGCCGGCGACAGCCGTCGAGAGCTCGCGGTAGATGGGGTTCGCGAGGATCTCCTCGCGCGCGTGCGGGTCGGGCTCGAGGCGCGCGACGATCTCGTCGAGCGTGCGCTTCGGATCGAGCATCATCGCCCACAGCTCGCCCTTCATCTCGATCCCCTGGGCCTCGAACAGCGCCGGGTCGATCCGGTGCTCGCCGATCACGGGCGGACCCTCGCTGGCACGCTCGCGCAGGCCCAGGGCGGCCGCCAGGCGCCGGGCCGGATCGATCGTGATGACCGCCACCTTCTGTCCCCGGGCCGCGAGCTCGAGCGCCAGCGCGGCCGAGCTGGTCGTCTTGCCGACGCCCCCTCCGCCGAGGCATATGCAGACGCGCTTGCCGGCCAGGCGTGCCGCGAGTCCGGTGCTCCTGGCGCGGGTCATCCCGGGATCGTAGTTGCGATGCAGGAATCCCCCCGCGCTATGCGAATACCCACCGGACGGCTTTCCCACAATCGATCATCGGAGTCTCCGCGTGGAAGGAAAGGCCAAGGTCATCGCGTTCGCCAACCAGAAGGGCGGCGTGGCCAAGACGACGACAACGCTGAACCTGGCCGCAGCATTCGCCGAGGAGGGACACCGGGTGCTGTGCGTCGACATGGACCCGCAGGGCAACCTGACGATGTCGCAGGGGATCGACCCCGACACCCTCGAGCGCTCGATGTACGACGTGCTGGTCCATCGTGTCTCCATCCGCGAAGTGATTCGCAAGCGCGAGATCGACGTCGCGTGCGCCTCGATCGACCTGGCGGGTGCGGAGATCGCGATGTCGACGATGATCGGCCGTGAGCGCTCGCTGCAGAAGGCATTCGAACCGATCCTCGAGGACTACGACTTCATCTGCATCGACACTCCGCCGAGCCTCGGATTGCTCACGATCAACGCGCTGACCGCCGCCGACAAGGTGATCGTCCCCGTGCAGTGCGAGTATCTGTCCATGCGCGGGCTCATCCAGCTCCAGAACACGCTGGCGATGATCCGGGAGAACCTCAACCCCGGCGTTGACATCGAGGGTATCCTGCCGACGTTGGTGGATTCGCGCACGATCCACGCCAAGGAGGCGATCGAGATCCTCGAGGAAAACTTTGGGGACCGCGTGTTCGCCTCGCGGATTCGCAAGACGGTCCGTTTCGCGGAGGCACCGGTGAAGGGCATGTCGGTGCTCAAGTACGAGCCGGATGGGGTCGCCGCCCAGTCCTACCGGCAACTCGCGCAGGAGGTTCTGAGCAATGGCGCAACCTAAACAGCGCGCGAGCATGCGCGAAGGACCGCTCGCGGCCCTGTTCCGCAAGACCGACGAAGACGCCGAGGAGCAAGCGAGCGCGCCGACCCCGCGGGACGACGGGAGCACGAGCGAGTCGCCGCACCCGGCGCTCGACGGGTCCGCCGAGACGCTGAGCGAACCCACGGACACGGCACCCCCGGTGCCGACTCCGCGAGAGCGCTTGCGTCACGCGTTCTCCTCGGAGATCCCCGAGAACGTGATGGACCGCTCCGGCTCACGACCGGTGATGGACGACTACCCACGGGAGCGCCCGGCCGATCACGGCCCGCCCGGCACCGGCCAGCCCAAAGAGATCGAGCAGCCGGTTATCCGCGTCGTGGGTGTCGGTGGCGCCGGCGTCAACGCCGTCAACCGAATGGTGGAGGCGGAGGTCGAGGGTGTCGAGTTCCTCGCGGTGAACACCGATCTGCAGTCCCTGCAGCAGTCGACCGCCGACATCACCCTGCACATCGGCGCCGAGCTGACGAGGGGCCTCGGCTCGGGCTCGGACGCGACGGTCGGGCGTCAGGCGGCGATGGAGGACTACGACCGCGTCAAGGCGCTTCTGAAGGGCTCCGACATGATCTTCATCACGGCGGGCGCGGGCGGCGGCACCGGCACCGGCGCTGCGCCGATCGTCGCACGCATCGCGCGCGAACTCGGCGCGCTGACCGTCGCGATCGTGACGCGGCCGTTCGGGTTCGAGGGATCACGCCGCTCAGAGCAGGCCGAGCTTGGGGTCAACGCGCTCGCGCAGGAGGTCGACACCCTGATCGTCGTGCCCAACAACCGGCTGCTGTCGGTGCTCGACAAGCAGACCGCGATGGTGGAGGCGTTCCGCGTGGCCGATGACGTCCTGCGCCAGGGAGTCCAGGGCATCTCCGACCTCGTCACCCTTCCGGGCCTGATCAACCTCGACTTCGCCGACGTGCGCACGATCATGAGCGACGCCGGCAACGCGCTGCTCGGGATCGGCATGGGTGTCGGCGAGAACCGTGCCACCGAGGCCGCGATGCAGGCGGTCTCATCGCCGCTGCTCGAGACCTCCATGGAGGGCGCGCGGTCGATCCTGCTGTCGATCACCGGCGGCAACAACCTGTCGCTGTGGGAGGTCAACGAGGCGGCCAAGTCGGTCTCGCAGGCAGCTCACCCCGACGCCAACATCATCTTCGGCGCGATGGTCGACGAGAAGCTCGACGATCAGGTATGGGTGACGGTGGTCGCCACGGGCTACGGCCAGGACGGCGTGCGCAGGAGCGTGGAACGCCTGAAGGAGCCCGCGGGAGAGTTCAAGGTGCAGCGAGCGGGCGCGGCGCGACCCGCACCGCGTCGTGCCGGTCTCTCCGTGGATGAGCTTGAAGTCCCCGAGTTCATCCCAAACCTCTAGGAGAAGTTCCGCACGAATCGCGCGCGGTCGGGCTGATGCTCATAGCCGGACGCGGTCCAGAAGCTCGTCGCGGGAAGCTCGCCGGGCGCCACGAGCGCGTCCAGCCTGATCGCGCCTCGGTCGCGCAGCTGCCTCTCGCCCGCGGCCAGGAGTTGGGTCGCGAGTCCGCGGCGGCGGTGGTCCGGGTGGACGGCGAGGCGATAGAAGCTGCCCCGCCATCCGTTCCAGGCTGCGATGAGCGAGCCGACGGCCTGCCCCCGTAGGTCGGCGACGAGGAGGGCTCGCGGGTCAGAGGCGAGGAGGAGGCGCAGCTGGTCGATGCTGTCTGTCACCGTCGGCTGGGCGCCGGACAGCATCCACAGATCCAGCACGGCGTCAAGATCCTCGCGCGTGCCGTGGCGGATGGTCCAGCTGCTCAAGCGCGGATTCATAGCAGCGTGACTGACGCCTGTGATATCGCTGTCGTATGGGCGGCGTTGAAAAGGGAGTGGTGGCCGCCGGGCACCCGCTGACCGCGCAGGCCGGCGCGCGGGTGCTGCGGGAAGGGGGCAACGCGGTCGACGCCGCCGTGGGGGCGATGCTCACCTCGTTCGTCGCGGAGTCGCTGTTGACCGGGCTGGGCGCGGGGGGATACATGATGGTGGCCGGCGGCGGGCGTCGGCCCGAGCTGCTCGACTTCTTCGTACAGGCTCCGACCAATCGCCGGGCGGGCGGCTCGGAGGCGGAGGTCGAGCAGGGTGGGGCGGCGGAGCTGCACGCGATCGACGTGTCGTTCGGCGATGCCGCGCAGGTGTTCTACATCGGACCGGCCTCCTGCGGGGTGTACGGAACGCCGGCGGGGGTGTGCGCGGCGGTCGACAGATGGGGGACCGTCCCACTGGCCGAGCTCGTCGGGCCGGCGGCGCGACTGGCGCAGGAGGGGGTGGTGCTGAACGCCGAGCAGGCCTACGTGGCGAAGATCCTCGCCGACCTCTTGACCTCGACACCCGAGTGCGCGGCGCTGTGGGCGCCCGAGGGGCGCCTGCTGGGTGAGGGCGAGCGGCTGCGCAACCCGGAGCTCGGCGATGCGCTGCTGCGGCTGGGAGAGGAGGGGGAGAGGCCCTTCTACACCGGCGAGATCGCGGAGGCGGTCAGCGACTGGCTTTGGTCGCGCGGGGGCTCGGTGCGGCTCGAGGACCTCGCTCAGTACGGCGCGATACAGCGCGAGCCCGCGCGGATGGGCTACCGCGATCGCGAGGTGCTCACCAACCCGCCACCCTCGGCGGGGGGAGTCCTGCTCGCGTACTCGCTGGGGCTGCTCGACGCCGAACCATCGCCGCCGAGGCTGCGCGGCGTGGTGGGGGCGATGATGGCCGCTCAGGCCGAGCGGACGCCCGAGTTCCTCGAGGGGCTCGACGAGGAGGGCTTCCTCGAGCGCTTTCTCGCGACGCGGCTCGGCTCGACCACCCACATCTCCGTGCTCGACGGCGAGGGGTGCGCGTGCAGCTGCACGTGCACCAACGGCGAGGGCTCGGGTGTGGTGGTGCCGGGCACGGGAATCCATCTGAACAACGTGATGGGCGAGGAGGACCTGAACCCGTTCGGCTTCCACCTCCATCCCCGGGGACGGCGCATGCCGAGCATGATGGCCCCGTCGGTCGTGCTGCGCGGCGGCGAGGTCGAGCTGGTGCTTGGCAGCGCGGGCTCCAACCGCATCCGCTCGGCTCTGCTGCAGACGATCGTCGCCGTGGTCGACCGCGACCTGTCCGCGCGCGCGGCGGTCGAGGCCCCGCGGGTGCACTTCGAGAACGGCGTGCTGTTCGCCGAGCCCGGAGTCGATCTCGAGGAGCTCGCCGAGGAGGATCTCGAGGTCGTTCGGTTCGGGGAGTTGAACCTGTTCTTCGGGGGGGTTCAGGCCGTGCAGCGCTCCGCGGGCCGCCTGCAGGGCGCGGGCGATCCGCGCCGCGGCGGCGTGGCGATGCGCGCATGAACGGCGGCGGCCACGGCGCGCGGCTCAGGGGCAGGCTGGACGCCGGTGCAGGCCTCCTCATCGCGGGGCTGGTGGTCATGCTGGGCGGCTGTGGCGGCATCACGGCCCCGGATCTGTTCGTCGTGCAGCGAACCGGCGCCGTTCCGGGCGCCAACCTCACGCTGCTCGTCAACGAAGAAGGCGGCGTCCACTGCAACGGGGGACCGTCGCTGAAGCTCGGCGACCCGCAGCTCGTGCAGGCGCGGGCGATTCAGGAAGAACTGGCAAGCCCGACGTCCAAGCGCATCTCACTACCGCCACGGGCGGGATCGGTGCTGAGCTATTACGTGCGTGACGAAGGCGGAAGCGTGCGTTTCGCCGACAACTCATCCGCCCAGCCGAAGGTGTTTCGCAACCTGGCGCTGTTCGTGTTGCAGACCGCTCAGCAGGTATGCCACCTGCCGATGTAGGCGCTCCGGATCCTCACGGCGGCCCGCGGCCTCGCCCGGTGGGGTGGATGGTGCCCCCTACCCGAAGCGGACCTTGCCATTGGAGAGCGCCCGCGCCTGGGCGCGCTCGACCAGCTCAAGGCGCTTGATCGCCGCGCGAAGCAGCAGCGCCAGCAGGCGCAGGCGCTCGTTCTCCGAGCGCAGCTCGAGGAGCTCCTGCTTGGCGTCGGCGCCGAACTCCACGGTGGCCGCCATCGCGTAGGCGTCCAGCTGTTCGAGCGCCTCGTCGCTGAGGCGCTGGTCGGTGGCCTGCTCGACGAGCTCCCTGTAGAGCTCGCGAGCCGTCTCGGCGGCATCCGCGTCAGCCTCCTCCGCGGGCTCGTGCAGGAACTCGACCACGCCGGCCGGGTAGGGGAGGTCGTCCTGGCGCTCGAGCAGGCGGAAGGGACGGGTCCCGCGCGCGAGGATGTTCAGGCGGCCGTCGTCCATGCGGTCGAGCGTCTCCTCGATCTGGCAGGCGCAGCCCACCGGCTTGAGCTCGTCCTCGGAGACCCACACGATGCCGAACTCGCGCTCGTTGACGATGCACTCCTCGATCATCGTGCGATAGCGCTGCTCGAAGACATGCAGCGGAACGCTCTCTGAGGGAAGCGCCACGATCCCCAGCGGGAAGAGCGGGAAGCCCTCCAGTTCGTCGGGCATGTCTCGGAGTCTAGGCAGGTCGCTTGCGGGCCGTGATCATGAGGTTGTAGAAGAGCGACGCGGGCAGGCGGCGCTCGAACAGCCTGCGGTCGAGCCCCTGCAGCAGCAGGTAGCCGCGATGGGCGTACTGGCGCCAGATCCAGGGCACGTCCTGCGGCTCGGCGCTCGCCTCCAGGGTGCGGTTGACCCAGCCGAACCAGTTCGCCAAGAGCTCCTCGCCGGTCACGCTCACGTCCTCGAGGAGCGCTCCGCGCGCGAGGCGCTCGAGCTCGGCGGGGGTGAAGGCGTGGACGTCCACCACTCCCTCCAGCGCGCCGTCGGGCTCCTCAGCGTGGCCCGATGGCGCGCGGCGCGCGCCGATCGCGCGGCGCCACAGGGGCGCGAGGGACCCCGCAAGCCGCTTGGGCACCCCCGCCAGGCGATCGCCCTGGCGGGAGGGCTCACCGGCGAACAGCAGCGTCCCGCCGGGCGCGAGCACGCGCTCGAACTCCGCGAACGCGCGGGGAAGGTCGGGGATGTGGTGAAGGACGGCGTGGCCGAACACCAGATCGAAGCTCCCGTCCGCGAAGGGAAGGCGCTCGGCTTCGGCCGGCTCGGTCTGAACCTGAAGGCCCGCCTGGCGCGCGTTCTCGCTGAGGACGGAGAGCATCCCCGCCGATATGTCGCTGCAGGTGGCTTCTGCGATCAGGCCCGCGGCGAGCATGTTGAGCGTGAAGTAGCCGGTCCCGGCGCCGATCTCCAACGCGCGGGGGAAGGGCGCGGGCGGGCGGCCGAGCACCTTGTGCACCTTGGCGAGCACCTGTGCGCGGCCGAGCTCGCCGAAGTCGATTCCCCACTTCGCGTCGTAGTGATCTGCCGCCAGGTCGTGGTAGCGGACGTTGACGTCGTGTATCTCCGCGGCGCTGAGGAGGGGTGTCATCGGACGGCACCATATACTCGCCCGCCGTGAGCGCAGCGCCGCCTGCGGCCCGGCGCCCATCGACCGGCAACCGTCAACCCGCAAGGCCTTCCGATGGCAGGAACACTCCACCTTCAGCGCGACCAGCCCGAGGGCGTTCCGCCGCTCGAACTGACGGGCGAGCGCACGCTGCCGGACATCCCCGCTGAGAACTACTGGTTTCGCCGCCATCTCGCGGTCTATGAATGGATCGCCGAGCGCGTGCGCGGTATGCGGGTGCTCGACATGGCCTGCGGCGAGGGCTACGGCTCGGACGTGCTCGCGCGCTCGAGCGCGAGCGTGGTCGGCGTCGAGGCCAACCCCGAGGCCTACGAGCACGCGCGCATGCGCTACAGGCGGGCCAACCTGCGCTTCGCCCGGGATCTGGTCCAGACGTTCTCCGCGCCGGCGGACGCCGTCGTATTCCTGCAGACGATCGAGCACGTCGAGAACCCGGCTGAGGTGCTCTCGCACTTCGGCTCGCTGGTCGCAGGACGGGGAACCGTGTTCGTGTCCACCCCCAACGTGCTCACGCTGGCCCCGGCGGGGGCGGCGCGCTCGGACAATCCCTGGCACGTTCACGAGTACCGGGCACGGGAGTTCTACGAGCTGTGCCGCGGCTGCTTCGCGCAAGTGGAGCTGCTCGGAGTGTTTCACGCGCGCAAGCTGCGCGCGCATGAGCTCGCGCTGGGGCTGGGCTGGGACGGGGTGCATCGCCGGCTGGGGCTGACCGAGCGGTTCTACGATCGGTTCACGCCTGCGATCGGGGCCTGCGACTTCAGGCTGCGGGCGGCGCCGGCGGCGGACCTCGATCGCGCCCTGGATTTCCTGGCCGTCTGCAGTTGATGGCGCGCCCGGGCAGGCGGGGCGCCCTGGCGATCGTCCTTCACACGCACATGCCCTATGTCGAGGGCTTCGGAACGTGGCCGTTCGGGGAGGAGTGGCTGTGGGAGGCGATGGCCTGTTGCTATCTGCCGCTGCTCGAGCTGCTCGACGCCGGCGCCCCGCTGACGCTGTCGCTCACCCCCGTCCTGTGCGACCAGCTCGAGGTGCCGGGCGTCGCTGAGCGCTTCGCCGCGTTCGTCGAGGGCCCGAGCCGCGATGCCCACGAGCGCGATGCGGTGGGTCTGCGCGCGAGTGGACACGAGACGATGGCCCGGGAGATCGAGCGCTCGTCCGGCGACTACGCGCATGCCCTGCAGAGCCTGCGCGAGCGCGGTGGCGACCTGCTCGGAGCGCTCGCACCCCACGCCCAGTGGACCTCCGCGGCGACCCACGCCGTGCTTCCCCTGCTGGCCACGGAGGCCGGCGCCCGACTGCAGGTGCAGAGCGGCGTGAAGGCCCAGCTGGCCCGCTTCGGCGCCGGCTGGCGGGGAGGTTTCTGGCTGCCCGAGTGCGCGTATGCCCCATGGATCGGGGCCACGCTGAAGGACGCCGGCGTGAGGGCGAGCTGCGTGGAGCTCACGAACCGGCTGGGCCTCGGGTCCAGCGAGCATCTGCGGCCGATCGCCACGGAGTCGGGTGTGGTCCTCGTGCCGATCGACCGGCGCACGATGTCGCTGGCCTGGAGCGACGGCGGCTACCCCGCGGGCGCTCTCTACCGCGACTATCACCGCCGGACGATCCACCACCGCAACGCGTGGAGCAACGGCGGCGGCGTCTACGAACACGCGGCCGCACTGGCCCTGGCGCGCGAGCACTCCAGGGACTTCGTCGCGCGAACGCTGGCCCGCCTGCGCGAGGCCGGCGAGTCGGCGCCGGGTGGGGGCCTGCCGGGGGGCGGGCTGGTGGTGTTCGCGGTCGACACGGAGCTGTTCGGTCATTGGTGGTATGAGGGCCTTGAGTGGCTGCGGGGGGTCGTCGAGGAGTGCTCCCGGCAGGGCCTCGAGCTGGTGCGCCTCGACGATGCACTCGAGCGGGACGAGCCGGCGAGCGGACGGCCGCCTGCGGGTGCTGACTCGCTCGGCGGCGGCGATGATTGGCCCGCGATCAGCTGGGGGCAGGGCGGGGATCTGTCGACCTGGTCGGGTCCCGCGGTGGCCGAGATGGCGTTCCAGGCGCGCGCGGCCGAGCTCGAGGTGCTCGCCGCCGGTGCGCGCGCGAGCGCGGTGGCGGCGCGCGAGCTGCTGGCGTTGCAGGCGAGCGACTGGGCGTTCATGATCGCCCGAGAGCTGGCGAGCCCGTATGGCCACGAGCGCTTTGCCGGGCATCGCAGGGCGCTCGGTCAGGCGCTCGCAGGCACGCCGGCCGACGACCGCCGGGAGCTGCGCAATATCGCCGTGCACGTCGAGCGTGCGGCGCTGCTCGAGCCGTGAGCGCCTACAGCCAGCGCATCGAGGAGGGGTGCTCTCGCATGCGGATCACCCGCGCCGGGACGCCGGCGACGACCGCGTTCTGAGGCACCTCCTTCGTCACGACGGCGCCGGTCCCGACGATGCTGTTGTCCCCGACGGTCACGCCGCGCAGCACGCAGGCGCCGTAGCCGAGCCAGACGTTGTGGCCGACGTGCACGTCGCGCTTGTAGATCCCCTGCTCGCGGATCGGGCGGTCCACCTCGACCACGCCGTGGTCGAAATCGATCAGCATCACGCGGTCGGCGATGATGCACTCGCGCCCGATCGACACGCGCTGATAGGCCGAGATCGTGCACTCCTGGCCCATCACCGTCTTTGCTCCGATGCTCACCTCGCCCTCGTGCACGCGGATCTTCGAGCCCTGCCCGATCCACACCCAGCGGCCCAGCACAAGCCGCGCGTCGCGGCCGATCTCCAGCCGCACGCCCGGGCAGATGAAGCAGATTCCGTCGGTCTGCAGGCGCCCCCTGTAGCGGAGCTTCAGCAGCAGCAGGCGCGCGAGCAGGCGGGCGTAGCCGAGGCTCAGCATGCGGTTGGCGCGCATGAAGCGCAGCAGCGCGAGCGGTCCTCCGCGCAGCGGCCCCGGAGCGCGGCGCTCCCCGGCGAGCGCACCGTCGGGGATCCCGGCTGCGGGGTCGCTGTCGGCGTCGGTCATGGCGTCGGCGAGTCCGGGCTGCATCGCCTGCGAATCGTATTGGCCGCGGAGCGCCCTGCGATGATTGCCGGCGGATGACCGACCCCACGCTGGCAGAGCGGCTTCTCGACGGCGACCGCCGCGCGCTCGCGCGGGCGATCACGCTCGTGGAGAACGATCGGCCCGAGGGCTGGGCGCTCGTGAAGGAGGTCTACCCGCACACCGGCGGAGCGACCGTGATCGGCTTCACCGGGCCGCCGGGCGCGGGCAAGTCGACGCTGATCGGCGCCCTCACGAAGGCGCGGCGACAGGCCGGGCGGACGGTCGGCGTGCTGTCGATAGACCCCTCCTCGCCGTTCACCCAGGGCGCTCTGCTCGGCGATCGCATCCGGCTGTCCGAGCACTTTCTCGACGACGGCGTGTTCATCCGCTCGATGGCCAATCGCGGCGCACTCGGCGGTCTGTCGGAGGCGGCGCTGCAGGCGGCGCTGCTGCTCGACGCGGCCGGCCGGCAGGACGTGTTCGTGGAGACGGTCGGCGTCGGCCAGGCGGAGATCGACATCATCGATCACGCCGACACGATCGTGCTCGTGCTGATGCCCGGCTCGGGCGACTCGATCCAGGCGCTGAAGGCCGGCATCATGGAGATCCCAGATGTGATCGTGATCAACAAGGCCGACCATCCGTTGACCGACACGATGGTTCGCGAGATCCGTGGCGTCCTGTCGCTCGCCAATCTGGATCAGTCCACCGAGGAGCGAGCTCGGAGCTGGCGGGTTCCGATCGTCAAGACCGAGGCCACGCACGGCAAGGGCGTCGAGGAGCTGATCGAGCGCCTGGAGGAGCACCGGGCCCACATCCTGGCCGGGGACGAACTGGCCGAGCGACGCCGGCGCAACCTGCGCAACGAGATGCTCGCGATCGCGACCGCCCGCATGCGCCGGCGCCTGGAGGAGGACGTGCGCGAGGACCCCGAGTTCCAGAGCCTGCTCGAGGAGGTCGTCGAGCGGCGGCTGGACCCGGCGAGCGCCGCGGGCCTGTCTGCTCGCGCGCGAGAGCGGCGGCTGACGACGGCTCGCGCTTAGGCGCCGAGCGCCCGCGCGATCACCATCTGCTGGATCTCGTCGGTGCCCTCGCCGATCGTGAGGATCTTGGCGTCGCGGTAGAACCTGCAGACCGGGTACTCCTCGATGAAGCCGTAGCCCCCGTGGATCTGCACGGCCTCCTCGGCGCAGCGGACCGCCAGCCGGCCGGTCTTGAGCTTGGCCTGGGCGGCGGTCAGCGTGAAGTTGCGCTCGGCGTCCTTCTGGCAGCGCCGCCTTGTACACCAGCAGGCGAGCGGCCTCGATCTCGCTGCGACATGTCGGCGAGCTTTGCCTGGATGGCCTGGAACTTGGAGATCGGCCTGCCGAACGCGATCCGCTGCCTGGCATAGCCGAGCGCCTGATCGAGCGCTCCCTGCGCGAGTCCGACGCCCATCGCGGCCACGCCGATGCGTCCGATGTCGAGGATGTGCAGGAACTGCTTGAAGCCCGCTCCGCGCGGGCCGAGCAGGTTCTCCTCGGGGACGCGGCAGTCGCTGAACGTCAGCGGGCGCGTGTCCGAGGCGTTCCAACCCATCTTCCGATATGGCTCGCCCGGTTCGTAACCCGGGGTGCCGTTGGCGACGATCAGATTCGAGATCTCCTTCACGGCGCGATCCCCCTGCGGCCCGCTCGAGACGTCTCGCTCTCGCCGGTGACCGCGGTGATGGAGACGATCCCGGAGATGTCGGTGCCGGCGTTCGTGATGAACTGCTTGGCGCCGTTCACCACCCACTCGCCGTCCTCGAGGCGAGCGCGCGTGCGGGTGTTGCCGGCATCCGAGCCCGCCTCGGGCTCGGTCAGGCCGAAGGCGCCGAGCCGCTCGCCCGAGCACAGGCGCGGCATCCAGTCCTGCTTCTGCTGCTCTGTCCCGAACAGGTACACCGGCTGGGTCCCCAGCGAGGTGTGCGCGCAGAGCGTGATCGCGACCGAGGAGTCCACCCTGGTCAGCTCCTCCACGGCCAGCGCGTAGGCGAGCGTGTCGCCGCCGCCCGCCGCCGTACTCCTCGGGGAAGGGAATCCCCATCAGGTTGAGCTTGCCGAGCTGCGCGACGATCTCGTAGGGAAACGCCTTCGTGCGGTCGAGCTCCTCGGCGACCGGCGCCACCTCGCCCTCGGCGAACTCCCGCACCGTCCGGCGGATCAGCTCGTGGTCGGGAGAGAGGTCGAAGTCCATCGCGCAGCCGTCCGCGCGCCTAGCCGCAGTAGGACCTCGCCAGCTCCACCAGCAGCCGCACGCCGTAGCCGGAGGCCCCCTTCTCGGCGTAGCCCCGGCCGAGGTCCCAGGCCGATCCGGCGATGTCGAGGTGCGCCCAGGGCACGCCGTCGACGAAGTTCGCAGGAAGGCGGCGCCCACGATCGTGCCGGCCTTGCGCGCTTCGGGCGCGTTGTCGAGGTCGGCGTAGGTGCCCTTGACGAGCTCGTCGTACTCCTCGTGCATCGGCAGCCGCCAGGCGATCTCGCCGGTCCGCTCGCCCGGCCGCGGAGATCCGCTCGGAGAGCTCATCGTCGTTGCTCATCAGCCCCGAATAGGTCGAGCCCAGGGCGACGATCACCGCACCGGTCAGGGTGGCGAGATCGACGAGCACCTCGGCGCCCTGTGCGATCGCGTGACACAGGCAGTCGGCCAGCACGAGACGTCCCTCGGCGTCCGTGTTGTTGACTTCGATCGTCCTGCCGTTGGCCGCGGTGACGATGTCCCCGGGCTTCACCGCGTGGCCGCTCGGCAGGTTCTCGGTGGCGCCGACGACCGCTACGAGCTTCACGGGCAGGCCGAGGCGGGCGATCGCGGCGACGGCCTCGATCACCGCGGCCCCGCCGGACATGTCGAACTTCATCTCCGCCATTTTCGCCCCCGGCTTGAGCGAGATGCCGCCGCTGTCGAACGTCACCGCCTTGCCGACGAGGCCCAGCATCGTGCCGCTCTCCTGGGAGGTGCCTGGCGTGGCCGGGCCGTCGTAGCGCATGGTGATGAGGGCCGGCTCCTCATCCGATCCCCGAGCGACCGCCGAGAAGGCGCCCATCCCGCGGCTCGCGATGCCCTCGCGCCCGTCGACCTCGACCGTCAGCGAGTCGATCTCCCCGGCGAGCGCCCGAGCGTGATCGGCGAGCGCGGTGGGGGTGAGGTCGTTGCCGGGCCGGTTCTGCAGATCGCGGGCCGCGTTCACCGCTTCACCCACGAGCGCGGACTCGGCGACCGTCCGCTCGATGTCCGCCGGCGAGGAGAGGATCAGGCGATCGAGGGGACTCGGCTTCGGCTCCTGATCGGCGGCCTGGCTCGACTTATGGCGCTCGAAGCGGTAGTCGGCGAGGATCGTGCCCTCCACGAGCGCGCCGGCGACCTCGGCGCCGCTGCCGGGTGGCACCTCCCAGCAGAGCGTCGCGGCGGACAGCTCGCGGGCGCGAGCGCGAACGACGGATGCCGCGACGCGGGCCCGCTCGGGCGTGAGCTCCTCGCGCTTGCCGAGTCCCACGACGATCCAGCGCCGGCCGGCGGCGTGCGCGAGGCCGAGCGCCTTGAAGGACTGGCGGGCCTCGCCCGAGGCGAGCAGCTCGGCGACCTCCGAGGGCGCGGCGTCGCTCGGCGGGAGCCCCTCGAAGGCGCCGAGCACGACGGTGTCGGCGTCGGTGGAGTTGGCTGGCTGAGTGGTGGCCGATACCTCCATCGGACTGGGCACGATATCCGGATCGATAGCATTGCCGTTCTCTGACATCTTTTTCCGACCACCCAAGGGAGAGCTCCGTTTCATGCCCAGCACCGTGATCCTCGGTACCGCACGCACCGCCGTCGGCAAGATGGGGGGCGGCCTGTCCTCGCTCGACGCCACCGAGCTCGGCGGCGTGGCGATCGAGGCCGCGCTCGAGCGTGCCGGCGTCGAGCCCGAGCAGGTCGAGCACGTCGTGATGGGACAGGTGCTGCAGGCCGGCCAGGGGCAGATCCCCTCGCGTCAGGCCCAGATCAAGGGCGGGATCCCCAAGGAGGTGTCCTCGGAGACGATCAACAAGGTCTGCGCCTCGGGCCTGCGCGCGTCGGTTCTGATCGACCAGGCGATCCGCGCCGGCGACATGCAGGTGGGCGTCGGGGGAGGCATGGAGTCGATGTCGCGTGCTCCCTATCTGATCCCGCAGGCCCGCTTCGGCTACCGCATGGGCGACGCGAAGATGCTCGACGCGATGATCCACGACGGGCTCACCAACCCGTTTTCCGGCAAGCAGATGTTCGTCGAGGCGACGGAGGTCGGCGAAGAGCTCGAGATGACCCGCGCCGACCTGGACCGCTGGGCGCTGCGCTCGCACGAGCTCGCGATCAAGGCCATCGACGAGGGGCGCCTCTCGGAGGAGATCGTGCCGGTGAAGGTCAAGACCCGCAAAAGCGAGGAGGTCGTCGAGATCGACGAGGGCCCGCGCCGGGACACCTCGCTCGAGAAGCTCGCGGCGCTCCCGGGCCTCGTCGGCAAGGAGGGCTCGCATACGGCCGGCAACTCGCCGGGCGTCAACGATGCGGCGGGCGCGCTGGTGCTCGCCTCCGATGAGTGGGCGCGCGCCAACGGCAAGGAGGCGCTGGCCGAGATCGTCGCTCACGCGCAGAGCGCCAACGACTTCGCCTACCTTGCCACGACGCCCGCGAAGGCCGCGCGGAAGGCGCTTGAGAAGGCCGGCCTGCAGCCTGGGGACATCGACCTGTGGGAGATCAACGAGGCGTTCGCCTCGGTCACGCTGAACTCGATCCGCATGCTCAATATCGACGAGGACAGGGTCAACGTCAACGGCGGCGCCGTCGCGCTCGGTCACCCGATCGGTGCCTCGGGCGCCCGCATCCTTGGCAGCGTCGTGCTCGAGCTGCGCAGGCGCGGGGGAGGCCTCGGCTGCGTGGCGATCTGCTCCGGCGGTGGCCAGGGCGACGCGGTGATCGTCAAGGTCTAGTGGCAGACGAGGGCAACGGTGCCGGCCGATCGTCGATCGGCGCGCCGCGCGGGGCGGCGTTCTTCGACCTCGACAAGACGCTGATGGCGGGCTCATCGGGCATCTTCTTCGCCCGGGCGGCCTACGAGACGGGAATGATCTCTCGCGGGCGGCTGGTTCGCGACGCCTACGAGAACCTGCGTTTTCGACTGCGCGGGTCGACCGATGACCGCGCCGACGACGTGCGCCGGCGCGTGGGGGAGATGATCGCCGGGGTGCACGTCCGCCAGCTCCAGCGCCTGTCTCCGAGGGTGCTCGCCGGGGTGCTCCCGCGGCTGTACCCCCAGATGCTCGCGCGGGCCTACGCGCACCAGGACGCGGGAGTTCCCGTGTACATCCTCACGGCCGCCTCCCAGGAGATGGCCGACCTGCTCGCCCACGTGCTCGCCTTCGACGGGGGTCTCGGCTCGCGCTCTGAGATCGTCGACGGCCGCTACACGGGCAGGCCCGCGGGCCCCTTCAACTACCGCGAGGGCAAGGTTCTGTCGATGCGCGAGCTCGCCGAGCGCGAGGGCATCGACCTGGCGGCGTCCTACGCCTACTCCGATTCGGAGTCGGACCTGCCGATGCTCCGTGCCGTGCGCCACGCCGTGGTCGTGAACCCCGACCCCGACCTGCGACGCATCGCGCTGCAGGAGGGATGGGAGGTGCTGCACCTGGATCGTCTCGGGCGCCGGCTGAAGGTGCTGGGCGCGCTCGGCCTGGCTGCGGCGCTCGGGGGCTTGAGCCGGGTCGTGAGGGGTCGGGGCGGGGCGCGCGCCGATCCCCGGTCATAATCTGGCGAGCGCATGTCCAGCAGTCCCACCCACCCCAAGATCCGCGTGGTCGTGGCCAAGCCAGGCCTGGACGGGCACGACCGCGGCGCGAAGATAATCGCCCGCGCGCTGCGCGACGCGGGGATGGAGGTGATCTACACGGGCCTTCATCAGACGCCCGAGCAGATCGTGGAGACGGTGATCCAGGAGGACGCCGACGCCGTGGGGCTGTCGATTCTCTCCGGGGCCCACATGACGCTGGTTCCCCGCGTGGTGGAGCTGTTGCGCGAGCAGGGCATCGACGACGTCGTCGTGACCGTCGGGGGCACGATTCCGGCCGAGGACATCCCCGAGCTGAAGGACCTGGGGGTGGCCGAGGTCTTCACCCCGGGGGCCCCCACCCAGGCGATCGTCGATTTCATCCGCGGCGCAGCGGTACACCGCTGATTGACGCGTCAGTCAACTGCTCAAACAAGTAGGATCGCTGCCAACAGAACTCAAGGAGTTGCCCGAAAATGAAGATATGCGTCCTGGTGAAGGAGGTTCCGGACGCCGCCGTCGAGAAGAAACTCGATCCCTCGACGGGGCGCATGGACCGTAGCGGGGAGAAGAACCTCAACCCGTATGACACGCACGCCATCGAGGCGGCGATGCAGATCAAAGAGGGCGGCGCCGTGCCCGTCGAGGAGATCGTGGCCGTGACGATGGGCCCCGACAGCGCGGTCCGCGCGCTGCACAAGGCCGTCTCGCTGGGCGCCGACCGCTCCGTGCACCTCACCGACCCGGTGGTCGCCGGCTCGGACGTCGCCGCGACGGGCTACGCGCTGGCCAAGACGCTCGAGCGCGAGAGCCCCGATCTGGTGCTGCTGGGCCAGCAGTCCGACGACGGCGAGTGCTACACGATCGGCGCGGTCGTGGCCGAGCACCTCGGCATGCCCTCGCTGACGCAGGTGATCAAGATGGACATCGACCCCGAGGCGCTGCGCTGCGAGCGCCAGGCCGAGTACGGCTACGACACCGTGCAGGTCAAGCTGCCGGCGGTGATCTCGGTGGGCGACGCGATCAACGAGCCGCGATACCCGTCGCTGAAGGCGATCATGGGCGCCAAGAAGAAGCCGCTGGACACCGTCACGGCTAGCGATGTGCAGATCGACGCCGCGCTGGTCGGAGGCGACAACTCCGCCGCCCACTGGGTGGCTGCCAAGGCGCCGCCGGCCAAGGCCGCGGGAGAGATCATCGAAGACGAGGACACCGGCGAGACGGTCGAAAAGATCATCGCCTGGCTCGACGAGCGCAAGCTCATCTAGAGAGGAGCTGAACTGAGATGGCGAACATCCTGGTCTACGCGCTGCACTACGACGGCGCGATCAACAAGAACTCGCTCGGCGCCGTGTCCGAGGGCGCCAAGCTCGCCGCCGAGCTGGGCGGCGAGGCGCACGCGATCCTGTTGGGCGAGAGCGTGCCCGAGGAGTTGGCGGCGTCGCTCGGCAACTACGGCGCCAAGAAGGTGCTCGTCGCCGAGGGTCCCGACGGACTCGCCCAGCCGCTGGTCGACGCGATGGCGAAGGCGATCTCCGACGGCGACTACTCCTACGCGCTGTTCGGCGGGGGATTGCTCGGCTTCGAGATCGGCGCGGGCCTCGCTGCGCGCCTGGGCGCCGGCGTCGTGATGGAGGTCACCGCGGTGCGCGCCGAGGCGGGAGAGCTGATCGCCGAGCGGCCGATCCTGGGCGATTCCGCGATCTCCGAAATCAAATACCGCTCCCAGGTCGGCATCATCATCGGGCGCCTGAACGCGTTCGAGATCAGGGAGTCCGGCGACGGCGATGCTCCCGTGGAGCGGCTCGACTTCGAGCTCAGCCCGCACGCCGCGCAGGCGACGATGATCACGCGCGGCGAACAGCGCGGCGCCGATGTGGACATCGAGGGCGCCGACATCCTGATCGCCGGAGGGCGCGGCCTGGGCAAGGCCGAGGGCTTCGAGCTGGCCGAGGAACTGGCCAAGGCCTTCGGCGGCAACAGCGCCGTCGCGGCCACCCGGGCGGTCGTGGACGCCGGCTGGTATCCCTACGCCGCGCAGATCGGCCAAACGGGCAAGACGGTCGCGCCCAAGCTGTACCTCGCGGCGGGCATCTCCGGCGCGATCCAGCACAAGGTGGGCATGCAGGCCTCGGAGAACATCGTCGCGATCAACAAGGACGCGAACGCGCCGATCTTCGAATTCTCAGACCTCGGGATCGTCGGCGATCTCAACAAGATCCTCCCCAAGCTCACGGAGGCCGTGAAGGCGAAGAAGGGAAGCTGATCGGATGTCCTCCGGCAACGGGGCGGTCATCCCGGCGGCGTTCCCTCCCCCCGTCGACTCGCGGGCCGAGTTCATCAAGCGCGAGCTCGACGCCGAGGACGAGCGCATCGAGGTGGGCGTGGCGATCGTCGGCGGCGGCCCGGCCGGACTCGCCTGCGCCAATCGCCTGCTGCAGCTGCTCGCCGAGGAGCCCGAGCTGTCAGAGCGCCTCGGCGAAGTGCCCGTGGCGGTGATCGAGAAGGGCAAGGTCTGCGGGGCCCACAACCTGTCGGGCGCGATGATGCGGCCGTCCGGCCTGCGTGAGCTGTTCCCGGATATCGAGCCCAAGGATTGGCCGACCTACGGCCAGATCGACAAGGACTCGGTCTACTGGATGCTCAGCAGGAGCGTGGCGCTGCCGCTGAAGCCGACGCCACCGCCGTTTCGCAACCACGGCAACTACATGGTGTCGGTCGCCGAGCTGTCGCGCTGGATGGCCGAGAAGGCCGAGGAGGCGGGGGCATACATCCTCACGGAGACCGCCGCCGCACAGCTCCTGGTGACCGACGGTGTGGTGAGGGGGATCCGCTCGGGGGACAAGGGCCGGGGCAAGGAGGGGCAGGAGCTCGGAAACTTCGAGCCGGGCTCGGACGTGACCGCCCAGGCGACGGTGCTCGCGGAGGGGACCTGGGGCCATCTGACGGGTGCGGCGATCCGCGAGTTCGACCTCGCGGCGAATCGCGATCCGCAGGTGTGGTCGCTGGGGGTGAAGGAGGTCTGGAAGGTCGCCAAGCCGCTCGACCGGGTGATCCACACGCTCGGCTGGCCGCTGCGCTACGGCGCCAAGCACCGTGAGTTCGGCGGCTCCTGGATCTACCCGATGGGGGAGGACCGCGTATCGCTCGGCTTCGTGATCGGGCTGGACTACACCGACGCCACGGTCTCCGGACACGATCTGCTGCAGCAGTTCAAGGAGGCCTCGCTCGTGCGCAAGATCCTCGCGGGCGGAGAACGGGTCGCGTGGGGCGCCAAGGCGATCCCCGAGGGCGGCTACTGGGCGATGCCCAAGCTGTCGGCTCCCGGCGTGGTCGTCTGCGGCGATGCCGGGGGCATGGTCAACGTGCCGATCCTCAAGGGCATCCACTACTCGATCCACGCCGGCATCATGGCGGCGGAGGAGATCGTCAAGGCGCTGAAGGCCTCCTCGCACAATCTCGAGGCCTACGAGCGACGAGTGGATGAGTCGCTGATCGGCAGGGAGCTGTATGAGGCCCGCAACATGAAGCAGCCGTTCGCCAAAGGCTTCTTCATCGGCGGAGCGGTCACCAACGCGATGGTGATCAGCAAAGGTCGTTTCCCCGGTGGGCGCTGGAAGAACCACCGGGACGCCGATTCACCGGTTTCGACCGGCACGAAGAAGCACGGCTATCCGAAGCCGGACGGGAAATACACGTTCGACAAGCTCTCCTCGGTGTTCATCACCGGCAACGCCACCCGCGACGACGCGCCCAACCACATTCGAGTCCAGCGGCGGGTGCCGCGTGAGCTCGCCGAGACCTGGCGCTGGATGTGTCCGGCGGGGGTCTATGAGATCCCCGAGGACGCCCCCGAGGAGGGCCTCGTCGAGATAATCGTCAACTACACCAACTGCGTTCAATGCGGGGCGATCACGGCCAAGGGAGGCCGGCTGACGGTCCCCGAGGGCGGCGACGGGCCGCTCTACCAGATCGTCTGACATCCTTGCCGCGTGGGGCTGCGCGGGGCGAAACATGCGGCCGGGTCGGGTGTTACATGCGTGTGACGATGTTCGCTGCTCCCAGCAGGGCCGCCGTTTCCGGGGCCCGGCGCCGGCTACTGCTCGGCGCCCTCACGCTGATCGCGACGTGCTCATCTCCCGCGGCCGCGACGGCCGCGACGGGACAGCTGGGGAGCGCCCGGATCGGGCACGCCGCCGGCCTGGCCCCGGGAAGTGCGACGGCGACGCTCGAACAGTGCTTCACCGCGCTCGTGCAGACCGAACGGAGCGCCACCTTCGCGGGGGAAATGACCGCGATCGCAGGCAGCGTGCGCATGGCGATGCGGATCGACCTGCAGGTGAAACTGCCCGGCGAAGAACAGTTCCACACCATCAGCGCGCCGGGACTCGGGGTCTGGCGCGTATCGGATGTCGGGGTCAGGACCTACAGGTACCTCAGGCACATCACGAACCTGCCCGCGCCGGCGTCCTACCGGGCGTGGGTGCGCTACCGCTGGCTCAGCGACCACGGGCACGTGCTCAAGACGACCGAGCGGCGAAGCCTCAGGTGTGAACAGCCGTCGATCCCGGCGGGCAGCTCCCCGATGCCCGGCGCCCCGGCGAGCGGCGCCGGCCCCTCGCCGAGTGGGGGCTGAGGTGGCGGGGCGGACGAGGGCGGCGCTCGGGGAACGCGCGCGGCTCGCCCGCCCGGGCGCTCGCTAGAATGGTCGAGCGATGAAGGAGAAGATCCACCCGAGCTACGTGGAGGCACACGTGCGCTGCACGTGCGGCAACGAGTTCACAACGCGCGCGACGCGCGAGGATCTGCACGTCGAGGTCTGCTCGAACTGCCACCCCTTCTACACCGGCAGGCAGAAGCTGGTGGACACGGGCGGACGGGTCGAGCGGTTCCAGCGCAGGGTGGCCAAAGGCCGCCTGCATTCAGCGCAGACCCGGTCTGCCAAGTAGCCGGATGTCCTCGAGCCTGGCCGGCGCGCCGTCCAAGCCAGCCGGGTTGGACCCGGGTCATACGGCGCTTGAAAACGGCGCTCGGAGCGATCAGGGCGAGCTGAAGTCCGAGCGCGACGCGCCGCTCGGCGGTCAGGCTGTGCTCGAGGGCGTGATGATGCGGGGCGTCGCCCACTGGTCGGTGGCGGTGCGCAAGCCGACCGCCGAGCAGCTCAGCGAGGGCACGTTCTCGCCCGAGGAGGGGGCCCTGGGCGAGATCGAGACGAAGACCTTCGCGCTTGACTCGGCGCTGAAGCGACACCGCGTACTGCGCCTGCCGATCCTCCGCGGAGTGGTTGCGCTCGGGGGCTCGCTGATGGTCGGCTTCCGCGCGCTCGAGGTCTCGGCGAACGCACAGCTGCCACCCGAGCCCTCGGCCGGCGCAGGGTCCTCGGCCGGCCTCTCGGCGGACGCACCGTCCCTCGCCGAGGCCTCGGAGAACGGGGATCGCCGTCCGGGGAGGCCGAGGAGCAGGAGATCCCCCGGGGCGTGTGGGTGGGCACCGTGGTCGTCGCGCTGGCCTTCGCGATCGTCCTGTTCTTCCTGATCCCGGTCGGCCTGACCAGCCTGATCAAGGATCAGCTGGGTTCCTCGGTGCTGTTCTGGCTGGTCGAGGGCGTGGTGCGCACCGCGATCTTCCTCGGCTATCTGGTGCTGCTCTCCCGCGTGCGACACCTGCGGCGCGTGCTCGAGTACCACGGGGCGGAGCACAAGACGATCTCCTGCTTCGAGGCGGGCCTCCCCCTCACACCCTCCAACTGCAAGCGCTTCTCACGGCTTCATCCGCGTTGTGGGACCAGCTTCCTGCTCGTGGTGATGATCGTCGCGATCTTCGTGTTCGCGCCGATCGGCCTCCCCGCCTGGTACTGGCTGGTGGCGACGCGCATTCTCGGCGTGCCGCTGATCGCCGGCATCTCCTTCGAGCTGATCAAGTTCGCGGGTCGCAACCGGCGCCGGCGCTGGGTGCAGGCGTTGATGTGGCCCGGGATGAAGCTTCA
The DNA here is from genome assembly GCA_963717415.1 of uncultured Solirubrobacteraceae bacterium. GTDB lineage: Bacteria > Actinomycetota > Thermoleophilia > Solirubrobacterales > Solirubrobacteraceae > Palsa-744. The sequence continues at coordinate 385,834 of OY970331.1, read as the reverse complement.
GCTGCTGACCACGCGCGAGCCCGACCTGGACCAGCTCGCGGTGGCGATCGCGGCGCTTCAGGCGGTGCTCGCGCGCGAGACGCCTGGCGAGCTGTCGGCAGCCGACCTCGTCGGCGTCGAGGTCGTCGCCTAGCCCAGGACCGTCCGCGCCGCGCGGGGTCCGGAGCGATTGGCGCTGGGGCCGGTCCATAGACTGGTTGTTGATGATCGAAGACCTCGTCAACCAGATCGAGACGCGTTTTGCCGAGCTCGGCGAACAGCTCACCGACCCCGAGGTGATCTCCGACCGGGAGCGTTACGCGGAGGTGGGGCGCGCCTACAGCCAGCTGGAGGTGCCCGCCAGGATCGCCGGAGAATGGCGTCATGCCCAGGACGACGCGGCGGGGGCCGAGGAGCTGCTCTCCGAGGAGGGCGAGGATTCCGAGATGCGCAGGGAGCTGAGCGACGCGCACGAGCGGATCGAGGAGCTCGAGGAGCAGATCCGGCTGGCGATGGTCGAGCACGATCCAAACGACGAGAAGAGCGTGATCGTCGAGATCCAGGGGGGAGCCGGGGGCGACGAGGCCGGGCTGTGGGCCGGCGACCTCTACCGGATGCTCGTCAAGTACGCCGAGCGCCGGGGCCTCGAGGCCGAACCGCTGGACGTCGGCGAGGGCAAGTTCACGTTTGCGATCAAGGGCGATGGCGCCTACTCGGTGTTCAAGTTCGAGGGCGGCACCCACCGCGTGCAGCGCGTGCCCCAGACCGAGTCCCAGGGGCGGATCCACACCTCGACGGCGACGGTCGCCGTGCTGCCGGAGGCCGAGGATGTGGATGTGCAGATCGACCCCAACGACCTGCAGATCGACGTCTACCGCTCCTCGGGGCCCGGCGGGCAGTCGGTCAACACGACCGACTCGGCGGTTCGCATCACGCACCGGCCGTCGGGGATCGTCGTCTCCATGCAGGACGAGAAGTCGCAGCTGCAGAATCGTGAGAAGGCGCTGCGGGTGCTGCGGGCGCGCCTGTATGAGCAGGCGCTCTCCGAGCAGCAGGCGGAGCTCGCCGCCGACCGCCGCTCGCAGGTGGGCACGGGCGACCGCGCCGAGAAGATCCGCACCTACAACTACGGCGAGCGCCGCGTGACCGACCATCGCATCAAGCTCACGGTGCACAACCTCGACCAGGTTCTCCAGGGGGAGCTCGAGGAGCTCACCGCCGCGCTGCAGGCGGACGAGAAGCGCCGGCGCCTGCAGGCGCAGGCCGCGGCGTGATCACGAGCACGCCCGCGCTCGACGCGCTCGACGGCGCCATCACGGCGATCGCCGCGGCCGGGTGCGAGAGCCCGCGGCTCGACGCCGAAGTGCTGCTCGCGGATGTGCTCGGCGTCGGGCGTGAGCGGCTGCTGATCGACTCCGATCTGGCGGTCGAGGGCCCTTCGGTGCGCGCGTTTCAGGGCGCGGTGCGCCGGCGGGCGGTCCTGCGCGAGCCGGTCGCCTACATCGTCGGGCATCGCGGCTTTCGCAGGCTCGATCTCGCCGTGGACCCTCGGGCGCTCGTCCCGCGACCGGAGTCGGAGCTGCTCGTGGAGGTGGGGTTGAGGCTGCCGCTGGGCGCGCGGGTGATCGACGTGGGCACGGGCAGCGGCGCGGTGGCGCTCGCGCTGAAGGACGAGCGCCCGGACCTCCAGGTGACGGGCAGCGACCTCAGCGGCGATGCCCTGGCGCTGGCGCGGGAGAACGGGCGGCGGCTCGGGCTGGACGTGCGATGGCTGCACGCTGACCTGCTGGCGGGGATCGCCACGGAGTTCGACGCCGTGATCTCGAACCCGCCCTACGTCGCGGAGTCAGAGCGTGCGTCGCTCGCGCCGGAGATCCTTCGCCACGAGCCCGCCGGTGCGCTGTTCGCCGGGCCGGACGGCCTGGAGGTCGTGCGGGCCCTGCTGGCCTGTCTCTCGCAGCGGCGCTCCGTGCGGCTGGCCGCGCTCGAGGTGGGGGCGGGTCAGGCCCAGGCCGTCGGTGCGCTGATGGAGCGCGCCGGCTTTGGCTCGGTGCGCTTCGAGCGCGACCTGGCGGAGATCGAGCGCGTGGTTGTGGCGGAGCGGCCCACCTGAAGGCAGATGGCGCTCGAGGATGCGGACGCGGCGCGCCTCGAGGCGTGCCTTCGGAGCGGGGGGGTGGCGGTGCTCCCGACGGATACCGTCTACGGGCTGGGCTGCGATCCCGAGGACGAGGGGGCGGTCAGGCGGCTGTATGAGCTGAAGGGACGTCCGGCCGAGCGGCCGGCGGCCGTGATGTTCTTCGATCGCGAGCGCGCTCTGAGCGAGTTGCCCGAGCTCCTCGCGAGCGAGCGCGCCGCGATCCAGGCCCTGCTTCCCGGTCCGGTGACGCTGCTCCTGCCCAACCGCGAACGCCGCTTCCCGCTCGCCTGCGCGCCGCCCGGCAGCAGCGGCGAGTCGCTCGGGCTGCGGGTGCCGGCGCTCGGAGCGCCGCTCGCGCCGCTCGCGGCCGTCGGCAGGCCGATTCTGCAGTCGAGCGCAAACTTCTCGGGCGGCCGCGACGCACGGCGGCTAGGCGAGGTGCCGCACGAGCTGCTCGAGGGAGCAGACCTGGTGCTCGACGGCGGCGAGCTAGTGGGCGTCGCATCGACGGTGGTCGACCTGCTCTCCTACGAGCGGAGCGGGGAATGGAGCGTGGTGCGCCAGGGCGCGCTTGCCGCCGAGGCGCTCGCGGCCGCCCTCGGCTGAGCGATCCGGCGCGTGCACGCGGGCCGGGCGGTCCGCCGCGCGGCCACGGGGCCGGTGCGCTCCTGCTAGCCTCGTAGCAGCTGCCGCGACTGGCGCAGGGAAGGTGGAATCGACCACCGGGAAGCGGTCAGCGATACCGCCGCGCGCCTGGGCATTCAAGTCGTCATCGTCGCCCGAGGAGAGCGCCATGTCCGAGCTGAGCCCCGACTACTTCAACCGTCCGCTGCAGGACGTCGATCCCGAGATCGCCGAGGTGCTGCGCGGCGAGCTCAAGCGCGAGCAGCGCACGCTCGAGATGATCGCCTCGGAGAACTTCGTGCCGCGCGCCGTGCTCGAATGCCAGGGCTCGGTGCTGACCAACAAGTACGCCGAGGGCTATCCGGGTCGCCGCTACTACGGCGGCTGCGAGTGGGTGGACATCTCCGAGCAGCTGGCGATCGACCGGGCCAAGGCGCTGTTCGGGGCCGAGCACGCGAACGTCCAGCCGCACGCCGGCGCGCAGGCCAACACCGCCGTCTACCACGCGCTGCTGGAGCCCGGCGACACGATCATGGGGCTGTCGCTCGCACACGGCGGCCACCTCACGCACGGGATGAGGATCAACGTCTCCGGGCGCCTGTATGACATCGCCGCCTACGAGGTGGACCGCGAGAGCAGCCTGATCGACATGGACGAGGTCGCGCGCATCGCGCGTGAGCGCCGTCCGAAGCTGCTGCTGGCCGGCTGGTCGGCCTATCCCCGCCAGCTCGACTTCGCGCGCTTTCGCGAGATCGCCGACGAGGTCGATGCCCTCCTGATGGTCGACATGGCGCACTTCGCAGGCCTGGTGGCCGCGGGACTGCATCCCAATCCGGTCGAGTTCGCTGATGTGGTCACGACGACGACCCACAAGACGCTCGGCGGTCCGCGGGCCGGCGTGATCCTGTGCCGGGAGCAGTACGCCAAGAAGATCGACTCGGCCGTGTTCCCCGGCCAGCAGGGCGGGCCGCTCGAGCATGTCATCGCGGGCAAGGCGGTGGCCTTCAAGATCGCGGCGAGCGAGCTCTTCGCCGAGCGCCAGCGACGGACGGTCGAGGGTGCGCAGGCGCTGGCGAGCGAGCTGCTGCACGCCGGCCACGGCGTCAACGTGCTCACCGCAGGCACCGACGTGCACCTGATCCTCGTCGATCTGCGCGACAGCGAGCCGGCGCTGAGCGGCCGGGAGGCCGAGGATCGCCTGCACGACATCGGCATCACCGTCAATCGCAACGCGGTGCCGTTCGATCCGCGCCCGCCGATGGAGGCCTCGGGCCTGCGCATCGGCACGCCCGCCCTCGCGACGCGGGGGCTGCAGCGCGAGGACTTCACCGAGCTCGGCCGGATCCTCGCGAGCGCGCTGACCCCGGGGTATGAGTCCCGAGCAGCGGAGCTGGCCGAGCGCGTGGGCGCGATCGTCGAACGCTACCCGCTGTATGAGTCGCTGTCGGCGGGGGCTCTGGCACAGGCTTAGCCGCCCCTTTTGGCCCGGCGCCGCGGTCGGCGACCGGCATCGCGGCGCCTGCGACCTCGGCGCCTGCGATGCTGTGCGCGAGTCGATGGCGCATCCGAACGAGCTCGACGCGCTTTACGCCTTCCTGGCTGCCGCGGCTGTGACCGCGCTGCTGACGCCGGTCACGATGCGGCTCGCGCGGAGCCTGGGAATGATCGACCAGCCACGCGAGCGCGGCCTGTCCGAGCGTCCAACGCCGCTGTTGGGCGGCCTTGCGATCTTCGGCGGCGCGCTCGTCGCCGGCCTTATCTGGCTGCCCGCGGGCTATTACAAAGAACCCCAGCTGTGGCACGGGGTGCTGATCGGCGCGGCCGTGATCACGCTGGTGGGCGCGCTTGACGACCGCTTCGAGCTGCCGCCGTTGGTGAAGCTCGCCGGACAGGTGCTGGCGGCGGTGATCGTCGTGCACTTCGGCGTGGCGGTGAAGTCGATCACGCTCCCGTTCGTGGGCCACCTGGCGTTCCCCAACGCCGGCGTCACGAACGCCGGGCCGGTGCTCACCGTGGTCGGGCTCGTGGCGATGATGAACGTCGTCAACTTCTCAGACGGCGTCGACGGTCTCACGGCGGGTGTCTGCGCGATCATCGCCGCGGCGTTGGCCGTGATCGCCTTCGACCTCGGCCGCGAGCAGCCGGGCGTGCTCGCCGCGATCACCGCCGGGGCGGCGCTCGGCTTCCTGATCTTCAACTTCCCGCCTGCGAAGAGCTTCATGGGCGACTGCGGCGCGAACCTGCTGGGGCTGTTGATGGGCGTGGTCGCGGTCGAGGCCGCCGTCAAGACGACCGCCGTGGTCTCGTTCGTGCTGCCGCTGATCCTGCTGGCGGTCCCCTTCCTTGACACCACGTTCGTGGTGCTCAAGCGGCTCAAGTACAAGCAGCCGATCTACCGGCCCGACAGCGAGCACTTCCACCACCGCATGGCCCGCATCGGCTTCTCGAGCAGGCGCACGATCGCCTACCTGTACGCGTGGACGCTACTGCTCGCGGGTCTGGCGCTGGCGCTGCGCTTCATCCCCTACTCAGACCACAAAGGCCACCTGCGCACGGGCTGGACGCTCGTGATGGTCGCGTTGGTGCTGCTCGTCGTGGCCGCGAGCGCATACCTCGTGTACGTGCTCGAGATCCTCAAGTTCAGGCGGCTGGATGCGATGCGCCTGCGGCGGCTGCGCCCGCAGGCCTCACCAGCGGAGATCGAGAGCGGCGTCGTCAGAGATCTTGAAACGGGCGAGATCGACGCTGTGTCGCTGCCCGGCGGCGACCACGTGGGGGCGGGGCCGCTTCGCGCTGAGCAGAGGGTCGGCGAGCGTCAGGTGGATGAGCACCGCGTAGGCGCAGAACACGAGCGCGGCGACCCGAAGGCGCCGATCGCCGCTGACAGCGGCTAGCGGCAGCGGCCAGGTCGCATACCAGGGCAACAGCCAGGCGGTCGAGAGCAGCAGCGCGAGGGTCGCCCAGCCGGCCGCGACCCGCCAATCTGCGCCGCGCGCCGTTCGCCAGAGCGCGGCGCAGAGCACGAGCACGAACATCACGAGGAACAGCTGGCGCCACCAGGTGGGCGTGCCCGTCAGCCCCACGAGCCGCGCCGTCTCGGCGGGCACGCTGTGTTCGGCCACGAGCTGCTGCTGCTCGCCCACCGCATCGATGAAGCCGAGCGCGTGCCCGCCGAAGCCGATCAGGCCGACGACGGCCAGCGCGAGCAGGCAGAGGGCCGCCGTGCCGGCGACGGCGAGGCGCTCGCGGGCTCTCGGCGGAGCGAGCACGATGAAGGGCAGAAGCAGCCCGGCGGTCACCTTGATCCCCACGCTCGCCACCACCGCCGCCGCGCCGGCCCGAAAGCGCGGGCTCGCGCCGGCCGTCAGGAGCAGCGCCACGGCGATCAGCAGCAGCACGAGCGTGTCGTTGTGCGCTCCGCCGGTCGCCAGCTCGAGCATCACGGGGTTCAGCCCCACGAACGCCGCCGCCCAGCGCGCGGAGTGCCCGACCCTCGCCGCGGCGCGGGCGATCAGCGCGATCGCGCCGAGGCTCGAGGCGACCGCGATCAGCTTGAAGGCCCACAGCCCGCCGGCTGGGCCGAGCGGCGCGATCGCGTAGCTCGCGAGCGTGAACAGCGGGCCGTATGGGGAGTGCAGGAACGGCCATCCGACGAACCGGTAGACCGAGTCGGTCGGCGCTTCTGCTGCCACGTGGGTATACGGATCGAGGCCGTGCAGCGCTCCGAGGCGGGCAAAGCTGAGATAGCCGAAGACGTCCTGGGAGAGCAGCGGCGGCCCGAGCAGGAGGATCGCGTAGGCCACCACGATCGCCGCCGCGAGCGCGCCGCCCGGCAGCGTTCTGACGGCGAGCAGCACGAGCAGATAGCTCGCGCACATGATGATCATGAGGATCTGGAACTTGTTGTCGGAGATGCCCACGCCGAGGCCTTCGAGCGGGCCCGCCATCCATCCCGGCCAGCCGCCGATGCGCGCGGGCACGTACTGCGTGGGCCGCGTGGCGGCGCCCGCCGTGATCAGGAATACGGTGGCAAGGACGCCGAGCAGACCGAGCACCCCGAGCGCCCGCATCGCCGCGCCGCTCCTGCGCGCGGCGCTCGCGGGGAGCCTGTCCGCCGGCGCCCGCGCAGGTGTGTGGAGCTCGGCTGTCTGACCGGCGGCCTGTATGGGCCCATTGTTACGTCTAGGCCAGCTGCAAGCGTTCCGTCCGCACGCTAGCCTTGTGCGTGTCGTTGCGCCCGCAGGGGGGCTCCCGTCCGTGGCGGCGCGTTTGACGCCCAAACTGCCGCGGCGCGGGGTGATGCAAGTTCTTATGCGACGTCATCACCGCAAACACACTCCGCCCCCGCCGGGCGCGCCCCGGCGGGTGCTGATCCTGTCCGCCGACGTCGGCGAGGGGCATGCCGCCGCCGCGCGTGCGCTGGCGCAGCAGATCAAGGACTCGCACGAGCAGGCCGAGGTCACGATCATCGACGGGCTCGCTGCGATGGGGCGCCTGCTGCGCCCGGTTGTCGAGGACGGCTACCGGGTGCAGCTGCGCTTCTTCCCCCGCACCTACACGCTCGTCTACTGGCTGCTCAAGCACGTGCCCCCGGTCCGCCTCCTCGCCCGCCGGCTGCTGTGCCTGTTCGGCTCACGTCCGCTTGCGCGCAACATCGCCGCGCACGAGCCGGACGTGGTGGTCTCCACCTACCCCGCCGTCACGGTGGTGCTGGCGCGACTGCGGCGCACCGGAGAGGTGCGCTGCCCGACGGTCGCCACGATCACCGACCTGACCGGACTGTTCTTCTGGGCGCAGCCGGGCATCGACATGCATCTCGTGATGTACGGGGAGTCGATGCGCTCGGTCGAGCGCATCGCCGGGCCGGGCAGCGTGCAGTTGGTGCGCCCCCTGATCTCCGCCGAGTTCCTCGAGCCGCGCTGCCCGCTGGGTGCCCGCCGTGCGCTCGGCCTGCCCGAGGAGGGCCGCGTGGTCGTCGTCTCGGGCGGAGGCTGGGGTGTCGGCGACATCGCCGGCGCGGTGCGCGAGTTCATCAGGGTGCCGGAGGTGAGCAGCATCGTCTGCCTCGCCGGGCGCAACGACCAGCTCGCGAGCAGGCTGCGCGCCGACTTCGCCGAGCAGCCGCGCGTCCGGGTCTACGGGTTCACCGATCGCATGCCCGAGCTGCTGGCGGCAGCCGACGTGCTCGTGCACTCCACGGGCGGCGTCACCTGCCTCGAGGCCCGGGCCACGGGCACCCCGGTGGTCTCCTACGGACTGCCGGTCGGTCACGCGCGGCTCAACACTCGCGCGATGGCCTCGCTGCAGCTGCTGCGGCTGGCGAACAGCGCCAGCGAACTGCGCGCGCAGGTGCAGGCGAGCTTCGGTCCCCAGCACGGCGCACGGAGCGCTGGCGAGGCGGGCGCTCCGCAGCCGATGCCCGGCTCCTCGGCCGTTGAGGCGGTGCTGCACACGCCCCGGCGCGTGCAGCCGATCTCCCGATGGCGCCTGCGGTTCGTGGCGATAACCACCCAGCTGCTGTTGCTGCTCGCGGTGGGCACATGGACGATGTCGACCGACGAGGTGAGCGCGCTGGCCGCCAAGATCCTGCGCGTGCATCCACTCACGCGGGTCAGCACCAACAGCCCGGACGTCGGGCTGATCGTGCGTACCCAGGCGCAGGACGTCTCCGTGCTCGCCGGCGAGCTCGCCGCGCGTGGCATTCACGTCACCTTCGCCGACGACGGCGGCGTGCCCTCGAGCGCCACCCTGGCAGTGCTGCGCGCCTCGGGAGACCAGATGCTCCCGGCGATACCCGACTCGGGGACGCTGCTGCGTTGGGTGCGTACGCAGGGCACGCTGCACGCCCAGGCGCGCGCTCTGGGGCTCGGTCACCGCTACTACTGCCTGCAGCCGGTGGGCGGGCTGACGGTGGGTCAGATGGTGCTGGCGCGGACCGCCGGCGCCACCCTTGTGCGCGGCGCGCTGCGGCTGAACGCGACCGCCACTCCTCCTCAGCGCCCGGCGCGGGCCGGCGACGTGGTGGTCGTCGCGGCCGGTGGATCACCCTCCTCGCTGCTCGGGCTCGAGCGGATCGACGCCTGGCTTCGCTCGGGCGGACTGGGCGTCGAGCCGCTGGGCGGGCTCGTTCGCTGACCTTCCATCAGGGCCAGCAGCAGCGGTGAGCGCGCGAGCATCGACGCCCCGCCGATCAGCACCACCAGCGAGATGGCCAGCGGAATGCCGTACAGCGGCGTCGAGCTGAAGTACTCGCCGAAGAGGAGCGGCGCGAGCAGGACGGGAACGACCGTCTGGGTGACGAACACGACGGGAGCCACCTGTATGGCCGGGCGGGTCTGCAGCGCGCTCATCTCCGCCAGCACCGCCACCCCCGAGGCCGCCGCCGTCGAGAGCCCCCACGCGGCGGCCAGGCCGAGCCGGCCATGCGAGAGGTCATCTGAGGCCAGCTTGGTCGCCACGCCGCTCCAGGCAAAGCCCATCCCGGCGCCCACCATCGTCACGATGGCCGGCGAGCGCCGGCCGAAGACTCCGAACAGATACGGAAGCACGCTGGACAGCGCCAGCGCGACGAGCACGATCGTGATGGTCAGCTTGGAGGCCTCCGTGGTGCCCCGCGCGGGAGCCGTCAGTGCGGCCCCGATCACGCCGATAACGATCGCGCACATCGCCACGTGCTCATATCTGCCGGCGTGCTCACCGAGCATGCGCTGCGCGAGGAACAGGAGCACCAGCAGGCCGGCGGCGAGCGCCGGCTGGACGACCACCAGGGGGGCGAGCAGCAGGGCCACGACCTGCAGCGGCCAGCCGAGGACCGACATCCCCGTTCCCGCCAGCCAGCGAGCGCGCCCCAGCAGGTTGCGCGCCAGCGCGAGACGCAGGTGCTCCTCATGGGGCGCCTCCTTGGCGTCCATCGCCTGGAGGGCGATCCCTAGGCTGTAGAGGCCAGACGCGCAGACCGCCGCCACGATTCCCAGCACCAGATCGACCATGTCCACCTCCGATCATCGCAGCCCCGGCAGTCCGCTCGCGCGCGCGCTGGCCGCGGGCGCGATGATGAGCTACGTGCTGCCCGGGCTCGCGGCCTGGATCTGGCCCTCGCTGCGCGGCCCGCTGGGGGTCGAGGACCGCACCTCGAGCGGCGCCGGCTATGCGCTGACGTTCGATGACGGTCCCCATCCTCTGGGTACCCCGGCGGTGCTCGAGATCCTCGCCGCGCGGCGGATCAGCGCCACCTTCTTCCTGGTCGGCGAGCAGGTGCGCCGCAACCCCGCGCTCGCTCGCGAGATCGTCGCGGCCGGTCACGGCATCGGGCTGCACTGCGACCGCCACCGCAACCTGCTGCGGCTCACGCCGCGCCAGGTGCGCACGGACCTGGCGCGCGCCGAGGCCACGATCGGAGAGGCCACGGGGTGCGCGATCGGCCTCTATCGCCCGCCCTACGGCGTGCTCAACTCCTCGGCGCTGAGGATCGCCCGCGAGCGCCGCTGGCGCACCCTCCTGTGGAGCCATTTCGGCAAGGACTGGCAGGCCCGCGCCACGGCGGAGTCGATCGCCGCGCTGGTGACCGACGGCGCCGGCGCGGGCTCGGTGCTGCTGCTGCACGACGCCGATGACTATTCGGCCGCCGACTCCTGGCGGCGAACGGCCGCGGCCCTGCCGCGGGTCCTCGAGACCCTCGACGCGCGCGGGCTCGAGGCGGTCGCCCCTTGACGTTTGAGGGGCTCTGGGCCGGCGGATAAGATCGAAGGCTTGCCGGCAGCGGTTTCGATCGACATAGGCGACGCCGCCGCGACGAGCGCCGTCGCGAGGGGCTCCATGGCCGAGGCGGCAGGCGTCCTGCTGCCGGCGCGCCCGCGGGCGCGCTGGTGGGTCGAGGCGCTGGTCATCGCATGGCTCTGCTGGATCTACGACGCGATCACCAACCTCGCGCCCCTGCGGGTGCATCTCGCCCTCGACCACGCGCGGGGCATACTGCATCTGGAGCAGTCGCTGCACCTCGACCCCGAGCTGACGCTCGACCGCTGGCTTGCCGGGCACCACACGCTCGGCCTGCTGCTGTCGGACTACTACGACAACGCCCACTTCGTGGTGACGCTCGGCTTGCTGGGCTGGCTGTGGTGGACGCGCTCGGACGGATACCGGCCCCTGCGCAACATGCTCGTCCTCGTGAACGTGCTCGCGTTCGCGGTGTTCTGGCTATATCCGGTCGCGCCGCCGAGGATGCTCAACGGCTTCACCGACGTCGTGGCCTCCACCCACGCGATCGGCTCCTGGCACAGCGGAGCCCTCGCCTCGCAGGCCAATCAGCTCGCCGCGATGCCGTCGCTGCACATCGCCTGGGCGGTGTGGTGCACGCTCGTCGTCTGGCAGCTCACGAGGCGACCGTGGCTGCGCTGGCTGGCGGTGCTGTACCCATGCCTGACCTCGCTGGCGGTGCTCGCCACGGGCAACCACTTCCTGCTCGACATAGTGGGCGGCCTGGCGGTGATGCTAGCCGCGGCGATGATCGTTCGGCTCGGGACCAACTTCAGGCTGAGCGGCTCATTCGCGGCGACCCTGAAAGGTCGCCCAGGAGCCCGTGGCGCATGTCACAAACTTGTTACGAAGTCCAAGACCGGGTAGACTGCGCGAGCCGCCGCAGACAGTTGAGGGACGCTTCGACGGTTCCGCCGCGATACAGCGCGCGGACTTTCTCGTCTGTAGGGTGGCCCTACACAGATGACCGACTTCGACGTCAGCGAAGAACCAACCAACCTGCCCGCTGCAGGGCATGGTGATCGCTCCGATTCTCACGGAGCCGTCGGAGTCATCGAGAAGCGTCCGGAGGCACCGCCACCCCGCCCTGGGCCTGGCGCCAGAGCCCGTTCGCAGCCGGCGGCTGCGTCCGCCGACGCGACCGCGGCGGCCGCCGATGGCCTCCTCAGGCGGAGCGCGACCGCGCTCCTCCTGCATCTCGACGTCGTGCTCGTGGTGCTCGCGCTGCCCGTGGCGCTCTCGCTCGGCGCGAGCTCATTCGGCTATGCGATCGGGGCCGGCGCGTGGGTGCTCCAGCGCGTCCTGGCCCACACCGACAGACGCTGGATCCGCCGCGCGACGACGCCGAGGACCCAGCTCGGCCTGAACCTGTTCGAGGCCTTCGGTCGGATCTGGCTGCTGGCAGGGGCGATCGTGCTCGCCGGCGTCGCCGGAGGACGCGCCGACGGCCTGACGGCGGCGCTCGTGATCTTCGCCGCCTACTCAGTGGAGTTTGCGATCAGGGTTCTCTCCGGGAGGCGGTCGTCGCGGCCCGGAGGAGGGCCGGCTCGATGAGCACGTTCGAGCACGCCACGCAGGCCACCGGAGGGATGAGCAAAACCCGCAAGCTCGTCCTGGGCATCGGGATCGTCTATGTGGTCGGGCTCGTGGCGTTCGTGATCGCCTTCGGGATCCACGGGCACAAAAACGAAAACTTCAAGGTGATCGACAGCTTTCACCTCGAAAGCTGGTTCAAGATCGCGGGCCCGCTGGAGTTCGACAAGGGCGTCCTGTACCTGCTGCTCGCGACCTTCATCACCATCGGGATCATGGTCTACGTCGCGAGGCACATGCAGAAGCGGCCCGGACGCCTGCAGGTGGCGGTGGAGGCCGCCTACGGGCTGATGAGGCAGGTGACGGGCGACAACATGGACGAGGCCCGGGCCAAGAAATGGTTCCCGGTCATCTTCACGCTGTTCATCTTCATCCTCGTCTCGAACCTGCTCGGCTACGTCCCGCTGCCTGTCGACTCCCAGAACACTTTCAAGCTGTTCGGCGCGCACATCCCCTCCTTCCAGATCTATGCCGCGGTGACGAACCTCGCCGTCCCGCTCGTGCTCGCGCTCGGGGTGTTCATCGCATACAACGTCGAAGGCGTGCGAGCTCATGGCCCCATCGGGTACATAAAGAGCCTGATCCCCAAGGGCGTCGGTGGGCCGATGCTGATCTTGATCTTCCCGCTGGAGATGCTCTCCAACTTCGTCCTTCGGCCCCTCTCTCTGACGATCCGGCTGTGGGCCAACCTCTTGGCGGGGCATCTGCTGATCGACTTCATGGCCGGCAGCCTCGCCGTGCTCCTCGGGCTGCAGCTCCTCGGCTGGCTCACGCTGCCGCTGGGCGTGATCCTGTACCTGTTCGAGGCGGTCCTGATCGCCGGGCTGCAGGCCTTCATCTTCGCCATCCTGACTGCCATCTACATCGGCGGCGCCACCGCGGCGAGCCACTAATGCACTGACAAGGAGACCGATGCTGACTCACTTAGTACCTTTCATGTCAACCCATCTGGGCACCCCGATACTGGCGGCCGCGGTAGAAGCGTCCAAGGAAGTCGGGGAGAACGCCGGGAAATCGATCGCGCTCGGCGTTGGCGCCGGCGGCGGCGCCGCGGGCGCCGGCGCGGGCATCGGCATGCTGTTCGGCAAGGTGATCGAGGCCACCACCCGTCAGCCGGAGATGAAAGACGAGATCACCTCGATCCAGTGGCTCGGCTTCGCGCTGACCGAGGCAACCTTCTTCTACGGCCTCGTGGGCGGCTTCATCGCCTTCTTCCTGTAGGTCACGATGCAGCCTCTCGCCAGCCTCCCGAGCACGGTCATCGCCTCCTCATCTTGGCTGATCACGCCAAACGTCGGCCTGATGGTCTGGATCCTCGTCGTCTTCGCGATCTCGCTCTACATACTCAAAAAGGCCGTGTTCCCACGCATCACGGCGGCGCTCGACGAACGTCGTGCCAGCATCGACGAGTCGATCGATTCCGCCGAGCGCCTGCGCGCCGACGCCGACAAGATCCTCGCCGAATACCGCGAGCGCCTGAAGGAGGCGAGGGCGCAGTCCGAGGAGATCATCCAGCGGGCGCGCCAGACCGCCGAGACGCACGAGCACGAGGCCCGCGATCGCAGCCAGGAGATCCTCGCCGAAGCCGCCCAGCGGGCCGAACGCGAGATCGAGGCCGCTACCAAGCGAGCGCTCGACGACATCCGCCGGGAGGTCGCGGACCTCACCGTGTTGGCTACGGAGAAGGTCACCCGCAAGAGCCTCGACGAGGCCGACCAGCGCCGCCTCGTCGAGGAGGCGCTCAGCGAACTGGACTTCTCAAGCCTCTCGACGACCGCGCGGAGCAACTGATGGAGGAGCTCGCGCAGGTCTATGCTCGCGCGCTCTTTCAGGTCGCCCGCGAGCACGGCCGGCTGGATCTGCTGCGCGAGCAGCTCGCGCAGTTCGCCGACGCTCTGGACGAACACCGCGAGCTCGCCGTCTTCTTCTTCTCACCCTACTTCTCCACCAAGGAGAAGCAGGAGGCGCTCGCCACCGTGCTCGACGGCGCCGACCCGATCCTGTTGAACTTCCTCAAGCTCCTGATCGAGAACCACCGCATGCCGGTCGTCTTTCGCATCCGTCAGGAGTACGAACGACTGTGGGACGAGGAGAACCGGACCCTGCCCGTCGAGGTCACGAGCGCGATCGAGCTCGACGCGGCAACGACAGAAAGCGTGGGCAGGAAAATCGGCGAGCGTACGGGGCGCAAGATAGAGCTGGTCTCGCGCGTGGACCCCAACATTCTCGGCGGCATCATCATCAGGGTCGGCAACTCGATCCTCGATGCCTCTATCCGCAACCGACTGGAGCAGCTGCGCAGGCACGTTGCCCAAGGAGCCTCTTAGGAAACCACATGCAGATCAATCCCGACGAGATCACAAGCATTCTGAAGAGCCGCATCGAGGGACTCGACAGCGGTGCGGCCGAGCTGACCGAGGTGGGCACCGTGCTGTCGGTGGCCGACGGCATCGCCCGCCTTCACGGCCTCGAGAACTGCATGTCCTTCGAGATGCTCGAGCTGCCCCACGGCGTCACCGGCCTGGCGCTGAACCTCGAGTCAGACAACGTGGGGGCGGTGCTGTTCGGGGAGTGGGAGCACATCTCCGAGGGCGACACCGTGAAGCGGACCGGCTCCCTGCTCGACATTCCCGTCGGGGAGCAGTTGCTCGGGCGCATCGTGGATCCGCTCGGGCGCCCGCTGGACGGAAAGGGTGCGATCACCGTCGAGCAGACCCGTCCGGCCGAGTTCAAGGCGCCGGGCGTCGTTCAGCGCCAACCCGTGAAGCAGCCGATGCAGACCGGCCTGAAGGCGATCGACGCGATGATTCCGATCGGGCGAGGTCAGCGGGAGCTGATCATCGGCGACCGGCAGACCGGCAAGACCGCGATCGCGATAGACACGATCATCAACAACAAGGACACCGACGTGGTGTCGGTGTACGTGGCCATCGGACAGCGCATGTCGACCGTCGTGGCGCTGGCGCAGACGCTCGAGGAGTATGGGGCGCTGGAACGCACGATCATCGTGGCCGCGCCCGCGGATGAGGCGGCGCCAATCAAGTTCATGGCCCCCTACGCGGGCTGTGCGATGGGCGAGCACTTCCTCTACAACGGCCAGCACGCGCTGTGCGTCTACGACGACCTGACCAAGCACGCCTACGCCTATCGACAGATGTCCCTGCTCCTGCGTCGCCCGCCGGGCCGCGAGGCTTACCCCGGCGACGTCTTCTACCTGCACTCGCGCCTGCTCGAGCGCGCGGTCAAGCTCAACGATGAGCTCGGCGGCGGCTCGTTGACCGCGCTGCCGATCATCGAGACGCAGGCCGGCGATGTGTCGGCGTACATCCCCACGAACGTGATCTCGATCACCGACGGGCAGATCTTCCTCGAGTCCGCGTTGTTCAACTCGGGCGTACGCCCGGCCATCAACGTCGGGATCTCGGTGTCCCGCGTCGGCGGCAACGCGCAGATCGGACCGATGAAAAAAGTGGCGGGAAGGATCAAGCTCGAGCTCTCCCAGTACCGCGACCTCGAGGCCTTTGCGCAATTCGGCTCAGACCTCGACGCCGACACCCAGCGCACGCTCGCGCGCGGCGAACGCCTCGTGAGCACCCTCAACCAGCACGAGCGCGAGCCGCTCGCGGTGGAGGATCAGGTGGTTCAGATCTATGCCGCCACCAACGGTTATCTGGACCGGCTGAACGTCGATCGCGTGTCCGACTTCCTGCTCGGCGTCACCGAACGTCTGCACTCCCAGCACCCCGAGCTGCGCGAGAAGATCAACGGCGGGGACTGGTCGGAGGAGACGCAGAAGGACGTGGCCGAGGTTCTCGAGGTGTTCGCCGCAGACTTCGGCTATGACCTCGACGAGGAGGGCCAGCCGCTGGAGGACGACGAGCCCCTGAAGCCCACTCAGCCGGCCCTCACCGACGAGCCCGCCCCCGAGAAGGAGCCCCAGGCGGCCTAGCGCCGCCCGTCGAGACCAGCCATGCCCTCTCAGCGCGACGTCAAGAACAAGATCGCCTCGGTGAAGAACATCCAGAAGATCACTCGAGCGATGGAGATGGTGGCCGCGGCCCGCCTGCGTCGCGCAGAGCAGAGGATCATCGCGCTACGCCCCTACGCCGATGCGATCGGCCGGATGACGCGCCAGGCGGCGCAGGCGGCCGGCGCGGAGGCCAACCGCATCCCGCTGCTCGCAGAGCACGAGTCCCAGACGAACGTGGGGCTGTTGCTCGTCACGGGCGACCGCGGCCTCGCGGGCGGCTTCAACTCCCAGATCATCCGCGCCGGCGTGCGTCTGTCGGCCGAGCTGGCCGAGCAGGGGCTGCGCAGCGGCTGGTATGCGACCGGCCGTCGCGGCGTCTCCTCGCTGGCCTTCCGCGGGTACGACCTCAGCGGCAGCTACACGGGCTTTGCGGATCGTCCCTCCTACGCGGACGCCCGCACGATCGCCGACGACCTGATCGAGGCCTACATCGCCGGTCGCGTCGATCGCGTGGAGATGGTCTACAACTCCTACGTCTCGCCGCTCACGCAGCACGTCACGCGCCAGCGGCTGCTTCCGCTCTCCCACCAGGCGATCGCCGCCGGCGAGGACGGTTCAGAGGGCGCGCCCAGAAAGCCGACGCCCGTGGACTACGAGCCGGAGCCCGAGAAGATCCTCAGACGCCTCGTCCCGGACTACCTCGAGATCTCGATCTACCGTGCGCTCGTGGAGTCCACCGCCGGGTTCTTCGGGGCCCAGATGACGGCGATGCGCAGCGCATCGGAGAACGCCGGCGAACTGATCACCGACTACACACTGCAAATGAACCGCGCCCGCCAGGCGGAGATCACCCAGGAGATCATGGAGGTAGTGGCTGGCGCAGAGGGCCTCTCATGAGGCGACCCCCGAGACTTCAACAGAGATAAGAGGAGAATCAACACAATGGACGCCACCACCACCGAGCCGACCTTTGCCGCCGCAGGCGCCCCCAACGGAGGCGCGGCAGAGCGCAACGTCGGGCGAATCGAGGAGATCCAGGGCGTCGTGATCGAGGCCGTCTTCGCCGACCGCCTTCCCGAGATCAACCACGCCATCACGATCGCCCGACCGTCGGCGGCCGCCGAGGAGGAGGACCCGGGGGTGAGCGCGATCACCGGCGCGGGGGTGCTCGTGTGCGAGGTTCAGCAGCACATTGGCGACGACCGCGTGAGGGCGGTCGCGATGGACACGACCGACGGGCTCGCGCGCGGCGCCGAGGTGATCGACACCGGCGCGCCGATCACGGTGCCCGTGGGAGAGGCCACGCTCGGGCGAATCTTCAACCTGCTCGGCGAGCCGATAGACCTCGGCGAGGAGCTCCCCAAGGACGTTGAGCGGCGGAGCATTCACCAGAGCGCCCCACGCGCCGATGACCTCACGCCAACCGCGGAGATGTTCGAGACGGGCATCAAGGTGGTCGACCTGCTCGCCCCCTACGCAAAGGGCGGCAAGGTCGGGCTGTTCGGGGGAGCGGGCGTGGGCAAGACGGTGCTCATCCAGGAGCTGATCCACAACCTCGCCAAGGAGCACGGCGGGCTGTCGGCGTTCTGCGGCGTGGGCGAGCGCTCGCGCGAGGGCAACGACCTGTGGCTCGAGATGAAGGAGTCGGGCGTGCTCGACAAGACGATGCTCGTGTTCGGGCAGATGAACGAGCCCCCCGGGGCACGCATGAGGGTCGCCCTGTCGGGCCTGACGATGGCCGAATACTTCCGCGACCAGGGTCAGGACGTGCTGCTGTTCATCGACAACATCTTCCGTTTCGTGCAGGCCGGCTCCGAGGTCTCGGCGCTCCTCGGGCGGATGCCCTCCCAGGTGGGCTACCAGCCGACGCTCGAGACCGAGATGGGCCAGCTGCAGGAGCGCATCACCTCGACCCGCGAGGGCTCGGTCACCTCGATCCAGGCGATCTACGTGCCCGCGGATGACCTCACCGATCCCGCGCCGGCATCGGTGTTCGCCCACCTCAACGCGACGACCACGCTGTCCAGGGCGATCTCCGAGAAAGGGATCTACCCGGCGGTCGACCCGCTGGACTCCACCTCGACGATCCTCAAGGCCGACATCCTCGGTGACGATCACTTTCGCGTCGCCAATCGGGTCAAGGAGATCCTCCAGCGCTACAAGGAGCTGCAGGACATCATCGCGATCCTCGGCATCGACGAGCTCTCAGACGAGGACAAGCTGACCGTCCAGCGGGCGCGCAGGATCGAGCGCTTTCTATCCCAGCCCTTCTTCGTGGCGGAAGAGTTCACGGGAACCCCGGGTGCCTACGTGCCGATCGCCGAGACGATCAGGGGCTTCGAGGAGATCATCGAAGGCAAGCACGACGAGGTCCCCGAGAGCGCGTTCTTCCTGAAGGGCACGATCGACGAGGTCGTCGAGGCGGCCGGGAAATAGGCGATGGCGCACGCGAAGTTCCCGGCGGAAGTGCTCACGCCCGAGGGCGAGGTCTTCTCCGAGGAGATAGAAATGCTCTCGACCTTCACGACCGTGGGGTCGATCGGCATCCTCGCCAACCACGAGCCGCTGCTCGCGCGGCTCGAGCCGACCGAGCTGCGGCTGTATCGCTCGGAGACCGAGATCGTGCGCTTCGCGCAGGCCGAGGGCTACCTGCAGTTCGCCGACAACCGTGCGCTGGTGCTCGTCGAGGAGGCCATTTCCCCCGAGCAGCTCGACCGCGCCGCCTTCGAGACCAAGCTCACGGAAGCCAGGGCGGCCGCCGAGCGTGCGCAGCAGGGCAGCGAGGAACGCTCGCGGGCACTGCGCGACGCCAAGCGCTACGAAGCCTTCCTGGCGGTCGGGGGCTAGCCCGCGCTCGGCGAGCGCTAGGGTCTTTCCGTGGAGAACGACACTCCGGCGCCCGACGGTCCCGCTCCGGCGGCTGGCGGGAGCGCCGCGACCGCTCACTTCAACCGCAAGCGCCCGGGCTGGTTCACGGCGAACGTGTTCAACCCGATGGTCGCCCTGCTCACCGGCCGTGGCGTCAGCCTGCTCGGTTCGCGCGTGCTCGAGGTGCGGGGGCGAAGCTCAGGCGAGCCGCGCCGCACGCCGGTCAACCTGCTCGACTTCGACGGCCAGAGCTACCTGGTGGCGCCGCGGGGGGAGACGCAGTGGGCGCGCAACCTGCGGGCCAGCGGGGAGGGGCGGCTGTCGGTGGGAAGGCGCAGCGAAAGCTTCACCGCCGACGAGCTGAGCGACGAGCAGAAGGCGCCGATCCTGCGGGCCTACCTGAAGCGGTGGAAGTTCGAGGTCGGCGTGTTCTTCGACGGGGTCGGGCCGGACTCCACTGATGAGGAGCTGCGCGCCGCGGCGCCCAAGCATCCGGTGTTCCGGGTTCTCAGAAGCACCCCGTGAACGCCCGCCCGCGCGGACGGGAGACACACCCCGCCCAGCCCCCGAGCAGCTAGCCTTCTCCGCTTCATGAGCGCCGCTTCCGAGCCAATCGCAGTCATCGGCACCGGTTACGTCGGCCTGGTCACAGCTGCCGGCTTCGCCGAGCTGGGCAGCGATGTGTGGTGCGTGGACATCGACGCGGCGAAGGTCGAGCGGCTGAAGCGGGGGGAGACGCCGATCTACGAGCCGGGCCTCGAGCAGCTCCTCCAGCGCAACTCCGAGCGCCTGCATTTCTCGTCCGAGCTGGCGCCGGCGCTCGAGCACGCCCGCCTGCTGTTCGTCGCCGTGGGCACGCCGCCGACCTACTCCGGCGACGCCGATCTGTCCGCCGTGCACGCGGTCGCTGACGCGATTCCGGCGAGCGGCGAGTCGCGGCTTGGCCCTCGGGCGCTCGTGATGAAGTCGACCGTGCCCTGTGGAACGGGCGCCTCGCTGCAGCGGATCTTCAGCGAACAGGGCAAGGATGGGCTCGCCTACGTGTCCTGTCCCGAGTTTCTCAAGGAGGGCTCGGCCGTCGAGGACTTCCTGCGGCCCGATCGCGTCGTCGTGGGCGACGACGGCGACTGGGCCGGCGATGCGGTCGTCGAGCTGTACGCACCGCTCGAGGCGAAGCTCGTACGCACCGATATCGCCAGCGCGGAGATGGTCAAGCTGGCCTCGAACGCCTTTCTGGCGACGAAGATCTCCTTCATCAACGAGATCGCCAACGTCTGCGAGGAGACCGGCGCCGATGTCGTCGAGGTGGCTCGGGGCATGGGGCTCGACGATCGCATCGGCCCGAAGTTCCTGCGCGCGGGCATCGGCTTCGGCGGCAGCTGCTTCCCCAAGGACGTCGACGCCCTGAAGCAGCTCGCGGGCAACTCCGGCTACCACTTCCAGCTGCTGACGGCCGTGATCGAGGTCAATGAGCTTCAGAAGCGTCGCGTGATCGGAAAGCTGCACAAGCACCTCGGAGGGCTGGTGGGCAGGCGGGTGGCCCTGCTGGGACTCGCCTTCAAGCCGGACACCGACGACATGCGCGAGGCCTCCTCGCTTGTGCTCGCCGCACGGCTCAACGCCGACGGCGCGGTCGTCACGGCCTATGACCCGGTCGCCGAGCAGGAGGCTCGCAGGCTGGTCGGGGGCGTCGAGCTCGCGGACACCGCGCTCGACGCCGTGCGGGGCGCGGACGCCGTAGTCTTGGTCACCGAGTGGTCGGAGTTCCTCGAGCTCGACTGGGGTCTCGTCCACGAGGTGATGCGGGGCGAGTTGGTCGTGGACGGGCGCAACGCCCTGGAGCCCGGGGCCGTTCGCGCGGCGGGGCTTCTGTACGAGGGGATAGGAAGGCGGTGATGTCATGCAGGCGGTGATCCTGGTCGGGGGCGAGGGCAAACGCCTGCGTCCGCTCACCTCGACGGTGCCCAAGCCGGTGGTGCCGCTGGTCGACAGGCCGTTCGTGTCCTACATGCTCGAATGGCTTCGCCTCCACGGGATCGACGACGTGATCATGTCCTGCGGCTTTCTCGCCACGAGCGTCCACAACGTGCTCGGGGACGGGTCGGGCTTCGGCATCCGGCTGCGCTTCGTGGAGGAGCCCGACCCCCGCGGCACGGCTGGCGCGCTTAAGTACGCCGAGTCGCTGCTCGACGAGCGCTTCCTGATGCTCAACGGCGACGTGCTCACGGACATCGATCTGACCGAGCAGATCGCACAGCACCAGCGGACCGGCGCCACGGCGACGCTCGCGCTCGTGCCGGTGCCCGACCCGACCGCCTATGGGCTCGTGCACCTGCGCGAGGACCGCTCGGTGAAGGACTTCGTCGAGAAGCCGAGCCCGGACCGGGCCGACACCAACCTGATCAGCGCGGGCGCCTACGTGCTCGAGCGCGAGATCCTCGAGCTGGTGCCGCCGGATCGCAACGTCTCGATCGAGCGGGAGGTCTGGCCGCTGCTCGTCGGCGCCGGGCTGTACGGGTTCCCCTCGCGGAGCTACTGGCTCGACATCGGAACGCCCGAGCGCTACCTGAAGGCGACCTTCGACATCATCGAGGGCAACGTCGAGACGGCCGTGAAGGAGCGACTTGGCAGCGACTGGCTGGGGATCGACCCGAATGCGGACGTGAAAGGACGGGTGATCCCCCCGGCCGTGATCGAACGGGGCGTCCGGGTCGCCGAGGGCGCGCACATCGGCCCGCTGGCCGTGCTCGCAGACGGCGTGTCGATCGGGTCGGGCACCACGGTGGAGCGGTCGGTGATCCTCAACGGGACCGAGATCGCCGAGGGTTGCACGCTGCGCGACTGCATCGTCGCCGGCGGCTGCCGCATCGGCCCGGGCGTCCAGATCACTGGCGGGGCCGTGCTCGGCGAGGGCGCGACGATCGGGGCGGACAACGTGATCACCCGCGGTGCGCGTATCTTCCCCGGTGTCGACTTGGCCGACGGCGCAATCAAATTCTAGGTTTTCGCCCAGCCAATACCATGATCCGCCGAGTTCACCGATCCGAGGTTCCCGCGTGCCCCGTCCAACCACAGGAGAGCAGCAGATGAGCAAAGGCGGCATCACCGCCACATCCACAGACGCCCTCTCGCGCGCGTCGATCGCGCAGGTCGACCCCTCCGATCAGCTCGGCGACGTGCTGGCGCTGCCCGAGCATCTGCGCGACGCCCTATGGCGCTCGGAGTCGGCGATCATGCAGGATTGGGACACGGCCGCCGGACTCGTCGTGGCGGGCATGGGAGGCTCCGCCATCGGCGGGGCGCTCGCTCGCGCCGCGCTGAGCGACCAGGCCACCAGGCCGATCTTCGTGACCCGCGCCTACGGTCTGCCGCCCTGGACCACGCCGGACACGATGGTGCTGCTGGCGAGCTACTCGGGCGACACGGAGGAGACGCTCGCCTGCTACGAGTCGGCGGGCGCGCTGGGCGCCCGGCGAACGGTCGTGACGACCGGTGGGCGCCTGGCGGAGATGGCCCGCGCCGACGGCGTTCCCGTGATCCCGGTTCCCGGGGGCTTTCAACCGCGCGCCGCCGTCGCCTACATGACGGTCGCCGCGCTCGAGGTGGCGGCGCTGTGCGGCGCCGGGCCGAGGCTCACCTCGGAGATCGATGTGGCCGCCTCGCACACCGAGCAGCTGGTCGCCGAGTGGGGGCCCGACGCCCCCGAGGACTCGCTGGCCAAGGAGATCGCCCGCGGCCTGCTGGGCACGACCCCGGTGATCGCGGGAGCCGGGCTGACGGTCCCGATCGGCTACCGCTGGAAGACCCAGATCAACGAGAACGCAAAGCAGCCGGCCTTCACCCACGAGCTGCCCGAGCTCGACCACAACGAGCTGGCCGGCTGGGAAGGAGCCCAGGAAGTCGGGCGCTTCTCGGCCGTGTTCCTCGACGACTCCGACGCACACCCCCGGCTGAAGGAGCGGATGGACCTGACCGAGCGCCTGATCGCCGGCACCGCGACGGCGAGCTTCCGGGTGGAGACGCGCGGGCAGACGACGATCGAGCGCGTCATCTCGCTGGTGCTGCTCGGAGACCTCGTATCGATCTACCTGGCCGCCCTGCGTGGTGTCGATCCCGGGCCGGTGAAGGTGATCGAGGAGCTGAAGGAGGCCCTCGCCAAACGCTGAGGCCGCTTCGCCGACGCTGCTACAACAAATGACCATGGAGACCCCACGATGAACCCAACCGCCACCCTCACGGAGACCGACTTCAAGGTCGCCGACCTCTTCCTCGCCGACTTCGGTCGCAAGGAGGTCACACTCGCCGAGCACGAGATGCCCGGCCTGATGGCGATCCGCCGCGAATACGCGAGCGCCCAGCCGTTGAAGGGCGCCCGGATCACCGGCTCGCTTCACATGACCATCCAGACTGCCGTGCTCATCGAGACGCTCACGGCGCTGGGCGCGGAGGTCCGCTGGTGCAGCTGCAACATCTTCTCCACCCAGGACCACGCGGCGGCCGCCGTGGCGGTCGGGCCGGAGGGGACTCCCGATGATCCCCGCGGAGTTCCCGTGTTCGCGTGGAAGGGCGAGACGCTCGAGGAGTACTGGTGGTGCACCGAACAGGTGCTCCGCTGGCCGACGAGCGGCCCGGACGGCTCCGAGGGCCCGAACATGATTCTCGACGATGGCGGCGACGCGACGCTGCTCGTCCACAAGGGCGTCGAGTTCGAGCGGGCCGGTGCGGTGCCCGATCCGGCGAGCGCAGACTCCGAGGAGTTCCAGGTGATCCTCGGCCTGCTCTCCAGGTCGCTCGCCGAGGACCCCCAGCGCTGGACGAACATCGCGCGGGGCATCAAAGGCGTCACCGAGGAGACGACCACTGGCGTGCATCGGCTGTATGAGATGGTCGAGTCCGGCGAGCTGCTGTTTCCGGCGATCAACGTCAACGACTCGGTGACGAAGTCGAAGTTCGACAACCTCTACGGCTGCCGCCACTCGTTGATCGACGGGATCAACCGCGCCACCGACGTGATGATCGGCGGCAAGGTGGCCGTCGTGTGCGGTTTCGGCGACGTGGGCAAGGGCTGCGCGGAATCGCTGCGGGGCCAGGGCGCGCGCGTGATCATCACCGAGATCGACCCGATCTGCGCGCTGCAGGCGGCGATGCAGGGCTACGAGGTCAAAACGCTCGATGAAGTGCTGGAGAGCGGTGACATCTTCATCACCACCACGGGAAACAGGGACATCATCACGGCGGCCGACATGCAGCGCATGAAGCATCAGGCGATCGTCGGAAACATCGGTCACTTCGACAACGAGATCGACATCGCGGGCCTCGCGAGGGTGCCCGGGATCGAGCGCGTGAACATCAAGCCGCAGGTCGACAAGTGGGTGTTCTCCGACGGCCACGCGATCCTCATGCTCTCCGAGGGCCGGCTGCTGAACCTGGGCAACGCCACGGGGCACCCGAGCTTCGTGATGAGCAACTCCTTCTCGAACCAGACGATCGCTCAGATCGAGTTGTTCGGCAAGAACGACGAGTACGAGAAACGGGTCTACGTCCTGCCCAAGCACCTCGACGAGAAGGTGGCCCGCCTGCATCTCGATGCGCTCGGCGTGAGGCTCACCCGACTCAGCGATGAGCAGGCGGCGTACATCGGCGTACCCGTCGACGGCCCCTACAAGTCCGACCACTACCGCTACTAGCCGAACATGAGGGCGATGGTGCTCGCGGCGGGGCTGGGTACCCGCCTGCGTCCGCTGACCTACGAGATCACCAAGCCGATGGTGCCGGTGCTCGACAGGCCGGTGATGGAGCACATCCTCGACCTGCTCGACAGGCACGGCTTCGGGGAGGTGATCGCCAACCTCCACTACTTCCCGGATTCCATCCGCGAGTACTTCGGCGAGCGGCTCGAGTACCGCTACGAGCCCGAGCTGCTCGGCACGGCCGGAGGGGTGCGGGCGTGCGCGGACTTCTTCGCCGGCGAGCCCTTCCTCGTGATCTCGGGCGACGCGCTCACGGACATCGACCTGGGGGCGCTCGTCGAGCGGCATGGGCAGAGCGGCGGAATCGCCACGCTTGCGGTCAAGCAGGTGCCCGACACGCGCGAGTTCGGCGTTGTGCTGCACGACCGTGATGGGCGCATCACGGGCTTTCAGGAGAAGCCGAGCCCCGAGGAGGCCCTATCGGACCTCGGCAACTGCGGGATCTACGTGTTCGACCCGCGGATCTTCGAGTACTTTCCCGATCGGCCGTTCGTGGATTGGGCACAGGATGTGTTTCCGGTGCTGCTCGAGAACGACGTCCCGTTTCACATCCACGAGGTGCACGAGTACTGGAACGACGTCGGCTCGCTCACGGAGCTGCGGGAGGGCACGTTCGACGCGCTGCGCGGCGAGCTTCATCTGGAGATGGAGGGCGAGGAGGTGAGGCCCGGCGTGATCGTCGCGGGCTACGGCCCCGCGCAGACCGCGGAGACGCTGCGCGAGGACACCGACACCGATGGGCTCGCCTGGATCGGCCGCGACGTGGAGATTGGGGCGGGGGTGAGGCTGATGGGGCCGCTCGTGCTGGGCGACGGCGCGCGGATCGGCGATGGCGCCCAGCTGCGCGAATGCATCGTGTTCCCCGGCACCCGGCTCGCGTCCGAGTCGATTCTGATCGGCGCCATCGCCGGTCACAGCCATATCCTCGAGAGCCTGCGCCCGCGCCCCTAGGCCCTCGAGCGAAAGGGCCCGCCGAAGCGAGCCCTCCCACGGACGGACGTGATGTGTATGACAGTTGTCGCAGCGACAGTTGTCATCGTAGCAGCAGCATGCCGCTGTGTCATCCTCGTCGAGCTCACACGAGGCTCTGCCCGTCGAGCTGGTAGCGCTCCTTGCGCAGCTGCTCGCGCTCGGACTCGGCGAGCGCCCGCACGAACAGCACCACCAGCGCGATGCCCATCACCAGGGACTGCTCCACGGCCATGATCAGGCCGGCGATCGACTGGTCGTCGTGGGCGCTGATACCCCACACGCGGGCCTGGTGCTCGTAGTAGCCGTAGATCGCCGAGGGGGCGAACGCCAGTCCCATGCCGAGCGCACCCACGAGCAGCTTGGTCGACGCCATGTACACCACCGGGCCCATGCCGTCCAGGCGCATGCGCGCGCGGATCGGCGAGAGCAGGTGCCACCAGTAGAGCAGCCCCGCCGCCAGGAAGCTGACGTGCTCAAGCACGTGCACGGTGGGATGACGCAGCGCGAGGTCATAGGCGGCGGGGATGTGCCACGCCCAGATCACCGATACGTACAGCACCACCGCGAACGCAGGGTGCGCGAGCAATCCAGCGCTGCGCTCCAGGTCGCGCACCGCGCGCGTGACGGGCCGCAGCAGTACCTTGGTCAGGCTGAGGATCGCGAGGATCGGCACGAGGTCGAGGAGCAGCATGTGCTGGACCATGTGCATGAAGAACAGCTGGCCCGCGAGCGAGTCCACGGGCGAGAGCAGCGCGATCACCGCGGCGAGCAGGCAGCCGAGCATGCAGCACAGCCGCCACACCGGCGCCTCGGCCGCTCGGCGCGGGGAGCGTCCCGTGCGCACGTGCCACCAGCGCGTCAGGTAGGCGCCGCCGACGATCATCAGGCCGATCAGCACGCCCGGATCGAGCGTCCATGACAACTTGGGACTCATCCGATGGAAGCGTAGACTGATGGGAGCGAAACATCTTCGACCGAAGGGAGCCTGTGATGCAAATCGACATCAAGGGTCGCAACGTTCCGGTCACAGACGACATCCGCTCGCACCTCGAGCGCCGTCTGAGCAAGGTCTCGCGGCAGGTCTCGGACCTCGCCCGCCTGGAGATCGAGATCTTCAAGGAGCCAAACCCGCGCGTGGCGGACTGCCACGTGGCCGAGGGAACGCTCTATCTGAAGCGCGTCACGCTGCGTGCCCACGACGCTTCGCCGGACATGCTGCACTCCCTGAACCTGATGGTCGATGAGCTCGCACGGCAGGTCAAGCGCCACCGCGACAAACTGCGCCACCGCCGCGATCGGGCGGACATCAGCGCCGCCGTGATGATCGCAAGCGAAGCCGCGCGCGGCGTGGGAGGCAGCTCCCGGCTGTCGATCTGACTGTCGGCCGGACACTCCTCACTCGAGGGCTCCTGGCGGCGGGCCGCGCGCCACCGGGAGCTATCCTTGGCCAATGCCCTCCCTGCTGGATCGCGCGCTGAACGTCGGCGAGGCGAAGAAGTACAAGAGCTACCAGAAACGCGTCGCCCTGATCGGGGCGTTCGAGGCCGAGCTCGAACACGACTCCGACGCCGAACTGCGCGAGCGGATGGACGAGCTGCGCACGCGCGCGCGGGAGGGGGAGTCGCTCGATGCGCTCCTGCCCGAGTGCTTTGCGATCGTGCGGGAGACGGGCAAGCGCAAGATGGGCATGCGCCACTTCGACGTGCAGCTGATCGGCGCGATGGCCCTGCACGACGGGCAGATCGCCGAGATGAAGACCGGCGAGGGAAAGACGCTGACGGCGACGCTCGCCGTGGTGCTCAACTCGCTCGCCGTACGGGACGGCGAGAGCGAGGCCGAGGAGCCCGAACGCAAGGGCGTGCACCTCGTCACGGTCAACGACTACCTGGCACGCCGTGACGCCGAATGGATGAGCCCGATCTACGAGGCTCTCGGCGTCACCGTGGGCGTGCTGCAGAACATGCAGAGCTTCGAGGAAAAGCAGGTCGCCTACGCCTGTGACGTCGTCTACGGGACCAACTCGGAGCTCGGCTTCGACTACCTGCGCGACAACATGGCCAAGGACCTCGGCGAAAAGGTCCAGCGCGGCCATGCGTTCGCGATCGTGGACGAGGTCGACAACATCCTGATCGACGAGGCGCGTACACCGCTGATCATCTCGGGCGCGCCCGAACAGGCGGCCGACCTGTACGTCAAGTTCGCGCGGCTCGCGCCGCGGATGGACGTCGGCAAGACCCCTGAAGGGATGGACCCGCGCAGCAAGAAGCAGTTCACGGCGGACTTCGACTTCGAGATAGACGAGAAGCACAAGACCGTCTCGATCACCGAGCAGGGGGTCGCGAAGGCCGAGCGCTTTCTCGGCATCGACCATCTCTACCGGGCGGAGAACGGCCATCTGGTCAACCACCTGATCCAGTCGCTGCGCGCCGAGGCGCTGTACAAGCGCGACGTCGACTACGCGGTGATCGACGGCGAGGTGAAGATCATCGACGAGTTCACCGGGCGCATCCTCGACGGCCGGCGCTGGTCTGAGGGGCTGCACCAGGCGGTCGAGGCCAAGGAGGGGGTTTCGATCCAGGAGGAGAACCAGACGCTCGCCACGATCACCTACCAGAACTACTTCCGGCTCTACGACAAGCTTGCCGGCATGACCGGCACGGCGCTCACCGAGGCGACGGAGTTCATGAAGATCTACGAGCTGCCTGTCGTGCAGGTGCCGACCAACATGGAGATGATCCGCGCCGATCGCAACGACCAGATCTACAAGACCAAGGAGGGCAAGTGGACCGCGGTCGTCAAAGAGATCGCCGCGCGCCACGAGAACGGCCAGCCGGTGCTGGTGGGCACGATCTCGGTGGAGGTCTCGGAGCTTCTCTCCGAGCGGCTGACCAAGCGGGGGATCCCCCACAGCGTGCTGAACGCCAAGCCCGAGCACGCCGCGCGCGAGGCCGAGACGGTCGCCGAGGCGGGCCAGCCGGGCGCTGTGACGATCGCGACGAACATGGCCGGCCGCGGCGTGGACATCAAGCTCGGGGGCAACCCCGAGCACCTCGCCCGCCTGCGGCTCGCCCGCGAAGGCGTGGAGGCGAACGACGCCGAGGCCCATGAGCGTCACATGCGCGAGGTGCTGCCGGACGTCGAACGCGAAGTGCAGGAGGGCCGCGAGCAGGTGACGGCCGCCGGCGGGCTCTTCATCTGCGGCACCGAGCGTCACGAGTCCAGGCGCATCGACAATCAGCTGCGCGGCCGCTCCGGGCGCCAGGGCGATCCCGGCGAGAGCCGCTTCTTCCTGTCCGCCGAGGACGACCTCGTGCGGCTGTTCGCCGGCGACCGCATCTACAAGATCCTCGACCGGCTGGGTGGCGTGGACGCCGAGGGCAACGAGGAACCGATCGAGGCGGGCATGCTCTCGAAGCAGATCGAGAAAGCCCAGAGGAAGGTCGAGGAGCAGAACTTCCTGATCCGCAAGCGCGTGCTCGAGTACGACGACGTGATGAACGAGCAGCGCCGGGTGATCTACGCCTACCGCGACGAGGTGCTTGAAGGCAAGAGCATCGGCGAGGAGGCGCGCCAGCAGGTCGCCGAGGTGATCGAGCGCACCGTCGACCAGTACACGCCGGGGGACTTCATGGAGGACTGGGACCTCGACGGCCTGTTCACGGCGCTCGGCCAGTTCTTCCCGCTGGATCTCGACGAGCACGATCTCAACCCCGAGCACGCCGACCGGGGCGCGCTGACCGACCGCATCACCGGCTTTGCCCTCGAGCGCTACGACGAGCGCGAACAGGCGCTCGGCGAGGAGCTGATGGGTGCGCTCGAGCGCTTTCTGCTGCTGCAGATCATCGACGAGCGCTGGCGCGAGCACCTGTTCGACATGGACTACCTGCGGGAGGGGATCCACCTGCGCGGCTTCGCCCAGATCGATCCGCTGGTCGCCTACAAGAACGAGGCCTTCACGCTGTTCGGCGACCTCATGAACAGCGTCTGGGCGGACTACACGCGGATGATCTTCAACGTCCAGGTGAACGTCGAAGGCGAGAACGGCGGCGCCGTGCCCGCGCCGGCGTTCGCGGCCTCCGGGAACGCAACGCGCGCCGGGCGCGTCTCATACTCCGGCGGGCGCAGCGCGGTCGGCGCCGGCGCACTGGCCGCGGCCGCGGCAGCGGGCGGCGCCCAGCAGCAGCAGGCAGGACAGGGATATGACGAGGAGGAGATGGCGGAGGCTCCGGTCATCGAGCAGCGGGTGGTCGACGACGAGCACCAGGTCGGGCGCAACGATCCCTGCTGGTGCGGCTCGGGCAAGAAGTTCAAGAAGTGCCACGGGGCCTAGACGACCCTCCAGGGGGCTGGCCGGGGAGACCAGGGCGGAGCAAGAAGACGCCCTGCTATGCCCAGCGCCGGCAGGGCCTTCAAACAGCGTTTGCGGCGTCTACTCGGAGACTCCCGCAGCTCGCAGCGCCTCGGCGCGATCGAAGTACGCCCGGGTACGCCAGAACCTGCCACCCCGAAAGTCGAGGATGTTCCATATTGGCGCACTGACCCGAGCGCCGCTTCCTCTTCCCAGCCCCTCCAGTCGACTGAGCACGAGGACGCAGTCGCCGAGATCCCGGAACTCTTCGGCGACCGAGTGAAATTCCCCCCAGTTCTCGCTGGTATCCGCGTAGAAGCTTTCGACGCCCTCGCGTCCTCGGAAGCAGCCGCCCTCATAGCCCCGCGTCAGAGCCGGCCACCACTCGAAGTCAGGGGTCGCTAGCTCGGCGAAGAAGGCGCCGACATCACGCCGGTTGAAGATATCCACGGCTCGCTTGGCGAGCTCCACTTTGTCTGGCGGCATCTCCACGCGAGTATCGCGCAGCCGGGGTGCGGCCGTGGTGCAGGTCAGCAATGACGGATAGTGCTCCAACCGAGAGGAAGATAGCCCGAGCTACTCAGCCGTCGGCCATCGCGGCAGCGCGCTTCTCCATTTCATCGGGTCCCACGTCCTCGACGTGAGTCGCGATGTCCCATCGGTGGCCAAAGGGATCCTCGAATCGCCCCGAGCGATCGCCATAGAACTGGTCCTCGACCTGCCGTAGCGCCTTGGCGCCCGCGGCGATCGCCCGCTCGAACACGCTGTCGGCGTCCTCGACGTACACGTGCACCATCATCGGGGTGCCGCCGAGGGCATGGGGCCCGCGCACGTCCATCTCCGCGTTCTGGTCGGCGAGCATGATCATCGAATCGCCGAGCTCGAGCTCGGCGTGAAAGATCCTGCCGTCGGGGCCGGGCATGCGCATCCGCTCTCGGGCGCCCAGCACCGAGCAATAGAAGTCGATCGCCGCGCTGGCCCCGTCGACGAACAGGTACGGCGTGACGCTGGGGTAATCGTCAGGGATTGGCTTCGCCATGTGCTTGGACCTCCCGCTGTGGTGAGTGGCTTGCGAACGACGGCATCTCGCCGCCCGGCACGTACGCTAGCGCCCCCGGAGTCTCGGGTCCCGGACGCGCCGCGCGACCGCTCGACCCAAAGGGAGGAGGGGGATTCGAGGCTCCCCCTCCAGATCCCGCGAACCTCCCCGAGCGTGGCCCCACTGCAACGGAGGGCGCCCCTCGACGCGCCAATGTTCCAATGTCCACTGCCGGCTGATTCCGGATGCTCGGATTTGTTCGCCTGAGATCAAATCCGCCTCAGGCGGCCGTTGCTTGAGGATATGCGGTCGAAATCGACGAATGGCCATTGGCCCTCTGAATGGCCATTGGCCTTGTGTGATACCGACGTTGGGCGGCGCCGCGGAGGCCGCGCGAGCGCCCGCCGCGATAGGGTCGGCGGGAACCCCAACCGAGGAGGAGCAGATGGCATACATGACGACCCACTTCTGGCCAGGCGCCACGGAAGCGCAATACAACGCGACGCTGGCCGTCGTACACCCCGCCGGCGGGCTGCCCGAGGGGCAGCTCTACCACGTCGCAGGGCCGAGCGACGGGGGCATCCTGATCACGGCCGTGTGGGACACCCAAGATCAGTACGACCGCTTCCTCAAAGAGACGCTGATGGCGAGCATGCCGATCGAGGGTGGCGTCGAGGGCCAGCCCGAGGAGCGGACGGCCGAGGTCATCAACATCCAACAGGCGTAGGGCGCCTCACGGCCGGCGCCGGCTGGCCACGCTGATAGCGTGGGAGCCATGGCAACCGACGCCGCCACCGAGTCCACGCCGCAGCGGCTGGCTGCGATCCGCGAGCAGATGAAGCTGCTCGCGGATTATCTTTGACCCGGCTTCGCTCGAGGAGCGCGTGAAGGCGCTCGAGAAGGAGATGGGCGGGGAGGGCTTCTGGGACGACTCCGAGCGGGCGGCTTCGGTGTCGGCCGAGCACGCGCGGGCGTCGCGGCGGCTCGAGACCTTCACGTCTCTGCGGCGCGACGTCGAGGATCTCGATGGGCTGGCGGAGATGGCCGAGGAAGAGGAATCGCTCGAGGGCGAACTGGGCGAGCAGATCGACTCGGTGGAAGCGCGGTTGGCGGAGCTCGAGGAGCAGCGGCTGTTCTCCGGTCGCTACGACGCGGGCGACGCGCTGGTGAGCGTGAACGCCGGAGCGGGGGGGACCGACGCGCAGGACTGGGCCGAGATGGTGCTGCGGATGGAGATGCGCTGGGCCGAGAGGCGGGGCTTTCAGGTGGAGCTGCTCGAGGCGAGCGCGGGGGAGGAAGCGGGCATCAAGTCGGCGACCTTCCGGGTGAGCGGGGAGAACGCCTACGGGCTGTTCGGGGCCGAGCGGGGCGTGCATCGGCTGGTTCGCCTGTCCCCGTTCGACTCGGCCCATCGCCGCCAGACGAGCTTCGCCGGCGTGGAGGTGGCGCCGGTGGTGAAGGACACCGGGGAGATCGAGATCAACGAGGACGACCTGCAGGTGGACACCTACCGTGCATCGGGGGCGGGGGGACAGCACGTCAACAAGACCGACTCGGCCGTGCGAATCACCCACCGGCCCACGGGCATCGTGGTGCAGTGCCAGAACGAGCGCTCGCAGTCCTCCAACCGGGCGACCGCCATGGCGATGCTGCGCGCCAAGCTGCTCGGGCAGCGCGAGCGCGAACGCCAGGAGGAGATCGCCCGCGAGAAGGGGGAGGCGCAGGACGTGAACTTCGGCTCGCAGATCCGCTCCTACGTGCTGCACCCCTACACGATGGTCAAGGATCACCGCACCGGATATGAGATGGGCGACGTGCAGCGCGTGCTCGAAGGAGACCTGGATGGATTCGTGCGTGCGTACCTGCTGTCCAGCGCGGCCGCGCACGGATAGAGGCGCCGGCGTCCGCGGCACGGCCCCGGGGGCGGCCGGCGACCGGGTCCCGGACGCGCTTAGGCGCGGCCGTGGCGTCTAATGGCGTCTAGCGCTCAGCGTCCCGCCTGGATCTGCTCGCGCTCTGCCAGCCGGTTGCGGCGGCGGAGCTGGGCCTCCGACTCGCGGCGGAGCTCCACATCGCTTTCGGTCCGCAAGGGCGGCACGGCCACCGGGCTGCCGTCGTCGGCCACGGCAACCATGGTCAGGTAGGCGCTGTTGCTGTGCCGGCGCTGGCCGGTACGGGGATCCTCGGTGTCGACGCGAACGCCGACCTCCATCGATGTGTGCCAGACCGCGTTGACGCTCGCCTGGAAGGTGACCAGTTCGCCGACGTGTATGGGGACCCTGAAGGTCATCCGGTCCATGCTCGCGGTCACCACCCGGCAGCGTGAGTGTTTGACGGCGGCCAGCCCGGCGGCCTCGTCGCACAGCTTCATGACCGTGCCGCCGTGCACGAAGCCGGCGCCGTT
Source organism: uncultured Solirubrobacteraceae bacterium (assembly GCA_963717415.1). Lineage (GTDB taxonomy): Bacteria > Actinomycetota > Thermoleophilia > Solirubrobacterales > Solirubrobacteraceae > Palsa-744. The sequence continues at coordinate 352,392 of OY970331.1, read as the reverse complement.
GGCGTCCAGCGGACCCATCCAGTGGACGAGCGTGGCGTGCGAATCGGCGGCGGGGCGTGCGTCCATGGTGGCTGATCCTACGCCGAATATGCTGAGGCTCGGTGAGCTCCACGCTCGACTCCCACACGGCTGAGCTCGTGCGCGCCGCGCTCGAGGAGGACATCGGCGCGGGCGACGTGACGACGGCGGCGACCGTCCCCGAGGACGCGCGCGCCCGCGCGCTGGTCAGCCAGAAGGGACCCGGTGTGATCTACGGCCTCGAGGTCGCCGAGAGCGCCTTCGCCGCGCTCGACCCGCAGGCGGGCTTCGAGCGGCTCGCCCAGGAGGGGCGGTGGCGCGAGGAGGGCGGGCCGGTGCTGCGGGTGGAGGGCCGCACCCGCGCGCTGTTGAGCGCCGAGCGGACGGCGCTCAACCTGCTGGCCCACCTGTCGGGCGTGGCCACGATGGCCGCGCGCGCCGCACGGGAGCTGCAGGGCACGGGCGCGCGGGTGCTGGACACGCGCAAGACCACGCCGGGCCTGCGGGCGCTGGAGAAGGCGGCGGTCGCATCCGGCGGGGCCGAGAACCACCGCGCGGGGCTGTATGACGCGATCCTCATCAAGGAGAACCACATCGCCGCGGCGGGAGGCATCGCGCAGGCGATCGAGCTCGCGCGCGAGCATGCGCCCGAGCTGGCGGGCGCGCTCGAGGTGGAGGTGCGCGACGGCGAGGAGATCGAGCAGGCGCTCTCCGCCGGCGCTACGCGGCTGCTGCTGGACAACATGGACGAGCAGCAGCTGCGCGCCGCCGTGGCGCAGGTCGCGGGCCGCGCGAGCCTCGAGGCCAGCGGTGGTGTGACGCTCCAGACGCTCAGGGCCGTCGGGCAGACGGGGGTAGAATGGATCTCGATGGGCGCGCTGACCCACTCGGCGCCCGCGCTCGATCTCTCCCTCACATTGGAGGCGCTGCCATGAACCTTCCCATGGCCCCCAGTCAGGCCACCCCCGCCGCGCTCTCCGTCGAGGAGATCTCAGAGCTCAAGCGGGAGGTGCGCGCGCTGGCGGCCGAGCGCGGCGCGGTGATCCTCGCGCACAACTACCAGGTGCCCGAGGTGCAGGACGTGGCCGACTACGTGGGCGACTCGCTGGGCCTGTCGCGCACGGCGTCGGCCGCGGAGGGCGAGACGATCGTGTTCTGCGGTGTCCACTTCATGGCCGAGACGGCCTCGATCCTGTGCCCCTCGAAGACCGTGCTGATCCCCGATCTCGACGCCGGCTGCTCGCTGGCCGCCTCGATCGACGCCGAGCAGCTCGCCGCCTGGAGGGCCGAGTATCCGCGGGGGGTGGTGGTGATGTACGTGAACACCACCGCCGAGGTCAAGGCGCTGACCGACTACTGCTGCACGTCGGCCAATGCGGTGGACGTGGTGCGCCACATCTACGACACCCACGGCGAGGACACCGAGATCCTGTTCGGCCCGGATATGTGGCTGGGCGCCTACGTGGAGAAGGAGCTCGACCGGCGCATGCACGTGTGGGACGGCGAGTGCCACGTGCACGCCGGCATCCGCCCGTCGGACATCGAAGCCACGCGCGCCGAGCACCCCGGCGCGGACTTCCTGATTCATCCCGAGTGCGGCTGCTCCACGAGCGTCATGGAGTACGTCGCCGCCGGCGACGTGTCCGCCGCCGGGGTCCACATGCTCTCGACGGGCGGGATGCTGAAGTACGCCGAGCGCGCCGAGCACGAAGCGGGCCCGGCGGTCTCGCCCGGAGGTGAGCCGTCGGCGGGCGACGCCGTCGAGCCGTCGGCGGGGGACGCCGTCGTCCAGCTCGCTCCGGCGCGGCGCGAGGCCGTGGTGGCCACGGAGATCGGCATGCTCTACCCGTTGCAGATGGCCGCGCCGGACGTGGACTTCATCCCCGCCAACGCCGACGCTTCCTGCATGTACATGAAGATGATCACCCTGCCCAAGCTGCGGGACTCGCTGCGGGACGGGAAGTACGAGGTGCGCGTCCCGGCGGACATCGCCGCGCGGGCGCGGCTGCCGATCGACCGCATGGTGGCGATCGGTTGAAGCGCCTGTATAGCAATACGCTAACTTTCCAGGCATTTTGTTAGCGTATGTGGTATCTTTATTACCACAATGTCGTTGACTGCTGATCGTGTCGCCTCCGAGCTGATCGCGGATATACGCCGAACGAGCGGATTGAGCCAGGCAGAGCTGGCACGGCGCGCCGGGATGCAAAGCTCCGTTCTCAGCGCTTACGCACACGGGCGCCGCCAGCCCTCGGTGGAGTCGATGGCCCGCATCGCCGAGGCGGCCGGGCTCGAACTGCAGCTGGCGCCGAGCGTCGATCGCGCCGCGAGTGAGCACGCCGGCAGGGTCCTGTCCCAGGTGCTCGATCTGGCTGAGCATCTGCCGTACCGACCGCGGCCGGAGCTTGCCTATCCGCCACTGAACCGACGCGCGGCATGAGCGAGCTCGGCGACCGTCTGCTCGCCGTCCACGACGGGCTCGATCTCGCCGGGATCCCACATGCGATCGGCGGCGCCATCGCGCTTGGCTACTGCACGCTCGAACCACGGGGAACCAGGGATCTCGACGTGAACGTCTTCGTCGGGCCGGATCGCGTGAAGGAGGTGTTCGCCGCGCTTCCCGACGGCGTGGCGATCAGTGGACTCAGCCTCGAGCAGGCAGAACGGGACGGACAGGTCAGGCTGTGGTGGGAGCAGACGCCGATCGATCTGTTCTTCAGCGTTCTTCCCTTTCACGACCAGGTGGCCAGCGACGTTCGGCAGGTCCCCTTCGAGGATCGCTCGATTCCTGTGCTGGGCTGCACGGCGCTGGCTGTCTTCAAGGCGATCTTCGACCGACCGCGGGACTGGGTGGACATCGAATCGATGGTCGAAGCACGCGTTCTCGATCTGGAGGAGGCGTCTCGCTGGGTGAGCGAGATGGCGGGAGGAGACTCCGCCGGGGCACGAAAGCTTCAGGAGCTCGGCTCCTAGGGTGTGCTCAGTGCTGTGGGGGAGCCGCTCGTGCGCGGCGCCCGGCGCGGCGCTCGGCGATGCTCGCCAGCAGCAGGCTGGCCTCGAACAGCAGATACAGCGGCACCGTCTCGAGCACCAGCGTTATGGCGTCTCCAGGCAGGAGGGCCGCGACCAGACCGCAGGCAAGCAGCGCGTAGCGCCGGTTGCTGCGCAGCTGGCGCGCGGAGACGATCCCCGCCCGGGTCGCGGCCAGGATGCCGACGGGGACCTGGAAGAGCAGTCCCATCGCAATCAGGGTGACCGCGGCGAAGTGGTAGTACTGGCTGGCCTGAACGAGCACGTTGAACTGGCCGCTGTTGAAGTTCTGAAAGAAGCGCACCGCGGATGGCAGCACCACGAAGTAGCCGAACACCACGCCGACGGCGAACAGGATCGGGATCGCGAGGACCAACGGCGTGGCCGCTCGCTGCTGGCGCGGGCTGAAGGCAGGGAGGACGAAGCTGTAGAGCTCATACAGCAGAACCGGCAGCGCGAGCACGAAGGCGAACAGCAGCGCCACGCCCATCGTGGTCGTGAAGGGCTCGCCGATCCCCAGGGTCACCGGCTTATCGCCCTGTGCGGGAGCCGACAGGCCGGCGATGGCTCGGTTCAGCGGCGGCGTGACGCCGCGAAGCGACGCCCGCGTCGCGGCGCTCGCCCCGCTCCCGGGCCGCTCGAGCGTCGCCACGACCACCGCGAGCTGGTCGGCGACCACACGGGCGTTCTGCTGGACGGTGTAGGTGGCGCCGAGCGGCCCCCGCCCGGCACTCACCTGTTTGCTGGTCTGGTGGGCGAGCGGTTGGTTGATCACGCGCAAGAGCGCGTGGTTCTGCCACACGCAGAAGCCGAACGCCACCGCCAGCGCCGCCAGCGACACGAGCAGCCGCGTGCGCAGCTCCTCGAGATGATCGACCACGCTGAGCCGATCCTCATGTCCGACCCTGCTGATTGCGACGGCCACGACGTCCGGTTCCTAGTCGCGCGGCTCACCCGCGGAAACCGCGGTGCGAACGTGCTCGCCGGCCGTCGCTTCCTGCACGGGCCGCGCGAGCTCGGAGGGGCCGGCGGTGGGCTCGCCGCTCAGCGAGTCCTTGAAGCCGCGCATGCCGGTGCCCAGTGAGCGCCCCATCTCGGGCAGTCGCTTTGCACCGAACACGAGCAGCAGCAGCACGAGCAGGAAGAGCAGGTGAATTGGGTTGTCAAGTCCGAGCATGTGTCATGTCTCCTTTGATCGGGTTCTTGTTGACGTTTTGATTCACGGGGTGGCCACGGGCGCGCCGCGCCCGAGTCCGAGCGACTCGGACGCGGGCTGCCCGCTGGTCCAGCTACGGCCTGGGCATGGCGGCGTCCGCAGCGGCCGCCAGTTCCTTCAGCACACGGAAGAACGCCTGCGGCTGGCCGATGAACAGCCCGTCTTCGGTGAGGGCCTTCACGGCGCCCATCGCCGCGCCCTGGGTGTTGGTCGGGCGCACGATCGAGCAGGCCGGGAACTTCCGCTTCAGAAAGGCCGTCGGCTCCGGCATGATCAGGTTCGTTTTGAATTCTTCCCCGCCGAACGGAGATTCGTTCAGGTTCGGGAATTCCAACCCGTTCTTGGGGTCGGTGAGCGGCGGCGCGTTACCCGCCTTGTCGTGCCAGGTCTGGAAGTGCATGGCCTCGGTGGGCCCGATGCTCAGCAGTACCCGCAGCACCTCCGGGTCCGACACCCGCTGGGCGAGCGACGGATAGATGCTCGTGCCGCCCTGCTCGATCGTCCCGAAGTGGAAGCCCGCCGTGTTGGCGATGGCCTGGATGTGCTTTTCCGGTTCGAGGTCGGCTTCGTTGCGCGGGATCGCGGGGAACTGGCCTTTCGCGAGCCCGGGCACCGCCTGGGCGAACGTGTCGCCGAGATCGGGGTTCCTGTTCGTGCTGCGGTAGCGCGTCCACCAGCTCGTGTCGACCGTGAGCTGCATCAGGTTGGTCAACCGTCCGATCTGCTGGGCGCCTGGGGCTTTGCTGCTCGGCAGGTTGCGGAAGTGGTCCAGGTTCACCGGATCTCCGCCACGTGATTCCAGGTAGGCGTTGATGAACGTGAAGTGGCTGATCTCGTCCTCGGTATTGTCGTGGATGTACTGCGACATGTCTTCGTCGAGCTTTTCGAGCGCCGCGACGTACGCCGGGCTTCCGCTCCCGCCGGGGACCTCGGAGTCCTGGATGCCGCCGAGCTCGTTGTACTGCTGCCACAGATCCGCCTCGATGATCTCCGCGGCGGCGAGGAACCTGAGAATGGCGGCGTCGCCGCGCGTCAGCTCGCCTCGACCCTCGTCGGCGAACGCTGAAACCGTCAGCCCGAGCGGTGCGAGGCCCGCCCCGGCTCCGGCCACGAGACCCGTCGCCAGGAACGATCGGCGGCTGACCCCGTTGGTGGTCTCCTCGGTAGTGCCCTCGGTCTCGCGGGCGTCGGTCACCGTGGAAGACGGCTTTGAGCTGTGCATGTTGTACCTTCCTTTGTGGGGGAGTGGTGATTGAAGAGAGCTACTCCCCCCAAGATCCCCTTCGCGGGAAATCCTTTCCGCCGGACCCAGATCAACACAGGAGCGCCGCGCGTCGGCGCGGCTGCAGTCCGTAGGGGACCTCCCGGCCGATGTTGCCCAGGCGCCTCGCTGCGTCAGAGTCGCCGGTCCGCGGCCGCCCCGCCGGGCGGCGGCCTCAGAATTCGTCGACCGTGTGCGGGCCCACGCAGGCCACCGCGAGCCGCTCGGCGACGCCGGCGGCGACCTCGCGGACCTCGTCGTAGGTAACCGAGTCGAGCGCGGCGATCGCCGCGTCGGGGTCGATGTCCTCGCCGAACACGATCTGCTGGTTGGCCGCGTGGCGGGCGACGGCGTTGGTGTTCTCGAACGCCAGCACGGTGCGCCCGGCGGCATAGGCGCGCGCCCGTCCCACCTCCTCCTCGGTGGGCCCCTCGTCGCGCAGCTCGCCGACGATCTCCCGCATGCGGGTGTATGCCTCGACGCACTTGCTCGACTCGAGCCCCGAGCCCAGCTGCAGCACCGGCACGTCGGCGAACGCATGGGCGAGCGCATACACCGAGTAGCACAGGCCGCGCTTCTCGCGGATCTCCTCGAACAGCCTCGAGCCCATCGAGCCGCCGAGCAGGGTCGCGTAGATCGACAGCGCCGCCCGTTCGCGCACGTCGGAGACGGAGAGCTCCGGCCGGTAGATCATCCGCAGGTGAGACTGGTTGGTGTCGCGCTGCTCGACCAGGGTGCTCGGCGCGAAGTCCGGCGCCGGTTCGTAGGGGTCGGGCGCTCCCAGCGCCGGGAAGCGGGCGAAGCGCTCTTCGAGCTCCCCCGGGTCGGGCAGGTGGTCGAGGTTGCCGGCCAGGAACGCGCCGCCGCGGGCGCCCGACCAGTGGCGCTCGCGGAACGCCACGATGCCCTCGCGGGTGAAGCTCCTGAGGTTCTCCTCCGGGCCGAGCACCGTTCGCCCCAGCGGATGATCGCCGAAGGCCGCCCGGTCGATCAGGTACTCGGCGACCGTGGAGGGCTGGTCGTAGGCGCGGTTGATCTCCTGGATCACCACCCCGCGCTCGCGGTCGAGCTCCTCGGCGTCGAGTCGCGGGCGTCCCACGAAGTCCGAGAGCAGATCGATCGCCTCGCCCGCGCTCTCGGCGCGCACGGTGAGGTGGAAGGCGACGAGATCGTGGCTGGTGTAGGCGTTCAGCATGCCGCCGAGCCGCTCAGCGGTCTCGTTGACGTCCTTGTAGGTGGGGTACTTCTCCCCGCCCTTGAACACCATGTGCTCGAGGAAGTGGGCCATCCCGTTCTCCTGCGGACGCTCGTTGCGCGCGCCCGCGTCGAAGGCCACGAGGACGGTCAGCGCGCGGGTCCCGGGCAGCGCGATCGTGCGTATCGGCAGCCCGTTGGAGCGCACGGCGGTGGTCGAGATCTCGCTCACGGACGCATCAGCCTAGAGCAGCGCGGCCGCCGCCGCGCGACCCGGGGGCCCGGCGCCGGCGGGCACGCCGCTGCGGCGCCTGGGGACCGGCGGACGCGTAGTCTGCCCAGAGCATGCCAGCGCCATCGCGACAGCCCCTGCTCGGGATCCTCGTGGTCCTGCTGCCGATCCTCCTGATCGTCGGCATCTGGCTGGGAGGCCATCCCCAGGACCTGCCCGCGTTCGCCCGGGGCACGTTCGTCTCAGACCCTGACACGCGGGTCGTCGACGAAGCGATCGACCGGGTCGCGAGCGACTACTACCGGCCGATCGGCAAGCCCCAGCTGTCGAACGCGTCGATCTCCGGGCTGGTGGCGAGCCTCGGCGACCGCTTCTCCCACTACCTGTCACCGAGCGAATTCCGCGAATTCAACTCGCCCCCCAGCTTCACCGGCATCGGCGTGCAGGTCAACCCCGAAACTCGCGGCCTGCGCATCGTTCGCGTGTTCGACTCCTCGCCCGCCGCCCGCGCGGGGCTGCACTCCGGAGATCTGATCGTGGCCGTGAACGGGCGCATGCTGAAGGGCCTCAGCCCCGACGCGGCGGTCGCGCTGGTCAAGGGCCCGCCCGGCACCGACGTGACGCTGACGGTCGAAGCGGCTCCACCCTCCCATGGCTCGAGCAAAGCCGCCACGCGCACCCTGAAGATCAGCCGTGCCACGATCTCAGAGCCCGTCGTGGCCTCCGAGACGCGCACCGTCGATGGCGTCAAGCTCGGGGTGGTCGCGCTCGCCACGTTCAGCCCCGGGGCACACGCCGAAGTGCGCGAAGCGGTCGAACGGGAGCTCCACATGGGGGCCAAGGGCATCGTGTTCGACCTGCGCGACAACGGTGGCGGGCTGGTCGAGGAGGCGCAGCTGATCGCGAGCATCTTCATCCCCGCCGGCACCATCGTCACGACGCGCGGGCGCACCCAGCCGACCGACGTTCTGCTCGCCACCGGCAACGCGATCTCCGCCGGCGTGCCGGTGGTGGTGCTCGTGGACTCCAACACCGCATCGGCCTCGGAGATCGTCACGGCCGCTCTCCAGGACCACCACCGCGCCACCGTGGTCGGCACCCACACCTTCGGCAAGGGCGTCTTTCAGGAGGAGGAGCCGCTGTCGAACGGCGGCGCGCTGGACATCACGGTCGGCGAGTACTTCACACCCAACGGGCGCAACCTGGGGGGCGGCGGCGTCAAGCAGGGCGCGGGGGTGACGCCCGAAGTGCCGGTGCGCAAGGGGGTCATCGACACCCCGAAGGGCCTCGCCGTGGCGCTCGAAGTGCTCGCCGGCAAGGTCAAAGCGTCGCGGTGAGCGCCCGCCGGCCCCCGGGACGCCGCAACGCAGGCGGCCCCGGCGCAGGCCGTCGCTCCTCGGCGGAGGCCCCGCGGGGGCCGGTCACCCAGACGATCGTGGCGGTGCTCGCCAAGGGTGGTCGATTCTGGACCGCCGAGCCGCTGTTCGCCTCAGACCGCGGCGCCGGCGGCGGGGCGGGGGGGCCCGGCTCACGTCGATCGGGACGCCCCACGAGGATCTCCCTCGGCTCCCGCCTCGGCGGTCGCGCCGGAGCGGCCGCGCGCGCGGGCGACATCGTGCTCCTGCAGAGCACCCTGCGGCCGGGCCGCGCCGGCCAGACGCGGATCGAGCGGGTGATCGGGCGGCCGGAGATCGCCCGCGACGTGATCGAGGGCCTGATGCTCGACCGGGGCCTCCTACGCACGTTCGACGCGGAGGTCGAGCGCGAGGCCCGCCGGGCACGCGAGCGCAGCCGCGGGGAGGGCGCGTCGGCCGGCAGGCGCGACCTGAGGGCGCTGGCGACGTTCACCGTCGACCCGGCCACGGCGCGCGACTTCGACGACGCGATCTCGGCCGAGCGGATCGGCGGGGGCGGGGTGCGGGTGTGGGTGCACATCGCCGACGTCAGCGCCCACCTGCGCGAGGGATCGGCGCTCGACCGGGAGGCCCGCAGGCGTGCCACGAGCGTCTACGTGCCGGGAGCCGTCGAGCCGATGCTGCCCCGCGAGCTGTCCAGCGACGCCTGCTCGCTGCTTCCCGAGCACGACCGGCTGGCGGTCACGGTGGAGCTCGAGCTGCACGGCGCCGAGCTGCGGCGCACCGCCTTCTACCGCTCGCTCATCCGCTCGGACGCGCGTCTTGACTACGAGCGGGTGGACCGCATCTTCGCCGGACGCGAGCCTCCCGGCGAGCCCTGGGCCGAGCCGCTGGGCGCGGCGCGCGAGGTCGCCGCCGCGCTGCAGCGAAAGCGCGAGCGCAGCGGAGCCCTGCTGGTCGAGTCCGAGGAGCCCGAGTTCTCCTTTGACGAGCAGGGCAACGTCCAGGATGTCCGCGAGCGGGCCCAGACCGAGTCGCACCGTCTGATCGAGCATCTGATGATCGCCGCCAACGAGGCCGTGGCCCGGTTTCTCGAGCAGCGCGGCGTGCCCTGCCTGTATCGCGTGCACGAGCGCCCGGACCCCGAGCGCGTGGAGCGGCTGGTCGATCAGCTCGCCTCGCTCGAGGTGCCCACGCCACCGCTGCCCGATCACATCTCCCCGTCGCAGGCCGCGGAGCTCGTGGGGGCCATCTCCCGACTGGTGGACGTCCACGTGCGCCGAACCGGCCGCGGGCGCCGGGCGCTCGGCTCGCTCGTGCTGCGCTCGCTCAAGCAGGCCTACTACTCGCCCTCCAACCTCGGCCACGCGGGCCTTCGCTCGGCCGCCTACTGCCATTTCACCTCGCCCATCCGCCGCTATCCCGACATCGTCTGCCACCGCGCCCTGCTCTCCGCGCTCGGCGGCGCCGAGCGCCCTCCGCGCGCCGGCGGCCTGGCCGAGCTCGGCGCCTGGACCTCCGAGCGCGAGCGCGAGGCCATGACGATCGAGCGCGACGCCGACGACATCGCGCGCTGCTTCGCGCTGCGGGGCGCGCTGCGCGAAGGCGATGGGCCTGCGTTCGACGGCGAGGTGGTCGGGCTGATCTCCGCGGGCGCCTTCGTGGCCTTCCCGAGGCCCTCGGGGCGCTACGAGGGGATGCTGCCTGTGCGCCGGCTGGCCGAGACCGCCACCGGGGACGCGGCGGGCGACTGGTGGGAGATCAACGAGCTCGGCACCATCCTCCGCGGCGAGCGCTCCGGCTCGACACTCCGGCTGGGCGACCCCGTCGAGGTGCGCGTCGCTCGCGTGGAGGAGATCCGCGGCCGCGTGAACCTGCTTCCCTCAGGCTAACCGCTCCACGCAGGCCGCACAGCGGAGCCCGGCAGGGCGGAGCTCATCAACTCAAACCATCTAGGCTCGACCGGTGGCAAAGGGCAAGGGCAAGCGCAAGATCGGCGCCGGCGATGTGGCGTCCAACCGTTACGCCTCCCACCGCTACGAGCTCATCGAGCGGCTCGAGGCCGGCATCGTGCTCGAGGGAACCGAGGTCAAGGCGCTGCGTGCCTCGGGCGCCCAGCTGAAGGACGGTTACGCGGCGGTCGCCGACGGGGAGCTGTGGCTGCACTCCGTGCACATCCCTCCCTATGGCCCTGCGGCGCGCGAAAACCACGACCCCGAGCGGGTGCGGAAGCTGCTCCTGCACCGTCGCGAGCTCGACCGCATCGCCGCCCGCGCCTCCGAGCGCGGGCTGACGCTGGTCCCCACGCGAATCTACTTCTCCGGCGCCAACGCCAAGGTCGAGATCGCGCTGGCGCGAGGCAAGGATCTCTACGACAAGCGCCAGACGATTCGCGAGCGGGAGACCAAGCGCGACATGGAACGGGCCGTCCGCGAGGCCCGCCGGTAGCTCCCAGAGGCCAGTGCGCGGGACCCGCGCCGGCTCAGATCGAGCCGAAGCTGTGGCCGCCGCTCGAGAGGATGTGGGTCTCGTGCATGCCGAACACCAGCAGCGCGATCAGCCCGACATACACGGCGCCCACGAGCAGCCGGTGACGGGGCGCCACGCGGTAGTAGGCGGCCTGCTCGAGCGACCGTGTTTTGCGCTGCTGCCAGCGGTGCCACGTCTGGAACCCGGCGAACAGCACGATGATCAGCAGGATCGGGTTCCCGGGGTCGAGGAACGCCAGCGCGACCAGCAGCCCGAAGCCGGCGAACCACATCCACGGGCTCATGGCGGCCGCCGCCCGGCCGCCGTCGAGCGGCACGACCGGCAGCAGGTTGAACAGGTTGATGAAGAAGCCGAAGTAGGCCAGCGCGATCAACAGCGAGCTGCCCGTGAGCTCGCCGACCACGGCCACCGCGACCGCGCCGAGGCTGCCCAGGATCGGCCCGGCCAGCCCCACCCGCGCCTCCGCCAGCGCGTTGTCGCCGAGCGATCTCGCGAAGATGGCCGCGCCCATGAAGGGGACGAACATCGGCGCGCTCGCCTTGATCCCCTCCCGCCGCAGCGCGATCACGTGGCCCATCTCGTGGACGAACAGCAGCACCACGAAGCCCGCCGCGAACCACCAGCCGAAGAACAGGCTGTAGGCGGCCACCGACACCAGGGCCGTGCCCGCGGTGACGAACAGCTTGAGATTGGGCAGCGCCAGGAACAGCGCCTTCAGCGCCACGCCGAACTTCGCAATCAGGGCTCCAATCGCGGCGAGCGCGCTGCCGATCCGCTTGCGCGTGCCCCGCACAGGCTGGCGGTGGGAGGGCGGCTGCCCGAAGGGGTTCTCGCCGTCGCGCACCAGCGGCGTCATCCGCTCGGCGACCGCCGGTGTCCGCTCGCCACCCGCCGGCGGGCCGCTCGGCCGCGCCGGCCCGGGGACGGGCAGTGTGAAGTCTCCGCTGTCCATGGCTCCATTGTGGCAGCCCTGATAAGCCTCTCCTAACGGCTCTCACCAAGCCTTCGAGGCGCCGCCGCGCCAATGCCACGGGCGCCTCCAGCACTTTTTTCCGGAAGGTGCGGAATGGCGGCCGCGGCGCCCTTGCAATCGGCCAGGGCCCCGGCTACGTTGAATCCAGACGCGGAACCGAGCCGCAAAGAGCGAGGCCAACGAGGTGTGAGGCCGCGCCACCCACGACGACGGGCCCTCGGGCTCGACGCCAACGGGTTCCTCAAGCGGCCCGGGACCGCGTCGTTTTTTTTGTCCTCTCGCACTCTCCTACCCCGGCCTCAGCCACGCACCCGCGGGCGGCCCGCCCGCCGGCGAGGGTTTCTGCGGCCGGCCGCGGGCGCCCGCCGCGGTTACAATGTGTCGACAAGAACACCCCCGGGGACGACAGGCTTCGACGCGGTCGGCTCGTGGGGGTGGTGGCGAGTCGAGGTCCCGGGCGGCCTCGTAAAACACCCGGGAAAACCATAAGTGCGGACTCTCACGAGTACGCCCTCGCCGCTTAGTCAATAGCTAAGCCGTGAGGTCTCGGCCCCCGCTCGCCTGCGGCGGGGAAGGCCGGGATCAGAAAGCAGGCTCACCCGGCGCGGTCCGTCTTCGCCAAGCCGGGGAAGCTCAAGGAGACTGGTCCCCCGCAACCCCGCCGGCGAGGCGAGCGGAGGATGAGAACAGAGCGCCGGCTACGCTCGTAGAAGCCACCTTCACGCGATCGCGGACGCGGGTTCGATTCCCGCCGTCTCCATAAAAACCCGGCATAGGCTGCGTTGCTTTGCGCCACGGGCCGCGACGCTCAAAGCGTGTCGAGCGGCACGCCGATGACGTTCAGTCGGCGGGTGAGTCCATCCAGTGCGAAGGCGCGGATCTCATCGGTCGATGCGCCCAGGACGGATGCGTCAGCTCCTGCGGGTGGTGTTAGTGACTCGGCGACTGCCGGCAGCAGCTCGTGCGTCGCGGCGCTCATGGCGAATCCCCGATCGGCTTGCGTGCGCGCACGATCGCTGCGGCGGCCTGGTCATGGACGCGGTGGGTCTCGCGGATCTCGACGTCCACGAGGCCGGCGCTCGTGAGGGCAGCTTCGAACTCCCGCCGGCAGCGAGGGCGAGCATCTCATCGGTCATGTCGAGACCGATCGCCTTGCCGTTCGGTCCAACGCGGCGGGCGGAGATCAGAACGTCGGCGCCTGCGCCGGAGCCGAGGTCGAGCACCGTCTCGCCCTCCTTGAGGTCGGCGACCGCTGTGGGGACCCCGCAGCCGAGCGAGGCCGCGACCGCCGAGTCGGGCGCATGCGCGGCCTCGGCGGACTCGTAAAGCGCACCGCCGAAGACCGGCTCGCCCGAGGCGTCGGTCCTCGACAGGGCCGGACTGCAGCACGAGGTGGCGGCGATGTCGGCGGCTTGGGATTCGGCGACGGCGCGGGCGGCGCCGGCGTAGCGCTCCTCGACCTCGGCACGAACGTCCGATGCCTGAACGGGCTTCGTGGCCTCCTGGCAGTCGCAATCGTCGCCACGGCCGCAGCAGTCGGCCTTGGCACTCGGCGTGCAGCACGTGGCCTGCTGCTCGGGTGCGCAACAGGGATTGGTGGCCGCGTTGGCCATGGTCATGTCAGCCATGTCGACAGCTCCTTCAGCGCGTCGGGAATGACGTAGTAGTAGGCCCACAGCCCATGGCGCTCGGAGTCGACGATTCCGGCCTCACGGAGCTTCTTCAGGTGATGGGAGAGCGTTGGTTGGGAGACGTCGAACAGAGGCACGAGCTCGCAGACGCAGACCTTGCCGGCATGCCGGCGTAGGACGTCGACCAGCTGAAGGCGGATCGGATCGCCGAGGGCCTTTGCGACCTCGGCCATCCGCAGCGCGTGGTCGCGCTGCACATCGGGGTAGACGACCGGCTCGCAACACCGCTCGCCGGCCGCTCGCTTCTGCTTCGGGGCCAGCTCCAGATCGACGGACATCGATATACATATATCAATAACACTCGCGCTTGTCGATCTAATACGATGTTGAGCGCAAAAAGCAGGCGACGCGCCTCCGGCGGGGAGCGCCGCAGAATCACGGACGTTGGAGGTCATCGCATGTCAAGCACAGCGGGTGTGAGCGAGCGTCGGGTGAGCGTCTACGACCCGGCTTTGTGTTGTTCGAGCGGTGTCTGCGGGCCGAGCGTCGATCCGGCGCTTTCGGTCGCTGCCGCCGATCTGGCGTGGCTCGAGTCGGTTGGAGTCCATGTCGAGCGGTTCAACCTGGCACAGGAACCGCAGGCGTTCGCGGAGAACGAGCGCGTGCTGGAGGTGATGCGCGGCGCGGGCGAGAGTGCGCTGCCGATCGTGCTGCTCGATGGCGAGGTGCTCGCACGGGGTCGCTACCCTTCGCGCGCTGAGCTCGCGCGGGCCGTGGTTGCCGACGCACCGCAACCCACCGCCGCGACAACGACCGGCGGGTGTACGCCAGGGTCGGGCTGCTGTTGATGCTCCCGGCGGACGAGCTCGAGCCGCTGCAATGGACCCAGTGGCTGACCCCGTTCGTGTTCTTTACCGGTAAGGGTGGGGTCGGCAAGACCACGGTCGCGGCCGCCTCAGCGCTTGCGCTCGCCGGTTCAGGGCGCAGGACGTTGATCGTCAGCACCGACCCCGCCTCAAACCTCGGCGATGTGTTTGAGCTGCGCGCGGGCGCTGAGCCGATCGAGGTTCCCGGGACGCCGGGGCTGTGGGTCATGGATCTTGATCCGGAGGCAGCTGCAGCGGCCTATCGCGAGCGGATCGTTGGCCCGTACCGCGGCGTCCTGCCCGAGGACGCCTTGCGCAGCATCGAGGAGCAGCTCTCCGGCGCTTGTACGGTGGAGATTGCGGCGTTCGACGAGTTCACCGCGGTGCTCGCCGACCCTACGATCTTGGAGCGCTTTGATCACGTGCTGTTCGACACCGCGCCGACCGGTCACACCCTACGGCTGCTTACGCTGCCGAGTGCCTGGACGGGCTTCATAGAGGCCAATACCACGGGCACCAGCTGCCTTGGTCCGCTTGCCGGCCTTGAAAGCCAACGCGCTAGGTACGGTGCCGCGGTCGATGCGCTCGCGGATCCCGCGAGCACGACGATCGTGCTGGTCAGCCGTCCGGAGCAGAGCGCGCTGGCCGAGGCGGTGCGGGCCGGCAGCGAGCTCGTTGCGCTCGGGATCGCCAACCAGCGGCTCGTGCTCAATGGTGTCCTCGCCGACGATCCCGACGGAGATCGCGTGGCAGCCGCGCTGCGTGAGCGCCAATGCGACGCGCTTGCTGCGGCACCCGCGTTCCTGAAAGCGCTCCCGACGCAGGCCGTCGCGCTTACCGCCAGCGATCTGATCGGTGTTGCGGCGTTGCGCTCGCTGGTGGGCGCCGACGCCGACGAAGATGTCGGCGAGGCGGAGACCCCAACGGTCCAGCTCTCCGGCCTTGACGCCCTCGTCGATGAGCTCGCTGCGCCTGGGCGCGGCGTCGTGATGACGATGGGCAAGGGCGGCGTCGGCAAGACGACGCTCGCCGCAGCGATCGGGCTGGCAATCACGCGCCAGGGACGCCGCGTGTTGCTGAGTACGACCGACCCTGCGGCACACCTCGCCGGAGCAATCGACGGGGAGACCCCCGAGGGCATGACGGTCGAACGGATCGACCCGGCGTTCGAGACCGCTCGATACTCAGCCGAGGTGCTGGCCGGCGCCGGGGAGCTCGACGAGGACGGTCGTGCGTTGCTTGAAGAGGACCTGCGGTCTCCGTGCACCGAGGAGATCGCGGTGTTCGGCGCCTTCGCTCGCACAGTCGACGCGGCACAGGACGCGATCGTCGTGCTCGATACCGCGCCGACGGGCCACACACTGCTGCTGCTCGACGCCACGCAGAGTTACCACCGCGAGGTCGAGCGCTCCGTCGGTCAGGTTCCTCAGGCTGTTCGAGCTCTGCTCGGACGCCTGCAAGACCCAGACTACGCACGCGTGCTGGTCGTCACGCTCGCCGAGTCGACACCGGTCGCCGAGGCCGCACGCCTCCAGGATGACCTCCGCCGCGCCGGACTCGAGCCCTTCGGCTGGGTGATCAATGCCACGCTCTCGGACAGCGGCACATCACACCCGCTGCTCACCCGTCGCGCCAGACTCGAGCAGCGCCAAATACAGCGCATAACCGACCATCTCGCCGCCCGCGCCTGGCAAGTGCCCTGGCACGCGCAGGCGCCCACCGGGCAGGCAGGCCTGCTCGCGCTCACGCGCTGAGGAAAGGGAAGGCTCATGAGCGCGGACCCCAACGCCGTTGCCGTCATTACCGATATCCATGGCAACCTCCTGGCGTTCCAGGCGGCGCTCGCGCGGATCGAGGAGCTCGGGATCGAGCAGGTCTACTGCGGCGGAGACCTCGTCGGCTACGGGCCGCATCCCAACGAGGTCTGCGCGCTGATCGCCGAGCGTGGCATTCCCACGATCTACGGCAACTACGACTACGCAATCGCGCGCGACGAAGAGGACTGCGGCTGCGCGTACGTCACCCCGCACGACCGTGAGCTCGGGCAGCTGTCGGTGGATTGGACGCTCGCCCACACGAGCCGGGAGTCCAAGGACTTCATGCGCGACCTGCCCTTCGACCTGCATTTCACCGTCGGCGACACCGGCGTGCACCTGGTGCACGGTTCTCCGCGGAAAGTCAATGAGTACCTGTTCGAGGACAAGCCTGCGCGCCTGTACGAACGCCTCGCCGCAGCCGAGAACGACCGCGTCCTTGTCTTCGGCCACACCCACAAACCGTGGATTCATGAGTACGGAGGGGTGCTGTTCGTCAACTGCGGCTCGGTGGGCAAGCCCAAGGACGGCGATCCCCGCGGCGCTTTCGCTGTGCTTACGCCAGCCGCCCACGGCGTGGACGTGAGCATCGGACGTGTGGACTACGACGCCGAGGCCGTCGCCGCCGAGGTCCGCGAGGCTGGGATACCCGCCGAGTTCGCCGACAAGCTCGTCATGGCGGTATGACGATGGGAACCGCAGCGTCGGGGGCGCGGCGGGCGGCGCAGCGATGACCCAACCGTTGCCCAGACGCCTCCTGGCGGAGTTCCTCGGCTCGGCGTTCCTCGCCGCGCTCGTGATCGGGTCGGGCATCGCAGCCCAGAGCCTGTCTCCAAACGAAGTGGGTCTTGAGCTGTTCGAGAACGCCGCGGCCACCGGGGCGGGCCTGTTCGCGATCATCCTCATGTTCGGTGCGGTCTCCGGTGGGCACTTCAATCCCGTCGTCTCCTTCGTCGATGCGAGCTTCGGCGGCATGCGCTGGCGCGATGCGTCCGCATACGCCCCCGCGCAAATCGCCGGCTGCGTCACCGGCGCGATTGTCGCCAACGCGATGTTCGAAAAGGCCCTGGTGTCGATCTCCACCAAGCACCGGGCCTCGCCGGCGCATCTCTTCTCCGAGGTCGTCGCAACGGTGGGCCTCATGCTCGTGATCTTCTCCCTGACGCGGACGCGTCGCGGCCCGGCTACACCCGCCGCGGTCGGCGCGTACATTGCCGCCGCGTACTTCTTCACCAGCTCCACAAGCTTCGCGAATCCCGCCATCAGCATCGGTCGCATCTTCTCGAACACGTTCGCCGGGATCGCGCCATCGTCCGTTCCGGGCTTCATCGCCGCACAGGTTGTCGGGGGTTTCGCGGCGGTGGGGCTGCTGCGGGTCCTCTACCCCGACATAACTCCGGCGGAGGCGGCGGAGGCGTTGCTCCCGCAGGCCGACGCGAGCTCCGACGTGGCGTGAGCGCCGCGATTCGCACGACATGGAGCTTCATGACGGGCGCCGGGTCGCTCGTCAACGCGAGCCCGGCGGCGTGCCTTCGAGCAGGAGCTCCGGGGGATCGCCGCCGAAGACCTGCAGCCAGCCGCCGCGCGTGTCCATGTACTCGCGAATCGCCCTGACGCGGCCGTCGGCGACCTCGTAGGCGAAGCAGTAGTCGTTGACGTAGGGGCGCCCGTTGGGAAGTGTTGCCGACATCCTGTGCTCGGCCATGACCACGTTCCCCTCGCCAACCATCGAGCGGGGCTCGAATGCCACGTTCGCGAAGAAACGCGGGTAGTCATACGCCATGAATGCCGCGGTCGCGTCACGGTCGAGGTCGTTGAGGCCCCGCGGTGGACCCGCGTCATCGGCACTCCCCAGACCGAGCGCGACCTGTGTGGCATTGCCCGCCGGAGCCACCCAGGTGACATCGGGATGCAGCAACGCCGCGATGCGATCCGGGTCTCCCGTGGCGTATGCCGCGTAGAGCGCCCGCACTGTCTCCTTTGCGGTCATCGCCTCAACCTATCCCAACGAGGCGCAAGAGACTCGCCGGATTCGGACTTCAACACAGCGCGCGATACTTCGCCAGTGAGGTCTGCATGAAATCCGGTGCCGGGGTTGCTGGAAACGATGCCCTCGCTCCACTCCTCAAGACGAAGCTCAAAGCTCCTGGCTGTCCCCGCCTCGTCGTCCGCGAGAACCTGATCGAGGCACTCTCGGAGGGTCTGACGCTTCCGCTGACGCTCATCTACGGTCCCGCCGGTAGCGGGAAGACGATGCTCGTCGCGCAGTGGCAGGCGTCCGAGCCGGAAGACCGCTCGGCGTGGCTCTCGCTGGACGCCGGCGACAACGATCCCGCGAGGTTCTGGATCTACGTCATCGAGGCCCTGCGCTCGGCGCTGCCAGGGTTCGGTGACGCCGCGCTCGCGATGTTGCGCGCGCCCGGTATCGCGCTCGTCGACGACGCCCTCCTGGAGCTGATCAACGAGTTCGTCGGCGTCGCGGGACAGAAGGTTCTGGTGATGGACGACTATCACGCGATCGATGACGAGCGGATCCATGAAGGAATGGCGTCCCTGCTCGGACGTCTCCCCAGCACGCTTCGCATCGTGATCACATCACGAGTGGAGCCTCCGCTTGGGATCGGAACCTTGCGCGCCCGGGGCCAGCTCAACGAGATCGACGCTGCCGGGCTGCGCTTCTCACGTTCGGAAGCCGAGTCCCTTCTCAACGACGTCCACGGCCTGAGGTTGCCTGCCGAGGTGGTCGGGCGTCTGCACGAGCGAACGGAGGGCTGGGCGGCGGGCCTCTACCTGGCCGTGCTGTCGATGCGTGGACGCGAGGATGTCAGCACGTTCATCGAGTCGTTCGCGGGCAGCGACCGACGGGTGGTTGACTATCTCGGCGCCGAGGTGCTCGCGGAGCTGCCCGAGGAGGAGGTTGCCTTCCTGCTTCACACGGGCGTGCTCGACAGGTTTTGCGCGCCGCTGTGCGACGCCGTCAGCGGCGCCCAGGACAGCAGGGCGATGTTGGACCGGATCGAGCGCTCGAACTATTTCGTGATTCCACTCGATCCGAGTCACGACTGGTATCGGTATCACCACCTGTTCGGCGAGCTGCTCCGTCACGAGCTCGAGCGAAGACAACCGGGGTCAGTTGTCGAGCTCCACCGCCGAGCCGGTCGCTGGTTCCTCGACGCCGGACTTGTGTCCGAGGCAATCGGACACCTGACGGCGGCTGGCGAGCTCGACGAGGTATCCGAGCTGATCTCGACCCACTGGCTGCCGTTCACGAACGTGGGGCAGCGAGCAACGGTTGCGCGGTGGCTCGAGGCCCTACCCCGAGATCACATTCTCGGCGATGGCCGTTTGTGCCTCGCAAGAGCGAGGACGGCATCAGTCGTCGGGAGACGAGACGAGATCCTCGAGTGGGTGGACCTCGCAGAGAGGGCCCCCAGGTACAACCCCACGGAAGACACATGGATCGCAGAGCAAGCGATCGTCCTGCGCTCGACGGCGTGGGAGCAGCTCGGTGACATGCGCAAGAGCAAGCAGCTCGCAGCTCGACTCGCGCCGCTCGATGGGAGCTCCTTCTGGCACCCGCTTGCGGCACGCAACCTGGGTGCGGCGGCACACTGGCTCGACGACAACGTCGCGGCTGTGAAGCTCTTCGACTCTGCGCTCGCGCTCAACCGCGAGCGGATCGCGATGGTCTCGCTGTTCGCGCTCGGTCAACTCGCCCTGATCGCGGCGGACGGCGGCGACTGGCGCGCATGTGCCGACTACATCGAAGCCGGCTTCGACCTGGTCCGCACACATGGACTCGAGGAGTACTGGCAGTGCAGCCTGGTGCATGTCGCCCGTGGGCGACTGCTGCACCACGGCCGGCGTCTCGGCGACGCGCGCTCGGAGCTCGAGAGAGCCGCCGCGCTCGCTCGGCGCGGCGAGGGGGTGGTCGAGCTTGCCTATGTTCTTGTCATGCTCGCCGAGCTGCTCCGGGAGCTCGGCGATCGTCGCGGCGGGCGGGAGCTCGTGCTCGAGGCGCGTGAGCTGCTTTTGAGCGCTCCCGAACCCGGGACGCTCGTGCCGCGATTGGTCGCACAGGCGGAAGGCCGGCTCCGGCTGGTACTGCATGCGTCGGGCGCGCGCTCGGTGGTAACCGACGAGCTGACCCGGCGGGAGCTGGCGGTGCTGCTTCTCCTTCCCACCGGCCTCTCGGCCAGGGAGATCGGAAGTGAGCTTGGCATCTCGCGCGACACGATCAAGACGCACACCAAGAGCATCTACCGGAAGCTGGGTGCGTCAAGCAGGCGCGATGCCGTCGCCCGCGCGCGAGAGCTGGACCTGCTCTAACCGCGTGCCGTTCCTCACCCCTGGGGTGAGTTCAGTCGGGGTGATGACAACTCACCCTGGTCATCCGCATTCTCGTGATCAAGCATCGAAGCGACCCACGAAGGAGCTGAACTCATGACTACGACCAATATCGATCCCGCGCTCGAGCGCAACCGGAGGTTCGCGGCCGCGGGCGACCACGAGGGCGCCGTCGTCTTTCCAAGCCTGCGCCTGTTCGTGATCACGTGCCTCGATCCCCGCGTCGACCCCGCTCACTTTCTCGGCCTCGGCCTCGGCGACGCGATGGTCGTCCGCAACGTGGGCGGACGGGTCACCAGGGAGGTGATCAACGACGTCGCCTTCATTGGCCAGGTCGCCGAGAACATGCTGCCCGACGGCCCGCTGTTCGAGGTCGCCGTGATCCAACACACCCAGTGCGGAAGTGGCGCGCTCGCTGACGATGCGTTCAGCCGTCGCTATGCCGAGCGGATCGGCGTCGAAGAGTCGACCCTGCGCGAGCACGCCGTCCTCGACCCTGCGGTGACCGTCACGCGGGACGTCGAGCGCCTCCGCTCCGCACCTGCGATCTCTCCGCGCGTCACCGTGTCCGGGCATGTCTACGACGTGCTGACTGGCTTGGTGGAGACGATGCTTCCCGCCGGTCGCGGGCCGAGCGAGCGTCGCCTCGCCGGGCAGAAAGCGGGGGCATAGGCCATGTTCGGGAAACTCGCGAGATTCGCACACGCCAATGGCCGCCGTGTGCTGTTCGTCGCCGTGATCGGCGCGGCCGTCGCTGCCGTGTTCGGCGTCGGCGTTGCGAAGCGCCTGAGCCCGTACGGCGCCAACGACCCGTCGACGCAGTCCGTCCAGGCGATGAATCGCTACCAGGCGGCCGCCGGGCGCCAGATCGACCCGGGGGTCATCGCGCTCGTGAACACTGGCAACGTCCACAGCGCGACCGCGGAGCGCCGCGTCCGCGAGGTCGAGGCGCAGCTGCACTCCAGTCGCGACGTCGCCGCCGTGTCGAGCTACTACGACAGCCACGACCCTGCAGTGGTCTCGCGTGATGGTCGCTCGACGTATGTCGTCGCCTACTTCCAGCCCAAGTCGGACTCGAGGCTCAAGGACGACGCGTCGCAGCTGGAGAGCCAGTTCGCCGGACAGCACGACGTACGACTCGGTGGGGAACAGATCGCAAGCGCTCAGGCCAACACACAAGTCGGTCAGGACCTCGCCCGCGCGGAGCTGCTCGCGTTCCCACTCATCTTCCTGCTGTCCCTCGTCTTCTTCCGCTCGCTGGTGGCGTCGCTGCTGCCGCCGCTGCTCGGCGGCCTCGCGATCCTGGCCACGTTCTTCGCCCTGCGTGTCGTCTCGAACTTCACCGACCTCTCGGTGTTCGCGCTCAACATGACCACAGGCCTCGGGCTCGGTCTCGCGATCGACTATAGCTTGTTCATGGTCTCTCGCTACCGCGAGGAGTCGGCTATCCGGGGCTTCGGCGTAGACGCGCTGCGCCGCACGCTCGAGACATCGGGCCGGACGATCGTCTTCAGTTCGCTAACGGTCGCCGCGGCGATGATCTCGCTCACGATCTTCCCGCAGCGGTTCCTGTACTCGATGGGGATCGCGGGCGCACTTGTCGCCCTGATTGCGGCGTCGCTCGCGCTATCTGTGCTGCCGGCACTGCTGGCCGTACTCGGTCCGCGCGTCAACGCGCTTGCCCCCGGATGGCTCCAGCGTGCCGCGGAGCGCGACGCGCGACCCGCCGAATCGGGCTTGTGGTACCGGCTGTCGCGGTTCGTGATGCTGCGCCCCGGCAGGATCGCGACAATCAGCGCGGTGGCGCTGATCGCGCTCGGAATCCCGTTCTTCGCATCGATCAAGTTCCTGCCCGTCAACGCAAGCGTGCTGCCCACGACCGCGACTGCGCGCCAGGTCGATGAAGCGCTTCGGGCCGAGTTCCCACCCGGGCGCACCTCACCGCTCGAGGTCGTTGCCGGTGTTCCAGCTGGATCACCGCAGCTAAGCGCCTTCGCCGAGCGGGTTCGCGCCCTGCCGGGCGTCTCCGCTGTCGCCCCCGCCACGCCCGCCGGGCCCGGCCTCTCGCTGCTCGACGTCGCCCCGTCGGCGTCAACCTACAGCGCGGCCACCCAGCGTCTCGTGCACCTGGTGCGCGCCCTGCGAGCGCCGTTCTACGTCGGCGTCTCGGGCGAGACGGCGGCCTTCATCGATCTCGAGTCCAGCCTCGAAAGACATCTCCCGATGGTGCTGGCGGTCGTGATCGCCTCCACGCTGATCGTCCTCTTCCTGATGACCGGCTCGGTGGTGCTGCCCGTCAAGGCGGTGCTGATGAACCTGCTCGGCCTGAGCGCCGTATTCGGCATCCTCGTCCTCATCTTCCAGCACGGGAGCCTCGAAGGGCTGCTGTCCTACCGGTCCAACGGCGCACTCGATGCGACCCAGCCGATCCTGCTCTTCGCGATCGGGTTCGGCTTGGCCACAGACTACGGCGTGTTTCTGCTCTCGCGGATCAAGGAGGCCCGCGACGGCGGCCTCCCGAACACCGAGGCGGTAGCGACCGGCCTCGAGCGAAGCGGGCGCATCGTGACCGCCGCGGCGCTGCTGTTCGCGGTGGCGATCGGCGCGTTCACGACTTCGAAGCTGGTCTTCATCAAGGAGCTCGGCCTCGGGACGGCGCTTGCGGTGCTGATCGACGCCTTCGTGATCCGCGCTCTGCTCGTCCCTTCGCTGATGGAGTTGCTCGGGGAGTGGAACTGGTGGGCGCCGGCACCGTTGCGCCGGCTGCGCCGGCCCCGGGCACCGGCTGATCGTGGCCCTGGTCGGACTCAACCTGCCGTCGAAAGCGCCGACTGACCTCGCGGAGGCGAACCGCGTCGCCTGGCTCACGCGGCTCGATCATTGGCAGGCACCGGCCGTCCCTCCGACCAGCTGGAACGCCCGGAGGATAGGGTTCCAGTACGAGGCTGGCACCGAGGCCGGCCACGCTCTATCAAGGAGGGGCACCCGCATGAGCGAGCGCATCGTCGTCCTCGGCGCCGGTTTCGGCGGGCTGGAGCTTTGCACCATGCTGTCGGAGGCACTCGGCCAGGACACGGACGTGACGCTGATCGACAGGTCCGACGCCTTCGTGTTCGGATTCTCAAAGCTCGACCTGATGTTCCGTCAGGCCGCGCCGGATTCGGTCCGGCTGCCCTACGGAGACATCGTCAAGCCGGGCGTGCGGATGCTCCGCGAGACCGTCACCGCGATCGACCCGGCATCCCGCATCGTGAGCACCGACGCGGGTACGCATGCGGCGGACGTGCTCGTGATCGCGCTGGGTGCCGACTACGACATGGACGCGACGCCTGGTCTCGCCGAGGCCGGCAACGAGTTCTACTCAATTGCTGGAGCCGAACGGCTTGCCGAGATCATCCCCTCGCTCTCGCGCGGCCATGCCGTGATCGGGATATGCGGCGCGCCGTTCAAGTGTCCGCCGGCTCCGAGCGAGTGCGCGATGATGCTCGATGACTTGCTGACCGCGCGCGGCGTGCGCGACGCCTGCGAGATCTCGATCGTGATGCCGCTGGGGACTCCCGTACCGCCCTCGCCGGACACGTCGGCGGCGCTTGAACGGGAGTTCGCCGCACGCGGCATCACGCTGCTCTGCGGGCGGCGCGTCGCCGCGCTCGATCCGTCGCGCAGCCTCGCCGTGCTCGACGACGACAGCGAGCTGCCCTATGACCTGTTCCTCGGCGTCCCCAAGCATCGAGCGCCGGACGTCGTGATCTCCAGCGGTATGACCGAGGATGGCTACATCCCCGTCGACTCCGCCACGCTGGCAACGCGCTATCCCGGCGTCTACGCGATCGGCGATGTCGCGACCGCCGGCGTCCCGAAGGCCGGCGTCTTCGCCGAGGGCGCCGCGCGGGTGGTCGCGCAGACGATCATCGCTCAGCTGAAGGGCGGCGAGCCCCCGGAACGCCACCTCGGACGGGGCACCTGTTACATCGAGTTCGGCCAGGGACGCATCGGCAGTGTCGAGATCGACTTCCTCTCGGGTCCGACCAAAACCGGCACATTCAACGCGCCATCGGTCTCTCAGATGGCGGCGAAGGAGCGGTTCGGCACGAGCCGCCGGGCTCGCTGGTTCAGCGCGTGAGGGGCGGGCTTGGGGCTACCCAGCGCTTGGCCTCCTCCATCTGATCAAGGCCGTAGACCTTGACTTCGCCTGGAGTCATCCAGGCGAACAGCTGGAATGCCTTTCCGACCCAATCCACGTCGGTGACGATCGCCGAGCGCTTCCATGCGGAGTGATGTCCGATGCCCAGCCCGAGCCCGGTCTTGATGTCGTCGAACCAGGCTGCCGGCTCGAGTCCCTCGAAGGCTGTGAGCCTGAAGAGCATCCGAATCTCACCGGACTCCGCTGCTTCACGCAGGACCGGCTCGAGGACCTCGCGGTAGTCCTCACGGGTGAGCTTGCCGGAGGCTCGAAACCCGATCGTCCTTGGCGGCATGTCCTCGATTCGCTCGACCATCCCCGCTCAGCTTAGTGAGCGCCCGCGCCACAGGAAGACCCGCGAGCCGAGAATTCTGCTTTCGAGCACCAAACATCCGCCTCGACAGTTTCGGATTCAGCGTCTGCGCGCGCGGAACGCGCGATTCTTCAGCCGGTTGCCGCACGCGGCCATCTCACACCAGTGGCCCTGACGGTTGCGCGAGCGGTCGTAGAAGACCCATCGGCAGTCCGCGTTGCCGCACGTCTTCAGGCGCCTCCAACTACCTTGATCCTGGGCCTCTCGAACGATCAGCAGCAGATCGAACGTGCCATCGCCGAGATCGTCGCGGCGCGGGTTCTCGAGGCCCAGTCGCCCTTGTTCGTCGACGGTCAGGCACGCGCTATGCGCGTTGGTCAGTTCGCGCAGGGGCCGTAGCGCAGGTGCGCCGGGCGCATCTCCGCGCCGGAAGGTGAGGAGCCGGCGGATGCTCTCGCGCAGTGAGCACGGACGGCGTGCTCGCCAGCTAGCGCTCGACGCGACCTCCTCGTTGCTCCTCGGGGTCAGCCGGGCAGCGGCGCGCCCTCCTCGGTAAACGGCGGAGGCGAGTAGGGCATGCCCGGGGTCGCTCCCATCGCAAGCAGCTGGACCGGTTCCTCACCGGTGGTGATCTTGCGCGTGACGCCGGGTCCGACGCGAGCGAACACGCCTGGCTCGAGGCGGTATGACTGACCGTCCGCGTTCAGCGTGGCCGATCCGGAAAGCGCCGTGTAGACCTCCTCCTGTCCATCTGCCTCGTGATCGTGCTCGGGGAAGTGCTCGAAATGCGGCGGGAAGTTCTCCACCTGCATCCCGAACGACGTCACGCCCAGGCTCGCCCGCGCGCGGCAGAAGCCGCCGCCGTTGGGGGAATCGAACTCATCGACTCGCTTGATTACGACATCCGACATGGTCTTGCCTCCTGTGCTCTCGAAGATGTGGTCGGTGAGCGCGGTTGCGCCCATCGTCAGTCAGCTACCGATGACGCCGAGCAGCTGCCCGGCTGGGGTCGTGATCAGCCCGATCTTGCTGCCGCCCGGAATCTCCTGCGGACCCATGACGACCTGACCGCCGAGCTCCTTGGCCCTGTCGAGCGCGGCCTGGACCTCGTCCACCTGGACGTAGAAGGTCGTGTGGCCCTCGCCGGTCGGCGTGGCGCCGACGCCGCCGCGGATCGCTCCCTCCTCGCCGGTGTCGACCATCGAGTACTCGAACGGCCCGGGAATCTCCTCGAGCTTCCAACCGAACATGTCGGCCACGAAGCCCTTCGTCCCGGCGGGGTCAGTCGACGCGAT
Organism: uncultured Solirubrobacteraceae bacterium; assembly: GCA_963717415.1. GTDB lineage: Bacteria > Actinomycetota > Thermoleophilia > Solirubrobacterales > Solirubrobacteraceae > Palsa-744. The sequence goes on along the minus strand of OY970331.1, from coordinate 326,174 downwards.
CTCGAAATGCACTACGGGCGACGCCATTTTGTCTCCTCCTGGATGATTTGCTCTTGTATCTTCGTCACCGTTCGATGCCGACACAATAGTCTTCTCTCCAGCATTCGGCATGGCTGGATTGTCAACATCTCACAAAGAGCTGATCGATACGCTCGAGTTGCACGAGAGCGCCGTGGCGGCCGCCATGAGGCGAGCCGTGCTGGCCGAGGTGCCCGACTACCCTGCAAGCGGAGACCCGAGCCTGCTGGCGGAGGTGCAGCAGCACTCCCTGGCACACGTGCGAGCGTTTGTCGCGAGCGCACGGCTCGGACGCCTGCCGCAGGACATCGACCTCGACTTCGTGCGCGATCGCGCAGCGCAGCGCGAGCGCGCGGGCATGCCGCTCGCGGCTCTGTTGCACGCCTACCGTCTTGGGCTGCGTGAGATCTGGCGCGCGCTCGTAAGGCTCGCGGCGGAGGACGGCACGCCACAGGAGCTGGTCCTCGAGGTGACTGCGCTGGCGATGGCATACACCGATGCGATCAGCCTCGCCGTGACCGATGCATACACACGTGCCGCGCAGCGTCGCCGCACCGACGTGGAGCGCGAGCGACGTGACCTGCTCGAGGACCTGCTGGCGGGCCGTGAGATCGAGGGCCGCGGGGAGGAGCTCGGGGTCGACCTCCGCCTGCCGCTCGCCGTCGTCGTGGCCGGTCCGCCGAGCACGAGCAACCCCCGCTCGGGCGCCGCCGTCCCCGGGCGCGCTGGTACCCCCGGCGAGGAAGCGGTCGACCACGAGACCCTACGACGCACCGCGCAGGCATTCGAGCGCCAGGCCGGTAGCGCGCCACGATCGGCCTTCGTCGTCCTGCATCACGGACGTGTGGTGACGCTTGCGCCGATCGGTCGTGGGGGGATCGCCGATCTTCGCAACCGGGTGGGGCGGGCCCTCGGTGCTCTGGCACGCGCCGGCCACGATAGGCTCGCGGCCGGCATCTCGCTTCCGCTCACCACCCTCGCCGACGTTGCCCAGGGCCACACCGAGGCGAATCGTGCGCTGCGCCATGCACCCGCCGGAACCGCCGTTGCTCTCAGCGAGGTGCGCCTCCTCGACTTCCTGATCGAGCACGCCGGCGTCACGGCTCGACGCATCGTCCCCGATTGGGCATCCGCCCTCGACCCGGACCTAGTGAAGACCCTCCGGGTGTTCGCCGCAAACGACCTCAACGCCGCGCGGACCGCACCGGCGCTCAACCTGCATGCGAACACCGTGCGCTATCGCCTCGACCGGGTCCTCTCCCTCACCGGCCGCGATCCGCGCCGCTTCCTCGACCTCGTCGACCTGCTCACCGCGGTCGCGCTCTCCTAGCTGTCAGCGCGTCGGTGTGGCGCGGGGATCGGCCTACGCGACCTTCGGCATGCCCTCGCCGACGGACCGTAGATGCCTGCTCGCCGAGCGACGCGAACGCCAGTCGGTCGCGACATCGCACCCGCGTGTCGGACGGGTGGGAGAAGTCCACACACGGCCCTGCAGAGAGTCCCGCGCGTGGGCGACAGGCGTGCGGCGAAGCGCGCGGTCGACACTGTCGGTCTGGATCGTGTTCACGTCGTAGTCAAAGCCGGCGCTGCGCAACTTCAGCAGCAGCTGGGTCTGCCACGCCCCGGCCAGGTCGAGGCGTATGTAGCTCAGCCCATTCACTTCGCACGGCCGCTCCACCCCGTCCTCGTAGAGCGCACACACGCGATGCGGCCCGAGCGCTGCAGCCAGGACGCCCAGCTCGAACACAACGCTCTGGCGCGGCCGCGGCGAGTAGTAGGGCTCCTGGTCGGAATCGAGCCGCGGCGCACCGACATCGTCGGCCGTCAGCAGAATGACCGCGTAGCGCAGTCCCGCCGCCTGCACCTGCGCCTGCGAGACCGACTCGCCGCGGTCGTCCACCGGCCCGTCAAGTGCCCTGTCCCCATTAGAGCCCGCTCGTTCGAGCAGTCCGGCTACGGCCAGCCGCCACTCCTCATCGCCTCCGTGCAGGAAAACCTGCCTCGTTCGGGCCTGCTCCGGATCGCTCGCGACCAGACCGAGCAGCGCAGCCCCGTCGGCCGACTGCACGATCTCGCTGCTCCCGGCCGGTTGCTGCGCGATCACCCCGACGGAATGCATCGGCGCCGGGGCCTGCGGCTCCGGCTCGATCACCCCGACGGTAGGCACCGGTGCGGCGGCCTGCGGCTCCGGCGCGAGCACGGCGCGAACAGACGGCCTCCGCGGAGCGTCCTGCGGCCCCGGCGCGAGCTCCTCGGGCTCGTCGGGCTCGTTCGGCTCCTCCTCGGGCTCGGGTTGACGCTGAAGCGAGATCAGGACGTCGATTGCCGCTTTCATCCGCTTCGACTCGTTCGTGTGCTCGTCCTGCCATCGTTCGCCGCCGTCCGAGGGGGACACGGCATGCCTGAAGTCGTCGGCCTCTTCCGGTCCACAGAGGCGGCCAAGGCTCTCCGCCGCCACCTCGATCCACGGTTCCCGCGCCGCCCTCCAGCATTGGAAGTCGCCGATGTCGCCGATCAGCCTGGCTTGGTCGAGGAGTGTCCGCCCGTGCTCGAGATGTTCGGCGAGCTCCTCGGCCGGGTGGCGTGCAGGCCGATCCATCGTGGTGGACGTCGCCCCACAGCGAGGGGGCGTGATCGTCGCGCCTGTCATGCCTTCATTGTGACGCTTCCGTGGGGGGTTCCCTGAAGGCAAATGGTGCCGATTTGTGTGGTCTGGAAGGGGCAATCTTCTGTCGTCCGTAAGGGCCGACATCGCAGCTCCGATCGCAGCCTTATTCAACCAATAGATTGATAAACTAGTCGGATGAATAACGTGGCGACCGACGAGCTCAGCCTGACGTTCGCGGCTCTGGCAGACCCGACCCGGCGCGCGATCCTCGCGCGACTCGCGGAGGATGGCGAGGTCACGGTCAACGCGCTCGCGGAGCCATTCCCGGTCAGCGTGCAGGCCGTTTCAAAGCACCTGAAGGTGCTCGAGCGGGCAGGGTTGATCCGGCGCCGGCGGAGCGCCCAGCTGCGTCCGTCACGGCTCGAGGGCGCGCCGCTGCGCGACGCGGCCGGCTGGCTCGAGCAGTACAGCGAGATCTGGGAGGGTCGCCTGGACCGCCTCGCGCACCGCCTCCAACAAATACAACGAAAGGCAGAGGGCGATGACTGACCAGTCCGAGATGGCCGAGCACACGATCGTGATCGAGCGGGAGCTCGAGGCGCCGCGCGAGCTCGTGTGGAAGGTGTGGACCGATCCCGACGAGGTGGCCCGCTGGTGGGGACCCGAGCATTTCACGACGCCTCGCGACACGATCGAGTTCGACCTGCGACCGGGCGGCGTCTGCCGGCTCACGATGATCGGGCCCGATGGCCAGGAGTACCCGAGCGATGGCCACTTCGGGGTCGTCGAGCCGCCCGGACGGCTGTCATTCGGCGAGGAGACCACGGACCATCCGATGATCGAGTCCGGCGAGACGATCGTCGAGTTCATCGACCTCGGCGCCAATCGCACGAAGGTCGTGATCACCTCACGCATGGTCTGCGCCGAGGAGCTGCTGGACATGGCCCGCGCCGGCTGGGGCAGCCAGCTCGACAAGCTCGAGTCCCTGCTTGCGAGTTGACCGTCGCCGGAGGGGCGCACTCGGGTGCGCTCACAGAGCCGCTGCGCGCCGTGCCGGCGGGTGGCTGAACCGGCTATCCGGCCGCAGCGTGAGTCGCCTCGTTGCGAGCCCTGTCGGCCGCGCCCTGCGGACGTGCCAGCAGCACCGCGCCGGCGGTGACCGTCGCGAAGGCCAGGATGCGCAGCGCGCCCAGCGCTCCCCCCGGGGGCGCCTCTCCGAGCAGCACCGAGCCGGCGGCGATCGGGAGCGCATTGGTCAGAAGCGTGGCGATACCCGCGATCGTCAGTGCCGCCCCGCGCTGGTAGCCGATCTGGAGCAGAGAGGAGCCCAGCAGATAGCCGCCGATCGCCGCCAGTGCGAACGCCGCTCGGGCGCCGCCCTGGGTCGCCAGCTTGGTGGAGATGTCGCCGCAGGAGAACAACAGCCCTCCAGCGATTCCGTCCGCAGCCGCGGCGCCGACGAACGCCCGGCCGGCGGTCAGGACCAATACGGCGGCCGCACACGTTCCGCCCAGCCACAGGCCGATCGGAACGAGCGATCCCTCTGCGTCCGGCTCGGTTCCCCCCGTCAGCGAGATCGCGAGAAACAGCAGGCCGGCGACGGACACGGCTGCACCCAGGCTCTCGCGCCCGGTCAAACGCCGATGCCCAAGGCGTGCCGAAGCCACCGCGAGAATCCCGATCCCGCCCGCCGCGACGCTCTGCACGAGCGCCAGCGGAGCGAGCGCCAGGGCGACCACGTACAGGGCAAACCCGCCGCACTCCATGGCGAATGCCGTGAGCCACGGACGATTTCCAAGCAACGCACGAAGGGAGCGCAGCGGATGGCGCAGTGACAGCGGCGGGAGCCTGCCAACCGCGTCGTGCTCACGCACGTAGGCGACGCTGACCAGAGTGGTGGAAACGAGCGCGAGGAGCAATGCCACGGTCGTCGTGACGTGGCTGCTCGACGACAGCGCTACCGGCTGCATCGACCACCCTCGCAGCGCTCGTAGCCGACCGTCACCATTACGGCGTGTGCTCCTCGGCACTGCGGCTGGCGACGCTTGCTGTTCTCGGCGTCCTCCACCACCGCCTTCGGAACTCGGGAGTCGACTATGTCGGCGTCTTCCTGGCTTCGGGAGCGAGCTGGGTGGCCCTCCCCGGGCCAGGCGAGGCGGCGCTGATCGCGGCGAGCATCTCGGCCGCGCACGGCCATCTCGACCTGACGGCGGTGCTGGCGGTCGCCTGGGCCGGCGCGAGCGTGGGTGGGACCGCCGGCTGGCTGATCGCCCGGAAGGGGGGTCGCGGACCGCTCACGGCGCCCGGACCGCTGCACAATCTGCGACTCGGCCTGATCGCGCGAGGCGATCGCTTCTACGAGCGCTATGGCCCGATCGCGGTGCTGTTTACACCCTCGTGGATAGCGGGGATTCACGATATGCGCTGGTCGCGCTTCCTGCCCGCCAACGCGCTGTCGGCGCTGATCTGGGCCCTCTCGATCGGCGTCGGAGCGTATCTGGTCGGACCCTCGATCACCGATGTCGTGGCCGACGCGGGCCTTGCCGGCGCGGCCGTCGTCGCAGTGCTGTTCGTGCTGGCGCTGGCGCTGGCCAGGCGCAGGTCCTCCGGCCAGGGTGGATGAGCCGCGCGACGCGGATACGCAGCTACGTGCTGAGCGAGGACGACGGGCGCGTCGGCACCCTTTGCGTGTATCAGGCGACCAGCCCGGAGGCGATCCGCGAGCATGCCTCCCGCGCAGGTTTGGCGGCCGACGAGATCATCCCCGTCGCGGATGCCGTCATCGTGCGGCCGGATCCTGCCGCGATCAGCGCAGGCCGCATACGCTTCTGCGATGGATCGCCAATCGCCGGGCACCCACGTGCGTGAGGCCTCCCCGGCCGATGGGGCCGCGTGCGCGGCGATCTACGCGCCCTACGTCGCCGGAACGGCGATCTCCTTCGAGACCCGCCCGCCGACCGCGGCGGAGATGGCCGAACGCATCGCGACGGCCGCGCGTGGCCATGCGTGGGTGGTTCTCGAGGATGGCGGCGCGGTCGTCGGCTACGCCTATGCCGGCCCCATGCATTCGCGTGCCGCCTACCGCTGGTCGTGCGAGGTGAGCGTGTACGTCGAGCTCGGCAGACGGCGCAGCGGAGCCGGCCGGACGCTCTATGAGGCGCTCTTCGACCGGCTCATAGAGCGCGGCTTTCTCACGGTCATCGCCGGCATGACCCTGCCGAACGACGCGAGCGTCGGGCTGCATCGCGCGATGGGGTTCGAGCAGGTCGGCACCTACCGCCGCATCGGCTACAAGCACGGCGCCTGGCACGACGTGGCCTGGGTGCAGCGCCCCCTCGGAGAGGGTTCCGACCCCCCTGCCGAGCCCCGTTAGCGGCTCGAGGGTCTGACCCCGGCGCGCCGCTGGGGTACGCCGAGCCAATAACATGCCGGGGGTCTGACGAAAGGAGACACGAACATGGCTGTCAGCGCGAACACTCCCAAGGCTGTCGCCCACGGGATCGAGGATGTTCAGGCGCTCAAGGATCAGGTCGTGGGCCCGAGCCAATGGCGCGCGGTCACGCAGGAGATGGTCAACCAGTTCGCCGACCTCAGCGGCGATCATCAGTGGATTCACGTCGACGTCGAGCGCGCCAAGGCCGAGAGCCCGTTCGGCACGACGATCGCCCACGGCAACCTCACGCTCTCCCTGATCGATGGTCTGCGTGGTGAGCTGAACGAATGGAGCGGCTTCCAACTGGCCGTCAACTACGGCTGGAACAAGGTCCGCTTTCCCGCTCCGGTCCTGGTGGGAGCACGGCTCCGCTGTTACCAGCAGATCGTCGAGGTCACCGACGTGGGTGGCGGTTGGCACCAGATCGTCACGCGCTTCACAGTCGAGGCCGAGGGGGGCGAGAAGCCCGTGTGCGTCGCCGACAGCGTCGTGCGCCTGTTCGTCGACCCGAACGGCTAGCCTCGCCTCTCGGTCTCCGGGGCGCGCGCCGTGACGACGGCTGCGCGAACAGGACGCACCGGCTAGGCCGGCTTCCACGCGATGCTCGACCTCGAGTCCTACCTCTCCCGCATTGGCCTGACGGGACAGCCGGGTGTCGCGCAGCTGCACCGAGCCCACGTAACATCGATCCCCTTCGAGAACCTCGACCCGCAGCGTGGGGTAGCAGTGTCGCTGGCGCAGCCAGACCTCGAGCGCAAGCTCGTCTCCGAGGCTCGTGGCGGCTACTGCTTTGAGCAGAACCTCCTCCTGAGGGCCGGGCTCGAGGCGCTCGGCGCCGAGGTCGATCTGCTGCTTGCGCGGGTGCGGCTCGGCGCCGCCGGCGCCATCAGACCGCGCAGCCACCTCGTGTTACGGGTGCAGGCCGAGGGCTCGACCTGGCTCGCGGACGTCGGCTTCGGCCTCGGAAGCCTGCTCGAACCGCTGCCGTTCGCTCGAGCCGGGGCGCACGAGCAGTCGGGCTGGAGCTATCGCGTCGTCGAGGATGGCCCCGAGCTCGTGCTGCAGACCGCCGAGGCGGACGCATGGATCGATCTCTACGGCTTCGCGCCGCAGCCCGTCCCATTCATCGACGTGGAGACGAGCAATTGGTGGACCTCCACCCATCCACGCTCGCCCTTCGTGACGGGCTGATCGTGAGCGCCCAGGGTGACGACGGCGTGCGCGCCTCCGTGAGCGACTGGGACGGGCTCGAGCTCGTCGAACGGACGCCTGCGAAGAAGACCGTCACGCCGCTCTCGCGTGAGGAGCTGCCCGAGCTGCTCGCCCGACGGTTCGGGCTTCCGGGCTTCGTGCTCGGCGCCGGTGGTGCCCTGGTGGCGGATCCCGGGCTGTAGTGCGCGGATCGAACGCCTGATGGGCGCTAGGCCGCGACGAGCACGCGCGCGGTCGTCTGCCCTGCGGCGAGGACCCGGTTGCGGCCGGCATCCTTGGCCGCGTAGAGAGCCCGGTCCGCGGCGGTCAGCATCTGCGATGGCGTGGCAGCGGCCTCGCCCATCACCGCCACGCCGGCGCTTGTCGTCAACGCCGGCGGGTGCTGCTCGCTCCAGTGCGCCAGCTGCATCGCGATCCGCTCGGCAAACTCCTTGGCCGCGTCGGCGTTGGCGTCGAACAGCACCACCGCGAACTCCTCGCCGCCCATCCGTGCCAGCAGGTCCGTGACCGAGCATTCCCGTTCGAGGATCCTCGCGAAGGCGCACAGGGCCTCGTCGCCGGCGGCGTGCCCGAAGCCGTCGTTGACCTCCTTGAAGTGGTCGAGGTCGAAGAACACCATGCTCAGCGCGAGGCCGGATGTGCGCGCGCGCTCGATCTCCCGCTCGAAGGCCGGGCCGAACGCCCGGCGGTCGAGCAGGCCGGTGAGGCCGTCCGTCGCCGCCGCGACGTTGAGCTGTTCGACGATCAGATCGGTGCGTCGCGCCTGATACTGGATCACGACCACGGTGACCAGGAAGAAGGAGACCACCGAGGAGTATGTGATGAGCGGGACCTGAACGTCATGCGCGAGCACGAGCGCGATCGCGAACGACACGCTCATCACGACGCTCGCCACCCGTGCATCGCGGCGGTTGCCGAAATAGCCGCAGTTCAGGGCGGGCCAGACGTAGTAGAGCGGAGTCGGCCCCAAGGGGTGGGCGAACACGACGGCGGCGCCGGTGAGCAGGATCGCGCCCGAGAAGGCGAAGAACTTGATGACGGCTTCCGGCAGCTTGCGTCCCACGGCGAGGAACACCGCGACGCCGGCGTAGACACCGGCGAGGATGATGAAGCCCAGGTCGCTCGCGTCAGAGCTGTAGAGGGCGACGGCCGCCAGCGCCGTGCCGGAAGCCACGAGGTATCCGACCACGAGCACCCGCCGCAGGAGGTCCATGTTCTTGTGCCGTACCGTGGGTATCGACGACAGGCGATCGCCCAGGCTGGCCGCATCCTCTGACGGGCCCGCCGCCCAGCCGGTGGCGGACGGGTCGGCACAGGCCGACGTGCCATCGCTGTGGTCTGAGGTCGACGACATGAGGTTGTGCCTCGTTCATCGGCGCGGGAGGGCCGCCACTTGACAGTCACGCGGCTTGGGCGCACGGCAAGGCGCGCGCGGATCGCGAGCCGTCCGAGGCTCGGCGCGTCTAGGCCTCGCTGGGCATGTACGGCGCCAGCTCGCGGCGGGCGATCGACATCTTGTGGACCTCGTCGGGACCATCCGCCAGTCGCAGGGTCCGCAGGTGGGCGTATGTCGTCGCGAGCGGGAAGTCGTCGGAGACACCGGCCCCGCCGTGTACCTGGATCGCCCGGTCGAGCACCTTCAGGGCGACGTTCGGGGCGGCCACCTTGATCGCCGCGATCTCGGTGCGCGCATGGCGGTTGCCGACGGTGTCCATCAGCCAGGCGGCCTTCAGCGTGAGCAGCCGCGCCATCTCGATTTCGATCCGCGACTCGGCGATCCAATCCTGGATGTTGGCGCGGGTCGCGAGCGGCTGGCCGAAGGTCACGCGGGACACCGCCCGGGCGCACATCGCCTCGAGCGCTCGCTCCGCGGCGCCGATCGAGCGCATGCAATGGTGGATGCGCCCGGGCCCCAGACGTGCCTGGGCGATCATGAAGCCGTCGCCCTCGGCCGCGATCAGGTTGGAGGCCGGCACGCGCACGTCCTCGAACAGCACTTCCGCATGCCCCTCGTGGTCGAGATATCCGAACACGGGAACGTTGCGCACGCGGGCGACGCCTGGGGTGTCGAGCGGCACGAGGATCTGGCTCTGCTGCTTGTGTCGCGGGCCCTCGACGCTCGTCTTGCCCATCACGATCAGGATCCGGCAGTTGGGGTGATAGGCGTTGGATGTCCACCACTTGCGCCCGTTGAGCACGTAGTCTTCGCCGTCGCGCTCGATGCGCAATGCGATGTTGGTGGCGTCCGAGGAGGCGACCTCGGGCTCGGTCATGGCAAACGCCGAGCGGATCTCGCCGTCGAGCAGCGGCACGAGCCAGCGTTCCCTCTGCTCGGGGGTCGCGAACTGGAACAGCACCTCCATGTTGCCGGTGTCCGGGGCCGAGCAGTTGCAGGCCTCCGAGGCGATGTGCGAGCGTCCGAGGATCTCCGCCAGCGGCGCGTAGTCGCTGTTCGACAGCCCCGCGCCGAGCGTGGCGTCGGGCAGGAACATGTTCCACAGGCCCGCCTCGCGGGCGTGCGTCTTGAGCTCCTCCATGATCGGCGGCTGGTGTGGGCCGTCTCCGGCTTCGCGCAGCTGCTGCTCATAGATCGCCTCGGCGGGATAGACGCGCTCGTCCATGAACGCGCTCAGGCGCTCTTTGAACTCAGAGCAACGCTGGCTTGGCTGGAAGTCCATCTGTACCTCTCCTGTTCGGCAATGGGCTTAGGATCATCGCCGATGAGCCGGGATAGTGCCAGCTACCGCGCGGCGGGCGTCGACTACGACGCGCTCGATGCCGCCAAGCGCCTGGCGATCGCCAAGGCGCTGTCGACCTCCGCGCTGCTCGAGTCATCGGGGGGCCGGGCGCTCGACGCTTCGCGGGGAGAGCCGGCATTCGTGTTCGAGCTCGCGGGTCGCCACTTCGCATTCGTCGTCGAGGGTCTTGGCACGAAGTCGATCATCGCCCGACAGGTGCTCGAAGAGCAGGGCGTAAATCGCTTCGCAGAGATCGCCTACGACACCGTGGCGGCGATCCTCAACGACCTGTGCTGCGTGGGCGCGTTGCCGCTCGTGGTCAACGCCTACTTCGCCACGGGCGCCTCGGAGTGGTACTCCCAGCCCGCCCGCGCCGACGCCCTGCTCGAGGGCTGGCGCCGCGCGTGCGCCGACGCCGGATGTGCGTGGGGTGGGGGGGAGTCCCCGTCGCTGCCGGGGCTGCTCGATGAGCGGGACATCGAGCTGGCCGGCGCCGCAGTCGGAGTGCTGCCCGAGGGTCGCCCCCCGATTCTCGGCGATCGGCTTTCGGCGGGCGATGAGATCGTGCTCGTGGCCTCCAACGGGCTGCACGCGAACGGCGCCTCGCTGGCCCGTCTGCTTGCTGGGCGGCTGCCCCGGGGCTATGGGACGACCCTGCCGAGCGGCGTCACGCTCGGAGAGGCGCTGCTCGAACCGTCGCTGATGTACGTTCCGCTGGTCTCCGAGCTGCTGGCCGGCGGGGTCGCGGTCCACTACATGAGTCACGTGACCGGCCATGGACTGCTCAAGCTGATGCGCCCTGCCCGGCCGCTCACCTACCGCATCCATGCGCTGCCGGAGGTACCCGAGGTGCTTGACTTCCTCGTGGCCGAGGCGGGCCTTGACCCTCACGCGGCCTACTCGACGTTCAACATGGGCGCCGGATTCGCCCTCTACTGCACCTCCGGCGAGGGCCCTGCGGTCGTGTCGGCCGCGAACCGCCTGGGGCTTCGTGCGCTGCGCGCCGGACGCGTGGAGGATGGCCCGCGTGAAGTGATTCTCGAGCCCGTCGAGGTGCGCTTCGCCGGGCAGGAGCTCGAGCTCGGGGCACAACCCTAACCCTCGAGTCGAGACTGATACCACTCGAGTCGGCTGCCGCGAGCCGCCCGTGACTGGACGCATGGAAGGCGATTCAGGTCATCCTCAGCGCAACTATCTGGCCCGTGGTGGTGTTACCAGGTTGAAATGATCCGTCACGAAGGTATAAGGTGGCGCCGCAAAGTCGCCATTGTTCCCCGGTCAACCACCGGGGATCTCGATATCGCCGGACCGGCATGCTTCCGGGCCAACCGGATCGAGGCGGACCTGTCCATCAAGCAGAGGAGAGAATTCTGATGCGCAGAGCATCCACCTGTCTGGCCGTGCTCGGCCTCGCCGCCCTGAGCCTGCCGGCCGCGGCCGCGGCGGCGCCCACGGTCACCTTCAAAGCCACGGCCATCCCCATCCCCGGCTTCAAGGGCACGGGAAACATCCTCGGCGCGGGCGCCGCGGTGAAGGCCGAATGGACGATGAAAGGGTCCGAATACGACGAAGGTCACCCGGCGCCGCTGATCGGGGTCAACCTGACCCTGCCCTCAGGCACCAAACTGCACCCGCAGGGTTTCCCGACCTGCACCCACAGCGCGATCCTGGAACTGGGCGAAAACGTGGTCAAAAGCCGCTGCACGACCAAGTCCCTGCTCACCTTCCCGGTGCTCACCAGGCAGCCCGAAGAAGCGGAATCGGTTCTCGCGAACGAAAGCTACGCGCTCGGCGTCGTCCGCTTCGGCAAATCGGTCGTCCCGGAGAAATCAAGGATTCTCGGCTTCTTCTCGCCGGGCGGCGGCTATGAATTCCTGAGCAAGGGCGTGTCGCCGGCGTCATTTGAAATCTATTCCAAAAGCCATGTCGTCAGCTCGAAGGCGCCGCAGATCGTCACGGCCGTCCCGCTGGTCGAAACCGTGAAAGGGGCTGCCTACGCCTCGGTCGAAAAGATCGTCGTCTACAGCGGCAGCGCGATCAAGAAGGGCAAAAGCACGACCTACTACGGGACCATGCCGAAAACGTGCCCGAAAGGCGGCTACCCGATCAAATCCGAACTGATCTTCGCCAACACAGCCCAGCTTCCCGCGGAAGCAGGCGAAAACCAGTCGGTCGCTCCCGGCGAAAGGGTCACGACCGTCTACAAGGCGCCCTGCCCCAGGAAGTAGGGACGCGGAGCGCCGAGGATGGCCCCTCTAGCGGGGTGGTTATCCCCGCTGAGGCGTAAACTCGATCAGAACGAAGTGGCGGCGGCCCCACCAGGTTGGTGGGGCCGCCCGCCTGTTGTACACGGCTAGGAAGGATCGGGTTGAGGAAGGAGAGCGTCGGGCGGAGGAGAGTCGTGGTCGGTGCCGCCGGCGCGGCGGTCGTCGCGTGCCTGGTGGTCGTGCTGCTCGCCACCTCGGCGGGCGGCGAAGGCGGGGGCTACACGGTGCGCGCGATATTCGACGACGCCGCCAACGTGATCGCCGGCGAGAACGTGAAGATCGACGGCGTCAAGGTCGGCACCGTCGTGTCGGTGACCCCCACCCCGCAGGAGAAGGCCGCGGTCGTGATGGACATCGAAACCCCCGGTTTTCAGGACTTTCGGGCCGACGCGAGCTGCACGATCCGCCCCCAGGCGCTGCTCGGCGAGAAGTTCGTCGACTGCCTGCCCACCCAGCCGCGCGTGGAAGGCACGCCGCTGCCGCCACCGCTGCGCACGATCCCCGACGGCCTGGAAGGCGCCGGCCAGAAGCTCCTGCCGGTTCAGAACACCCACAGCCCGGTCGACCCCGACCTGCTCAACGACATCAACCGCCTGCCGGTCCGCCAGCGCTTCACGATCATCCTCAACGAACTCGGCGTCGGCCTCACCGCGCGAGGAAGCGATCTGAACGCCGTCATCCGCCGGGCCAACCCCGCCCTGCAGGAACTGGACAAGGTCCTCACGATCCTCGCCAACGAGAACCACGTGCTGGCCCAACTGGCCGTCGACTCCGACAAAGCGCTGCAGCCGCTCGCGGCGGTGCGCAAGGAGTTCGCCGAATACTTCGCGCAGAGCAGCACGGTCGCGCAGGCGAGCGCCCGGCACCTCAGCGCGCTCGAACGCAACCTGATCCTGTTCCCGCCGTTCCTGCGCCAGCTCGGCCCGGCGATGGAACGCCTGGCGCGCTTCGCCGACGCGACCACGCCGACATTCACCGACCTCGGCATCGCCGCGCCGGCGATCAACCAGGCCTTCACGCAGATTCCGGCCTTCTCGAGCAGCTCGACGGCCTTCTACAAGAGCCTCGGCAAGAGCGCCAAGACCGCAGGCCCCGCGCTCGTCTCGATCCAGCCGCTGCTGTCGAAGCTCGGCTCGCTGGGCGCCGCGGCCAAGCCGTTCGGCACGAGCTTCGCCCAGCTCTTCACGAGCCTGCGGGACACCGGCGGCCTCGAGCGGATCCTCGACTTCATCTTCCTCGGCACCGGCTCGGCCAACGGCTACGACCAGCTCGGTCACTTCCTGCGCGCGGAGGGGATTGCGACGATCTGCATCGACTACGTGCTGCATCCCTCGAGCTCCTGTGGCGCCAAACTCGCCTCCGGGACCGGCTCGACCGCGAGTGCGAGCGCGAGCGCGTTCAACCCCAGCTCGACCAGCCTCGTAATGGCGCGCACCTTGGCGGTCCTCAAAGGGGCCACGCCGGCACAGGCGCTGGCCAAATATCCGGGCTCTGAACGCGTCGCGGGCAGCCTCTCCGGTGCGGGAGGCGCGGCGGCAGCCGGCCCGACCCAGCCGGTCGGCGGTTCGAGCGCCGGCACCACCTACTACAGCCCGTCCGCCGAAGGCTCCGGCGCGGACGGGATGCTCCTCAACTACCTGCTGGGCAACTGAGCGACGCGATGAACGGGCGACCCAAGCTTCTGCGCCGACTGCTCCCCGGAGTGGCGCTGCTCACGCTGGCCGTCCCGGCCGTAAGCGCGGCAGGCGAACCGCCGAGTGGCGTGACCGGCGCTCCGCCCGGCGAAACCACCACCACCGCGCCACCCGAATCGCCGGCGGCCCCGTCCGCGGGCTCGACCGGCCAATCGCCCACCGGGCCGGGCGCCCCGCAGACCCCTTCCTCGCCGCAGGTCGCCACCCAGCACGCGCAGGGAACCACCCCCGGCGAATCGGCGGCGGCGCGCCGCGCGCATCTGAAAGCGGGCGCCGGCGGCGCGGCCGAAGCCGGAAAGGGCTCCTCGCCGGGGGGAGCGCTCACCGGCAAGCACCCCCCATCACCGTCGACGCTCACGCCCTCGCTGCCGCAGGCGCTCGAAGCTTCCATCTCCGGCGTGCCGGGCTTCTTCATCGAAAGCTTTCGCATTCCGCCGTTTCTGCTGCCGATCTATCAGGCGGCCGGCACGGCCTACGGGATCCCCTGGCAGGTGCTCGCAGCCATCAACGAGGTCGAGACCGACTACGGCCGCGATCTGAGCGTCTCGAGCGCCGGCGCGGAGGGATGGATGCAGTTCCTTCCGGCGGAGTGGGCCCAGTATGGGGTGGACGCCAACGGCGACGGCTTCGAGGACCCCTACAACCCGGCCGACGCCATCTTCGCCGCCGCCCGCTATCTGCGCGCGGCCGGTGGCGCGACGAACATCAGGGCCGCGGTGCTCTCCTACAACCACTCGCAGGCATACGTGGACTCGGTGCTGCTGCGCGCGCAGCTGCTCGGTGGCACACCGCCGCAGCTGCTCGGCGCGATCACGGGCCTCACCGAAGCGCGCTTCCCGGTCCACGCGGCATCGCATTTCAGCGACGGCTTTCCGACGGCACCCACGAGGGGGAGGGGGCCAGCGCAGACGCTCGTCGGAACGAGCATCTACTCGCAGTCCGGCGCCCCCGTCATCGCGGTGCAGGATGGCGAAGTCGTGCAGATCGGCGACTCGCCCTCGCTGGGACGGTTCGTCTCGCTGCGTGACGGCTTCGGCAACACCTACGTCTATGCGCAGCTCGGCGATGTTGCGAGCCTGTATCCGGTGCTCGTCCCGCACGAGCACACCGCGGTCAGCGCCCGGATCACCCGGCCGGGCGGGGCGGGCGAACCGGCGCCGAGCGGACCGGCCACGGCGGGCGCGCAGCCGCGCTCGCCGGTGTCCGAAGGCGCCACGGTCTCGGGGCTCGCGCTGGGAGCAGCGGCTCCGCTGGAATCGTCCCCGGTGCTGCCCTCCGCACCGCGGGCGGCCAAGCCCCGCCCGGCGGCGCCGAGGCGGCCGACGGGAGCACGGGCCTTCAAAGAAGGAGTCGACGAGGTCTACCTGCACCCGCTGCGGGTCGGGGTACAGGTGATCGCGGGCACCGTGCTCGGTCACGTGGGAAGCGATACGAGCGCCACGTCGGGCGCCCCGGACATGCTCTTCCAGATCCGCCCGGCCGGAACGGAGGCGCCGCTGATCGATCCCAAGCCGATCCTCGACGGGTGGGTGGCGTTGGAAGACACCTCGATCTTCAGGGCACGAGGCGTGAATCCGTTCCTTGCGACCTCGCCGACGATCGGCCAGGTGCTGCTCGAGTCAAAGCGCCAGCTCGAACCGCAGGTGCTGCATGACTCCGGTATCCATCTGGGCAGATGCGGCCGCCAGGACATCGAAGCCGGCGGTGTGGAAAAGCGCATGCTGGCGACGCTCGAGTTCCTGTCGGTGTCGGGGCTGAAGCCGACGGTCGGCGGGCTGCGATGCAACGGTGGGGCCGCGCGCGCCAACGTGTATGCGAGCCAGCGCGAGGATTCGGTGGCGATCACCGCCGTTAACGGGATCCCGGTCGCAGGCCACGCGGGGGCGGGCTCGATCACGGACATCACGGTTCGCAGGCTGCTGCGCCTGCAGGGTCTCGTCCGGCCGGTTCGCATCGTCAGCGCTCTGAGCTACCCGGGCGCCGCCAACACATTGGCCAAGCCGGGCGCCCGCGACATCGTCGTGAGCTTCACCGCGCCCTCGGCAGGGGCGGCGCGCGCCGCCCGCGCGTCCGACCTGGCGCTGACCGCAAACCAGTGGATCAGGCTGATCTCCCGCCTCGGCGAGATCCCCGATCCAACCGTGGGGCGCGGGCCCTCGCAGGCTGCGATCCCGGACAAGGCACCCGCCGGCGGCGAAGGGGAAGCGAATGGCAACGGCTAGTCCCCCCAGCCCACCCGCCTCGCCGCCCCCGCCGCGGGCTCCCGCGCCGCGCGGTGGCCGCCCGCGCGGACTACCCCCGCGGACGGGAAGGGCGCTTGCGGTCGGCGCTCTGGCGGCCGTCGTGCTGGTTCTCGCCTATCTGATATTCGCGGGCGGCGGCGGTGCCAACTACCAGCTGATCTTCGGCGAAGCCGGCCAGCTCGTGCGGGGCGATCAGGTGCAGGTCGGCGGGGTGCCGGTGGGCACCGTCACGAACATCGCGCTGACCAGTGACTTCAAGGCGAAGATCACGATCCACGTCAACTCCTCACTGACGCCGCTTCACGAAGGCACGGTGGCGGTGGTCAGGGTGCCGTCGCTCGCGACCGTGGCCAACCGCTACATCGCGCTGACGCCCGGTCCCAACAACGCGCCGGCGCTACCCGCGGGCGCGACGCTGCCGGCGTCGGCGACGCGCGAAGTCACCGATCTGGACCAGCTGTTCAACGCGCTGAACCCGAAGACCCGCACGGGCCTGCAGCAGGTGATCCAGGGCTTTGCCGAACAGTATGCCGGGGCGAGTCGCGCCTACGGCATCTCCGCCGAATACACCCCGGCCGCGCTCAACGCAACCGACCACTTCCTCTCAGAGCTCGTCCGCGATCAGCCGGTGTTCACGAGCTTCATCGTGGAAACGGCAAAGGCGGTCACAACGATCGGCGCCCGCTCAGAACAGCTCACCGACCTGATCGAAAACGCCAACACCACGTTCCACGCGGTCGGGGCGAACCAGACGGCCCTCGCCCACGGCCTGCGCGAACTGCCCGTTGCCCTGCGCCAGGGCACCCGCACGTTCGTTCAGTTCCCCTCGACGTTCGCCGCGCTCACACAGCTCGTCGAAACCTCCAAGCCGACCGTCAAGCCGCTGGAGACGTACTTCCCCGCGCTTCGCTCGCTGCTTGTCACCGCGACGAAGCCCGTCGAAAACTTCAGTCTCGCGTTCAGCCGTCCGGGGCCCAACAACGATCTCACCGACTGGGCCAACGTGCTGCCGCAGCTCGCCAAGGTGCTGACGACCTCCTCGCCGAGCACGGTCACCGCCCTGCGGGAATCGGTCCCGATCACGGCCGTCTTCGGCCCCTATACCCCCGATCTCAATGGCACCCTGCGGACGTTCGGCCAGGCCACCTCCTATTACGACGCAAATGGTCACTACGCGCGTATCAACGCCGTCTTCCCGGACTTCACGCTCGGGGCGAGCAACAACCTCACGCCCACCGCCAACAGCCAGCAGGCACTCGAACATCTGCTGCACGGTCAGCTGCGCCGCTGCCCGGGCGCGGCCACCCAGCCGGCCGCCGACGGGTCCTCGCCGTTCACCGACGGCGAACTCTTGAGCTGCGACCCCACGGAGGTGCCCTGATGAACCGGCGCCGCGGTGGTTCTCTGGCCGGCAGTCCCCTGCTCATCGGCGCCATCACGACGCTCATCGTGGTCGTGGCCGTGTACCTCTCCTACAACGCCAACAACGGCCTGCCGTTCGTCCCCACCTACAACATCAACGTCGAACTGCCAACGACATCGGGGCTGGAGGAATCGAACGTCGTGCGCGTTGGCGGCTCGCGGGTGGGGATCGTCAACAAGCTCACCGCCCACCAGGATCCGCGCACCGGGCGAGTCAGCGCGATCGCGGAACTGAAGCTCGAAAAGGGAGTCGAAGCGCTGCCGGTTGACACCACCGCGAGCGTGCAGTCGCTCTCCTCGATCGGACTGAAGTTCCTGGAGCTGGAAAAGGGCGGATCCCACCGGACGATCGCGGCGGGCGGAACGCTTCCGCTCAGCCATGTACGCGAACCGGTGAACATCGAAGAACTGTTCAACATGTTCGACGAAAAAACGCGAACGGCCGCGCAGATCAACTCGAACGAAGTGGGAGCCGGCCTGGCAGGCCGTGGGCCGGGGCTCAACAACACGATCGCGACGCTGCGCCCGCTGGTGACGAACGCGATACCGGTGTTTCGCAACCTGGCAGCGCCGCAGACCGACCTGCACGGGCTGTGGGTGGCGCTCGACAGGGTCGCCTCCCAGAGCGCCTCGGTGGCGGACACCAACGCCGCCTGGTATGTCGAGCTCGACAAATTCTTCACCGATTGGGCCGCCGTCGCCCCCTCGATCGAACGGGCGACCGTGCTCGGTCCGCCGTCGCTCGAACAGGCGATCCACTCACTCCCGTTTGAGGCGGAATTCAACGAAAAACAGACCGAATTCATGAACCTCCTGCGGCCGAGCGCCGCGCTGCTCGTGTCCGTTGCGCCGCAGCTCGCTCACGCGTTCACGGTGGGCGCCGTCAACCTGCGCGAGGCCACCGCTCTGAACCCGGAGCTGGCCCGCTCCGCGCAGGCGATCCAGGCCTTCGCCGAAAACCCGATCGTGCCGGTGTCACTGGAAGACTTCACGCAAACGCTGCAGCTCGCGAACCCGGTGGTGGGCGGCATCGCGCCCGAGCAGGCGAACTGCAACTACTTCACGCTCGCCTTCCGCAACCTGGCGAGCGCGACCGCGGAGAACATCGGCGTCGGCACGCTCACGCGCGCGAGCCTCGTCCTCTCTCCGATCGGCCCCAACAGCGAGGGCTTCCCGTCCTCGGCGCCTGCCAGCGGTCCGTCGGCCGAAGCCGTCGACAGCAACCACCTCCACGCCAATCCCTACCCGTTCGTCACCGGCCCGGGTCAGCCTGCCGGCAACTGCGAAGCCGGCAACGAGAACTACGTGATCGGCAAGACCGTGACAAGCAACGTTCCGGGCGTCAACGGCTCGGCGCATGAACTGACGACTCGCCAGCAGGACCTGTTCGGCGAACCGTATCCGAGCTCGACGCTCGCAAACCTCGGCCTGGCGCCGACCAAGACGACGGGGTCGGGCAAATGAAAGCTCCGCGTTGGTGGCGCCGCTATGACCGCACGCCGGTCGTCGAGCTCGGTCGGACGAGTCCCGCACGGACGGGCGCCGTCGTCCTGCTGATCGTGGCGATCGGGGTCTACTTCGGCTTCACCAAGCACATCCCCTTCAAACACGGCTTTCGCCTGAACGCGGTGTTCTCGACCGCCATCGACGTTCGGCCCACCTCGCCGGTGCGCATCGCGGGGGTGGACGTCGGCAAGGTCAGCTCGGTCAAGCGCATCGGCAACGCCGGGCTCGTGACGATGGAAATCGAATCGGCCGGACTGCCGATCCACTCGGACGCGACGGTCAAGATCAGGCCGCGCACGTTTCTCGAAGGCAACTGGTTCATGGAACTGCAGCCGGGCAGCCCGTCGGCCAAGACGCTCTCCTCGGGCGACACGCTGCCGATCACGCAGACCGCCGACCCGGTCCAGCTCGACCAGGTGCTGGATGCCCTGAACACCGACACGCGCACCAACCTGCAGAACTTCCTGATCGGCCTCGGCGACGGCTTCACGCGCAAGCCGAACGCCGCCGAAAACGCGGAACAGGATCCGGCCGTGCACGGTCTGAACGGGGCCCAGGCCCTCAACAAGGCCTATCAGGAGGGCCCGGCGTCGCTGAAGGGCACCGCGGTCCTCAACCAGGCGATCACCGGGACCGATCCCCATGACCTCTCCAAACTGGTGGCGGCGATCGGCAGCGTGACCGCGGCGCTGAACGTCCACGAGCAGCAGCTCGGCGAACTGATCGTCAACTTCAACGCGTTCTTCCGCGCCTTCGCCAACCAGTCGGTCGCCCTGCGCGCGACCGTCGCCCTGCTGCCGAGCTCGCTGAGCGCGATCAATCACGGCTTCGCCGCGCTCGGCGCCGCCCTGCCGCCCGCCCGCACGTTCGCCCACGACATCCTGCCTGGGGTCAGAGCGACAAACGCCTCGATCGCCGCGCAGCTGCCCTGGATCGAACAGGTGAAGGCCTCGCTCGCGCCAAGCGAGCTCGGAGGGGTCGCGGAAGGGCTGGCCGAAGCCGCCCCCTTCATCGCCGGCCTGCAGAGCGAACAGATTCCGTTTCAGCAGCAGTCCGAACTGATCAGCAAGTGCCAGACGAAACTGATCTTCCCGGCCGGCAACACAAAGCTGTTGGACGGGGCGAACACCTCGGGCGTGGAAGATTACAAGGAGTTCTGGCAGTCGCTGGTCGGCCTGAACTCGATCGGCCAGAGCTTCGACGGAAACGGCACCATGGCGCGCTTCCTGATCTCGAGCAGCGGCCAGACGCTGCTCTCGAAACCGGTGTCGATTCTCAACACCAAAATCCAGGGACTGCGATTGCTCAGTCATGCATCGCTGCCGCCGATCGGCACGAGCCCGGCCTATCCGTCCGAAGAGCCGCCCTACAAGCCGAAAGTGCCCTGCTACACCCAGACGCTGCCCAACTTCAACGGGCCGCTTGCGCACGGACCAGCCGACGGGAGCGGGTGAGCGGGCCGATGAGCTTCGCGATACGGCGTCCTCCCTCGCTCGTGTGCCGAGCACATTTCGCTCGGTGCGTCCTTGTCTCGCTCGCCCCTCGGCCCGCTCACCGGCGCGAAGCTGGATCGGCGGGTGAGCGATGAACCCGGCCGACAGCCACGAAGGCGGGCTGAGTGTCCGCGACCAGATCGAGCGCTACCGCTCGGCGTTCATCGCGGTGGTGACGATGATCGTGATCGCGGCGGTCGTGGGCGGCTACATCCTCGCGCACGAGAACATCATCCTGCCGGGCTGGTTCCCGGTGCTCGGAAAAAACTACTACACGCTGAAGGCCGAGATCCAGACTGCCCAGGCGCTGACGCCCGGGCAGGGCCAGGCGGTGACGATCGCCGGGGCGAAGATCGGGGAAATCGCGAGCGTCGACCTGCATGAAGGCGTCGCCAACGTGACCATGCGCCTGAACCCGAAGTACGCGCGCCTGTATCACGACGCGACGCTGCTGATGCGTCCCAAGACCAACCTGCAGGACATGACGGTCGAGGTCGATCCGGGATCGCCCGTCACCGGGAAGCTGCCGAGCGGCTCCACGCTGCCGATCTCGCAAACCGCCCCGAACATCAACTTCGATCAGTTCCTGGCCGGCCTCGACGCCGAAACGCGGGTTTACCTGCAGGCCCTCCTGGCTGGCGCCGGTCAAGGATTCGGCAACAACGGCAAGGCGTTGTCGGCGACCCTCAAGCGCTTCTATCCGACCGCGCGCGAGGTCACCAAGATCGCCGAACAGCTGGAAATCCGCCATGCGAACACCGCGCGCTCGATCCACAACTTCCGGCTGCTGATCGAAGCGCTGGGCGAAAAGGACACTCAGCTGACCCAGCTCGTCGATGCCTCGAACGCCGTGTTCGCCGTGTTCGCCAAGCAGGAACAGAACGTCGAGAGCCTGCTGCACCTGCTGCCCGGCGCCCTCGCGAAGACGAGGACCGGCCTCGGCAAGCTCGCGGTCGCCGCCAACGTCCTCGGCCCGACCCTCCACGAGCTCGAGCCGTTCGCCCGCGCTCTTGGACCGGCCCAGGAAGCTTCGCGCCAGCTCGCCGAGCAGACCACCCCAATCTTCAAGACCGAGATCCGCCCGTTCGCGCGGGAAATCCTGCCCGTCGTCAAGCAGCTCAAGCCCGACACCCAGCAGCTGACGGAAGCGTTTCCGAAGCTGGCGAGCAGCTTCAGCGTGATCAATGAATTCTTCAACGAGCTGGCCTTCAATCCGGGCGCCAGCAGGGGCGGCTTCCTGTTCTTCCTGGACTGGGGCAACCACGACCTCAACAGCGTGCTGAGCACGGCCAGCGCGAGCGGGGCGATCGGGCGCAGCCTGACATACCTCAACTGCAACGTCGCGCCGGTTCTCGACAAGGTGGCGGAAGTCAACGAAACGGTCAAGCTCCTCGTCGGGCTGCTCAACCCCCCGGATGAAACTTCGTGCCGAAACGCAGGCATCCTGAAAGGCGGCAAAGCTACCGCGGCGAGCGCCCGCGCCCTCCCCAAGGTCCCGGCCGGCGGGCTGTTCTCGGGCCTGGATGCAAGCGTGTTCGGCCACAGGCCGGTGGTCGCCTCGGCGGCAGCGCTGAGCGGGACCGCGAAGGTAGGCCGCTGAGATGCAGAAGCGCGCGCCGACCCTGGGGAACCTGCTGGTGATCGTCCTCTTCACGCTGAGCTGCTTCGGGCTCTTGCTGTTCCTGTGGGAGTCATTCGGCGGCGCCGTGCCGCTCAAGCCGAAGGGCTACCGATTCGTCGTCGCCTTTCCGCGCACGCTCGCCCTGGCCGAACAGTCCGACGTGAAGATCAGCGGCGTGGATGTCGGCCATGTGGTGGCGCTGAAGCTCGGGGGCGAAGGGCGCACGCAGGCGACGGTCGAACTCGGCTCGCAGTATGCGCCGATTCGGGCGAACACGCATGCGATCCTGCGTCAGAAGACGCTGCTGGGGGAGACCTATGTGCAGCTGATTCCCCAGGTCCAGACCGGTCCCTTCCTGCGCGACGGCGCGCGGCTCGCCGACAGCCAGGTCGAACCGTTCGTGACGCTCGACGACATCCTCTCGGCGCTGAACCGCACCACGCGGCGCAACTTCCAGGCCTGGATGCAGTTTCAGGCGGCGGCGATCTACGGACGCGGAGAACAGCTCAACGCCTCCTTGGCTACGTTCGAACCGTTCGTCGAACACGCAAACCAGGCAGTCGGCATTCTCGCCTCCCAGGAAGGAGCGGTGCGGGCGCTGGTGCGCAACACGGGCGTCGTGTTCAACGCGCTCGCGAGTCGTGATCATCAGCTGGAAGGGCTGATCGTGAACGGCGAGCGCACCTTCCACGCCGCCGCGGAAGAGAGCAAGGCCTTCGCCGAAGCCTTCCAGGCGTTGCCGCCGTTCGAGGCCAGCTCGATCGTGGCCCTGCGCACGCTCGACCGCTTCTCGGTGATCGCCAACCCCTTCCTGGCGGAATTCCAGCCGGTCGAGCGCCAGCTCACTCAGCTGCTGCGGGCCGCCAAGCCGTTCGCGCCCCAGTTCAACACCTTCCTGACCTCGATCGGACCCCTCACGACGGCCGCCAAGAAGGGGCTGCCGTACACCTCGACGGTCCTCAACCTGACGGTTCCGCTGCTTGAAAACCTCAGACCTGTGCTGCACAACTTCGACCCGTTCCTGCAGAATCTCGGCGAATACGTGCCCGAGCTACAGGCGTTCTTCGCCAACCTCACCGCCGCCACCGAGGCGCACGGCACCAACGGCAGTACCCTGGGTGAAGGTCCCAATCAGCATTACCTGCGCTCGATGCTCGTCTTCAATCCGGAAAGCCTGGCCATATATCCGCAGCGGGTGGGCACGAACCGCGGTAACCCCTACTTCAAGCCTGGCGCCTTCCATGCCCTCGACAATGGCGGGCTGCAGGTGTTCAGCAATAGCGCATGCGCGAACTCGGCCCCCTCGGCCAGCGGGCCGCCCACCGGAGCGGTCTCCCAGAGCCTGATCGAACTGATCCTCCAGTTCAAAGTCGCCAACACGCCCGGAAGGCCCAATGAAGTCGCGGCGCCCGGCTGCAACCAGCAGGGCCCATTCACGTTCAACGGACAGACCAGCCAGTTCCCACACGTCACCAATGGAGGGAAAGGATGACCGACGAACAGCCGGGTCTGACCGACGAGCAGCCGGGTCTGACCGACGAGCGTCAGGAGCGGTCCGGTCCGACCAGCGACTATCAGTACCACTCGGACGCGGGCGAGCCCGCTCTCACCGGTGACCCGTCAGAGGGAAACTGGTCGATTCGCTGCCTGGACGTGCACAAGCGCCTGGGCGGGGTGCCCGTCCTGAACGGGCTGAACGTCGCCTTTCCGGATGAGACCATCACCGTCGTGCTGGGCCCGTCGGGCACCGGCAAGAGCGTGCTGATCAAGCACATCATCGGGCTGATGTTCCCGGACTCGGGCGACGTCATCGTGCAGGGCAAATCGGTCCCTTCCCTGACGATGCCCGAGCTGCTCGCGCTGCGCCGCAAAGTGGGGGTGCTGTTTCAGGACGGTGCCCTGTTCGGGTCGATGTCGGTGTTCGACAACGTCGCCTTTCCGCTGCGCCAGCACACCGACTTCTCCGAGGCGCGGATCGCCAAGCTGGTCTCCGAACGGTTGGCCGATGTGGGGCTCGCCGAGGCGATGGACGATCTGCCCTCGCAGCTCTCCGGGGGGATGCGAAAGCGCGCAGGGTTCGCCCGAGCGCTCGTGATGGGGCCCGACATCGTCATCTTCGACGAGCCCGACTCAGGGCTCGATCCGGTGCGTACCGCGCTGTTGTGCGAACTGATCCAGGAGATGCATTCGATCCACGGAGGCACCTATATCGTCGTCACCCACAACATCGCCTCGGCCCGACAGATCGGCGAATACATCGCGGTCCTGTGGCGGGGACGGATCGTGGATGCGGGGGACGCGTCAAAGATGTTCGCCTCGGAGAATCCCTTCGTGCATCAGTTCCTCAGCGGATCGGCCGAGGGCCCTCTGACCATGAATTGAGTTCTGCGCGACCATATGCGAACATACGTTCGTATGGTCGTGTGCGTACATCTTCCCCGCCTGGAGCTGGTGGTCGCCGCCGGAGGATCGCGGGCGCTGGCCGGGCATGCGCTGGCGGTGGCGCCGCGAAGCGGCTGTGAGCAGCGCATCGGAGAGGTCTCCGGAGCCGCCGAGGCCCGTGGCGTGGTCCGCGGGATGGTCCTGGGCGAGGCGCTTGCCCGCTGCCCCGATCTCAGCCTCCTGCCCGCTGACCCCGTGGGTGTCGCAGAGGCCTGGGAGGCCGTGATGCGCAACCTGGAATCGGTCGGCGCAGCCGTGGAAGAGGAGCGCCCGGGCCTTGCCTACTTCGAGGTCGACGGGCTGCGGGGGCTGCACGGCAGCGACGCCGCCACCATCGCCGCCGCCCAGCGCGCACTTGATCGTCCAGCGCGCGTGGGGGCCGGGCCGACACGCTTCTGTGCGCTGGCGGCCGCGCTGGCGGTACGCTCGCGCCGGCCGCTCGTGCTGGAAGGTGGGGAGGCTCGGCGCTGGCTCGCCGGCCGGCCCGTCGGGCTGCTGGGCTTTCGAGCGGAGACCGAAGCGCTGGTCGAGCCGCTCGGGCGCCTCGGTGTGCGCACGCTCGGCGAGCTGAAGAGATTGGGACCAGCTCAGCTCAGCGACCGCTTCGGAACAGCTGGGGCGCTCGCCCATCGGCTCGCACGGGGTGAGGACACGCCGCTGAGGCCGCGTGATGTCGAGGAGCGCCTGGGAGAGGAGATGCTCCTCGGCGACGCGAGCTCCGGTGAGGCTCTGGAACGCACGCTGGGTGTGCTGGTGGGGCGGCTGCTGGCGCGCCCCGAGCGCCGTGGGCGCACGCTGCGCGCGGTCTCGCTCTCCGCGCCTCTGCTCGCGGGTGGTGCCTGGTGGGAGCGGGTGGTCTTCCGACAGGCCATTTCAGATCCCAAGCGAATCGGGCTTGCCCTGGCCGTGCGCCTGATGGGGCTCCCGGCCCCGGCCGCCGCCCTGCGGCTGACCGTCGAGCGATTCGGTCCTCCGGTGGGCGAGCAGCGAACGCTGTTCGACAAGGACCCCGCCCGCTCGGCCGCCCGAGCCGCTCGACTACGCGAGGCGATCGCTCAGATACGAGCTGTGGCGGGGCCGGACGCGGCGTTGCGGGCGGTCTGCGTGGACCCGGACTCGCGCGTGCCCGAGCGGCGGGTGGTGCTCGCGCCGTTCGCAGTCCGATGGTGAGCCTTGACGCGAATCCTGAATCTGCCCCGGGCCGCTCGCGTGCGCTTGGGAGATGGCATGCCGGCGCAGGTGAACGGTGAAGCGATCGAGCTGCTGCGCGAGTCCTGGCTGGTCGAGGACCGCTGGTGGACCGCCGAGCCGGTGCGCCGCCGCTACTGGGAGCTCGTCAGCGAGCGCGGACGCAACGTGATCGTCTTCCACGACCTGTGTTCGGGCGGCTGGTTTGTCCAGCGCTCGTGAGCGGCGTGATGGATCGGCTGTCCATGTCCCCCTACGCGGAGCTGCACTGTCATTCGGCGTACTCGTTTCTGGACGGAGCCTCCCTGCCGCAGGAGCTGGCGGGGCGTGCGAGCGAGCTGGGCTACGAGGCGCTGGGGTTGACCGACCACAACTCGCTCTCGGGTTCGATGGAGCTGGCGCAGGCCGCCAAGGCGCACGGTGTGCGGGCCATCCACGGCGCCGAGGTCGATGTGATCACAGGTGAGCAGGGGCCCGCCGGACACGGCGCTCCTGATCGGCGCCATCTTACGTTGCTCGTGCGCGACGAGCGCGGCTGGAGCAACCTCTGTCGCATCATCACGCTCGCCCATGCGCATACCCGCGAAGGGCCCAATCGGCGCCGGCTGGCCGATCCGGTGATCGATCTGCAGGCGGTGCTCGACCGGGCCGAGGGCCTGGTCTGCCTCACCGGCTGCGCCGAGCGATCGGTGATCGTGCAGGGCGTCCATGACGAGCCGGTGGCGCGGCGGCTGCTCGAGGCGTTCGGCCGGGAGAGCCTGTATGTGGAGCTGCAGCGTCCCTTTGCCCGCCACGATCGGGCTCGCAACAACGCGATGGCCGCGCTCGGCCGGCGGTTGGGGGTGCGGTGCGTGGCCACCGGTGATGTGCACGCACACGCGCGCGCCAGGGCCGAGCTCCAGGATGCGTTCGTGGCGCTGCGCAACCACGCCACACTCGACGCCTCAGAGCCGCTGCGTCGAGGCAATCACAGCCACGTGATGAGCTCGCCGCAGGCGATGGCAAGCCGCTTCGCCGATCATCCCGAGGCTGTACGCGAGACGCTGTGCCTGGCCGAGCAGCTGACGTTCAATCTCGACAGAGATCTCGGCTATCGCTACCCCGGCGCCGAGGATGAGGGCGCCGAGCAGCGTCTGTCCGAGCTGTGCGACGCGCGTCTTTCAGACCGCTATGCGGCGGGGGACGCCCGCGCGGAGGCGCAGGGGCGTCTGGAGGAGGAGCTGCGCGTGATCGGGGAGCTGGGGTTGGCGGGCTTCTTCCTGCTGCACCACGACATGCTCGAGCTCGCCAGGGAGGTTGCGCTCGAGGTGCGTGGGGCGGACTCGGTGCGGGCGCTGCTGGCGCCCGGACGCGGCCGAGGATCCTCCGTCTCCTCGATCGTGTGTTACCTGATCGGACTCTCACATATCGACCCCATCGCCAACGGCCTGACGCTCGGGCGCTTCCTGAACGAGGACCTGCACGGGCTGCCCGACATCGACCTCGATTTTCCGCGGGACATTCGTGAGGTGCTGATTCCGCGCGTGCACGAGCGCTATGGACGCGATCGAACGGCGCTGGTCGCCGCCTTTCCGACCTTTCGCGTGCGCGGGGCCATCCGCGAGCTGGGAAAGGTGCTCGGGCTGCCCGCAGCCGAGATCGAGCGCCTGGCACGTGGTGCCGATCCCTATGGGCCCTCCGGGCAGCCCATCTCCGAGCTGCGCGCCGCCCCCACCGATCGGACGTCCCTCGCCTCAGAGCGCTGGCATTGGCTCGAGCGGCTTGTCGAGCAGGCGCATGGGTTGCCCCGTCACTGCTCTCAGCACTCGGGTGGGATGATCGTCGCGACCAGGCCGCTGATCGATTGCTGCCCGGTCGTGCCCGCCGCGATGGAGGGCAGGCAGATAGCCCAATGGGACAAGGACTCCTGCGCTGATGCGGGCTTTCTGAAGATCGACCTGCTGGGCCTCGGCATGCTCTCGGCGGTGGAGCGCTGCGTGGAGGAGATCCTGCGTGTGCGCGGCGAGCGCATCGACCTGTCAAGGATCCCGTTCGACGATCAGCGCACGTTCAGGGCGATCCAGACGGCGGACACGGTGGGCGTATTTCAGATCGAGAGTCGCGCCCAGATGCAGTCCATCCGGCGCACGCGTCCGGAAAACCTCGATGACCTGACGATCCAGGTCGCGATCGTGCGGCCGGGGCCCATCCAGGGCGGGGCGATCAACCCCTACATCGAACGGCGCAGGAGATTGCGCGAAGACCCTGCCTACGTGATCCCCTACGATCATCCGACGCTCGAGCCGGTCCTGAAGGAGACGCTCGGCACGATCATCTTTCAGGATCAGGTGATGCAGGTGGCCGAAGTCTTCGCCGGCTTCACCCCCGGCGAGGCCGACGGGCTGCGGCGGGCGATCTCTCGCAAGCGCTCACACGAGATGCTGCAGGGCCACCGGGACGCTTTCATCACGGGTGCGCTGGCGCACGCCGGTGCCGACAGGCATACGGCGGAGCGCATCTGGGAGATGGTCGAGGGCTTTGCCGGCTTTGGCTTTCCCAAGGCCCACGGCGCCGCCTTCGGACTGCTCGCCTATCAGTCGACGTGGCTGCGCGTCCATTACGGGCCGGAGTTCCTGTGCGCGCTGTTGAACGAGCAGCCGATGGGCTTCTACGCTCCCGACAGCCTCGTGCACGAGGCCGAGCATCGCGGGATCGAGGTCCTCGGCCTCGATGTGAACGCTTCGCAGGCGCAGTGCACGGTGGAGGCCTGCACCGGGCGTGAGAGCCAGGAGCTGGGCGTGCGTCTTGGCCTGGGCTACATCAAGGATGTGGTGGCCGAGGAGGTGCGCGAGCTCGTGACCGAGCGCGGGCGAAACGGACCCTTCCGCAGCCTTGGCGATCTTGCCGCGCGCATCGGCGCCGGGCTAAGGACGCTCGAGCAGCTGGCCTGGTCAGGTGCATGCGACAGTCTGCTCGGCGGCGCAGACCGGCGATCGGCCCTGTGGGGGCTGGGCATCGCGGCCGCCGGGTTCCGGGCGGGCGAGGGCACCCAGCTCGCGCTTCCGATGGAGCTGCCGGCCGCGCCTCGCCTGCGTTCGCTCGACCGCTGGCAGCGGCTGATCGCCGACTACGCCACGAGCGGGGTGACGGTGGGCGATCACGCGATGGCCGTGTTGCGCCGGCGGCTGGTGGTCGGCGCCGATGATGGGGCTCCGGGCGCCGGGAGGCTGGTGCTCGCGACCAGTGCCCAGCTCGATCGCCTGCCCCGGGGTTGCGAGGTGGCGGTGGGCGGATTGGTCATCGCCCGGCAACGCCCGGGTACCGCCAAGGGCACCATGTTTCTGCTGTTCGAGGATGAGTGGGGCACGATCAACCTGATCGTGCCGAGGGCGGTATATGAGCGCCATCGCCAGCTGGCGCGAGCCGAGCCGCTGCTGCTCGCCAGGGGCCGCCTGGAGCGGGCGGAAGGGGTTCTCAACGTGATCGTGGCCGAGCTGGCCCCGCTCGAGCGCTTCCTCTCGGATGATCCCGAGCAGGAACGGGGATCCGGCGAGCCGGCGCGCGTGCACCATCTGCCCGACAACGCTCCAGCGGAGCAGTCCGACGGCGAGGGCTCGGGCGCAGATGTAGCGCCGGGGTCAGACGACGGCGAGGTGGGGTCGAGCATGCGCGCGGTGGCGCCGCCGGTGCAGAGCTTTGCGATGGGACGACGCCGGTAGCAGCCGTCAAGCCCACCACCAATGGATACCCTTGCCCCCATCGCACGCTTGGCCGACACCGATCTGGAGGTCTTCCCACTGTGCCTCGGGGGAAACGTGTTCGGCTGGACGATCGACGAGGAGCGCTCGTTCGCGGTGCTCGACGCCTACGTGCAGGCGGGCGGCAACTTCATCGACACGGCCGATACCTATGGGCGCCACGGCAGTGGCCAGGCCGGCGACTCCGAGCGGATCATCGGCAGGTGGATGGCCGCGCGCGGGAACCGGGATCGCCTCGTGATCGCGACGAAGGTGGGTATGTCCGCCGATCTGCCGGGGCTGTCGCGGGACACCATCAGACGGGGCATCGACGGGTCGCTCCAGAGGCTGGGCGTGGACAGCGTGGATCTGTACTACGCCCACCGGGACGACCCCGGGACGCCGCTCGAGGAGACGCTGGGCGCCTTCGATGCGTTGATCGGGGAGGGCAAGATCCGCGAGGCGGGCGCCTCGAACTACGGTGCTGCCCGCCTGCGCGAGGCGCTGAGGCTGGGCGAACGGGAGGGGATGGCCCGCTATGTCGCCCTGCAGCCGCACTACAACCTGGTGGAGCGGCGCGAATACGAGGGTGAGCTGGCAGCGATATGCGAGCGGAACGGGCTCGCCTGCATCCCGTATTTCGGCCTCGCCAGGGGGTTCCTGACGGGAAAGTACGGGCGCGATGGGGAGCTCCCCGACAGCCCGCGGGCGGCCGGTGTGCGCGCGAGCTACTTCAACGAGCGGGGCTTCGCCGTGCTCGATGCGCTGCGGGAGATCGCGGCCGACCACCGGAGCACGGTCGCCGCGGTGGCGCTGGGCTGGCTGCTCGCACAACCGACGGTCCTCGCGCCGATCGCAAGCGCCACCTCGCCCGAGCAGCTGGCCGAGCTGCTCCCGGCGGTGGAGCTTTCGCTGTCGGCCGGCGAGGTCGAGCGCCTGAGCGGGCTGAGCGCCGCTGCGTGAGCCTGCGCCGGGTCAGCGGTGGTGGAAGGAGAGCAGCTCTTGATCGGGGTCGCGCACCGACAGCCGGCCGTCCTGCTGCTGTCGGGGGGGAGCGCCGTTGGAGCGACCGGCGAGCCTTCGCTCGAGCGCGGCCAGCGCGTCTTGATCGCCTAGCTCGAGCTCGACCCCTCGCAGGCCGGGGGCGTCATGCGGGGCGGGGCTCTCGCCCTGGCTCTGCCAGGAGTTAAGGCCGATGTGATGGTGGTAGCCACCGGCGGACAGAAAGGCCGCCGAGGGCAGCCGGGCCTGCTCCTCGAAGCCGAGCGCGTCGCGGTAGAAGGCGACGGTACGGGGCACGTCTGAGACCTTCAGATGGACGTGGCCCACGGCCGTGTCACGATCGATCCTCGATGTGGGCTCGCCGGCGGACTGGGCGAGCAGGTCCTCCAGGTCGAGCGGCAGGGTGACCATGTTCACGCCCTGGCCGCCCGGCGGGCGTTCCCAGCGGTCGGTGGGTCGGTCGGCGTAGATCTCGATGCCGAGCCCGTCGGGATCGCTCAGGTAGAGCGCCTCGGAGACGCCGTGATCGGCAGCGCCGTCGATCGGCCAGCCGGTGCGCGCAACGCGCCGCACGGTGGCGGCGAGCGTGGCTCGCGTGGGGTGAAGCCAGGCGACGTGGAAGAGCCCGGTGCGCGCCGGCGCCGCGGGAGTGGGATCGTCGATCACGGTGAGCTCGAGCGAAGGGTGCTCACCGTCCGCACCCAGCCGCGCGACGCGCTGATCGCGCTCGAGCAGCGCCAGGCCCAGCACGCGCTCGTAGAAGTCCGCGCTGCGCGACAGGTCGCTGACCGCGAGCGCGACCGAGCTGATGCGCAGGCTTGGATCAATGGGGACGAGCTCACCGCTCATCGACGTCGAGCCTACTACCCCTCGGTGGATCCGGTGGTCCAGCCACGGAGGCGGTACAGGCGGGCGCACCGGGCGCACCCGCCTGTCGCCGGCCGGTGGCGCTCAATCGACCTTGACCGCAGAGATGTCGAGCACGATCTTGACCTTGTCGCTGACGAGCATGTTGCCCGAGCCGAGCGCCGCGTTGAACTTCATGTCGAAGTCCGATCGGATGATGTCGCCGAGGACCGACAGGCCGACGCGCTCGTTGCCCTGGGGATCGGTCTCGGTTCCCTCGAGGACGGCTTTCAGGTTGACGCGCTGGGTGATCCCGTGGATCGTCAGATCGCCCTCGATCTCGAACGTGTCCTCGTCGACCCCGCGAACGGCGGTCGACTGGAAGGTGATCCCCGGGTAGCTCTGCGCGTCGAAGAAGTCCGGCGAGCGGAGGTGCTCGTCGCGCTGGGGCTCGCGGGTGTCGACGCTCGCGACGTTGACCCTGCCGTGCGCGCTGACGCCGTCGGGCCGCGCCTCGAGCGTCCCCTCGAAGTCGGTGAACTGGCCTTTGACGGTGGCGATGCCGAGGTGCTTGACCTGGAACTCGACGCTCGAATGCACCGGGTCCACCTTCCAGGTGCCGGTGGGCACGGCGCTGACGGGTGAGGCGGCAACTGCTGACTGGCTTGACATGGCGTCTCCTCGCGCTCAGGGACCGGCGCGCGCTCGCGCCGGACCCAATGGTTGTATACGCAACTAGTATACAGAGTTGCTTGCACGTACAACCAAGTAGGCCGAATGCGGCCGCTCAAGTGTCCGGCCGGCGATCCCCGGGGCCGGCCGCAGGTCGGCCCTACGGGCCTCCAGAGCCGCGGCCGGCGGCGGTCTACGGGCGAGTCGCCGGCAGCAGGCCGAGGTCGGCGAACTCGCGCTCGCGCTCGGCGCTGCGTTGGAAGGGCCGGCGCGTCTTCAGGTGTGGATCATTCGTGTTCGGCCAGGAGGACCTGATGGCCATGCCCTCGTATCGCCTGCGATCAGAGATCCAGCCGGCGACGGTCCGCCATTCCCTGCCCACGACGTCATGGTAGGTGAGGGTCAGCTTGAAGCTGGGGACCTCGCCCAGCTCATCGATGGCGGTCTCGAGGCTGATCACTTCAGATACGCAGATACCGGTCACCTCTCCCAGCGGCTGCTGCTCGCTCCAGGCCTCAGAGGCGGCCTCCGCTGGCTCGAGTGCCTCGATCGTCGACTCCAGGGACAACGCCGGCCCGAGGCCGATGTTCATGATCGGCACGACCAGCAGGCCGGGCTCGGGTAGGTGGGGGCCGGCCGGAAGCTCCTCGCCACCCGCGAGCGTGACGTGCTGGCCGCCCGCGACGGGAACGACTACCGGCCGGTGCGCTGCCTCCGCCTCGGCGCGTGTGAAGCAGGCCTCCTTGCGCGAGAAGCCGATCTCTTCCTGGGTCTGAGCGAGCTGCTGCTGACCCAGCTTGATCTGCGCCTGGTTCTGTTTGAGCGATCGCAGGACGACCAGCAGGGATAGGAAGGTCGCGGCCGCCAGCAGCAACGTGCCGATCGCGGTCAGATCGAGTTCATCGTTGAAATTGAGGCCGAGGATCATGAGGCCGAGGCTCACGTCCGCGTCAACTCCCCTGACATTGCTGTGGATTACGAGGCCCTGACCTCGAATCCTGCATGTCGCCTCCCGGCCGCGCCCGGTCTCCCTGGAGCGACCGAGCCTGCGCGCGTGGGGACCTCTAGGCGACTCGCGCGTGGGCGAGGTGTGAGCCGGGGCTGGGACCCAGCCCGTCGGTGCGACCGCTGCAGTAGCGCACGCCGAGCTCCTCGGGTCCGAGGTTCTCGACGAGCTCAAGGCCGCTGGCGCGCAGGTCGGAATGCAGCTCGTCCGGGCGGAACCCCGAGATCCAGGGCTCGCCGAGTGAAGCCACCTGGTCGCGCGCCCGCTGGATCGGCTCCTGCTCGCTGTCGCGGTCCAGCAGGCTCTGATCGAGGTAGCTGAAGACGAGCTCGCTGCGCGCCGGTGCGCAGGAGGCGATCGCTGAGAGAGTGGCCAGATTCGCCTCGCGGGTGAGGTAACTCGTCACTCCCAGCCACGAGAAGAAGGCAGGGCGATCGGAGCGAAAGGACGAACCCGCAAGCGCATCATCGAGCGCCGTGCGGCTGAGATCCGCGGCCACGAGGTGAAGGCCCGGCGGCAGCTCGACCTCGCACACCGCGAGCCGGGCCGTCTTCAGCTGCTGCGTGCTGGGGTGGTCCACCTCGAAGATCTCCAACTCGCGCGCAAACACGGGCTGGCGAAGCGCGAAGCTGTCCATGCCGGCGCCGACGATCACATATTGGCCGACTCCTCCACGGACCGCCTCGGCCAACACATCCTCGGCATAGCGCGTGCGCAGAATCACCGTTCCGTAGGAGGGATGTGCCCGCAGCAAGTCGTCAACGCCGCCGCCGCCGGCTCGCGCGAGCATCGCCTCACGTTCCTCGTCGAGGACCAGCCGATCCCCCCAGGGGTCGTCGATCAGCATGGGCCGATCCAGGCGCGTGTGAGCCGCCCGCATCAGCGCCGTCCCCATGGCCGTCGTGCTCGCCCTGCCGCGCTCCATTCCCCGATCTTCCCAGAAGGCTCAGCAGTCGGCGGGTGGCAGCCCAGCCGGGCGCTCAGCGTGGCTGCACGACGAGCGTCTGAAATCCCCGCCCGACCGGTCCGTCGAGGTCGTGGAGCACGCTCTCGGCGAGTCCCGTTCCGCCGCCGTGCAGCAGGGTGCGCGCGTCCAGTCCGACCCATTCACCGCCGGGCGGGCGATGCAGGTGGATGGTGAGGTCGGCGTTGATGAACAGGAAGCGCTCGAACGGCAACGCGGCGCTGACGCCGTTACCGAAATCGGCGGTGCCAGCCACGCGCATCAGCGGCGTGAGCGGCTCGCCCGCCAGCACCGGCATGCGCAGCCGCATCCACACCTGCGCCGGTCCGAGCGCCCGGGGATCGCCGAGCCAGCGCATCTCCATCGCCGTGCTCGCAAAGCTCGCTCCGCTTGAGCCGTCCAGTGCGAAGCGCACCCCCTCGCCATCCTGGGGTGGCGCGAGTCCGGGCCGTGCCGCGGATGGGCTCTGCTCCGGCGCGGAGCCGCGCTGCACGAGCAACCCAGCCGGGACCTCCTGCACGCGCAGGGCGCTCGCGCGACACACGAGCTCGCCGGTGGCGGCCGTCAGCTCGGCAGCCAGCTCCTGCACGCGCCGGCCGGCTCGCACGATGCTCGTGGACAGCGTGAGCGGGGCGAACGGAATCGGACGCAAGAGCTCGAAGCCGAGCCGGGCGATGCGCAGCTCTGAGCCGGGCTCCATCCGCTCGAAGACGCCGGTGATCAGGGCCGCCGGCGCGCCACCGTGCAGGGCGTTCGGATCCCACGGCCCGCGGGCGTGCTCGGTCGGCACGAAGCGCTCGCCGTCCGCTGTGAAGACGCTCTCGTCGGTCGTCGTCGTCATTGGCTCAGGCGTGCCACGAACCGGGCGAGCTTCTGCGGATCGCGAAGGGGTGCGCCGTGGCCGAAGCAGGCGAGCGCGGGCTCGAGCGCGGCCAGCCTGCGCGCCGCTTCGCGGTTTCGGGCGGGGTCCGGTGTGATCAGCTCGGGCGGCTCGTGCAGGCCGGGTAGGCCGGTGATGAGGCTCACGTTCGTGAGCACGTCGCCGACGATCAGCACGCGGTCGGACGCGCGCCACAGGGAGATGTGACCGCGCGTGTGCCCCGGGCTCTCGAGAACCGTGAATCCCGCTACCTCGTCGCCCTCGTGCAGCGCTCGCGTAACGGGGTGGGGGGGTCCGGTCCAATAGCGACCCTGCAGCGCGCCCAGCCAGCCGGGCGCCTGGTTGCTCTTCATCGCGCCCGGGATCTCGATCGCCGGGATGTCGCCCTGCCCGCACCACAGGGGTATGCCGAGGCGCTCGCAGAGCGCGTGGCTCGCCCCCTGGTGGTCGGGGTGCGCGTGGGTCAGCGCGTGCGCTGTCAGCTGGCGCCCGCCGACCTGCCGCATGATCCGCTTCTCGGCCTGCCGCGTGCCGGCGTCGATCAGCACGTCGCCGAGCAGATACACGTTGATCGCATTGGGCGGCCAGCCCCGCAGCTGGTGAACCTCGTCGGCCAGCTGCCTCATGGCTCCTCGCCCCGCGTGCGGTTCATGGGTGGGCGCCCGCCCGCCGCAGTCACGAGCGGGACTGCTCCCAGGAGAAGCCGCGCACGGCGAGATACAGCCCGAAGACTCCCCACAGCCCGATCACGGCGAGCGCGTCGAGATTGCTGCTCAGGCTGGCCCCGGTGACGATCGCGCCGGACAGTCCTTCGATCAGGGGCAGGAGAGGCAGCGCACCGGCGATCGTATGCAGGAAGCCCGGAGCGCTCGTCGAGTCGAAGACGAAGAAGGAGACGAATACGACGGGCAGGAATACGGCGTTCACGTAGGCCGCGGTCGACTCGAAGTTGGGGATGACGTGGGCGAAGGCGACGCCCAGCGCGGCGAAGCACACCACGCCCACGAGCACGAACACGACCAGCGCGCCCCAGTGCGCGGGCCAGCCGATTCCGAAGAACACCCGGCCGGCGAGCACCACTATCGCGATCTGCAGCGCGGTGTTGGTGACCGCGTTCGCGGCGAGGCCTCCGAAGTAGGAGCCCGTCGGGAGGGGCGTCCCGTGGATGCGCTTCAGGACGCCGCGCTCGCGCAGGAACACGATGTTGTAGGCCAGGGCAGTGAATGTGGTCGACATCACGCTCATGCCCGCGATCGCCGGGATCAGCCGGTCGAGCTGATGCTGGTTGCCGTGCAGGATCACCCCTCCGGCGACGAGGAACAGAAGCGGCAGCACGAAGTTGAAGAAGGCGGCGCTCGGATTGCGCCAGAACATCCGGCGCTCGAGCCGGTACTGGCGCCAGATGAGCGTCAGCGCGTTGGGCGCGCGCGGTCCGTCGGCCAGCTGCATGCGAGCCTCAGGCATCTGCGGTCAGCTCGAGGTAGACGTCCTCGAGCGAGGGACGCCCGACGCTCAGCTCGCGCAGCGATTCGCCGCGCGCCAGGGCGTCGGTCGTCAGCTCGCTCAGCAGGCGCGTAGGGTCGTCGGTCTCGCGCTCGATCAGCTCTCCGTCGCGGTCTCGGTACGCGACGCGATAGTGCGACGCGCCGACGCCGAGCTCGCGCGGCGGCCCAATCGCGAGCACGCGGCCATCCTTGACGATCGCCACCCGGTCGGCGAGCTCCTGGGCCTCATCGAGGTAATGCGTGGTGAGCAGGATCGTCTTGCCGAGGTCGCGCAGGCTGCGCACGGTAGCCCAGGCTGCGTGGCGCGCGGCCGGGTCAAAGCCGGTCGTCGGCTCGTCCAGGAACATCAGCTCGGGATCCCCTATCAACGCCAGCGCGAAGTCCAATCGTCGCAACTGTCCGCCCGACAGCTTACGGCTGCGCACGTCCGCCTGCTCGTGCAGGCCGGAGAGCGTCAGCACCTCATCGACGCCGCGCGGGTGTGGATAGAAGCCGGCCCAATGACGCAGGAGCTCACGCGGCGTGACGTGACCGTAGATGCCACCCGACTGCAGCACGATCCCGATCACGCGACGCAACTCGATCGACCGCTTGGCGGGATCGCGGCCCAGCACCGAGACCTCCCCACCGCTCCGCTCGCGGTAGCCCTCGAGAATCTCCACCGTGGTGGTCTTGCCGGCGCCGTTGGGACCCAGCAGGCCGAACACCTCACCGCGTTGCACGGTGATGTCGATGCCCCGCACCGCTTCGTAGTCGCCGTAGCGCTTGGTGAGGGAACTCACCTCGATGGCCGGGGCCGTGTCACTCACGGCCCAATCATCCCAAGCGCAGCGTCGGCCCCTACCAGTGCACGCCCCTCGTCAGGGTGGCCATCGCGATCTGCTCGAAGGAGGCCCGTTCCTCGGCGTCCTTCTCTCCCTTCGAGGCCGCTGAATCGGGGAACACCCGATATGCGAGATGCAGCAGCTGGTCGACGGCCTTCGGCGCGAGCGTGTAGGCGACCTCGCCGAACGTTCCAAGACGCGTGCCCATGTGCTTGGGGCGGGAGCTCAGAGCCTCGCAGATCATCTCTCCGGCCTCCTCGGGCGTGATCGCTGGAAAGGCGTCGTACATCTTCGTCGGGGCGATCATCGGCGTGCGCACGAGCGGCATGTGGATTGTCGTAAACGTCACCCCAT
The DNA here is from genome assembly GCA_963717415.1 of uncultured Solirubrobacteraceae bacterium. Taxonomy (GTDB): domain Bacteria; phylum Actinomycetota; class Thermoleophilia; order Solirubrobacterales; family Solirubrobacteraceae; genus Palsa-744. The sequence goes on along the minus strand of OY970331.1, from coordinate 288,520 downwards.
CGCCCACCACCTCCGAGGCGACCACCCGTGTGAAAGCGTCGAGCGCCGCCTTCGACGCGACATAGGCCGAGAACCGGGGAGGGTTCGTCTGCACGCCGATCGAGGAGATGTTCACGATGTGCCCCGAGCCGCGCTCGCGCATGAAGGGCAGCAGGCCGATGATCAGCTTGACAGCGCCGAAGTAGTTGAGCTGCATGGTGCGTTCGAAGTCGTGGAAGCGGTCGTAGCTGAGCGCGATCGAGCGGCGGATCGAGCGGCCGGCGTTGTTGACGAGCATGTCCACGCTGTGGTGATCGGCGAGCACGCGCTCGAGGAGCCTGTCGACGGACTCGGTGTCCGCGAGGTCGGCCGCGTACACGTAGGCGGTGCCGCCCGCGGCGACGATCTCGGCACGCACCTCCTCGAGCTTCTCGACGTTTCGAGCGACCAGCAGCGGCACCCCGCCGGCGGCGGCGATTTTGACCGCCGTCGCCCTGCCGATTCCCGATGATGCGCCGGTGATCAGGACGTGCTTTCCGCCGAGCGCCTCTTTCAGGGTGGTGCCTTTGGCGAGGTCGTCCATCTCCCGCTCCCAGTAGTCCCATAGGCGCGGCGCGTACTCGTGCAGCGGCGGCGGCTGCTCGAACACCGAGCCCTTCAGCGCCCGCGCGGTGTGGCGCGTGTCGAACCTGGGCTTCAGGCCGGCGTGCGCGATCACCTGCTGGGGAACGCCGAGCTCGTGCAGCGCGAGCCGGCGGCCCTGACGAAGCCCGGGGGCCCGCATCGCGAGCGACAGCGGCCAGGTGGGGAGCAGGTCCGTGAGCCGTTTGTCGACGCTCACCGCGAAGCGCGGGGCGTGCGCGGCCGCGGCGAACTCGTTGAACACCTCGTCGAGTCGCTGGGCCCGCGGGTCGGTGAGGTGGAAGGCGCGGCCGTCGAGGTCGGGCTCGTGGGCGATGTGATCCAGCGCACCGGCCACCCAATCGACTGGCACCACGTTGGTCCGGCCGAGGTCGAGCCCCACCAGGGGGGTCCACTCGGGGAGCAGGGTACGCATCCGCTGGATCGCCTTGAAGAAGTAGTAGGGGCCGTCGATCTTGTCCATCTCACCGGTCTGTGAGTCTCCGACCACGATCGCCGGGCGATACACCCGCCACGGCACGTACGGTTGCTCGCGGACGATCCGCTCGGCCTCGAACTTGGTGCGGTGGTAGGGCGACGGCAGCTTCTGGCCCTCGTCGAAGAAGTCCTCCTCGAACAGTCCCTTGTACTCGCCCGCGATCGCGATCGAGGAGACGTGGTGCAGATGGGCCGCCTCGAGCGCGCGGGCGAGCTCCACCGCGTGCGTCGTCCCGCCGACGTTGACGGCCGTGTTGCTCTCGGCCGGAGCCGTCATGTCGTAGACGGCGGCGAGGTGGAAGAAGTGGGTGATCTTGCCGCGCAGCTCCGCGATGCGCTCCTGCTCGACGCCCAGCAACGGCCTGCGCAGATCACCGAGCACCGGCTCGATCCGCTTCGCTGCCGAGGGTCCAGCGACGACGCTCCAGCGCTCGACCAGGTCCTCGAGCCGGCCCCGCGACCCGGGGCGCACCAGCACATACACCTTTCCCTGGCGCTGGTTGAGCAGCCGCTCAATGAGCCGCCGTCCGATGAATCCCGTCGCTCCTGTCACGAAGTAGGCCACGCTCCGGCGAGCATATCGGGATGCACCGCGAGCTAGGCGCCGGCCCCCGCGCCAGACCGGCCCTCTCCGGCCGCAAACCGTGCCGCTCCCCGCACACCGTCCTCGAAGACCTCGGGACCGGCGCTCGCCTCGAGTGCGAGTCCCTGCACGAGCGGAAGGCCGGAACCCTCGATCGCGGCGCGCCGGTCGGCGAGCATCGTTCGCTGGGGGAACCGCGCAAGCCCCTCGGCCAGCGACAGCGCGCGCTCGAGATGCGCGTTCGGCGGAACGAGCTCGGTGAGCAGTCCCATCGACAGCGCCTCGGTGGCGTCGAGCATGCGGCCGGTGAGGATCAGGTCGAGCGCCCGCCCGAGCCCCACGATTCGTGGCAGCCGCTGGGTGCCCCCATCGATCAGCGGCACGCCCCAGCGGCGCTCGGGACATCCGAACGTCGAGCTCTCGGTCGCGATTCGCAGATCGCACCACAGGGCGAGCTCGAAGCCTCCCGCCAGGCAGAAGCCCGAGATCGCCGCGATCGTCGGCTTGGACGGCGTGAGGCGGGTGAAGCCCATCGGTCCCTCCTCGTTCAGCAGTCGCCCGGCGAACGTGTCGGTGGCCTTCAGGTCCGCGCCCGCGCAGAAGGACACACCGCCGGCGCCGGTCAGCACCATCACGCGGGCCTCGTCGTCGGCCTCGAACCGCAGGTAGGCCTCGTGGAGCGCCACCGCGGTGGGGCCATCCACCGCGTTTCGCCTGTGCTGGCGGTCGATCGTCACGAGCGCGGCGGCGCCCGCGCGCTCGTAACGCACGCAATCGACCCGTGCGGACGGCTCGGCGCCCGCGCCACGATCGCGCTGTTCGCGGCGCCGGTTCATCGGCGTCACGCCACCCGCCTCCTCGCCGGGCGGATGCGGGCTACCAGCCGCCGCGCCACTCGACGTCGGCCAAGGCCTTGTGTGCGGCCTTGCGGGCTTCCTTTCGCTTATCCAGATGACGCTGGAGCATGCTCATGACGAACACGAACGTCGGGAAGAACACGATCAGGATGAAGCCGGCGGCGACGACCACTTTGTCGTTGGTCGCGCCGTAGAAGCCGCGGCCGTCGTTTTCGGCCTGCGCGGCGGGAGCGAGCACGAGGGCCACCAGCAGGGCAAGCCCCAGCAGCCTGATCGTCAGCAGACGGCGCATCTTGGCGGAAATCCTACCGGAGGGGCGGGGCGGCCCACCGTGCGAGCGTCATCCGGCCGGTGCGGTGCGATGGCGTTCGGCGTACCGCGGCGCCCGCCCTGGTATCACCAGCCGAATGGCGCTGCTGATCGCTTCAGACCTGCACAAGGACATCGCCGGGCAGCCGCTTCTGCGCGGCGTGTCGTTCAAGCTCGAGCGCGGCGAACGCATGACGATTGCGGGGCGCAACGGTGCGGGCAAGACCACGCTGCTGCGAATGCTCGCGGGGGAGACCTCGATCGATCGGGGCGAGCTGAGCATCGGCAAGGGGGTGCGGATCGCGCTGCACGACCAACGTCCGCCACGCGATCGCACGACGGCCCTGCGCGAATATCTGCTGTCGGGCTGCACCGAGGAGCTCCAGATCGAGGCCGAGCTCGGCGAGCTCGAGGCCAAGATGGCCGGAGGAGCGAACGACGCGGGCCTCTTCGCTCGCTACAGCCGGGCACAGGCCCAGCTGGAGGCTCGTGGCGGTTACCTGTGGCGTGATCGCGCCACCGCAATGGCGCGCGGCCTGGGCTTCAAGGAGAGCGATCTGGATCGCGCGCTTGACACGTTCTCGGGTGGCCAGCTCACCCGCGCGTCGCTCGCCCGAGCGCTCGCCACGGGGGCGGACGTGCTGCTGCTCGACGAGCCCACCAACCATCTCGACATCGAATCGCTCGAGTGGCTCGAGCAAACACTCATCGACCTGGATGCGGCGGTCGTGCTGGTGGCCCACGATCGCTGGTTCCTCGAGGCTGTCGGCACCGCGGTGCTCGAGTTGTACGGAGGCCCACCCACCCGCTCACGGTTCTTCGCAGGAACCTGGCATCACTGGCGCAAGGAGCAGGCGGCCCGGGAGATCGCGCTCGGCAAGGCGATCGACTCCCAACGGGCCGAGATCGAGCGGATGGAACGGTTCATCGAGCGCTTCCGCTACAAGGCCACGAAGGCGCGCCAGGCCCAGTCGCGCGTCAAGAAACTCGCCAAGATCGAGCGGATCGAGCGCGATCCGAGAGACCGGAAGGGCCTCGAGTTCTCCTTCTCCTCACCCGAGCGTTCGGGGCGGGTCATCTTCGAGCTGCTCGACGGACGCGTCGAGATCGGGGGAGGCGGCGAGGACGCCGCGCCGCCGATCGTGCTGCTCGAGGACGCGGAGCTGTGGCTCGAGCGCGGCGAGCACGTCTCGCTGGTGGGTCCGAACGGGACCGGCAAGACGACGCTCATCGAGACGCTCGCCGGGCGCCGACGGTTGGCCGACGGCAGGCTCAGCACCGGCCACAACGTGCGTGTCGGCTATCTCTCCCAGCACGCTGAGGAGCTGGGCGCGGGTGGCGCCCGGGGCCAGAGCGTGCTCGAGGCGACGCAGCGCGCGAGCGGGTTGAACCCTGGACGAGCGCGCGCGCTGCTCGGGCGCTTCCTGTTCTCCGGCGAGGACGCCGAAAAGCCGCTGGAGGGCCTGTCCGGTGGCGAGCGCCGGCGGCTGTCGCTCGCGCTCCTCATCGGCTCCAAGAGCGATCCGCCGAACGTGCTGATCCTCGACGAGCCCACGAACCACCTGGACATCGAGAGCCGCGAGGCGCTCGAGGATGCGCTGCGTTCCTTCGAGGGAGCGATCCTGCTCGTCTCCCACGACCGCGCGCTGCTGGACGCGGTGGGCTCGAGGACGGTGGCCGTCGAGGACGGCACACTGCGCAGCTACGTCGGCGGGTGGGCCGAGTATGTGCGCGTCCGCGACGAGCGCCGGGAGGCGCTGTCGGATCGACCCGTCTCCTCCGAGGCGGCTCGCAAGGCGCCGGCCGTGGCGGGCGCGCTGCGCAGCGGAGTCCCGCCCGCCGCCGATCGCGGTCCGAAGCAGACGGCCAAGGGCGCGGCCACAGCAGCGAAGAGGAAGGCCAGGGCCACGCCGAAGCCCGGACCCAAGGGCCCCTCGAAGAACCGCCTGAGCGCGCAGCACGAAGCAGAGCTCGCCGTGGAGGACGCCGAGGCCGCGATGCGCGCGCTCGAGCAGGAGCTCGCCGATCCTGCGGCCTGGGCCACGCAGTACGAGGCCGCCAAGTCCCAGGCCCGGCACACGGCAGCCAGGCGGGCGGTGGAGGACGCCTATAGCCGCCTCGAGGCGCTGATCGACTGAGGCCGCTGGCCTAGACTTCTGCCATGGACGGGTTCAAGACCGCGCGGAACCTGGCGATCGTCGTGGCGATCGCCGCGGCCGTGTACTTCCTGCCGGGGGGCGGTCGCGCGGCGAGCACCTTCGAAGCCATCCTGTGGGTGGCGTTCGGTGTGGGGATCGGCTATCTCGGGCTGCGCCTCTACCGCGAACAGCGGGTCGCCGTGTACGCGCTCGGCGACCGCTACCGAGGCATGCTCTACGGGGGGCTCGCCCTCGGCGTGCTGGCGTTCCTGGCGCGGACGAGAATGTGGCAAACCGGCATCGGCGAGGTCCTCTGGTTTGCGCTCATCGGGCTCGTGGTATACGCGCTGCTGGTCGTCTACCGTCGCTGGCGCGCCTACTGACCGGTCCCAGCGCCTCGCCGCCGCGGGCGCCGCGGGCGCCTCGTATCCTCGGGTGGATGGCGGTCAGCGAGGCACCTGCGGCAGATCTCGAGGCGAAGGCGAGCCTCGCCGAGCAGCGCAGGGCGCTGCCCGATCAGCCCGGCGTGTACCTGTTTCGCGACGGCCGAGGCCGCGTGGTGTACGTCGGGAAGGCGAAGTCGGTGCGTAAGCGCGTGGCGTCGCACTTCTCGAAGGCCCAGCTGCCGAGCAGTCCCGGCCACGCCGAGATGGTCGCGAGCGTGGAGCACATCGAGTGCGTCGTGGTGGCCAGCGAGGCCGATGCGCTGCTGGCCGAGCAGAGCTTCATCAAGCAGTACCGCCCGCGCTTCAACATCAGGCTGCGAGACGACAAGTCCTACCCGTTCATCGCGATCTCGCTCGATGAGGCCTTCCCGCGGGTCTACTTCACGCGCGAGCGCCACCGCGCAGGACGGGCCTACTTCGGACCGTACTCGAACGCCAAGCGGGTGCGGGGGACGCTCGAGGTGCTCGCCAAGGTGTTCATGTTCCGCTCCTGCACCGGCCCCGAGCCGGGGCGGCGCAGCGGCAGCCCCTGTCTTGACTACTACATCAAGCGCTGCGAGGCGCCGTGCGTGGGCTACGTGTCCCAGGCCGACTATCGGCGCGGCATCGAGGGGGTGATCGACTTTCTATCGGGTCGCTTCCAGATGATCGAGCGCGATCTGCAGCAGCGCATGTCCGCCGCGGCCGCGGCTGAGGAGTTCGAGCAGGCGACGCTCGAGCGCAACCGGCTGCGAGCGGTTCACGCGCTGATGGAGCGCCGGCGTGTCGCCAACGAGTCGGTGGGGACGCTCGATGCGGTTGCCGTCGCGGTCGACGGCAGCGAGGCGAACGCCCAGGTGTTCCAGGTGCGCGACGGGGTGCTCTCCGATCGCCAGTCGTTCTACCTGTCGAACGAGACCGAGCGCGACCTCGCGGAGGTGGCCGAGGAGTTCATGCTGCAGTACTACGGCGGACACATGGCGATTCCCGCGCTGCTCGTCGTGCAGCGTGAGCTGGCCGACCGACCCGCGCTCGCCGACGCTCTCGCCAGGCGCCGCGGCGGACCGGTCGAGCTGCGCGCCGCCGAGCGCGGCGAGAAGCGCAGGATCCTCGAGCTGGCCGAGCGCAACGCCCGGCTCGCCCTGGATCAGGAACGCCTGCGCTCCGAGCGCCGGCGCCAGAGTCGCGTGGATGCGCTCGAAGGCCTGCGCGAGGCGCTCGCCCTCGACGTGCTGCCGATCCGCATCGAGTGCTTCGACATCTCCAATCTCGGCGGCACCCACACCGTGGCCTCGATGGTCGTGTTCGAGGGAGGGGCGCCGAAGAAGGCCGACTACCGCCGCTTCACGATTCGCGAGCTCGACGGTGCGCCCGACGACTACGCGGCGCTGGCTGAGGTGCTTGGCCGGCGTTACGCCCAGTGGGAGCGCCAGACGGACATCTCGCCGCACGATCCCGACTACGACACGAGCTTCGCGTCGCTGCCGAACGTGGTCGTGATCGACGGCGGCAAGGGCCAGCTCGCGGCAGGCCTCGCGCCGTTGCGCGGCTTTCGCGATCGCGGCGTCGCCGTCGTATCGCTGGCCAAGCGCATCGAGGAGCTGTACATCCCCGGACGCCGCACGCCGCTCGTGCTGGATCACTCGACGCCCGCCCTGCAGCTGCTTCAGCGCGTCCGCGACGAGGCCCATCGCTTCGCGATCGCCCACCATCGCTCGAGGCGCGACCGCGCGATGACGAGCTCGCTGCTCGACGAGCTGCCGGGCATCGGGCCCGCGCGCAAGCGTGCCCTGCTCACGCATTTCGGCTCGCCGGAGGCGATCGTCACCGCCTCGAGCGAGGAGCTGCAGGCCGTTCCCGGTCTGCCCGCGAAGGTCGCGCGGGAACTGCACGGCCACCTGCACCGCGCAGGCTGAGCCTCGGCAAGCGGCGGGAATGTCCGCGGCAATGGGCACAATGATGAGTGATGGCCGTGATCAGGCCCCTGCGTCCGCTGCGTGGCGCGGCGGATCGAAAATCGAGCGATAAGCCCGGCGAGCCGGAAGGCGGGCCGCGCCTGAAGGACCTCGTCGTCATCACGGGCTTCTCGGGCGCGGGCAAGTCCACGGCGCTGAACGTGTTCGAGGACGCGGGCTACTTCTGCGTCGACAACCTGCCACCGGAGATGATCCGGTCGCTCGTGGAACTGTTCGTCCACGAGGGCTCCAAGGTCGAGCGGGCCGCCGTCGTCTCCGACGTCCGCGGCGGCGTGTACTTCGAGGCCCTGCGGGCCGTCGTCGACGATCTGGATGCGCTCGGGCTGACCCACCACGTGCTGTTCCTCGAGGCCGCCGAGCAGACGCTCGTGACCCGCTACAAGGAGACGCGTCGGCGCCATCCGCTCGCACCCGACGGCAGCGTCGCGGCGGGCGTCGCGTCCGAGCGCGCCCTGCTCGAGCCGCTGCGCAGCCGCGCGGATTTCGTGATCGACACGACCGCCATGTCGGCCGCCACGCTCCGCAGGAAGATCTCCGGGGAGCTGCTGCCGGGGGTGGCGGCCGGGCGGCTGGCGCTGACGTTCATGAGCTTCGGCTTCAAGCACGGCCCGCCGCGGGAGGAGGACCTCGCATTCGACGTGCGCTTCCTGGCAAACCCGCACTACGAGCCAGAGCTGCGTGAGCTGACCGGGCACGACGAGCGCGTCATCGAGTACATCGCTCGCGATGGACGTCTGGAGGAGCTGTACGTGAGGCTGCACGCCCTGCTCGATTTCCTGCTCGCGCAGTATGTCGCCGAGGGAAAGGCCCATCTCGTGATCGCGATCGGCTGCACCGGCGGACGGCATCGCTCGGTCGTGATCGCAGAGCATCTCGCAGCGCGCTACCGCGAGCAGAACGATCTCGACGTGGCGGTCACCCACCGCGACATCGACAAGGCGCCGCGGAGTCCTTGAAACGGGGCCAAACCGGCCCGCTGATAGCCTTCCACGCGTTCGCCGGGCGACGAAGCGACGCTTCGCGACCCGGCATCGTTCATTTTCGCTTCAGGAGACGATGCATGCCCGTACGCGTGGGGATCAACGGATTCGGCCGGATCGGCCGGAACGTCTTTCGCGCCGCAAAGGCCAGGGAACGGGAGCTGCCAGCTGAGATCGAGTGGGTGGCCGTCAACGACCTCACCGACTCCAGAACGCTCGCCCACCTGCTCCGCTACGACTCGATCCTGGGACCCTATCCAGGCGTCGTGGAGGAGCGCGACGGTGCGCTCGAGGTCGACGGTCAGACGCTGCAGGTGCTCGCCGAGCGCGACCCCTCGGCGCTCCCGTGGGGGGATCTCGGCGTCGACGTGGTGATCGAGTCGACCGGGTTGTTCACCGACCGCGAGAGCGCCGCCAAGCATCTCGCTCAGGGGGCCAAGAAGGTGATCATCTCCGCTCCGGCCACGAATCCGGACGCCACCGTGGTGCTGGGGGTGAACTTCGACGAGGTGTATGACCGCGATCGCCACGACGTGATCTCGAACGCCTCGTGTACCACGAACTGCCTGGCGCCAGTGGCCAAGGTGGTCAACGACACGGTCGGGGTAAAGCACGGTTTGATGACCACGATCCACGCCTACACGGCCGACCAGCGGCTGCAGGATCTCCCGCACAAGGACCTGCGCCGGGCGCGGGCGGCGGCGATCAACCTGATTCCGGCCTCCACGGGCGCTGCGAAGGCGATCGGGCTCGTGATCCCGCCGCTTCAGGGGAAGCTGCATGGCTTCGCGGTGCGCGCGCCGGTGCCCACAGGGTCGGTCGTCGACCTCACGGTGGAGTGCGAGCGCGAGACGAGCGTCGATGAGATCAACGGGGCGCTTCGCGCAGCCACGCAGAGCGGCCCGCTGGAGGGGATCATGCAGTACACCGAGGATCCGATCGTCTCGACCGACATCGTCAAATCCCCGTTTTCCGCGATCATCGACTCGCAGCTGACCGCGGTGGTCGATCGCACGATGCTCAAGGTGGTCGCCTGGTATGACAACGAGTGGGGCTACTCCAACCGGCTCGTGGAGCTGGCGCAGAGGGTGCTGTGAGCGCGCGGCCGGTTGATCGGCCCGCGGGGGCGCACGCGCGGGGATATCGTGAGGCGGGGGAAAGCGGGATGGTGAATCGGTGAGGAGCCTCGACGAGCTGGACGTGCGCGGCAAGCGGGTGCTGGTGCGAGTCGACTTCAATGTCCCGTTGGAGACCGGACCTGACGGCATGCCCGTCGTGGCCGATGACACGCGCATCGTCGCGGCGCTCCAGACGATCGAGGAGTTGCGCGCGCGGGGTGCGAAGCTCGTGCTGGTCTCGCATCTCGGTCGACCCGAGGGCGGGCACGATGACAGCCTCTCGATGCGCCCGGTGCTCGAGCGGCTGCGCGAGCTGACCCACGCCAAGGTGACGCTCGCCCCGGCGGTCGTCGGCGAGAAGGTCAAGGCGCTCACCGAACAGCTCGCAGAGGGTGAGGTGCTCCTGCTGGAGAACGTGCGCTTCGAGGAGGGCGAGACGATCAACGATCCGGACTTCGCGGGTGCGCTCGCGCAGCTCGCGGACGCCTACGTGAACGACGCCTTCGGAGTGGCCCACCGCGCCCACGCGAGCACCGAGGGAGTGGCCCACCTGCTGCCGAGCGCCGCCGGGCGGCTGTTGGAAGCCGAGGTGCTGACGCTGACCAAGATCATGCAGAACCCGAGCCGTCCCCTCGCCGTGATCGTCGGTGGCTCCAAGGTCGCCGATAAGATCGCAGTCATCGACCGCTTTCTGGAGGTCGCCGACGTCCTGATGATCGGCGGGGCGATGTGCTTTCCATTCCTCTGCGCCCAGGGACACAGGGTCGGAGACTCGCTGTGCGAGGACGAGGACACCTCGCACGCCCGCGGTCTGCTGGCGCAGGCGGTCAGGCCGGGACGGGCCTCGGTGATGACGCCCGATGACCTCGTGATCGGAGACCGCCTGGCCGAGGATGCCGAGCATCGCGTGCTCGACGGCGTCGAGGTGCCGAGGGGCTGGATGGGGCTGGATATCGGCCCCACGACGGCCGAGCGCTACGCGCGCGAGGTGGCACGGGCCGGAACCGTCTTCTGGAATGGTCCGATGGGCGCGTTCGAGCTCGAGCCGTTCGCGGGCGGCACGCGCACCGTTGCGCAGGCCGTGGCCGACGCCCCGGGCCTCACCGTGGTCGGCGGCGGCGACTCGGCCGCGGCGCTCGCCCGCTTCGGCCTGGAGGATGCCGTTGATCATCTCTCAACCGGTGGTGGCGCGACGCTCGCGCTGGTGGAGGGCCAGACGCTTCCTGGAGTGCAGGCGCTCGAGGGGGCGGGCGTGACTTCGTGAGCGCCCGGACCCCGCTGATCGCGGGCAACTGGAAGATGCACAAGACGAGGGCCGAGGCCGAGGAGTACATCCAGGCCCTGCTGCCGGCGGTATCGGCGCTTGGGACTGTGGACGTGGCGATCTGCGCCCCCTTCACCGCGCTCGAGGCGTTGGTCGACAGCGCCCGGGGGTCGCGGGTCGCGGTCTACGCCCAGAACATGCATCAGGAGCCGGAAGGCCCGTTCACCGGCGAGGTCTCCGCCGGCATGCTGAGCGAGGTCGGCGTGCAGGGAGTGGTTCTCGGCCACTCCGAGCGGCGGGAGCTGTTCGGCGAGACCGACAGGGTGCTCGCGCAGAAGGTGCCGGCCGCGCTCGCGGCCGGGTTGAGCCCGATCCTGTGCGTTGGGGAGACCGAGGAGGAGCGCGAGAAGGGTGAAACCGACCGCAAGCTGCGCCAGCAGATCAGGGACGACCTGGCCGGCGTCCCCGGCGAGCGCCTGGCGGAGGTGGTCATCGCCTACGAGCCGATCTGGGCGATCGGCACCGGCAGGGTGGCGAGCCCCGAGCAGGCCCAGGAGGCGCTCGCGTTCATCCGCGCGCTCGTCGGCGACCGCGACGGCGAGGCGGCGCAAGCCGTGCGGATCCTGTACGGCGGGTCGGTGAAGCCGGACAACACAGCCGAGCTGTTGGCGCTCGACGACGCCGATGGGGCGCTTGTGGGGGGCGCGTCGCTCGAGGCGGGCGCCTTCGCGCAGATCGCCTCGATCGCTGCCGGATGACCGAGGCGCCCGCACCGTCGCGCGTGCCGGTCCCGTCGGTCTCGCTGGTGGTTCTGGATGGATGGGGACTGGCCGAGCCCGGACCGGGCAACGCGGTCTCGCTCGCTCGCACGCCCGTGTTCGACTCGCTGTGGCGGGCCTACCCGCACACGACGCTCACGGCCTGGGGCAGGGCGGTTGGTCTGCCCGAGGGGCAGATGGGCAACTCGGAGGTCGGACATCTGAACCTCGGCGCCGGTGCGGTCGTGCGCCAGGATCTCGTGCGTATCGACGACGCGATCGCCGACGGGTCGTTTGCCGAGAACCCCGTTTTGCGCGAGGCGCTCGTCGGCGCGCCGGGCTCGGTGGGGCCGGCACGGGCGCACCTGCTGGGATTGGTCTCCGACGGAGGGGTGCACTCTTCGCTTGAGCATCTGCGTGCGCTCATCGAGTTGGCGCGGTCGTTGGAGGTCGAGGATCTGGTTGTGCACGCGTTCACCGATGGCCGAGACACGCTGCCGCACGCCGGCGCGGGATATCTCGCCGAGCTCGACCGCGCGTCGTCGGTGAGGGTGGGATCCGTGATCGGACGCTACTGGGCAATGGACCGCGACCGACGCTGGGACAGGACCCAGCGTGCCTATGACATGCTCGTGCACGGTCGCGCGCCGAACCGCGCCGCCAGTGGCGAGGAGGCGGTGTCTGCCGCTTACGGGAGGGGGGAGACGGATGAGTTCATCGAGCCCACGCTTGTTGGCGAGGAGGCGAGGATCCGGCCGGGCGACAGCGTCATCGCCTTCAACTTCAGACCCGATCGCATGCGCCAGCTGACCAGGGCGCTCGCCGAGCCGGGGTTCGGGTCGGGAACCGGCGGCGCCGAGTCGCTGCCCGGCTGGAGCGGCCGCGGAGGGGCGCCACCCGTCGAGCGTTATGCGACGTTCACCGAGTACGAGGAGGGTTGGTCCTATCCGGTCGCGTTCCTGCCCGAGCGCCCGCCTACGACGCTTTCGGCGGTGCTCGCCGGCGCCGGCGCGAGACAGCTGCACGTGGCCGAGACCGAGAAGTACCCCCACGTCACCTACTTCTTCAACGGCGGCGAGGAGGCGCCGCTGACGGGCGAGCGGCGCGAGCTCGTGGACTCGCCACGCGACGTGCCCACGTATGACCACAGGCCGCAGATGAGCGCACGCGAGGCCGCCGGGGCGTTCGTGCGGGCATGGCGTGAGGATCGTCCCAGGTTCGGGATCATCAACTTCGCGAACGCCGACATGGTGGGGCACACGGGCGTGATCGGGGCGGCGGTCACGGCGATCGAGACCGTCGACGAGTGTCTGGGCGAGGTCGTCGCGACGGTGCGGGAGGGCGGCGGTGTGTGCGTGGTGACGGCCGATCACGGCAACGCCGATCACATGCTCGAGCCGGACGGCAGCCCCAACACGGCTCATTCGCTCAATCCGGTGCCGCTGATCGTGACCCTCCCCGGGGTGGACCTGCGCCAGCGGGGCGGCGTCCTGGCCGACGTCGCGCCGACGGTGCTCGAGTTGCTGGGGATCGACGCGCCGGCGCAGATGACCGGGCAATCATTGCTCGAGCCCCGATGAGAGCGACCAGGTTGCTCAGCCTGTTTTTCCTCGGCGCGGGGGTGAACCACTTCCTGATGCCCCGTGCCTACGAGCAGATCGTCCCGCCCCGGTGGCAGGGAGAGGCCACGCGCCTCGTGCGGTCGAGCGGCGTCGCCGAGATCGCGGGCGGGCTGGGGGTGCTGATCCCCTCCACGCGACGGGCTGCGGGTGCAGGGTTGGTCGTTCTGCTGGCCGCGGTGTTTCCGGCGAACCTGTACATGGCCCGTGCGCCCGAGCGCTTCCGCGGGGTTCCCCGCTGGGCGCTCTACGCGCGGTTGCCGCTGCAGCCGTTGATGATGTGGTGGACGTGGAGAGCCACCCGCCGCTGAGCGGTTGCTCCCGCGGGGCGCCCTTAGACGCTGCTATGTTCGACTGAGAAAGCATTTACGTTTCTGACCGCCATGCCAACCGCGACCGCCGTCAAGATCTCGCCTGCCGAGCAACCGGGCACCGGCGAGGGGGAGCCACCGGAGACTGTCCAGCGGGCCTGGCGCGGTCTCCTGAGGGCGCATGCCTGTCTGGCCAAGCGTCTGGACGCGCAGCTCGAGCAGGCGCACCGCCTGCCGATGAGCTCCTATGAGGTGCTCCACCATCTGGAGCAGTCCGACACGGGCCGTATGCGCATGTGCGATCTCGCCGAGCACGCGCAGCTGTCGCGTAGCGGGCTCACGAGGCTTGTGGACCGCCTGGAGCGCGAGGAGCTGTTGGAGCGCTGCTCCTGCGAACACGATGCGCGCGGCTCCTACGCCTGCCTGACGGAGACCGGGCGCGAGCGCCTCGCCGAAGCGCGCGGGACGCATCTGGCCGTCGTGCGAGAGCACTTCCTCTCGCGCTTCTCAGAGAGCGAGCTGAGCCTGCTGGCGGACATGTGGGAGCGGATCGCGCCCTGTAACGGCGCCGGCAACGGCGCCGCCGGCGGCTGCTGAGCCAGGGCTCGCACTACTGCTGGGGGGACGGGGGATCGCCGCGTGGGTCGAGCGTGGGCTTGCGCGCGGGTGCGCCATCGTTCGCGGTGGAGCGGCGCCGGTGACGACGGTGCGCCAGCAGCACTCCGCCAACCGCCAGGACGAACGCCGCGAGACCGTACAGGCCGAAGGCTTCGATGGCGTTGCTGGCGGACTGGCCGAGAACGTATGCGATCAGGCCAATGGCGATCGCCCAGCACACGCCGCCGCATGCGTTCCAGAAGGCGAACTTCCGCCAGTGCATGCGGGTCGCGCCGGCGAGCCAGGACGCCCACACCCGCAGCCCGAAGATGAAGCGCCCAAAGAATACGGCCTTCGGGCCGTGGCGCTCGAAGAACGGCTCCCCGGTCGCCAGCACCTCCAGGCGCTGGCGGTGAAACCGTCCCGGCCTCTCGAGTATCCAGCGCCCGCCCTTGCGCCCGATCACATAGCCGATGTTGTCCCCCACGATCGCCCCGGCCGCCGCGAGCGCGATCACCAGCTCGATGCTCAGCTGGCCACGACTGGCGAGCAACGCGCCGGCGATCAGGGCCGTCTCGCCTGGGACGGGCACACCCGAGGACTCGGACATGACGAGCAGGAAGAGCACTGGGTAGCCGATATGGCTGACGTCGACGATGGAAGCGAGCATTTTGGGCCGCTGCTGGCGGCGCCCGGCCGCTCTATTTGGTGTTTTCGGAGACGAGCTGCTTGAGCGCCGAGGAAGCCTGATGAACGTCAGAGTAGGCGACTTCGCGCAGCATCACCTTGGTTTCTGCCGGTGTGGTGATGAGCACGGCCGCGCCCACGACCACCGCCACGACGAGCAGCGCCAGCAGGGCTAGGAACAGACGACCGATCGCTGAGCGCCGGGGACGGGCGTCGCTCGCGGGAGGCTCGCCGGCGGGAACCATCGGCCGCTGATCCCTGGACGGACCGGGGCGAGGACGGCGGGGGCTGATCGCGCCGGTGGCCTTTGCCCCCGAGCCGAGACTGCGCGAGTCGCGCGCGCCGGTGCTCCTCTCGAGCACGCTCGTTGCCTGCGTGGCTTCGGCGCCCGGAGCGCCCGCCTGCCGCCCTGCGGGTGCGATGCCGACCGCGCCGTCGGTCAGTGCGCGACCCATCGCACGGGCGCTTTGGTAGCGGTCGCGCGGATCGAGTGCCAGCGCGATCGCAACGGCGTCGGCCAGCTCGGGGCCGACGGCGGCGACGAGCGTGTCGAGCGTAGGGGGCTCCTCCTGTTGCTGCTTGAGCGCGAGCTCCGTGAGCGAGGTCGCCTCATAGGGCAGGCGCCCGGAGATGAGCTGGTAGGTGACGACCCCAAGCGCGTAGAGGTCGGCGCTCGGCCCGGCCTCCTCGCCACGCGCCTGCTCGGGCGCCAGATACGCGGCGGTGCCGAGCACTGAGCCGACCTGGGTGATGCTCGACTGCTCGGTGGCCTTGGCGATTCCGAAGTCGGCCAGCTTGACCGCGCCTTCGCGCGCGCGCAGGAGGTTGCCCGGCTTCACGTCGCGGTGTACGACGCCATGGCGGTGGGCGTAGTGCAGTCCCTCGCACGCCTGCTCCACGATCGAGATGGCCTGCCCGACCTCCACCCAGCCGTCGTCGCGCAGGATCTCCGCGCAGGAGGAACCTTCGATGTACTCCATCACGATGAAGTACTGGCCCGTGCTGTCGTCCTGCCCGGAGTCGAATACCTGGACGATGTTGGGGTGTACCAGGCGCGCCGCGGCCTGCGCCTCGCGCTGGAAGCGCGACACGAACGTGGGGTCCTCGGCGAGATGCTCGGCCAGCAGCTTCACGGCGACGGGGCGCTCGAGACGCATGTCGACCGCGAGGTGAACCGTCGACATGCCGCCGAAGCCCAACCGGCCCTCGAGGCGATAGCGCCCCGCGATCTCGACGCCCGCCGATCCCCGATCGCTCACTTGGACCCTTCCTGCCCGCCGGCGCCTGCTCCCTGCCCGCCGTCCCCCGCGCCGCCGACCCCGGGCCCCGCGCCCGCGCCCTGTTCTGAGCCTGCCCCGGGAGAGCCTTCGCCGCCCGTTGCGCCCGGCGCCGGGGTGCCTCCGCCCGAGCCCGATGTAGGGGGAGTGGTCGTCGGGGTCGTTTGTGCCGGGGTGGTCGTGGGTTGGGTGACCGTGGGGCTCGTCGGTGTGGTGTGTGGCGTCGTGGTCGCCGGGCTCGTCCTCGTCGACGTGCTCGTGGCGGTCGTCACAGACAGCGACTGCTTGCACAGTTCCAGTGCGTCGGCATGCAGCTTTGTGATGCCTTCGTGCAGACGGCCGCGCAGGCCCGCGTCGACCGTCACCGGGAGCGTGGTGAAATCCTGTTCGGTTTTGAGGATCGCTTCTTCGGTCGCCGCGCAGCTTCCATTGCCCCTTTCCGCCGCCTCGGCGACGGCGTCGAAATCGCTCTGCAGCGGACCCGCGTTCTGAGCCGGTATGAGCCCGGCGCCGGAGCTCCCGCAGGAGGCCAGCAGCGGGCCGGCCCCACCGAGGATGCCCACCAGAAGCACCTGGGCGAAACGACCCCGGATGGAGGCGCTGTCGGGGGCCCCGGCGCCGGAGAGGTGGGCCATCAGCTCTGTGTCCTTTTCGACAAGTCGCGCATGGTCATTGACCGTACTGCAGCCGCTCGGCGAGGGAATCCGGTAGGCGCGCCGAGCGGATCGCACCGGCCGCGCCTGCGACGTCGTACTCCGCGCGCTGAAAGCAAGCCGTCTGGTCGGCGAGATCGAGCAGGAGCCACGATGCGCGGGGGTCACCGTCACGCGGCTGGCCGACGCTGCCGGGATTGATCAGCCACTCGCCGCTCGCCACGTCGAGCTCCGCCCCGTCGCGCTGAGGCTCTCCGGTCGCCAACGAACCGCCGTCGCGGACGAACGAGAGCGCGACGTGCGAATGGCCGATCAGGCAGATGCGGTCGCGCTGCTTGTCAAGGCACAGCTCAGCGAGAAGCGCCGATAGGACGTACTCCCAGACCGGGTCTCGAGGGCTCGCGTGGTAGAGCCCTACCGCCCCCTCATGGGCTTCAGGGCTCAATCCCGCGAGGAATGCCAGGTTCTCTGGGGCAATGACCTCGCGGGTCCACTGCGCGGCGAGGCTCGCCCCGCGGGAGAACTCGTCGAGTGGGATCTCGCCGGTGACGGCCATGTCGTGGTTGCCGGCCAGGCAAACCGCGGCATGCTCGCGCGCGAGCTCGATGCAGGCATCGGGCTCGGCCCCGTAACCGACGAGGTCGCCGAGGCACCAGAGCTCAGCCGCGTCGCTGGCGGCGACCGCATCGAGCGTCGCCTCGAAGGCGTGTCGGTTGGCGTGGATGTCGGAGATGACCGCGACCTTCATTTGCCGTCTCTGCCGGGCCCCCCGCGCGGCACTACTCCTCCTTCGAGCCGGCCTCCGTCCCCCCATACTCGGGCAGGTTCTTGATGCCCTCGCGTGTGCGCCACTTGGAGTAGTTGTCCTCCATCGCGTCGATCAGCTCGCGCATGAAGCGGGGGGAGAGGTTGACGCGCGACACGACAACGCCCGGAACCTCTTCGGACTCGACCTCATGGTCGACGCGAGCGAAGGTGACGGTGAACTCGTAGTCGGAATGGCTGACATTCGCGAAGTTCGCGTATACGCCCCCCATGATCTCGGGGGAGAGATGGATGTTTATGTGGCGCTCGGCGCCTGAGTCTTGGTCATTCACACGGCTAGTATCGCAATCGCCGACCTCGGACCCAGGATTGGATCTGCCCAGTGATGACCACGCCGCCTCGGGAAAGCTCGTGACCGAACCTTCCTCGCCGCTCGACGGCCTACGCGGAGTAGTGCTGGCGGCGGCGGAGGAGCTCGCGGGCCCGACGTCGATCGCCGCCCTGTCGCGCGAGGCCGATGCCGCCAAGGGCGTATCCGCGGGCGGCAAGCGGGGAGCGATCACGCTCGAGCGCCCGCCGCGCGCCGATTTCGGCGACTACTCGACGAATGCGGCGCTGCTCTTGGCCGCAAGTCTCGGCTCTCCGCCCCGCGCGGTGGCCGAGCAGCTCGGTGACGCGGTGCAGGCGCGCCTCGGCGCGAGCCTCGAGCGCTTCGACGTGGCCGGCCCCGGCTTTCTCAACCTGTTTCTCTCGGACGCATGGCTTCTGCAGGCGCTTGGCGACGTTCTCGCCGCCGGGGTGCGGTTTGGCGCGGGGCGCCCCGAGGCAGCCGAGCACGTGCTGGTCGAGTTCGTTTCAGCCAACCCCACCGGGCCGATGCATGTCGGCCACGCGCGTAATGCCGCCTACGGCGATGCCCTGGGCCGTGTGCTCGCCTTTCGCGGTTACCGGGTGGAGCGCGAGTTCTACGTCAACGACGCCGGCTCACAGGTGCGAAAGCTCGGAGAATCCGTGCTCGCGCTGGCGCGTGGCGAGCCCGTGCC
Source organism: uncultured Solirubrobacteraceae bacterium (assembly GCA_963717415.1). Lineage (GTDB taxonomy): Bacteria > Actinomycetota > Thermoleophilia > Solirubrobacterales > Solirubrobacteraceae > Palsa-744. Next base: position 270,062 of record OY970331.1, on the reverse strand, counting down.
CGAGGACGGCTACCGCGGCGCCTACGTCGAGCAGCTTGTGGATCTCGCGGGGGCGGATCCGATCGATCCAGGCGTGCTCGGTCGCGCCGCCGTCAGGGCGATGGTGTCGCAGATGCAGGCTTCGCTCGCGGCGTTCGGCGTGCAGGAATTCGACCACTGGGCGTACGAGAGCGCCCTCCACGAAGGCGACCCGAGCCCCGTCGCGCGCGCGCTGTCGATCCTCTCCGAGCATGGCTATACCTACACGAGCGAGGGCGCGCTGTGGCTGCGCACGACCCAATTCGGCGACGACAAGGATCGGGTGCTCGTGCGCTCGAGCGGCGAGCACACGTACTTCGCATCGGACATCGCCTATCACCAGGACAAGCGCGAGCGGGGCTTCGATCGTCAGATCGACGTGTGGGGGGCCGATCACCATGGGTACGTGCGCCGGATGAAGGCCGCCTATGAGGCACTCGGCGGGGACCCCGAGTCGTTGGAGCTGTTGATCATGCAGCTCGTCCACCTGGTGCACCGTGGCGAGCGCGCCCAGATGTCCAAGCGGGCCGGCGAGTTCGTGACCCTCGACGAGCTGATGTCGGAGATCGGTCGTGACGCGATGCGCTGGTACCTGCTGGCACGCTCGCACGACACGACCGTCGACCTCGACCTGGAGCTCGCTCGCGAGCAGTCGAGCGAGAACCCCGTCTACTACGTGCAGTACGCGCACGCGCGTATCTGTTCGATCCTCGCAAAGGCCGGTGACCAGCGGGTGGGGGCAATCGAAGGCGGGCGTGGGCTCGCCGACGCTACCGACACGCGCCCGGCGCCGCTGCATGCGGCCGAGCGTGCGCTCATCGAGCTGCTTCTCGCCTTCCCGGCCGAGCTGGCGGAGGCCGCCGAGCGGCGCGCACCGCATCTGATCGCCTCCTACGCGCTCGAGCTTGCGCAGGGCTTCACGGCCTTCTACCGCGACTGTCGGGTGGTGGGCGCCGAGCCCGGCACGGTGGAATCGCGGCGGATCGCGTTGTGCGCGGCGAGCCGCCGGACGATCGCCTGCTCGCTCGGGCTGCTCGGGGTGAGCGCGCCGCAGGAGATGTAGCGGGCTGTCCGGGCCTGCCGGCGGCCACCGTTTCTCCGCCGCCCGCTCCGGGCGGCTCGGCCCATCATCGATGCTCAGTCAAAGCGCGCGAGGTCTGCGTCCAGGCGCGTGGCATCGGCGGCGTCGAGGGCAGTGGCGGCCGTCCCCAGGGCGGCCTGGGCACGGGCACGGCGGCGCCAGCGAGGCAGGAGCAGCACCAGCAGAACGATCAGCGCGAGCACGGCGATCATCGGCACGAGGTAGGCGGTCAGGTCGAATCCGCTCGCGGCCGGCAGGCCGAGCACCGCTGAGCCGTATTGACTGACGAGCGCGGCCTTGATCTGCGCTTCGGTGTCGCCCTGGTCGATCAGGCCCTGGATGTACGCGCGCTCACGATCCGCCTGCGGTGACTGGGCGACGTTCAGAGGGATTTTGCAGCTGACGCACATCACCTGGCGCTCGATCGTCGGCAGCGAGGTGCGGGGCACAGCGGGGGATGCGGCCGCCGTCGCGCCTAACGCACCCGCGCAGAGCACGATCGCCGCGACGGTCGCCGTCAGCGGCCCAAGCACGCGGGCCGCCGGGGACCAGGGTCGGCTGGACAAGGTCGAGCGCCGCACGGACCCCAGGGTATCTCGACGACGAGGTGCCTAGCGCGAGTAGACGGCGAAGAAGTCGCGATCGTCCGGCGACAGGTATCTCGTGGCCGAGCGTTCCATGCCCGGCAGCAGGTTCGTCGGTGATTCGGCGCCGGCGGCGCCATAGGTTATGAAGCTCACCCAGTAGGAGTTGATGTCGAGCTCCATCGCGCGCACGGCTCCCGCGTGCGCGAGCGTGTCTGCCAGGCTGGCAGCGCTCTGATCTGCCCCGGCCGCGTAGATCAGGTTGCCGTGACGGTCGACGCCGATACCCGAGCGCCATACGAGAACGGCGTTGCCTACCGTCGCGCCCCATTCGCCGCTGTTGAGGTTGGGGCTGGGGCGCCCTTCATCGACGATTAGCGGGAGGTTCTGGCGGGCGAAGGAGACCGAGCTCGACGCTCTTGCGCCGTACCGCCAGTCGACTACGTCGACGCGGCCGTCGCGGTAGCCGACGAGCGTGGCCTGGCCGTCCTGCATGGTGGCGTAGGTGTGGCCGTCGAGGACAAACCCGCCATGGGAGTCGCTCAACTTGAAGCCGCTGTTGAACGTCGCGAGCAGCCTCCTTCGACCGCGTCGGGGTACGTCCATCGAACCGCGCGGGATCGGCACCGCCGGCTCGAGTCGTCCGGGGTTGAGCGTGATCGTGGTGCGTTTGGCGTCGATCCATGCGAGCCCGGCCAGCACGCGCGGATATTCCGGCTGGTTTCGCAGAGTGCTGATGAGAAGCGGCGCGCCCACGCCGAGTCCCGGTCGGGTGGCTCGCCAGACCCCCTCGCCGGACAGCGCCGGATGGATCAGCGGCGCGACCCGATGCGGGCGGTCTAGCGCGGCCAGCCGTTTGGCCCTGAGCCTCTGAGCCTGGGCCCGTTCGGCCGCCCCGTAGCCGATCTGAGGCAGCGCTCTAAGCGTGGGCCCCCCCTTGCTGGGGGCGGTCAACGAGTAGTAGGCGGACTCCACGCTCGAGACGAGGCCGGCGGCGCCGTGGTCGCGCAGCCACTCCACAGAGCGGATGCCGAGGCTCGAGTTGGACGGTTCGCTCATCGTTTTCAGATAGGAGAGGGCCGCCGGCAGCAGCGCTACGAGCGCAGCCACCAGCGCGACCCTGCGTACCCGGCGCAACGCGTCGCGCCGCGGCGGTGGCGGTGAGACTTTTACCTGCCGCCGTCTTGGGGGCGTGGCGAGGCCGAGCTCCATGCGTCCAGACTGTAAAGGCTCCTCATGTCGCACCGCGGAGTTCGAATTCTCCCATTGGAGGATTCTCACTAAGAACATTCTCACCGCGATTCGCGACTGTGTAGCGGGAATCTCGCGATTATGTGGAAGGTTGGCGCGAGAGCGGCGCGCTGCCGCCGATTCAGGATTACTGGAGACTTCGCATTAATTCATTCGAGGTGACGGCCCATACGGAGGAAGGCCGGGCCCGTCTCAGGGCAGGCGCCTCGAACGCTCATGCGTTCGGCTGGGCCCAGGAGCGATCGTCGGCTCGTGTGCTGCTGCGAGCATGCCGTCCGCGGCAGTGGAGCAAGAACCTGCTCGTGCTGGCCGCTCCGTGCGCCGCGGGTATCCTCGACCATCCGGGCGTCGCCCGGGAGGTCGCCGCGACGTTCGTGGCCTTCTGCCTGCTCTCGAGCGCGACGTACCTGATCAACGACGTTCGCGACCGCGAGCAGGACCGCCACCATCCGGTCAAGCGCCGGCGGCCGGTAGCCGCCGGAACACTGTCGCCCTCGAGGGCGTTGTGGTTTGCGGCGGCGATGGCGATCGCCGGTCTGGCGATATCGATGGCCGTGCGCCCGGCGCTCGCGGCGCTGGCGTGCATCTATCTGGCGTTGACGGCCAGCTACTCGCTGTGGTGGCGGCGTGTGGTCGTGCTGGACATCGTGGCGATCGCCGGCGGATTTGTGCTGCGCGCCGCAGCGGGTGGCGCGGCCACCGACGTGGCTCTCTCGCGCTGGTTTCTTCTGGTGACGTCGTGGTGCGCCGTGTTCCTGGTGGCCGGCAAGCGCTATGCCGAGCTGGGCGAGGCGACGCATCGCGCCACCCGCGCGAGCCTGCGCAGCTACTCACCCGGCTGCCTGCGGCTGCTGATGGCTCTTGCGGCGACCTGCGCGAGCGTCGCATATGCGATGTGGGCCTTCTCGCGGCCCGAGCACGGGCTTTGGTACGAGGCCTCGATGGCCGCGTTCGTGCTCTGGCTGGCGCGCTATTCCGTGCTGCTGGCGCGCGGCGCCGGCCAGGCGCCCGAGGAGCTGATCCTCCGCGATCGCGTGCTGCTGCTGCTCGGGCTGGCGTGGGCTGCTCTGTTCATGGGCGGGGTCTATGTCGGTCGCTGAGCGCCCCCCGCGGGCCCCGGCGCCCGCGGAGGAGCAGCTGCTGTACGGGTGGGGGCGGGCCTTCGCGAGTCGGGCTCGCCTGATAGCGGCCAGGAGCGCGGGGGACGTCGCCGAGGTGCTGGCGGCGGATGATCTGGGCGGCGCCGGCGTGATCGCCCGGGGAGCCGGACGCAGCTACGGCGACGCCGCTCAGAACGGCGGCGGAGTAGTACTCGACATGGCCGGCCTGAACCGGATCCTCTCGATCGATCAAGAGCGCGGGCTCGTCACCGCGCAGGCCGGCGCCACGATCGCAGGGCTCATGGCAGGGCTCGCGCCGCACGGGCTCACCCTGCCGGTCGTGCCCGGTACTCGGCACGTGACGCTTGCGGGCGCGATCGCGAGCGACATCCACGGCAAGAACCACCATCGCGACGGTGGCTTTGCCCGTCAGGTGGCCTCCATCTCGCTGTGCACGCCCGACGGCCCGCCGGTCGAGGTCTCACCGAAGGACGATCCAGAGTTGTTCTACGCGACGCTCGGCGGCATGGGCCTGACGGGGGTGATCGTGCAGGCAACGGTGAATACCGAGCGGCTCGCCGCGCCCTGGGTGCTCACGGACACCGACCGCACGGATGGCTTCGAGCAGACGCTTGCGCTGATGGCCGGGGAGGAGCGCCATCGCTACTCCGTGGCGTGGCTCGACCTGCTGGCCGGCGGCCGGCGAATGGGCCGCGCCGTGGTGAGCAGAGCGGACCCCTGGCCGGCGGGCAGGCTCGCGCCACCTGGTCGCGGCAGGCCTGGCAGCGGGGGCGGATATCCGGCGGGCCTGACGCGCCGGCCGGCGCTCGGGGTCCCCGATGGCTTCCCGGGGGGGCTGTTGAGACCGGTGAGCGTACGAGCATTCAACGCGTTGCGCTGGCACGCCGCTCCGCGCCGCGAGCGCGAACGGCCGGTCGCCCTGGCGCCGTACCTCTTCCCGCTCGACGGGCTCGGCGATTGGAATCGACTGTATGGGTCGGCGGGCCTCGTCCAATACCAGTTTGTCGTCCCGATCGGCCGAGAGGCGGCGATGGAGCGTTGCATCGAGCTGCTGCGCTCGCTGCGTCTACCCGTGTATCTGGCCGTGTTCAAGCGTCTGGGGGCTGAATTCGGAGGGCCGCTGTCGTTTGCGCTGGACGGCTGGACGCTCGCGATCGACCTGCCCGCTGCGGCACCGGGTTTGAGCAGCGCGCTGGACGAGCTCGACGAGCTCGTGGCCGGCTGTGGCGGCCGGGTCTACCTGACCAAGGACTCCCGCCTGCGGCGCTCCGCCGTCGCCGCGATGTACCCGGGGCTCGATCGCTTCGAAGCTCTGCGCGCCAGGGTTGATCCCGCCGGCAGGCTGCGCTCGGATCTCTCGCGGCGGCTGGCCCTGTGAGCGGCGGTCCCGCGGGGCGGGTCATCGACTGGGGTGCCGGCGGCAAACGCGTCGTCGTGCTCGGCGGCAGCTCGGAGATCGCAACCGCGATCGTGCGCGAGCTGCAGAGCAGCCGTCCGCGCGAGGTGGCGCTCGTCGGTCGCGACGTCCCGGCGCTGAGCCGCGTGGCCGAGGAGCTCACCGACGACGGCTGCCTCCGGGCGCCCATCTTCGAGCTCGACGCCCTCGATGTCGCGCGTCACGAGCAGGTCATCGATGAGGCGTTCGATGAGCTGGGAGGCGCCGACGTCGTGATCCTCGCCGTTGGCATCCTCGGCGAGCGGGGTGGCCTGCCCGAGGATCTCCTCGGAGCGGCGGAGGTGCTGCAGGTCAATCTCGTCGGAGCCGGCTCGTTGTTGATGCACAGCGCACGCAGGCTGCGCCTGCAGGGTGGCGGAACGATCCTCGTGCTGTCCTCGGTGGCCGCGGAGCGCGCACGTGCTGCGAATGTCGTCTACGGCGCGTCCAAGGCCGGCCTCGACGCGCTCGCGCAAGGTCTTGGCGACGCCCTGCACGATTATGGCGTGCGGGTGATCGTCGTTCGTCCAGGGTTCGTGCACACCCGCATGACCGCGGGTCTCGCGCCACCGCCGCTGTCGAGCACTCCCGCGACCGTCGCTCGCGTCGTCGCCGACGGGCTGGAACGCCGCTCCGATACGGTGTGGGCGCCGCCGTCTCTACGCTGGGTGACGATGGCGCTGCGCAGTCTCCCAAGACCCCTGTTTCGCCGCTTGAAGCAATGAGCGTCACCGAGCCTTCGAAGGAAATCGCCCGGCTGCGCGCACGACGCCGCGAGGCGCGCAGGCGTCGCCATCAGGCTCGGCTGGACGTCGCCATTGGACTGCTGATCGCGGTGCTCGCGCTCGCGCTCGCTCCCGGGATCGCGATCGTCGCGATCGTGGCGCTGCTCGCGCTTGGTCTGTGCGCTGTGTCGCTCGTGCTCGGTCGAAAGCGATCGCGCGACAGGGACTAGGAGTTCCGCGCCAGCGCGATCGAGCGGTTCAGGAAGGCCTGGTCGATCTCCCCGCGCGAGATGGCCACGATCTTGCCCTGGCGATCGACGATGAAGCTCTCGGGCAGCTGGTCGGTGCCGTAGGAGTGCGCGAAGGCGCCGTCGTCGCGCAGGTTGGGGTAGCTGAGGTGGTATCGCCGCGCGAAGGCCAGCGAATCGGGCGAGGCATCCAGGTAGGTGACCCCCAGCACGGTGCCGTTGTGGCGTTCCAGTTCGCCCTGTGCTCGCTCGAGCAGCGGAGCCTCGGTCTCGCATGGCACACACCACGATGCCCAGAAGTTCAGCACCACCACCCTGCCCCCGAATGAGGCCAGCGAGGCGGTTCCGGCCCGGCCGAGCATCGGCAGCATGCGGGTGGCCTGCGGCGCCGCGGGATGCTGGCCGCGGGCGAGCCGTTCATCGAGCGTGCGGCTGGCCGCCTGCACCGACACGCCGTAGATCAGCAGCCCGATCAGGCAGGCGCCGGCAAGCGAGGCCAGAATGGGGATCAGGCGGCGTCGCATCGGTCACCAAGGGTAGAGGTCGGCCGCGTAATATCTGCCCGGTTGCGGCGGTAGCTCAGTTGGTAGAGCGCGAGCTTCCCAAGCTCGAGGTCGCGGGTTCGAGACCCGTTCGCCGCTTACGGCGCCAAAGCTCGAGACGCTGTATGTTCGAGCGCAGGTTCTATCGACCATCGGGGGGGGGCTGGTGTGGAGAAGTCGTGGCGAGAGGTGGCCTCCGTGCGGGTGCTGTCGACGTTGGGAGTGATGAGGCTGCGTTCGACCCGCTTGGCCGTCGTGCTCGGAGCGCTGGCTTGCGCGACCCATGCTCTTCCCGCGTACGCTTGGATGCCCGGACCTACGCCGTCACTTCTATGCGGGTTCGAAACGAATGCAGCGGAAGCCGTGGGGCGACACTCGGCGCTTCTAAGCCCGCCCAACGGCGCCACCGTGTTGGCTGGCGCGCCCGTGACCTTTTCCGCTGAATCTGGTGACGCGCTGTCCTTCAGGGCGGCCTCCTCGCCGGCATTGCTTTCCAGTCCCGACGTCGACAGCGGTCCGGGATCGCTCGAGCCGGGGACCCAGCCGGGAGGTGGCTACGGATACACGTTCACCTCGGTCAAGGCGACCGCCACGCCCGGGACGATCTACTGGGCCGCGTCCTTCACCGTCACGCTCAAGGAATGTACCGGCCCACCCTTCACGTACACGACGCCCGCAAGCATGCTCACGGTCTCACCACAGACACCCACAAGAGAACCCTCACCGGCCGCCGAACCAACATCGGCCTTGCAGCTGAGGATCATCGGCGCAGCCAGCTTCCGGTTGAAACACCCCACCGTTACATACCGGGTCACGTGTAGCGCGAGCTGCTCGGGCACCACCGAGCTTCAGGCATGGCATGTGCATCGCCACAGAAAGCCCGTCCGCGCTTCGGCGCTCGACGTCGGCTCGACGTCGCTGTCGATCACGGCCGCTTCCGGAGGCGGTGAGCAGTTCACCCACCGGTATCGGGGCGCCGCCCTGCGAATGCTCAAACACATAGTCAACGAAGGCGGCGAGGTCGAACTTCGGCTGCGCGTTGAGGCCGCGGACGCGACTGGGACCATCGTACGGGCGTATGCCACGCGCCTGTTGCGGGGCTAGGCGACCTCACGCGTCGCGACTCTGCACGAACGGCTCTCCGCGAACACGGGAGTCAGCCTGATCGTCGCTGCTGGGTCTGACGGCGAGACAGCCGGCACCGGGTAGCGCGAGCCATGCCGCAGAGGACGTCTGCTAGGCGGCCAGGCGAGGCCGCCCCCCTCAAGGAATCATCGCGATGCGCCGATTTGTCTGCAATGGCAGCTCGTCGAGCACAGCCGAGAGCGGACGTGAATGGATCGCGGGCCTCGAACGGGCCGCCTGCCCTGACAGCCGAGCCGGGTGTGGATCTCGCTCCGCTGGGCCAGGCGCTGAAAGCGCGTGCCGATGAGGTGCTGGAGAAGACGGTCGCGCGGACGATCGACTCCGGCGAAGTCGTCGACTCGATCGTGCAGGAGAGCTTCGAGCGCATCTGCACGAGCTCGACGGTCGCCGTTGCCAGCTGGATCGGCGGCGAGAGCCTCGAGCGAGCGCAGGAGACCGGCCGGGAAGCATGGAAGATCTTTGGTGAGCTTGCGGCCCGCCGTGCCGCATCGCTGAACGAGGTGACGCGGCGGTGTCTATGCTGGCGCGACGTGATGGCCGAGGCGCTCGACGATGCGGCGCGGGAGCTGGACGCATCCACGGAGGCTCGCTCGCAGGCTCTCAGGATGCTGCAGATCAGCCTCGAGATCAGCCTCGTTCGGATGTGTGAGTGCTTCGAGAGCGAGCGCCAGCGAACCGACGCCGAGCTCGCACAGCGCGAGGAGGAGCTCGCGTTCCTGGCGACGCACGACCCGCTGACGGGGCTGCCGAACCGGACCCTGATCCTCGATCGGGTCGAGCAGATGCTCGCGCGCGGCGCCCGCAGCCAGACGCCCGTGGCCGCTCTGTTCGTCGATCTCGACAACTTCAAGGGCATCAATGACACGCTCGGCCACGGCGCCGGCGACGAACTGCTCCAGGCGGTCGCAGGAAGGCTCGACGGAGTGGTTCGCGGGGCCGACACGCTGGGGCGTCTGGGCGGCGACGAGTTCGTCGTGATCTCCGAGGAAGCCGCGTGTGACGGCGGCCCCCAACTCGTCGCCGAGCGCCTGCTCGAGGCGCTCGAGCCGCCGTTCAGGCTCGATGCCGCCAAGGAGGTCGACCTGACGATCACGGCGAGCGTGGGGATCGCGATGGGCGAGCAGAGCTCGGCCGAGGAGCTCCTGCGCGACGCCGACATAGCGATGTATCGGGCCAAGTGGGACGGCAGGAACCGCTACGTCATCTTCGAGAACGGCATGCAGGACACCATCCGGCATCGCATGGAGCTGGAAATGGACCTGCGCCACGCGCTCGCCAACGGCGAGTTCTTCCTCGCCTACCAGCCCACGTTCGCCCTCAGCGACATGAGCCCCAAGGGCGTGGAGGCCCTCGTCCGCTGGAGGCATCCGACGCGGGGAGTGCTTCAGCCCGAAGATTTCATCCCGCTGCTGGAGGAGTCCGGGCTGATCACCGAGATCGGCAGATGGGTGCTCCAGGAGGCCTGTGAGCAGGGCGCGGCGTGGCGGAACGCCGGCTATCAGATCGGCATGGCCGTCAACGTCTCCGGACGCCAGCTCGACACAGACCGGTTGATCGCCGATATCGAGGTCGCCCTTTCCAGCAGCGGCCTCGACGCCGGAGCGCTGACGATCGAGATCACCGAGACGATGCTGATGCGCAACATCGAGGAGACGGCCGTCCGGCTCATGGCGATCAAGGCGCTCGGCGTGCGCATCGCGATCGACGATTTCGGCACGGGCTACTCCTCCCTGGCACATCTGCAGCGGTTCCCGGTCGACGCGCTGAAGATCGACCGCTCCTTCATCTCAGGGCTCACCCACAACCCGCAGGGGGAGACGCTGATCCGCACGCTCGTGCAGCTCGGCAAGGCCCTCTCGATCGAGACCTTCGCCGAGGGGATAGAGCAGCAGCATGAGCTGGCGATGCTCAAGGAGGAGGACTGCGAGGGAGGACAGGGCTTTCTGTTCGCGCGTCCCCTCGACGTCGCTGCGACCGAGACGCTGCTGCGCGACTGGGCCGCGAACGGCGCCGCCGGCGCGGCCTGACGTCGACCGGTCGCCGGCGACCGGCCCTGGCGACTCAGCCGTAGGACGGAGGTGCCGGCGGGTCGTCGCGGATCTCCGCGATCTGAGCGAGCAGCTCCGCGGGGCTCGTGCCGCCGAGGACGCGCAGGCGATGCAGCCGGTAGGGATCGTCCCGTGGACGCGCCCAACCCGGCACGACGGTCGTTGAGCCCTTGAACCCGGCGGCCTTCACCTCTTCGATGACCGTCGCGTCGTAGTGGCCGGAGGGGTAGCAGAACCAGTTCACCGGAACGTGATAGCGCCGCTGGAGGATCGTGCGGGCGTCGGCGACCTGATGGTGGAGCTGTTCGGCTCCCAGCGTGGTCAGGTCCGCGTGGCTGATGCCCTGCGTGTCGAGCTCCCACCCTGCGGCCACGAGGCCGCGGACCTCTTCCTCGCCCAGTCCCCCCTGTGAGGGGGGAAGGCCCGTGAGCTGAATGTTCTCATCGCCCACCCAGCCGAGCCGGCGCAGGACGGGCAGCGCCTGGGTGTACTGCGACTGGTAGCCGTTGTCGAAGCTGAGCACGATCGGCTTGCCGGTCCCCAGTGGAACGCCCTCGCGCCAGTAGGCCTCCACTTGATCGAGCGTCACCGCATGCCAGCCCGCGCTGCTCAGCGCCTGCATCTGTTCGGCGAACTCGCCGGGCGTCACGTACAGCCCGGGAAAGGGGGCTCCCGCCGGGGGGGCCGCGATGACGTGGTACATGAGGATCGGAACGGGCTGGCTCCCGGGGCGCCCGGTCGCCGCGCCGGCGCCGGCCGGGGTCGGCGTGCGCCCTGCCCTCACGCCCCGAAGCGGCGAGCTCGAGGCGCGCGCCGCATGCGTCGCCTGGCCGTCGTGGTTTGAAGAACCCGAGCGATCGAGCGCGACGAGCGCCGCCACGGCCGCGGCCGTCACGAGCAGCAGGCCGACCGCCCGGCGTCGGCGGCGAACCGCTCGCCGGCGCGCTTCACGGCGACTGATCAGAGCCTCGCGGTGCATCCAGCTAGACCTCGAGGCGGCCATCACGCGGACGCGCGGACACGACGCAGAGCATAGACCCCGTCTCGGCCCACGGACGACGCCTACGCGCCGCTCGAAGAGCGTCTCGCGGTCACCAGTGCGCCCAGCCCGACGATAAGGCCGAGCGCGCCGAGGATGAGCGCCGTGACGGCAAGTCCCTTGCTCGCCCCGCCGCTCGAGATCGCGGCGGGCGCCGGCGTCGACGGGCTCGCGGCCGTCTCGCCGGCGGCAGGACCCGCCTCGTCACCCGCCACGTCCTCGATCGCGCCGCCCTTGGCGGTGACGTTGATCCTCGGCGCCGGGTGTTCGGCGGTCAGCGACGGTTCGATCCAGTGCACGACCTGCCCGTTGCTGTAGCTCTGGACGGTCCTGAATTCGAGCGCCTGTCCGGCCGTGTTCGCGGGAATCGCCAGCGAGAGGGGAAAGTTGATGAACTGGTTGTTGTTGACCCTGCCCAGTGGACCGGTCCAGGTCCACACGATCTGGGAGACCTCGGTGTCGATCGTTTCCCCGCCTTCCTTGATCGGCGTGGCGAGCTTGGTTTCGATGACATTCGTCGTCCAGCCGGGCACGTTTTCGAAATCGACGCCCGTGAATCCGGGGGGAACAGGACGTCGACCTTCGTCACGTAGGCGCCTTCCTGCTCGCCCGGCACCCGCACGTCGAGCGTCGCGAACGCCCCCGCCGGGATCGTGTTCGGGTGGAGGCTGATGTGTGCCTGCGCGATCGCGGGCACGAGCAGCGTGCCGAATGCCGCGAGCGTCGCGGTGGTGGCCAGTCGTCTCATTTTGCGTTCCCCTTCCGGTTGTTGTCGTTGACGGCTCATCCGATCGGGACGTTCACCGTGCGGCTGTACTCTTCGAATTCGGAGACTCGGTCGTTGATCAGGATCTGCCAGGTGCCCCCCGGGCTGAGCACGGCGGAGCTGAGGATGTAGTGGCCCGGCCCCGCCAGGTTCACCTGCAGGGGCAGTGGGCCGATCCCCTTGGAGGGCAGGCTCGCCTTCGCGACGAGTTCCTTGGTGGCGGTGAACTGGCTGCCGGTCCTCGCGTCGATGAGGTAGAGGTGGATCGTGTTCACGCCGACTTTGGCCGGTTCCACGGTCATCTCGAGCTCGGCCGGCCCGATGCTGGTGTTCGTGGAGAACGGCCCGGAGGCGGCATCGATCGGCGGCGCATACGTGATCAGCGCGGCAGTCACGCCGAACACGCACAGCATCAGCGCGAACTCGCCTCGCATCGTGCGGCGAGCCAGTACGCCGGTGCCCGCAGGGCTCTGGCCTGCGGCGACCAGGCGTCTCAGCGCAGGAATCACCCGTTCGCGATTGATCCAGCCGAGGCAGATCAGGAGGAGCAGCAGGACGATCTTGGCGATGATCAGCGCGCCATAGGTGCTGTGGAAGAGGGCGTGCAGGCTTCGCACGTCGATATACGCCTGCACCACGCCCGTGATGGCGATGATGACCACGGCGGCCAGCGCCATGGGCGAGAAGCGCGCGAGCGTCGCCAGCAGCAGGCGGCTTCGTTGTGAAGGCTCGAGCCGCCGGGTCGCGGCCGGCAGCACGAACAGCAGGCAGGCGATCCCGCCGACCCAGACGCTCGCGGCGAGCACGTGCAGGAAGTCGGAGGGGAAGAAGACCGCGGTCGGGCTCTGAACGCTCGCATGGCCGGAGAGCGCCGGCGTGGCAGCGAGATAGGCGGCCCCCAGCCCGATCAGGGCGAGCAGCCAGGGTCGCGGCCTGACACTCGCGTTTGGGTTTGCCTCTGCCGAGACGCCCTCGCCCGGCTTCGTCCGGGCGGCTCGGGCGAGGGCCGCGGCCGTCGCGATGAGCGCTCCCAGCGCCAGCCAGTCGATCGCGCGCAGGCCCCATACCTTCCCGAAGCGGCTTTCGAGCGTGCTTTCGAGGATCGTGCTCTTCAGTGACGCCCACAGGGACACGCCGGCGGCGGTTGCCCCCTGCAGCAGGATGCCGAGCACGCTCACCACGAGGCCGAGTACGACCGCAACGATGAGCAGCCAGCGGGCGCGCTTCGCGAACATCCGCGCCGCCTCCCCCCATTCGGGGTCCGCTCCCGCGACGGCGGCGAAGCCGGGCAGCCACGCGACGAGCAGGAACATCAGGCCCCCAAGCAAGAGGGCGATCGTCAGGTAGTCCAGGCCGCGCACGACGCCGAACGCCACCTCCGTGACCCTGCCGCTCTTGTTGCGTCCGATCAGCCCGGCGACCGTGAACTTCGGCGCCGCCCCGGCGTGGCCGAGGTTGAACACGAGACCTCCGTAGACGATGTGGGTGTCGGCGGAGATGACTCGGTAGGTCGCGGTGTAGGTGCCATCCGGAAGGTGCGCCTTCAGGCCGACGCCCATCCAGTGCTCCCGCCCTTCCGGGTGGGAGACCGCGAGGTCGTCCACCTCTTCGCCCTGCGCGTTGTAGACGCGGACCGCGCCGAGCGTCCCGCCGACGTCCTGGTTGAACTTGAAGATCACCTCGGTTGGCTGCGTCGGCACGGTCGAGCCGGATTGGGGAGAGGTCGCGAGCAGCTGTGCGTGGGCGAGCGCTGCGGACGGCGCCGCCAGCCCGCACAGGCATGCCGCCAGGGCGCCCGCGATCGCCAGACGCATGGCAGAGCGTGCGACGGCTCTTCGCGCGTGCGTGAGCGTGCCGGCCGGACCCGGCTGGGTGTATCGGGCCGACGCGGCCGGGGCCGCGCCGGCTCCCGCGATCGGCGGGGGACCTCGCATGGCTTGACTCCTCGCAGGCTGCGCGTGGACGGGGCTCAGACGGGCGAGCGCGGTCCGCGCGCGATGCGCGCGACCTAGCTCGCGGCTGAGCAGGCGGGGGGCGGGCGCACGGCCAGCGAGAAGGCCATCAGCAACCCACCACGTGGCATCGTCGGCGCGCCCGCCGGCGCGGGCCGGCGAGCGCTCGCCGTCCGCGGGCGCAGACGGCGCCGGCGGGTGGCGAGCGCCAGCAGCAGTCGCTCACCGGGGTAACGCCGAGCGAGCAGGGCCGAAAGGAGCAGCAGCGCGGGCGCGAGGCAGAGAAGGCCGTCGCCGGGGATCCCGCCGATCGCGCACGCCGACAGGCATCCACCGACCGCTGCCCAAGCGATCATCACGCGTGGCCGATACATGGATCTCAGGTCCACCGTCGGCCAAGTGTAAACGGATAGGCTTGCGCAAGGCAGATGACCGTGGCTCCCAACGGGATGAGGACTCGCGACGGGAGGATCGCTCCCGACCGCAGGATGTCTCGCCGAAGCGTCCCCGGGATGAAGCGGGAGCGCGGCGGCTGGCCGGTGATCATCGCCTATGCGCTCGTCTGCGCCGCGACACAGGTGCTGTGGCTGTCCTATGCGGCGATCACCACCGAGACCGCACGCCACTACGGGGTGTCGGTCGCCGCGGTTGGCTGGCTCGCCGAGATCTTCCCGCTGCTGTACGTCGCGCTTGCGATTCCCGCCGGCATGCTGCTGGATCGATGGTTTCGACCCGTGCTCGCGGCCGGCGGCGCGCTCGTCGCTGTGGGTGGGATGGTGCGGCTGGGTGGTGACACGTTCGCCTGGGCGATGGCGGGGCAGATAACGGTCGCGGTGGCCCAGCCGGTCGTCCTCAGCGCTGTGAGCAAGCTTGCCGGGGAGTACCTGCCGAAGGATCAGCGCGCTGCGGGTATCTCGGTGGGTTCGGCGGGAAGCTTCCTGGGGATACTTCTGGCCCTGCTGCTCGGCCCCACGGTGGGCGGCCACGGGCAGCTCGAGCGGCTGCTGCTGCTCGAGGCCGTGCTCGCGGTGATACCGGCCATCGCGCTGGCTCTCGCGCTGCGCCGTCCGGGGCATCGCAGCACCGAGCATGCCGCCATCGCCGGAAGCGCCGCGCGGGCTTTGTGGGCGCTCGCACCGATGCGCACGCTGTGCGGGCTCGTGTTCCTCGGCTTCGGCATATTCGTCGCGCTCGCGACCTGGCTGCAGACGCTCCTTGAGCCGGCCGGCGTCTCGGAAGCCGCCGCCGGCGGGCTGCTGGTCGGAATGGTGATTGCCGGCGTGATCGGCTGCGGCGTGCTACCGGCGCTCGTGGCGCGCCGGGGTGCCGAACGCAGCTTCATGCTCTCCGCGGTCATGGCCAGCTGCCTGGGGTGCGTGGCCCTCGGGCTTGCCCCGTGGATCGGCGTGCGGGCGGGCGTGATCGCTGTCATGGGTCTGTTCCTGCTGCCGGCGCTGCCCATCGTGCTCGCCGCTGCGGAGCGCCTCGCCGGGCCGGCCGCGGGAACGGCGGGTGCGATCGTGTGGATGGCGGGAAATCTCGGAGGGCTGGTCGTCGCCCTCATCGTGCAGGTCCTCGTTCATCATCCGCTCGCCGCCTTCCTGGCAATGGCCGCGGTCTCGCTGCTGGGCCTTCCCCTCGCCGCCCGTCTGTCCCCGCAGGGCCTCGCCGGCGATGCGGCCGGCCGGCCGGCGCCCGCCGCCGCGGGCTGAAGCTCGGCTCCTCCGCGGCAGCGGAGCTCGACGCGATCAGCCTCCGCCGTAGGAGACGACCAGGTCGGTCGCAACGCCGAGGATGAAGCCTCCGGAGAGGAGCAGCAGGCCGAACGTGTGGTAGCCGTAGCGGCGCATGCCCATCCAGATCTCGCCGATCACATACAGGATCGCCCCCCCGGCGAGCGAGTAGAACATCAGCTCGAGCGGGGCCGAGTCGACCTGGTAGCCGACGATCGTGCCCAGGAACGTCGGCCCGCCGCCGATCAGCCCCGCGAGGCCCAGCCAGGCCCAGGATGGGCGCACGTCGCCGAGCGGCCCCACGATGCCGAAGCCCTCGGTGGCGTTGTGGAGGCTGAAGCCGATGATCAGAACCGTCGCCAGGCCGATCGCGCCCGCCTTGGCCGACACGCCGATCGCAAGGCCCTCGGCGAAGTTGTGCAGGCCGATTGCGCCGGCGATGACGAGCCCGGTCTGCAGCGCGCGCCGTTGGGCGTCCGCGCGCCCCTGAGGACTGCGGGCGAGCGCCTCCGCGTCCAGGACCGCGGCGGGATCGCCGCCCGCGGCGGGCGCAGGCGCGCTGCGCAGCGAGCGCAGCCAGCGCTCGACCAGCGAGATGCCGGCCGTGCCGACGGTGAAGCCGACGGCGAGCAGTGCGAACAGGCCCACCACGTGTCCGAGGCTGCCCGTGTGCGCCTTGTAGTGAGCCAGGGCGGCTTCGATGATTTCCTCACCGTGCCTGGAGACATCCATGAAGATGAACGCGAGGATCCCGACCGAGAACATCGCCAGCCCCACGCGCGTGCGGTCGTCGATCCGTCTGAGCCGGCCGAGCGGCAGCCCGATGTAGATCGTGAAGCCGGCGATCGCGCCCAGTGCAACGGTTTCTGAGAAGCCCATGGTCGTCCTTCGCTCGGCTGCCTACAAGTTAGGGATACCTAACTTCTACCACAGCGGCAGGGGACGGGCACCGGCTCGCGAGCTGCCGGGCCGCCGACCGCGGTCCGCCGCGCTTTCCGCGAGAATCCCGACATGCACGTCACCGCCAAGGCCGACTACGCGATTCGAGCCGTCGTCGAGCTGGCCGACTCGAGCCAGGAGTCGCCGCGCAAGGTGGATGAGGTCGCCCAGGCGCAGCGTATCCCTGTCTCCTTCCTGGAGAACATCCTCACGCAGCTGCGCTCCTCCGGGCTGGTCCGCAGCCAGCGAGGGCCCGAAGGGGGCTACTGGCTTGCCCAGCCTGCCGATCAGGTGAGCCTCGCGCAGGTGATCCGGGCGGTCGAGGGACCGCTCGTGGGAGTGCGCGGGCAGCGTCCGGAGGAGCTCGAGTACGTCGGCTCGGCCGAGTCTCTCAAGCAGGTGTGGATCGCGCTGCGCGCCAACCTGCGCAAGGTGCTCGAGCACGTCACGATCGCCGACGTGGCGGCCGGCAAGCCGCCCAAGGAGGTGCTGGCCCTCACTCGTGAGGAGGAAGCCTGGCACACGCGCTAGGGATTTCGTAACGACTCGTCGTCTCGTCTTGGCTACCCTTCTGGGGTCTCAATCGTGACGCTTCTCACACACGCGACGCCGGTCATCTGAGGAGAATCCCGCCCATGTCAGCTCAAGGAACATCTTCGCTTGTGACTCCAGAGGCCGCCGAGGCGGCACAGGCAGCGGTGGATGCGATCGCGGAGCCGGGCGGCTTCTCGCTGGAACTGACCCAGGACCAGAAGGACATCCGCGACTGGGTCCACGGCTTCGCAGCCGACGTCGTTCGTCCCGCGGGCCATGAGTGGGACGAGCGCGAGGAGACCCCGTGGCCGATCATCCAGGAGGCGGCGAAGATCGGCCTCTATGGCTTCGAGGGCGTCGCGCAGTTCTTCGCCGACCCGACGGGCCTGGGCCTGCCGCTCGTCAACGAGGAGCTCTTCTGGGGGGACGCCGGCATCGGCATGTCGATCATGGGCACCACGCTGGCCGTGGCGGCGATCTTCGGGCAGGGCACGGGCGAGCAGATAGGCGAGTGGATTCCGCGCTGCTTCGGCACCGTGGACGAGATCAAGGTGGCCGCCTTCTGCGCCTCAGAGCCCAACGCCGGCTCGGACATCTCGGGCGTGCGCACGACGGCCAAGTTCGACGAGGCCGCCAACGAATGGGTGATCAACGGCCAGAAGGCGTGGGCCACGAACGGAGGCATCGCCGACGTACACGTGGTGATTGCCTCGGTGGATCGTGAGCTCGGCGCGCGCGGGCACGCGGCCTTCATAGTGCCGATGAGCGAGGCCCAAGGCATCACCCAGGGGACCAAGGTCTCAAAGCACGGCCTGCGCGCCTCGCACACCGCGGATGTCTTTCTCGATGACTGCCGTGTACCCGCGGGCTACGTGCTCGGAGGCAAGGACAGGCTCGATGAGCGGCTGGCCAGGGTTCGCGAGGGCAAGAAAAGCAAGTCCCAGGCGGCGATGCAGACCTTCGAGTCTTCCCGTCCCACCGTCGGCGCGCAGGCGCTGGGGATTGCCCGAGCCGCCTACGAGTACGCGCTCGAGTACTCCAAGGAGCGCGAACAGTTCGGCCGCAAGATCGTCGAGAACCAGTCGATCGCCTTCACGCTTGCCCGCATGAAGCTCGAGATCGACGCGGCCCGCCTGCTCGTGTGGCGCGCCTCATGGATGGGTCGCAACCGGGTTCCGTTCGAGAACGCCGAGGGCTCGATGAGCAAGCTGAAGTCGGGTGAGGTCGCCGTGTGGGTCACCGAGCGGGCGATCCAGATCCTCGGCGGCAACGGCTACACGCGCGAGTTCCCCGTCGAGCGCTGGCACCGCGATGCGAAGATCTACGACATCTTCGAGGGCACAGCCGAGATTCAGCAGCTCGTGATCGCGCGCGCGATCTCGGGGATACACATCAAGTAGCCGTCGATCGAGCGCTCGGGACGGCGAGCGAAGGGGGACGTCTACCCGGGCCGGCCGATGCGGGGACCTACCAGGCCTGCCCGGTGTGGCAGTGCGGACAGGCGACGCTCGTGGAGACCGGCGCCAGGAACACGTAGCCGCATTCGCAGCTGTAGGAGGCGTGATCGAGCGGACCGCCGGCCTCACGTACGCGCTGGACCGCGAGGTCGGAGGTTCTGGAGCTCGAGGCCACGGATCGGTGGGCGCGCTCGCCCCTGCGGAGTCGGCGCTTGCGCGAGGGTCGCCGCCTTTCGCGGAGGGGATGGGGGAGGCTCGCTCTCATGGCCTGCCCATAAAGACCCTGTTCACGCCCGAATGTTTCGCTCTGCAAGGATGATTTCCTCGCTGATTCGCCGAATTGGCCTGCTCGGCACACGATCGAGATGCCGCACGGGAAAAACCGGGGTTTGAGATACTGGACGGCGATGAACCCAGCGCGCAAGCGAACCGTGCGCCTGATCGTGGCGCTGAGCGCGGCCGTGCTGCTCGCGACCGCACTGATCTACACGAGCTTCAGCGCCGCGAGCCCTGCCCTCAGCCCCAGCCAGCTGGTTCGCCAGGCGCAGGCCGGGCAGAGCTATCAGGTGACCGGAACGGTGGCGCATGGCTCGGTGCACCGCGAAGGCGCCGTGCTGCGATTCGCCGTCGAGGACCGCGCGGGCGGCACGACGGTGCCGGTTGCGTACACGGGCACCGTGCCCGACCCGTTTCGCGAAGGGCGCGAGGTGATCGTGACGGTGCGTAGGCAGGGCGGCGGATTCATCGGCGAACGCGACTCGCTGATCACCAAGTGTCCCTCCAAGTACACGACCGCTCCGCCGAGCGAGAAGCAGAACTACTAGGCGCCGATGGCCGATCTCGGGCGTGCATGCCTGCTGCTGGCGCTCGTCGTGTGCCTGTACGGGATCGGGGCGGCGCTGTACGGCGTTCGCAGCGGACGCGTCGAGTTCTCCGAATCGGCTCGCCGGTCGGTGTACGCGCTGGCGGGCACCCTGTCGGTCGCGTTCCTGGTGCTGGAGATCGCCTTCCTGCGCAACGACTTCGCCTTCAACACGGTCGCCAACACCTCGAGCAGGACCACCCCGGCCCTCTACCGGGCCGCTGCCGTGTGGTCCTCCCAGGAAGGCTCTCTGCTGCTGTGGGCGTGGCTCCTGTCGCTGTGGGCGAGCCTCGCGCTGTTTCTGACGCGCAAGCGCATGCGCGAGGTGGCCGCCTACGCGACCGCGATCCTGCTCGGCTTCGCCACCTTCTTCATCTCCCTGATGGTTTTCTACGCGACGCCGTTCGCGACCACGAGGCCCGCCCCGCCGGAAGGCGCCGGTCTCGATCCGCTGCTGCGGTTTCCCACGATGATCATCCACCCGCCGATGCTCTACTCGGGCTACACGCTGTGCACGATTCCGCTCGCGTTCGGCATGGGCGCGCTGCTGGCGCGCCGGGTGGATGCCGAGTGGATCAGGGCCACGCGGCGCTTTGCCTTCGCGGCCTGGCTGTTTCTCGGCATCGGCATCCTGCTGGGCGCCCGCTGGTCCTACTCGGAGCTCGGCTGGGGCGGCTACTGGGGCTGGGACGCCGTCGAGAACGCCTCGCTGATGCCCTGGCTGACGGGCACGGCCTTCCTGCACTCGTTGATGATCCAGGAGAAGCGGGGGATGCTGAAGGTGTGGAACGCCTCGCTCGTGCTGGCGACGGGCACGCTCGCGATCATGGGAACGTTTCTCGTGCGCAGCGGGATCCTCAACTCGATCCACGCCTTCGGCGGCGCGACCCTGGGCGTTCCGTTCGTAGTCCTCATCGCCGTGCTGATCGCCGGCTCGATCTACCTGGTCGTGTCGCGTCGCGACATGCTGCGCTCAGAGCACCGCCTGGACTCGCTGCTGTCGCGCGAGTCGATCTTCCTCGCCAACAACGTCGTGCTCGTGGGGTTGTGCTTCGTGATCTTCTGGGGCACCTATTTCCCGCTGATCTCGGAGGCGCTGACGGGCCAGGAAGCGTCCGTGGGGCCGCCCTGGTTCGACCGCTATACCGTGCCGCTCGCGCTCGTCCTCGTGCTGCTCAGCGGCATCGGACCGGTGATCGCCTGGCGGCGGGCGACGTTCGCCAACGCGCGACGCAACCTCGTCCTGCCGCTCGGCTTGGCCCTGCTGGCGCTCGTCGTGCTGCTGGGCGTGGGAGCGGGACGCAAGCCGTTCGCGATCGCGATGTTCTGCTGCGGGACGTTCGTCTTCGGATGCGTGGGGCAGGAGTTCGTCCGCGGCGTTCGTGCCCGCCGGGCAATGGCCGGCGAGGGTGCGTTGGCGGCGCTGTTCGCGCTCGTGCGGCGCAACCGCAGGCGCTATGGCGGATACATCGTGCACATCGGAATGGCCGTGCTGTTCATCGGCGTCGCGGCCTCCTCGTCATTCCAGCACGCCTCCGAGCTCGGTCTGTCGCCGGGCCAGTCCACGCGCGTGGGCGCCTACAAGATTCGCTACCTGCGTCCGACGGCGACGATCACGCCCAAGTACGACGCCGCCCACACCGGCTCCACGCTCAGCCTCGGGGCGGTGCTCGACGTGACCAAGCACGGTCGCCACGTTGCGACGCTTCAGCCGAGTGAGGGCTACTACGCCTCAAATGAACCCGGCCAAGGCTCGGTCGGGAGCCTGATCGGGGGCCAGCCGGTGAGCCACGTGAGCATGGACGGCGGCATCTCCCGCGACGTGTGGACCGCGATCGAGCCGGACATCGAAGCGCCGGCCCTGCAGCGGATCGTGACTGTTGGCAACCGCACGCTGCCTCCGGAAGACGCGCTTGTCGCGCTCGGCTATCTGGCCCGCTCGTATCTCCAACACCCGCCACCGGCGCAGTTTCACTTCATCGTCTCGCCGCTCGTGATGTGGATCTGGATCGGCGGCCTGATCGTGTTCGGCGGTGGCCTGATAGCGATCTGGCCGGCACCAAGCGCGGTCCGCCGCCGCGTGACGATGCGCTCGCGCGCACGCGCCGCGCAGGGCCTGGCACGCGCCTGACGACGTCATGACGAGCTCGCTGCCCTCGGTCGGGGCTCGACTCGGGCGATGAGCCTGCTGGCGGTGATCCTCGCGCTGGTGTTGCTCGTCGCGGTCGTGTACGTGGTCAGCGCGCCGGTGCGCGCCGCGCGCCGCCACACGGAGCCCCACGCGGCCGAGCGAGACGAGCTCGAGGTCGCGCGCGAGGCCAAGTACCGTGAGATCCGCGACGCCGAGCTCGACTTCCGGACGGGCAAGCTCTCGCCTGAGGATTATCAGGCAGTCGATGGAGCGCTGCGCGCCGAGGCGGTCGAGATCCTCAACCGGCTCGAGAAGCTCGACGGCGAGGTCAGGCCCACGGCTTCGTGAGCAGCACGAACGCGTTCAGGAAGAAGAGGATCGCGAAGAACACGGTCCAGCGGTTGAGGTTGCGCTCGACCATCGACCCGCCGCCCAGCGGACCCGTCCCCGTGCCCACGCCGAATGCACCCGACAGCCCGGCGTCCTTGCCCGAGTGCATGAGCACCAGGAAGATGACGACGAGCGCGATCGCGACCTGGATGACCGAGAGGATGGTTTCCACGCTGCCAGGTTATCGTGTCCCCGTGTCTCGCGCAGCGGATCGATCAAGGCGGAGAAGGGTTGCCGGCCCCGGCGAGGGGAGGAGGATGTGCAGCTCCGGCGAAAGGCGGCTGGTAGCGTCTGCGTTGGCGGAATTACCAATCCTTTACGGCTTTGTGCTTGTCTGCCGATAAGAATTCCGGTGGGCGTACCCGCGAGCGTGGGCTTGCTGCGCCGTCATGCCGACCACGATCATGGGACGACCGCAAGATGATGAACAGCGGCCAATGCCGCCGATGAGGACACCGCGCCGCCGGGCGTGGCAGCTGGTGCTGTCTGCCCTCGCCGGTGGCGGACTCACCGCGGCGACTCTGGGCGGCCCTCTGACGGGCGGAGCGCTGGGTGCGGCTGTCGTGGACCTCGGTTCGACCTCCCCGACGTCGACCGGCCCGTCCGGCGCCGAATCGCCGGAAGCGGAAGCCCCCCCGGCGCAGCCCTCGAACACCACCTCGACGTCCTCACCCTCAAGCTCACCCTCAGGCTCATCGTCGGGAAGCTCGAGCGGCCCGGAAGTGGCCGGCAGCCAGCCTGCGTCGTCGGGAAAGGGCTCGGAAAGCCCGAAGGAAGCCCCCAACGTGGTGCTCGAGCACAGACAGAAGACCACCACGAGCAGCAGCGAAAAGACCAGCCCCACAGCAGCCGCCAAGCCGAAGACCCCCAAGCAGACCGCCGCCAAGACGCCGAAGGCGGCGTCGGGCCCCAACAACGTCGCACTCTCGCCGCAGCTGGCGGCCGGGCAGATCGGGGCGCTGGGGGCGCAGCTCGCCTCCTCGGCGGCCTCCGCACAGGCGCTCGCCTTCTACCGCATTCCGCTGTTCCTGCTGCCGATCTACCAGGCGGCCGCGGCGCAGTACGGCGTGCCCTGGCAGATCCTGGCTGCGATCAACGAAATCGAGACCGACTACGGCAACGACCAGTCGGTGTCGACGGCCGGCGCCGTGGGCTGGATGCAGTTCATGCCCTCCACGTGGCTGTCCTACGGTGTCGATGCCCTCAACGCCGGCTACGCCGACCCCTACAACCCCGTGGACGCGATCTTCGCGGCCGCCCGCTATCTGCGCGCCGCGGGCGCCCAGACGAACCTCCGGGGCGCCATCCTCGCCTACAACCACTCAGAAGAATATGCCGACTCGGTCCTGCTGCGAGCCAAGCTGATCTCAAGCTACCCCGCCTCCGTCGTCGCCACGCTCACGAGCCTCGTCGACGATCGCCTGCCGGTGAGCGGAAAGGAACCGCGATCGGGCTCTCTGAAGTCGGCGGCCCTCCCTCCGCCGTCGAGCACCGCCGCGAACGCGATTCCGTTCAGCGGCCCCCCGGCAAATGGCCCGAGCACGGCGCCGGACGTCGGCGCGACGGGGGCGACCGGCGCGACCGGCGCGAGCACGGGTCCGGGCGCCGCTGCCCAGCCCCAGGCACCCTCGCCCACGAGCGGCTCGACGCCCCTCTCGCCGGAAGCCGTGGCGGCTGCCGCCACGGGCAAGAGGAGCGGAACGAACACCTCCCAGCTGCTCGAACTGCTGAGTGCGCCCAACGCAGCCGTGGTGGCGGTGCAGGATGGCCAGATCGTCAAGCTCGGGAGCTCGCACGCGCTCGGCAAGTACCTGGTGCTGCGCGACGTCTACGGTGACGTGTTCACCTACGCCGGGCTCGGCAGCATCGCGCACAGCTACCTTCCGCAGAAGGCTCCCCATGCACCGGTGAAGGGCCCGCTGGCCGACGCATCGAGCAGCCATGAAAAGCCAACACCCGCCCAACCGGCAACCGCCGGCAGCCAGCCGCCGGTGACGCTGCAGGCCAAGACGCCACCCGCTCAGCCCGCCCCCGCCGCAGGCAGCCAAGCCGGCGGTCAGGCCTCCGCGTCCGCGGGCTCGGTCGAATCCGCTCCGGCGGGCATGGGCAAGGTGCGCCTGTTCGTGCACCCCGGCAACCCGGACGCGCTGGCCGCCGCGGCTCGTGATCGCGCCACGGCGCGGATCGCCGAAGCCGGTCGTCTGCCGCTGCGGCAGGGGTCTGTCGTCGCGGAAGGCACCGTCCTCGGGCACGTACGCGTCCCTGCGGGTGCGAGCGACGGGCATCTGCGCTTCGCGATCCGACCCGCGGGCGACCCCACCACGATCGACCCGCAGACGATCGTGAAGAACTGGTCTCAGCTGCAGGCGGCGCTTCACCCGCGCGGCGCTAAGGGTGAAGAGCGCCTGTTCGGGGCCACGGCCGCGAGTGTCCTTTTGATGTCCAAGAGCCGGCTCGAGCGCGAGGTGCTCACCGACCCCGGCATCGTCATGTCGGCCTGCGCTCGCCACGAAGTGGCCTCCGGCGCGATCGACGCGCGCGTGCTTGCGGCGCTCGCGTTCCTCTCGCGCAGCGGCTTGAAGCCGACGGTGGGCACGCTGCGCTGCGGCGACGGCGCCTATGGCGTCGCGGGCTACGTGTCCGTCGACCACGTTGGAGACGCGGTGGCGATCACGCAGATCAACGGCACGCCGGTGGCTTCCCACCAGGGCCCTGGATCGATCACCGACGCGGCGATTCGCACCCTGCTCACGCTGCGCGGGAAGTTCCTTCCCCGCCAGATCGTCAGCCTGATGCAGTACCCGGGCGTGGCCAGCACGATCGCGCGCCCGGACCACGCCGCCTACATCGAGATCGACTTCTCACCGGGCAAGTCCTCCGGCGCGAAGACCACCACCAAGGGCGCCAAGGCGGCGCACTCGGCGGGCGCCGGCAAGGTTGCGCCTTCGCCAGCTGCGGTGGGCGGCGAACTGACGGTGGCGCAGTGGGATCAGCTGATCGCCCGCATCTCCACGCTGCCGACACCCACCGTCTCGACGAAGCCGAGCTCCTCGGCGATACCGGACCCGAAGGCTCCCTAGCCGCCAGCCGGAGGGGCTCCGTTCGGACCTCCGCGTCTGAACGCGGTGCCCAGCGTGCTGCGGCACTTCGCCTCGGCCGCTTTGAACTGCGGGCTCGTGACGTGCAGCCCTTTGGTGTTGAAGATGGGCCCGCCGGAGGTGTTCGGTGGCGGCAGCGTGATGCCGTTTTCGCGCATGCAGGTGACGAACGTGGCGAGCGCCTGTTTGAAGGCCGGACTCCTGATGCGCCCGCCGCCCCCGACGAAGGCGCCACCGCCGCACTTTTTCACGGCTGCTTCGTACTGTGCGCGCGTCACGCCGCTCGGCAGCGGAGGCGTACCCGCGCCGCCGCCGAGGAAGCCCCCTCCCGGGCGCTGGCCGGGAGCCCGTTTGGGAAGCGTGATGCCGTTCTTCTGGAGGCATTCGCGAAGCGCCTGAAAGCGACCCGTGCGCGCTCCCGCGGGGCCCGTGGCGCTGGACGTCGCTGGGGCCGTGGCGGTGGTGGTGGTCGTCGAGCTCGAGGATCCGCAGGCCGCCAGCCCGATGCTCGCGAGCAGCACCGCGAGCGCGGCGCTTGACGTTGTGGTTGCACGGGCTTTGTGTCCGTCTCTTTTGATGCGAGGCATGAAGCTCCTTCGTCGATGTTGTGTACCGGGACGCACAGCCGCGCGGCCCTCTAGCCGGACCCGAACAGGGTCGGTTCTCCGCCGCCGCGGCCGCTCGGGGATTTGCCGCCGGCTCCGGAACCGCTGAACAGCGCGCCGAGGCCGCCGCCCGCGCCGGCGCCCACGCGGATCGATTCTGCGCTGACGGCCCCAGCCGATCCACTCGGTCCGGTGACGACAACGGCTTCTCCCGGGTGGATCCCCGGCACGTCGGCTTTGACGGTCTTCGTCACGGTGGTGGCCGGCGACGTCGTGACCTTGACCGTGTTGCCTTCCGCGGTCGTCACGTAGAGCGTGTCGCCCGAGATGTAGGCCACGCTGCCGGCGGTCGCGCTCCCGCCTGCGCCGAATCCGCTCGCGCCGGCCCCGCCCTGCGCCCCGGAGGCGCCGCCTCGAAGCGCGGCAAAGCGCGAGACGAGGCTCGACGCCGAGCCCGTGGCCGGGGAGCTCGAGGAGCTCTGGCCCTTCTCCACGAGCACGCCGCCGATGAACCCGCAGGCGATGAGCAGCACGCCGAGCAACGCCAGCGGGATCGGGCTGAGCAGGCGCCGGCGCGGCCGGGGAGGCAGCTCCGCGGAGTCTTCGAGCCATTCCTCCTGCTCCTCGATCGGCCGCTGCGTGGAAGGCTCCTCGGCAGACGCCATGGACTCCTGCTCGGTCCTCTCGGGATCGGCATCGGGCCTCATGGGCTCCTGGTGGGGGAATGAGTCACTCAAAGCGCAGCGCTTCGATCGGTCTGAGGGCGGCGGCGCGCGCGGCGGGGTAGGTCCCGAAGAACAGGCCGGACAGCAGGGCCGCGCCGAACGCGAGGAAGATCGAGTAGGTCGCGACTTCCGGTTGCACGCCGGCGATCTTGAACTGACTGCCGACGATGCCGACGACCACGCCGGTGAGGCCGCCGAACACCGAGACAAGCACAGCCTCGGTGAGGAACTGGGTGAGGATGTCCGAGCGCCTCGCGCCGACCGCCTTGCGAATGCCGATCTCGCGCGTGCGCTCGGTGACGCTCACGAGCATGATGTTCATGACGCCGATCCCGCCGACGAGCAGCGAGATCGCGGCGACCTCGCCGAGCAGCGTCGTGAACACGCTGCTGGTGGAGCTCGATGTTTCGAGCAGCGAGCCCTGGTTGAGCACGTTGAAGCCCGGTTCGGCGGTGTTCTTGATCCTGTGGCGTTCCTCGAGGATCTGGGTGACCTCTGATTCGGCGGCGTCGAGCGACGATTCGGAGCTCGCCTGGACCGTGATCGAGTCGACCGGCCCGGTACCGGTGAGGGAGTTCTGGACGGTCGTGATCGGGGCCATCACCACGTCATCCTCGTTGGTGGCTCCATTCGACCCCTTTGCGGCCAGGACGCCGACGACTTCGTAGTTGCTTCCGTTCACCTTCATGTTCTGGCCGACGGCGTCCTGTCCCGCGAACAGTTCCTGAACGACGGTCTGGCCGATCACCGCGACGCGCTTGTGCTGGCTGACGTCGCTGGCCGTGAACGAGGCCCCCTGCTGGAGCTTGTAGCTGTGCGCCGGCAGATATGACGGCGTCGTGCCGACGAACGACGAGGGTTCGTAGCTCGAGCTGCCGTAGACGAGCTTGACGCCCGTCGCGTTGACGACGGGCGAGGCGCTCTTGACGTCCGGCGCCTTGGCCGGTTCCTGGAGAGCTTCGGCGTCGCCCTTGGTGAGCGAGACGCTGGCCGTGGTGCTCGCTCGCGCGCCACCGCGAAAGCCGCCGCTTCCCATCACGACCAGCACATTCGTGCCGAGGCTCTGGATGCGTGACTTGACCGCGTTGGAGGAGCCGTTGCCCACCGCGATCAGCACGATCACAGAGGCCACTCCGATCGTCATGCCGAGGATCGTCAGCCCCGATCGAAGCTTGTTGGCGGTGATCCCGCTCCAGGCGATGCGCAGGGTCTCGCGGCCGATCATGGTCGCGCCGCCGCGACACCGGCGCCGACCCGGCCATGCGAGGACTTCTGCGCCGTGACGGCGGGCGGAGGATCGTTCACGCCCCGGGAACGGCGATCCTCGACGATCTCGCCGTCGCTCAGCCTGATGATGCGCTTGCTCTGTTCCGCGACGTCGGGCTCGTGCGTGATCAGCACGACGGTGCGGCCTTCCTCGTTCAGGCGGGCGAAGATCCGCAGCACGTCCTCGGTTGAACGGGAGTCGAGGTTGCCGGTCGGCTCATCGGCGAGGATCAGCGACGGATTGGTCACGAGCGCCCGCGCGACGGCCGCACGCTGCTGCTGTCCGCCCGACAGCTCGGAGGGCATGTGGTGCATTCGACCGGCCATCCCCACCGACTCGAGCGCGCGTTCGGCGCGTCGCCTGCGCTCGGCGCCCTTGAGCCCGGCGTAGGCGAGCGGAAGCTCCACGTTGACGAGCGCGCTCGTGCGGGGAACGAGGTTGAAGCTCTGAAAGACGAAGCCGATCTTGCGATTGCGCAGGTCGGCGAGGTCGTCCTCGTCCATCCGGCTGACGTCCACTCCGTCGATCTCGTAGCGGCCGCTCGTGGGCACGTCCAGGCAGCCGAGGATGTTCATCAGCGTGCTCTTGCCGCTCCCCGAGCTGCCCATGATCGCGACGAGGTCGCCGGCGTCGATGCGCAGCGACACGCTGCGCAGCGCGCGCACGCGGATCTGTCCCAGCGCGAAGACCTTCGTGACCTCCTGCACCTGTATGACGGGGTGCCGAGGGCCCGGGCCGCCTCGGCGGCCATCCGCGACGCGCTCCACCACCGGTCGCTGGCGCGGTACGCGCGGGCGCGCCTCGGCGCGCCCCTGTCGGCGGCGCGGCAGCCGGGCCATCATCCGCCGCCCCTGAAGAGCACCGCGCCACCACCGCCGCCCCCAAGTCCGCCGCCGCCGCCCAGCCCCCCGAGACCGCCGAGACGCCCGAGGCCCGCGCCCGTGCGAGCGCCCGTGGAGGTGCTCGTGCTCGTGGCGATGGGCAGGGCGATCTTTTCGCCGGCCTGAAGGCCGCTCAGGATGATCGTGGAGCTGTTGCCCGCCAGGCCCGTGACCACACGCCGGCGCGTCTGTTTGCCGTTCTGGACGACCGTCACCGAGCCGCCGGAGATTGCGCTCGTGGGGACGTTCACGCCTTCGGCCTGCTTGACGACGACTTCGGCGGTGGCGCTCATGCCCGGTTTCAAGCCGGATTCCATCTGGTCGAGGGCGAACGTCACGTCGTAGCTGACGACCCCGCTGTTGCTCGTCGAGAGGATCGCGACTTCGCTCACGTGAGCGGCCAGCTTGCGGCCTTCGAGCGCTTCGACGGTCACGGTCGCGATCTGACCCGCCTTCACGTTGCCGACTTCCGATTCGCTGAGCGGTACCACGAGCTGCATCGAGGAGAGATCGCTCAGGACCGCAAAGGCGGAGCTCGAAGAGCCCGAGCCGGCCGAGGAGGACGCTGAGGAGCCCGTCGAGCCGGAGCCGGAGCGGCCGCTGGAGGATGCGGCGCCCGAGGCCGCGCTCGACCCCGACCCGCTCGCTGAGCTGCTGGAGCTCGAGGCCCGTGTCGTGCCGCTGCCGGTGACGACTTCTCCCACCTGGCCCGAGAGCGAGACGATCGTGCCGTCCTCGGGCGCATAGAGCTTGGTGTCCTGGACGGCCTGTTCATCGCTCTGCACCGTCAGCCTGTCGCTCTTGACGGCCGCCCGCGCCGAAGCCAGGTTGGCGTCGCGCGTGGCCGTGCTGATGGTGGCCTTGGAGGAGCCAGAGGACGATGCGCCGCTCGTTTCGCTCGTTCCCTGTGTGGTGGTGGTCCTGGTGCTCGGCGCGGTGCTCGCCGGCGCGGTGCTCGTCCCCTTGCTCGGCGTGGCGCCAGCCGGCGTCGTTCTCTTCGGGGCGGTGGTGCCTGTCGGCGTCGTGCTCGGCGGGGCGGTCGTGCTCGGCGCGCTGGCCGTCGGCGGCGTGGCGGTCGCGGGCGTCGTGGTCGTCGAGCCGGCGCTCGTGTAGGAGGCGACCCGCGCCGTGCCCGCCGCGCCCGGGCCGGCGGTTTGGCCCGGCAGCGAGGCCGTGGCGCCGCTCGAGGTGCCCGTGCCCGAGACGGTCGAGCCTTCACCGTTGGTTTCTTCCTCCTTGGCGAGGTTGGCTTCGGAGGACTGGAGGCCCGCCTTTGCCTGTTCGAGCGTGACTTCGGCGCTCTGGGGGTCGAGCGTCGCGAGCAATTGCCCCTGCGCGACCTGCTGTCCCTGGGTCACGTATATGTGGGTGACGGTTCCGCTCGTCTTGAAGCCGAGGTTGAGCTGGCTCACGGACTGCAGGTTGCCATTGCCCGAGACCGTGGACTGGACGACTCCGCTGCTTACCGTGACCGTGCGGGTGAGGCGCGCCGGGCTGCCGGAGGCCGGTCCTACCACCAGAGCCGCGGCTGCGATCGCCCCCGCGCAGAGAGCTCCCAGTAGGTACAAGGGCCAGGATGCTCTGGTCTGTTCGGTCATCTCGCTTACATCGATACTGTGTCGACCCCGTAAGAACCTGCGAAGAAAGCCTGCTCCTGGGCATAAATTCTCCTAAAGCCCACGGTTCCTGGCTCGGCGGGCGTCCCTCGATTGGGGCCCCGGGGCGTCTGCGATGATCAGCTTCCATCGCGATGTACGGCGGAATAGACCTCGGCGGCACCAAGATCCAAACGGCGATTGTCGATGCCGACCACGACGTGCTCGGCTCCGCGCGCCGGCTGACGCCCACCAAGGGGGGGCCAGCTGATGTCGCGGGCGAGATGGAGATCGCGCTGCGCGACGCCGCTACGGCTGCCGAGATCGACGTAGGAGCGCTGGAGGGGGTCGGCGTCGGATCGCCGGGGACGATCGATCGCGGCACCGTTACCGCAGCGCGGAATCTGCCCGGCTGGGAGGGGAGCTTCCCGCTCGGGCCCACGCTCGAACGCGCGCTCGGCTGCAGGGTCGAGGTCGGCAACGACGTGCAGGTCGCCACCGACGCCGAGTTCCGGCTGGGGGCCGGCCGGCTCTACCGCTCGCTGCTGGGCGTGTTCTGGGGAACGGGCGTGGGAGGCGGGCTGATACTGGACGGCCGATCATGGACCGGGCGCGGAGCGGCCGGCGAGGTCGGGCATATCGTCGTCGAGATCGACGGTGCGCGTTGCACCTGCGGGCGGCGCGGCTGCATGGAGGCCTACGCCGGCCGGGCGGCGATGGAAGAGCAGGTCTCGAAGATGGTCGAGAAGGGCAGGAAGACCGATCTCTTCAAGTTGATGAGGGAGCGCGAAAGGACCCGCCTCACGAGCGGCGTGTGGGCGCGCGCGCTCGATCGCGAAGACAAGCTCGCGACGCACATGCTGGACCGCGCCGTCAGGGCGCTCGGCGCGGGGATCGCCTCGGCCGTGAACGTGTTGGATGTCGAGGGGGTGATCATCGGCGGCGGGCTGGGCGTGCGGCTCGGTCACCCCTTTGCCCAGCGCATCGCCGAGGAAATGCTGCCCCACCTGATCGTCGACTACCGGCCTCCCCACGTGCACGTCGCGGCGCTCGGTGACCTGGGCGGCGCGATCGGGGCTGCCCTGTTGGTCCAAACCGGACCGTGACGGTCCGCGCGAGGGCGTAACGTTGATGGCGCTGTGGCCCAGCTCGTAGTGCACCTCTCATCCATCGTGCGCAGCCCGCTCCTCGATCGGGCCGGCGAGCGGCTCGGCCGCGTCGAGGACCTGATCGTGCGCCTGGCCGACGGCGGCTACCCGCCGGTGACGGGCCTGAAGGCGAGGATCGGGGGACGCGAGCTGTTCGTGCCGGTCGACCGCGTCGCCGAGCTTGCGCCGGGGGCGGTCCGCCTGTCCGGCGAGAAGCTCAACCTCAAACGCTTCGAGCGCCGCGCCGGCGAGGTGCTGCTCGTCGCCGACGTGCTCGGCAGGAAGCTCGTCAACGTGGAGGCCGAGCCGCCGCGGCTCGTCACCGCCCGCGAGATCGAGCTGGCGTGCATCGACGGCTGGTGGCGCGTGGTCGGCGTCGATCCCAACCTGCGCGCACAGCTGCGGCGAGTGCTCCCTCGCCGTCTGCGCGGCCTGCTGGGGGACCGCCCGTTTCTCGACTGGACCGACATGGAGCCGTTCGTCGGCCACGTGCCGAGCGCGCGGCTGCGCTTCTCCCACCGCAAGCTCGCCAACCTGCACCCGGCCGAGATCGCAGACCTCGTGGAGGCGGCCTCGCACGACGAGGGGGAGGAGATCATCGAGGCCGTGGGACAGGACCGCGAGCTCGAGGCCGACGTCTTCGAGGAGCTCGACGAGCATCACCAGCTGGAGTTCATTCGCGAGCGCCCCGACACCCAGGTCGCGGCGGTGATCTCGCGGATGGCGGCGGACGACGCGGCCGATCTGATCGTCGAGATCGAGCAGGATCGGCGCGGTCGTATTCTCGCCCTGCTCCCGGCCGCGCAGCGTCTCCAGATCGAAGCGCTGCTCGGCTACAACCCCTCGACCGCCGGTGGCCTGATGAGCCCGGACTTCATCATCCTGCAGGACACCGACACGGTCGCGCGGGCGATCGAGCGGGTGCGATCGAGCGAGAGCGCCCCGGCCACGTTGATCGCCGTCTACCTGCGCGACACCGAGGGTCGGCTGTCGGGCTCGGTGCCCGTGGTGGGGCTCCTGCGCGCGGGCCCTGGCGACATCCTGCAGGAGACCTCAGAGCACGAGCCGGTCTCGGTGCGAGTCGACGCCGATCTGCCGGAGGTCGCGCGCACGATGACCGACTACAACCTGATGATGCTCGCCGTCGTGGACGACGACGGGCGGATGGTCGGCGTCGTGACCGTCGACGATGTGCTGGAGCTGACGCTGCCGACCGGCTGGCGACGGCGCTTTGGCGTCGTGCGCGACTGATCGGGAGCGTTGCTAGGCTGGGCATTGTCCAGCCCGCACACGGCGCGTCGAAAGGAGGCTGGAATGGACCGCGAAGAGCCACGAAGTACCCAGCCGGCCGCGCGCCTCTCGGGCGACGACCCGTCCCTGCTCTGAGCATCTCTCCGGGACCCGTCGCGTCGGCGTGCGCCGAGACGTGACCTGATTGGAACCCCGGAAACGACGGACGAAGGAGGTGACCGAGATGACGGACGAGCCGACGACGCTGGCCCCGAGCGCTGCTCCGCCCCCGCCTTCCGGTGTACCACCCGTCCTCGACGAGGCCCATGTCGGCGACATCCGCGGCGCTCTCGGCACGATCGCGATACACGACACCGGCGAGCGCCACGGCCTGCGTTCCAGGTTGATGGCGTTGCTTGCGATCATGGGCCCCGGGCTGATCGTGATGGTCGGCGACAACGACGCGGGCGGGGTGTCGACCTATGCCCAGGCGGGACAGAACTACGGGACGAGCCTGCTGTGGGTGCTGTTGCTGCTGGTCCCCGTGCTGATCGTCAATCAGGAGATGGTGATACGCCTCGGCGCGGTGACCGGCGTCGGGCATGCTCGGCTGATCTTCGAGCGTTTCGGCAGGTTCTGGGGCGCCTTCTCGGTAGGCGACCTGTTTCTGCTGAACTTCCTGACGATCGTCACGGAGTTCATCGGCGTGAGCCTCGCGCTGGGCTACTTCGGGGTGAGCAAGTTCCTCGCCGTGCCGATCGCGGCGGTGGCGCTGATCGCGATCACCTCGACCGGCAGCTTCCGCAGCTGGGAGCGGTTCATGTACGTGTTCGTGATCGCGAACTTCCTGGTGATCCCGCTGTTGATCCTCGCCCACCCCGGTGCGGGTGAGATCGTTCGCCATACGTTCGTGCCGGGCATCGAGGGAGGTGCCAGCTCGACCGCGGTGCTGCTGATCATCGCGATCGTGGGAACCACCGTCGCGCCCTGGCAGCTGTTCTTCCAGCAGTCCAACATCATCGACAAGCGCATCACCCCGCGCTGGATCAACTACGAGCGCGCGGACACCGTGATCGGGGCGTTCGTCGTCGTGATCGGCGCCGGCGCGATCGTCGCGGTCACCGCCTTCGCGTTCACCGGCACGCCCGCCTTTGGCCACTTCACCGACGCCGGCGCCGTGGCGAGCGAACTGGCCCACTACCTGGGAGCGACGGCTGGCACGTTCTTCGCGATCGTGCTGCTGAACGCGTCCCTGATCGGCGCGGCGGCCGTGACGCTCGCCACCTCGTATGCCTTCGGCGATGTGTTCGGCGCCAAGCACTCGCTCAACCGCGGGCCGCTCGACGCGAAGCTGTTCTACGCGAGCTTCGCGCTGATGGTGGCGGCGGCGGCCGGAATCGTGCTGATACCCGGAGCGCCGCTCGGTCTCATCACGACCTCGGTGCAGGCGCTCGCCGGTGTGCTGCTGCCGAGCGCCACCGTCTTTCTGCTGCTGCTCTGCAACGACCGGGAGGTCCTTGGGCCGTGGTCGAATCCGGGGTGGCTCAACGCGATCGCAGCCGTGATCGTCGGCCTGCTGGTCGAGCTCTCGCTGATCCTGATGGCGAGCACGATGTTCCCCACGCTCGATGTGACGAAGCTCTTCCTCGCGCTGACCCTCGTCCTGTTGGTGTCGCTCGCCGCGATCGCCGTACACGCGCTG
Source organism: uncultured Solirubrobacteraceae bacterium (assembly GCA_963717415.1). Taxonomy (GTDB): domain Bacteria; phylum Actinomycetota; class Thermoleophilia; order Solirubrobacterales; family Solirubrobacteraceae; genus Palsa-744. The sequence continues at coordinate 235,809 of OY970331.1, read as the reverse complement.
CGACGGCGTCCGCGCGCGGAGGGCGTCGAGGTCGAGCAGATCTCCCGCGAGCGGCGACAGGCCTGGACGATGCCGCCGCTCGCGCTGCTCGAGCGCCCCGTGTGGTCGCCCGGGCGCAAGGCCGGCATGCTCCTGTTGCGCGGCTATCTGCTCGCGGCGGTGCTGCTGTTGCTCGTCAAGACGGTGCAGCTCGGCAGCTGAGGGCGGGACGCCGCGAGGTCCTACCGGCGCCCCGAACTAGTCGCCCGCGAGGCTCTTCGGGATCGGCTGGCCGCGGGGCGGCGGGTCGTCGAGCATCAGCCGGGGAACGGTCACCGGGCGAAGGCCCCGCTTGCGCAGGCCGGCGATGATCGCCGGCAGGGCGGCGACCGTCTCCGAGCGGTCGCCTCCGGCGTCGTGCATCAGGATGATCGCGCCGGGGTGGGCCCCCGCGAGCGCGCTCTGCACGATCGCCTGTACTCCGGGCAGCGTGTAGTCATCGGTGTCGGTCGACCACAGGACCATCAACAGGCGCAGCTTGCGCAGCAGTTTGAACGTCGTGGCGTTGAACGAGCCATAGGGGGGCCGGAACAGGCGCGGACGGGGTCCGTCGAGCAGTTCGATGCGCGCGATCTGTTCGAACAGCTCTTCGTACTGGTCGTGGGCGCTCATCGCCGCCAGCATCGGATGGGTCTCGGTGTGGTCGCCGACCACGTCTCCCGAGCGCAGCTCGAGAAGCGTCCCGGGCGAGAAGTATCGCTCCTCCTCGCCGATCGCGAAGAACGTGGCGTGCACGTGGAGGGAGTTCAGGACCTTCACGAGTCGTTCGGTGTACGGCCCGGGTCCATCGTCGAACGTGAGCGCGACCTCGTTGCCCTGCGACCCGCCCGCCGTCACCGCGGGGGCGTAGGAGAGGACTCGATCGATTGCCCCTTCTTCTGCCTTGACGGCGAGCGCGGCCCGCTGGGGCCCGCTCAGCTGCGGGCCGGTCACACGGCTGGCCGCGGGCCGGCCACCGCCCCCGGAGGTGGCCTTCTGGCCAACGCTTCGATGGCCGGCGGCGAGAACCACCAGCGCGATCAGGACCACGAGGACGACCACCGCGCCGGCGCGGCGCCGTCGAAACGCCTGCGAGCGGGTACGTGGGGGGCCGGCGGGAGCGGAGGCGGCCGGGTCGGGTGTCTCGGTGATGCGCTCGCGCTCGGGGAGCGCCCTCGAGCGCGGCTCCTCCCATGTCCAATCCCATCGTTTCATCTGCTCATGCTCCCCGAAGGCCGGGCGTCGCGTCGCGCCGGGCTTGCCTGGGCGTACACCTTCTAGCGCGGCGAGCGGCCGTGAGACGCAGGCCTCCTCGCGTCGGCGATCTATCTTGGGACGGTGGTGCTGCCGTTCTGGACCTCCATCGCGCTGCTGTCCCTCGCCCAGGGGGCGCTGGTGGCGCTGCCGCGCGCGCTCTCCACCCCACGGCTCGCCCGGCTGACGGGCAGGCGCTGGGCCCTGATCCCGCCGGCCTCGGTGATCGTCTTCGTGTTCGTGGCACGCGCGGCGGAACGTAGCAGCGCGCAGGGACTCACATATCTCGCGCTGTGCGCGGTGCCGGTGCTCGCGGCGCTTGCGCTCGGCTGGCTCTCCCACGGAGCGCGGCCGGTGGGGGCGCTGCTGGTCGTGCCGCTGTTCGCGCTCGCCTGGGCCGATCGCGGCGGCCTGGCCGGCGAGAGCGCGGCACTGGTCCTCTCAGCGCTCAGCTGTGTGACGCTCGGCGTGCTGCTGGCCGCTGTGACGCCCCCGCGCTGGTTGGCGGCGGGCATCGTGGCGATGGCCGTCGCGGACTCCGCGCTCGTCGCCTCCGACCTGCTGCAGCGTCCCAACAACGCGCTGAACGCCGCTCATCCGGCGGCGGGCCTGCCGAGGCTGCAGGACGCCGTGCTGGGCACGGCGGCGATGGGCTATGGCGACCTGTTCGTGGCGGCTGCGCTCGGAGCCATGCTCGCGGTGACGGTCGGACGACGCCCGCAGCGCCGCGCCGCGCTGCTGGCAGCGCTGCTGGCGCTGGCCTTCGATCTGCTGTTCTTCCTCCTCGACGAGCTGCCGGCGACCGTACCGATCGCGCTCACCCTGGTGATCCTCCTGCTCGCGCGCCGTTGGCGGCCGTCTCTGGGGCCGATTCTGACTCGAGCGCCGACATCCGACGGGCCCGTGCAGCCTGGATCGGTCCGGCCTCGACCGGCTCGGGGGGCGAGGGGACCGCATGCGCCGGTCGCGCCGGTCGGTCAAGCGGCGGCGCCCCCAGCTCGGAGTCCAGCCGCGCGGTGACCGTCCGCGCGGTCGTCTCGATGGCGCTCGGGGCGAGCATCTCGCGCTCGGAGGAGGCGCCGGCCTGCTCGATGCGTCGCACCTGCGGGATGACGCGGTGGTCGAACGAGCCCACCGCCTCGTTGTACGCGCCCACGGCAGAGTCGAGCTGGCGCCCGATCTTCGCGAGCGGCTCGACGAAGCGGCCGAGCCGGCGGTGCAGCTCCCGCGCGGACTCGGCGATCTCCCGCGCGGACTCCGCGATCAGCTCCTGGCGCCAGCCGTAGTGGACCGCCCACAGCAGGCCGATCAGGGTCGTCGGGGTGGCCATCAGGACCTGTTGCTGGACCCCGTACTCGATCAACGCCGGGTCGGCAGCCAGCGCCGCCTGGTAGATGCCGTCGGAGGGCACGAACATGATCACGAACTCGGGCGTGGAGTCGAACTGGTGCTGGTATCCCTTCGATGCCAGCCGGGCGATGTGCTCGTGCGTCTGGGAAGCGTGACGGGCCACGTGCAGCTCGCGCTCGCCCTCGGAGGGCGCCTCGAGCGCCGACAGGTAGGCGTCGAGGGGAACCTTCGAGTCGACAACGATCAGCTTTCCCCCGGGCAGCCGCACGAGCATGTCGGGGCGCAGCTGCCCGTCATCGGTGCGGATCGTGCTCTGCTCCACGAAGTCGCAGTGCGAGACCATCCCGGCCATCTCGACCACGTTGCGCAGCTGGATCTCGCCCCATGAGCCCCGCGTCGTCGGGCGCCTCAGCGCGGTCACCAGATTGCCGGTCTCCTGGCGCAGCGTGCCGACTCCGTCGTTGAGCTGGCGGACCATCTGCGCGAGCTCGCCCTGAGCCTGCCGGCGCTCTCGCTCGAGCCGTCCGATCTCGCTCTCCATCCTGCCGAGCTTCTCCTGGACGGGCGCGACGAGCCCCTTGATCTCCTCGGCTCGCCTGGCCATCTCGCCGGCGGCGCGCTCCTCCTCGATGCGGCGCTGGTCGGCCAGCCGCTGAGCGAGCGAGTCGCCGGTCTGAGAGAGCACGTCCACCGAGATCGCCTTCAGCTCGTCGCGCATGCGCTCGCGATTGGGGTGCGCTCGGGCGTACGCGATCGCGCACGCGCCACCGAGCAGGACTCCCACGATCAACAGCAGGACGGGCATAGCCCAACCACGATGACAGCGCTTTCGGACGCGAGAGCCCGCCAGCTAGGCGGCGAGGGCCTTGTGAGCCTCATAGCCCCTGGCGGTCTCCTCGAGGATTCCCAGCATCGCCGGTGTCGCCGGCACGAGGCGTGCGGCGGGGGTGGCGGCGATCACCCGGCGCACGGGCGGGGAGGGGGAGAGGGCGCGAATGACGATGTCATCGCGCACCACCGACAGGGCGAGCTCGGGGATCAGGGCGACCCCCACGCCGGCGGCCACGAGTCCCTGGACCGTCTGGTAGTCGTCGCTCTCGAACGACACGTTGGGCTCGAAACCGGCCGCGTGGCAGGAGCGTACGACCTGGCGGGCGCAGGGGCTCGAGCGCGAGGTCTGCACCCAGGCTTCAGACCTGAGGTCTCGAAGCCGCAGGCGCTCTCTCCCCGCGAGCGGGTGGTCGCGGGGGAGCGCGAGATACATCGGGTCCGCGAGCAGCTCCACCCTGACGATGTCGTCGTCCAGGCGATCCTCGCCGGCGAACTCGAACAGCAGCGCCAGGTCGAGTTCTCCCGCCCGCAGCCGCGGCACGATCGCCTCGGGCTCGCCCTCGGTGAGGGTCAGCTCGACATCCGGATAGGCCGCGCGGAAGGTGGCGATCGCCAGGGGCATGAGGGTGGCTCCGGCGGTCGGGAACGTGGCCACGCGCAGCCGACCGCCGCGCAGACCCGAGATGGACGACAGCGCGGTCTCCGCGGCCTCGAGCCGCGCGAGGATGCCCTCGGCGTGCCCGAGCAGCGTCTGGCCGGCGGCCGTCAGGCTGACGCCGCGCGCGTGGCGCTCCACGAGCGTCATGCCCACCTCGGCCTCGAGGGCCGCGATCTGCTGGGAGATTGCCGACTGGGTGTAGGAGAGCGCCGCCGCGGCGTTCGAGAAGGAGCCGCGATATGCGACCTCCTTGAGGATCCGAAGTCGACCGACGTTTAGCATAAGTACATCTTATATGATGGATCACAAAGATCATTGGACCTGATGGAAGGAGCGTGGCAATATGTGGTGAACGAACTTCGAGGTCCACTCTTTCGGCGGCTGGACCAGACCACTTCAAACGCTCAGGAGACCATCATGTCCAAGATCATCGTTTCTTACGACGGCACCGCGAACGAGGACGACGCGATCGCACTCGGGCGCATCCTCTCCCGCGCCGGCGCCGAGGTTTCGGTCGCCTACGTGCGCCACGCCAAGGAGGCCGACGACAACAACGAGACGCTCGCCCAGAACGAGGCGCAGCAACTCGTCGACCGTGGCGTGGCCCTGCTCGGCGTTCCGGGAGCGACCGGACACGTCGTCATCGACCGCTCGACCCCCGGCGGGCTGAGCTCGCTCGCCCAGAGCGAGGGAGCGGATGTAGTCGTGTTCTGCTCGGACTCGCACACCGCGCGAGGCCACGTGGGCGTGGGCAACTCGGCCCAGCGCCTGCTCGAGGGCGGCCGCACGGCCGTCGCGATCGCGCCGGCCGGATTTGCCGAGGACGCGGCGCAGAGCGGCATCAGGCAGATCGTCGCGATCGGCGATCGCGACGGTGGTGCCGAGGGCACGGCGAGGGCTCTCGCCGCGGCGCTGGGCGCGACGGTGGCTCCCGTGGCCAACGAGGACGCCGACCTGCTGATCGTCGATTCACGCGCCGAGGCCGACCAGGGCGAGACCTCGCTCAGCTCCTCCGCATCGCACCTGATCGACATCGCCCGGTGCTCCGTGCTGGTGGTGCCTCGCGGCGTCACCCTGCAGTTCGGCAGGGCCACCGCCGACGCCACCGCCTGACAGCGGCCCAGCGGCAATCGCTGGACGGTGCACCGGGGCCGCGCGACGCGGCGGGCCCCGGTGCCTCAGCGCTCCGGGCGGCGGAGCGCTCGCCCCAGCAGGTGGCGCGCGAGCGCTTCGAGGAGGTCGAGGATGCCACCGGCCAGGTGGCCGATCGGCCCCGTCCACAGCCAGGTCTCGAGGCGTCTTGCGCGTGGCGAGGTGCGGGGCCGGGCGCGCACGAAATGGCACGGTATCGTGGCGGGGATGCCGACCGCCCTGAAGACGACCGTCACCGAGCTCCCGGACTCGCGGGTGCGCCTGCAGGTTCAGGTGCCCGCGAGCGAGCTCGAGGGACGGTTGGAGCGCAAGGCGTCCCAGCTGGGACGCGAGCTGAAGCTGCCGGGCTTTCGCAAAGGAAAGGTGCCCGCGCCGCTCGTCATCCAGCGCATCGGTCGGGAGGCCGTGCTGGAGGGCGCCGTCCGCGACACCCTCTCGAGCTGGTACTCGGACGCGATCGAGACCGCCGGCATCGTTCCGGTGGGCGATCCGCAGGTGGCCCTGGGCGAGCTGCCCCCGGAGGGGGTGGCGCTCGAGTTCTCGATCGAGATCGGGGTGCTTCCCAAGGCCGAGCTGGGTGAGTACCGGGGACTCGAGGTGGCCCGACGCGAGGCGGAGGTCGGCGACGATGCGATCGAGCGGGAGATCGAGGCGATCCGCGAGCGGCTGGCGCGCCTTCAGACCGTCGAGCGGCCGGTGGAGCTCGGCGATTTCGTCGTCGTGGACTACACCGGATCGCTGCTCGCCGAGGACGATGAGCCGGGAGCAGGCGGCGGGGAGCGCCTCGAGGCGCTACCCGGCGGCGATGGTCGCGACCAGCTGATCGAGCTCGGTGGGGGCGATCTGATCCCGGGCTTCGAGCAGCAGCTGCTGGGAGCGGCAGCGGGCGAGACGCGCACCGTGGCGGTCTCCTTCCCGGAGGACTACTCAAGCCAGGATCTGGCGGGGCGCCGGGCGTCGTTCGAGGTGAAGGTCAAGGAGGTCAAGCTCAAGCAGCTCCCAGCGGTGGACGAGGACTTCGCGATGGATGCGGGCTTCGACAGCGTGGAGGAGCTCCGCGAGGACATCACCCGCAGGCTGACCGAGGTCGAGCAGGGTCGGGTGCAGGCAGACTTTCGCCAGGCCGCCCTCGATGCCGCGGTCGCGGGCTCTCGCGTGGGGCTCACCCCGGAGCTCGTCAAGGCTCGCGCGAGCGAGATGTGGGAGCGGATGCTCCACTCGCTGTCGCACCGCGGTATCTCGCGTGAGGCCTATCTGCAGATCTCCGGCCGTTCAGAGCAGGAGATATTGGTCGAGATGGAGCCGGACGCCGAGCTGGCGCTCCGTCGCGAGGCCGTGCTCACGGCGATTGTCGATGCCGAGGGCATCAGGCCCTCCGAGCAGGAGCTCCTCGAGGCGATCGCGCCGGCCGCCGAGCGCGAGGGCGTCGAGCCGCAGAAGCTGCTGGCGGACCTGCAAGCAGGCGGTCGCCTGGAGGAGGTGCGCGAGGAGCTTGCCGCGCGTGAGGCGATCGAGCTGATCGCCGCCTCGGCAACGCCGATCGCCCCGGGCAGGGCAAAGGCGCGCGAAGAGCTGTGGACGCCCGGTAAGGAGCAGGACGAGCCGGTGACGGCCGCACCGGCCGGCCGGCTGTGGACCCCGACCGATCAGGGATCGGCCAGCTAGCCTTCTAGAGGAATCCGGCCGGCGAAGCGAAACCAAAGCGAGGACTATGAGCCCACTTGTTCCAATGGTCGTCGAGCAGACCTCGCGAGGCGAGCGCGCCTTCGACATCTACAGCCGCCTGCTCAATGAGCGGATCATCTTCCTCGGCACGCCCGTGGACGACCAGATCGCGAACCTGATCGTCGCTCAGCTGCTCCACCTCGAGTCGGAGGATCCCGAGAAGGACATCTCGCTCTACATCAACTCTCCGGGCGGCTCGGTGTATGCGGGACTCGCGATCTACGACACGATGCAGTTCGTCAAGCCCGACGTGCAGACGATCTGCGTGGGTATCGCCATGTCGATGGGGGCCCTGCTCCTGGCCGGGGGCGCCGAGGGCAAGCGGATGGCGCTGCCCAACGCCAAGATCCTGATCCATCAGGTCTCCTCGAGCTTCGAAGGCCAGGCAACCGACATCGAGATACACGCCAAAGAGATCATCGATGTCCGCCGCCGCCTGGACGAGATCATCGCCAAGCACACGCACAAGCAGCTCGAGGACGTCCGCAAAGACACCGACCGCGACTACTTCATGAGCTCCGAGGAGGCGAAGGAGTACGGCATCATCGACCGTGTGATCTCCGAGCACTAGTCTCGGGCTAGGGTGAAAGGCACTCGCGTAGGGAGGACTGCAAATGGCCAGACCCACAGATTCCAACGAGCAGCTTCTGTGCAGCTTCTGCGGCAAGTCACAGCGGCAGGTCAAGAAGCTGATCGCCGGTCCGGGCGTGTACATCTGCGACGAGTGCATCGACCTGTGCAACGAGATCATCGACGAGGAGCTCTCGGCGCCGCCCGCGTTCGACCTCGAGAACCTGCCCAAGCCCCGCGAGATCTACGAGGTGCTGGACGACTATGTCGTGGGGCAGGACCCCTCCAAGCGCACGCTGTCGGTGGCCGTGTACAACCACTACAAGCGGGTCCAGATGATGATGTCCGGCGAGTCGGACATCGAGCTTCAGAAGTCGAACATCCTGCTGCTGGGCCCCACCGGCTGTGGCAAGACGCTGCTCGCCCAGACGCTCGCGCGGATACTCAACGTGCCGTTCGCGATCGCCGACGCCACCGCGCTGACCGAGGCGGGGTACGTGGGCGAGGACGTCGAGAACATCCTGCTGAAGCTGATCCAGGCGGCCGACTACGACGTCAAGAAGGCCGAGACCGGGATCATCTACATCGACGAGGTCGACAAGATCGCGCGCAAGGCAGACAATCCCTCGATCACGCGCGACGTCTCCGGCGAGGGCGTCCAGCAGGCGCTGTTGAAGATCCTCGAGGGCACCCAGGCCTCCGTGCCGCCGCAGGGGGGCCGCAAGCACCCCCACCAGGAGTTCCTCACGATCGACACGACCAACGTCCTGTTCATCTGCGGCGGGGCCTTCGCCAATCTGGACAAGGTGATCGAGCGCCGGATCGGACACAAGGGCGTGGGCTTCGCCGCGGCGATCGAAGCGAAGGCCGAGAAGGACACCGGCGAAGTGTTCGAGCACTGCCTGCCGGAGGACCTGATCGAGTACGGGCTGATCCCCGAGTTCATCGGACGGCTGCCCGTGATGTCCGCCGTGCACCAGCTCACGAGGAAGGACCTCGTGTCGATCCTCGTCGAGCCGCGCAACGCCCTCGTGAAGCAGTTCCAGCGCTTCTTCTCCTTCGACGGCATCGAGCTGGTGTTCTCCGAGGACTCGCTCACGGCCGTCGCCGAGAAGGGTCTCGCGCGCGAAACCGGGGCTCGGGGACTGCGCTCGATCATCGAGGAGATCCTGCTCGAGGTGCAGTTCGAGCTGCCCTCGCGACGGGACGTGAAGAAGTGCGTGGTGACCAAGGAGACGGTCGAAAAGGGCCTCACGCCCACGCTCGTGACCGAAGCCGCCCGCGAGGAGACCGAGGACGCCTCGCTGCGCGAGGAGTCCGCCTGAGCGCGACCCCGCTCGGGCCCGTATTGCCGCTGTGCGCGGGGGGGTGATCGCGATGGCTGACGATCTCGAGCAGCTCTCTACCCGCGGGAGGCGGCTCGGTGGCGGCGGGCAGAGCGCCCGCGCGCCGTGGAGCCGGGCGCAGGCCGAGCATCACGTGCGCTCGCTGGAGCTGTTCGGCATGCGCTTCGGGCTCGACCGGATGCGACGGATGATGACCGTGCTCGGCTCCCCGGAGCGGCGCTTTGACACGATCCACGTGGTCGGCACGAACGGCAAGTCCTCCACCACGCGCATGACCGCGGCGATCCTCGAGCGCCACGGGTTGCGCACCGGCGCCTACACCTCGCCCCATCTGACCTCCTACACAGAACGCGTGCAGGTGGGCGAGCGCGATGTCGACAGCGACGCCTTCGCGGCCGCGATCGAGCGCGCCGCGTGGGCCGCCGAGCGGGTCAACCGGACCCTGGCCGGTGACGATCACGTGACCCAGTTCGAACTGCTCACGGCCGCCGCGTTCTGGGAGATGGCCAGGCATGAGGTCGAGGTCGCCGTCGTGGAGGCAGGTCTGGGCGGGCGCTACGACGCCACCAACGTCGTGTCCTCACGGGTCACGGCGCTCACCAACGTGGGGCTCGAGCACACGCGCTGGTTGGGGCCGACGATCAGGGACATCGCCGGCGAGAAGCTGGCCGTGCTCGAGCCCGACACGACGCTGGTGCTGGGCCCCGACCTGGCGAGCGAGGCGCTCGAGGTGGCTCGAAGCGTGGCGGGGGAGCGCCGGGCGCGCATCGTGTACGCGTCGGGCCGGCCCGCCGGCTGGCCGCTGCTCGCGCTGGGGGCCTTCCAGCAGCGCAACTTCGCGCTCGCGCGAGCCGTCGCGGAGGCCTATCTCGGCGACGCCGACGCGGGCGCGCTGGGCGACGCCGCCGCGTCCACTGCGGTGGCGGGGCGGCTTCAGATCGTCGAGGGCGATCCGCCGATCGTGCTCGATGGCGCGCACAATCCGGACGCGGTCACCGCCCTCGTCGAGTCGCTTCCGGCCGTGCTGGGCGATCGGCCCGTGGCGCTCGTGCTGGGGGTGCTCGAGGACAAGGACGCCGCGCGGATGCTCGCGCTGCTGCTTGGCGTGTGCGAGCGGGCGTGGTTCACGGCTCCACCGAGCGATCGGGCGCTCTCGCCCGCGGCGCTTGAGTCGCTCGCGCGCCAGCTGGGCTTCGAGGCCGCCGTGTGCGAGCCGTCCGCCTGGGAGGCGCTCATGCAGGCCCGACGCTGGGCGCAGGCGCGCGGCGGGGTCGTGCTGGTCACCGGTTCGGTCTATCTGGTGGGTGATCTGCTCGGCCGTCTCGGCGAGCAGGGGGACACCCTCGAGCGGCCGACGTCGGTCGTGGATCGTGTGAGAAGATGAACGACGAGGGCCCCTCGGTGCTCACGATGGTAGGTGCGGTGGCGCTGATCGTGGCGCTGGTCATCCTGGTGTTCTTTGCCGCGGGTTACGGTTTCGGCCGCCTGTTTCTCTAAACTCAGCCGGCCGATGGTTCCTCTGGCCTATTTCGGAATCGAAAGCAGCGGCCTCAGTCTGGTCATCGACCTGCTGATCGTGTTCCTCGTCGTCCTGTACCTGTCCCTGATCTACTGGACCTACACCGACGCCCGCCGCAGGATCGCGGACCCGATGCTCGTCGGGTGCTCCACGGCGGCGTCGCTGTTTCCGTATGTCGGCACGATCATCTACATGATCGTGCGTCCACCGGAGTACCTCGAGGATGTGCACGAGCGCGACCTCGAGATACAGGCGGCCGAGGCGCGGCTGTATGAGCTGGACAGCGGTCTGTGTCCCCATTGCGACTACCGGATCGAGCGCGACTTCGTACGCTGCCCGAGCTGCCTTCGCAAGCTGAAGGAGCGCTGTGCGAGCTGCTCGCGCCCGCTGGACCAGGCCTGGACGATCTGCCCCTACTGCGAGACCGAGGTTCCCGGCGCGAGCTCCTCGCGCCGCGCGCGTCGCCGCCGGCCGGCGCCGGTGGGCGGCGAGCGCAGCGAGCTGGGCGGCGCCGAGCAGGAGACCGAGGGCGACCTCGTCCAGGGCCCGCAGCGCAAGCTGGTGGAGGAGCAAGAGGACGGCTTCCGCGCCGCACCGCTGTCGACGCCCGAATCGGCCGCGGGGGTGCGGGGGCGGGCCCAGCGCCCCTCCGGGCGACCGCGGTCGAGCTCCTGACGGGGGAGTCCGTGGAACGTACGCTGATCCTCGTCAAGCCCGATGCCTTCGCGCGCGGATTGACCGGTGAGATCGTCGCTCGCTTCGAGCGCAAGGGGCTGAGAATCGTGGCGCTGCGTCACATGACGGTCGGCAGGGAGCTCGCCGAGCGCCACTACGCCGAGCACGCCGAGCGAGCGTTCTTCGGCGAGCTCGTGGAGTTCATCACCTCGGGGCCGATCGTCGCGATGGTGCTCGAGGGCAGCAAGGCGGTGGAGGCTGCGCGGCAGGTGATCGGGGCGACCGACCCGCTGCAGGCCGCGACCGGCTCGATCCGGGGCGATTTCGCCCTGGAGGTGGGGCAGAACATGGTCCACGGCTCGGACTCGCCGGAGTCCGCCGCGCGCGAGTCGGCGCTGTTCTTCGACGAGCTCTGACGGCGCCCGGCGGCGGTGAGGGGCGAGAGCGGGCAACGCGCGGGCGGGGGGCGTCCGGCCCTGGTGCTGGCCTCCGGCTCGTCGCAGCGTCGAGCGATCCTCGAACGGTTGGGGGTGACATTCGCCGTGCGAGCCTCGGGCGCGGATGAGCTCGATCGCGGCGATCCCGAGGAGGTGGCCATCGAGAACGCGCTGCGCAAGGCGCGAGCGGCCGCCCGCGGAGGAGTCGATGAGGCGGTGCTCGGATGCGACACGCTGGTGACGCTGGACGGCGAGATCTACGGCAAGCCCCCCGATGAGGGTGCTGCGCGCGCGACCCTGAGGACGTTGAGCGGCGCCAGGCACGAAGTGCTCAGCGGGGTTGCGTTGCTCCTGGGCGATGGCGCGCCGCGCACGGCTATCGCGCGCACGGCGGTCACGTTTCGGGTCGTGGATGAGGAGCTCCTCGAGTGGTATCTCGCCACCGGCGAGTGGCGCGGGCGGGCGGGCGGCTATGCGATCCAGGGCGCCGGGGCGGCGCTCGTGCGGAGCGTTGAGGGCGATTATGAGAACGTCGTCGGGCTGCCGCTCGCGACGCTGCTGGATCTGTATCCGGAGCTGTTGAGCAGTTGATGAAGGACGCCTCCGGCGTCCCTGCTTGCGTGCGTCGTGGCCACCTCCCGCGCGACGCGGTCCGGCGCGCTTTTCGCCTGCAAATGCACTCGCATCGCTTGCCGGCTCCGGGAGGGCGTCCGCTACACTGGCGCGCGGGTACACCCCGGACACGCAACGGTTGCCAAGCGCGTCGTGGCGCAGCGCCGCGAATTCGAATCCGAGCGTGCCCCCCTCTCCATATATGGGCATCTTCAGCTACCTCACAGGATTCGGCGGTCGCGACATGGCGGTCGACCTTGGGACGGCGAACACCCTCGTGTACGTGCGGGGGCGCGGGATCGTGCTCTCAGAGCCGAGCGTGGTGGCGATCGACTCGCGCACCGGCGAGGTGCATGCGGTGGGGATCGAGGCCAAGCGCATGCTGGGCCGCACGCCCGGCACGATCCAGGCGATCCGCCCCCTGAAGGATGGCGTGATCGCCGACTTCGACGTGACCGAGGAGATGCTGCGGCATTTCATCCAGAAGGTTCACCAGAACCGCTGGGCGCATCCTCGGGTGGTGGTCTGCGTTCCCTCCGGGGTGACCGGGGTGGAGAAGCGGGCCGTGGAGGAGGCGTGCCTGTCGGCCGGCGCGCGTACCGCCTACCTGATCGAGGAGCCCATGGCGGCGGCGATCGGGGCGGGCCTGCCGGTGGGCGAGCCGACGGGCTCGATGGTGGTGGACATCGGCGGCGGCACCTCCGAGGTGGCGGTCATCTCGCTCGGGGGGATCGTCGTCTCGCAGTCGATTCGCGTGGGTGGCGACGAGATGGACGAGGCGATCATCAACTACGCCAAGAAGGAGTACAAGCTGCTGATCGGCCAGCAGACCGCCGAGGAGCTCAAGCTCGAGATCGGCTCGGCGTGCCGGATGTCCGAGGAGCTTCAGGCCGAGATCCGCGGGCGTGACATGGTCGCGGGGCTGCCGAAGACGGTGGTGCTGACGAGCGAGGAGATCCGCCAGGCGCTCGAGGAACCGCTGAGCCAGATAATCGACGCCGTCAAGGAGACCCTCGACCGCACCCCCCCGGAGCTGGCCTCGGACATCATGGACCGTGGCATCATGCTGGCGGGCGGGGGCTCGCTGTTGCAGGGCCTCGACGAGCGGCTGCGCGAGGAGACCCAGATGCCGGCGCACCTCGCCGAGTCGCCGCTCACCTGTGTGGCCGTCGGCTCGGGACGCTCGCTCGAGGAGTTCGAGGCGATCCACCGCTCCAACCGCGGCTCGCAAAGCCGAAGGCGCCGGTGAATGCGGGGTTCGGCTCGGCTGTCGCGACTGCGGCCACGCAGCCCAGATACCCTTCGCTCGAACGCTTCGGAAGGTAACTGCCCGTGTATGACAAGACGGTCCGGCGTCGACGTGCGTTGCTCGTGCTGCTCGTCGTGCTCTCCCTGCTGCTCCTGACCGCTTACTTCGGCGAGGCACCGAACGGTCGGCTGCATGCCGTGCAGCGGGACTTCCTGACGGTGGTCTCGCCGATCCAGGACGGCGCCAACAAGGCGCTGAAGCCGGCGCGCGACCTGTTCAGCTGGGTCGATGACACGGTCCACGCCAAAAAGCAGCGCGACGAACTTCTCAAGCAGGTGGACAAACTGCGCGCCGAACTGGTCTCGAGCCAGTCCGAAAAGCGCACCTATCGCGAGCTGCAGGGCCTCTATCACCTCGACAGCCAGCTGAGCGTCAACGACTACAAGCCCGTCACGGCCACCGTGGTGAGCAAATCGCCGAACATCTGGTACGCGACCGTGGTGATCGACAAAGGGGAATCCTCCGGCGTGCGGGTCAACGACCCGGTGATCAACGGCGAAGGTCTCGTGGGAAAGGTCGCCCTTGCAACCTCCGACGGCGCCCAGGTCAGCCTCATCACCGACAGCACGATGGGCGTCTCGGCGAGGATCGCCTCGACCAGGGCGACCGGCATCGTTCAGCCGAAGGTGGGCGACCCGAACGACCTGCTGCTGCAGTATCTGCCGGCCAACACGCAGGCCAATCCCGGGGAATATGTCGTCACGTCGGGCACCGTCGCGAGCCCCGATGACTCGTTGTACCCCCCCGGTGTCCTGATCGGGCAGGTCACCTCCGTCAACGAAGAAAGCGGCTACAAGTCCGTGAACGTACGCCCGGCGGCCAACCTGCACGCCGTCGACGTCGTCCAGGTGCTGACGGCCGCCCAGGGAACGCTGCCATCCAATCTGAGCCGCCTCGCGGTCGGCCTGCCGGTCGGGGCGGGGACGGGCGCGGCAGGCGCCTCGGGCGAACAGCTCGCGTCGACGGGGTCGGAAGGGTGAGCGTCTCGGCCGGATTGATCGTGCGGATCTCGGTGCTCGCGGTGGCGGTCGTGTTCTTCCAGATCGGGGTGGTCTCCGAGGTGCCCCTGTTCGGCGTGAACGTCGACCTCTCACCGCTGCTCGTGGTGTTCGTCGGGCTGCTGTGCGGCTCGACGCTCGGCGCGCTGACCGGCTTCGCGGTCGGCCTGCTCGTCGATCTGACGCTCGTGCAGACGCTCGGCGTGAGCTCGCTGATCTTCACGCTGATCGGCTACTGGGCTGGGCGCCTGCGCGAGCTGCGCGACCCGCAGGCGGCGCTCACGCCGCTGCTCGTCGGCGCCGCCGGTGCGGCGGCCTCGCTTATCGGCTACTCGCTGATGGAGTTCCTGCTGGGCGTGGACGCGCCGGTCAGCCTCGAGCTTGTCCGGCAGATCGTGATCGGGGTTGCGCTCGACACGCTGGTGGCGCTGCCGATGTGGGCGATCGTGCGCCGCAGCCTGGAGGGTGGTCTGCCGGATGACCCCCGCCGCCGCCGCCGCCGCGCCTACACGACCGGTGGGCTGAGCCCGCTATCGCGCTCATGAGTGCTCTCGAGCGAGCTCGACCGAGCGATCCGCGCATTCCCGTCTCGCCTCAGCTGGCCCTGCGCGTGGCGATCCTCGGCGGCCTGGCGATGGCGATGTTCGCGATCATCTTCTTCCGCCTGTGGTATCTGCAGGTGCTGACGGGCGAACAGTACGTCGCCAAGGCGAACGCCGACCGCGTGCGCGACCTGCCGATCGCGGCGCCGCGGGGGGAGATCCTCGATCGGGAAGGCCAGTCGATCGTGACCAGCCGGGTCACCAATGCGGTTCAGATCGTGCCATCCGCCCTGCCGCCCGCGGGCCGGCCGAGGCTCGCGCTGTACCGGCGGCTGGGACGGCTGCTGGGGATGAGCGGCCGGCACATCGAGGCGCTCGTGGTGCGGGGCCGCAGCGCCGTGCCCTATGCGCCTGTCACGATCAAGACCGACGCGGGCGCCGGCGTGCTCACCGTGCTCGCCGAGCGCCAGATGGAATACCCCGGAGTCACCCAGCAGCCGGTCTCGATTCGCGCCTACCCGGACGGCGAGATGGCGGCGCAGGTGCTGGGCTACGTGGGCCAGGTCTCAGAACCCGAGCTCAAGCTGCGCGCCTTCTCCGGCGTCAAGCAGGGGACGGTGGTGGGCCAGGAAGGGCTCGAGTACTATTACGACCACTACCTGCGCGGGCGTCCGGGCGCGCAGCATGTGGAGGTCAACGCGTCCGGCTACCCGGTCCTCAGCAAGATCCCGCCATCGCCGCCGCTCGGCGGATACAGCCTCAAGGTGACCCTCGACCGTGGCCTGCAGCAGGAGGGCGAAAAGGCCCTGCTCGAGGGGATCGAACGCGCCCGGGCCGGCGGCAAACCGGCCACCGCGGGTGCCTTCGTGGCGCTCGATCCGCGCAACGGCGAAGTGCTGGGGATCGGCTCCTATCCGACCTTCGACCCGAACAAGTTCGCCAAACCGCTCACCAAGGGCGAATACGCGGCGCTCGAGGGAAGGGCCGCCGGCGCCGGCCATGAAGAAGCGCCCGCGCCGCTCACCGATCGCGCCGTCAACGGGGCCTACCCGACGGGCTCGACGTTCAAGCCGATCACCGCCATGGGGGCTCTGGAAGGCGGGGTCATCATCCCCTCGGAGGGGCTCGGCGCAGGCCAGTGCATCTCGGTGTCCACCGAGCAGTTCTGCAACGCGGGCAAAGCGGACTACGGGGCGGTGGGGCTGGTCGAAGCCCTGAAGGTCTCCTCGGACACCTACTTCTTCGAAGTGGGCGAGCTCGCTAACAGCTACGGCAACGTGCTCCAGAACGAGGCGCACAGGCTGGGGATCGGCGAGCAGACCGGGATCGACCTTCCGAGCGAGATCCAGGGCATCGTCCCCGACGCCGCCTGGCGCGCACAGGAGAACAGGCTGGAGATCGAATGCGAGCATCGCACCCACCGCGCGTCGTGTGGCTATGTCTCGGAAGTCAGGCCCTGGAGCATCGGCGACAACATGCATCTGGCGGTTGGCCAGGGCGACCTGTTGACCTCGCCGCTGCAGATGGCCGTGGCCTACTCGACGCTCGTCAACGCCTACAGGGACGGCGGCTCGGGCACCGTTGTGACGCCGCATCTCGGCAAGGAGATCGACGACTCCCAGGGCCGGCTGGTGCAGGCGCTGAGCTTCCCGCCGCGGCATCACGTGTCGCTGAACGACTCCGATCTGAGCCTCGTGATGGAGGGCATCCACGAGGCCGCCTCGGAGTCGGGAGGCACCTCTGCGGACGTCTGGACCGGATGGAACCAGGCTCAGCACCCGGTGTATGGAAAGACCGGCACCGCGCAGCATGAAGGTAAGGAAGACCAGTCCTGGTACATGTGCTACGTCGCGGACCCGCAGCGACCGATCGTGATCGCCGTCACCGTCGAACAGGGTGGCTTCGGCGCCGAAACGGCGGCTCCGATTGCGCGCCTGATCGCATCCCGCTGGTTCAGAGTGCGCGAACAGTTCGTCGCCGGAACCTCGAAAACGCTATGAGCTCATGAATCCACCCCCCTCGAGCTCCTCGGCGATCGGCGCATCCTCGGTTCACGCGTCGCCGATTCAGAGCGCCGATGATCCCAGCGTCCCGAGCGGCACGCGCGCCTTCACGCTGCCGCTCGACCCGTTGCTCACGCTCGCGGCGATCGGCCTGGGGATCGCCTCCGTCCTGGCGCTCGCTCCGGCCACCGAAAACCTGATCTCCGGCCAGCCCGGTTACTACGTGCATCGCCAGGAGGTCTACCTGGTCGTCGGCGCGCTGCTCATGCTCGTGCTCTCGCGCGTGGACTATGGACGCCTGCGGGGCCTGAAAAACGCGATCTACGTGGCGCTGCTGCTGAGCATCCTGGCGGTGCTCGGCGCGGGCCATTCCGCCCAGGGAGCCCAGCGGGCGATCGCCCTGCCCGGCTTCTCCTTCCAGGCCTCCGAGCTCGGCAAGGTGCTATTGATCCTCGCGCTGTCGGCGTACGTGGTCGATCGCGCTCGGCGGCTGCGCGAGCGCGACACGACGATCCGCGTGATGCTCGCGGCACTGATCCCGGCGATATTCGTGATCGCACAGCCGGATCTCGGCTCGGGGATGGTCTACATGGTGATCGCGTTCACGCTGCTGTTCGTCGCGGGCACCCCCTGGAAACAGCTCGCCGCGCTGCTGGCGCTGGTGGTCGTGTCGATGGCATTCGTGCTGGTGGCCGCGCCGGCTGTGGGCGTGCACGTGCTGAAGCCCTATGAGACCGAACGGCTGACCGCGTTCCTTCACCCCACGACGAACTCCCAAAAAGAGGGCTATCAGCAGGAGGAGTCGAAGATAGCCATCGGGTCAGGACAGAAGACCGGCTGGGGCACGAGCGCCCCTCTGATTCGCCAACACTATGTGCCCGAGGATCACACGGACTTCGTGTTCGCCGCCGTCGGCGAGGAGTACGGCTTCGTGGGCGCCGCGATCGTGCTGTCGCTGTATGCCCTGTTGATATGGCGGACGCTGCGAATCCTGGTGATGTCCAAGGACCTGTTCGGCTCGCTCGTCGCGGCTGGCATAGCGGCTATGCTGATGTTCCAGGTTTTCGTCAACGTGGGGATGACCATTGGGATCATGCCAATTACCGGCGTCACGCTGCCGCTCATGAGCTATGGCGGTTCGTCGGTTATCACCACCCTGTTGGCGGTTGGCCTTTTGCAGTCGATCTATATCCAGGCGCGCGCCTCTCAAGCGCTGAAGGGCCGCGTACTGCGTTACTAGACATCAATGTTCGCCGAGCACCCCCCGCCAGATCAGACCGCTCACTCCTCCCGGAGTCGTGCTGCTGCCGGCGCGCCCTCGGTGCGCCACGGCGCCGTTCATGGCGCTCTGACCCTGCCGTCGGCCGGGCGGCGTGCGAACGCGTGGGCCTCGAGCCCCGCGATCCGCTGCCCGTGTGCACCGTGCTCGACGACACCTTCCGATACCGAAAGACTGGATCAAATTGAAAAAGCAAGTACTTGTCAGCGTCGATCGCGCCGAGACGCGCGTGGCGCTTCTGGAGGCGAGCGGCGCGCCCGCCGCCCAACGTTCAGCAGCGGCCGGCCGCAAAGCCGCCAGCACGCGCAGGCGCCGCGGGGGTCCCGATGCCGGGTACCGCATCGCCGAGCTCTACCTGGAGCGCCGTGGCGACCGCTCGATCGTCGGCAACATATATAAGGGCCGGGTCGACAACGTCCTTCCCGGCCTCGAGGCCGCGTTCGTCGACATAGGCCTCGAGAAGAACGGCTTTCTGCACGTAGACGAGATCGTGCAGCCCGGGGTCGAGGCACCGCGGCGCGGGCGTGGGAACGGCAGCGGTCGCAAGATCTCAGACCTGCTGTCGCCCGGCCAGGAGATCGTGGTGCAGGTCGTCAAGGACCCCCTGAAGACGAAGGGCGCGCGCCTCTCCATGGAGCTGACGATCGCCGGACGCTACATGGTGTATGCGCCCACCGGTGAGGGCGTGGGAGTCTCGCGCCGGCTCGAGGACCGCGAGCGCGAACGCCTGCGACGGCAGACCGCCGGGCTCGCGCTCGACGGCGGCGGGGTGATCATCCGCACGGCGGCTCACGGCGCCAAGCGGGAGGACTTCGAGCGCGAGCTCAAGTACCTGCACAAGCTCCACGAGGTGCTCGTCAAACGGGTCAACGAGACCCCCGCTCCCGGTCTGGTCTTCCAGGAGGCCGACCTGTCCGTGCGAGTGGTGCGCGACATCTTCTCGGCGCACTTCGAGCGGGCGATCGTGGACGACGAGAAGCAGTATCAGCGCCTCGTGTCGTTCTTCTCGCGCACCGCTCCCGAGCTCGTCGAGCGGGTCGAGCTGTGGGAGCAGGAGCAACCGCTGTTCGAGGCCTACGGGGTGGACAGGGCGATCGAGGGCGTTCTGTCACGCAGGGTGGACCTGCCCAGCGGCGGATATCTGATGATCGACTACGCCGAGGCGCTGACGGTGATCGACGTCAACTCGGGCAGCTTCGTCAGCCGTGGCAGGGGCGCCGGGCTCGAGGACACGATCACCAAGACCAATCTCGAGGCCGCCGAGGAGGTCGTCAACCAGCTGCGACTGCGGGACATCGGCGGGATCATCGTGATCGACTTCATCGACATGGCGCGCGCGCGCAACCGCGACGCCGTGCTGAAGACGCTGCGGCGGACGCTGGACGAGGATCGCACGAAGACCTTCACCGCCGAGATATCCAAGCTTGGTCTCGTCGAGATGACGCGCCAGAACGTGACCGAGGGCGTGCGCGAGATCATGAGCCGGCCGTGTCCGACCTGCGACGGGGAGGGAGTCATTCGCTCGGAGGAGACGATCGCGATCGAGTTCGAGCGCAAGCTGCGCGACGAGGTCGTCGAGCATCCGGAGGCGGAGGCCTTCCTCGTGCAGATCAACCCCCGTGTGAGCACCCAGTTCACGGGCCACGGTTCGCGCGTGCTCCATGGCCTCGAGGCGGAGACGGGCAAGTCGTTCCTGTTCGAGGGCTCCGAAGGCCTCGCGCTCGATCACTTCGCGATCACGTTCATGGGGACGCGGGAGGAAGTGGAGGAGCGCGCGCTGCCATTCCGACAGGGCGACGAGGTGCTCGTCGAGATCGTCGAGCCGCACATGTACGACGTGGACGACGCGGTCGCCAAAATCGACGGCTACATCATCTCGATCGCCGGAGCCGCGCCCCATGTCGGTGAGAAGCGGATGGTGCGCATCGACCAGGTGGGCCGGACGGCGGCGAGCGCGCTGCTGCTGGATGAGGCCGGCGAGGTGGTCAGCCCAGCCCCGCGCACCCCGGCTCCACGACGGGGCCGCCGCCCCGCGCGCAGGACGCCTCCGAAGGCCGAGAGCCCCGACACCGGTGCTCCGGCGCCGAGCGCGCCCGCGACAGACGAGGAGCCCGCCGGTGATGAGCTCAGCGCTCGCACGGACGGCGAGCCTCAGCCTGGGGGCGAGGCCGGCGCGGATGACATACAATCGAAGCCTCGGCGCCGTGGCCGCAGGGGCGGGCGGCGCCGTTCTGCCGCCAAGGCGCAGGCGACCAGCGAGTAGCGGAGCGCTGCTCGGAACATGGGCGCAGATGTGCCCTGCCAGAGTGAATCGAGATTGAGACAGACATGTACGCGATCGTGAAGACCGGCGGCAAGCAGTACCGCGTCGAGCGAGGCCAGCGCCTGCTCATCGAGCGCCTGGCGGCCGATGAGGGTGCCGACGTCGCGCTCGAGCCGATCCTCTACCGCTCCGAGGAGGCTCTCTTCGACAGGGCCGCACTGGAGCGGGTGAGGGTCACCGCGAAGGTGCTCGGGCACGTGCGCGGCGAGAAGCTGCGCGTGTTCAAGTTCAAGCCCAAGCGCGGCTACAAACGCAGGACCGGCCACCGCCAGGCTCTCACCGAGATCGAGGTCACGGCCATCACGGCCGAGGCCAAGCCGAAAGCAGCGCGCGCCACGCCTGCAGCCGACGCCAAGCCAGCGGCCGGCGCCAAACCGACCGCCGCCCGCCCCAAGCCCGCAGGCGAGGCGAAGCCAGCGGCCGAGGCCAAACCCGACGTCGCCGAGGCCAAACCCAAAGCCAAGGCCAAACCGGCCGCCGGGCGCGCCAAAGCCGCCGCCGGGAGCGCCAAACCTGCCGCGAAAGCGAAACGCCCGGCGGCCTCGAAAGCAAAAGCCAAAGAGACGCCGGCTAAGAAACCGAAGGAGAAGCCCGAAGATGGCGCATAAGAAGGGTCTTGGCTCGAGTCGTAACGGGCGCGACTCCAATGCTCAGCGGCTCGGCGTGAAGACGTTCGCCGGCCAGGTGGTGAGTGGCGGGGAGATCATCGTGCGCCAGCGCGGAACGCGCTTCAAGCCGGGCGCCGGAGTTGGCATCGGCAAGGACGACACGCTGTACGCGCGCGCCGCGGGTACGGTGCAGTTCACGACCGGTAGGCGCGGACGCATGGTGAGCGTTCTGCCGGCCGGCGACGCGAGCTGAGCTATCTAGCCCTGCTGCGCCGTGGGGCGGACGAGGATCTCGTTGACGTCGACGTGGGGAGGCTGGGAGACCGCGTACATCACCGCGCGCGCGATGTCGTCGTCCTCGAGCGCGTTGGTGGGACGCTCATCGAAGAAGGGGGTATCGGTCATGCCGGGCTCGATCAGGGTCACCCGGATGCCGGTGTCGTTCAGGTCCTGACGCGCCGCCTCGCCCATCGCCGTGACCGCGTGCTTGGTGCACGAGTACATGGAGCCGGGCAGCGCCCGCCGTCCGGCCACGCTCGAGGTCAGGAGCAGGTGCCCGCGCGAGGTGGTCAGCGCGGGGATCGTGGCGCGCAGCGTGAGGGCGGCCCCGTAGACGTTCGTGAGGACCATCTCGCGCCAGTGCTCGGGCGTGTCCTTGAGAAAGCCGCGGGGGCCTCCGAAGCCGGCGTTGGCGAATGCCACGTCGATCCGGCCGAACTCGCCCAGGGTCCGCTCGACCATGCGCTGCTGGTCCTCCCACTCGCAGACGTCGCAGCCGATCGCAAGCGCGCGCTCGGGTCCGCCGAGCTCGTCGGCGAGCGCCTCCAGGCGGTCGCGCGAACGGGCTGCCAGCACGATGCGCCAGCCGTCGGTGTGGGCTCGGCGTGCGGTCGCCGCTCCTATGCCGGAGGAGGCTCCGGTGATCAGGAACACGCGGTCGCTGGGTGTTGCGGTGGGTTTGCTCACGGCTGAAGCTCCGTTTCCTCGGCGTGGATGTCTTGTGGCTGTCTACCCATAGCTGAACCTGGGGGTGGGTGCTGTCACGATGCTCACAGATGCTTCACGATCGCTCGAGGATCCATGTCCAGGCGGGCGCCGGTGGGGACGGCTGCGCGAGCTTTCGCCGCGAAGCGCACGTCCCTCGCGGCGGGCCCGACGGCGGGGACGGCGGGCGCGGCGGGGGCGTGATGGTCGTATGCGACGACTCGCTGCGCGACCTGCAGGGCTTCAGGCGCAAGAGCCACTACCGCGCCGGCCGGGGCGGCCACGGCGAGGGAGCGCTCCGTCATGGGGCCGATGGAGAGACGCTCGTAGTCCGGGTGCCGCCGGGCACGCAGATCACCGGTCTGGAGGAGGAAGAGGGAGACCTCGGCGGGCGCAGCTGGGAGCTGCTTGCAGCCGGCCAGCGGGTCCTCGTCGCGCGCGGTGGGTCCGGCGGCAAGGGGAACAAGCGCTTTGCGACCCCGACGCGGCAGGCGCCGCGCTTTGCCGAGCGGGGTCTGGAGGGGGAGGGGGGATGGCTCGAGCTGCGGCTCAAGCTGCTCGCCGACGTGGGCCTGGTGGGAATGCCCAATGCTGGCAAGTCCTCGCTGCTGGCGCGGCTCACGCGGGCTGCACCCAAGGTGGCGGCGTATCCCTTCACGACGCTTTCACCGGTGCTGGGGGTGCTCGAGCGCGACGAACGCCAGCTGGTGCTCGCCGACATCCCCGGGCTGATCGAAGGCGCCAGCGAGGGCGCGGGATTGGGGCACGACTTTCTGGCCCACGTGGAGCGCACTCGACTGCTGGTGCACGTCCTGGACATCGCCCCCGAGCAGTCAGCGGAAGAGGGCGCGGACGCCGAGGCGAACTACCTCGTCATCGAGCGCGAGCTGTCGGCCCACGACGAGCGGCTGGCCCGCCTGCCGCGAGTGCTGGCGCTGTCCAAGGCAGACCTCGTGACCGGCGAGCGGGCAGGCGCCACGGTTGCGGAGTGGGAGCGCCGGCTCGGGCCCGGGGTGCCGGTGATCGCCACCTCGAGCGCGACCGGGGCCGGCCTCGACGAGCTGGCCGGTGCGCTGTTCCGGACCGTCGAGGCACAGGGCACGCGAGCGGCCGCCGCTCCCGTCGAGCCGGGCGCCGAGCAGCTCGCGGAGCACATGGTCTTCCGGCCGGCAGCGGGGACGGGTTTCCAGGTCGAGCGGCTCGGCCCGCGATCGTTCGCCGTGCGCGGCAGGGGCATCGAGCGGCTGCTGGCGAGGTATGACACTCACAACGCGGATGCGATGGCCTATTTCGAGGGCCGGCTGGAACGGATCGGTGTGCTGAAGGCGCTCGAGGACGAGGGGTTCCAGCCCGGCGACGAGATCGAGATCGGAGGTGTGACGTTCGAGCTCGATCCGGGCGCCTCGACGCGCTGAGGCGGGAGCGCCCGCGCCGGTCCAAATAAGCTCACCCAGGATGAGACGGATCGTCGTCAAGCTCGGCTCGAGCGTCGTCGCCGACGACGCGGGCGAGCCACGTATGACAGAGCTCGCGCGGGTGTGCGATGTCCTGGCCTCAGCGCACCGCGACGGCGTGGAGGTGATCGTCGTGACAAGCGGCGCGATCGCGCGGGGCATGCGGGTGATGCAGCTGACGGGCCGTCCGAGCACGGTCGGCGAGCTTCAGGCGGCGAGCGCGGTGGGTCAGGGCAAGCTCTACCGGATCTACGACGAGCTCCTGCGCGAGCGCGGGGTCACAAGCGCCCAGGTGCTGTTGACGTTCTTCGACATGAGCGCGCGGACCCACTACCTGAACGCCCGCCAGACGCTCACGACGCTGCTGGAGTGGCGAGTCCTGCCGGTGATCAACGAGAACGACACGACCGCCACCGATGAGATCTCCTTCGGCGACAACGACTTCCTCGCGGCGCAGGTGGCGGTGCTGGTCGCGGCGGACGAGCTCATCCTGCTGACCGACATCGATGGGCTGTACACGGCCGATCCGCGCGTGCACCCGGACGCGCGGATCGTGGAGGAGGTGAGCGACTTCGGGGCGCTAGAGGAGCTCGAGATCGGTCACACCACCTCGCCGCTCGGGTCGGGGGGGATGCGCTCGAAGGTGGTGGCCGCCGATATGGCGACGGCGGCGGGGATCACGACCGTGATCTGCAACGGCCTGCGCGAGCGGTCCCTCGCGGCGGTGCTGGCGGGGGGGCGCGAGGGCACCCGCTTCCCGGCGCGGGAGGCGCGCTACTCGAGCTTCAAGCTGTGGTTGAAGTACGCCAAGCCCTCCCGCGGGCAGGTGATCGTCGACCGCGGAGCCGCGCGCGCGCTGCGGGATGGCAACGCGAGCCTCTTGCCCGTCGGCGTCACCGAGGTGACGGGCGAATTCGAGGCGGGCGATGCGGTCGAGATCGTCGAGCGTGACGCATCGGCCGGCGGGCGCCCGCAGGCGGTGGCCAAGGGGATCTGCAACTACTCGGCCGCCGAGCTTCGGCGCGTGCTCGGGATGAAGTCGGCCGCCGTCAGGGAGATCCTGCCGCGGGCCACCGAGGAGGCCGTGCACCGCGACTATCTCGTGGTCGACTGACAGGCCAACTGGTTCGTCGTACCCTTTAGGGCCATGGCCACCGTGATCTCGCCCGTAGCCGACGTCTGTCGCGCCGCCAAGCGCGCGTCGCGCGAGCTCGCGGGGAGCGAGACGGCTGTGAAGAACGCCGCGCTCGAGGCCATCGCAGCGGCGCTCCTCGCGCGCGAGCAGGAGATCCTCGAGGCCAACGAGCGCGATATGCAGGCGGCCCGCGAGGCCGATTTCGGCGATGCGCTGCTCGACCGCCTGCGGCTCGACCATGACCGCGTCGCCGCGATCGCCCAGGCGGTGCTTCAGATCGCGGCGCTCGCCGACCCCGTCGGCGAGGTGATCGACGGACACCGGCTCGCCAACGGCTTGGATGTGCGCAAGGTGCGGGTGCCCTTGGGTGTGGTCGCGGTGATCTATGAGGCGCGGCCGAACGTGACGATCGACGCCGCCGCGCTGTGCTTGAAGTCGGGTAATGCGATCGTCCTGCGGGGATCCTCCTCGGCGACGCACTCCAATGCGGCGCTCGTGCAGATCGCCTGCGAGGCGATCGCCGCGGTCGGCCTGCCGGAGGGCTGCGTGAGCCTCGTGTCCGGTGGCGGTCGCGAGGAGCTCTCGGCGCTTGCCACGCAGACGGAGACCGTCGACCTGATCATCCCGCGCGGCGGCGAGGGGCTCAAGGCCGCGCTCTCTGAGGTGGCCACGGTGCCGGTGATCTACGCGGCCTCCGGCAACTGCCACGTCTACGTCGACGCGGCCGCGGAGCTCGACGAGGCGGAGGCGATCGTGATGAACGCCAAGACGCAGCGTCCCGGCGTGTGCAACGCCGCTGAGACGCTGCTCGTGCATGAGGACGTCGCGCGGGACTTCCTACCGCGCATCCTGCGCTCGCTCGGAGCAGCCCGTGTGCTCGTGCGCGCGGACGAGCCGACCATCGATCTGGCGGCCGACACGCTCGCGGCGGCGGCGCTCGGCGGCGGTCCGGGAGCGGCTGTTGTCGTCGAGCCGGCCGGCGAGGAGGACTGGGCGAGCGAGTATCTGGGACCCGTGATCGCGGTTCGCGTCGTGGAGTCGGTCGGCGAGGCGATCGAGCACATCGGCCGTTACGGCAGCGGGCACTCCGAGGCGATCGTCACCCGCGACACCGTGGCGGCGCGCCGCTTCCAGCTCGAGGTGGACGCGGCGTGCGTGTACGTGAACGCATCGACGCGGTTCACCGACGGCGGGGAGTTCGGCATGGGCGCCGAGATCGGCAACTCGACGCAGAAGCTGCACGCGCGTGGACCGATCGGCCTGCGTGAGCTGTGCACCTTCAAGTACCTCATCGAAGGGGATGGGCACGTCCGCGCCTGAGGACGGCACCGATCCCGATGGGATCGTCGCGGATCCTCACAGCTCGCCGAGGCTGGGCGATCTTCAGTCGATCGGAGTTCTCGGCGGGACGTTCAACCCGCCGCATCTCGGCCATCTCGCGGTCGCCCGCAGCGCCCGCGCATCGCTCGGGCTCGAGCGGGTGCTGATGATGCCCGCGTGCATATCCCCTGTCAAGCCCGCCGCGCAGGATCCCGGCCCGGAGCATCGCCTGAACATGTGTCGCCTGCTCGTCGAGGGGATCGACGGCCTGTCGGCGTGCGCGCTCGAGATAGAGCGCGGCGGCCCGTCATACACGGTCGATACCCTGAGCGCCATACAGGCAAGCCATCCGGACGCCCATCTGACGTTCATCACCGGAGCGGATACGGCGTGCACGCTGCCCGCGTGGCGCTCGCCGGCGAAGCTGCTCGAGCTGGCCGAGCTGGCCGTCGCGGCCAGGGACGGCTCGCGCCGTCAGTACGTGCTGGATGTGCTCGCCGCCCTGCGCCCGGCTCGCCGGCCGACCGCGAACGGGGATGGTCCGGTGGTGAGGTTCCTCGAGATGACCGCGATCGACATCTCCTCCTCGATGGCGCGCGAGCGGGCGGCCAGGGGAGAGCCGATCGACGATCTCGTGGGGTCGGCCGTGGCCGGCTACATCGCCGAGCACGGCCTCTACCGGCCACGGACCGCGGTGGCGAGCTGATGCGCTCGGAGGAGCTCGTCGGCGAGATCGCGCGCTACGCGGCCGACAAGAAGGCGCTTGATCTGGTGGAGCTCGATCTGCGTGGCGTGCTCGGCTACACCGACTACTTCCTGATCTGCTCGGGCAACACCGGTCGACAGGCAAAGGCGATCCACGACGCCATTCTGGACGGGCTCAAGCACGATCACGGCACGCTGCCGCGGCGAGTGGAGGGTTCGAGCCAGGCCGGCTGGATCCTGATGGACTACCTCGACGTGGTCGTGCACATCTTCACGCCGGAGACGCGCGATTTCTACCGGCTCGAGACGCTGTGGGGCGAGGCGCCGGCCCGAGCCGCCGGCGAGAGCGCCTAGCCGGCTCGTCGCTCTCCGGCGGCCCTCCCGCAGGCCCGACCGAGGGTGCGAAGATGGGCCCGTGAGCACAGCCATCTCAAGCCGCGTCCCCCACGTGAGCGCGGTGATGCGCGAAGGCGAGCGGGTGACGCCGCTCGAGCTGTTCTTCGACCTGGTGTTCGTTCTGGCGCTCACTCAGTGCACGGCCTTGATCTCCAGAACGCCCACCTGGGAAGGCTTGCTGAAGGGCCTGCTGGTGTTCGGCATGCTGTGGTGGTCGTGGGGGGGCTACGCGTGGCTCACGAGCGTCGTCGACCCCGAGGAGGGAGCGGTGCGCCTGGTGATGTTCGCCGCGATGGCCGCGTTCCTCGTCGCCGCACTGTGTGTCCCGGGGGCGTTCGGCTCGGAGGCGCTGCTGTTCGCCTGCTCCTACGCCGCCGTGCGAGGAGCGCACATCGCGCTGTTCCTGATCGCCAGCCGCGACGACGAGCCGTTGCGCCACTCCGTGCTGGGTCTTGCGGCGAGTACTGCGATCGGCACCGGGCTGCTGTTTGTCGCCGCGTTCACGTCCGGTGCGCTGCAGCTTGGGCTGTGGGGGCTCGCCCTGGTGCTGGACACGGGCGGGCCTTACCTGTTCGGGATCGACGGCTGGAAGCTCGTCCCGGGCCACTTTGCCGAGCGGCATGGCGCGATCGTGATCATCGCCCTCGGGGAGGCGATCGTGGCCATCGGCGTGGGGGCCACGGCGACGATCCGCCCGAGCGTCGTTCTCGTCGCTCTGCTCGGGGTCGTGATCGCCGGGACGATGTGGTGGGCCTACTTCGACGTGGGGGCGATCGTCGCCGCGCGTCGTCTGGCGAAAGCGGCGCCCGGACGCGAGCGCAACGAGATCGCGCGCGACTCCTACTCCTATCTCCATTTTCCGATGGTCGCCGGCATCGCGCTGGTGGCGGTTGGGATCAAACGCACCCTGATCAGGGTCGATGACCCTCTGAGCCTTGTGGCGGCCACGGCGCTGCTCGGCGGGGCGGCGGTATACCTGCTCGCGCACGTCGCTTTCCGGCTGCGCAACATGCACAGCCTCAGCATCCGGCGACTCGTCTGCGCGATCATCCTGCTCGCGCTGCTGCCCGCCGGGGTCGCGCTGCCCGCGCTGGCCACGCTGGGAATCCTCGCGGCCGTGCTGTCCTCGCTGATCGCCTACGAGGCCCTGCGCTATGCCGATGTGCGCGACCGCGTTCGCCACCAGCTCGCGCGCGAGCCGCTGCCCGAGCCGGACGTCGCGGGCGTTGACGCCGCTTCGCGGTGAGATGCCCCTGATAGCGTCCGGCCGATGAAGATCGCCAATCTCTACGACGGCCGCTCGGGCGAGCTGGCCGTCGGCCACATAAAAGGCATCTGGCGCGACGTGGGGCGGGAAGCCGGCACGCGCACGGTGGGTGTGCGCAGGATCGAGGTCGCCGAGGGGCACTTCTCGACTCCGGCCCACGAACACGGCGCCGACGAGGAGATCTTCTTCGTGCTCGGCGGTACCGGTCTGCTCTGGCTGGATGGTGAGACCTTCGAGGTCCAGGGCGATGACGTAATCGTGCACCGTCCCAGGCGCGGCCCCCACAGCCTGCGCGGGGGCGCCGGGGGCCTCGATGTCCTGGTGTTCGGCCAGCGGCTGGATCCGGCGCTGACGGCGCTTCCCCGCGCCGGTATCTCCTGGTCGGTTCCGCGCTGGGTGGAGCTCGGCGAGGGCGACTCGCCGTTCGCTCGCGAGGCCGCGGCGGGTCCGCCGCCGTGTCCCCCGCCGAAGGCCGAGCGTCCCGGCAACGTCGTGGCGCTGTCGGAGGTGTCAGCGAGCCTCGGTGGCAGGGCGCGCTTCGCGGGCAGGGCCGCCGGAGCGACGGCGACCGGCCTCAATCACGTCGTCCTGTCGGCGGGGGCGCAGGGCGCGCCCGCACACTGCCACTCCCGCGAGGAGGAGATATTCGTGGTGCTCGATGGCGACGGCGTGCTCGAGCTGTGGCCCAGGAGCGGGGAGGGCCCGGAGGAGCATCCGCTCAAGCGCGGAGACGTGATCTCACGGCCAGCGGGAAGCGGGGTCTCACATGCGCTGCGGCCCGGCGAGCAGGGTCTCACCTACCTGGCGTACGGCACCCGGGACACCGGTGACATGTGCTTCTATCCGCAATCCGGGAGGGTCGCCCTGCGAGGTCTCGGAATCGCGCTGCATTCGCCCGAGATCGAGCGCCTCGCGGATATCTGAGGAGCGCCTGCGAACGCCGCGCCCCATGACGCGGCGTTCGAGGACGGTTCCTCGCCATCGCGGCTGATGCCGCCGGCGAGGTCTGGCTCTCCCTCGGCCAAGCTCGCTACCAGTCACCGCTCGACAGCGGCTCGAGCGCGGTGGGTGGACAGGCACGCAGTCGGCGGGCGCTCACGTCGCCCTTCTTGAACGGCAGCATGCCCACGATGCCGGCCCGCTCGAAGGCGTTCTGGATCAGCAGCGATCCCGGGATCAGCGTGACGTCGCATCCACGCCTTTCGCACAGACCGCAGCGAAAGGCGATCACCGCCACGCCGATCGCATCGATGTAGGTGAGCTCGCGCAGATCCAGCGTGATGGAGGTGACTCCTTCTTCGCACAGCCGATCGATCTCGGCTTCCAGCGCGTGGGCCGAGGCGCGGTCGAGCTCGCCCGTCAGCACCAGCGTGTGCGGCCGCGGGCCCTGCGTGGGCGCAAAGCTGCCCGCGCTCGAGGCGCGCCGGCTGGGAGTGCTCCGGTCCAGCCCGGTCTGAGTGTTCTCTGCGACGGTCCTCACCGCGTCGTCCTCGGTCGCTGTGCCGAGCTCCGCGGCGATGGCCATCTGTTGGGGTGTCATCACATCCAGCTCCTTCCGAAGAAGCCTCGTCTTGATTGCGGGTGGCCTGGATCGGGAGATCCACGGCCGGGGTGAGCAGACCGGAAGGAGCTAGCCCGGGCGCTCGGGAATCAGGACGAAGCAGGCCGTGAGCCACGGCCGACACGAAAGTCGCAGCCGGCGCATTGCGCGCGGCGCGCCCAACAGCAGGAGACCGGCGAGCGTCAGAAAGCCCGAAAGGGCAAGGCCGCCGCCGCCCGCCGCCGCGCCGGAGGCGCCACTGGGTGCGGAGGCGGGTGCCGGGCCGGCCGGCGGACCACCGACCGCCGAGCCTCCGTGTCCTCCATCGGGCGGAGGGTCTGTCGCCGCGTCGAGGGAACCGCCGCCGCCGCCGAGCCCCATGGGCGAGATCGAGAGCAGGCGTTGGGAGCCGGATGAGGCGCCGGCGCAGCCGTGCATCGTCCGTTCTCCCAGTGACAGCGCGCAGCCCAGGCCGCCGCCACCAAGCGCGCCGATCCCGGCCGACAGGCCGCGGGGGGCCGTCGATTCGTGCGTGGCCTGTTGGGTCGCGGCCGTGGCGCCGACGGTTGTCGGGCCGGTGATCACCGCGCTCGGCACTCCGCTGGCGTCTTCCGGCGGAGCTTCGGCGGCGATTTCGCTGCCGGGACCGTTGTGGGCCGTGCCGGCCACGGCCGGGACGGGCGTGTCGAGCACGGCCTTTGGAGCTTCCGGGTTGCTTACGTCGGTGCTGGTGGACTTCGGCGCTTCTTCTGAGCCCACGCTGACGATCGGGATGTTCGGCAGTTCAGCCGGCGCCGGTATCGGTTCGGTGGT
Source organism: uncultured Solirubrobacteraceae bacterium (assembly GCA_963717415.1). Classification (GTDB taxonomy): domain Bacteria; phylum Actinomycetota; class Thermoleophilia; order Solirubrobacterales; family Solirubrobacteraceae; genus Palsa-744. The sequence goes on along the minus strand of OY970331.1, from coordinate 204,986 downwards.
GGGCGGGGGCGCCGGAGCGCTGGGGGGTGCGGGCGGGGGCGGGGAGGCGGCTTTGGGCTGTTCTTCCGCTGGGCGCGGCGTGCTGGGTGCGTTCGCGGCGCCTTCGGGATTGGGAAGCGATTCCGGACTCGGCGGGCTCGGGGTCCTGGTTCCTTCTTCAGCGAGCGGCGGTTTGGGCGCGCCTTCCCCCGCCACCGGTTCGCCCGCCACCGGTTCGGCGGGAAGAGCGATGCCGCTCGCTTCCGGGCCGCTCGCGTGGGCGCTTGCGGCGAGAACGAGCGCGCCGAGGAGCGTGACAACTACCGCTGCCAAGCAGAGGTGACCTCTGTAGACGATGCGCCTCGAGGGACTGTCGGCTATCCCTAGCATGCTTCCTCGCTTACGCTTCCCGTACGGGACATAATACGCGCCCTGTCCAGGGACCCGTGGAGGCGCCGGTCGCAAGGAGCGGGTTTTCGTGCCCGCCGAGCTGCGCCCCAGCGGTTCACCCGAAGCTTCTGGCCGGCGGAGCGGCCGAGCTTCGGCCATTAGCCGACTTCTTCGATCTCGGCTGGTCGCCACTCTTCGGCAATAGCGATCCGTATGGAGCTAGTCGGGCTCGAACCGACGACCTTCGCGCTGCCAGCGCGACGCTCTCCCAGCTGAGCTATAGCCCCACGCTGCGTTGAAGCTCAAAGTCTACTGAAGCCCCCGCTCGCTTCATGTCACTGCGGCGGTATGAACTCGGGTATGTCGAGGTCTTCCTCGGGCTCGTCCGCGTCTCGCCTCCCCGCGCCGGGACCGGCCTGGTCGAGACGCGCGGTCATGCCGCCGTGCGCCAGCCGCACGTCGCGCAGTATGCGCTCGGCATTGCTCCGCAGTGACACCGAAAGCTCGCGCAGCTCGCGCGAGAGGTCGCTGCCATCGCGCAGCACTTCCCGCGCGACGACATGTGCCTCGCCGACGATCTCGCGCGCGTCGGCGCGCGCCCTCGCGCGGATCTCCTGAGCCTGCTCATCCGCCCTGCGACCGCGCTCCTCGAGGCTTCGCTGGGCCTCCTCGCGCCCGTCGCCGAGCAGGCGCTCGACCTGCCCCTGGGCCTCGGCCAGCGAGCTGACGGCCTCGGCGCGTGCCTGCGAGAGCGTCTCCTCGGCGTCGTGAAGGGCCGCGGCACGCACCTGCTCGGCCTCGGCGAGCGCCGCGGTTCGCACCTGCTCGGCCTCCTCCCGCGCGCCGGCGCGAACCTGCTCGGCCTCACTCAGCGCCTCCCCGCGCACGCGCTCGGCCTCGGCGTGAAGCTCGCCGACCGCCGCGACGGCCTCGTTTCTCGTGGCCTCCGCCTGTGAGCGTGAGGCGTGAAGAATCTCCTGCGCCTCCTCCTCGGCCGCCTGCACACGGTTGGTGGCGGCCCGATCGGCCTCCGCGATCCGCTCTCTCGCACGCCCCTCGGCCGCGGCGCGCAGCTCCGCCGCCGTCCGTTCGGCCGCCTCGACGATTCCCGCGACCCGCTCCCCAGCCGAGCCCAGCGCGCCGAGCTTGGCGGCGGCGGGGCTCTCGGACCCCTTGGACTCAGGCTCCATGTGCTCATGGTAGACCGCGTGCCGGGCCGGTGCGATGGCCGCGCGACGCGTGGGCGATGGCAGAAACTGTTGGAAATCTGTCCTTGCGGACAAATGCGTGTCCGGTCATGATGCGGGCATGGGCCACCGCTCGTCTCCACGTCAGATCGTGATCGTCGTCTATCCCGGCGTCCAGAGCCTCGACGTGGCCGGACCGCTCGAGGTGTTCAGCGGGGCGAGCCGGCTCCTCGCCGGCCGCGGCGATCGCTCCCGCGGGCGGCCCTATGAGGTTCGGATCGTCAGTCGCGATGGGGGGGTCCTCAGCACCTCCAGCGGCATGACGCTGACGCCGCACTGCGCGCTCGGGCAGGCCCCCAGGGAGATCGACACGCTGATCGTGGCGGGCGGGGACGGCTGCGTGGATGCCGCCGACGACAGCGAGCTCATCGGGTGGATCGCCGAGGCGGCCCGCGCCGGCAGGCGCACCGCATCGGTGTGCACGGGCGCCTTTCTGCTGGCTCGCGCCGGCCTGCTCGACGGTCGCCGGGCGACCACCCACTGGGCGGCCGCCGAGCAGCTCGCGCGCCTGTATCCCCAGGTGCATGTCGACCCCGAGCCGATCTTCGTGCGCGATGGACGGATCTGGAGCTCGGCGGGCGTGACCGCCGGCATGGACCTCGCCCTGGCGCTCGTGGAGGAAGACTCTGACCGCGAGACGGCGCTGGCCATCGCCCGCCACCTGGTGCTCTTTCTGCGCCGGCCCGGCAGCCAGTCCCAGTTCAGCGCCACGCTCGCCGCCCAGCAGCCCTCGCGCGAGCCGCTGCGCGAGGTCCAGCGGTCGGTGCTCGAGGACGTGTGCGGGGACCATACGGTCGAGGCGATGGCCGCCCGCGCCCACATGAGCCCGCGCCATTTCGCGCGTGCCTTTCGCGCGGAGACGGGCATCACGCCGGCCCGCTATGTCGAGCGCGTTCGCCTGGAGTCGGCCCGCCGTCGGGTCGAGGAGAGCGCAGAGCCGATCGCGGCGGTCGCGCAAGCCTGCGGCTTCGGCACCGCCGAGACGATGAGGCGGGTCTTCCTGCGCACGCTCGGAGTCGCCCCCGCCGAGTACCGCCGGCGCTTCCAATCACGGGCCGTCCCCCGGGCCGCCGCATGAACATCGCCATCCTGCTCTACGAGCAGTTCACCGCGCTGGACGCGATCGGCCCGTATGAGGTGCTGAGCCGGCTGCCCGATGCACGTCTCACCTTCGTCGCCGAACAGGCCGGCCCGGTTCGCACGGACAACGGCATGCTGACCCTCCAGGCCGAGCGCTCGATCGACGAGGAACCCGCGCCGGACATCGTGCTCGTCCCCGGGGGGCCCGGCGAGGTCGCCGCGCGCGCCGGCGGCCCGGCGCTCGAATGGCTTCACGCGGCCCATCAGACCAGCACGTGGACGACCTCGGTGTGCACGGGCTCGCTGATTCTCGCTGCGGCGGGCCTGCTCGAGGGCAGGCGCGCGACCAGCCACTGGCTCGCGCTCGAGGAGCTGCGGCAGATGGGCGCCGAGCCGGTGTCCGAGCGGGTCGTGTTCGACGGAGACATCGTGACCGCCGCCGGGGTGTCGGCGGGCATCGACATGGCGCTGAGGCTCGCTGCGAGGGTGTCCGGCGACGCGGTCGCACAGGCGATCCAGCTCGGGATCGAGTACGACCCCGATCCCCCGTTCGACGCCGGCTCACCCGCCAAGGCACCCGCCGGCGTGGTCGCTGCGCTGCGCTCGCGTTCGCGTTTCTCCTGACCGCTCCACCGTCCGCCATGAGCGCCCGAGCGCGGCCGCGCGGGGGCGGCCAGCGGGCCCGCTAACCTCCGAAGCTCGATGGCCGAGCACCGCTACGACCCCCACGAGATCGAGCCTCGCTGGCAGGCGGTATGGTCGCGCGAGCGCACCTGGGAGGTGTCAAACGAAGCCGGGTCCGGGCGCTCGGGTGAGCGGGACAGGGAGACGGGTTTCCCCGGACAGGGAAGCAACTCCTACGTGCTCGAGATGCTCCCGTATCCGAGCGGGGAACCGCATATCGGTCACCTGAAGGTCTACTCGGTCGGTGACGCGATCGCGCACTTTCACCGCCGGCTCGGCCACCGCGTGCTGCACCCGATGGGCTATGACTCCTTCGGGCTGCCAGCCGAGAACCACGCGATCAAGACCGGCGTTCATCCCCGCGTGTCCACGGCGGAGTCGATCGCCTCGTTCCGGCGCCAGTTTCACTCGTGGGGCATCTCGATCGACTGGTCGCGCGAGCTGGCCACGCACGAACCGAGCTACTACCGCTGGACGCAGTGGATCTTCCTCGAGCTGTTCCGGGCCGGCCTTGCATATCGCAAGGAGGCCGCTGTCAAGTGGTGCCCGCACGACCAGACCGTGCTCGCCAACGAGCAGGTCGACGCCGACGGCCGCTGCGAGCGCTGCGGCTCGCTGGTTGAGGTCAGACAGCTCGAGCAGTGGTTTCTGCGGATCACCGACTACGCCGAGCGGCTGCTCGGCGACCTCGACACGATCGACTGGCCCGAGCATGTAAAGACGATGCAGCGCAACTGGATCGGGCGCAGCGAGGGCGCCGAGGTGATCTTCCGCTGCGAGGAGCTCGGGATCGACTATCCGGTGTTCACGACCCGGCCCGACACGCTGTTCGGCGCCACCTTCTTCGTGATGGCCCCCGAGCATCCGGATGTGTTGCGGCTGGTCGCCGGGACCTCGCAGGAGCACGCCGTGCACGAGTACGTCAACCACTCGCTGACCGAGGGTAACGAGGAGCGCGGAAACGCCGATAAGCCGAAGACCGGTGTGTCGCTCGGCCGAACCGTGACGAACCCCGTCAACGGCGAGCAGATCCCGATGTACGTCGCGGACTACGTCCTGATGGAGTACGGCACCGGCGCGATCATGGCCGTGCCCGCCCACGACGAGCGCGACTACGCGTTCGCGCAGGCCTTCGGACTGCCCGTGCGGCGCGTGATCGAGGCCGTTTCCGATGGCGGCGCCGCGGGGGAGGGCGCGGGCGGCGACGAGCACGGTCTGCCCTACACCGGGGATGGTCCGCTGACGAACTCGCGTCCGGACTTCGACGGCATGGACAACCGCGAGGCGCTCACCGCGATCGTCGCCTGGCTCGACCGGGAGGGCAAGGGGCACGCGTCGGTCAACTACCGCCTGCGCGACTGGCTCATCTCCCGGCAGCGCTACTGGGGGACTCCCATCCCGATCGTGTACTGCGAGCGCTGCGGCATGGTCGCCGTGCCCGCCGACCAGCTCCCGGTGGAGCTGCCGGAAATCGAGGACTACACCCCCAAGGGCCGCTCGCCGCTGGCGGCGGCCGAGGACTGGGTGCGCACCAGCTGCCCCTCCTGCGACGGGCCGGCGCGCCGGGAGACCGACACGATGGACACCTTCGTCGACTCGTCCTGGTACTTCCTTCGCTACTGCGACGCTCGCAACGACCGTGCGGCCTGGGACCCCGCGGCGCTGCGCGAGTGGATGCCGGTCGATCAGTACATCGGCGGGGTGGAGCACGCGATCCTCCATCTGATGTACGCGCGCTTCTTCACGAAGGCGCTTGCCGATCTGGGTCAGCTCGACTTCCAGGAGCCCTTCAAGGCGCTCTTCACGCAGGGCATGGTGACCAAGGACGGCGCGAAGATGTCGAAGTCGCGGGGCAACGTGGTCTCGGCGACCTCGATCGTCGAGCGCCTCGGCGCGGACACCGCCCGCTGCTACATCCTCTTCATCGGCCCTCCCGACCAGGACGCCGACTGGTCCGACGACGGTGTCGAGGGGGTGCACCGCTTCCTGGGAAGGCTGTGGCGCCTCGCGGCCGACACCGCGGAGCGGGCGAATGGGGGCAACGGCGCGGCGATCGTTTCGGCGGGGGCCGACGGCGACGACCTCGTGCTTCTGCGCAAGACCCACTGGGCGATCGAGAAGGTGAGCGGCGACCTGCGCCGGTTCGCCTTCAACACGGCGATCGCCGCGGTGATGGAGCTGCTGAACGAATGCTCGCGGCTGCGCGACTCGGTCGAGCTGGGGACCCTGCGCTTCGCGCTGCTCACCGCCTCCTCGCTGCTGTTCCCGTTCGCGCCGCATGTCTGCGCGGACATCTATGACCGCCTGACCGGAGAGCGCGTGTGGGAGAGCCCCTGGCCGCGGGCCGATCCGGCGCTGCTCGAGAGCGAGGTCTATGAGCTCGTCTGTCAGGTCAACGGCAAGGTGCGCGACCGTGTTCAGGCCGCGTCGGACGCGAGCCCGGATGAGCTCAAGGAGCTGTGCCTCCTGGCCCCCAACGTGAGGGCCCACCTCGATGGCCGCGAGCTCGTCAAGGAGATCGTGGTGCCCGGCAAGCTCGTGAACCTCGTCGTGCGCTAGCCCGTCGCTCGCTGCGCGTACACTCGCCCGCATGGCCGAGCTGAAGCCCTGCTATCTGATTCACGGCGACGACCACGGCGCCATCGCCGAGCGCCGGGCGGGCCTGCGCGCGCTGGCCGAAGCCGGTCGCGCGGGAAGCGCCGAGCTGCTCGAGGGCGAGGCGGCGACCCCCGCGGCGGTGGCCCGTGCGTTACAGACGATGACGCTCGGGATGGGCTTTGCGGCGGCGGCGGCGTCGGCGGCCGGCCAGGGGGAGGCCGGGGAGGCCGGGGGAGCGGCGGTGAGCGCGCCCGGTCGCGTGATTCTCGTGGAAGGCGTGGAGCGCTGGCGCCAGAAGGATGTCGAGGAGCACCTGACGGCGGCGATGCGCGAGATGCCGCCCGATACGACGCTCGCGCTGTTCGCGCGCGAGGACAATCGTACGCGGGCCCCGGCCGCGGTCCACGAGGCGGTCAGGCGGGCCGGTGGCCAGATCGTGGCGCAGGCGGCGGTGAAGCCCTGGGAGCTCTCCGGCTGGGTGCGCGAGCAGGCGGCCCGGTTGGGCATGTCGCTGGACGCCGCCGCCGCGAAGCTGCTCGTGGCGCACGTGGGCGAGCGCCAGCAGCGGCTGTTGCGAGAGCTCGAGAAGCTCGCGTTGGGCCTGCCCGGCGCCGAGCGGGAGCATGGCGCCGGGGACGGTGACGCAGCCGAGCCTCCCGCCCGCGCGATTCCGGTGAGCGCCGAGGACATCCAGCGGGCCGCCGCCCACTCGGCGCAGTGGCGGGCCTTCACGCTTGCCGACGCGCTCGTCGCCGGCGACGAGCGGGAGGCGACGCTCAGCTACCTGCGCCTGCGCGAGCAGGGCGAGCGGCTGTCCGGCCTGACCTACACGATGGCCCAGCGGCTGCGCGAGGCGCTGGCCGTCGCGCTTCGCCTGCGCGCCGGCGAGTCCGTTGCGGAGGTCAGGCGCGGGCTGCGCCTTCCGCCGCGCGCGGCGGAGCGCTTCGTCGCCGCCGTCGCCCGCAGCGATCCCGACCGGCTGCGCCGCGCGCTGTGCGCGCTCGCCGAGCTCGAGCTCGACTCGCGGGGGGGCGCTCCCGTCGGCGGCAACCGCTCGGCGCTGGCCGGGCTGCACGAGGACACGATCGCCCTGCGGGCGATCCAGACGATCACCTAGCCGGGCAGCGGCAGGCGGCCGATCGGCTGGGCGTCGCTCAGCGGCCGGCGAGCAGGCGAGCCGCGCGGGACTTCTTGTGGGCGCCCGTGTTGCGGTGCAGGGCGCCCCGCTTGACCGCCTTGTCGATCGTGCGCTGCAGGCGCACGAGCTCCGCCTCGGCGGCCGCTGCGTCACCGCCGCTGACGGCCGATTCGAGGTGTCGGAAGTAGGTCTTGATCGCGGAGGTGTAGCGGCGGTTCTCGAGGCGCTCGCGCTCGGAGCGCAGGATGCGCTTCTTCTGGGAATCGATATTGGCCATCGTTGGAGCGCCGTACTATAGCGGCCTTGTCCGCGATCTCGGGAGCCGACGAACCCCCCGGAGGACCCATCTCGGATCCATCCGCCGAGGTGATCGGCGTGCCCGACGCGAGCTTCGGGGAGGAATACGGCGTCCTGGCTCGGCCGGAGCCGGCTCCCGGTGGCGGCGGCGGCGAAGGAACCGGCCGCGGCGGGGGGCGCGTCGCGCGCAACACGGCGATCTTCTCGCTGGCGACCGGCCTGTCTCGCGTGCTGGGGCTGGCGCGCGAAATCGTCGCCGCGAGCTTCTTCGGCACGGGTGGCCCGGCATCGGCGTTCACGATCGCCTTTCAGATCCCCAACCTCGTCAGCAACCTGTTCGCGAACGCGGCACTGTCGGCGGCGTTCGTGCCGGTGTTCACCGACCTGCTCCAGCAGGGACGCAAGCGCGAGGCGTTCAGGCTCGCCTCGACGCTGTTCTGGATCATGCTGATCGTGCTCGGCGCCTTCACGGCGTTCTTCGTGCTCGCCGCCGGCGTGATCATGCCGCTGTTCACCGGCCCGACGTTCAACGCCCCCCTGGACGCCCTCACCGTCGGGCTCTCCCAGGTGCTGTTCCCCGTGGTCCTCCTGATCGGGCTCATCGGCCTGCTGGTCGGGGTGCTCCAGTCATACGAACACTTCACGATCCCGGCGATCGCGCCCGCCGTGTGGAACCTCGTGATCATCGTCCTGCTGGTCCTCCTGCGTCCGCACTTCGAGGGCGGATACAAGGACGGCGATCAGCTGTACGCGTACGCGATCGCGATCCTGATCGCGACGTTCGTGCAGCTCTTGATGGTCTTCGGGGCGCTCGGACGGATCGACTTTCGCCTGCAGTTCTCCATCGACTGGCACGATCCGCGCATACGCCAGGTCTTCGGGCTGATGCTGCCCGTGACGATCGGCCTCGGCATCGTCAACCTCGACCAGCTGCTCAACTCGGTGTTCGGGACGCTCGTCTCCGAAGAAGCGCCGCGCGCGATCGACAACGCCTTCCGCATCTACATGCTTCCCCAGGGCCTCTTCAGCGTGGCGGTGGCCACGGTCCTGTTCCCCACGCTCAGCCGCATGGCCGCCCGCAGAGAGGTGGGGAGCATGCGCCGGACGATCGGGATCGGCATGCGCCAGATCAACCTGCTGCTGATCCCCTCGGCGGTGTTCCTGCTCGTGTTGACGACCCCGATCGTGCGGCTCGTGTTCGAACGCGGGCACTTCGACGCGAGATCGACCGAACTCGTCTCGACGGCCCTGTTCTGGTTCGCATTCAGCCTGCCGTTCGGCGGGTTGAACCTGCTGCTCACGCGCGTGTTCTTCTCCGTGCAGCGTCCGTGGATTCCGACCCGCCTGGCGGCCCTCAACATCGTCGTCGACATCATCGTCTCGATCGCCCTCTACAAGCCGCTCGGGATCGCGGGCCTGATCATCGGCACGGTGGCCGCCAACGCCGTGATGACGGCGCTCCAGTTTCACCGCCTGCGGATCGGCTTCAACGGCCGCCTGGAAGGCGCGCAGACGACGATGATCACGGCCCGCATCCTCGTCGCCTCGGCCCTGCTGGCCGGGGTTTCATGGGGGCTCTGGTGGGTGCTCGACAGGCTGCTCGGCAGCTCGCTGCCCGCGCAGATAATCAGCGTCGGCGTAGCGGGAGTGGCCGGGGCGCTCGTGTACATGCGCGCCGTGCTGACGATGCGCGTACCGGAGGCCCACCAGGTGAGCCGCCTGATCCGCGCGCAGCTGGGTCGGGCCTAGTAGCGCGGTCACGCCTCGGACGCGCGGCGGCCGGCCCGCTCGATGGCGCAGCGACCGACCGGGGCTTCCGAAGAACCCCCGATCGGCCAGACCGGTCATGGATCGCCGCTTACTACTAACGTCCCAGGACTTGTGTCTTTGCCTGGGCGGCGTGACACTCCCGACACCTGGACAGGCCGCCGGCGCGAACGCCGGCGCGTAGCCGCGGCGGGTCCGCGAAGGACCCTCGTCGAGTTGGCGATCCGCCGGACCTCCAAGGCTAGCGCCTTCTACGCTGTAGCGGTCCATGGACCAGGCCCACATTCGCAACTTCTCGATCATCGCCCACATCGATCACGGCAAGTCGACGCTGGCCGACCGCATCCTCGAGCTCACCCACACCGTGGCCGCGCGGGAGATGCGCGCGCAGGTGCTCGACTCGATGGACCTCGAGCGCGAGCGGGGCATCACGATCAAGGCGCAGGCGGTGCGCGTCTTCTTCACCGCGCGCGACGGGGAGACCTATCAGCTGCATCTGATCGACACGCCCGGCCATGTCGACTTCACCTATGAGGTCTCCCGCTCGCTGGCCGCCTGCGAGGGGGCGCTGCTCGTGGTGGACGCCGCCCAGGGCGTGGAGGCGCAGACGGTCGCGAACACGTACCTGGCGGTGGAGTCGGGTCTCGAGCTGATCCCCTGCCTGAACAAGATCGACCTGCCCGGCGCCGAGCCCGAGCGGGTGGCGGGCGAAGTGAGCGAGCTGATCGGCGGGCCGTCCGAGGCGATCCTGCGCATCAGCGGCAAGACCGGCGAGGGCGTGGGGGAGGTGCTCGAGGAGCTGGTCGCGCGCGTGCCCCCGCCGCAGGGCGATCCGGACGGTCCCCCGCGGGCGCTGATCTTCGACTCGGAGTTCGACCAGTACCGCGGGGTGATCGCCTACATCAGGGTGGTGGATGGCGTGTTCCGCAAGGGCGAGGCGATCCGCGCGATGGCGGCGGGCACGGAGGCGGACATCGACGACATCGGCTTCTTCAGCCCCCAGATGATGCCCACCGACCAGCTGGCGGCGGGCGAGGTCGGCTACCTGATCACGGGCCTGAAGGACGTGACGCTGCTGCGCGTGGGCGACACGCTGACGACGCGCACGAGGCCGGGCGCCCGCCCACCCGGAGCGGGCGCGGGGCGGGGCGGTGCCGCCGGCGAGGCGACCGAGCCGCTGCCCGGCTACCGGGAGGTCAAGCCGATGGTGTTCTGCGGCCTGTTCCCGATCGACTCCGACGACTACCCGGACCTGCGCGACGCCCTGGAGAAGCTGGTGCTCAACGACGCGGCGCTGTCGTGGGAGCCGGAGACCTCGGACGCGCTCGGGTTCGGCTTCCGCTGCGGCTTCCTGGGGCTGCTGCACATGGACATCGTGCGCGAGCGCCTCGAGCGCGAGTACGACCTGGAGCTGCTCGCGACGATGCCCTCGGTGGAGTTCGACGTGACGCTGACGAACGGCGAGGAGCTCGAGGTGCACAATCCCTCGGACATGCCGGACCCGGGGACGATCGCGGAGATCCGCGAGCCGTTCATCACGGCCTCGGTGATCGCGCCGACGGAGTTCGTGGGCGCCGTGATGGGGCTCTGCCAGGAGCGCCGCGGCGAGCACACGGGCATGAACTACCTGTCGCCCGAGCGCGTGCAGATGACCTACGAGCTGCCGCTCGCGGAAATCGTGCTCGACTTCTTCGACCAGCTGAAGTCGCGCACCCGCGGCTACGCCTCGCTGGACTACGAGCTGAGCGGCATGAAGCCGTCGGATCTCGTCAAGCTGGACGTGCTGCTGGCGGGCGATCCGGTGGATGCGCTGTCGATGATCGTGCACCGCGAGAAGGCCTATGAGATGGGGCGCACGCTTACCGAGAAGCTGCGCAAGCGCATCCCGCGCCAGCAGTACGACGTGCCGATCCAGGCGGCGATCGGCTCGCACGTGATCGCGCGCGAGACGGTCAAGGCGTTTCGCAAGGACGTGATCGCGGGCTGCTACGGGGGCGACATCACGCGCAAGAAAAAGCTCCTCGAGAAACAGCGGGAGGGCAAGAAACGGATGAAGCAGGTCGGTCGCGTGGAGGTCCCCCAGGAGGCGTTCCTCGCGGTCCTCGAGCTGGGAGAGGAGTAGATGGGGGATGCTCACGCATCCCCGGTCGCACGCGGAGCAGGAGGCTAGCGCCATGCGCGTGCTGTTCGTGTGCCTGGGCAACATCTGCCGCTCGCCGAGCGCCGAGGGGGTGATGCGATCGCTCGTCGCCGAGGCCGGGCTCGGCGAGGCGATCGAGCTGGACTCCGCGGGCACGGGAAGCTGGCACGTGGGCGACCCGCCCGACCCGCGGGCCACCGCCGCCGCCCGTCTCCGGGGGATCGCGTTGGAGGGCAGCGCCCGTCAGGTCTCACCGGAGGATTTCGAGGATTTTGATCTGGTGATCGCGATGGATCGCCAGAACATGCGCGAGCTTCGACGATTGGCGCCGGGCGACTCCGAGCGCGCCAAGGTGAGGCTGCTGCGCGAGTTCGACCCGCGGAGCGCGGGCTCCGAGGACCTGGACGTGCCCGACCCCTACTACGGCGCGCCGGGGGGCTTTGACGAAGTGCTCGACCTCGTCCAGGCCGCCTGCGCGGGGCTGCTCGGAGAGATCCGCGCCGAGCAGAGCCTGTAGGCGATGCGGGCCGGCGCGCGGGCATGACCCTTCCTCCCGGCGCGAGTCAGGTCCGGGAGATCGGTGGCGGCGACATCAACGAGGCCTTTCGCCTGCTGCTGGCGGATGGTCGGGAGGCGTTCGTCAAGACGCGCGCGGACGTCGCCCCGGGCGAGTATCGGGCCGAGGCGGCCGGTCTTCGCTGGCTGGCCGAGCCGGGGGCCTTGCGCACGCCGCGGGTGCTCGATGTCGAGGACCGCTACCTGGCGCTCGAGTGGATCGCGCCGGGTCGCCTGGACTCCGCCGGCGCCGAGGAGCTCGGGCGGGGGCTCGCCGCGACCCATGTCGCGGGCGCTCCATGCTTCGGCGATCTTGAGGGGCCGGACGGGTCGGGCCAGTCACGCTTCGGGTCGCTGCAGCTGTCGAACGAGCCGCTCGCGGACTGGCCCTCCTTCTACGCCGAGCGACGGTTGCGCCCGCTGGCCCGGCTGGCGCGCGATCGGGGTGCGCTGGGAGCCTCCGGGGTGGCCGCGGTGGAGCGCGTATGCGATCGCATGGCGGAGCTCGTGGGTCCGGCCGAGCCGCCCGCGCGCCTGCACGGCGATCTGTGGTCCGGCAACGTGCTGGCTGATGAGGACGGCCGACCGTGGCTCATCGACCCCTCCGCCTACGGCGGTCACCGCGAGGTCGACCTGGCGATGCTGAGGCTGTTCGGGGCGCCCGCGGGCGGCGTCTTCGACGCCTATCAGGAGGTCGCGCCGCTGGCCGACGGCTGGGCCGAGCGGGTGGATCTCTACCAGCTGCTTCCGCTGCTGGTTCACGCGCTGCTGTTCGGCGGCTCCTACCGGGCCGCGGCCGAGCGGATCGCGACGCGCTGCGCGCGCTGACGCGCCCACGCGGCGGCGTCCCGACCGCGGCGGTGGGTCGGAGCAGGAGGTGTGCGCCCCGACACCCTCGCCTCGCGCAGGCGGCTCTACCTGCTCGCGCGGGTGATCGTCGCGCGCCACTACGGCCGGCGGCTGACGCTCGCGGCGGTCGCGCGCGCGCTGTCGAGCTCGCCGCGCCAGCTCCAGCGCGCCTATGCGCAGTTCGGCGATCTGACCTTCCAGGAGGATCTGCTCGCGCGTCGCATGGCCGCGGCGGCGGAGCTGCTCGCGACCCAGCGGGCGATGGCCGTCCGCGATGTGGCCCGCCTCGTCGGCTACCGGCAACCGCCGCACTTCGCGCTCGCGTTCCGTCGCCGCTATGGGGTCTCGCCAGCGTGCTTTCGCCGTCAGGCGCTTCACACCGGCGAGTAGTGTGCGCTCGCGCCCCGCGCGCCGCTCGCGTCGGCTTCGAGCGGCTCGGCGCCCGCCAGGCGCACGCGCATCAGGGTTCCCCCGCCGATCGCCTGCTCGGCGGCGACGCTGCCGCCCTGCTGGACGACCACCTGGCGCACGATCGCCAGGCCGAGCCCCGAGCCCGGTCGCCCGCGGGCCTCGGCGCCGCGGTAGAAGCGGTCGAACACGTGGGGAAGATCCTCGGTCGCGATGCCCGGGCCGTGGTCGCGCACGGTCAGCTCGTTGCCCTGCAGGCTGACCTCGACCGGCTCGCCCGGTGGGCTGTACTTGACCGCGTTGTCGATCAGGTTGCTCACGGCCCGCTCGAGCCGGGCGGGCACGCCGGCGACGATCGTGGGCTCCAGCCGGGCGTTCAGGGATGTCGCCGGGGCGTGCTTGCGAGCGCGATCGATCACCTCGCCGACGAGCAGGTCGAGGCGCACGTCCTCGGCGTCGGCGCGCTGTTCCTCGCCGCGCGCTAGGTCGATCAGGTCGTTCATGAGCAGCGTGAGCTCCTCGATCTGGACGACGACGTCGTCCAACAGACGCCGGCGATCCTGCGCCTCCATGCTGTCGGCGTGCTGGAGGATCTCGATGTTCGTCCGCAGGCTGGTCACCGGTGTGCGGAGCTCGTGGGAGGCGTCGGCGACGAGCTGGCGCTGTGCGTGCACCGAGTCATCGAGCGCTCCCATCGAGCGCTCGAGCGCATCGAGCATGGCGTTGAAGCTGATGGCCAGCCGCCCGATCTCGTCCTCGCCCATCGAGCGGATGCGTTGCGAGAGGTCCATCGTGTCGGCCACGTGCTCGGTGGCCTGGGTCAGCCGCTTGACGGGCAGCACGGCGGCGCCGGCGACCAGCCGCCCGAGGAGCGCCGCCAGCGCGATGCCGCCGAGGCTGATCAGCACGAGGATCAGGCGCAGGTGAGCGAGCAGTTCGTTGACTTCGGTCAACGGCTGGGCGAACTGCACGGCGCGTCCCGGCGCGAGGTGCTCGGTGAGAATGCGCAGCTGGATCCCGTTGACGTGGGCATCGGTGAGGAAGCTCGCCTCCTTGCCGGCGGCGACCGCGCGGGTCCTCGAGTCGACGGGCAGCGTCACGGCGGCCGAGCCCGATCTGAACAGGACCCTGCCGGCCGAGTCCACCAGCTGCTGGTAGCCACGGACCTGGTTGGGGCGGGGCAGGACGTTGCGCAGCGCGTTGCCCGGGGCGTTGGCCGTGCCTTCCAGAATCGCTCGCGCGGAGGGATTCTTGTCCTGCAGGAGGTCGAACAGCTGGCGGTCGCGGGGATGCGCGGGCCCCCTCTCAACCAGCCGCAGGTTGTCCGATCGGTTGCGCAGCTGGGTGTCGACCTGCCCGTGCAGCTCGTTGGAGGTGAGCACGTAGATGAGCCCCGAGGCGAGCACTACCGCGATCGCGACGGCGGCCGAGGAGGCCAGGGCGATGCGCCGCCTGAAGCTCATCGGGCGCCGCGCAGCACGTAGCCCACCCCACGCACGGTGTGCAGGAGGCGCGGCTCGTCGCCGACCTCGGTCTTGCGCCGCAGGTAGCCCATGTAGACGCCGAGCGAGTTCGAGGTGGCGCCGAAGTCATACCCCCAGACGTGCTCGAAGATCGCAGAGCGGGTGAGGACCTGTCGCGGATGGCGCAGGAACATCTCGAGCAGCAGGAACTCCGTGCGCGTCAGCTGCAGCCTGCGCTCGCCCCGCCAGGCCTCGTGGGCGAGCCGGTCGAGTCGGAGATCCTCGAACGTGAGCTGGCTCTCCCCACCGTCCTCATCGCCGGCCCGCCGCAGCAGCGCGCGAACGCGCGCGAGCAGCTCGCGCAGGGCGAAGGGCTTCACGAGATAGTCATCCGCGCCCGCGTCGAGGCCGGCGACCCGGTCATCGACCTGTTCGCGGGCGGTGAGCATCAGCACCGGCGTCCGGTCGCCGCCCTCGCGCAGTCGCCGGCAGACCTCGAGGCCGTCGAGGTAGGGCATCGAGACGTCCAGGATGACCGCCTCATAGGGTGCCGCGCCGAGTCGCTCGAGCGCCTCGCGTCCGTCCATCGCCTGGGCCACCTCGTAGCGCTCGAGCGCGAGCGCACGCGACAGCGCGCTCTGCACCGCGGGCTCGTCGTCCACCACCAGTATGCGCGCTTGGTCGGCCATTTTCGGGCGCCTTCCGGCGGCCTTGCTCCGAATCGCTCGGGGCGAATCGGCGGGAAGGATGCAGCCATGAGGCTAGCGTGACGGTATCGCGGGCATCGACAGCGGGCAAGCGGGAAGCCATGCAGGGCAGATCGGAGACGGCCATCATCGAGGAGGAGGAGCAAGAGGACGTCGGCCACGAGCCCGACGAGGGCGCCGCGGTGATCGCGGCGCAGTCACGCACGCTGCGAAACAGCGTCATCAGCCTGGCGATCTTCTTCACGATCGTCGGCGCGCTGCTCATCAGCGTGCCGGGCCTGCGTTCGGCGGGGGAGCTGATCACCGACGCCAACCTCGCGTGGATCGGTGCGGGGGTGCTGCTCGAGCTGGCCTCCTGCGTCAGCTACGTGGTGCTGTTCGGCCTCGTCTTCGGCATGCTCTCGCGCCGCCTGACCTCGCGATTGTCGCTGTCCGAGCTGGCCGTGAACTCGGTGGTATCGGTGAGTGGGCTGGCGGGCATCGCGCTCGGTGCCTGGGTGCTGCGCAGCAAGGGGGTATCGACCGAGCGGATCGCCCGGCGCTCGGTGCTGATCTTCGTGCTGACGAGCGCGGTCAACCTGAGCGCCGTGGTCGTGATCGGCCTGCCGATGTGGCTCGGCGCGCTGCCCGGCTCGCAGGACGCCCTGCTCACGCTCGTGCCGGCCCTCGCCGCGCTCGCCACGATCGCCGCAACGCTTGCCCTCGCCGCGTGGGCGGGCCGCGCGGCCGACCGCCGGCGGCTCGAGCACGGTCGCGCGCGGGTGGCGCTGACGGCGGTCAGCGCCGGCGTCGGCGACGCGCTTGGGCTGATCCGTGAACACGATCCGCGGCTGCTGGGCGCGGTGGGTTACTGGGCGTTCGACAACCTCGTGCTGTATGCGGCGCTCGCGGCGTTCGGCCACGCGCCGTCGGTGTGGGTGGTCGCGATGGCCTATCTGGTGGGGATGCTCGCCAACTCGGTTCCCATTCCGGGAGGGCTCGTGGCCGTCGAAGGGGGACTCGTGGGGATGCTGCTGCTGTTCGGCGCCCACCCGGCGTCCGCGGTGCTGGCGGCGGTGGTCATCTACCGCGCGATCTCGCTGTGGATCCCCGCCGCGATCGGCTCGCTCGCCTTCCTCAGCCTGCGGCAGGAGATCGGCAAGCCGCTGGCTCGAGCCGCGCCCGGCTGAGCTAGGTTCCGGGTGCTCTGCGCTTGAGGCTTTCCGCGAACGCGATCGCCGCCGCCGCGCGCTGGCAGACGTGCCCCGGCAGGTGGGCGATGACGCGGGCAAGCTGCGCGCTTATGGCACCGGTGAGCTGCGGGCAGTACACCGGCGGGGGAAGGTCTGTCGATGCCGCGCCGGGCGCGTTGAGCGGGAGCAGCTGGGAGGTCGCCGCGATCGCGTGGGCGAAGGTGTCGGAGAAGATGTCGATCGCGACCATGCCGCTGTAGACCTCGATCGAGCGCCCTTCGTCGTAGACGGTTGCGGGAACCCCGCGAACGACGATGTTGCGCTGGCCGCCGAGGCTCGCGTTGGAGTGGATGCGGTAGACGACCGTGGTGACCTGCAGCGGGAGCAGGCAGCTGCCTCCTCCGAACACGCCCTTGGTGTGCACGCAGTCTCCGTAGTAGACGCTGTCGCCGACCGCGCTGAGGTAGCCCTTCAGCCCGTCGGCGGCCGCCACGGGCTGGCCGGCGAAGGTCGGGCCCACCCAGTAGACCCTGTAGTAGGGGAAGGTCTGCGCTTCGGCGAGCGTGCCGGCGGCGAGCGGCCTGGGGTGGGAGGTCGAGCAGCCGGCGGCGCCCACCGCGATGCACGCCGCCAGCAGGATCGCGCCGGTGCGTCCGGCCCCGGTTGGCCGTCGTGTGCGCGTTGCGGCTCTCACGGTCGTCATTATCCCGGTGTGCCAATCAGCGCCAGGGTGACTTCGCGGGCGATGAGCGTGACCGGCTACCCGCCCGCTGCCCGGCGGGCGGACGCCGTGCTTCCCGGCCGCCCGGCGGCGGAGCCGGGCCGATCCTCGCATCCGGCGCCGCCCGCGATTCGCGCTCGCGGCGTCCGGTTGCCGCGCCTGCTGGGCCTGCCGGTCGCCGTGGCGCTGCTCGCGTCGTGGCTGATCGTCGATCCGCGGAGCCCCGACCTGGCGGCGCAGGTGTATCGCGCCGGGCTGTTCGGGCACGCCGGCTTTGCGGTGTGGGACACGCACTGGTACGCGGGCCACCACCTGCCCGGCTACAGCCTGCTGTTCCCGCCGCTGGCCTCGCTGCTCGGCGTGCGGACCGTGGGCGCGCTGTCGGTGCTCGCGTCGGTGACGCTGTTCGAGCGCATCGTGACGAGCGTGTACGGACCGCGGGCGCGGTGGGGCGCGGCGCTGTTCGCCGTTGCCGCCGTGGGGGACGTGTGGATGGGCCGCCTGTCCTTCGCGCTGGGCGTCCCCTTCGCGCTCGCGGCCGTGCTGGCGCTGCTTCGGAACCGCCCGATCGCCGCGGGCCTGCTCGCCGCGCTGTGCGCGTTGGCCAGCCCGGTCGCCGGCCTGCTGCTGGCGCTCGCGGGCGTGACCTATGCGCTCTCCGAGCGCTCATCGAGGGCCGCCCTCGTGCTCGCGGCGCCGGTCGGCCTCGTCGTGGTGCCGCTCGCGCTGCTCTTCCCGGAAGGCGGCTTTGAGCCCTATCCCTTCCTGTCGTTCCTCGCGACTGTGCTCGTTATCGCGGTATTCCTGTGGGTGTTGCCGCCCGGCCAGCGCCTGCTGCGAGTCGGAGGAGTCGTCTATCTGCTCGCGTGTGTCTTCTGCCTGCTGATCCGCAGCCCGATGGGCAGCAACATCGAGCGCTATGGCGTGCTGCTGGCCGGGCCTTTGCTGGCCTGCGCCCTGGCCGCGAACGACCGCCGGGCGGGGCGGCGGCGAGTGCCGCTCATCCCCGCGGGTGCGCTCGCGCTCGGCGTGATCGCGGTGTGGGTCGCGTGGGGGCCCGTGCGCGAATCGCTGGCGGTCGCCGGCAACGAATCGACCCGCGCCTCCTACTACGCACCCCTCGAGCGCTTCCTTCAGAGCGTCTCGCCGGGGCCCGCGCCGGCGGTGCGCATCGAGGTGCCGCTCACGCGCTCGCACTGGGAGGCCGCGCTGCTGGCGCCCGCCGTGTCGCTCGCGCGAGGCTGGGAGAAGCAGCTCGACGGCCGCTACGACCAGGTGCTCCTGGCGCCGGGGCTCACGGGGAGGAGCTATGAGCGCTGGCTGGACGCGCAGGCGGTCGACTACGTGGCGCTGCCGGACACCCCGCTGGACCCCTCGAGCGCCCAGGAGGGACGCGTGATCGCCCACGGACAGGCCTACCTGCGGGAGGTGTTCGCGAGCCGGCACTGGAGGGTCTATGCGGTGCTCAGCGCCACGCCGCTTGCGTCGGGCCCCGGGCGGGTGACGTCCCTGGGCAACGACTCGTTCACGCTCGCCGCATCCTCGCCGGGGAGCTTCGTGGTGCGGGTGCACTACACCCGCTACTGGACGCTCGCCGGGGGGTGGGGTTGTGTGGGACCGGCCCCGGGAGGCTGGACCGCGGTGACGGCCGCGGCGCCCGGCGCTCTTCGCGTCGTCGCCCGCTTCTCGCTGGCGCGCGCGCTGGGCGGAGGCGCGGCGTGCAGCGGACCTGCGCCGGCTGCACCTGTGCGACGCTAGTCTGCCGGTCGGCGATGGGGCCCCTCGAGAAGCAACTTGCGGCGCCCGTCGCGGGAGCACTGTGCCTGGCCGTCGCCTGCGGCTGCGCGGGGGGCGGGCAGCCTCACTCGGCCCCAGCCGGCGGCTCCTCCGGGGCGGGCGTGGCTGGAGTGGCCCAATCGCACGGGCTGTATCGCTGGCTGGTTCGCACCACGGGGGCGCCACCCTCGATCGCGGCGGAGAACCGCCTGGGGGGGACCACCGCATGGCGGCTGCCGGGTCCCGCGTACCTCATCGGCGGGGCCGCCCGCGGAGCGGTCGAGGGATACGTGGCCCATGAGGCGATCGCTGCCGGGGAAAGCCAGCGTGTCTACGTGAACGCGCCGGGAGCGCGGACGGTCACCCTGCAGGTGTATCGAATGGGCTGGTATGGCGGGAGCGGGGGGCGGCTCATGCTCCGCAGCGAGCCGCTGCCGGCGCTCGCCCAGCCGCCGTGCGCCCACAGCTTCCGCACGGGCCTCACGCAGTGCCGCTGGCGGGCGACGCTCTCGTTCGCGATCCCCTCGGCCCTCCCAAGCGGTGTGTACACGGTCAAGCTGAACGCATCCGACGGCGCGCGGAGCGACTGCCTGTTCATCGTGCGCGCCTCCAAGCCCGCGCCGCTGCTCGTGGAGATCCCCACGGCCACCTATGAGGCGTACAACGCATGGGGGGGCGACAGCCTGTATCCGGGCGGCACGAGGCTCGTCGGCGTGACCGGCAGCACGCAGGGCGTGGAGGTCTCCTATGACCGCCCCTATGAAAGCCAGACGGGCGCCGGCCAGTTCTTCATCCGGGAGGTCGCCATGGTGCGATTCCTCGAGCGCTACTCCTATCCGGTCTCCTACACGACGATCGCCTCGATCGACGGCGATCCCGGACAGGCCGAGGGGGTGCGCGCGCTGATGGACGTGGGGCACTCGGAGTACTGGTCCGCTCGCGCCGAGCGGGCCTTCGCGAGCGCTCGTGAACGGGGCACGAGCCTCTTGTTCATGAGCTCGGACACGATGGCCTGGCGGGTGCGCTTCAAGGACGCGACCGCCGCCTCGAGCCAGGCCGGCGAACCCGACCATGTGATCGTCGCCTACAAGGAGGCGGCGAGCAGCGATCCCGACCGCGCCCAGCCCACGGGGCTGTTTCCGCTGGGCGGGGCGCCGCTCACGGCAAGCGCCTACAACGGCTGCATCACGCCGCGCCTGCCGGTGCCGGGGCCGCCGGTCTACCGCTACTACCCGTGGGCGCCCTCGGCGAGCCTGCAGCCGGCCTGGCTGTTCGCCGGCACGGGCATCACCGCATCGACGATCATTCCGGGGATCGTCGGCTACGAGCTCGACCAGCGCTCGCCCGCCTCGCCGCAGGGGGCGGTGACCGTCGGCGCGGGCGTGGGGGTGCCGTGCATGGGAGAGGATGAGCCCTCGCCGATCCACGGCAGCGAGGCGCAGACGACGCTCTATGAGGCGCCCTCGGGGGCCCTCGTGTTCGCGACGGGGACGCTCGGCTGGGAGTACGGCCTGTCGCCCGTGCCCCAGGCTTCGCCCGACGTGCCCTTGGCGCCCGACCCGCGGGTGGTGGCGATGACGCGCAACGTGCTCGCGCGTGCCCTCGCCGGCGGGCGTTAGGGCGTCGGCGTGAGCGCGTAGAGGCCCGTGTTGCCTGTCAGGTAGATGTTCTGACCGTCGCTGATCACGGGGTCGAAGGAGCCGGTGTCGCGGACGAACATCAGCCGGCCCGTCGAGATCCCCAGGCCGTAGGTCCGGTGCTCGCCGAGGTCGGCGAAGTAGACGGTGCGCCCGACGATCGTCGCCGACCCCGAGATGCGTCCGTGGGCGTCGAAGCGCCAGGCGATCTGGCCCGAACGGGCGTTCAGCGCGTAGAAGGTGCCGTCGTAGGAGCCGAGGTACACGGTCGGACCCAATCCGGGCGCGTTGGTGACGGCGGGCGAGGCGTAGACGTAGGCGCCGGTCTGCACGGCCCAGTCGAGCCCGCCCGTGAAGGCGTCATAGGCGTAGATGCGCCCGTCGGTGTTGCCGAGGAACACGCGCCCGTAGACGACGGCCGGGGTGGAGTAGAAGCTGCCGCTGCCGAGCAGCGCCCCTTCCGAGCCGCTGAGCCACACGCGGCGGCCGGTCTGGGCGGAGATCGCCTGTATGTGACCGGAGTAGTCGCCGAAGTAGAGCAGTCCGCCCGCGAGCGTCGGGCTGGCCTTGACCGCGCCGGAGGCGTGATAGGTCCAGATCACGCTGCCGTCGCGGGCGTTCAGCGCGTAGACGATCCCGGCCTGGGAGCCGAAGAACACCCTGCCGCCGACCACCAGCGGCGAGGACTCGCTGGGGCTCGGCAGGTTGCGAAACCAGCGGGTCTTGCCGTCGGCGTAGTTGAGCGCGAACACCCTGCCGGAGTTGCTGCCGTTCCCTCGCGCGAGGATCGTCGCGTAGACCGTGTTGCCGACGACGGCCGGCGTCGAGGCCGAGAGGGCACCCAGCCGGCGTTCCCAGAAGGTGTGGCCCGAGTGCTTGTTGACCGCGAAGAGCGTCCCGTCGTCGCCCAGCTGGAAGATGTGGTCACCTCGGATTACGGGCGGGAACTCGAGCAGCGTGCGGTCGTTGCGCTCCCAGCGCTGCCTGAAGGGGGGATGCAGGCGGGGAGGGGCGGGGAAGAAGCGGGTGTGGGCGGCCGTGTAGCCGTAGAAGGGCCAGGCGAAGCGATCGGGGCCACGGGCGGGCAGCGAGGGCGTGGGCTGCGGCAGGAAGCGCGCCTGGGGGTGGTAGATGTTGCCGGTGCGGTTGCGCTCGTAGAGGTATCCGCCGAGCGCCACTGCGGCGAGCGCGATGACGAGCGCCAGCAGCACGAGCCGGACCGCTGTGGAACGGGGCAGGAGACGGTTGAGCCCGTCGCTCATGCGCCTGGCGGGGCTCAGGCGGCGAGCTTGCCCGAGGAGGAGGCCCGGGAGCTCGCCGCGGAGGCGGGCTCTCCGTCGGCTGTGGCAGCCGTGGACGGGGGAGCGCCCCGAGCGTCCCCGCGGCGTGCGCCTTCGTGGCGGGCGCGCCGATCCCGCACATCGCGCGCGCGCGCCCGCTCGGCCGCGGCGTTGCGCGAGCTGCGGGTCGAGCGAGCGATCAACCCCGCGAGGTTGATCGCCAGCAGCCACATGCTCGCGATGGCCAGGGCGGGCAGCGTCAGGCCGGACACGAGCGCGAGCACGTCATGGCCGGCGCTCAGCGCCCAGTTCCACAGCAGATAGTCTCCGAGCGTGAGCCCGCACACGAGCGCCAGGGGCCTGTGGGACACGCTCAGACTGTACGGGCAGGGGTAGACGGACGCACGCGCGGACGCCCGAGGCGCGGATGCGGGCAGGCCGATCCCGAGATGCCACGCTGGGGCGCCTTGGCGCTCAACAGCTGACCGGCAAGGGAAGCGCCGGTAACATGGGGGCGTCGCGGGCGAAGTGTTGTGGTTGCACAGAAGCCTTCCAAGCTTCTAGGGCGGGTTCGATTCCCGTCGCCCGCTCTGCTCGCCGCGGGGAGTGGCGCAGTCTGGTAGCGCACCCGGCTGGGGGCCGGGCGGTCGCAGGTTCAAATCCTGTCTCCCCGACTAAGAAAAACCCTGCAAATCAGTTGTTTTGCAAAATGGGCGACCTCTCCTCAAGCGAACGCTATGTTCTATTTGTGTTCTATTTGATTGGCAGCGTCCGCCCCGCGGACGTCAGCGTCGCGCTACCGAGAGCCAGCCATGCGTCTCCGTATCAGGCCGGGTGCCGCACGAGGAAGTCCCGCACTCCGCCGATCAGCAATGCGACTTGAGCCTCCGTGTAGTCATCGTAATGAGCGTGGGCAGCGCTGTTGCGTAGGCCGAGCCACGCCGTCACGTTCTTCTCCTCAAGCTTGTTGTAGACGGCCGCTGTGCCCAGTGCGGCGTTGAGGGAGTTCGCCTTAGCAGGCTTTTCGTTCGCGCCCACAGTCGGAATGCCTGAGCCGTCTGCGAGCTTCCTTAGGTGCTCCTCCAACACCGAGCCGGCAACCACAGCCGCAGGGTCCTTGAATCCCTTCGCCAGCAGCTCTTCGGCCATTTCGAGAAAGTCAGCGAATACACTTGCATGGACTAGCTGTTCCAAGGTCGAGAGATACCCCGCCTGCACATCCGCACGGAGTCCGCGAAGGATTCCGCCGAGAGCGATAGCACGCGCGCCGGCCCAACCTTCGTAGTGCGACACCTCGCGACGGTAAGCGCTGTCTGGAGACGTGTAGCGCTCAAGACACGCGAGCTGTCGTGTAGCGAGCGCGATGATCTCATTTAGCGGCAGACCGCCCGAAAGATCGTCGTGTGGCGAAGCGGCTTCGGCACGCTGAAGCTCAGCCACTAAGGCGTCTATCTCGATTAAGAGCCTGGTCGTCGACCGACACGATCGTCGAGAGTCTAAGCCTCGGACCGCCTGTTCAATCGGTTCGAGGATTGAGCTAAGGCGCCAATCCGGTCACGTGCTCGCAGAGTTCTTGTGCGATCTCGACGGCTTGCTCGGCCTCAGTGCGCGACGCCGACTCCCCTTCGTGCGCAATAGCTTGACGTCGAGCCTGAAGATCCTTGTATCCGGCCCAGAATCGCGCATCACTGATGTCATCACCGGCGAGCGCATCCCACAGCACGACCACTCGCTTGTCGGTTAGCGAGAAGCGGTTACCGATCAGGCCCTCGAGTGCCGGGTGTAGCTCATTGACGTTCGCCGCCATGAGCCGACGCATCGCGCGAGCGATCGCCATCTCGCACGCGGTGCTGGCGACCGTGATCGCGTGCCCGTACTCCCCCAGCTCGCCACGGCTATGCACGTAGACCGTGCGGGCCTGTAGCAGAAGACCCTCGTGTGGGAGAGACGCCGGTTTCCGGGTAGCCGGAGGCGGCAAGGCACCAGTGTCCGGCAGCACTCGCAGCTCCACCGACGTCGTCATGCCCGGTTTCTCGTCGGGGTCAAGGCCGGCGTTGCGGCGAAGTGTCCGATACGCGTCGTTCGCCTCGTTGAATACCGTCATGTCGCCAGGGCTCTCTTGCTCGGGTGCCCGTATCTGGAAGGCGACGATCGCCAAGCCGTCGCTCGGTTCGTGCCAGATCACACCTCCAACGCGGTCGTCGGGCTCGACACCTACCGCCTTCTCAAGCGCGGCTGCGTCCGCCTCCGGAATCGTCATCGTGACCCAATATTCAATGAGCGCCATGCGCGTGGCACGCTACCAGCGCCGGTCCAGCGCTTCGTCGCTGCTCGGTCTCTAGCCACGCCGTTTGCACGCGTTGGCCGCTAACGTGTGGCGAGGATCCTCATGGCAGACAAATCGCTTCAACAGACGATCGCGGAGATGGTGGAGCGTCCCGAGGTGCACGCCCAGCTCTGGAAGGTGATCACGGACGCGGAAGCGTCAGACGACCCCAAGATCGTCAAGGAGGCGCAGCGCCTCAGGCGCCGCCGTGAAGTGCTCGACCGGGAACGTGGCCTCACTCGCCCGGGCGAGTGAAAGGCGCTCCCGCGCGAGCCGACCCATGCAGATCGAGCGTCGCGAGAAGCAGAGCGCTAGAGAGCGGACGGGTCGGCGAACGGTCCCCGTGGGCCAAGCAGCTTGAGGAGAGCCCTTCCGTCGGATTCATAGCGGCGGGAGTCCCTCCGTACTGGCGGCGGGTAGGAAGGCGTTGTCCAGCACCTGCTCGAGCGCCTCGTTCTTAAGTTTTGCCGGCATAGGTGAGGCCTAAGGCTCTTCCCTCCAACCGCATCGCGGGCGGCGTTGCGCACCGCCGGGCAGATGCATCCACTGGACCGCTCGCGTTTCCGACGCGGCCCGACGATAGGCTGACAGTCCGAGGAGTCGAATAGTGGCTGCTACTTCACACGCGGGCAGGGAGGCAACGAACGATGCCACCCAAGCTGAGTGATGAGCTTGATTGGAAAGTGCCGCTCCATTTTCGGTGGGGCGGGCGAGTTCGTCTAGCGGGCATCCGCGTGTACTACGAGTTCCCGTGGCTCGATCTGATGCCGGACCGGCGGATGCAGTTCCGCAACGGGCAGTGTCTTGCCGAGAGAGTTCGCGAGGAGTGCCCGAAGGGGCGGAAACCGGCGCTGCTGTTGACCGATCGAGGGGACGTCGAGGAGGGGGCACGCGTCACTGCCTCCTTCTACGTCGTCGTGCTCAACCTCCCTCGCTACCTGGAGCAGGCTGAAGCGGACGCCGCGGTCTCCTACCTTGCAAGCACCCTCGGCCCGATCACCCAGCTTCAGAAGCTGCACGAGCTCGCGGCGGCCGATCCCAGAGACCTAAGAGCAGTGATCCAGCTGAACCTTCAGGTCGAGGACATCGCCGATTGGGCGCGCGGAGACCCAGAGCGGATCTCGGCACTCCGCGAAATATCGGCTGACCCGAACGACGTCAAGATCGCGGTGGACGCTGTACGCGCACTTTCCAGTCTCGACGCGGAGCTCGTCGCGGCGATCTCCGACTTGGCGCGGACCGAGCCGAACCGCGAGAAGCGCGTTGAGCTTCTCCGCGCGATGACAGAGGACCCGACCGGCAGAAAAGTGGCCGCGGAGGTGCTCGGCGAGCGAGTGCAGCAGCGCCTCGGTGATGCTCGCAGCGCCGCGAAGAGCTACGCGCGGCTTCTCGAGGACGGATCGACCAAAGAGACCGACCTCCAGCGGTTCCTCGAGGAGCACCCATGGCTACTGGGTCTCGATTACGCGCGAGTGCTTCCGCGGCAGCCGGTGCTTCGGGGAACGGTCGACTTCCTGCTTGAGCGATTCGACGGCTTCTATGACCTCTTGGAGCTTAAGAGACCCAACGATCCGATCGTCGAGGCGCCGAAGCAACTCAGCGGTCCTCCATCTGCCAGCAAGTTCTCGCTGAGCCGCGATCTCGGCCAAGCTCTGGCTCAGGTCCATGTCTACAAGGACGCCCTACGGCACGACCAAGTCGCAGAGGAGCAGTTCGGCCTATCGAACGTCCGCGACCCGCGGGTGGTCATCCTGATCGGCACTGCCAAAACGCTGGCTCCGAGCTGCGGGCGCGTCCTTCACGAACTCAACTGCTCACTGCACCGAGTCGAAATCGTCCCGTACGACATCGTAGGGCAACGAGCGGAAGCTGTCCTCGACGCCGTGGAGCGACACCTCGCGACCGTCGCCGATACGGCCCCTCCGCCCGGCTAAGCACCGGACTGCAACGCCGACTTGTCCGCGGGCTGTCGAGTCGCGTCGGAGGCGCCGTCCCGCTTGGCCGGGTGGCGGCGGTTCGGTGGGGCAGAGGCGCCCGGTCCGGCGGATGGACGAGCTGAACGTCTTCTGCATTTGAGCATCAGTCCCGGATTCGCCCCCGGATTCGTGCCCGGATTGGGAATCCGGGACCATACCCCGTCCCACCTGCCCCTGCGGGCTGGTTCGCCCCTTGACCTCACGCCCCCAACGTCGGGTGTGTGAGGTCAAGAAACAAACCAAGGGTGGGACGGGGTATGGGAGAGAAAAGGGTTGAGAATAAGAAACAATCAAGAAGAAGAAAGGCAGGAGGAAGGAGCGATAACAGGAGAACGAGAATGCGGGGGAGGGCTCGATACGAAGACACGAGTCTGCAGCCCGGACGACCGGTCGCCGGGCTGCAGAGCTGGGCGCCGTCAGTCGGGCGACGCGGAGCGCGCCGTGGGTTCGCTGGTGCGGCGAGCGATCAATGCGATCACTGCGAGCACGGCAGGACCATTGCTGCTCGGGCAGCCGCGCCGTCCTGTCGCCAGTGCTGTACGACTCGGATCCGCCTTCCCCGATCGGCTCGAATGCGCGGCGGTCTAGCAAGCAGCACCATCGTGATCACTACACGGCGTCGGGAGCACCGATAGGCCAGTAGGATCGGCAGCCTCGTGGAAGTCCAAGACTTTGCTCCTCATTTCCTGCTAGCGCAGCTGGTTTTCAAGACCACCACGCCAGCGATTGTTGATCATCGTGGTGCGTGGGTCGCGACGCTCCGGGACGAGTTCGGCGCCACAGAGGCGGAGGTCGAGCCGGCCGCGGTCGAAGCGTTCAGCGAGGACAAACGCGAGCAGTATCGCGTCGGAACAGCGCAGGTGGTAGCGTCGATCGAGAACTTCGAGGAGATCGATGCTGCTGGCGAGAAGATCGCCCGTTTCGCCAAGCTCGCCCTCGAGAGGATCGACGAGACCAAGGTCGCCCAAATCCGTGTTCGAACCTTCGATCTGGCAGCGACGGACTCTTTCGGGGAGCTTCGCGACGCCCTTGCCGATGCCCTGACGGCACCAGGTGCGGAGCTTGCGGACCTCGGCGGCAGCGGACTGTCTGACGTGGGATGGGTGTTCGAGTTCACCGACGGCAACCCCAAGATCACGTTGCGCTTGGGGCCGATGCGTGCAAGCCAAATCAAAGAATTCCTTCGCGACCAGCGAGATAGTCAGTATCCCGGGGAGTTCCTATTCGTTGATGTCGACTACGTTCACGCCGGGGAAGATCTCAGTCCCGAGCAGGCCGTGATGCGACTGACGCAGGACATCGAAGGCAACCGTAAGGCCGTGCGGCGTGTGTCAAACTGGCTAATGAGGAAGGTGGCTCCATGAGTGGACCTGGACTGTTTGCGCGACAATCGACGAAGCCGTCCGACGAAGATGGTGCGCTAGCCGTGTCCGACAGGACGGGTGCGTTCCGAGTCGAGGCGGGATTGTCGCCCACGATGTCCGTGGGGTCCTCGACCGAGCCCGTGGCAACACCGACGCCGGAAGAGAGGATCAAGGACGCGAGCTCGCGGGCGACGGGGCGAATGTACACGCTCAATGTGGACCGACTCGAATCACGTGGTTCTTCGACGCTCCGGTTTCCTTCCCGGTCCGGAGCTGCTCAAGGCCGAGGCCCGCTTTACTGCTCGCTCACAGCTCTAAGCAACGCAGCGTCTAACGGCGATGCGGGGGACTGGCTCGATGCCGCGTCGGTGCTCAAGCGCGACGCCGTGAGGCTCCGAAACTCGGCTAGCCTCGGACGGCACGCTTCGGTTCTTCTCATGCTCGCGGACGCATTGACGTTCACAACCCCGGGCGACCCGACGCTTGAGCCTGGAGCATCGCAGGCAATTCAGCGCGGCCTCTCGGTGCTCACCGATCCGTATGTCAGTACGGAAGACGAGAAGAGTCTCATGACCGACCTGCTTTCGCGGGGCTGGAAGGTCGCGCCACCCTTCGATGAAGGGCTCGTGCCTGTCGGCTAACGATTCGTCCCCGCGGTTCTATCTCGACACAAGCGCGCAGGTCGAGCGGCTCTGCGGGCCTGACACAACCCGCGAGGCTGTGTTGACGCTCCTGACAAACGGGGGGCACGCAACGTCAACGCAAGTTCGCCGTGAGTGGAATTCCATCATGCTCGGAGCCTGCGCACGTCTTCTCAATGCGCTTGTGGAGGCAACAGATGTCCGCGACCTCGAAGCAAGAATGAATAGGGGCTTTGGCAGGGAGCCGCAGCAAAACTGGATGGCCACCCAGTTGCTCGTGGCCCGCGATCCGGATCTTCGACGGGCTGGGATGCGGGCACGTCAGTACTTGCGATTCGGTGCCGATGCGGCGTTTGAGCAAGGCGTCACCGCCATCAGGGATGGAACCGATTGCGACGTCGCCCGTCGGAACGCCATACAAGACCCTAAGACCGGCGACTGGCACCACAACAACATGTGCAAAAAGACAGAGAACATATGCTCTCAGCCCGAGTTCTTTGCCGAACATCGCGATCGCGCCAAGGCGGCTGCGACAGCGCTCGAAGGCTCTCCTCGCCCGGCGGACAGAAAGATGGGCAAGGAGGCGAACAAGCTCCTCGCAAACACGCCGAGCCAAGCTAGCAAGGGGAAGGCATGCTGGGGCGGAGGGGGAATTGGTGGGGACATTTGTATTGCCCTCGAGTGTGGCTCGCAGGAGACGCTCATCGCTACGGATCAGAGCTTCGACCTGATCTGCCCCGCGATCGAGGTCGAGCATCGGCGTCCGACGTAGTTCGCGGCACCCTTAGCTTGAAGGCTGTTAACAGTACGCGTTAAGATGCCCAGCATGCCGACAGACCTCGCGCGCTGGGGGCGACCCTCCGTCATCCGTCCCGCATCACCGATGTGTTCCCCTAGCACAGCGGGCGAGGGCGGCGAAGCTCGGCCCGCAGAGCGGTCTCTCAGCAACGCGGATCCTGTGGTCTTCTCTCTGTTCTCCGGGCTCGCGCTCGGTACCAGCTCGCCCGTCTCGCACTACGCCAGCTCGGCGGAGTGCGGCAGCTCCTTCGACCTCCACCTTGAGCGCATGTGGACGACCAACTACGACGTCGCTCTCGAGGCTGCAATCTCCCCCCGGGACAACATCGACGATGACTTCTTCACCGGCTGCCAGGAGCAAACGGGAGCGCTCTGGTTCAACACCTCGCTGTCCTTCCCAGAGACCCCCCCGACGATGCAGGTGGCAGACCTTCATTTCACGCCGTCGCAAACCAGGCGCTGGCATGATGCGACACGAGCAGCAACCGCGCTTGAGCAGACGAGCTTCCATCATCGCCTCTACCTCGACGAGACGAGCTGGAGCTGGTGCTCCAGCGCGGACGCATCCGACCTGATCAAGCTCCTGTCTGGTCGGACGCCCCGTCAGCGCTCCGGAGATGTAAACCGAGACCACGCGCGGCTGCACTCGCTCTGGGCCGAAGTACGAGAGATCCTGAGATCCGCCCGGCAGGTCGCGCCGCCGAGCATGATCGCCCGTGGCGGAAGACAAGCGCTTATCGGCGCGCTCAAATCGGCCCGAGCCCGCGTGCTGTCCCGACGCACCAAGCTCCCGCCTACGCCCTCCGCTCTGGTCTCTTGCGCGGCGGCCAACGCAGCCCTCGAGGACGACATCATGCGTCACGGCCCGCCGGTCGCGCCCTGCAAGTCCGGACCCCGACCGGGGAGCGAGCCGCCGATGATCGTCTAGACGTCCTCTTTTCGCTCCCGTCACATCATCAGAGCGAAAGAAGACCTCATGGCAGACCGTCTCCTTCAAACCATCGAACAGCTCAGCTTCTATGCCATCGAAACCGCACCCGGCCTATTCCCCGCTCACGAGTTCATCGAGAGCCTCGACGACGTCGGAAAACGCGACTTCCTCGTCGCCGCACGAATTCTCGCGACCACCATCGCCACCGGACGACCACCAGCGGGGCGCTCCGAACGCATCCGCGGCTCGAGCACCGGTTTGTATGAGCTACGGGTCACGCCGCGCGGGCGTCGGGGCCCACACGCTCGTCTTCTGTACGTCCGCGACGGGAATGCAATCCGGTGTGCCCGCGGAGTCCTGAAGCGTGAGCGCCTCGCCCGCCGCGACATCCAGCTCGCCGACCACGACGTCTGCGCCAACCCCAGCCGGTCGTGACCAGCATGTCCGCGACTACGAGCGGGAGCTCCTTTACTCGGAAGCCGTAGAGCACCTCAGAGCTATCGCTAGTGCCCTAGAAGTGAGCCAGCACGACCTCGCCCAGCGCCTACGCGTTAGCGACGCTCGCGTTAGCCGAATTATGACTGGTCGCGAGAACCTCACCCTGAAGACCCTCGCCGACCTTGGTTGGGCTCTCGGCATGCGCTTCGAACTGGCTGCCGTTCCCCTCACCGACAGAAGCGGCACCCCTGCCCAGAACGACCCTCCGCCTCCCCGCTGGCTACACCGACACGCGCAGCTCATCGCCCGGCGCGTATGGGAGGGCATGAAGAGCGGCTACTCGGAGTAAAGCTCGTGCCGGCCCGCGGCCGGCGAGGGATTAGCAATGGATCGCAAGAGGAGCTTCACGGCACCACAGATCAACTGCCCTCCCGTACGAGAGCACTAGCTCCCGTCGTCGCGGTCCCTTGATCCCGTCGTCGCGGTCCCTTGACGCTAGTGCGCAAATCGGGGGATCACGAATCGCCTTGCTCCGCAGGCCGCCAGCCCGGCTTAGGGATGTCGCCGCTGCGGTGTGTTCGCGGCCCAGGCGCTCCCGCCGCACATTGGGAGCGAGGTCTCGGCTTGCCTCTGGTCGACATGCATTCAGAACGTTTGTCGTCGATCGCCGCAAGGAGGCGTTATGCATACCGAGAAGGACGCAGGAATCGCAGATTGGATCGGCCGTGTCGGAGCGGCCGGCGCCGAGCATGTGATGGGCCGCTTCGAGATGAGCCGGAGCTGCGCCTACGAACACTTGAGCCGGCTCGTCTGGGATGGCCTGTTGGAACAGAAGGTCCTGCTCTACCGCAAGCCTGGGCTCTACGTCGCGACCGTGGAAGGGTTGCGTCGCTGTGGTCTCGAGCGGCTCGTGACCTACCGGGTCAGCTCCGGCGGGTTCGAGCACGCCCGGGAGGTCGCCACAGCAGCCGTGACTCTGCATCGGGGCCTTCGGGGCTGGGAACTACTCAGCGAGCGCGAGCTCCGCGTGGAAGAGAGCGACCGCGGTGAGCTCCTCGCATCGGCAAAGCTCGGCGAGCTGCCCGGCGGGCGCCCGGCGCTACACCGCCCGGACCTGGCCCTCATCTCGCCCGAAGGGAGGGCCGTCGCCGTTGAGATCGAGCTGTCGATCAAGGCACCGCGCCGACTCGGGGCCATCTGCCGCGCGTGGGCTCGGGCTCGGCACGTCAGCCACGTCTACTACCTGGCGGACGCTGCGCCGGCACGAGCCGTGAGCCGCGCGATCGCAGAGACACGAGCGGGCGACCGGATCACGGTGTTCCCGCTTCAGGACGCAGCTTCACTAATCGAAGCCGAGCGCGAGGAGGCCAGCAATGCCCGCGTTCTTTGAGCACACCCTTTGGGACGCCGCAATCGTGACTGGTCTCATCGTCGTATGCGGGGACGCAACAGCTCACATCCTCCGAAAGCGGCACCTTCGCTGGACGTGGGCGTTACCCGGCGTCCCTATCGGTTTCCTGCTGTTGAGCGGAAACCCGCTGATCGCGTTGCCCCTATGGGGCGCGTCCCTGTACGCGTGCGCGCTCGGGCTGCGCTGGCATCGCGAAGACCTCGAGCACGGTGCCGACCACGCCGAAATCGCCAACGCACGCCTGGGAATCGTCGGCATGATCCGACGCCGCCAGAGCGAGGTGAGGATCAAGCGCGACGGCTGGATCAGCGACGGCCAGCTCGTCGTTGGACGTGACGAGCGAGGCCTGCCGGCATCGATTCCCGTTGGCTACGGCTCGGGCTCGCACACGCTCGTCGTGGGCGCGACGGGATCGGGTAAGACGATCAGCGAGGCGTGGATCGCGTGCCGGCTGATCGACGGCCTCCACGGGGCGATCGTGATCGACCCCAAGGGCGATGCGACGCTGCGCGAGGAGCTGAAGGCCTCAGCGGAGCGTCGCGGAGTCCGGTTCCGTGAATGGACCCCGGAGGGTCCGCTCGCATACAACCCCTACGCACATGGCACGGATACGGAGATCGCCGACAAGGCGCTCTCGGGAGAGGAGTTCACAGAGCCCCACTACCTGCGCCAGGCGCAGCGCTACCTCGGGCACGCGATCAGGGTCATGCACTCCTCAGATGTGCCCGTGACGCCCGTATCGCTGATGGCGAACCTGGATCCACGCGAGCTCGAGGTCCGCGCGCGCGGTCTCCCTGAGCGTGAGGCGGGGGAGGCCCTGGCCTATCTGGACTCCCTGAGCGAGCACCAGAGGAGGGACCTCTCCGGCGTCCGCGATCGACTATCGATTCTCGCCGAGTCGGACGTCCGGCAATGGCTCGATCCGAACGGTTCCGAGAATGTGCTCAACCTCGAGCTCGCGGTGCGCAAGCGAGAGGTCGTCTACTTCCGCCTCGACTCAGACCGCCGGCCACTGGTCGCCGGGATGCTGGCGGCGGCAATCGTCAGCGACCTGATCACGCTCGTCGCGCAGCTTCAGGCGAAGCCCGTGCCGACAGTGGTGATGATCGACGAGTTCTCGGCCGTCGCCGCCGACCAGGTCGCAAGGCTCTTCGGCCGGGCCCGCTCGGCCGGGATCAGCCTGATCCTCGGCACGCAGGAGCTCGCGGATCTGAAGAGCGTTGGTGACGGGGCGCTACGCGAGCAGACGCTCGGGAACGTCGCGACGGTCATCGCGCACCGTCAGAACGTGCCGGGATCCGCCGAGCTGATCGCGGCGATGGCGGGCACCAAGGCTGTCTGGATCACCACCCAGCAGACCGAGCAGGGCCTCATCGCAGGCGGCCCGAGCGGCAGGGGCACCCGCAGGCGGGGCTATGAGTTCGAGATCCATCCCGGTCACATCAAGCAGCTCGTCACAGGGCGGGCCGTCGTAATTACCCCCGGCTCCGGCCATCCCACGATCGCACAGATCTGCCACCCGCGGGAGGCGCGGCCATGACCCCGGAGACGAACGAGAGCAATCAGTCCGGCTCGATACCTCGGTCGCTGGACGGACCGCTGCTGCGGCCCGACCAGGCAGCCGTGCTGCTAGCGGTGAAGACGAGCTGGGTCTACGACGCCGTGCGGACCGGCAGCCTGCCGTGCATACGCGTCGGGCGCCACATCCGCTTCACCCGCGGGATGCTCGAAGAGTGGCTCAAGGACAGGTGCCGGGCGTGACATCCGAGTCCAGCACCGGTAGCAGGGGAGCGCGGTGCGCGCGGCGCGGTCGCCCGTGTAGCTCCGCGCTCCGCTGCGGTCAAGGTCGGGCCTTCGGCCTGGCCCCTCCCGGGGCCACCCCTGACGGGGCTCTCTTGACCTCCGCTCCGCACTCCGCTTTGTAGCAGTCAGGTCGGCTGGGAGCCGACCTGATGAGAGTGGGGTCGAGCACGAGCAGCAGTTCTGCGCCGGCTGGCCTCGGGCCTTCTGTCGTTCATCTTCGGCTGTCGCCTGAGAGTGCCAGGCCCAATCGAGGCCTGGCCTTCCCCTGAGGCAAGGTCGGCGCAGCTTGACCTGACCGCTACATGCCGGAGCCGGGCCGGCCAGTCAAGCGGCGAAGCCGCGACCCCGGAGGGGTTGACGGGCCGGCCCGGCGTAGGCACGAGGGTGGAGTTGCTCGCAAGCGCCGAGCTACCAGACTTCGGCCAGCTGCCTGCAGCGGACCGCGGCGCGCGTGGGAAATACGAACTCGTGGCAACGATGCACGAGTCCCGCTGCATGGAGACCGACAAGCGCGTCGTCGGCCGCGATCTCGCTGCCAAGCGCCTGACCAAGCTCCCGGACCGACCAGAGCCCTGAGGACTCGGCGTCCAGCAGCAAGGCCAGCGCCACCTGCTCCATCCGGTCGAGATCCGCAGCGGCGTCGCTGCGACTAGGCTGATCCTGCATGGGAAGGTACCGCCTTTCCGTGCCACGGCCCCGGGCAGTTCACGCTGCGCCGGGGCCACTTTTTCTGTTGCCGTCGACCATATCGCGCGATCCGGCAGGAGCGTCAGCTATGCCGAGAGGATGGCGCGAAAACGCTCACGCCGGGCGCGGCCAAACGTTTCTTCGGCAGACAAGTCGCTACCGCGTCACCGCGAACAGCGTGGCGATCGCGGTGCCGGGATGCCGATACTCAGTGCGGAGCGACTGGTAGCAGCGTCCCCCTACCAGCCACGGTCACCCGAGATGATCCACTCGATCGGACCCTCGTCCGACAGGTATTGGAAGCCGTTGGGGTTCATGTCGCTCTCGAAGGGTTCAAGAAGACCCCACACTCGCTTCCAAGCGGCCGGGCTGAGCACGCACCGAAACGCTCGATCTGATCCCTCGAGTCGCTCAACGCCCGAGTCAACGGAGCCAACAGATGCGGCTAGCGAACAGTCGTCAACCCCCTGGAAGCCGGGCAACTGATCGACACGCACCTCGTGCGTCCCGCTGGCGGCCAGTTGCTCAACGGTGCGGCGGAGGACCGCCGCGTCGTGAGCATCGCTCCCGTATGCCAGCAGCACCCGTGGAGGCTGCGAATCGAGATCCTCTAGGTACTCCAATCGCATGAGGGGATCATTCCATCCCACGAAGCCGAACGGGGTCAATCGCTCCGGCTACATGGCGGCCGGGCTTTGAGAGTCGTATTCAGGCAGCCCTAGGCGCTTCTGCCACCTCTCGAACGACCCCCGGCGCACCAGCGACGGGCCCGAGAAAGCTCTCCGGCTCGAGATCTTGGTTCCGAATGCCCGAGACAGCGCGTCCGCCATCTGTTTCCGTGCCTGCATCCACCACGCGAACGCCGCCACGACGAGGAGCACAAGCGCAGATCCAAGCACGTCGCCCACCACTCCATTCCCGAACGCAAAACTCGCGCCCAGGGCAGGTAGCAAGCAACCGACGCGCACGCCTGCTTCCACACGCAGCGTCCGGCGCACGACGGCTGCCGCCTCCTCGCCAACGCGGGGCACCCAGATCGCGTCAAACCGCTCCCGCCCGTTCACAGTCTCTCCTTCGGCACATCTGCCGACATGCATGACACTGATCCCTCCATGCACTATCGAGCTGCGACCTATCGTCGCTGGCGCTCCCTCAGGAGCAGCACCGCCCAGGTCCATGCAAGCACCGCCCCGACCGCGAAGGCGATTGCACGACCGGGCTCATGCTGTACGCCGATTGCCGCTGCGAAACAGCACATTGCGAGGTACAACGTGCCCTGCCGAATGACGTGTCGCACACTCGAAGTATCGGCCGCTGCGCCTCGTCAATGAACTGCCCGGCACCACCGCCAGGTGCCGACCGACCATGCGAGGCGTCAGACGACTGGGTCGTGGCGTGGGCCAGTGTTTCGGGAATGTCGCTTGACGGCTTGGGCCGTGCCATGCGTGGCTAACCGCGGTGAGCGTTCTGCCGATCAGGGACCATGCAGTCCGAAACGACGCGCTTTCGGAGCCGGGTCCAGATGTGGGTTCTGCTAGTGGTTGGCGCCTTTCTCGCCGCTGTGTGGGCATCGCAGGCGTCGCGATTGAGCGTGGCTCCGGACACAGGCCGGAAGTTGGCGTTCCTGCTGCTTGCCGCCGGCTCCCTTGGCTTCACGTCGTGGGCTGCTCTCCGGCCGGTCGTCATCGTGGATGCAGCGGGCATCGTGATTCGCAACCTGGTTTCGACCGAGCGGTTCGAATGGCGTGAGATTGCGTGCTTCCGCATCGGTCGCCACAAGCTGCTGAGCGCAGTTTGTTTGGTCGAGCTGAAGGACGGCACGTCCACTTACGCGTACGCGATTCAGGTGCCGAACATTTTTCAGAGTCGACCGGTCACTCGGGAGTCGCGCATGGTGGCCGATCTCAACGCCCGCCTGACGAAGGCGACCTGAGGTGCGACCGCGCCGCCTGGCAGTCGTCGAACGACCGGGTCGTGGCCTGGGCCAGTGTTCGGGAATGTCCCTAGAGGCTGGCGCGCGCCGTTCGTGCCGGCGTGGCAACTAGGAGGGCCTAGCGGAAGGTCTAGCGGAAGGTCTAGCGAAACGCGCCATCAGCTGTGAGCACTCGCGGCTAGGACCACCCCGAGTGCAAGGCCAACCGCCATGCAGGCGGCGGCAAAGACATGCAGTTTGATCGGCAACGCCGCCCATGCCGCCCTGGACCGGCAGCTTCCTGGCGAAGCCTCGGCAACGCCTTCCAAATGCCGGTCATCTGCAAACCGGCGACGATCACAAGCAAGACGACGAATAGAGCGACGACGACGCCCACGACACCATCTTAGGTTCGGCGGAGGTGGTTGCTTCGCTGCGAGTGCACAGAAGTCACGCCTCCGTCTCGACTAGCGCAGTCCGGCGCTTGAGATGCTCGGCGAATCCCGGCCAATCAGGTCACTCTGCCCTGGGCCAGTGTTCGGGAATGTCCCTAGGACTCCACGCCAAGATTTACGTCGAATGCGTATGGCCACGACGTGGGGACGTCGTACAGAGTATGAGGCAGGGAGTACGGGAACTCCATGCTTGGCGAGGCAAAGCGGATTTTCGACACGACTGGTGGGCGGGCGAGGTCGGCCTGTACTGGTCGCAGGTGCGACCCATTGCCGTGGACGACGACGGCCAGGCCGTTGATTGTGAGCGCGTCGTGTGAGGTGCGCGTGATGCTGTCTGGGAGGACCCCGTCGATCCAGGAGTTGCGGGAGTCCCAATCGGTCTGACCGTCCATGAGGCTCTGAAGGAGGTACTCCAACGGCGAGCACAGCTCTTGCTGCCGTGCCTCTCTCTCCTCGGGCGACGCGCTTCCCTCGTCCGCATCGAGAAACGCTTGCAGTTCCTCCCCCAGCTTGACCCTAGCTTTCTCGTTCATACGCTCGACCCTAGCTCGTGAAAGGGCGGGAAAGGTACGCGCCGCCGACTTCATTCAGCAGATCGTCTCAGCGGCTTTCGCCTCCCCGTGCCGTCCTCGAGGAACGGCACGTCGTTGTGAGCGAGGGTGCGGGAATGTCTCTGGCGAGACCCGCTCGGTCAGTTTCGCTGAGTGTCGCTCCGTAGCACCTAGAATCCAAGGGTCCTCGCGCTCTACATCCAAGAAATCCCCCGCCCCGTTCTGATCGCCATCATGGTTGCCGCCGGGGCCTTTTGGTTCGCCGTGTACGGCGCCATCGTGGTCTGGTGGTGGCGCCAATTGCGCTCAAAAGGCCGTGGGGAACGAAAAGACATGATCCTGACGACCGTAGCTGTGCTCGCCGTGCTTGCGCTGTTCGGCTCGGTAGTCCCGTAGGGCACTCGCTGACGACGCGCCGTGGAGAAAGTGTCCTGGCCTGGGAGAGTATTCGGGAATGTCCCTTGAGGACGGTAGCGGTCTAGTTCAGCACCGTCGACATCGGCGCGCCGCGCTGAGTCCAGTAGAGCGTGCTGCCCGCGAGCGCGAGCGATTTCGGTGCGATATCGGTAGCTACTGCGAGTACGCGCGTGCCGGTTCGGTCGACGGCCCCCACTTCGTATTCCGTCACGAGCCCGATCGCCGGTGGCATCGGTTTCCGCTCGAATTCGGCGATCCATGCCACCGAGCCGTCGGTCTTGAGCACGACGCTGTGCGCTTCACCCCTGCCTCCAGCAGATGTCCCGATCGGCACTCGATGTAAGACCCGCCCGTTGCGGAGGTTTCGCACGATCATTTGCCGAAGGCCAATGTCTTCGTAGGCCAAGATCGTTCCCACCAGCGCCTTCGGTTCGACGCCTCCTTCGGAGCTTGTGGCAGTCGGTCCGTAGTGTGGTTCGCCAAGGTAGAACGTGCGAGGACTCCCGTAACTGCAGCCGAAGAACGCTGCGAGGATAGATGCTGGTTCCGCCGTGCCTTCAGGCGCGAAATACACCTCCGCCTGCGAATCTGCCAGTTCCGTTCTTCCCCGTCGTGGTGGGCACGCCGAGCGCGCGCGACGCGCGGAATGGCCTTCTGCCATCGGCGCGCCGAGCAACACCGCCATCGCACAAAAGCCCCCGATCACGATACGCCGCATAGCACCTAAACATCGGCAGTAGATCGGAGTTGCGAGAGCCCGGAGGGCTCCTCACCGCCCAGAGAGGCAGCATGCCGACTTGGCCAGTGTTCGGGAATGTCTCTCGACGCGTCGGCGTCCGGCGACGCGAGGGCTCGCAGATGACCGAGTTAGCGGCTGCGATGCAGCCCAATGCGTCCGATGAGTGTAAGGTCTGGACCGTCGAGAATGTGGCTGCCTGCTCGCTGGCGGCCGGTTCATCGAGGAAGGGAGCGGTCTAACGCGAGGCCGTAGGCACGCGGGCGAAGAGGGGTTTTCCGGTGAGTAGACGCTTCAGATATGCCGACGTGGCGGCCACGGTCGCACTTGTCCTTTCGATGAGCGGTGGAGCGTTGGCAGCGAGCCACTACCTGATCAACTCGACGAGGCAAATCAACCCCAAGGTCCTAAAGAAGCTGACGGGCAAGACCGGCGCAACCGGGCCAACGGGAATCGCAGGCACAAGCGGACAGCCGGGATCGCAGGGGCCAACAGGCCCTAAAGGCGAACCAGGACCCGAAGGGAAAACCAGTGCCGCGGGGCTAACCGACGTTTACGCTGGTCCTGTCGCCCTTGAAGAAAACATAGTCGAGCAGATCGTCGCCGATATCAAAAGCGTGCCACCGGGAAGCTACATTCTCAACGCCAGGTTGACCCTCGAAGACAACGATGAACTCGAAAGCTCGGGGGCGACGGTTAGCTGCTATCTCAGAGCCGAAGGTGCCGATGACAAGGCGAGCGCCCATCTCGCCAAGTACCCAGAACCCGGCAATGTGGAGACCCTTTCGTTCACGCTAGGCCACACCTTCACCTCGACGTCGAGCGCCACGCTCTCGTGCAACGATTTCAACCACGGCCATTCTCTCATCGACGTCATGGAAGCTGGGATCTCCGCGGTGCAGGTGCAGACGCTTACGCAAACCAGTGTTCAGTAAGGACCGTGCATGCTTGCGGCCCGGCCCTCGCGGTCGAGCCGCCGGGCGTGGAACGGGGGGCCAGAACAGCACGCCGTTGTGGACGAGCATGCTGTCCCTTGGTCGACACCGCGGCGCCTGTCTCAGACCCAAGCGGCTATGCAAACGCGAGGTCGACTACCTCGGCCTCGGCCTCCGACGGCTGATAGTGCGCGTAGACCTGCGTGGTCTTGGAGTCCGCGTGGCCCATCCAGTGCTGGAGGGTCCGTAGCGGAACGCCGTTCGCGGACATGCGGGTGCCGAACGTGTGGCGGAGCTCGTGGAACGTGATCTGCCGCACCTCCGCTTGCTCCAAGGCCTTCTTGAAGCGCCGGACTAGCTTCGATCGATCCAGGGGATGGCCGGTCTCGGTGTGTCCGAAGACGAGGTGGTTGTCCGCGGGATACAGGGACCGCTCGCGCAGGGCAGTCAGGGCATCGGCGACGCGCATGGCCATCGGCACAGAGCGTCCGGAGTCCTCCGACTTCGGATCGTTGAACTCGCCGCGGACGTAGGGGGAGACCACGCGCACTTTGCGTGCGTCGAAGTCGACGTCGCGCCAGCGCAGCCCGATCAGCTCGCCCTGGCGTAGTCCGGTCATTGCGGCTGTCAGATAGAGCGTCGGCTCGATCTGGCCGAACGCATCGTCGGGGTAGGGGAGGGCGAGGAGCTTCTCGAGCTCGGCCTGGTCGAGGAACTTGATCCGGGTCTCGGTTGTCTTGATGACGGGGCGGTCGGCGAGCTTAACGGGATTGCGCTCACACCAGCCCATGCGCATGCCGAGCTCGAACACCGAGTGCATCGTGTTCAGGTGGTTGCGCACGGTCTTCGGCGCCAACGTCTTCAGCTTGAGGGCGATGTACCGCTCGACGTTTCGAGGCTCGATCTTGTCGAGCTCGGTTCCCCCGAAGAACGGCGCGATGTGGTTGCGCAGGTCGGACTCCACGGTCATCCGATGAGACTTCTTGCGCCCGCGTATCTCAAGGCGCCGCGAGAGCTCTTCGCCGGCCTCGACCATCGTCACGCGATCGGTGCTCGTGCGCGGACGCTCCGCGTCGCGCATCTTGCGAAACCGCTCCTCGGCTTGGCTCTTCGTCAGGCCATCGCGCTCGCCCGGCGTACGCGCAGGGCCGACCTTGCGGCGGATCTTCCGTCCATCTGCGCCGTACCATGAGCCGATCCACGAGCTGCTCTCAACGCGAAGCGAGCCAGTGCCATACCCGCGCCGTCCTCTCTTTGTTGTGGCCACCGTCCCAGACCTCCGCTCGCCATGTTCTATTCATGTTCCATTTTGAGCAGATCCTACTAGAGTCAACGGATAGAAATCCCGCTCTAGAGCGGGAAATCAGGGGTAGCTCGTCTCGCCATTTCCGGCTGGGGGCCGGGCGGTCGCAGGTTCAAATCCTGTCTCCCCGATAGAAATTGAGCCAGGCCGAGTTTGACGGAGACCTCCGATGCAGGGCATTCTGTCCTGCCGAGAGGAGACGCTCCGGCGATGCCAAGAGGAAGGAAGTACCCACAGGAGTTGGTCGACCGCGGAGTTCGGCTCGTGTTCGAATCCGGACGTCCGATCGCGCAGGTCGCCGCTGATCTGGGGATGCACCCGGAGGCGCTGCGCAAGCGCGTGCGTCAGGCCGAGATCGACACCGGTCGACGCGACGGTCTCACCAGCCAGGAGCACGAGGAGATCAAGAAGCTGCGCCGCGAGAACTTCGAGCTGCGCCGCGCAAATGAGATCCTCAAGTCCGCCTCGGTTTTTTTCGCCAAGGAACTCGACCCAGACCGACCGAAGTGAGCCGCTACGTCGATGAGCATCGTGGCCGCTTCGGGGTCGAGCCGATCTGCAACGTCTTGGGCGTGTCGGCGTCCGCCTACTACGAGCGCTCAAGCGGGCGGCGCTCTGAGCGATCACTGAAGGACGAGCAGCTGCTCGAGCGCATCAAGGAGATCCACGCGGCCAACTACTACGCCTACGGGTACCGGCGCATGTGGAAGGCGCTTCAACGCGCCGGCGAGCCGGCGGCGCGCTGCACTGTTCAGCGACTGATGAGCGCGCACGGCATAAAGGGCGCCAAGCGACGCGGCAAGCCGTGGCGGACAACCAAGCCCGATCTCCAGGCCAAGCGCCGAGCGGACCTCGTGCAACGCGACTTCAGCGCTCAGGGCCCCGATCAGCTGTGGCTGGCCGACCTGTCCTATCTGCGCTGCTGGGAGGGGGTCGTGTTCTTCGCGTTCATCATCGACGCCTTCAGCCGCCGGATCGTGGGATGGCAGTTCGCCCCTCACATGCGCACGGACCTCGTCCTGGACGCGTTGCGGATGGCACTGGGACAGCGCTCCTCGGGCGCCGACGTCGAGCTCGTCCACCACTCAGATCGCGGCAGCCAGTACACGAGCATCGATTACGCCCAGACGCTCACAGACAATCGCGTCCTCGCGTCCGTTGGCTCGGTCGGTGACGCCTACGACAACGCGATGGCCGAGAGCTTCCTGGACAGCTTCAAGACCGAGCTGATCGCAGACCGGGTCTGGCGCACTCGATCGCAGCTCGAGCTCGCCGTCGTCGAGTACGTCGGCTGGTTCAACCACGCGCGTCTGCACGAGTCGCTCGGCGACCTGCCACCAGCTGAGTTCGAAGCCCTCTACGCTGCGAAAGACAGGCCAACCATCCCCATCAGCTGAAAGATGGAAACCACCAAATCTGGTCTCCGTCAGACCCGGTCCGGCTCAGTCGATGGCGAGCGTTGGAATCAGTACCGGTGGCGTATCAGCCTGAGTGCAGGCGGCTGATCCGTCCGGCGGCGGGGCTAAATTCCGACTATGGGGACTTCTTCCTTGGTGCTCGCGGACGCGCCGACCCGGAATGAAGCGGTGATCGTGATTGCCGGCGCGGCGGCAGCACTCGGCGGTCTACTCTTGGTCTTCCTCGGGGTTGTGGTGACGAGCTACGAGGGTTACGGCGGCGACGTGAGTGCGGATGTCGTGAAGCCGTATAAGACGGCTGGGTGGGTACTCCTGGGTGTGTTTGCGCTCAGCCTCATCAGCACTGGTCTCTCGGTGGCATGGCTAGCCACGGGCGGTGGGGCTGGTGCCCTTTACGAGGCGAGCCTATGGATGTTCGTCGCCCTCCTCCTAGCAGTGCTCATTTGCGCGGCCGGAACGCTCTACAAGGTCGTCCTGAAGTAGTCATGGCTATCACGACACTCAAGACCGTCAAACTGAAGAACGCGCAGCTCACGGATCTGTTCACGAACGACGGACTCCGCTACAAGGAAATGGCGAAACGAGCCAAGGACTACGTCGCTGAATTCATCACCCCCCGGAGCGACATCCACCCGGACGATCTGATCCCCATTTTGGTCCCGAGACTCGAACTCGACCCCAAATTGCGGAAAGTGGTCGAAGCAAAGAAACTCCCGCAGAACCGGTTCACGTGGTTTGGCGAGTACGTCGTCGATAAGGTCTGGGCAGAAATCTAAGGAGGACGACTATGAGTGCCACCAAGATCAGAGACCTGGCAGAGGCGTACATCGATGAGGGGGTCGCCGAAGAAAGCGGCTCCCTGAGCGCCGAGGAGCGCGAGAGCGCGGTCGAACAGGTCGAGGCCGCTTTTCGCGAGCTTCTCGTCGTCAAGCGCGAGAACCGACGGGAAACCGTCGGCAGCTAGTCGATCAAGTCGGCGATTTCGGCCATCGGCCAGACTTGATCGACCACGCCTGCAGCCATCGTCGGATACGCGGGTAGGGATCGGCGGGCGTGGTGTGTCGCCGCGCGAAGTTGCAGTGTGCGGCCGCGCTTCACGTTCGCCGGTGAGACTCAGCCGCCGGTGACGCGCCGGAGCGTGGGTAGCAGGTCGCTCCCCCGCGGTCAAGCAATTTCAAGTCCCCGCCTGCGGCGGGGCACTGCTTGCACTTGTGAATTTGCTTGACCGCTCCTCCACGACCTGCTGAGGCGAGCAGTCAGGTGGGCAGGTGCCCACCTGCCTCAAGGCAGGCCAACCCATTGGAGGAACCATGATTCGTCACAGTTCGCGCTTTGCTCGAGCGGTCACGCAGTACAGACGTCAAATTTGCTTGCGCGGCGAGTGCCCAGCTCGGCCTTTGGGTGTGAGCACTTCCACTGCTGTTCAGAGATCGGCGCGCGGCGTGCTCGCCCACATGGGCCCCGAGCGCTACGTCTCGCGCGTAGAGCTCGCGGCGATCATGGGCGTGAGCTTGGCAACCGTCGACCGGATGGTCGCCGAGGGGATGCCGTCGGTCACCTGGGGCCGGCGGACACGTCGCTTCAGGCCGTCGGTCGCGATCGCCTGGGCAGAGGATCGGGGGAGGGCATGAGCGTCATGAAGCTGCCCTCGGGCCGGTGGCGGGCACAGGTATATGACCCGGCGATCGGAAGGAACGTCAGCGTCTCGCAGGTCCTTGACGGCCCCGGAACGTTTGCTACGAAGACCGAGGCCAAGCACGCACGCATGAGGGCGCGCGAGCGGCTCGGGCAGGCCCGTGTGGAGGTTGTGACG
Source organism: uncultured Solirubrobacteraceae bacterium (assembly GCA_963717415.1). Lineage (GTDB taxonomy): Bacteria > Actinomycetota > Thermoleophilia > Solirubrobacterales > Solirubrobacteraceae > Palsa-744. Next base: position 161,183 of record OY970331.1, on the reverse strand, counting down.
ACGCGTGCGTTCTGGGAGCGCTGGACGAGCGATCCGCTGTTCGCCCGCCCGAAGGAGTCCACCAACATCCTCAACCGCGAGCGCACTCAAGCGTTTGTCGAGCGCTACGGGCACCTGCGCCTGGCGGCGATCGGCGATGAGGTCGTCGCCGAGTGGCTGGCCGGCGGCAAGCGCAACGGCACCGTCCCGGCGCTACGTGCGATGTTCAACGACGCCGCCTCGGCCAAGGCCGGGCGCCTGCTGACGCACAATCCGTTCGCGCGGCTGGGAATCTCACGAGGACCCGGCCGCCGACATGAACAGCCACCCAGCGAGGAGCAGGTATGGACGCTGATCGGTCACGCTCGCAAGCTTGTCAGCCCATCGTTCGCGGCCTGGCTACAGGTGGCGGCGTTCAGCGGCCTGCGTCCTGGCGAGCTCGATGCCCTGCGCCGCGCCCGCGTCGATCTGGGGCGTGCGCGCATTGAGGTCGCCGAGCAGTTCGACGCCAAGACGCGGACGTTCACGCTGCCCAAGAACGGCAAGCGGCGCGAGGCCCCGCTGACTCCACCCGCGCGGGCCGCGATCGTCTCACTCCCCGAGGAAGGCGAGTTCTGCTTCGTGTCACTTCGAGGTGAGCACTGGACGCCGAGCTCACGCGCCTATCACTGGAAGGCAGTGCGCGCGGCAGCTGGCTGGCGCGGCAGCCTCTACCTGGCCACCCGGCACTTTGCTGGCTGGTACATGGTCAACAAGCTCGAGCTGCCCTCCGAGGATGTGGCGATCGCGCTCGGCCATTCCGACGGCGGCGAGCTCGTGCGCAAGCTCTATGGGCACCGCGACCAGGAGCGTGCGCTCGACCGCGTGACCGCGGCCTATCGGAGAACGGCGGCCACCCCTTGAATTGCGATAAGCTCCGACTTATCATGTCTGTCATGGCCACGACCCCAAAGAGGCTGCCCAAGGGCACGAAGACCCACGAGAAGCTGCTGTCCGCCGAGGTTGCCGCGGACCCTGGTTTCGCCGCTGAGTGGGAGCGCCTCTCCTTGGCCCGGATGGTCGCCGCGCGCCTGGTGGGCTATCGCTACGACCACCGGCTCTCGCAGCGTGCGCTGGCAGAGCGCTTGGGCGTGAGCCAACCGCGCGTCGTCGAGCTTGAGTCCGGCGAGAAGAACCCCCAGATCGAGACGCTCGTGAAGATCTCTGCGGCAACGGGCCTTGAGTTCGCGATCGATGTCGCGCCCTTGGGCCAGGAGCCCAAGCTCGTCGGCAAGGCCGTCAAGGACGCGCCTCCGCACGCATATGCCGGCGCGTCGGTGCTGGTCGCATCCCGCTGATCCGTTCGGCCGGACCGCCCAAGCGGGCCGGTGTCGCGCCACGTGCTGGCGGTCAGCCCGCTACGGCATCGGCCAGGACTGGTAATGGAGCGTAATCAGCTCGTCGATCCGATCGGTATCGAGACCAACGTCGGGGAAGACACGCCTGCATCGGTCCGTTATCCAAGTCGGGTCGCGTGCCCATAGGCTGCCGCTCCATGGACCCCAACGTCCCTGGACCGCGTGACCATTTGATTACGCGGACGCTCGAGCGTCGGCTCGCAATGCTCGAGTCGGATCTGCGAGCGGAGCAATCTCTCGATCCCGCCGAGGGCCCGGAGCGCCTGGCGCGACACGCGATGGAGCAGATCCGAGGCGATCTCGAGGATTTGGAGACTGCCGACGAGCAAGCTGGTCGTATCAACAAGATCCTCGAGACTTTCGTGGACGAGGAAGCGCGCGACGCACAGTTGGAGCTGCCGCCCCGGCTACTGACCGGGATCAAGGGTCGTTCTCCGCTTGGGGATCCCTTGCCGCTCCCGCCGTTGCCAGCCACGCCGCTGAGCGAAAGCGACCTGCTTATCAACGCTGAGGGCCAGCCGAACATTGGCTCGGAGCTGCGGGCAGAGCTTGCCAGCGCCGACTCTGTGGACCTGATCTGCGCGTTTGTTATCTGGTCTGGCGTTCGCCAGCTGCGCAACGCGATGGCTGAGGTCGTCGGTCGCGGTGGACGCATACGAGTGGTCACGACGACCTACATGGGCGCGACCGAGAAGCGGGCGGTCGACGAGCTCGTCGCACTCGGTGCCGAGGTCCGCGTCGCGTTTGACGCGCGGACCACGAAGCTGCACGCCAAGGCGTGGCTACTCGAGCGGGCCACGGGTCTGAGCACAGCCTTCGTTGGCTCCTCGAACCTCTCCCACACTGCGCTGTTCGACGGCCTGGAGTGGAACGTGCGGCTCTCGGAAGTCGATGCGCCCCACATCGTCGAGCGGGTCCGGATGTCCTTTGAGAGCCACTGGGCCTCCGAGCATTTCGAGTCCTACGACCCCAGCACGGACGGGGAGACGCTCGAACTGGCGCTGCGGGAGCACAACCGACGCTCGCTCGGCGAGGCATCCACGATCTCGCTCGCGAACCTCGACGTTCGTCCCTACCCCCACCAACAACGAATGCTCGACGCCCTCACCGTTGAACGAGAGCGACACGACCGCCATCGCAACCTCGTCGTGGCCGCCACGGGGACCGGCAAGACCGTGGTCGCCGCGCTCGACTACCGCCAGCTGCGCAGTCGTACGGGCGAGGATCTCTCACTGTTGTTTGTTGCCCACCGGGAGGAGATCCTCGACCAGTCGCTGGCGACCTTTCGAGCCGTCCTGCACGACGGGTCCTTCGGCGAGAAGCACGGTGGCGGGCGCGCGGCCGAGGGCCGGCACGTGTTCGCGATGATCCAGTCGCTGCAGCACAGCCAGCTCGACCGGATCGCGCCCGAGGCGTTCGACGTTGTCGTCGTGGACGAGTTCCATCATGCGAAGGCCGCCTCGTATGACCGGCTGCTGAACCACCTCACGCCACGGGAGCTCCTCGGGCTCACCGCTACGCCCGAGCGCATGGATGGCCGCGACGTGACGGAGTGGTTCGAACACCGCATCGCCGTCGAACTGCGGTTGTGGGAGGCAATCGATCAAGGGTTCCTCGTCCCGTTTCAGTACTTCGGGGTCGCCGACGGCACCGATCTCCGCGACCTGCCTTGGCGGCGCGGCGGCTATGCAACCGAGGAGCTCAGCAATCTGCTGACGAACGACGATCTCCGGGTCGGCAAGCTGCTTGAAGCCGTGCGGCGCATCGTGCTTGACCCCTCGTCGATGCGAGCCCTCGGCTTCTGCGTTTCGCGCGAGCACGCGCACTTTATGGCGCGCAAGTTCTCCGCGGCCGGCCTGGAGAGTGTCGCCCTGACCGGCGACGACGCTCCCGCCTCTCGACGCACAACGCTACGCGACCTGCAGGCCGGCCGGATCCGGTGCGTCTTCTCAGTTGAGGTGCTGGGGGAGGGGGTCGACGTGCCCGACGTTGACTGCCTACTGCTATTGCGCCCGACCGCCTCGGCGACTGTCTTTACTCAGCAGCTCGGGCGCGGTCTGCGCCGCGCCGAGAGCAAGAGCCATCTGACCGTCATCGACCTGATCGGGCAACACCGCCGCGAGTTCAGCTTCGCGGACCGCCTTGGCGCGATCGTGCGACGCGACCGCGGGGCGATTCGTGATCAGGTCGAGTCCGACTTCCCGTTTCTGCCCGCGGGCTGCACCGTGGACCTCGATCGCCAGTCCCGCGAGATTGTGCTCGAGAACCTGCGCGCCGCCGTACAGCGCTCTCGGTGGCAGACGCTCGTGAGTGACCTGCGCGGGCAGCCAGCGACCGCGACTCTCGGCGAGTATCTCGAGGCGACCGGTCACACGCTTGCTGACGTCTACCGCTCGCAGCGCAGCTGGACACAGCTTCAGCGGGACGCTGGACGGACGCTCCCTGGCACATCCGATGCCGCGTTGGAGAACCGCTGTCTTCGCGCACTTGGCCGCCTCATGCATGTCGACGACCCCGAGCGCATCGCCAACTACACCTCGATGCTAGGCGGCACAGCGCCGCCGAGGTGCGCCGATCTCGACGAGCGCGAGACTCGGCTACTGACGATGCTGGCATGGGGCCTTGAGTCCGGGCCCTCAGGACACGAATCGCTCGACGCCTTCATGGCCGCCCTCTGGCCGGAGCAGGCCGTCCGACAGGAGCTGCTCCAGCTCCTCGACCTGCTCGACAAACGCTCGCACACGCTGACCGCACCATCAGAACTTCCTGCCGAGGTACCCCTCACGCTCCACGCCCGATACAGCCGCCGCGAGGTGATCGCAGCCCTCGGAGCTGCCTCTGGTGTCAAGCCGAAGGTAACCCAAGGCGGCATTCTCTGGCTGCCTTCCGCAAGGGCCGACGCGCTCTTCGTGGACCTCCGCAAGGCCGAGCGCGACTACTCGCCATCGACTATGTATCGCGACTACGCGATCAACCGCACGCTCTTCCATTGGGAGTCTCAAGCGCGCCAGACACCCGAGCAGCCAACCGTTCAGCGCTACATCAACCACCAGGACGAGGGCACCCGAGTCCTCCTGTTCGTGCGTGAGAGCAAGCGCTTCGCCCTTGGCACACAGCCGTTCTACTTCCTCGGGCCAGTCAGCTACGTCGAGCACCGAGGAGAGCGCCCTGTTTCGTTCACGTGGCGGCTCCCGCGAGCCATGCCGGAGGGTCTATTCGAGGTCGCGAGGAGCGTCGCCGCGGCGTAGCGCGCGTGGGTCGCAGGCCGCCGAGATCGAGCCGGTGAGGTGACTGTGGCATACGTCCTCGAGCCACAAGCGCTGAGCCGGCGTCTGCGCACACCGGTCGCGCTGTCGCATTCTGTCCAGATTTGTCCTATCCTGTCCGTGAAGGTCAAGTTTGGCTGCAGCTGCCCGATAATGATCCGACGACTCTCGATTGGAGCCCCCGATGCCCGCCGTTGCTTCTCAACCGATACTGCTGACGGTTCCCCAGGCAGCTTCGCTGCTGCGGGTGAGCGACCGCACGATCCGTCGCTGGATCGAGGCTGAGCGCATCCCTTTCCTGAAGCTCCCGAGTGGCTCCTACCGGATTCCGCAGGGTGCGATGCTGGCGTCGCTGCGGGGCACCTACGATCTCGCTGGCGAGTTGCAGCAACTCGAAGCGAAGCACGGGCATGTCTCGGATGCCGAGATAGCAGAGGCGCTGGACGAGTCGTAGGAGCTCCTGCTGCGCGTCCGCGGGTCGCCGTAGATTCGGCTCCTTGCCACTGGTCACTGTCGACACCAGCGTGGCCCTTCCGGCCACCTTGCGAGCCGGCGGAATGCCTCGGAAGTTCTGGGTGCTTCTCGCGTTCGGCGGCCTCATCTACGAGGCGGAGCACCGGCGGCTCGACCTGGACGCGCTCAGGCTCGAAGCCGACGCGACCGGGGGAGCGCTCGGCGGAATTGAGACGGCCGAGCGCCTGATCGCGCACGCCGAGGAGCGGCGAGCACTGCTCTCAGAGCATCTCCCCTATGGAGCGCCCGAGGACTGGGTGGCGGCCGGATCACGGCCCCTGTTCGACGAGTACGAGCGCAAGGTTCGTGAGATCGGCCACCGCTTCGATCCGACGTTGGACGCGAACTATGCGCGACTTCTCCGGCGCCAGATGGAGGCGATCTGCGTTGCGGCGCCGCCGCCGGTCCCGCCCGACCAGATTCCTGCCTTCACTTCCGACCCCGACGACGACCCGATCGTCTTCGGCGCTCTCCTGGCGGGCGTGGATTACCTGGTCAGCGACGACAGGAAACACGTGGTGCCGCACGGCGAGCCGCACGAGTACGAGCATGAGGACCACCGCCTGCTTGCGGTCACCCTCGGCTATCTGGTCTCGGAGTTGATGCCGGCGATCGACTGGGATGAGATCGACGGTGCTCTGCTGGCGGAGGCACTTGCCGCGCCGCGAACGGCTGGGTGATCGGCTCCTGCCGTGTCCGGAGCCCCCGACGACCGAGGCGCGACGTCTCCCACTGCCCACGAAACCGCACACGCCCCCAGCGGACTAGCTCCCCAGAGCCAAGCACCACCTGTCTCCCCGATAGCAGTGCTGCCGGACGCGGGGGGCCAATCTGGGCCTCTCGAAGACCTCGTGTGAAGGGCCCTCCCACTCGTTCACTCGTCCGTGGCCCGAGCCGCAGCCCCCGCAAGCCTCCCGAAGGGTGGATGATTGGCGAATGAGTGGCACTGCGACAGAGATGGTCGTGGTCCTGATGACCGATCTGGTGGATTCGACCCGGATGGCCGAACGGATTGGCCCGGTCGCGACCGAGAAGCTGCGCACGGAGCACTTCGGGTTGCTGCGGGGGGCGCTCGAGCGAACGGGCGGCCGGGAGGTGAAGAACCTCGGTGACGGGTTGATGGTGGTCTTCGGCAGCGCCGGCCAATCGCTGGCGTGCGCCGTCGAGATGCAGCAGGCCGTCGAGGCGCGCAACCGGCGCGCGGAGGAGCCGCTCAGCGTGCGGATCGGCGTGAGCCTCGGCGATGCCACGGTGGAGGAAGGGGACTACTTCGGCTGGCCGGCCGTCGAGGCGACGAGGCTGTGTGCGGCGGCCGACGGTGGAGCGATAGTGGTCAACGCGCTGGTGCGCCAGGCTTCGGGAGCGCGCGGGGACGATCGCTTTCGCTCGCTTGGGGGCCTCGAGCTGAAGGGCATCGCCGAGCCGTTGCAGGCGTTCGAGCTTCGGTGGGAGCCGCTCCTCTCGACCGGCATCCCGCTGCCCGCGCGGCTGAATGAGCTGCCCGCGACGGGCTATGTCGGCCGGGCGGTCGAGCGTGATCGGCTCACCGAGCTGTGGCACGAGGCGTCCGCGGCGTCGTTGCGCCTTGCCCTCATCAGCGGGGAGGCGGGTGTCGGCAAGACGCGGCTGGCGACCCACCTCGCGCTTCAGGTCCGCGCGGAGGGAGCGACGGTGCTCTACGGACGCTGTGATGAGGACTTCGGCGTTCCCTACCAGCCGTGGGGGCAGGCGCTGGGGCACCTCGTCAAGGAGGCGCCCCAACCGATCCTGGACCGCCACGTGGAGCGTCTCGGCGGCGATCTGGCGCGTCTCGTACCTGCCCTCGGCGATCGCCATCCCAATCTGCCCAACCCACATCAGAGCGATCCCGAGACCGAGCGCTACCTGCTCTACGCCGCCGTGGCCGGCCTGATCGAGGACGCCGGCGAAGAGGAGCCGCTGCTGCTGATCCTGGACGACCTCCACTGGGCCGATCAGCCGACGCTGTCATTGCTGCGTCACCTCATCACGGCAAGCGGCTCGATGCGGCTGATGGTGATCGGTATCTACCGCGACTCCGACCTCCCGCGTGACCATCCGCTGACGGCGCTTCTGGCGGACCTTCACCGCGACCGCAGCGGGGAGCGCATCAGGATCGCGGGCCTTCGCGCGGAGGATGTGTTGGAGCTGATGGAGGCACTCGCCGGCCAGGACCTCGATGAGGATGGGCGGGCGCTGGCGCGGCAGATAACGCAGGAGACGGCCGGTAACCCCTTCTTCGCGGGTGAGCTCCTTCGTCACCTGATCGAATCCGGCGCGATCGCACGCCACGAGGACGGACGCTGGCAGCTCGAGGGCGAGATGGCCAGGCTGGACCTGCCCCAGAGCGTGCGCGAGGTGACCGGCCGGCGGGTCGAGCGTCTGGGCCCCGACGGGCGAATCGCGCTCAGCGCTGCGGCAGTCATCGGGCGAGACTTCGCCCTCGGCCTGCTGTTGGCGGTCGTCGATCTCTCCGAAGTGGCTCTGCTCGACCTGCTCGAGCGAGCGGTCGCGGCGTCTCTGCTCGGCGAGAGCACAGAGCAGGTGGGGCGCTTCTCATTCACCCACGCCCTCGTCGAGCACACGCTGTATGAGGATCTCGGGCGCACCCGCCGGGCCCTGCTTCATCGACGGGTGGCGGAAGCGCTCGAGGAGCAGTGCGGCGATGAGCCCAGCGGGCGGCTGGGTGAGCTCGCCGGCCACTGGGCCGCCGCCGGCCCGAGCGGCGACCCGGCCAAGGCGCTGCACTACGCCCATCTGGCGGGCGAACACGCGCTTTCGCAGCTCGCCCCGGACGAGGCTGCGCGCTGGTATCGCCAGGCGCTCGAGCTGCAGGAGATGGCTCCCGGTGGCGATCGCTCAGAGCGGTGCGAGCTCATGGTTGGTCTGGGGGAGGCCCAGCGCCAAAGCGGGAGCCCGGAGTTTCGCAGGACGCTGCTCGACGCCGCCACCCTCGCCCGGGACATCGATGACGTTGACCGGCTCTGTCGCGCGGCGGTCGCAAACAGCCAGGGATGGATCACCGCGAGCCAGTTCGGCGCGGCCGACTCTGAGCGCGTGCAGGCTCTGGACGCCACCGCGGGAGTCCTCGCACAGGACGATCCGCGTCGGGCGCTGGTGCTTGCGCTGCTGGCGTACGAGCTCCACTCCGCTGGCGAACAGGAGCGGTGCGGGACGCTTGCTACGGAGGCGATAAAGGTCGCCAGAGCGAGCGGCGATCCGGCCACGCTCGCCCGCACGCTCGCCTACGCCAGTGCGGCGACATGGGGGACCGACACGCTGCGTGAGCGCCAACGGACGAGCGATGAGCTGACGGAGCTCGTGGCGCGCCTTGATGACCCGCGGTTGAGCTTCTGGGCGGCGCTGCGGCGCATGGTCGTCGGCCTGCAATCAGGGGAGCGTCAGCAGGCGGACTCCGGTCTTGCAGCGATGCGAGGGCTTGCCGCCTCGGTGCCCGAGCCCTTGATCGTCTGGACGTGGCTGAAGCTCGAGTCGGTCTGGGCTTTGATCGAGGGTCACCTTCAGGCAGCTGAGGACTGGGCGATCCGGGCGTACGAGGTCGCAAGCGCATCCGGCGAGCGCGACGTTGCCCAGTCGCTTGGCGCGCAGCGGAGCCGTGTGCGCGCTTTTCAGGGGCGACTCGGGGAGTACACCGAGCCGGCGTTGGAGGGCGCCGCCCGGCCCGACAGCCTCGCGACCTGGCAAGCGTCCGCCGCGCTGGCCCTGCTTGAAAGCGACCGCCCGGACGAGGCGCGCGAACGGACGCTAGCCGCGGACTTCCAGAGCGTCCGCGGTGACGAGACATGGCTCGGCGCCCTGATCATGTGGGCGGCGGTCTGCTCCCGCCTGCTGATCCGCGAGCGTGCGGGCGAGCTCTACGAGTTGCTCTCGCCCTTCTCCGGCCAATTCGTGGCCGGCGGAAGCATCGTCACGGGGTCGACCGACTCGGCTCTCGGTCAGCTCGCCGCGACGCTGGGGCGCTTTGAGCAGGCCGAGGAGCACTTCGCCGCCGCCGCCGAGATCGAGACGCGCCTTGGCGCGCCGCTGTTCCTCGCCCAAACCCACTCCCAGTGGGCCCGCGCGCTGATTGCCCGCGGCCGGACCGCGGATCTCGATCGCGCGCGGCTGATGCTCGAGCAGGCCGAGGAGACCGCGGGGCGTCTGGGCGCGCACGCAATCACGCGGCGGGTCGCAGAGTGCCAGACCGGCCTCGCCGCGATCGGGGGATAGAGGGGCCGGCTCAACGATGGCGACCCGCGACGCGTCCGAGGGTCGGCTCGCTAGTGCCGTCAGGCCGTGATCGGGATGTGACCGGGCTGGGCGGCGACGCGCTCGAGCCAGCCGCGGATCGCCGGGTAGGCGGACAGGTCGAAGCCGCTCTCGTCGGCGAGATGGGTGTAGGCGTACAACGCGATGTCGGCGACCGTGTAGCGCTCATTCTCGAGAAACTCACGGGTCGCGAGATGCTGCTCCATCTGCTGCAGAGCGGAGTAGCCACGCATGTGTCGCGCGTCGATCTCGGCGTCCAGCAGCGGCCCCGTCGGTCCGTGCCAATGAGCGACCAGCAGATACGCGCCCGCGATGTAGGGCGCGTGGCTCGACTGCTCGAAGAACAGCCACTGGAGCACCCTGGCCCGCTCGAAGGGATCCTCGGGTAGAAACGGCGTTCCATCTGCGAAGAAGCAGAGAATCGCATTCGACTCCGCCAGCGGACGACCGTCATCGAGCACGACCGTGGGAATCCGCAGCGCCGGGTTCAGATCCCCGAGCAGCTCCGCGCGGTCGGAATAGTCCAGCACGTCTTTCGGCATCCCCGTGCGGTCCACGGCGTCGACCTCGTGCAGCTCGTATTGGAGGCCGAGCTGGGCGAGCAGCAGCCGAACCTTGTAGCAGTTGCCGGAGATTTGGGTGTTGTAGAGCAGCATGACGCTCGAGCGGCGAACCGCCGGGCACGGTGGATCGGTGCGCGACCGGCACGGCCGGCTGGAGCGACAGCTTACGCCGCGCCCGGCCGGTGTGTGGACGCCGGCTACGTCCACGAGCCGCCACTACGTGGCGGCCGGATCTGCCCTGGCCCGCGACAACGTCTAGCCTTGGGGCGCGATGAGCGGGGTGTTCGTCACCGGAGGCTCGGGTTTCATCGGCGGGCGGCTGATCGAGCGGCTGTGCGCCGAAGGTCACACGGTTCGCGCGCTCGCCCGCTCGAGCGCCGCCGCCGAGAGCGTTCGCGCCCGCGGGGCCGAGCCCGTTCGGGGAGATCTCGCCGACGTCGACGCCATGCGGGACGGCGCCGAGGGCTGCCAGCTCGCCTTCCACGCGGCCGCCATGGTCGGCGACTCGGGCAGGCGGGAGGACTTCGTGCGCGGGAACGTCGAGGGCACGGGTAACGCTCTGCGCGCCTGCCGCGAAGCGGGGGTGCCGAGGTTCGTTCACGTCGGCACCGAGGCGGCGCTCATGGCCGGCAGGCCACTCGTCGAGGTCGACGAGACGGCTCCCCTGCGCCCCGACTCGCCGGTCCTCTACTGCTCGACGAAGGCCCGTGCCGAGCAGGCCGTGCTTGCCGCCAACGGCGACGGCTTCGAGACGGTTGTGATCCGGCCTCGCTTCGTGTGGGGTCGGGGAGACACGACGCTGCTGCCCACGATCGTCGCGATGATGCGGGCGGGACGCTTCGCCTGGGTCGGCGGTGGGCGGCATCTCACCTCGACCACCCACGTAAAGAACGTCCTCGAGGGCCTCCTGCTGGGCGCGACCCGCGGGCGTCCGGGCAATGCCTATTTCGTGACCGACGGCGAGCCGGTGGTGTTCCGCGAGTTCCTCGAGCGGCTGGTGGCCACCCAGGGCGTGACCGCACCGTCGCGGAACATCCCCTCCTCGGTCGCCGCCGTGCTGACCGCCGGCTGCGAAGCGGCCTGGCGCGTCCTGCCGCTCGGCGGCCGCCCTCCACTGACCCGATTCGCCTACTGGGCGTCCGCTCAGGAGTGCACGATCCGCATCGACAAGGCCACCGAGCAGCTCGGCTACCAGCCGCCCATGAGCATCGCCGATGGCCTCGCCGAGCTGAGCGCCTAGCGACGTCGGCCTACCCGCAGACCGGCCAGGCACAGCTTGGTCAAGCGATGCGATCGCACGTGTCCGGCGCAATGGCGGCGTATCATCGGCGTCGAGGACTTGACATGACCGCTCTCGGCTTCGCGCTACTGCTCACGGGTGCCGCACTGTTGGTTGCCGAGGCACACGTGCCCAGCGGCGTTCTGGGCATGGCCGCGGCCGGCGCGCTGATCGCTGGTGGGGTCATCGTCATCGCCGGACTGGGCGGTGGCGCAGCACTGGCGGTGCCCGTCGGCGTTGTGCTCGGGGCGGCGGCGGGCGGATGGGCGATCGTGGCGACACGCAAGGTCGCCGGCTCGCGGCGCGCGCGCATCCAGGCCGGAGCGGAGTCGCTCTGTGGGCGCGTCGGGGTTGTTCGTGGCTGGAGCGACTCCGCCGGTCAGGTGTTCGTCGACGGAGCGCTGTGGCGGGCTCGGCGAGGCGTCCTGGACGTCGAGGACGAGGTGCTCCACGAGGGAGATTCCATCGTCGTCGAGCGGGTGAGCGGGTTGACGCTGTCGGTTCGCCGCGCGGAAGAGTGGGAGCTGATCGCGTGATCCTGGCACTCGCGCTCGTCCTCATCTTCCTCGCCGTCACCGCGATGGTCGTCGTCGGGACGTCGGTGCGGGTGCTGCGCGAGTACGAGCGCGGCGTCGTTTTCCGTCTCGGCCGCGTGACAGCCCAGCGGGGGCCGGGGATGATCTTCCTTTCACCTGCGATCGATCGCATGGTCCGGGTCAGCCTCCGCACGGTCACGCTGGAGATCCCGGCGCAGGAGATCATCACGCGCGACAACGTGCCGGCTCGCGTCACCGCGGTGGCGTACTACCGCGTCATCGACTCCACGAAGTCGGTCGTCGAGATCGAGGATGTGCAGGCGGCGACCTCCCAGATCGCCCAGACCACGCTGCGGTCGGTTCTCGGCAAGGCCGAGCTCGACGCACTGCTGGCCGAGCGCGAGCGGTTGAACGAGCACCTGCAGCACATCATCGACGATCAGACCGAGCCCTGGGGCGTCAAGGTCACCGCCGTCGAGATCAAGGACGTGGAGATCCCCGAGCGGATGCAGCACGCAATGGCGCGCCAGGCCGAGGCCGAGCGCGAGCGTCGTGGGAAGATCATCAACGCCGAGGGTGAGTTTCAGGCCGCAGCTCGGCTCAACGACGCGGCCGACGTGATCAGCCGCAATCCGGTGACGATCCAGCTGCGCTACCTGCAGACGTTGATCGAGGTGAGCAACAACCAGAGCTCCACGATCGTCTTCCCGCTGCCGATCGACGTGCTGCAGCCGCTCATGGCCGCCGCTCAGGGCCACCGCGGAGCCGACGCCGACGATCGCGAGCACGCGAGGCTCGACGCGGCGCTCGGCGCGGCGCGCGAGGCGCTCGACAACGGAGCGAGAGACGCCATGCCCGTGGAGTCCGCCGGGCAGCCGGCGCTGATTCCCACGGTGCCCGAGCCGCCGCCGCCCGGCCCGGGGCAGGTGGCCGACCCTCGCCAGCCGGCCTGACATGAGGGCCGTGCGATTCGACAAATACGGCGCCGTGGATGTGCTCGAGGTGCGCGAGGTCGAGGACCCCGTCGCCGGCCCCGGAGAGGTCCTCGTGGTGGTCAGGGCGGCGGGGACTAACCCGGGGGAGATCGCGATTCGCGAGGGTCGTCTCGACGCGCGCTGGCCCGCGAGCTTCCCGTCCGGCCAGGGGACCGATCTGGCCGGCGTAGTGCGGGCCGTCGGCGCGGGCGTGAGCGCGTTCGGCCTCGGCGATGAGGTGCTCGGTTGGTCAGAGCAGCGCTCAAGCCAGGCCGAGCTCGTGGTGGTTCCGGCCGACCAGCTGACGATCAAGCCCCCGACGGCCCCATGGGAGGTGGCCGGGTCGCTGTTCGTCGTGGGGATGGCCGGCTATGCATCTGTTCAGGCGGTTGCGCCCAAGGCCGGCGAGACGGTCGTGGTCTCGGCCGCCGCCGGCGGCGTCGGATCGGTCGCCGTGCAGCTCGCACGCCGCACCGGGGCCACGGTGATCGGGCTGGCCGGAGGACACAACGACGACTGGCTGCGCCACCACGACATCGTGCCGGTGACATACGGCGAGGGGCAGGAGGACCGGATTCGTGAAGCCGCGCCCGGGGGTGTCGACGCGTTCATCGACACCTTCGGCGGCGGCTACGTCGACCTGGCGATCGAGCTGGGTGTGGCTCCCCGGCGAATCAACACGATCGCCGACTTCGAGGCGGTGCAGCGCCTCGGGGTCCAGGGGCAGGGCTCGCACGCGATCGCTAGTGCGCCATTGCTCGCAGAGCTGGTGGGGCAGGTCGCCGATGGAAGCCTCGAGATACCGATCGCTCGCACCTTCCCCCTGCAGGACGTTCGCGACGCCTACCGGGAGCTCGCCGCACGGCACACTCACGGCAAGATCGTGCTCGTGCCCTGAGGCTGCGCCGGCCGGCACGAGCCCCGTTCGGAGGGGTGATGAGCCAAGATCGGATATGGACCGCCGGTCCTGTGCCCGGAGCCTGATTGCGGACCGCCGGGCCATTGTCAGCACGAGGTGGGGCTGTTTGCATACCCGGCCATGCGCATCGGCAGGGGGCCCTCAAGCGATCAGATCGAGCTGTCCGGCGGTGACGCCGAGGCTGGACAGGGGGGCAGGCGTGGGCGTCAGATGAGGCGGCGCGGCGTTCTCGCCGCGGTGTTCCTGGCGGCGGCGGTGCTGGTCGGGGTGCTCGCCCTCTCGGGACCCACCGGCGCCGAAATCACCGGCGTGCCCAGCTCCTCATCGATCCCCAACCCCAACGAAACCGGTCCGCACGCGGTCACGAAGGTCGAGTACTACGGCGGCTCGGTGATGATGAACGCGCCCAACATCAACGGCTCGGCGACCGCCTCCTTCCAGCAGCCGCTCGATGGCGCGCTGTTCTATCCCGACGGCGCCGGACCGTTTCCGCTGATCGTGCTGCTGCACGGCAACCATGCGGACTGCCTGACGGCGTTCGGCAGCGAAACGACGACGGGCTCGTCGAACTGCGCCTCGACCCCGGGCAACGTTCCGCTCCTCAACTACGAGGGCTACGACTACCTAGCCCAGAACCTCGCGAGCCACGGCTTCATCGTCATCTCGCTCGACGCGGACGCCCTGACGAGCTGGCAGACCGGCCAGGACAACGGCGTGTTCCTGCGCGATCAGCTGATCGCATCCTCGCTCGACATGGCCTTCGCGTGGCAGGACGGTGCGCCGCTGTATGTTCAGACCGCAGCCGGGCAGGTCGAGTCGAACCCGCCCGAGTACTCCTCGCCCTACGCGCTCGCCGGGCACATCGACCTGGAGCAGGGAGTCGGCCTGTGGGGTCACTCGCGCGGCGGCGAGGGCGTGGCGGACTTCGTCGCCTACAACCGCACGCGGCCCGCGCCGGGACGCAAATACAAGCTCGACGCCGTCATGTCCTGGGCGCCGGTCGACTACGAGCGCACGGCCGTCTACGGGACGACCGCGGCGGGCACGACGCCCTCCCCGACCGCCTACTCGGCCGTGCTGCCGCTGTGCGACGGCGACGTCTCGGACATCCACGGTGCTCGCATCTTCGAGAAAAGCCTCTACGCCGAGCCGGGCGACCCTTCGGCGAAGATCCAGTTCGCCTTCCAGGGCGGGGATCACGACTACACGAACACCCTCTGGGCCTCATCCGGCAGCGAGGACGGCACGACGTACCTTTCGACGGCTTCGCGGCCGGACGCCGCCTGCGGCGAGGACGAGCCCAACAACGTCCGCCTCACGCCGAGCGACCAGCAGAAACTGACGGTCGGGCTGACGGACGCGTTCATGCGCCGCTACGTGGCCGGGGAAACCGCCTTCCAGCCGCTCATGACCGGAGAAGTCGGGCTTCCCCCCGAATCGTGTCCCACCGCGCGCGGCGTCGCCTGCAGCGAGGAGCTCAAAACGACCTACTTCGCGCCCGCCGAAGAACGGCGCGACGTGCTCATCCCCGAACTGGGGGGCAACGCGCTCACAGAGGACGCACTCGGGGGAAGCCTCTCGGGGACCGGCTTCAAGAACCCCTACCAGGCCCAGTACTGCGTGAGCGGAACCTGCGAGACGGGCGGGGTGTCTCCGCTGCCGGCCACCACGCCGCAGGGCTATGACTGGTGCGACCCCGAGCCGATCGAGTTCAAAGCCTCGAGCACGGGCACCCCGCTGCCGGTGGCCGCCAAGCCGTGCCCGCTGCCGCCACCGGGCGTCGCCGGGGTCTATGACCCGGTCGCGTTCGGCGGCCAGGCCAACGAGCGCGAGAACGACCCGGTCAACCGCTCCTTCGGACCGCAGCTGTCGCTGGCCTGGGAAGGGCTCGCGCAACTGAACGTGGAGATCCCGGCGAGCGCCGGCGATGAGAGTCACTTCAAGGTGCTCGCGATGGATGCCTCTGTGAACTACTTCGACTCGCGCAACCCGCCGTCGGGCCCCAACAACCCGATCGCCGAGACGGACCCGCGGGCGGCCGTTCAGGACTTCGAAGTCCGGCTGACCGACCGCGAAGGGCACACCGCGACCGCCGACGCCGCCAACCTGGCCTACGGGACGGCGCTCGAGGCGCCGCTCGGGAGCGCGCGGCGGAACATGGTCCTCAACGAGATTCGCATTCCCCTGAAGGCATTTCCGAAAGTGAACCTCGAACACATCGCCCAGGTGTCGCTGATCTTCGGCAACCGCACCCCCAGCGGATCGATCCAGATCGCGAACATGCGCTTCGAGGAATCGACCACCCCGCCCGCGACGGACCCGGTGATCGGTGTACCGCCGAGCAGACCGCCGGCCTCGACGGCTGCGCCCCACGTCGTCGAGAGCGCCGAAGCGCTGCCGCTCGACGGCACCAACAAGGTTCCCGACGCCAAGGTCTGCGCCGACACGGCGCCGCCGCACACGCATCTCAGCAAGGTCAGCCTCGTCAGCGGCCACCTGCTGGTGCTCGGCTCCGCCAGCGACCCGGGCTGCACGGGCACCGAAGGCAAGCAGAGCGTCAAGGGCGCGGTGCAGCGCGTGCAGATATCGGTCGCACGGCTCAGTCACGGCAAGTGCCGGTTCATGAGCCTCCAGGGCTCGCTCAGCGGCGCGGCACGCTCGTGCAAGGCGGTGCTCGCGATCGTGGCCAAGGGCACCTCGAAGTTCTCGCTCAGCATGCACACCCACCTGTCCTCGGGCACCTACAGGGTCGAGCTGCAGGCGATCGACGCCAGCGGCAACCTCGAGCCCGTGCACGGCGCGACGATCGAAATCGTCGGCGGGTCGATCATGAAGGTTGTGGGCTGAGCCATGGCGCAAGCGGGCGGCATCAGACCGCTTCGGCTCCTGGCCGCCACCCTGGCCGCCTGCGCGTTCGCGCTGCTCGCCGGGGCGGTCAGCGCGCAGGCCTACACGCTGGTGGTCGCGGCCAACAAGGCGCTGTGCCCCAACGCCGGCTACTCGAACCTCCAGCAGGCGATCGAATTCGCGCAGAGCCACGACACGATCAAGATCTGTCCCGGGACCTATGTCGTCGGGCCGACGACGGGAACGCTTCCCCAGAACGGCCTGACGATTGAAAAGAGCCTCACGATCATCGGCGCCGGCGCCAACAAGGTGACGATCGAGCCGGGTGGTCCGCTTGCCACCGCGGGCTCGAACGTGCGAAGCGCGCTCGGCAACATCATCTCGGTCAAGAACACCGCGCCCGGCAGCACCTCGGACGTCGACGTCAACGTCAGC
This sequence comes from uncultured Solirubrobacteraceae bacterium, assembly GCA_963717415.1. Taxonomy (GTDB): domain Bacteria; phylum Actinomycetota; class Thermoleophilia; order Solirubrobacterales; family Solirubrobacteraceae; genus Palsa-744. The sequence goes on along the minus strand of OY970331.1, from coordinate 144,188 downwards.
ATCTCCGGCGTGACGATCACCGACAATGGCTTTCTGGTGGGCGCGGGTGTGGCGTTCAACAACGCCGTCGGCTCGGTCCTCGACAGCCAGATCGGACCGTTCACCGGCAGCCTCTCGCCGAACGCGGGCTGGGGGGTGGTCGCATCGAACAACGAGGCGGTGACTCCCTTCGGCGCCTTCGTGCGCGATGTGACCGTGAGCGGCGACCTGATCACCGGCTACGGGGCCGGCGGCGTCCTGATCGACGGCTCCGAGTCCACCAAACCGATCTACTTCCGCTCCGGCATCGCCACGACCGGCCACATCACGAACAACGTGATCACCGGTGCCGCCAACGCCGCGACTCCAAGTCAGGTCGGCGTCCAGGTCAACGCCGGCGCGCGCGCCGCGATCAGCGGGAACGTGATCACCGGCAACCTCGGTGCGAGCCCCGGAAGCGCGACCTCCCCGGGCACCGGTGTGGGGATCCTGCTCACCGACGCCGACGACACCAGCACCGTGCCGGGGTCGACGACGAACTTCTACACCGCGATCGGCTCCAACGATCTGACGGGCAACGGCTACGGAATCTTCAACGGCACCGCCGACTTTCCGCCGCTGCACGAAATCTACGTCAACGGGAGCACCTTCACGCCCACCTCGGTCGAGCTGCCCGAATCGCTCGTCAACACCACGATGAGCACACCGACCGCTCCGGTCACCGTGTTCTACGACGTGCCCGGTGTGCCCGTCCACGGGTCGACGCCGAAAGGAAACTGGTACGGATCGTCGGCCGGCCCGCTCGTCGGCAAGCCGAGTGCCGCGGGGGTCGACGGGGTGAGCGCGACCACGACCGCCCCCACCGACGAAGACAGCGTGATCTTCAAAGGCTTCGCCACGGCGGCGCTGACCGCTCCCGTCGCCCCCGTGCCGGTCACCAACCCGCCTCCCACCGTCTCGTGGGGCACGCCGATCGTCGGCGAAACGCTGACCGCCGGCCAGTCGAACGAGCTGCTCGCGCTCGCCAGCGACTTCTTCGGGGTGAGCTCGGTGGAAATCACGGCGGGAACCACGAACCTGGGGTCGTTCACCACCGCGCCCTACGTGACGAGCTTCACGCCCCCCAGCACGCTCGTGGGCCACCTGGTTAAGCTGACCGCCACCGCCACCGACGAGGCCGGGCAGACGACCGTCGCGACCGAGGAAATCCCGGTCGTGGCCGCCCCCAAACATCACGCCGAACTCGCGGATGAAGGCGTGCCGGGCGCGGAAGAACTGCCGCCGGCTCTCCCGGCAGGAACAGCGACGCTCTCCTCCTCGGGCGGCGCCCCGGTCGGCGCGGGACTGCTCAAGCCGCGCGGCTTCGCGCTGCACCTCAAGCGTTCCAAGGGCGTGATCAAGCTGTTCGGCTCGCTGCTGCTGCCGGCGGGCGTCACGCCCGGCGCGGGCTGCAGCCACGCGAAGGTCGCCGTGGCCTTCAACTCCCTGCACCACAAGCCACACGGCTACGCGGCGCTCTCGGCCAGGTGCGCCTTTGCGGTAACGCTGCACGGCGCGATGGGAGCCGGGCGCCTGGCGCTCACGTTCGAAGGCGACGCCGTTCTGGGACGGCTCGTGCGCAGCATCAGCCTGCACTGAGCCCGCCTCGATGACCGGGGAGCCGGGTCGCGTCCAGCTCCCCGGCGCGCTCGGGCAGGCGTAGACTCGTCGGTCGTGCCCGACGTGGCTTCCGGTCCTGCGGCCTCGTGGCTCAAGCCGCCCCTGGCGGTGCCGGGCGGGATCGCGAGTTGGCTGCCGAAATGGTCTCCTGCGGCGGCGGTGCGGGCTGTGCGCGCGACGATCGTCGTTCCGGGCGTGTTCGCGTTCACGGACAAGGTCATCGGCAACCTGCAGATGGCGACCTTCGCGGCCTTCGGCGGGTTCGCCACGCTCGTGCTGGCCTCGTTCGCCGGGAGCCGCCGCGAGAAGCTCGCCGCGCACGTGGCGCTGGCCGTCGCGGGAAGCATGTTGCTCACGATCGGCACGGCGGTGGCCCACTCGACGGCGCTCGCCGCGTTGGTGACCGTGCCGGTGACGTTTTGCGTGTTCTTCGCGGGTATCGCGGGTCCCAACGCCGCCTCCGGCGTGACCGCGGCGCTGCTCGCCTACATCCTGCCGGCGGCGTCGCCGGGTACGATCGGCATGGTCCCGGACCGGCTCGCCGGCTGGTGGCTCGCGTCGGTGGCGGGGACGATCGCGGTCCTCATCCTCTCTCCTCGTCCCGCGCCGGACGGCCTGCGGCGTGCGGGCTCGAAGCTTGCGCGGGCGCTTGCCGATGAGCTCGACAGCGCGCTGGCCGGTGTGGCGAGCGAAGATCAGCTGCGGGCGTGCATGAGCGCCAAGCACGAGCTGATGTCGCGGTTCACGGCGACCCCCTTCAGGCCGACGGGCCTCAGCCCGCCCGACCAGGCGCTGGCCAACGCGGTGGAGCTGCTCGAGTGGTGCACGGCGCTCATCACCGACATGGTGCGTGAGCGAGCTGACCTGCGCGACGTTCAGGCCTGCGACCGGGAGCTGCTCGGGGCTTCGGCCGCGGCGCTCCGCGGGGTGGCATCGCTGTTGTGTGGCGGGGGCTCGGGTCCCGACGTGGAGCGGCTGGAGCGCGCCCAGGCGGCGAGCGTTGCACCGCTCGGCGCGCCCTCTAGCGAGGACTTCCGGCAGGCCGCACGGCTCTCCTTTCACACCCACGCGGTCGCGGTCGCGGCGCTCGCGGTCGCCGCCGATGCGCTGGTCGCCTCGCGGCTCGCCGATCCCGACGAGGTCGCGGCATGGCGGCTCCGCGCATTGGCAGGGCCGGCGGCGATCCCCGTGGCTCCATTGCCAAGGCGACGCCTCTGGAGCGTCGCCGACGTCGCACGCCGCGATGCGAGTGTGCGCTCGGTGTGGTTCATCAACAGCATCCGGGGAGCCGTGGCGCTTGCGATCGCCGTCGCGGTGGCCGATCTGAGCGGCGTCCAGCACGGCTTCTGGGTGGTGCTGGGGACGTTGTCGGTGCTGCGCACGAACGCCGCGTCGACCGGGTCGATCGCGCTGCGCGCGCTCTGGGGAACCGCCGTGGGCTTCGCGATCGGAGGCGCTCTGCTGGTTGTGATCGGAAGCAGCTCCGCGGCGCTGTGGGCGGTCCTGCCGGTCGCCGTGTTCGTGGCGGCCTACGCGCCCGGCACGGCGCCGTTCGCCGTCGGTCAGGCGGCGTTCACGGTGACCGTCGCGGTGATCTTCAACCTGCTCGTCCCCGTCGGCTGGGAAGTCGGCGTGGTGCGGATCGAGGATGTCGCGCTCGGCTGTGCCGTGAGCGTGTTGGTGGGCGTCATGTTCTGGCCGCGCGGGCTGACCTCGCTGGTGGGCGACGATCTCGCCGACGCCTTCCGCTTGGGCGCCTCCTATCTGAACCAGGCGGTCGGCTGGGCGTCGGGGTCGCGGGGGCTCGCGCCCGACGGCGCGCCGGCGGCGAGCGCGGCCGGGCTGCGCCTCGACGACGCGCTGCGCGCGCTGCTGGCCGAGCAGGGGACCAAGCGCATCGAGCTGAGCGAACTGTGGCGACTCGTGGGCGGCACCCAGCGGTTGCGCCTGACCGCCCATGCCGTGGCCGGCCTGCCGCCCGATGCGCTCGGCATCGGCGCGGCGCGGGACGCCGTCGGCCGGCGCACGGAGCTGCTGACCGCGTGGTATGAGCGCCTCGGCGAGCTGCTCGGCAGGCCCCACACGCGGGCCGTGCCGGAGCTCGACCCGCCGCGGTTCGATTCGGCCGAGCTCCTCGACGCAGCCTCCGGCTCGCAGTACGGGGTGTGGCTGTGCGAGCACCTGGATCACCTCGCCGAGCACCTGTGTGAGCTCGTGCGCCCGGCGGCGCGGATCGCCGAGGTTCGACGCAGGCCATGGTGGCGGTGAGGGGATGGTGCGCGGCGTGTGCGGGTAGCGACCTGGAACGTCAACTCGGTCAAGCAGCGGGCGCCGCGACTGTTCGGCTGGCTGGATGAGCGCCAGCCGGATGTCGTCTGCCTGCAGGAGACGAAGCTCACCGACGACGCGTTCGCCGAGCTGCTCGGCGAGGATCTCGCCCGCCGCGGCTACGAGCTCGCGCTCCACGGCGAGGCGCAGTGGAACGGGGTCGCGATCCTTTCGCGCAGCGGGCTTGAGCAGGTGGTCGCCGGAATCGCCGGGGCGCCCGGCTTCCCCCACCCGGAGGCGCGGGCGATCTCGGCGACCTGCGGGGGGATCCGCGTGCACTCGGTGTACGCGCCCAACGGGAGGGCGCCCGACTCCGAGCACTACGAGTACAAGCTCGCCTGGTTTCGGGCGCTCGAGCGGATCGTCGCGGCCGATCCGGCGGCGGCGATGGTGTGCGGCGACATGAACATCGCGCCGACCGACGTCGACGTGTTCGACCCGGCGGCCTACGTAGGACATACCCACGTCACGCCGCGAGAGCGCGCGGCGCTGGCGGCGCTCCAGGCGCTCGGCCTGCACGACGTCGTGCGCGAGCGCTGGCCGAGCGAGCGGGTGTTCAGCTACTGGGACTACCGGGCGGGCATGTTCCATCGAGACCTGGGGATGCGCATCGACCTGGTGCTCGCGAGCGCCGCGGTGGCCGGCAGGGTGCGAGCCGCATGGGTCGACCGGCAGGCCCGCAAGGGCACCGGGCCAAGCGACCACGCGCCGGTGATCGTCGACCTCGACGAGGCTCCCGACGGGGACATCGGACCGGTCGTGCCGCCGCCGTCCGCTCCGGCGACGCGCGGTTCGGTCAAACTGCCACAGTCGAGGTGAGATCGCGTTGCGCGTAGAGATGCTGAACGTGGGCTGGTTCACGGCGCCGGCCGGGCTGTTTCGCACGGGCGATGATATGGAGCGGACGATTCGTTTTCCCGTGCCCGCCTACCTGATCGAGACCGCCACCGAGCGGATCCTGATCGACACGGGGCTCAATCCCGCCGCGATCGCCGATCCCGCCTCCTACTACGGCCGACCTGAGGTGTTCGCGGTGTTCGGCCTGGAGCAGGAGCAGAGCGTCGCCGAGCAGCTCGATCTGAGCAGCCTGACGAAGGTTGTGCTCACACATCTGCACTGGGATCATGTCGGAAGCCTCGGGCTCATCCCGGCTTCGGTGCCGGTCCTGATCCAGCGGACGGAATGGCAGGCCGGCCACGACGACGCGGCCGTGCGGCGAAACGTGTTTCTGACGCGCGACTATGGCGGGGAGGGCCGGGAGGTGATTCTCCTCGACGGCGACTGCGATCTGCTCGGCGACGGCAGCATCGAGCTGCTCTTCACCCCCGGGCACACGCCCGGGCACCAGTCGGTCCGCATCGGAGACCTCGTGCTGGGCATCGACGTCGTCCACTTCGCCTCCGGCCTTGACGATCACCGGTTTCCGGTGTTCGCCGACGATCACGCGCAACAGGGACGCTCAGCGGAGCGTCTGCGCGCGATGCGCGACGCCGGCTGCGACGTCATCCCCGGGCACGACCCCGATGTCCTTCGCCCGGGGCCGGTCGGCGCCGCTTCACGCTAGAGATCGAACCCCCCCGCGGCGTTCCGCTTCACGCTGGTCGAGCCAGATCTTGTAGGGGTCGGCGGGCACGATGCGCGCGGTGAGCATCTGCGCATCGTGGCGGCTCGGGCCCTCTTCCGCGCATGCTTCGAGGCTCCTCGTGCGGGGAAAGTGGTTGAGTGATCCGTACTGGGTTGGCTGTCGGCGTACTCGAAACGGTCGCATGTGTCTCTCCTGGGTCGGTCGTCCTCGTGGCGGGCGTTGAGTATGCGATTCACACCCACGCTCGGCAGTTGAAAGAGGATAAGAATGCATCATGGCCGCAGCGTGTCCAGGGATCATCGACAAACGATTTAGGTTAATGCACCAAAGGTGATACGCGGCTGTAGGCCGGGGTGCAATCGGCCCTCCCGAATCGGGACGTGAGCTGCCGTATCAGCGGCCCTACACGCAGCGGCGGGCCGCCGCGGGCGGCGAGCTCGGGTTGCGGGTGCGTAGGATCCGCCCCGAGCAGAGTTGGCCACGATCCTGATCCCGATACCGGAGCGCGACTTCGACCCGACCGAGGTCGCCGTCAGCTGGAGCGTGCTCTCCGGCCGAGGGCATGACGTGCGCTTCGCGACCCCCGATGCCCGCGTCGCACGTGGCGATGAGCTAATGGTCACAGGCGAGGGGCTCGATCCGTGGGGCTTCATCCCGGGGCTGTCTCATGCGGTGGGCGTCGGACGGGTGCTGCGCGCGGACGCCCGCGGACGAGCCGCGTACGGCGAGCTGCTGAACGCGGGGAGCTTCCTCGCGCCGATCGCCTGGAGCGAGATCGAGCTCGACGGCGTGGACGGCCTGCTGCTCGCGGGCGGGCACCGTGCACGCGGGATGCGGAGCTACCTGGAGAGCCCTGACCTGCAGGCGTCGGTCGCCGAGGCCTTTCGCCGCGACATGCCGGTCGCCGCGATCTGCCACGGCGTGCTGCTGGCCGCGCGAAGCGTAGATCAGGACACCGGTCGCTCGGTGCTGTTCGGGCGCCGCACCACCGCTCTCACCTGGGCCCTCGAGAGTCGGGCCTGGAGGGTCGCGCGGATCACGCGGTTCTGGGACCGCGACTACTACCGCACCTACCGCGAGCGGCCGGGCGAGCCCGACGGATACATGTCGGTTCAGCAGGAGGTCACGCGGGCGCTCGAGCGGGCGGAGGACTTTCGCGACGTCGATCCAGCTGAACCCGACGCCCGCCTGAAGTCAAGCGGCCGGGCACGGGACAGCGCGAGCGACGAGCGCCCGGCCTACGTGGTGCGCGACGGGAGCTACCTCTCGGCCCGCTGGCCCGGGGACGCCCACACCTTCGCCAAGCGGTTCGCCGCGATGCTCGAACCGAAGGCCTAGCCGTCGGCGGTGACGCGCTCGATCAGCTCAGCCAGCACGCGGTCGGCCTCGGCGTTGTCCACCTGGCAGGTCCCCGCGGCCTCGTGGCCGCCGCCGCCATAGGAGAACATGAGCGTGCCCACGTCGGTCCTGCTCGTGCGGTTGACGATCGACTTGCCCATCGCGAAGACCGTGTTCTGCTGTTTCAGGCCCCAAAGCACGTGCACCGAGAGGTTGCACGCGGGCCGCAGCGCATAGATCATGAAGCGGTTCGTCGGATGGATCAGCTCCTGCTCGCGCAGGTCGAGCACGACGAGGTTCTCGTGGACGGTCGAGCACTCGAGCAGCTGCGCCTGGGCTGCGATCGCGTGGGCGCGGTAGAGCGTGACGCGCTCGACCACGTCGGGCATCTCGAGCACCTCCTCGACGCTGCATTCCAGGCAGGCGTCGATCAGATCCATCATCAGCTGGTAGTTGGAGATGCGAAAGTCGCGGAAGCGACCGAGGCCGGTGCGTGGGTCCATCAGGAAGCTCAGCAGGATCCAGCCGGTCGGCGTTTTGATCTCATCGAGCGAGAAGAGCGCGCTGTCGGCCTTGTCCACCGCGTCCATGAGCGGCTCTGAGACCCTGCTGAAGCGCTCGGCTCCGCCGAAGTAGTCGTACACCACGCGTGCGGCCGACAGGGCGCCGGGGACGATGATGTGGTTCTGGGCGGTCTCCTCCAGGCGCAGGGTCTCGCTCTCGTGATGGTCGAACGCCAGGCGAACGCCCGGAACGTAGGGAAGGTTGGTGGTGATGTCGCGATCTGTGATCTCGATCAGCCCGTCCTGCATGTCCTTGGGGTGTACGAACTTGATCTCGTCGAGGATCCCGAGCTCTTTCAACAGGGCAGCGCAGACCAGCCCGTCGAAGTCGCTGCGGGTGACGAGGCGGCACCTCGCGCTCGTGTACGTTGCCATTCGCTCCGATCCTCTCGCGTAGACGTCATAGAGGACGTCGGCAGTTACGCGACGATCCTGAACAGCGCATCGGCACGCCCCATCTGCCCAGATTCGACGAGAGCCGAAAAAACGCTATGCAATGCCCCTGGAGGGCATCTCCGCCGTTCGCCGAGGCTCGCACGGATGTCCAGTGGGGGGAGGGCCGCTACCCGGCGCTCGCCACGACCGGCGCGCGCCCGCGAAATTCCCACAGCTCCTTCTGCTCGCCGAGCGTCAAGAGGCGCCAGCGCTCAGAGTGTGGCATCCAGACGTAGATGCGAACGTCGACGACGCTGCCCACGCTCTCGAGCCGCTCCACCGTCTCGCGCGCGTCGAGGCCTTCGGCGAGCAGCTGCGAGCTCCTGATGTCGACGATCTTGAACCTCCGGGGGCCCGGCGGCTCGATCGGCTCGACCGGACGGGCCGGGCGCTCGAGCTCGACGACGGCGAGATCCCGTCTCGCGGCCGGCTTCTGCAGGGCCTTCTCCAGCGGCACCATGTGCGCGCCGGTGCCCTTCGTCTCGGTGTCGAGGATCCATGTCTTTGCCATCAGACTCAATCTAGCGTCCGCGCGGTCCCACCAAGCATGGCGCGCGCCTCGCGGTCCTCGTGCTCAGTCGTCGTGCGACATGCTCAGCACCGAGGAGTCGATCGCGCGAAATGTCTCTCCGACGAGATGCAGCCGCAGGTCCGAGGTCCGCACGAGCCGGTCTGCGATTCTCGCCTGATAGTCGGCGAACGCCCGGGTGCCGAAGTGCTCGTCGAGCGCCGCCTGATCGCGCCACTGCTGCACGACCATGAAATGCCCGGGATCGTCGAGGGTCTCGGTGAACGTGTAGGAGAGGCAGCCGGGCTGCTCGCGGACCTGCGCCTGGGTGGCCGTCATCAGCTCGCGGACCGCTTCTCGGTGGGGGATCTGCGCGTAGATGTCGCCGAGCGCGATGATCACAGGGGCCTACTTGAGGTATTTCTCGACTACGGCGGGGGCTCGCGCTCGGATCGATCGGTCGTCCACGTCTGTCAGGCTAGCCGAGAGCGCGACGTGGTGGGGCTTGGGGCTACTGCACGCGGTCGATCGCGGGCTCGGGGTGCTCGCCGAGGTACTCCACCCACGCCCGCTTGATGCAGGGGTGGTGCTTGTGGGCCCCCACCGAGTCCATGAAGTTGACGATGTTCGCGTCGAAGCGCTCCTCCAGCTGGGCGTTCACGAGGCGCCCCTCGCGTCGAAGGCCTCATGGGCCTGCGCCAGCGAGAACAAGGCTACTCTGGGAGCGGTGGATCGGCCTGTCGGCGGCCCGAGCGGGGCGCCGCCCGGCCGACGCAACTTCCAGGACCGGTCGCGGTTGAAGGGGTGCAGCAGGATCCGGGAATACGTCGCGGGGAAAGGGGTATCGATGTCGACGTCAGCTCGCACACGCAGGGCCCGCTCGGCGCAAGCGCAAGTGGTCTGCTTCGCGCTCGCCGCCACGTCGGTCCTCGCGGTATCGGCCTTGACGGTCGCGGTGGCCGCGGGGGCATCGGCAGGGCACGCCGCGTCTCAACACTACGCCTGCAGCAAACCCAACAGCGCCAAAGTGACCTGCCGCTTCTCGACTCCGAGCGGAAACATCCGCTGCATGTGGGTGCCCCACCCGAACAACGTGGCCTGCGAGCTGCTCGCTTCCGGCCGCGCCTACCGGCTGTATCCGACCGGCAGGGCGAGGGCCATCAGGCTGAAGCTCGGGCGACGCGGCGAAACGCTCCCCACCAGCCAGGAGATCGTGTTCCCGGAAAGCCTCTCCTGTCGGGACACGAGGACGACGATGACCTGCAACCAGGACTACGGCACGGGCGAATTCAAGCTCGCACGGAGAGGCTCGCACAGCTCCTAGCCGGATCTGCGCCCGCCGCCAAAGAGTAGGGCCCGCCCTACCGCGCCGCGGTCCGCTGGAGGTCATGATGCCGGTATGTCGCTGTCGGTGTTGATCGTGGACGATGAAAGCGCCTTTCGCGCCCACGCGGGAAGGCTTCTGGCTCTACGGGGATTCGAGGTCGCCGGCCATGCCGACGACGGCGCCGGCGCCGTTCGTCTGGCGCGGTCACTCGAGCCCAACGCGGTGCTGCTCGACGTCAACCTGCCCGACGCCAGCGGCATCGACATCGCACGGGAGCTCGCGAAGCTTCCCGCTCCGCCCCGAGTGCTTTTGACCTCCGCCGATGTCGAGATCACGCAGGAGCTCGTCAGCGAGTGCGGTGCGGCGGCGTTCATCCCGAAGGACGAGCTCCCGGCCAGTGACCTCTCAGCGTTGTTCGGCCCGGCCGGCGAGGAGCGATGACGACGTGTCGGTGAAACCGCTGCGCGTGGTGATCGGCGAGGACCAGGCGCTCTTGCGGGAAGGTCTCGCGCGGCTGCTCGACGGCGAGGGCTTCGAGGTCGTGGGACAGGCCGGCGACGCTCCCGATCTGCTGCGCAAGGCCAAGGCGCATCGCCCCGACGTGGTGATCGTCGACGTCCAGATGCCGCCCGACCGCACCGACGACGGCCTGCGCGCCGCGGTCGAGTTGCGAAAGCTCGACGAGCCCGTCGGGGTGCTGGTGCTCTCACAGTTCCTCGAGGAGCGCTACGCGCTTGACCTCGTGGGCGAGAGCGCCGAGGGCGTCGGCTATCTGCTGAAGGACCGCGTGAGCGACATCGCGGCATTCACCGACGCATTGCGCCGTGTGGCCGCCGGCGGGTCGGCGCTCGACCCCGAGGTCGTCGGGCGGATGGTCGGGCGGCGAAGGGCGCAGAGCCCGATCGACGAGCTCACGCCGCGCGAGCGGGAGGTGCTCGGGTTGATGGCGCAGGGCAAGTCAAACCAGGGGATCGCCGAGACGCTCGTGGTCACGGTCGCAGCCGTCGAGAAGCACGTCACGAGCATCTTCTCGAAGCTGGGCCTGGCCGTTGAGCCGACCGAGCACCGGCGCGTGCTCGCCGTGCTCGCGACCCTCAGAGAGTCATAGCGCCGATTGGCTCGCGCGCCCGGGCGTGGTGTCGAGGCGCATGCGGACGCTGCGAGAGCTCTCTGCCACGGGTATCCGGCAGCTCACGGTGGTGCCGCGTCCAGGCTGGCTGAGGATCCGCAGAGCCCCGTCGAGGGCCGCGACGCGATCGGCAAGGCCCGACAGGCCGCTCCCGGCCATCGGGTCGGCTCCGCCGATGCCGTCATCGCTGACCGTCACGAGCAGCTGTCCGTCCGAGACCATCGTGCCGACCGTCGCGGCGCTCGCCTGTGCATGCTTGACGACGTTCGTGAGCGACTCGCAGATCACGAAGTAGGCACCGGCCTCGACGGCGTCCGGGAGGCGGCCGTCGAACATCGACACGAGCTCCACGGTCAGCGGAAGCCTTCCGGCGAGGGAGTCGACCGCGGCGGCGAGGCCCCGATGGGTGAGGATCGCCGGGTGAATCCCGGCGACCAGCTCGCGCAGCGCCACGGTGCCGGCGTGTGACTCCGCACGGGCGAGCTCGATGTACCTGCGGGCCTCCCGCGGATCGGCGCCGAGCTGCTGTGCGGCGAGCTCCAGGTTGAACGCGACGTTGACGAGCTGCTGCTGGGCGCCGTCGTGGAGGTCCCGCGCGATTCTCCGCCGCTCGGCGTCGGCCGCCTCGATCACGCGTCGACGCGCGAGGCGCAGCTCGTGCTCGACCCGTTGGCTCTCGGTCAGATCGCGGTAGTACACGGTGTAGCCGATCGACGCAGGCAGGCTCATCCGCGTGACGGCGAATTCAACCGGAAACTCGGTGCCGTCTGCCCGCCGCGCTGTCGTTTCGATGTCGCGACCCAACACTTCACGATCTTCTCTCTGTCGCTCCTGCCACCAGCGTCGCTGGCTCTCGCGAAGTCGTGACGGGACGATCAGCTCCACCAGCTCACGCCCCACGGCGTCCTCGCTCGAGCAGCCGAAGGCCTGGCGGGCCGCGGCGTTCAAGTAGGTGACGCGCACCTCGCGGTCGGTGCTCACGATCGCGTCGAATGCCGTCTCGAGCATCGCTCGATAGCGGGACTGGCTCAGGCGCAGCTCGGAGTTGCGCGCCTCGACGATCTCGCTCGCGCGCATCGCCTGCTCGGCGCGGCGGCGCTCGGCGATGTCCCTGAATGCCACGACCGCGCCCCGCCCGGAGGGCAGCTCGATCGGAGCCGAGGTGTAGCTGACGGGAATCATGCTGCCGTCCCTGCGAAAGAACCAGTCCTCGTCGCTGTGAACGGTCTCTCCGGTCATGCGCGGTCGCAGCATCGGACACTCGCTCGCCGGAAAGGGCGTTCCGTCGGGATGCTTGTAGTGAATCGTCTCGTGGCTGGGCCGTCCTTTCAGCTCGGCGAGCGTCTCATAGCCGAGCGCCTCGAGCGCGGCGGGGTTGGCGAACTGGACCTTGCCCCCGTGCTCGACGACCCACACCGGCTGCGCCACGCACTCGAGGATCGACGACAGGAAATCCTGCGCCTCGAGCTCCGCACTGGCGAGCTGGTCACGTCCCCGAACCTGCATGAGTGTCCCTTCACGCGTTCAGGGGCGATGTTACTCAAGCGCCTGCCGATCGGTCCGCTCGGCGAGGGCGCTCGAAGGTAGGGATTTCCCGAGCCGCGGGCTCGGGACCACGCCCGCCGAGATTGGGGCTCGCCCCATCGCCGCCGGGCTCACCTCACGGCAACCTTCTCGCATCGACCAACTTCCACGCAAGGAGACTCGCCAGATGAAGCTACGCATCCCACACTCCGCACCGTCGCTCGCGATCAGCGCATGCGCGCTGTTCATCTCACTCGGTGGCACAAGCTACGCCGCCGTGTGGGTCGCCACTTCCTTCAACGCGAAGCACCTCGGTGGACAGGCGCCGAGCTATTACCAGCCGTCCAAGGACTTCGCCTCCTCGCACGGGGAGAGGTTCCTCAGCGCCGGGCGCACCGCCGTGCTTGGTGAAAACGGTCACTTCACGTTCACCGCCGAATGTTCGACGAACCCGGCCGGAGAAGACGTCGTGTCGTTTGACGTGACGGCCAACACGACCGCCGATCTGGATGGCAACGGCCCGATGGCCGCCGGCACCAAGATCACGATCCATGAAGATTCCGACGCGCTCGACAGCACGAAAGAAAAGCCGCTGAAAGCCGGCGACTTCGCGCAGGTCGGGAGCGCGAGCAGCTCGACCGAGATCGCCTCCGATGGTGAAGAGGCTGACATCTTCTACAACGACGGTGTCAACTGGCCCGCGGGCGGCGGCTCACGCGCCCACGAATGCTTCGCGGGGTACACCGGCTTCATCGTCCACCGGTAGCCGTCACGGGGCCGGGTGCGGACGAGAAGGCGGGTAGCGAATAGGAAGCCCTCTTCCGACGGTCCCGCCACAGCCGGCGGGACCGTCGGGGCGAGCAGCGGGCTTCCCTCATCAAGGTCTTCCACTCAAGAGGAGCGTGTCAGATGCAGGCTGTTTGTCGTTCGGAAACTGGATGGACATCGACGGCGGCCCGCGAGGGGCGCCTGCGACGAAGCGCCGTCATCGCAGCGCTGGCCGCTACGGCCGCGCTGTTCGCCTGCGCCTATCTGGCGGTGGGCGTGGCGCAGGCGGCGCCCGGACATATCTACTGGACCAACCTCTCCACGAACACGATCGGGCGAGCGAGCCTCGAAGGCGGGGAAGTCGAACAGGAATTCATCAAGGGCACGAGCTTCCCCGAAGGTCTGGCCGTCAACGACCAGCACCTCTACTGGACGAACTACGGGACCAGCTCGCTCGGACGTGCGACGCTCGGCGGCGGTGAAGTCGAACAGCACTTCGTGAACACGAACAGTGAACCGGCGGGTCTCGCGCTGGACAGCGGGCACCTCTACTGGGGCATCGACGGCTTCAACAAGATCGGTCGCGCAAGCCTCGAAGGCACGGGCGAAGAACTGGAATTCGTGAAGGGGGTAGAAAACACGCGCGGCGTCGCCGTCGACGGCCAGCACATCTACTGGACGACCTCCGAAAAGAACACGATCGGTCGCTCGAACCTGGCTGGCGGAGAAGTCGAAGCCGAATTCATCAAGGGGGCCGACGAGCCGTGGAACGTGGCCGTGGACGGGCATCACATCTACTGGGCCAATCACGGGTCCAACAGCATCGCTCGGGCGAACCTCGAAGGCGGCGAAGTCGAACAGGAATTCATCAAGGGTGCGAGCCTGCCCGAGGGAGTGGCGCTCGACGCTGGGCACATCTACTGGACGAACCCCGCGTCGGGAACGATCGGGCGCGCGAACCTCGACGGCACGGAAGTCGAACAGGAATTCATCAAGGGAGCGACGATTCCGACCGCCGTCGCCGTGCTGGCCTCGCAGCCCGCCGGCACCGGGGTGTCGGGGCCCTCGGGACCGACCGGCCCCGCCGGAGCGACCGGCCCCGCCGGGGTGACGGGAGCGAGCGGACCGACGGGCGTGACGGGCGCCACCGGACCAGCCGGCGCGATCGGTCCGGCGGGTGTGAGGGGCGCCACCGGGGCGACGGGTGCGACGGGTCCCACCGGACCGACCGGTCCCGCCGGGCTGGCACACATCTACAGCGCGAGCGCCCGGGGCGGCAAGGGTGCTCAGACGCTGACGCTTATGGCGCCGGCGGGAGCCCGGTACGCCGCCACGGCGGATGCCGAAGGCCTCGTGCAGAGCTACGCCGATCCGCTGCGCTGCACGCTCGCCTTCGGGTCGACCGCCATCCAGACGATCTCGCTGCACCACACGCACTCCTCCGGGGAGATCGTCCTTCAGGGAGCTGGTCTGCTGAGCGGCGGTCACATCACGCTCAGCTGCGCCGTGACCGCGGATGGCAGCAGCGAGGACTGGGGTGCCGCAACCAACCTCAGCGTTGTCGCCTATCCCGTCTCCGCAATCAACTGACCCCAGCGACCGTCGAGAGCCCCGGAGCCAGGTTGGTTCCGGGGCTCCTCACGTCTTCGGGGCGGAGCGGCTCGCCTCGCCTTCGCGCACCACCTGCTCGAGCGTTCGGCCGCTCGCCACCGAGGCGGGCCGCTCGGTGACGATGTCCGAGCCGGATCTCGCCTCGTCGTCGCGCCGCTTGATCAACAACCACTGGGGCTTGGCCCCTGGCCGTGTGCGCTGCAACGCAAAGCCGCCCCGCAGCTTCTCGCCGTGCAGGACGAACACGCCATGTCCCCGCTCGAGCGCCTCGGGCCAGGCAACCCGGCCGCCCTGCTCGTAGCGGCCACGGTCCCAGATCAGCACTCCGCCGCCCGCGGTGGGCCCCTCGAAGGCGTTGTGGTCGAGCGCATGGTCGGCGACCTGCACGGCCAGGCGCTTGACCGACGGATCGAGCGACGGGCCCTTGGGCAGCGCCCACGAGCGCATCGTGCCCTCGACCTCCAGGCGCAGGTCGAAGTGGTGGGTCGAGGCCGCGTGCTCCTGCACGACGAACGCGCCGGCGGATACGCCGCGGACGGCGAACTGCTCGTGGCCCTCCACCCCGACCTCCTCGATGGCGACGTCTCGGACGGCGGCTCCCGGCGGGCCCTCACGAAGGAACGCGATCAGCCCGTCGACGGCGCCCGGAGGTCCCTCGGCGTGCACGGCAACGCTGCCGTCGGGTGCGTTTCGAACCCAGCCGAGGACCCCGAGCTCGCGCGCGACCCGGCAGGTGGCCGCGCGGAAGCCGACGCCCTGCACGCTCCCGGTGGCAAGCGCCCGGATTGCCCGGACTTCAGAGCGCTCGGGAATCGGCATGCCCACAGGCTAGGGCTCGAGCATGCTCAGCTGAGATAGGCTGGCCGGCGGCGAGGGATTAGGGTGATCCGCGCAATGGGTAGCGATTCGGACGTGGCGGCGAGAACCACAGCCTCAGACAGCGCCGCGACCGGGGGAGGGGCCGCCGAGGACGCGATGGCCCCGCCGACGCTCGTCGGCTCCTTCTCGCGGCACAGACCCTCACGGGCAGCCGTCATCGCGCTCGTCCTTGGGCTGGTGTTGACAGCCGCGTTCGCGTTGACGTCGCTGAAGCTCTACGACCAGAATGAGGGTCACCTGCTGCGCCTGCGCGCTCGCGAGGTCGGCTCGGTGCTGACGGCCGTCGTGCCCTCGCTTCAGACCCCCCTTGCCTCGGCCGCCGAGCTGGCCGACGCGACCGGGGGCGACGCCCAGAAGTTCAGCGTGTTCATGGCGCCCTACGTCGGCCCCGGCCGCCAGTTCGTGTCAGCCTCCCTGTGGCCCCTGGGTACCTCGAATCCGCGGCCCACGGCGATCGTCGGGGCGCCGCCCGCCCTCGCGTCGCTGCCCGCGCAGGCGCGCGCGTTCTTCGCGCACGCGGAACGATCGCGGCTCTTGAACGTCACGGGGATCCTCGGCACGGCCAACCCGAGCCTCGGCTATGAGTTCAGCACGCCCGGCACGGGACACGGGTTTGCCGTCTATGTGGAAAACCCGCTTCCCAGGGACCGGCGCTCGGCGCTGGCCAGCAACTCGGCCTTCTCGGATCTCGATTACGCCCTTTTCCTCGGCCGCTCCCAGCAGCCGAAGACGCTGCTCGTGACGAGCGTCCACCACTTTCCGATCACATCTCGCAAGGCGAGCGTCGTGGTCCCGTTCGGCGATAGCGCGTTCACCCTGCTCGTCACGCCGCGAGGACCGCTGGGCGGCACGTTCTTCGCGGATCTTCCCTGGATCATCGTGATCGTTGGAGTGCTGATCTCGCTCGCCGCCGCCGTGATGACAGAGCGCCTGGCGCGGCGCAGGGAGTATGCCGAGCAGCTGGCCGGCGACCTCGAGCGGGTCGCGAGCGAGAACCGCCAGATGTACACCGAGCAACGCAGCATCGCCCAGACGCTGCAGCATGCCCTGCTGCCGGACCGGTTGCCCGATGTGCCGGGGCTGCAGGTGGACGCCCGCTACGTACCCGCCGCCTCGGGCATCGACGTCGGCGGCGACTGGTACGACGTGGTCGCCGCCGGCGACGGGCGCGCGCTGCTCGTGATCGGCGACGTCTCCGGCCACGGGTTGCGGGCGGCGACCACGATGGCGTCGCTCAGACACGCCGCGCTCGCCTACGCCAGCGAGGACTGCCGCCCGGCGAGCGTGCTGGCCAAACTGTCGGACTTCGTGAACAGCGTCACCCACGATTACTTCGCCACGGTCCTCTGCGTGCTGATCGACGTGAACGCCCATCGCCTGACGGTCGCGAGCGCGGGCCACATGGCGCCGCTGCTGATCGACGGGGCGGATGACCGGTTCGTCGACATGCAGAGGGGTGTTCCGATCGGCGTTCCGCGCAGTGACCAGTATCGCGAGGCCACCCTGTCAGTGCAGCCCCACGCCACCCTCGTGGCATTCACCGACGGTCTCGTCGAGCGTCGCGGCGAGGTTCTCGATGCCGGCCTGAACCGGCTGAGGGACGCAGCCGCGGGACAGCGGCTTGCACTCGGCGCGCTGCTGGCTAAGCTCGTACGCGACCTGGCGTCCGATGACCACCATGACGACACCGCGATAGTTGGCATTCAATGGCGGAACTAGATGGCGATTCAGCTGCTGACGTCGTGATCGACACGGGGGTCGATCCGTCGGGGGTACCCGTCGTGATCGTGTCCGGCGAGCTCGACAGCTCCAACGCGGCGGCTCTCGAGACGGTCGTGACTTCGGTCATCGCGGGTAACCCCGACCGGCTGATCTTCGATCTGGGACGCCTGCGGTTCATGGACAGCGCCGGCATCGCGGTGCTGATCGGGGCCGCGGCGAAGGTGGGCGCCGTGCGCCTGCGCGACCCCTCTCCGATCGTGCTGCGCGTCGTTGAGATCACCGGCCTCTCCGAGGTCCTACCCGTAGAGTCGTGACGAGCGAGCGCGGATTTCGCTGTCAGCGTTCCTCGGTGCCGGCCGCGCGCCGGTTCGTGCGCGACATCCTCGCTGACTATCCCCGTGAGATCATCGACGCGGCCGAGCTGATGACCTGCGAGCTGGCCACCAACTGCGTCCAGCATGCGCGGACGGACTTCGAGCTGGCGATTCACTCGCACGGGGCCATTCGCGTCGAGGTGCGCGACGCCGACAGGAGCCGACCGACGCTCCGATCCCCAACCCCAAAGCAGCCGTCCGGGCGAGGACTTCGCATCGTGGAAGCGATGTCCGACTCCTGGGGCGTGATTCCCTCCTCGAGCGGCAAGACCGTGTGGTTCACGCTCCCGCCGTGCCCACCCGTGCGCGCGGATGCTTAGCCGGGCGCACGGTGGGCTGGCGTAGGACAACCGTCCAGGCTGCGGGCGGATTTTGAGCCGAACGCGCCCGTCGCCCGAAAATAACGACATGGAGTGCCCGGCAGGTGCCGACGCGTCGGCCAACATGTCGTCCTTCTCGGATGCGGCGGAGATCGCTCCCCTGCATGCTCCCGCCATCCAGAACCAGCTCGGGTGCGTCTGGACCGGGGCCTCGTCCACCGGCTGCACGTGCCAGTCGAACATCCCCGAAGAGGCCGTCACGGCGGCCTGGCGCCGCGAGCTCGAGCAGACCGGCGAGCGCGCGGACCGCTTCTTTCGCTTCGCCTGGGAGGATGGCGTCTGGCTCGCATACGGCCTGAAGGACGGAGGCGTCCGGGGCGTGCACTGCCCCCCGCACAGGGCCGAGCGTGAAGAGCGGGCGTTCGTCGCCGATTCTCGCGTCGACGAGCGGGCCGACGAGTTCGCCCTCTACGCCTGACGACAGCCGACTCGCCAGAGCTGCCGGGAGGCTGAGCCTGTCGGCGTCGCCAAGGCGGCGAGGCACGGGAATTGGTTACGTGCGATTGCCGGTATTTGCGGACAAAACGTGCGCGCGGCGAACAGCGTCGGGGGCGCGCTTGGTAGTCTGCCGCAACAGAAAGCCGAATCCCGACAGGGTGTCGGGAGCGGGGGACCCAAGTCACTTGGGGCGAATCCCAGCGGTGGTTGCCGTAGGAGGCGCAGGCTCTTTCAGCGCCAGCCCGTCAGCTAACCCCGTAGGCCGACGAAAGAGGTTGTTCCGTGCGTTCAGAAACGACGAATATCGTCCGTTCGTGCACTCTGGAGATCCTCCGGGCCCATACCGACGGGCCTCCTGGGGAAGGCTCGAAGTGACGGTCGTCGTTCTCGCTCCGCTCGCGATCGTGGCCGTGTGGGCGGCGGCCATCATCATCGCCCTTGCTCTATGTCGCTCGGCAGCCGCCGAGGACCGCACGCTGCCCGCCGCCAGGCGGGCGGCAGCGCCGAGAGCCAAGCGCGAAGCACCGACGCGAACCGGCGTCTGACCGCGACGCAAGGCGTCGCGCCGGCCGAGCGATCGTCGGCCTTCTACACCCTCCTCGTAGGTGCGACAGGCTCGCAGAAAAACGGGCCGAAATTGACTTTTCCTTTGTTACATTCGCCGGACAGTTGCTGCTTTCACACTCGAAGGCGAGAGGAGTATGACAATGGACAAGCTGAACCGTCGTTCGTTTCTGAAGACCCACGTCAGTGTTCCGACGCGAATCCCGGCGGTGAGCGGGGTGCCCGACGCAGCGGTGAGCGAGGGTACTAGCCGGCGCGCCTTTCTCCAGGGCACGGCCGGTGCCGCCGCCGGTGCGGCGGTGATTCTCGCGACGCCGAAGGTCGCATCGGTAGCACTCGATGCCGCGAGCCCGAGCGGTCCCGCCGCGCAGAAGGCCGTGGTAACCAAGCCTTCGGGACCGGCGCCGCATGAGCCCGTGACCGCCTACGTGCGCAACGCCGAGCGCGGTGAGGTGACCGTGATGTCCGGCAAGCAGGAGACCACATACACCGATCCGGTGCTCGTGAAGCGGATGCTCGACGCCGCGCACTGACGGCCGGATCACAGACATCACTCGACAATCGACCACGAAAGAGGTAGGCAAAATGTCATCGCATCGCGAGGCGCCGGAGATCAGCAAGGACCCGGTAGCCGACAACACCGACACCTATGCGTTCGTCAGTCCCGACGACCCGGAAACGGTCACACTGATCACGAATTATCTTCCGGCCGAGGTGCCGGCCGGAGGTCCCACGTTCTTCGAGTTCGGCAATGACGTCCTGTACAAGATTCACATCGACAACGACGGCGATGGTCGGGCGGACGTGACCTACGAGTTCACCTTCGAATCGACGATCACCAACCCCAAGACGTTCCTCTACAACACGGGTACGATCGGCTCGCTGAACGACCCCAACTGGAACAAACGGCAGTTCTACAACGTCACACGCGTGGACCACAGGGGCGAGGAGCGCAGGGAGAGGATCCTCGGCGAGGGTCTGACCTGTCCGCCGTGCAACATAGGTCCCCACTCCACGCCGAACTACGCGACGCTGGGGCAGGAAGCGGTGCACTCGCTGGCGGGTGGGCAGGCGACGGTGTTCGCCGGCCAACGCAACGACCCGTTCTTCGTCGACATCGGGTCGATCTTCGACCTCGCCGACCTGCGTCCCTTCCAGGAAGCCCATCTGCTGCCGATGCCGGCCGCGTCCGGCGTGGACACGCTGCAGACGCTCAACGTCCACACGATCGCGATCCAGGTTCCGATCTCGAGCCTCACGGCCGACGGCTCGGTGCCGACGAACGTGATGAGCTCAAAGGCGGTGCTGGGCGTCTGGGGCTCGGCATCGCGCCGCAAGATGCGGATCAGCGACGGCGCCAACAGCGAAACCTCCGAGGCAGGTCCGTGGGTGCAGGTCTCGCGGCTCGCCAACCCGCTGTTCAACGAGGTGTTGATCCCGATGGCCCTGAAGGATTCGTGGAACGCGAGCAAACCCGTCGACGAAAAGGGTTTCCTGTCCTACGTTCAGCATCCGGAGCTCGCGAGACTGCTGCCGGCGCTCTACCCGAAAGTGTTTCCCAAACTGGAAGCGCTCGAAGCCGCGAAAGCGCCGCGCGAAGACCTGGTCGCGATCCTGTTGACCGGGCTGCCCGCCGGCGTCGTGCCCGGCTTCCAGAACAACACCGGCAAGGTGCTGGCCGACATGCTGCGGCTCAACGTCGCGGTTCCCCCCGCCAAGACGCCGAACCCGCTCGGGATCATCGGCGGGGATCTCGCGGGATTCCCCAACGGCCGGCGCGTCATCGACGCCACGACGACGATCGAGTTGCGCGCGATCGCCGGCGCCACGGTGCCGCTCGTGAAGAAAGGCTTCGAACCGGATGAAGCCGCGACGGCCATCACGGACGGCACCTCACCGCTGCCGTTCCGCTTCCAGTCGACGTTCCCCTACATAGGCGCTCCGCACGACGGGTTCGACTTCCCGTCCACGACGGCGTAGAGGGGGCCGAGCGATGCACACTCATGCCCACAGCCACGCTCACGGTACCGGCGCGAGCGAGGAGAATCACGCCGCCAGACGACACCCCGAGCACGTCGTGCTGGACATCGGCGGGGATATCGGGGCGCTGATCCTCCATGCCTCGGCCGGGATGGTCGGCGTGGAGGTGGAGATCAGCGCCACGGGGCAGGACGATCGGCGCAGTCACAAGGATGTGCTCGAGCGCGAGATCGAGGGACGGCCTGCGTACACGGCCGTGTTCGACAACATCCGCGAGGGGAGCTACACGCTGTGGGTCGACGACGTCGCATGCGAGCGCGACGTCGTCGTCTCCGGTGGAGCGATATCCGAAGTGGACTGGTCGGCGAGGGAGCTCCCGACCGGCGCCCCCGTGCACGGTTGACGGTCGATCCCGCACGGTCGTGTCCCCAACCGTGCGGGAGTGCCCGGAGGCGCTAGTGTGCCTGCATGTGCCGCTCGTGCGATGAGAGTGCTCTCACGCACGCCTTAGGCCCTGCTTACGGACGGCGGTGAGACTTTCCCCGTGTTTCCCATGAGCGCACGGCCAAAGCTTTCTGGACTGCTGCTGGCGATGGGGCTGGTGGCGCTCGGCGTCGGACTGCTGGCGAGCGCCGGCGACGGAGCCGACGACAGGCCCGCCGCGAGCGCCGCGCGCGCTCGTCCGCGAAAGCTGCGCCCGCCGACGATCGTCGGGATCGCGCGGGTGGGACAGCGGATCACGGCCTCGCCGGGATCGTGGTCGTCCCGGCCGGCGTCCTACAGGTATGCCTGGGAGCGCTGCAACCCGGCCGGGAAGCGCTGTCACACGATCTCGCGGGCCAAGGGGAAGAGCTACACGCTGCGGGCGGCCGACCTCGGATCGACGCTTCGGGTGTCCGTCATCGCATCCAATCGCGCCGGGCGCTCGCGCCCCGCCGTCTCGGCGCAGACCGCGGTCGTGACGAGCGCGAGCGCCCTCGTGCACGCGGGGGTCTCACACCTCGAGTACATCTTCAACGACGGTCCGGTGAGCGTCTATGACATCGACAACGGCTTCCGGCTCGTCGAATCCTTCACCCTGCCGAACACCAGTCGGGGCGTGCGCGGCGTCGCGGTATCGCCGTCGACGCACATGATGTTCGTCTCCTACGGCGGCGATGGCGGAGGCAACGGCAACGGCTCGGTGCTCGCCTACGACCTCGTCAACAAGCGGGTCGTCTGGTCGGTGAACCTGAAAACCGGCATCGACTCGGCCGCCGTGAGCCCGGACGGAAAGCTCCTGTACATGCCCGACGGCGAGAACTCCTCCGACGGCAACTGGTACATACTCGACACCGCCAACGGAAACGTGGTCGGCAAGATCGAAACGCCCGGCGAAGGACCCCACGACGGCGTGATGTCCGCCGATGGGAAGGTCCTGTTGCTCGGCGACCGCAATTACTCCCACCTGCCTGTCTACAACACCCAGACCGGCAAGGTCGAGGCCGAGGTCGGGCCGCTGAGCGGCGGTGTGCGTCCGAACACCATCAACGGCACGGACTCCGTCGCTTTCACGACAGCCACCGGATTCGACGGCTTCCAGGTCGAGAGCATCACCCAGCCCAACCCCCACGTCCTGTACACCGAGAGCTTCGGCTCCTGCAAGGGGCCGTTCAGCACATGCAGCCACGGGATCTCGCTGTCGCCCGACAACAAGCAGGTGTACGTCGTCGACACCGTCCACAAAGCGATCCAGGTGTGGGACGTGCACGGCGTGGCCGAAGGCCTCGCGCCGGTGCACATCGCCAACGTGCCCGTCGATGGCCTGGAAGGCGAAGAGTCGAGCTGCGCCTATGACTGCGGGCGCGACGGCTGGCTTCAGCACACGCTCGACGGACGCTACGTGTTCGCCGGCGACACCGGTGACGTGATCGAAACGGCCACGCGCACCGTCGTCGCCAGGATCCCGAACCTGCTCAACAGCCGCAAGTTCGTGGAGATCGACTGGGCGGGCGGTGTGCCGGTCGCCTCGAGCGGCCGCCAGGGCATCGGATACTGATCGGCGCCCGCAGGCGGGCGGCGCCGGCGCGCGATGAAAGGGTGAAGGAGCTCTTCGGCCCGACCGCCGCTCTCTGAGAGCGGCAGGCCGGACGGTAGGATGCCTCAACCTTTGCAGCAACCTTCGAGGTGAGTACCGCAGCCGCCGCCCCGGCCGTTCCACGCTCCGTCGCGACGCACCGCCTCGGGGTGATCTTCGGCGGCCTGATGCTCGTGATGCTGCTCGCGGCGCTCGACTCGACGATCGTCGCGACCGCCCTGCCGACGATCGTCGGGGACCTCGGCGGCCTCGAGCGGCTGTCGTGGGTGACGAGCGCCTATCTGCTCGCGCAGACGGCGGTCACTCCGCTGTACGGCAAGCTCGGCGACCAGCTTGGCCGCAAGCGCGATGCTGCAGAGCGCGATCGTGCTGTTCCTGGTCGGCTCGGCGCTGTGCGGGCTGGCCGGGTCGATGACCGAGCTGATCGCTTTTCGCGCCGTCCAGGGGCTCGGCGCCGGCGGGCTGATCGTGCTCGTGCAGGCGACCGTCGGAGACATCGTCTCACCGCGCGAACGCGGTCGCTACCAGGGCCTGTTCGGCGCCGTGTTCGGCGTCGCGAGCGTCGCCGGCCCGCTGCTCGGCGGCGTGATCGTCGAGCACCTGTCGTGGCGCTGGATCTTCTACGTCAACCTGCCGATCGGCCTCGTCGCGCTGGGCGTGATCGCCGCGACGCTCCCGACGGTGAGCGCCACGCAGCGCGCCCGACGATCGACTACCTCGGCGCCGGGCTGCTCGCGGGCGCTCTGAGCGCGATCGTGCTGGTCGCGAGCCTCGGCGGCACGACCTGGGCGTGGGGCTCGGCGCCGACGCGTGCTCGTCGCCGCCGCGGGCGTGGTCCTGCTCGGCCTGTTCCTCGCCGTCGAGCGGCGCGCGCCGCGAACCGGTCCTGCCGATCGCGGTGCTGCGCGACGAGGTCTTTCGCATCGCCGCGCTGCTGTCGCTGATCGTCGGCTTCGCGCTGTTCGGATCGGTCACGTTCCTGCCGCTGTTCTTCCAGACCGTGTTCGAATCGAGCCCCACCGATGCGGGCCTGCGCCTGATCCCGCTGATGGGCGGGTCTCGTGCACGACCTCGATCGTCTCGGGCCGGCTGATCTCGCGGACCGGGCGCTACAAGCTGTTCCCGATCGCCGGCACGGCGGTGATGACGGTCGGCCTGCTGCTGCTTTCGCGCCTGAGCCTCAACACGAGCGCCGGCGGCGGCCGATGCGTACCTGCTCGTGCTCGGGCTCGGCCTCGGGCATGGTGATGCAGGTGCTCGTCCTGGCCGTGCAGAACGCCGTCGACTACTCGCGTGCTCGGCGCGGCGACCTCCGGCGTGACGCTCGCACGCGGCATCGGCGGCTCGCTCGGCGCGGCCGTGTTCGGGACGATCTTCACGACCCGCCTGCGTGCCGAGCTGCACCACGTCCTCAGCGGTTCGCTCGAAGCCCTGATCGCCAAGGGCGGGCGGCTGACGGGCGCCCAGGTGGCGAGCATGCCGGCGCCGGGCAGGCTCGCCTACGAGAACGCCTATGTGCATGCGCTGCGGCCGGTGTTCCTCGTGGCCGCCGGGGTCGACCGCCGTCGGCTTCGCGCTCAGCCTGCGGCTGCGTGAGCGGCCGCTGCGCGCGACCGCCTCGACGAGCGATGGACTCGATGATGCGCTCGCCGCGCCGAAGAGCCCGAGCTCGCTCGCCGAGCTCGACCGCGCGCTCGGCGTGCTCGTCAGTCGCGAGGATCGGCGCGCGTTCAACGAGCGGGTCGCCGCGCGCGCCAATATCGACCTCACCCCGGGCGCGGTCTGGGTGCTCGCGCGGTTCGGCAGCTACGGAATCGAGGGGACCCGCGCGATGGCTCGCGCCCAGTCGATCGAGGAGGAGCGGGTCGACAGCCGTGCAGCGAGACCTGCGCGAGCGTGGCCTGATCGACGAACACGGAGGCGTGCGCGACGCTCACGCCGGCCGGCTCCTCGATGGCCGACCAGCTGCTCAGCGCTCGTCGCGACGAGCTGCAGGCAATGGTCGCCGACCACGACGCCCATCGCGTTCCCGAGGTTCAGCGGCTGCTGGAGCAGTTGTCGGTCGAGCTCGCGGGACAGCGACCCTGAGCGGCGATGAGCGCTGAACCGCATGGCGGATCACCGCCGCGCCCGATGCTGACGGTCGATGTCGTCGCGGTGGCCTCGCCTGCGGATGCACGGCGTGTCCTTCTGGTCGAGCGCGCCAACCCTCCTTTTGCCGGCCACTGGGCGCTGCCGGGAGGTTTCGTAGAGCGCGGGGAGCAGGTGAAGGACGCCGCGCGGCGAGAGCTAGCGGAGGAGACCGGGCTGCGTGTGGGCGGGTTGGAGCTGCTCGGCGTCTATGACACGCCGGGTCGCGATCCGCGCGGCTGGACCGTGTCGGTGGTCTACCTCGCGCGCCTGCCCCGTGAGGAGTCGGTCGCGGGCGGCGATGACGCGCGCGAGGCGCGTTGGTTCCCGGTTGAGGGGCTCCCGGAGCTCGCCTTCGACCACGCGCTCATCCTCGCCGATGCGGCCAGGCGCCTTGAGCCTCAGAGATCGAGGTAACGCAGGACCACCCGGCCGATCACGAGAACGTCTCCGTTCCGCAGCTCGGCCTGGCTGACGCGTCGACCGTTGACGAACGTGCCGTTGGAGCTGCGGTCGTCGAGCACCCGCACGGTGTCGCCGTTGACGAGGACCGCGTGCCGTCGCGAGACGGAGGCGTCATCGAGGCGCAGATCGGCGGCGAGACCGCGGCCGACGTGCACGACGTCGCCGGCCAGCGGTATGAGCAGCGTCTCGTTGGGCCCCTGAACCTCGACGTAGCGGCCCGGTCGCCGCGGCTCCACGGCGGCGGCGCGACGACGGGAACGCTCGTCGAGACAGGCGATCGCGTCGACGCGCTCGGTCGCTCCCTGGGCGGCGGGGCCGTCGGTCGGTCCGCGAGCTGCGGGCGAGTCGATGGTCGGCTGGCTGGACATCTCCCGATTGCAACGCTACCCCCGCCGCGCCAGGTTCAACCCAACGGCGCGGTTGGCGACCGTGCAGGCGGGTAGATGCAGGTTGCATGATCCAGTCCTCCCAACTTGTCGAGCTCGCGCTGAAGCGCGACGTCGAAGCGCCCGCCATCGCACGCTCGGCCGTGCTGGGCCGCTGCGAGGACTTCGAGCTGGCGCCATCCATCTGCCATACGGTCGTGCTGCTCGTCTCGGAGATCGTGAGCAACGCGGTTGTGCACTCCGCCGGGCCGGCCGATGCGCCGATCGTGCTCTCCATCGCCGTGGCAGAGGACCTCATCCATATCAGCGTCACCGACGCCGGCGAGGGATTCACCCCTGAGCCGCGTAACCCCGGGAGCGCATACGGCGGCTACGGGCTGTACCTGCTGGAGAAAGCGGCGAGTCGCTGGGGAGTCGACGGGGTGGGCGGGACCCGGGTGTGGTTCGAGCTCCAAACGGCGCCCGCCCGCACCCGTGTTTAGAAGCTCGAGAACGGGGAAGGTTCATCGGGCAACGGCCGCCTCCCGGCGGGCTCGGAATCCGTTCCCCGGCGGACCCGGTGACCGGGAGGCAGGCTGGCGGCGTGTCGGCACGGTCCACCCCTGGCCTGCCGGCACGCCGCCGACTACTGCTTGCGCCGGCGGCGGGACAAGCGCCGGCACGCCATGTGTGGCGACACGTGCTTAGAGCATCCGCCTGGGGGCGTCCACGAAGGCGCGAACTTCTTTGCCGGCGCGTTCACGGGGCTGATCACCTTCAACGGCCATCCGAAGCGGGCCATCACCGTCGACTGGGGCGTCGCCCTGGTCGTCTATCTGATCGCCACCAGCGGCGGGACGGGCCTGATCGGCTCGGCGTGACGGTACGTGCCGCGCAGCCGTGCCGCGTTTCGTCCCGCCGCTGAGCGGGTATGTAGCGCTTTGCACAGGGAATCGGAGGAAGGGGAGAGGATGTTGAAGAGGGCTTCGCGCGACACGGCCGGTTGCCTTATGCCGCGAGCGCGGGTGACGTTGCTGGCCACGATGATCGCCGCCGGACTGGCGGCGGCGTCGTTTACGGCGAGCGCCTCGGCGGCGAGCGAAGCGCGCCGGGCGGCGGACAGCGTGCCCGGCATCCCAGGCCTGCCCACAGGCGTCCCGGGCGCCGCGACGGCGCCCGAGCCGCAGCTGCCGGAGCCCTCCAGCGTCGAATGGCCCTTCCCGAGCAGTTTCTCGCGCACCTCCGGCACCGGCCTGCTGGCGGGAGGCGCGAGCCTGTGGACCGACTTCCTGTATGACGATCATGGACCGCTCGGCAGCCCGGTGGGGATCGCCGACAGCGCGAAAGTGTCCTCGCTGGCGCTTCCCCACGGGGGCTTCTCCTATCCCGCCGGCCCGGCCGAGAACGATGGCGCGGACATCTTTCGCGCCGCCGTCGGATATACGGCGGGCGCCACCTACTGGCGGGTCGACTGGAACACGCTCGCCGAAGCGAACGTGCCGATCGCCGAGTGGACGTTCAGCACCGAAGGCTCAACCCCGGCGCCGGGCAGCGCCTGGCCTGCGAACGCGGGGGTGAGCTCGCCGGGAATCCAGTACGCGCTGATCGTCTCGGCCCAGCACGCGCAGCTCGTTGAAGTCGCCACCGGCCAGCCGGTCGCCGGCGCCGAACTACACACCGAAGTGAACATGCAGGCGAGGTCCTTCATCGTGCGGATCCCGACGAGCGTGCTTGCCGTGAGCGGCGCCTGGCAGGTTCGCCTGGCGGCCGGTCTGGCGAACGCCGCGGGCACGGAATTTGCGACCGTGCCAGCGGAAGACGGCGGCATTCCGGGCCGCAGCAGCATCTACAACGTCACCTTCCGCGGCTCCTCGCAGGAGGCGCCCGTTGTGTGCCCGACCGAACAGCTGGCCGACTCGCCGGCGGCCTCCCTGCTAGAAGGCGAACTCGGAGCGCCCGGCGGTGAAATCAACCACGTCCCCGTGGCGGAGTGCGCGAACAGCTGGATGGAGAACGATCAGGCCAACACGCTCGCCTCGGGGAACGTATCGAAGTACTCGCTCGCGGTCGACTGGTCCCAGCTGGCGGCCCGCCAGAGCACACCCGAACCGCAGCCCACCGGCTACTCCAATCGGTGGTACGTCAGCCCGCTGGAACTCGGTCAGGGTGTGATCGACGCGCAGGAACAGAACACCTACACGGGCCCCACCTACCTCGGGCGCGTGCAGCCCTACGCGGTATACGTGCCAACCGCCTACAACCCGTCCACGCCCACCCCCCTGACCTGGATCCTGCACTCGCTGGGATCCAACCTCAACCAGTACGGCACCCTGGCTCCCAGCCAGCTCCAGGAAGAGTGCGAGAACCGCGACAGCATCTGCGCCACGACCGAGGGCTTCAGCGATGGCGGGTGGTATTTCGGACCGGCCCAGGTTGACTTCTGGGACGTCTGGCACCAGCTGGCTCAGAGCTACGACCTCGACCCCGACGCGACCGTGATCTCGGGTTACTCGATGGGTGGATTCGCCTCCTACAAGCTCGGGCTCGAATACCCCGACCTGTTCGCCCAGGCGATGCCGCTCGAGGGGCCGGTCGTGTGCGGCGAGAAGGTCACCGGCGGGGTCGAAACCGCCGCCGGGCCCGGGCAGTGCACGAGCGACGGGAACACAACGCCGCTGATCGTCAACGGCAAGTGGATCCCCTACGTGATGACCTACGCGGGCGCCGATGAGCTCGTCCCGTTCACCGGTGGGGTCGAACAGGTCGAAGCATTCAACAAGCTCGGCTACCGCTACTACGCGGCCCTCTACCCCGCCGAGGACCACCTGGTGTTCGCGACCCAGAACGATTTCGCGCCGGCCGATGAACAGCTCGCACACCTCGAAAGAGTGCACAATCCCAGCTCGTTCACGTTCTCCTGGTATCCGGACGTCGTCTCGCCGTCACTGGGCATCGGGCCCACCGGCGACTACTGGCTGAGCGGCCTGGCGGCCCGCAGCTCGACGCCGGGCAGGCTCGCGACCGTGCAAGCCGCCTCGAACGCTCTGCCGGAACCGGCGAGGACTGCCGAACATCACACCGCGGTCGTCAACGGACCGACGCCGGCGATCGCCGACTCGCTGACGTGGGCGACCGGTCCGGCCCCGGTGACCAGCCAGCTGCTGCAGCTCGATCTGGTCGATGTGGGCGCCGTCGCGCTCGACACGGTGAGCGCAGGGCTCACGTGCGCGACCGTGGACGCGAGCACCGATGGCGAAACGGCCCTCACGCTTCTGCGGCTGCGCGCGGGAAGCTCGGTGAGCGTCAGCTCGAGCACGTCGGTGACGCGCGTGCCGCCGAGCGGGAGTGTCACCGTCGAGCTGAGCGCCGGGACGAGCAGCGTGCGGCTGTGCTCGGCCACGAGCCCTAGTCCGCGCTAGGGGGCGCCGGTGCCGTGTCGGCGGCTCGGCGCGTGCGGCCCGGCATCCCCGGCGCACGTCCGGGCGGCTGGTCCGGGGCCTCCCGTGCGGCGACCCGCGGGATCCGAAGGACGAGTGGATCTCCGCTCGGAACGGTCACCCGATCGCCGTGGTGGCTGATCTCGAGCGGCGGGCCGTCCAGCAGCGAGTAGGTCACCTGCCGGGGGACGACCTCGACATGCAGTCGTCGTCCGCGGAAGCTGAGGCGGAAGGCGAGACGCGTGAGCGCCTGGGGCAGGCGCGGGTTGAAGCTCAGCACGCCGTCGTGGTCGCGCATGCCGCCGAACCCGGCGACAGCCCCGATCCACGTGCCCGCCAGCGACGCGATGTGCAGGCCGTTGCGGGTGTCCTGCTCGAGGTCGTCGAGGTCCAGGAGAGCCGACTCGCGCAGGTAGTCGTAGGCGAGCTCGAGGTGGCCGACCTCGGCGGCGATCACCGCCTGCGTGCCCGACGACAGCGAGGAGTCGCGAACCGTCAGCGGCTCGTAGTAGTCGAAGTCGCGCAGCTTCTGCTCGGCGGTGAACGCGTCGCCACGCAGGTGCAGCGCGAGCACCAGGTCCGCCTGCTTGACCACCTGCTTGCGGTACAGGTCGAAGTAGGGGAAGTGGAGCAGCAGCGGATACTGATCCTCGGTCGTCTCCTTGAAGTTCCAGACCTGGTGCTCGGTGAAGCCTTCGGCCTGAGGATGGACGCGCAGCGACCTGTCGTAGGGAACGAACATCGCCTTCGCCGCATCGCGCCAGCTCGCGGTCTCCTCGTCGTCGACCCCGAGCTCGGCGGCGGGCTGCGGGTGGCTTTCGGCCGCCGCGGCGGCGGCGTGGAGGTTCCGCTGGGCCATCAGGTTGGTGTAGACGTTGTTGTCCGCCAGCGCGCTGTACTCGTCCGGTCCGGTGACGCCGTCGATGCGGAAGCGCCCCCCGGCGTCGTGGTGGCCGACCGAACGCCACAGCCGCGCTGTCTCCACGAGCAGTTCGAGACCGACGCCGCCGGCAAAGGCCTCGTCGTCGCTCGCCGCCTGATAGCGGATCACGGCATCGGCGATGTCGGCCCCGATGTGGAACGCGGCGGTGCTGGCGGGCCAGTAGCCCGAGCACTCCTGCCCGCAGATCGTCCGCCAGGGAAACGCGGCGCCCCTGAGCCCCAGCGTGCTCGCCCGCTCGCGAGCGAGGTCCAGGGTCCTGTGGCGCCAGCACAGCGCGTCGCGCGCGGCCTCGGGGGCCGTGTACGTCAGCACGGGCAGGACGAACGTCTCGGTGTCCCAGAAGGCGTGCCCTTCATAGCCTGAGCCCGTCAGGCCCTTGGCCGCAATCGCGCGCTGCTCGGCCCGGGCGCCCGACTGAAGCGTGTGGAAGAGACTGAAGCGAATCGCCTGCTGGAGGTCGGCATCGCCGTCGATCTCCACGTCCGCGCGCGCCCAGAAGTCGTCGAGATACGCGCGCTGGCCTTTCAGCAGGCCCTCCCAGCCGGCATGCCTGGCCTCGGCCAGCGCCGCGCGCACCTGGTCGCGCATCGCGGGCGTCGAGCGCTGGCTGGACCAGCCGTAGGCGAGGAACTTGACCAGGCGCAGCGGCTTGCCGGGCGCGAGATTCGCGGTCACCATCACGCGAGCCACGTCCTCGGTGCTCTCCGCCGTGGTGTCGGTGCCGGCGGGGCCGTCGATGACGTGATCCATCGCGGCCCCCATCCTCAGCTCGCTCACCGCCGTCGAGTGGACGAGCGCGGCCCCGCTCTCATAGTGATCGGAGAACTCCGAGCGCAACGGCGAGTCCAGCGGAACCGCGGCGCGCGGGTCCTCGCCGACCGCCGGCAGGGGCTCGTTTGCGACGAGCTCGGACTGGACGACCACGGCGGTGCTTTCCTTCAGTGGCTCGACCTCGTAGAGGATCGCCGCGACCGCGCGCTGGGGAAAGGACACCAGGCGCGTCGAGGAGACCCGAACCGCGTGGCCGGTGGGGGACATCCATTCGGCGGTACGACGGAGAACGCCCGCACGAAGATCCAGCACGCGCTCGTGGCTTCGCAGCTCGCCGTAGCGGACATCGAAGGGCTCGTCCTCGACGAGCAGCCGGATGATCTTGCCGTTCGTCACGTTGACGATGGTCTGGGCATCCTCCGGATAGCCGTAGCCGCGCTCCCCGTAGTGCAGCGGATGCACATCGTAGAAGCCTCCGAGATAGCTGCCGGGCAGGCCGAACGGCTCGCCCTCGTCGAGGTTCCCGCGGAGCCCTATGTGGCCGTTGGCGAGCGCGAACACCGACTCCGTCTGCGGCAGATCGTCCAGGTGCAGCTCCGTCTCGCGCACCGCCCAGGCCTCGACCGGGAACGCCGGATGCTGGATCACCGCGAGGCCGTCAGGAGCTCGGCGAGATCGCTAACGACGACGTCGGCTCCGTGAGCCTTGAGCGCCGCGGCCTGGCCGACCCGATCGACCCCGACGACGAAGCCGAACTGTCCCGCCCGCCCCGCCTCGACGCCGGCCAGCGCATCCTCGAACACGGCTGCCTCGGCCGGGGCGACGCCGACGGCCCGCGCCCCGGCGATGAACGTGTCCGGTGCGGGCTTGCCCCTGAGATGATCGCGCTCGGCCACCACGCCGTCGATCACGTGCTCGAAGAGGTCGTCGATTCCCGCCGCCGCGAGAACGTCGCGGCAGTTGGTGCTCGACGAGACGACGGCGAGCCCCAGGCCCGCGTCGCGGGCCGCCCGAACGTAGCGAACCGACCCCTCGTAGGGCTCGACGCCGCGCTCATGGATCATCGCCAGCACGATCTCATTCTTGCGGTTGCCGAGGCCGTTGATCGTTTCCTTCTCCCGCCCATCGTCGGCGCTTCCCTCGGGCAGCTCGATGCCGCGCGAGGCGAGGAAGGAGCGAACCCCGTCGAGCCGGGGCTTGCCGTCGACGTAGTCGTCGTAGTCCCTCACCGGATCGAACGGCACGAACTCCTCGTGTCGTTCGCCCGCGCGCCCGCGCAGGTAATCGTCGAACATCTGCTTCCAGGCGGCGCAGTGCACCTTGGCCGTCTGCGTCAGCACCCCGTCGAGATCGAACAGGCACGCCGTCACGCCGTCGGGTAGGCCCAGCACGGTAGGACCCTATCCCACGGTGTACCCCGCTAGCGGCGGCGTTCCTCCTGCTCCTCGATCGTCCGTTCGGCCGTCGGCAGAGCCTCCAGGCGCTCGTCGGGGATCGGGCGCCCGCTGTCCACGGACAGTCCGAAGGTGCCGCCGGCCAGCCGCACCTCGGCCCGCTCGAGCGCCGCGAGCTGTTCGGCGAGTTCCTCGGCGAGGCCGGCGTCGAACTCGCTCTGGTAGAGATCCTCGGAATCCCTGTCGCCCGGTTCGTTCGCGTCGCCCGCGTTCGCGTCCTCCTCGCCGAGGCCCGCGATCGCGCGCTCGATGCGCTCTCGCTCGCGCGCAAGCAGTTCACCCGCCCGCTCAGGATCCATGCGCGAAGCCTACCCTTCCCGGGGATGAGCGCAACCGCGGCGGTGATCTTCGATCTCGACGGCGTCCTCCTGGACTCGGAGGGGATCTGGGACGACACTCGCCGCCGGCTCACCGAGGAACAGGGCGGGCACTGGCGCGGGGACGCACAGCGGGCGATGATGGGGATGAGCTCCGGCGAATGGTCGCGTTACATGCACGAGGAGCTCGCTGTGCCGATCGGCGCCGAGGCCATCTCGGAGGCGGTCGTCGAACGGGTGGAGCGCGTGTATCGCGAACGGCTTCCCCTGTTCCCCGGCGCGCGGGAGGCGGTCAGGAGGCTCGCGCGGCGCTGGCCGCTGGCGATCGGCTCCTCGGCCAATCGCTCGATCATCGCCCTCGTGCTGGAGCTCGCGGATCTCGGCGGCTGCTTCCAGGTGACGGTCTCCTCAGAAGAGGTGCCCCGCGGGAAGCCCGCGCCCGACGTGTACCTCGAGGCGGCCCGCAGGCTGTCATGCGATCCGGCGAGCTGCACGGCCATCGAGGACTCGGCCAACGGCATCCGCGCGGCCGTCGCGGCCGGGATGCGGGTCATCGCGATCCCCAATCGCGCATTTCCACCCGTGCAGGACGCGCTCGCGAGCGCGACGGTCGTGCTCGCCTCGATCGACGCCCTGACCCCGGAGGTGGTCCAGGCGCCGGGTCGCTGATCCCGCGGATGCCCGGCTAAGCCGATCCAACGTCTCCGATGGCACCTGGCCCAGACGTCCAGGCAATCGCCTCCAGGTTCACGACCCCCCGTCACACGGTCGATTGTGCAGACGAGACATGACATCGAACGGCCACATAACGCGTTATCAGCCCGGACAGCCCGATGAGAGCGTCGAGCTGGCCGCCGAAACCAGCCTGCAGGTCGAGCGCGCCGCCGAGGCGCTGCTGCGCGAGCACCCCGACGCCCTCGTATGCGGAGCCTCGAGCAATGGCCTGATCGTCCCGCTGCCGGGGGACGTGGCGCTGTGGGGGCAGTCGGCGATCGAGGGCCGGGCGGTGACCGACGCGGTGGTGGCCGAGGACCGGGGGACGGTCATCGACCTGTGGCGGCGCGCCAAACAGGAGGGGGCCGTGACGGGCAGGGTTCGCCTGCTCAGCAGGCCCTCGCGCTGGATGACGCTCCACTTCCTCGACATCCGACAGCTGCATGGCGTCGTGCTCTGCGTGATCATCCCGAGCGACGAGCCGGCCGCCGAGGGGGAGGGGGACTCCGAGGAGCTGCCGCCGGCCCCGCCGCGATTCTGCACCCTCATAGAGGACGAAGGCGGGATCGTGCTCGACTGCGACGAGGCGTTCATCGAGATGTTCGGGTACACCACCGAGGAGCTGATCGGCAAGTCGGTGCTCGACCAGATTCACCCCGACGACCAGGGCCGGGTCGTGGAAGGCTGGATCGCGATGCTCTCGACGCGCCGCAATCAGCAGACCCGCCGGCGCCACAAGCGCAAGGACGGAAGCTGGATGTGGGTGGACACGACGCTGCACAACTACCTCAATCAGCCCGACTGCAACCACGTGCTCGTCGAGATCATCGACGTCTCGGCCGAGATGGCGGCCCAGGAGGCGCTGGCCGAGCGTGAGGAGCTGTTGCGCCGGCTCACCGACGGCATGCCCGACGGGCTCTTTCAGCTCGACTTCGAGCGCAACGTCACCTACCACAACCTCCGCCTGCTCGAGATCCTCCATGGGGCGTCCGACGCGGGCTCGCAGACGGGCTCCTCGACTGCGTCCAACGGAGCGGCGGGGGGCGCGGCGCCGACGGCCGAGGAGCTCCTTCGGACCCTCGGCGACGACTCGCGGGCGGCATTTCACAGGGCGCTCGAGCTGGTGCTCGGCGAGGGCACCGACCAGGACGTGGAGGTCGGTTTCGTGCTTCCCTCGGGCGAGTCCCGCTTTGCGCTGATGAGCATCCGGAGCCTGCTGCGGCCGGACGGCGGCGTGAGCGGCGCGATCACATCCGTCCTCGATGTGACCGACAGCGTGCGGGCGCGTGAAGAGCTCGAGCGGCGCGCCACCTTCGATGCCCTGACGGGCGTCTACAATCGGCCGTCGATACTCCGCGCGGTGGGCAGCGAGCTCGAGCGCGAGGACGCGACGGTGACCGCCGTCATCTACGTGGATCTCGACGAATTCAAGCCCGTCAACGACACTCTCGGCCACGCCGCCGGCGACGAGCTGCTCGCACTGGTCGCGGAGCGCCTCGATGTCGCGAGCCGCGCCGAGGACGACGTCGGTCGTCTCGGGGGCGACGAGTTCCTCGTGCTCCTGCGGGACATCTCCGGCCCCGACGTGGCGGCGCAGGTCGCCCGGCGGATCTGCGACTCGCTCGCGAGCGCGTTCTCGCTGTCGGGCGGCGAGGTCGGCCTGCGCGCGAGCGTG
Organism: uncultured Solirubrobacteraceae bacterium; assembly: GCA_963717415.1. Taxonomy (GTDB): domain Bacteria; phylum Actinomycetota; class Thermoleophilia; order Solirubrobacterales; family Solirubrobacteraceae; genus Palsa-744. The sequence continues at coordinate 108,749 of OY970331.1, read as the reverse complement.
GGCATCGCCTGCGCGAGCTCGGGCTCGGTGACGGCCGAGGAGCTCGTCAAGCGCGCCGATGCGGCGATGTACGCGTCGAAGGATCAGGGACGCGGGCTGGCGATCTTCGACACCGACCTCGCAAGCGCCCTCGGCGCCGAGCCGCACAGCAGCTGATCCCCGTTCGAGCCGCCGCCTGCGGCCGCGTGCCATGAGGAGCTTTCGGACCTGGGATGGCCTGCGGATCGCCTACCGGGGATGGGGCACGGAGAGCGAGATGCCGCCCGTCGTCCTGATCCACGGATTCGCCGCCGACGCCATCTCGAACTGGCAGGCAACCGGCGTCGTCGACGCGCTGGTGGACAGCGGCCGCAGGGTCCTCGCCCCCGACGCAAGGGGTCACGGCTCCTCGGAGAAGCCGCACGATCCGGCGCGTTACGGCGAGCCGAAGATGGCCCGCGACCTCTCCTCGCTGCTCGACACCCTCGGCCTCGCGCGCGTCGATCTCGTCGGCTACTCGATGGGTGCGATCGTCGCGCTGATCTTGGCGAGCTTGGACGAGCGCGTGCGGCGGCTGGTGGTGGGTGGCGTCGGCGCGGGCGTCGTCGAGTGCGGCGGTGTCGACCGGCGCGCGGTCCCCGCCGGGTCGATCATCGACGCCCTGCGCGTCGATGATCCCTCGACGCTCTCAGAGCCCGGGGCCAAGGTCTTCCGCGCGCTTGCCGACTCCCTCGACGCCGACCGCGAGGCGCTCCTCGCACAGGCTCGCGCCGTCCACCGAGGGGGCGTCGCGCTCGAGCGCATCTCGGCCCCGACGCTCGTCCTGGCGGGGGATCACGATCCGCTCGCCGTCCGCCCGGAGCTGCTGTCGGGCGCGATCGGTGGGGCCACGCTTCGAATCTTGCGCGGAGATCACATCAGCGCGCTGGTCGACCCCACCTTCAGGGAATCGATCGTCGAGTTCCTCGCCTGAGCTCACTGCGGCCAGCGGCCGTGACGGTCGAAGTAGTCGCGCGCGGCATCCTCGCGCCGGCGCTCGCGATCCCCCGTCACCCCGATCCGGAACAGCCAGTTCAGGAAGTAGATGGCAAGGCCGGCGCTCACGAGGCCGGCACCGCCCTCGAGCTCGACTTCGCTGCCCAGGGCCATGACCACCAGGCCGGCGATCACGATCGTGGCCGGCAGCCCATAGCGGATCGCGCCCAGCCACCACCGGTCCGATCCCTCCTGGCCACCGCCCCTCACGGCGCTCCCGGCGCGGTTGGCGAGGGGACGCTGTGAGGGTGAGGAGTCGCTGTTCATGGGCCGGCGCGAGCGGTGGTTGCTCGCCAATCGAGTGTAGAGGGACGGCCCTTTGGCTCTCCCGGCCGGCCGCCCGGTCGCCGTCTGAAACGAGCCCGAATCACCGCCGGGCCGGTGCGCCGTCAGTCGGCGAGCGCCTCCCTGAAGGTGGCGAGGAAATCGCGCGCGGCGGCGCCGTCGAGGAGCGCGTGGCGGTAGCGCAGCGTGATGAACAGGCGCCCGCCGAGCGTTGCGGCCCCGAGCGCCGTGCCGAGGGGCATGCGAGCCGGGGGCGAGAACCAGACGGCCTGGATCGCGCCGGCGGAGCCGAAGCGCGGCGCGCGGGGGAGGCGGCCGAGATTCGAGAGCACGGCGGTGTCGACGAGGAGGTTGCCGGTGAGCGGGATGAGCTGCTGCATGCGCCGCTTGACGCCGGCCGGAAATGCGGAGGGCAGCGCGAACAGGTCGACGACCAGCCCCCCGATGCCGTCGCTCTTGATCCGCTGAGTGCTCGCCCTGGCGGCCTGGATGGCGTCGGCGAGCGTCTGCTGCTCGGCGGCGCCGAGATGGATGCTGACATAGGAGGCGAAGTTGCCGACGACGTCAAAGCGCCAGGCGGCCGGACGGAGGTTGATCGGCATCATCAGGTAGACGGCGCCATTCGGGGCGTCGTGTCGCGCGTTCCAGCGGCGCACCGCCATCGCGAGACCCCCGAGCAGCACGTCGTTGACGGTCGCGCCGTCGGTGCGGAGGGTGAGCAGCCGGTCGAGCTCGGCGGGCTCGAGCGCGATCAGCTCGAAGCCGTAGCCGGGGCGGTCGCTCATGCCCTGCGGCGCTACGCGTGTGGGGGTGCTCACGCCGCGCGTGAGGTACTCGAGGGCCGCCCGCCCGCGGGTGAGCCGCTCCTTGAGCGAGCCGGCGCCGAACATCGCGCCGAGGTCGCGGACCTCGAGGGAGTCGACGCGTACGGGCGGGTCCTTCCTGCCCGAGTACGCCCGCGCGATCGACCCCATCAGGCGCATCGCGGAGAGGCCGTCGCCCGCCGCGTGATGGAGGTTCATCACCAGCGTGTCGCCCCTGCGCTCGTGGGCCAGGAGCAGAGAGAACGGCCCGGGGGTGTCAAGCGCGGGGGCGACGTTGAGGAGCGCTTCGCGCGCCCGCGAGAGCTCAGCTGGGCGCTTGCACTCGATCTCCTCCAGGTCGATCGAGGAAAGCTCCTCGGCGATCTCCCAGCGGTAGTGGACATCGGTGGCGCGGGTGTCCGAGAGCCGGGCACGGGCGATCGGGTGGGCGCGGGCCGCCTTGCGCACCGCGGCGTTCAGCCGCGTGGCATCGATGCGCCCCTCCACGCGGATCTCGAGGTGCACGCTCCAGGGCTCCTGCCTGCGGTCGAGATGCAGGTACAGCTCGTCGAGGACGTTGAGGGGTGCGGTCTGCAGCGGGCCGGCGGACACTAGGAGCGCGCGGCGATGGCCGCGTCGATGCTCGCCGCCACGGTGGGTAGCTCCTTCGCGATCTGGCGCAGGTCGCGCGCGGTCATCACGAGCGCCGTCAGCCGGGTGGTGGCCGTGACCGTGGCGTTGCGCCGGGCATCCTGCATCGCACCGATCTCACCTGCGAAATCACCCGGCCCGAGCTCGGCGAGGAGCTCGCCGCCGCGGCGGACCTCGGCCGCGCCCGACAGGACGAGCAGGAACTCGTAGGCGAAGCTGCCCTCCTCGATCAGCCGGGTGTCCGGCGGCACGGTGATCTCATCGGTGATGCTCGCGAGGCGACCGAGGCCGCGTGGTGGGACATCGGCGAACAGCGCGATGCCCCTGAGCTTTGACTCCTGCACGAGCCGCTCTCCCCGGCAGCTACTCGAACTCCGGGGCGCTCCACCCCGGCATGATGTCGGGCAGCCCGTCGCTCACGCGGTCGGTGAATTGCGCGGGGCGCTTCTCGAGAAACGACGTGACACCCTCCGCGGCGTCGGCCGACTGGCCGCGATAGAGCATGCCGCGCGAGTCGGCACGGTGGGCGATCATCGGGTGCTCGGCGCCGAGCATGGTCCACAGCATCCTACGCGCGAGGGCGACGGACACGGGCGCGGTGTTCTCGACGATTTCGCTCGCCAGCGCCCGCGCCGCGTCGAGCAGCTCGGCGGCGGGGTGGAGGCTTCGCAGGAGACCTCCCTCAAGCCCCTCCCGAGCCGAGAAGACCCGGCCCGTGGCCACCCACTCCATCGCGCGGCTGATGCCGACGACGCGCGGCAAGAACCAGCTCGAAGCGGCCTCCGGGACGATGCCGCGCCGGGCGAAGACGAAGCCCATGCGGGCATCCTCGGCCGCCATCCGGATGTCCATCGGCAGCGTCATCGTCGCGCCGACGCCGACCGCCGGCCCGTTGATCGCGGCGATCACCGGCTTGGTGGAGGAGAAGACCCGCAGCGCGAACTGGCCGCCGTTGTCGCGCGGCACCGCGCCCGCGCTCTGGCGCTCGCGGTAGTCGAAGGTGTCGCCGCCGCCTGCCAGATCCGCGCCGGCGCAGAAGCCGCGACCGGCGCCGGTGACGATGATCACGCGCACCTCGTCGTCCTCATCGGCCGCGTCGAAGGCCGCGATCAGCTCGCGTCCCATCGTCGCCGTCCACGCGTTGAGGCGCTCGGGGCGGTTGAGCGTGATCGTGAGGACGCCGTCGGCCAGTTGGGTGGTGATCTGCTCGAAGTCCATGCGTTCCGGTCGGCTCGTGGAGGGACTGTAATCGGTGGAGCGGAGGAGGGGTCGTTCCGGACACTACGATGAGGTCCGAATGGGGGTCGCGCAGCGCGATACGGGGAGGACCGAGGCGCAGGCGGTGACGATCGACGAGCTGCTCATCGCGGACGACCCCGACCGCTGGTCGGAGCTCGGCTTCACCGTCGATGGCGACTGCTGCGTGCTCGGGGGTGTGAGGCTCGTGTTGACGGGTCCCGGGCCGGGCCGCGGGATCGTCGGCTGGTCGCTGCGCGGCGCCGGGAGCAGCGAGCTCGACGGGCTCGCCACGACGCTTTCGCCGCGGCCGCCGCTCCTCGCCGCCAGCGAGCACGCCAACGGCGTCGGCTCGATCGATCACGTGGTCGTGTCCTCGCCGAGGCTCGATCGGAGCGTGCGGGCGCTCCAGCAGGCGGGGCTCGACCTGCGGCGGGTTCGCGAGGAGCCGACCGCGACCGGCGCGCCGAGACAGGCCTTCTTTCGCCTCGGCGAGGTGATCCTCGAGGTCGTGCAGGAGCCGGCGGAGATCCTCGAGCGGCGCCCCGGGGAGGACGGTCCGGCGCGCTTCTGGGGGCTTGCCCTGCGCGCCGAGGAGCTCGAGCGCACGGTGGAGCGGCTGGGTGAGCACGTGGGCCCGGTGAAAGCGGCCGTGCAGCCGGGCAGGAGCATCGCCACGCTGCGCCCCAGCGCGGGGCTCACGGTGCCGCTGGCGCTGATGAGCGCTCCGGCGGGCGCGCTCGGATGATGGCGAGCGAGAGCTCCGGGTCGGCCAAGCGGCTGACGCTGATCGCCTGCATCCTCGGCTCGGGCATCGTGTTCCTCGACGGCACGGTGGTCAACGTGGCGCTGCCGAGGATCCAGATCGCGCTGGGTGGCGGGCTGGCGGCGCAGCAGTGGATCGTGAACGGCTATCTGCTCACGCTCAGCGCGCTGATCCTGATCGGCGGCTCGCTCGGGGACCTGTATGGCGAGCGGCGGGTGTTCGCGATCGGGGTCGGCGGCTTCGGCCTCGCCTCGCTCGCCTGCGCGCTGTCGCCGTCGATCGGCGCGCTGGTCGCCGCGCGCTCGCTGCAGGGGGTCGCCGGCGCGCTGCTCGTGCCGAGCTCGCTGGCCGTGATCATGAACACGTTCTCGGAGTCAGAGCGCGGCGCGGCGATCGGCAGCTGGACCGCCTGGGGGGCGATCGCCGGGGTGCTCGGGCCGCTTGTGGCCGGCGAGCTGCTCGCGATCGGATCCTGGCGGCTGATCTTCCTGATCAACATCCCCCTGTCGGCGGCCTGCGTCGCGCTGATCCTCCTCGTCGTCCCCGCGGGGGCGCCCCGCGAGCGTGGCGCACGGAGGGTCGATGTTCCCGGCGCGCTTTTGTGCGCCGGAGGTCTGGCCGGGACGGTGTTCGCGCTGATCGAGCAGCCGCGGCTCGGCTGGTCGAGTCCGGCCGTGGCGATACCGCTCCTCCTTGGGCTCGTGCTGCTCGGCTGCTTCCTTTTCTACGAGGCGCGCGCCCCCGACCCGATGCTCCCGCTGGGGCTGTTCCGCCGGCGTAATTTCAGTGCCGGGAACATCGAGACGTTCTCGATGTATGCGGGCCTCTCGATCCTGTTCTTCTTCCTCGTACTGTTCCTGCAGCAGATCGGCGGCTACACACCGCTGCAGAGCGGCCTTGCGACACTGCCCGTGACGGTGGTCATGTTCGTGCTGTCCCGTCGCTTCGGCGCCCTGGCCGATCGCTACGGGCCGCGGCTGTTCATGGGAGGCGGGCCGCTCGTGGCGGCGTGCGGCCTGTTGCTGCTGCAGCGGGTGACCCTGAAGGTCGACTACGTCTCCGAAGTGCTGCCGGCGCTGCTCGTGTTCTCGCTCGGGCTGTCGCTGACCGTCGCGCCGCTGACCGCCGCGGTGCTGGCCGGCGCCGGCAAGGAGCAGTCGGGCATCGCCTCGGGGGTGAACAACGCGATCGCGCGCGTGGCGGGGCTGCTCGGCACGGCGGCGCTCGGGGCGATCGTGGCGGCCTCCTTCAGCTCGACGCTCGACGGCCGCCTGGCGGGCAGCATGCTCGGGGGGCCGGCGCGGGCGGCGCTCGCGCAGGCCAAGCGCCTGCCGCTGGGCCGTCCCGACGTGCACGGGCTCCCCGCGGCGCAGGCCCGGCTGCTGGCGCGCGCCGCCGAAGAGGCCTCGCTGCACAGCTTCCACCTGGGGATGGTGATCGCCGCGGCGCTCGTCGCCGTCGGCGGGGTGATCGGGGTGGTGGGGATTCGCAACCCCGGCAGGCAGGTGAAGGCCGTGACGTGCCCCGCGGGACAGCTCGTCGGGGCGAGCGCCGCACTCGGGCAATCGGCGCCGAGCGCGGCGCCCGGTGCGCTCGAGGCTCAGCCGACGGGCTCGCGCGCGTAGGCGCGCATCGCGTCGATGATCGGGCCAAGGCGCCGGCCGTGGGCGGTCAGCCGGTACTCGACGGTCGGAGGGCTGGAGGGGATCACGTTGCGTTCGATCAGCCCGGCCGCCTCGAGGTCGCGCAGGCGCTCGGCGAGCATCCTGGGGGATATCCCGGCGATCGCGTCCGCGAACTCATTGAAGCGCAGGGCCCCCGAGAGGGCGGCGTAGATGATCGAGAGCTGCCAGCGCCGCTCGAGGAGGTCCGCCATCTGGCGAACCTCCTCGGGGACGGGGTCGCACCTACGAGAGATGCGCGACATCGCGGGCCGGCTCCAGTGCGCGGTCGATTACCTCCTGGACGGTCATCACCGGGTGGAAGGTCATCTGCTTTCTGACCTCCTCGGGGATGTCGTCCAGATCGCCGCGGTTGCGCTCGGGCAGGATCACGTCGGTGAGGCCGGCGGCGTGGGCTGCGAGCACCTTCTGCTTCAGCCCGCCGATTGGCAGCACGCGTCCCTGCAGGGTCACCTCTCCGGTCATGCCCACCGTGTGCTTGACCGGACGGCCGGACAGCAGCGAGGCGAGCGCCGTGACCATCGTCACGCCCGCGCTCGGACCGTCCTTGGGGATCGCGCCGGCGGGAACGTGGACGTGGAACTCCTGGTTCTCGAAGGCGTGCTCGTCGATGCCCAGCTCCTCGGCGTGTCCGCGCACGTAGGAGAGGGCGATGCGCGCCGACTCCTTCATCACGTCACCGAGCTGACCGGTGAGCACCAGGCCGTTGCCCGAGCCGCCGCCCTTCATGGCGGTGGCCTCGACGAACAGCACATCGCCGCCGGCGCCGGTTACGGCCAGGCCGGTTGCAACGCCCGGCGTCGCCGTGCGGGCGGCGGACTCCTGGAAGAACTTCTGGCGGCCGAGCGCGTCGCGCACCACCTCCAGATCGATCTTCACCGTCTTGCCCGCCGCGGCCTTCGCCTTGGAGGTCTTCTTGGCCGGCGCCTTACCGTTCGCCGAGACCTCGTCGTTCGCCGGGGTCTCGCCGTTCGCGGGCGCATCCGCGGCGGCTGTGCCGCCGTCCTTCACGTCCTCATCGGGCTTTGCCCTGCCGGCGTCCTCGGTCTGTGCCGAGGCGATCTTGGTCGCGGTCTTGCGCAGCACCGTGCCGAGCTCCCGCTCCAGGTTCCGCACGCCCGCCTCGCGGGTGTACTCGGAGATGATCGTCCGCAGCAACTCATCTGAGATCGTCACCTCGTTCTCGCGCAGGCCGTTGCGATCGCGCTGGCGCGGCCACAGATAGCCCTTGGCGATGGCGAGCTTCTCCTCGGATGTGTAGCCGTCGAAGCGGATCACCTCCATGCGGTCCAGAAGCGGTCCCGGGATCGTGTCGGCCACGTTGGCCGTCGCCAGGAACATCACCTGTGACAGGTCGAGCTCGACGTCGAGGTAGTGGTCGCGGAACGAGTGGTTCTGCGCGGGGTCGAGGACCTCGAGCAGGGCCGCCGAGGGGTCACCGCGCCAATCGGCGCCGACCTTGTCGACCTCGTCCAGCAGGATCACCGGGTTCATCGTCCCCGCGTCGCGGAGCGCCCTGACCAGGCGTCCGGGCAGCGCGCCGATGTAGGTGCGCCGGTGCCCGCGGATCTCCGCCTCGTCGCGCACGCCGCCCAGCGACATGCGCACGAACTCGCGGCCGGTCGCCCGGGCGATGGACTCGCCGATCGACGTCTTGCCCGTTCCCGGGGGACCGATCAGCGTCAAGATGGCTCCGGACTTGGGATCGGCCTCGATGCCTCGGTCCTGGCGCAGCTTGCGCACGGCGAGGTACTCGGTGACCCGATCCTTGACGTCCTCGAGGCCGGCGTGGTCTGAGTCCAGCACGGCCCGCGCCGCGACCGGGTCGAGGTGCTCCTCAGAGCGCTTTGACCAGGGCACCGCGATCAGCCAATCGAGGTAGGTGCGGATCATGCTCGACTCTCCGGTCTGCTCGCCCATCCGCTCGAGGCGGCCGAGCTCCTTCAGGGCCTGCTCGTTGACCTCCTCGGGCATCTCCGCCTGCTCGATCTTGGCGCGGTACTCCTCCACGACCGAGGCGTCGTCGTCGCCGAGCTCCTTGCGGATGGAGTCCATCTGCTTGCGCAGGATGTACTCGCGCTGCTGCTTCTCGGCACCCTCCTGGACATCCTCGCGGATGCGCTTGCGGATCTGAAGCTCCGCCAGGCTCTCGCGCTGGAGTTTGACGGCCAGCTCGAGACGATCGGTGACGTCGAGCGTGCGCAGCAGCTCGACCTTCTGCTCGTATGACAGGTTGGGTGAGTAGCCGGCGGAGTCCGCCAGCGCGCCGGGCTCGGCGATCGCGCGCAGGAAGGCCGAGATCCGGCCGTCGTCTCCGCGCAACTCGAGGATCTCCTCGACGGTCGCGCGGTACTCGCGCTCGAGCTCGCGGGTGCGCTTGTCCACGGGCACCTCATCGGGGCGCTCGTCGACCTCGACCCGCAGCTCGCCGCCCGGGCCCGTCTGTGCGGCGCCGATCAGGGCGCGGTGCTGGCCGGAGATGGCGACGGCATGGCCGCCGCCGGGCAGACGGATCTGCTCGGAGACCTCTGCGACCGTGCCCACCTCGAGGAACTCGTTCTCGTGGCGGGGCACGAGCACCACGCGCTCATCATCGCCCACGTCCACGGTGAGCGTGATGCCCATGTTGGGGAACACCACCGTGTCGTCGAGCGGGATGAGCCGCAGGACCGGATTTGCTGCTGATGGCTGTGTTTGAAGCTGCTCTGCAGGTGGGGACATTGGTATTGGCTCCATATGAGCTTACGAAAGTTTAGTTAGTATAGCGCGCTGTCGTTGCGTGTGCAAGCAGTTTGCGAGCGCCCCCGCGAGCGTCTCCAGGAGGGGTAGGAGATGTGGGAGTGGCGGCGGATTGGCTGCCGTATACGCTACGTGCCGATGGTGCACGAGGCGCAAACGGGGTTGGCAGCTTGAAGACCGGGGTGAAGCGGCGGTGAGACCGTTGAACGTCACGGTCCCGATCGGCCGGCGCACGGTGGGCGCGGGCGCCGTGGGAGCGGCGCTGATCGTGCTGGCCGGCGCCCAGGCCTCGCGCACCGATGCGGCCTCGCGCTCGGGTCGCGCCCCGATCACATCGGCGGGACAGAAGCCGTTCGTGCCGGCGGTCGGCGACTGGGAGGGCACGGTGGACGGCTTTCCGGCGAGCTTCGAGCTGGTGTACGAGCCCGGCTTCGTCGTCTACCAGCGACCGCCCTACGGCTATGAGGATCTGACCACGATGGACCCCGCGAGCTGTCCGCTGGCGGCAAACCGCTACTCCGCGACCGTGGTGGGCCGCGACGACGTGACCCCGCTCGGCATCGGCGGCACCCTTCCGCTCGCCGCCGAGGGCATCGGCGGGCGGATCCTCGGCCCGGGCAGCGCGACGCTGTCGAGCAGCTTCGACACCGGCCGGGGCGGCGGGAACGCGGCCTGCAGCGGCACGCTGACGCGGAGCATGCACCCGGCGAAACGCCGCACGGTGGACGACGGAGCGTGGACGCTGCGCTTCGCCGACGGGGAGACTCAGACGCTGACCGTGTCGGCCGGCGGAAGGGTCGCGACCGGCATCGAATTCCCCAGGGCGCTCGGGCGATGCGGGGGCCCGTACGGGAACCTGAACCTGTTCATCGGCCCCAACGGGAGGGCAAGCCTGAAGGGCCCCGGCGGCGCCTACACGCTGAGCCTCGGCTTCACGGGCGCGACGCGCGCGAGCGGGGCGCTCACGACCTCGCGGGGGAGCTGCCGGGGGTTCCGGCTGGGGATTACGGCTTCGCTGGCGGGGTAGGGCGCGCTGGAGCTTCCGCCCGAGGCGGGGCGACGCCAAAGCCTTTAGCGGTCGCCGGGGCTGATCCCAGGACCTGATCTCGCCGAGATATCGCAGCTACCACCGACTGCGGGTCAGGAGCTCTCCTCAATCGGCTTGCCCATCGAAGTGGACCTCGACGTTCTCCTGCTCGACCCGCTCCTCGACCTCCGCGGAGGAGGTCAGTGCGCGCTTGTCGGCCTCGAGCAGCGGCGCCGAGAAGAAGCTCCGGGGCCACAGGCGGCGCACGCGCACGACGTTGATCTCGGCGGCGAAGATGGTGAGCTGGGCGCCGAGGTAGAGCCAGGCGAGCAGCCCCAGCACGAGGGCGAAGATGCCGTACAGGGGGCCGGTGCGTTTGAGCTCGTGCTCGAGGTAGTAGCCGCCGAGGTGCTGGAGGAGCTGCCAGCAGACCGCCGCCACGATCACGCCGGGCAAGAGTTCGCGCCAGGTGAGCTCGAGCGCGGTGAGCAGTTTGAAGGCGGACATGAAGAGGATGAGGTTGACCACGAACGCCACGGCGACCCCCGCGATGACCGTGGAAGCGCCGTGGCTGGCGGCACCTACGAAGCCGGCCGCGACCGTGGAGATGATCATGAGCGTGCCGAAGATCGCGAGGATCACGAGGCCGCGCAGGCGGGCATGGATGAGGTCCGGGCGGCGCTTGAAGGGGACGGCCCAGATGCGGTTGAAGGCGTGCTGGGCGGCGTTGGTGATGCCCATGCCGGCGAGCAGCGACAGGACGATGCCGATGACGAGCGCGGTGGTGCTTCCCGTGAGCGGCTGAACCTTGAGCTGGTCCTTGATGATCGGGAACTGGCCGAGCGTGCCGTCGAGCACCTTCTTCTGCTCGTCGGGATCGCCCTGTAGGACGAACCCGAGAATGGTCACGAACACGAGGAGCAGGGGGAAGAGCGAGACGAACGCGTAGTAGGAGATGAGCGCCGCGAGTTGGCCGGCCTGGTCGTCTGAGAACTTCTTGAAGACGGCGGCCAGGAGTCGCAGGCCACGCATCTGTTGCTGACGGCGGTCCAGGGCCTCGAGGCGGTCGGTGACGCTCATCGGGGGACCTCGCGGTCGGCCAACTCGACGAGCACCGGCGGGCCGTGCGATTTGGAGGGGGGTCTGTCGCCCCCTGGGATCGACATCCGGGTGTGCCTACCCGATATGCGCAGGAAACACGAGAGCTGGGTGGGGGCGGGCCTCGGCATGGGAGTCGGACGCCGGGGGCGGACCCGGCTCAGGAGTTGGCGCTGGTGGCGCTTGCCAGACGGGAGCTGCTGTTGCGAGCGTATCGTCAGCAACTGCGCCGCGAGGATCTCGAGGACTGCTACAGCCAGGCCGTCCTCGAGCTGGTGAGCTACACCCGCTCGGGACGGAGGTTCGTCGACCGGCGGCATCTGGCCAACCTGCTCGAGCAGCGATTTCAGTCCCGCGTTCGCGATCATCGCCGGGCGCTGTCGGGCCGAAGCCCCATGCGGGCAGCGCTCGAGACCTCGGTCTCGCTGGGTGGGGCGGGCGAGCAGGCGATCGAGATCGCCGACGCGCGGGCCGAGCTCGAGCAGCTCGTGATGCTGCGCGAGGACCTGCGATGTCTCGAGCGGCTGGCGGGCGCGCTTAGCGCCGATCAGCGGTTGGTGCTGGCCAGCCAGCTGGCTCAGGAGGACCGCGAGGAGTTCTGCGCGCGGTTCGGATGGTCCTCGGAGAAGTACCGCAAGGTCGCCCAACGGGCGCGCGGGCGTCTGCGACGGATGGTGGATGGCGAGGAGCAGTTCTCGCCTCGCGGCGGATGATCGTGGAGGCGGTGTGACGGAGTGGTGCCGCTGCACGTAGTTAAGGGTGATGATCAAAGCCGTGCCCTCCGCTGATGTCGATGGGTCGCCGAGCGCGGCGCGTTCGCCCGGGGCCTTCGATCAGACGGCCTTCGAGGAGCTTTTCCGACGGTGCGCGGGAGACGTCCACGGATATGCCATCTCGCTGCTCGGCGACCGCTCGGCGGCCGAGGACGTGACGGCGCTCGCCTTCGAGCGGCTGTATCGCTCGCGCTCGCGTCTCGACCGCGGGCGGGGGACCCCCCGGGCGTGGCTGTTCGCGATCGCGCGGAATGCGGCGCTGGACGAGCTTCGCCGGCGTCGACGCACTCCACAGCTCCCGATGGACATCGCGGTTTCCGAAGATCGAGACGGCGCGGGCGCCTTCGAGCAGGCCGAGCGCCGCGCGACCGTCGGCGCCGCGCTGTCGGCGCTCTCGCCGCGGGACCGAGAGCTCGTGCTGCTGAAGTTTCACGGCCAGCTGTCGAACGCCGAGCTCGCGCGGGCGCTCGGCATCAGCGAGTCGAACGCCGGCACCCGCCTGCACAGGGCGCTCACGCGCCTGCGTGACACATGCCGGGAGCTCGACCGAGAGGAGGTCGCATGAGCATCATCTTCTTCCAGGACCGCGGCGACGCGGGTCCCGACGAGGCCTGGAACGCCGAGCTCGAGGCTGCGCTGAGCGGCGAGACCGGCGGGCCGGTCGCCGAGCACTGGCGGGAGCTGCGCGAGGACGTGCGGGCGCTCGCGCCGTCGATGACCCCCGAGTTCGAACGCGGGCTCAGAGAGCGGATCGAAGCGGCCGGATCCCCGGCCCGAAAAGTGCCGGCGTCCACGGGCCGCAGGGCGGTCCGGCGGCTGCCCCGCTCCGGGCACATCGGGGCTGCGGGTGGCGCCCTTGCAGCACTCGCTGCGGTGGCCGCGGCGCTCCTCATAGCCGCCCCCTGGCACAGCGACACGGTGCGGAGCGCGGTCTCCGAGCCGGCCCAGCCTCGTCAGGCGCAGAGCGCCCCCGCCGAGAGCGCCCCCGCCGTCTCCGAAGCCGTGCGCCCCGCCTTGAAAGGCCCGGTTGCGGCCCCGGCCGTCGCGGGCACGAGCACGCCTGCGCCCGCGTCCCCGTCCGGGCGCGTACAGCAGCTGGCGGCGTCGATCACCCTGGCCGCGGCCCCGAACGACATCCAGGAAACGGCCGACCGCATCGGGCGATTGGTGGCGAGCGATGAAGGCTTCGTGCAGAGCTCCCACGTGCAGGTGCAGCAGGAAGGGCACAGCGAAGCAACGCTCACGCTGAAGCTGCCGAGCGCGAAGCTCAATGCCGCACTGGCCTCACTGGGACAGCTCGCACCAGTGCGCGCAGAGAGCCAGTCGTTGCAGGACATCACCGCGACCTACGATGCCGCGCGCCAGCGACTCACCGACGCGACGGCCGAACGGCAGGCGCTGCTGCGTGCGCTGGCGGCGGCGAGCACCCAGGGACAGATAGACAGCCTGCGCGAACGGCTCGCCGCGAACCGCGGTGCGATCGCCCAGGCGCGCTCGGCTCTTGAAGCGGTCTCGCGGCGCGGGAGCACGGCCGAAGTGGAAGTCACCGTCGCCGGCAGTGCGGCTTCTGAAAGCAACGGCCTGACAGTTGATCGGGGCCTCCACGACGCCGGCCGGGTGCTCGTCGTCACCCTCGCCGTGCTGTTGATCGCCGTCGCCGTGCTCGTGCCGCTGGCCCTTCTGCTGATCGCTCTCATTGCCGGCCTGCGCGCCTGGCGACGATACCGCCGCGAGCAGGCGCTCGACGCGTCCTGAACAGAAGCCGGCTGTCTGGCTCGCCGAGGGTGGGGCCCCTATAACGCGGCGCGCGCCGGGTGTCCCGATCGCCGCGGAGGCGTCGGTAGGGGAGACAGGGAACGCCTATGAACTCTCCCCCCACTCATAGACGAGCCCGACGGAGCGTCGGCAGTCGGTCGAACGGACGACTACACGACGATCTCCAGCTGCGCGCGAGCGGCCGGAAGCCGAGCGTTGCCCGACCCCGGCTTTCGGCCGCCAGCGTGCCGATGGAGTGGACGACGAGGAGGGCCATGTGACCCGGCGGGCCCCCCGATCTGTCTACCGGATATACAGCGAGCACGAGTTCCTCGCTGGGGCGGGCATGCAGACCGAGTGGATCTCCTCGGGATCGTCGCCCCCTCAAGATCGTCGAATCCTCAGGATTGCCGGGACGAGTGCGTTGATCGGCGCGGTGGGAGTCGTGTGGGGGACCATCGCGCTCGCAAGTGGCCACGCGCGCTTGCCCCGTCGGCAGATCTCCGCGTCGGCGCGTGTGTACGCGTATGGGCGCGCAGAGGCTCAGGCGAGTCCCGTCGCAACTCGCTGGCGTGCGACCGCCGGTGCTTCTCGAGGCTTACGACGCGCAAGCATGCTGAGAAGTCGCTTGGCGACGATCGAGCGGGGCGCTCCGGGCCGGCTGGCGAGCATCCCGCACGCATCGCGACGCAATTTGCCGGCTGCGACCGGGTCGGGCGCCCCGGCGGATCCCGGCCCGCGTGGACTTGGTGTCGTCAGGGTTCCGGTGCAACCTGGCCGGCCCGACGCGGCGGCGCCGAGAGCGCAGGACGAGTTCGGGTTCGAGCACTGAAATGGGCAACCCGGAGATGCGACAGCTCAGAGCGACCGTCAGCGTACATACGAGGCCGCTGTGGCGACTCAGACTTGGCCGGGAACTTCCGAGGTACCTCCTGTGCGCGGCGTCGGTCGTGGGCCTGATGGCAAGCGCCCGGTTCGCGCTCGCGCCACCGCGGCCTTCGGTTTCAGTGAAGTCCCAGCCGACCGCACCATCCACGGATCGAGCCGCTGAAGGCTACGCCGCGCTGTTCGCGCGTCGTTACCTGACCTGGGAGGCGGCCGAACCGCAGGCCGACCAGCGAGCGCTCGCTTCCTTCCTGGGTCCCGGGATGGAACCCGACGCGGGACTTCAGCTGCCGCCGAGCGGTGAGCAGCGGGTCGAATGGATTGAAGTGGTGCAACAGCGTGAACCGGCAGCCGGCGAACACGTTTACACGCTGGCCGCGCAAACCGACACGGCGGGTCTGCTTTACCTGACGGTAGGTGTGACGCGTCAAGCGAGCGGAACGCTCGCGCTGTCAGGGTATCCGGCGTTCGTGGGCGCGCCCTCGTTTGGGCCGGCGCGGGCTCCGAGACATCTGCGCGAAGTCGTCGACCCGGCGTTGAGCACGGTTGTGGCGCGCGCGCTGCGCAACTACCTCGCGGGGTCCGCGAGCGAGCTGGCGGCAGATCTGACTAGCGGAGCACGCGTCTCCCTGCCCGGGATGGGTCTGAGCCTCGACTCCGTTCAGCAGATGGCGTGGTCGGCGAGTGGAAGCTCGCTGCTGGTGCTGGTTCAGGCACAGGACGGACGCGGTGTCCAGTACACGCTCGACTACGAACTGGACGTCACCCGCCAGCAGGGCCGCTGGGAGGTATCCGCGGTCCAGATGGACCCTGACACATGAGCGCCGTCGCGCGATCGAGCGACGGGAGGACAAGCAACCTCGACACAAAGGAGTCACAGATGAGTCGCGTCATGCCTTCTCGAGCGCGGCGGGCCGAGTGCACATCACTGACCACCGTCCTTGCCTGCTTGAGCCTGGCGGCCTGTTGCGCGTTCGTTCTCACCGGATCAGCGGTCGCAAATGCAGCGGTCAGCAGCGGTTCACCCGCTCTCACACAACAGGGCGCGAGTTCTGCGCCGACAGGAGGCTCGCTCGAATCGGCGGCGGCGCGAGCGGGCAACACGGGTCGAGCGGTGGCGATGAGCCTGATCGGCTTGGCATTCGCCGTGGCCGCTACTGTGCTGGCCTTTCGCCGCGACTTCAAGGAGGCCGCGGGCGTCTTCGCGGTGGGGATCGTATCTGTGCTCCTGGCGACGCCGGCAGGCGTGAACCTGCTGCGCGCCACGGTCACCTCCCTGTTTGGGTCGAGCTGATGGAGATCCGCTCGTATCGTCGGGTGTTCGACCTCGAGCGGCGCATTTACCGCGTCGACCGCATTCGTCTGAATCCCGGTGGGATCCCGGTGCGAGGGGTCGTCTACTTCCTCGTGCTCGTCCTCGGTGCGCTCATCGCCGGACGACTACCGCTGCTGAGAATCGTGACCAGCTTTCCGCCCTGGTACATCGCCGACGTTGCGTTGCCGGCGGCGGGCGCGGCGGTTCTCACGGTCATCCGTGTCGAGGGTCGCCCATTCCATATCGCCGCATCTTCGATCGTGCGGTATCGGCTGGAAGGTCACCACCTGATGCACCTCGAACCCTGCGCCCCAGAACAACGCTGGCGACCCGAGGAGATCATCCTGCTTCCCGACGGATCGGACTGCCGGCTGCGCAACCTGAGCTACGCCGGCCCGGGCGGCGTGCTGGTCGCGGTGGAGCATGAACGCTCGACGAGCGGACCGTTCGCCGGCGCGCTGCGTGGAGGTCGCACCGCGCTCACCCTTCGATCCCGACCGCCGATGCGAGCGCTCCGCCCGCGAGCGGTGATCGCGCTCGCTGCCGGCGCGGGGGTACGCGTGCGTCGCGAGTGCGCGCGGGGTGCGCGCCGGGAGAGTCGGGATTGAGATCGCCGATTGCGTTCGTGTACGGCAACTGCGTGTTCGCGAACGGCCTCGACGACCCCTGGGCCGCGTTCACCCTCGAAACCGACTCGTACCAGTGGCTCGACGAGGACGGCAAGCGCGGGAGGTTCCTTGCGCTGCTCGGCGGCCTCGAGGCGCTCGAAGCCGATGTGCAGATCCTGCGGGTTGCCCGCCAATGCGAAACCGAGCGATACGGCCAGGTCGAAGGCGACGCGAACAGCGGTGATCAGGCCGGTGAACACGATGTATCTTCACCGGCACACGCGCGCGCGCTCGAGTCCTACCTCGACGAACATCGCCGGCGCCTGAGAGAGATTGGCAACGGGAGACCGGCCGTATACATGGTCGTCAGTCTTCGCGAGCCAGAGCGAGACGTGGCGTCCTACGTGTCCCGTGCTGTCGAGCAAAGCCCGGGAGAGCTATGGAAAGAGCTCAGGCGCGTCTTCTCGACACGCGACAGGCGCCTGCTGAAGGCCTCAGAGCTCGAGCGTGCGCGAGTACGGGCTGATCAGGCGCACGCGAGGCTTGCGGATTTCCTGCCCGTACGGCAAGTGCGCGGGGTGGAGCTGCAGTGGCTGATCCGTAGGGCCTTCTGCCGCGGCCTCGGTGAACCGTTGGTGGACGGACTGCACGAGCCGCGGGCGCTCGTGTTCGAGTGCAACGGCGAAGCGGTGTTGGCACCGCTGGAGGGCGACGTGATGCGCTGGCTGGATGGCCACGTCGAGCATCGCGGCCGATCGCTGCGAATTCAGTCAGAGCTCGGCACGAGCTGGCAGGCCCAACTGGTCCTCGGAGCGCTCCCCGAGCGCGCTCAATTTCCAGGGGCTCGCGCAGAGCTCATGTTTGCGCCGGCCGAAAGTCTGCCGTTCGGGATCGACCTGTCACTCAATGCGCGGTTTCTGCCGAACGAGCTCGCCCTGAGGGTTGCGCGCAGGCGAATTCAGGACGCCGATCAGATCATGCGCGCGGAGTCCGACGGCGAGCAGGGAGTGTCCGATCTCGCCTATGAGCGCACGCAGGAGGCCCGCGATCTACTCGGCCACCTGCAGGCCTCGAGTCGCCCTCCCCTGCTGCGAGCGACCCTCGCGATCGCGGTCGGAGCGGAGGATGCCGAGCAATTGGAGGAGCGGGTGGAGATGTGCAAGCGGGCGTACGGGGAGATACGCCTACACCGACCGCTCGGCGATCAGTTGCAGCTGTTCATGCAGCACCTGCCCGCCCAACGCACGCGTCTCGCGGGCTACGACGACACTCTGACCACCGAACAGGTGGCGGCGATGATGCCCACCGCAACGCATGTCGCCGGATCGAGTAGGGGCTTCTATCTCGGGCACACGTTGTCCGGCTCGAGACAGTCGATCATGTTCAACCTGAGGGAGGGCTCGGAGGGTGATCGCAACACCACGGTCCTTTGCGTGGGCGCGCTCGGGTCCGGCAAGACCACACTCGACCAGAAGCTCAAGTACGAGGGCTTTTTGCTTGGTGCCCGCGTGGTGGACTGCGATCCGAAGGGAGACCATCGCTTTCACCAGCTCGAGGAGGTGGCGCCGCACGCAGAGTGCGTAACGTTGCGCCCCGACCCGGCGCTACGGGGCGTGCTCGATCCCCTGAGGGTCGCGCCCGAGCACCTGCGCCAGGACGCCGCCGTCTCATTCCTGCGTGACCTGCTGCCCGCCAGAGCTGAGCCCGCATGGGAGATCGCCGTCGTAGCAGCGGTCGACCGCGTTGTCAGAGGCTCGCGCGAACCGAATTGCCAGGAGGTGGTGCGGGCACTGTGCGAGGGGGACGAGATCGATGTCCAGGTCGGCAGGACGCTCGAGGTCTATGCGCGCTCGGGGCTGACCCAGCTCGGGTTCGCCAGCCCCGACGTCAGGCTGCCGCCGGTGGGCCATCGCCAGGTCACCTACCTCCCGATCCGCGACCTCCCCGGGCCGCAACCCGGTACGCGGCGCTCGGATTACTCTCAGGCCGAGCGCGTGGGGGAGCAAATTGTGCGGCTGATCGCGATGCTCGCGATGCAACTGATGAGCGTCGAGCGCGAGCGCCTGAAGATCTTCTCCTTCGATGAGGGTTGGCGGCTGTTGGGGGATCCTGCTGGACGGGCCCTGCTGGCCTCGCTGCAGCGCATGGGCCGCTCAGAGCTCGCCGTGCCGATCATCAGCACGCAACTGGTCACCGACACCCTGCTTGGCGAGCGGGAGTCGCTAGAGAACCTGATAGGCGCGACGTTCGTCTTCGGCATGCGCTCGGAGGCCGAGGCGGGACGTGCGCTCACGCTCCTCGGCCTCGACCCCGACAACAGCCGGATGCGTCAAGGCCTGTTGGAGCTGGACTCGGGTAGCTGTCTGTTTCGAGACCACCACGGTCGCGTTGAGGCGATCCAGGTGGATGTCGTCGTGCCCGCGCTGCTCAGGGCGTTCTCCACGACCCCCGGGCGACGGTGAAGCGCGCCAGCCTCGCTGCCGGCGCGACGCTCCTCGCTCTCGTCATTGTCGGGGCTGCCGGCTGCAGCGAAGCCACCGAGGCCGCGTCCGCAGTGCCGGCCGGGTCGCGAGCCGACTCAGCACGTGCCGCGCCGGCTGCCAGGAGGGCGCCGAGTGAGCCTCCACTGGGCTCTGGTGCAGCCGACGCCACGGCGGCACGCGAAGAAGGGGACGGGGTTGCCGTGGCGTCGAGCGCGGGCGATCCGCTCGTCAGCAACGGACTCTCCAGTCCGATGTGTCGCGCGGGCGCAGATGCAGGTCTGTCGCGCGTCAGTCAAGGCAATTGCAGCACGTCGGGGTTCGAGGCGGCGCCTTTCCCGACGGGCAACTACGCGTTCGACGTGCATATCGACACTGGCGTCACAAAGCTCACAAACGACGCCGACGCGACCGTTCAGAACCTGCTCCAACTGGCTTGGACCGTCCTCGTGGCGGCCGTTCACGGCCTGATCGTGATGATCGAGTGGTGCTACACGATCGACCTGATCGACAGCTCCGCGATGAGCGGGGTTGCAAGGGGGCTCAGACAGATGCAGACGGTCTTCACGGAGCCCTGGTTGGTAGTGGTGTTGACGGTGGCCTCCCTGCTCGCCCTGTATCAGGGTCTCGTTCGCCGGCGGGTGGCTGAAACGCTCGGCCAGACGCTCCTCATGCTGGCGATGATGGCCGGGGGACTGTGGGTGATCATGGATCCGATGGGGACGGTGGGGTCGCTCGGCGAGTGGGCGAATGAAGCTGGCCTCGGAGCGCTCGGGGCAGCGGCGGGGGGCGATCCCGACCACCCCGAGCGAACGCTGGCCGACAGCATGGGCGACGTGTTCAGCGGTGCCGTCGACGGGCCGTGGTGCTACATGGAGTTCGGCAACGTGGGGTGGTGTAGTGATCCCGCTCGCCTCGATTCGCGATTGCACGCGTCGGGGCTGGCCGTCGCGGCGCGAGAGCAGGCTCAGATCGGTTGCTCGACTGCCGGTGAAACCGGGAATTGCGTACGAGCGGGGAGCGGGCAGGCACGCGCGCTCAGTCGAAGCGCCACCCAGTTGCTCGCGGCACGAACGAATGGTGAGCTCTTCCTGGCGCTGCCGGCGAATCAGGCAATGCGCAACTCGATCAACGACTCGGGCTCGCTCTTCAACGTGCTGTGCGGCGGGAGCGAAACTCCCTGCAAGGGGCCCACAGCCGCCGAGGCCGAATTTCGCACCCAGCATGGAACCCAATGGCGATTCATGGGCCTCGTCTTTATCTGGCTCGGTGCGCTGGGGATGATGCTGTTACTCGGTTTCATCGCCCTGCACCTTCTCGGGGCGGCGGTTGTCAGCCTGCTCTACCTGCTGTTCGCCCCCGCCGCGGTATTGGCCCCGGCGCTCGGAGACGGCGGGCGCGCGGCCTTCCGCGGCTGGGCTACGCGCCTGCTTGGCGCGGTGATGTCGAAGCTGATCTACTCGTTCCTGCTCGGCGTCGTGTTGTTGATGGGGCGGGTCTTGACCGTCGACCTGACGGCGCTTGGCTGGTTCACACAATGGCTTCTCATATCCACGATGTGGTGGGCAGCCTTTTGCCAGCGCAATCAGGTGCTTGGGCTCGCTGAGGGCCGCCACGGTGGGGTCCGCGAGGTCCAGTCCGTCGCGCGGCGCGTGAGCGGCGCCCTGGAGACGCCACGGTCGGTTCTGCGCGCCGCGGACCTTGCGAAACGCAAGCTGTCCAAGCCGGCTCCCACCCCGGACGGGCTGCAGGTGCGCGCAGCGGCCGCCGCCCGCGCCCGCGGCGGCGCCGAGTCGCAGACCAATCGCACATTGGGCGTGGAGCATCGCCGGGCCGCGGCGGAGCTCGAGACGACGGCTGGCATCCAACAGCGCCTTGCCGCGAGACGCTCACAGCTGACGCGTGTGCGGAGCGAGCATGGCAAGGCGCTCCAGTCCGGAGAATCCCGCAGGGCAGCGGAACTGAACCATCGGGCACGACGGATCGAATCAGACATAGACACGGACCAACTCGCAGCCAATGCCGCGCGTGATCTCGTCGGCGACGGCGAGCGAGCGAAGCAGGCAGCGGGCAGGCCGTATACGCGTGAACGGGCCGAGGAGCGAGAAAGATTTCTCGACGCCCAGGCGGCGCTGCCGGCGAGCGCCGTTAGAGTCGCCGGTCCGGGCCAACGACGCGACTATGCCGCGCTCGCGAGCTTGGCCGGTTACGGGCGCGCGGAATATACGCATCTCGACCCCCGCGATCAGCGTGCGGTGCGCCTGCAGGTTGATCGCGAGCTGGCGTTGCGCAAAGAGCTGACGGCGACAGCGGGGGAGCTCGCCGCGACCGCCGAAGCGGAGCCCTTGGGGCGACGGGAGCAGCACAGCGTGAACAGACAGTTCGAGAACACGCTTCGGCAGCGCATGCGAGAAGGCGGACATGACATGCCCACCCATCTCGATGGCTCGAACCTCAAGTCTCCGAGAGCCCGTGGCCGGATCGAGCGGGGGCCGGCGACCGGGAGCGATTCACGTGTGATGCGTGATGCACGCGAGGTGGCGGCACGACGCAAACGTCAGCTGGGATGGGACTCCGAGCCTTGACGAGCCTGTCGAGCCCCCTAGATGCTCTGGCCGGTCGCATAACGACGCCACCGCGACTTGCGTTGGCGGGGGTGCTCGTCGCGGGAGCGAGTGGATCGGTCGTCGCTCTGCTCTTGATCTTCACGATGCTCTCGCTCAACACCGGTGTCGAGGCGCAACTCGAACCGGGCTCTCCGAACGATGGCATCTCGAGCTTGGCGCAACGGGAAATCCCGCCCGGATATCTCGTCCTCTATGAGCACGCCGCGCGAGCGTATGGGCTCGATTGGGCGATTCTGGCTGGGATCGGCAAGGTTGAGTGCGATCACGGACGGGACCCGGACCCTTCTTGCACCAGGGAGGGCGTCGTCAATTCCGCGGGCGCCGGGGGGCCGATGCAGTTCATTGCACCGACGTGGGCGCATTACGGTGTGGACGGCGACAACGACGGGCGGATCGATCGCTGGGACGCGGCTGACGCGATCAGCTCCGCAGCCAACTATCTACGCGCCTCCGGGGCGCCGGCCGATTATCGTGGAGCGCTCCTGGCCTACAACCACGCGACTTGGTATGTGGCGGAGGTGGAGCATTGGGCGAGGCTGTACCGCGCGACCGCCGGAGAGACTTCGCTCGCCGGCGAACAATCCGAAGAGCCTGGCGCCGACAGGGCGCTTGAAGGCGAAAGCCCCACAAGGGTCCGCTTCATCTCCGGTGAACGCGCCGTGCTCGCGCAAGGGGACGGCCACCTCGCACTGGTGCCGGAAGGCGTACCAGTGAAGGTGCAGGCAATGGTAGTTGCCGGCAACGAGCTGCAGGACCTGCCGTACGGACCCGGCGGTCACCCCGACCCGCGGGGTGCCTTCGAAGAGGACTGCTCCAGTACCCTGAACTACGTTCTCTATCGCGCAGGGATCCGGCCGATCGCGGAAATCACGAGGGACAACCCACTTGCGCAGGACTATGTGAACTGGGGAGCTCCCGGGCCGGGACGGTGGGTGACAATCTACGCAACGGCGACCCCGACCGCACACGTCTTCGTCGTCATTGCCGGGCTCCGTCTGGACACGAGCCACGATGGCACCGACGCGGGGCCGAACCGCACCGAAGACGGCCCACGCTGGCGGATTCTTGACCACATTCCCACCTGGGCACAATGGGCGGTTCGGCATCCGCCGGGGCTGTAAGGTGGCCCCATGACCGCCCGCAAGGTCGACCACCTGCTCATCGGCGGAGGCCTTGCCAGCGCGAACTGCGCCCGCTGGCTGCGCGAGGAAGGGGCCGACGGCGAGGTGCTCGTGGTCGGCCGCGAGCCCGACCCGCCGTACAACCGGCCGGAGTGCTCGAAGGGCTACCTGCAGGGCAAAGAGGAGCGCGCGGACACCTTCTTCCGGCCGAACGAGTTTTGGACAGAGCAGAACATCGATCTCCAGACGCGCACGAGCGTGACCGCGCTCGACCTGGACTCGCGCACCGCCAGCTTGTCGACCAAGGAGGAGGTCTCCTTCGAGAAGGCGCTCATCGCGACCGGCGCGAACGTTCGGCGGCTGCCCGTCGACGGCTGCGAGCTCGAGCAGATCTTCTACCTGCGCACGCTCGCCAACGCCGACGCGGTCCGGGCCGGCGTGGCCGACGCCGAGGAGGTTGTGCTGATCGGGGGCTCCTACATCGGCTGTGAGGTGGCGGCATCGCTCACGCTCATCGGCAAGCGGTGCACGATCGTCATGCAGGAGCACGCCACCCTCGAACGGAGCTTCGGCACGCGGG
Organism: uncultured Solirubrobacteraceae bacterium; assembly: GCA_963717415.1. Lineage (GTDB taxonomy): Bacteria > Actinomycetota > Thermoleophilia > Solirubrobacterales > Solirubrobacteraceae > Palsa-744. The sequence goes on along the minus strand of OY970331.1, from coordinate 85,304 downwards.
TGGGGCGCTTCATCCAGGGGCTGCTCGAATCGCACGGGATCACCGTGCACGACGGCGATGAGCTCGAGCGCTTCGAGGGCGACGGGCGGGTCGCAAAGGTGGTGACGCGGGGCGGCCTCGAGCTGGCGGCCGACGCGGTGGTGATCGGCGCGGGCGTGACGCCCGACGTGCAGCTCGCCAAGAAGGCGGGCCTTCAGATCGGCGAGCGCGGCGGCGTGCGCTCATCGTCGCGTCTCGAGACAGAGATCCCCGGCGTGTACACGGCGGGAGACATCTGCGAATACGACTCCGTCGTGCACGGTGGTGCGGTCATACGCGTCGAGCACTGGGACGTGGCCTTCAATCAGGGCAAGACCGCAGCGCTCAACATGCTCGGCCGGGACGTTCCCCACGACGTCGTGCCCTACTTCTACTCGGTGTTGGCCGACTGGGGCGAGCTCGAGTACGTGGGACCGGCGTATGAGTGGGACGAGGAGATCCTGCGCGGCAGCTTCGAGGAGGGGTCGTTCACCAACTGGTACCTGAAGGACGGCGTTGTGAAGGGGGCGGTCACGTTCGGCCGCTCCGATGACCTCGACACCGCTCGACGCCTGCTCGTCGCGGGCCTCGCAGTCGACGAGGCGCAGCGCGGCGCGCTCGGCGACCTGCAGGCGAGCCTCGACGAGATCGGATCCTGAGCTGGGCGTCCAGCGAGCGGGGGCGTGGAGCGGGATCTGCGGCGCTCGTGTCCTCTGGCTGGCGCTAGCGATCGTGGCGCTTGCGATGTCCGGTTGTGGTCTGGGCGCGGGACCGGCGCCAACGGGGGTCCAGCTGACGGTGACCCGGGACTTCGGTGCCCGGGTGTTGAGCCGCAGCGCGGAGCCGCAGCTGTCCGGCCACGAGACGGCGATGAGCCTCCTGCTCCGAAACAATGCCGTCACCACTCGCTACGGCGGAACCTCCGTCGAGAGCATCGACGGTCTCGCGGTGGGGCGGGAAGGGGGAGAGGCGGTCAGCTGGTTCCACTTCGTCAACGGCGTGCAGGCGACGAGGGGAGCGGCCTCGACGAACGTGCACCCCGGCGATCGCATCTGGTGGGATCGCCACGACTCGAGCCAGGCCGACGACGTGCCCGCGGTCGTCGGGTCGTTCCCCGAGCCCTTCCTCAACGGGATCGAAGGCAAGCGCCTGCCGGTGCGCGTGGAATGCGCGAGCGTGGCCGGCGCCTGCCAGACCGTCCTCGAGCGCCTTCGCGCTGCGGACGTGCCGGCCGCGGTTTCGGCGATCGGCAGCGGCGGAGCGCCGGAAACGTTGCGCGTGATCGTGGCGACGCTCGGGGAGGTGGAAGGCGATCTGGACGCGCGGGCGATCGCCAACGGGCCGCGGGCGAGCGGCGTGTATGTGCGTTTCCCGCCTGGAGGCCAGACGCTCACGCTGCTTGACCAGAACGGCCGCGAGGCGCAGACGCTCGGTGCCGGGGCCGGGCTGATCGCCGCGACGCGGCGGGCCGAAGATGCACCCGTATGGGTTGTCAGCGGAACCGACGCGAGGGGCGTCGAGCTGGCCGCAGGGGCATTCGATGAGAGCTCCCTTCGGGATCGCTTCGCCGTGGCGCTCACGCCGGAAGGCGCGGTGGGGCTCCCCGAGAATGGTCGGTGAGCGGCCGAGCGCCAGTCGCGCTTCAACCGGGCTTTAGCGGCCGTCATAACCTGGTGTGCTGATGGCGCGATACGCGTACACCTCGGGGGCGATCCCCTCCGGCGACGGTGGCGGGCACGCCCGTCGGCCACGCCCCACCGCGCCGCTCGGCCTCGCCGGGCTGTGCCTCCTCGCGCTCGCGCTGACCTGGGTGGTCGCCGAGCTGGTGCCCGCCGCTCAGCTGAGGGATTCGCTGACGCTCCACGACTTCATGCTTCTCAGCCGCCCGCACGTCGATCAGCTGGCCAACGGCCTGCTCGAGCTGCTCGAACCGCCGATGCTCGTGCTGTGGACGGTCGCGCTCGTGGCGGTCGCGCTCATCCGCGCCCGCCCACGGGTCGCCGCGGCAGTCGCGCTCGTGATGGCGCTCGCGCCGCTCAGCTCCGATTTGCTCAAGCCACTGCTTGCGCATCCCCACCTGCAGATCGGCGCACGCCACATCAATGCGGCCTCATGGCCCAGCGGGCACTCGACCGCGGCGCTCGCGCTCGTGCTGTGCGCGTTGCTGGTCGTTCCGGCCCGCCTTCGTCCGCTGGTCACGGCGCTAGGGGCCGCCTTCGCCCTGGCGGTCGGCTGCGCGCTTCTGATCCTCGCTTGGCACATGCCGAGCGATGTCTTCGGGGGCTATCTGCTCGCCGCGCTGTGGATGGCGCTCGCGGTGGCCGCGCTCCGTGCCGCCGAGCGGCGCTGGCCGTCCACCGGCGGCTCGCCGGGTCGCTCAGGAGTCCTGCCGGCGAGGCTCCGAGCGGTGCGCGCCCGGCTCCCACAGTGACTCCGGTCCCGCCTCGGTGCCGTCTTCCTGTGTATTTGCCGCTCGGCTGAGAACGAACAGCAGGTCGGAGAGGCGGTTCAGGTAGCGCACCACCTCGGGGTTGCCCTCCGGGCCGATCGCGATCGTCCGCCGCTCGGCGCGCCGGCAGACGGTGCGGCACACGTGCAGGTGCGCCGCCGCCGGCGTCCCGCCGGGGATCACGAACGAGCGCAGCGGCTCGAGCGTCGAGTTGACCTCGTCGAGGGCCCCCTCGAGCCACTCGGTGTAGGCCGGTCCGACGCGCAGCCGCCCCTGCGCGGCGGCGCCGGCCGAGGCCTCGTCCCCGCTCGCTGCGGGCACCGACAGATCGGCGCCGACGTCGAGCAGGTCGTTCTGCACCCGGCGCAGCCACTCGGCAAAGCTTCCCGCCAGCCCGGGCTGCAGGAGCGCCACCCCGATCGCCGCGTTGAGCTCATCCACGGTGCCGTAGGCCTCCACCCGGGGATGGACCTTCGATACCCGGCTCATGTCGCCGAGATGCGTCTCGCCGTCGTCGCCCAGCTTCGTGTAGATGCGCGTCAGGTTGACGGTCATCGCGTTTCGAGTCTCGCACACCCTGACTGCGGCCCGTAGCTGGGATGGGATACGTTGCCGACCTGCCAATGCGGATAGGTGTTCCGAAGGAGACTGCGGCGGGCGAGCACCGGGTCGCGCTTGTGCCCGAGGTCGTCGGCAAGCTGGAGTCGAAGGGTCTCGAGGTCCTCGTGCAGAAGGGCGCGGGAGCGGACGCCCTGCTTACGGATGCCGCCTACGAAGAGGCCGGTGCGCGGGTCACCGACGACGCGGCACAGGTGTGGAGCTCGGACGTCGTCGTCACGATCGCGCCGCCCGATCCCCAGCAGATCCGCGGACTCGGTTCGGGCTCGATCCTGATCGGGTTCCTCGCCCCTCTCACGAGCCCGGAGACCACGCGGGCGCTGGCCGACGCCAAGGCGACCGCGTTCGCGATGGAGGCGATTCCGCGGATCTCGCGCGCGCAGTCGATGGATGCGCTGTCCTCGCAGAGCAACGTCGCGGGCTACAGGGCCGCGCTGCTCGGAGCCGAGGAGATGGGGCGCTTCTACCCGATGCTGATGACCGCCGCCGGCACGATCCCGCCGGCCAAGGTGCTCGTGCTCGGGGTGGGCGTGGCGGGTCTTCAGGCGCTCGCGACCGCCAAACGGCTCGGCGCGCGCACGACCGGCTATGACGTGCGACCGGAGGTCGCCGAGCAGGTGCGGTCGCTCGGCGCCCAATGGCTCGACCTCGGCGTCGAGGCCAGCGGTGAGGGTGGCTACGCGCGCGAGCTGACCGATGAGGAGCGCGCCCGCCAGCAGCAGGCGCTGACCGACGCGATCAAGGGCTTCGACGTCGTCATCACAACGGCGCTCGTGCCCGGGCGCCCGGCTCCGAAGCTCGTGACCGCCGAGGCGGTGGAGGGGATGAAGCCGGGATCGGTGATCGTCGACCTCGCCGGCGAGTCGGGCGGCAACTGCGAGCTGACCGTGCCCGGCGAGACGGTCGTCCGCCACGATGTGAAGATCGTCTCGCCGCTGAACCTGCCGGCGAGCATGGCCGAGCACTCCTCCCAGCTGTTCGCCCGCAACGTGCTCGCGCTGCTCGAGCTGTTCATCGGCGAGGACGGCGCCCTGGAGCTGAACTTCGACGATGAGATCGTCAGCGGGGCGTGCATCGTGCGCGACGGCGAGATCGTCAACCCCGGCGCCAGGGCCGCCGTCGAGGCGACGGGGTCGCCGGCCGCGCCGAGTGAGCCGGCCGCGGCGAACTCGCCCGCCGCGCCGCCCCAAGAGGACGCGTCGTGATCCTCGCGAGCACCCTCACGACCAACCTCGCGATCCTCGTGCTGGCCGGCTTCATCGGCTTCGTGGTCATCTCCAAGGTGCCCAACACGCTGCATACGCCGCTGATGTCGGGAACGAACGCGATCCACGGGATCGTGCTCCTCGGCGGCCTGCTGATCATCGGCCTGGCCGGCAACGGGACGTTCAACAAGATCATCCTCGTGATCGCGATCGCCTTCGGCACGATCAACATCGTCGGTGGCTTTCTCGTCACCGATCGGATGCTCGAGATGTTCAAGTCCAAGCCCCAGCGGCGTGATGGCGGTTCGGGGACCGGCGACGGCGGCGACTCCGACGGGGGGAAGGCGCCGTGATCGCTCCGCCGCTGGCCAGCTCGTTCCTGCACAACCAGAACTTCCTGGACGTCCTCTACATCATCGCCTTCTCGCTGTTCATCCAGGGCCTGAGGGGCCTCTCGGGCCCGACCACCGCGGTGCGCGGAAACCGCACGGCGGCGGTCGGCATGGCGATTGCCGTGATCGCCACGCTGCTGAACCCGCACGAGGGCAACTGGGGACTCATCGCGCTCGGGGTGGCGCTCGGCGCTGCGGTCGGCATTCCCGCGGCGCGGCAGGTGAAGATGACGGCGATGCCGCAGATGGTCGCTCTGTTCAACGGCGTGGGCGGCGGCGCGGTGTTCCTGATCTCCTGGGCCGAGTTCCGCCTCACCGACGGCTACTCCAACACCGCCACCTACATCGCGATCTTCTCGCTGTTCGCGGCGATCGTCGGCTCGGTCTCCTTCTGGGGATCGAACATCGCCTTCGGCAAGCTCCAGGAAATCATCCCCGGGCGCCCGATCAGCCTCGGTCCCGCCCAGCAGATCGTCAACCTCGTGCTGCTGATCCTCGCGCTTGCCGCGGGCATCGACATCGCGGCCGGCAGCCACTCCGAAGGGCTGTTCATCGGCCTGCTCGTGTGCGCCGCGCTGCTTGGCAATGCCGTCGTGCTGCCGATCGGCGGTGCCGACATGCCCGTCGTGATCTCGATGCTCAACGCCTTCACCGGCCTGTCGGCGGCCGCGACCGGGATCGCGCTGAACAACACCGCGCTGATCGTCGCCGGCATGATCGTAGGGGCGTCCGGGTCGATCCTGACGAACCTGATGGCCGCGGCGATGAACCGCTCGATTCCGGCGATCGTGGCCGGCGGCTTCGGCGGCGGGGGGGCCGTCGAGGGCGCCGCGGGCGCGGGCGAGCACGAGGGCACCGTGCGCTCGACAAGCGCCGCGGACGCCGCGATCCAGCTCGCCTACGCGAGCCGCGTGATGATCGTCCCGGGCTACGGCATGGCCGTTGCCCAAGCCCAGCATGCCGTGCGCGAGCTGACCAAAGAGCTCGAAGCGCGCGGGGTGGAGGTTGCCTTCGCGATCCATCCGGTGGCCGGGCGCATGCCCGGGCACATGAACGTGCTGCTCGCCGAGGCCGACGTGCCCTACGACCAGCTGGAGGAGATGGATGAGGCCAACCAGGAGTTCGGGCGAACGGACGTCTCCCTGGTGATCGGCGCCAACGACGTGACCAACCCGGCGGCGAAGAACACGCCCTCCTCGCCGATCTACGGCATGCCGATCCTCGAAGTCTCGAACAGCCACTCGGTGATCGTGATCAAGCGCTCGATGAATCCCGGCTTCGCGGGTATTGAAAACGAGCTCTACTACGAGCCCGAGACCACGATGCTGTTCGGCGACGCCAAGTCGGCGGTGAGCGAAATCACCGCCGAGCTCGCCCATATCTGAGCTGCGGCTCTGCCAGACTGGGCTCGTGATCGAGCGCAGCCAGGCGCTTGCAGCGCTGTCGCAGGAGGAGTTCGATGTCGTGGTCGTGGGTGGCGGGATCACCGGCGCCGGCGTCGCGCTCGACGCCGCCTCGCGCGGCTACAGCGTGGCGCTGCTCGAGCGCGCCGACTTCGCCTCGGGGACCTCGAGCCGCTCGAGCAAGCTCGTGCACGGCGGCCTTCGCTACCTGCAGAACTTCGACCTCGGCCTCGTGCGCGAGGCGCTGCTCGAGCGCCAGCTGATGGTGGCGCTCGCGCCCCATCTGGTCCGCCCGCTGCCGATGGTGGTGCCCGCGTTCGAGGGCGCCCGTCCCGATCGGCTGGTCGGCGTGGGCCTGAACCTCTACGACGTGATGGCGGTCGATCGCGACCGGCTGCGCACGCGGCGCGCACGCCAGCAGGAGGGCGAGTCCTGGAGCCCCGAGCGCCACCGTGTCATCACGGGCGTCGAGGTGGTCGAGCTCCTGCCGGCGCTGGCCGCGCGCGAGCCGACCAGCGGGTATCTCTTCTATGACTGCCAGACCGACGACGTGCGGCTAGTGCTCACAGTGCTCGGTGAGGCCGAGCGCTTCGGCGCGATCTGCGCGAACCGGCTCAACGTGACGGGACTGTTGGAGCGCGACGGCCGCGCCCACGGCGTGCGGGTGTTCGACGGCGAGAGCGGGGAGAGCTTCGAGGTGAGGGCCCCGAACGTCGTCAATGCGACCGGCGTGTGGGCCGACCAGCTGCGCCCCGACGAGCTCCACGACCAGGCCGAGCTGCCGCGCATTCGTCCGAGCCGCGGCACCCACATCACCCTGCGTCACGACGACCTGCCCCTGAGGGGTGGAGCGATCGTCCCGGCCGGCGCTGGGCGAACGATCTTCGCACTCCCCTGGCTGGGGCACACGCTCATCGGTACGACCGACAACGATTACGAGGGGCCGCTCGACCACGTCAGGCCCTCCGAGGACGACATCGCCTACCTGCTGGAAGCCATCAACGGGTTCTTCGGGTCGGCGCTCGGGCCGGCGCAGCTGACGGGCGCGTTCGCCGGTGTGCGCCCGCTGATCTCGACGGGCGACCCCAAGAAGTCGGTGGACATCTCGCGCAAGGCCGAGCTGTATGAGACCTCGTCGGGGATGATCACGATCACGGGTGGCAAGCTCACGACCTGGCGGCGGATGGCCAAGATGACGGTCGACCGGCTGGTCGAGCGCGACGCCCGCGACGCGCCCTGCCGCACGCACGAGATCCCCCTCGGCCAGGCCATCGCAGTCGAGGAGCTGCCGCGCGTTGAGGGGGTGCCGGCCGAGTCCTACCCGGCGCTCGCCTCACGCTACGGGCACGCCGCCCATCAGGTGCTCGCGCTGGCGGCGGAATCGAACCCCACCCGCCCCGAGCTGGCACAGCCGATCGTGCCCGGCCTGCCGGACCTGCTCGCCGAGGTGGCGCTCGCCGCGCGCCGCGAGCAGGCCCGCAGCGTCGGCGACGTGCTGTTGCGGCGCACCCGCCTGGGCCTGCTGGCCGCGCGGGAGCTCGCGCTCGACGCCGCCGGCGGCCCGGTCGAGCGGGTCGGCGCCGTGCTTGCGCAGGAGCTCGGCTGGAGCGAGGAGCGACGGGCGCTCGAGCTGCGGGCCTTCGCCGCTGAGGCTGCCGCTGAGGGGATCCTCGCCGCCGGCGCCTCTGCGCCGGCCGCGGCGGCTGCGGGCATGGCGGGTGCGGCGACACCCGCCTCCGAGCCGGGGCGATGAACGCGCCTGCAAGGCGCCTGCACGCTGTCGACCGCGTGCTGGAACTGGGCACTCGCCCATGGCTGATGGGCATCGTGGCCGAGTCGCCCGACTCGGGCGGCCTCGCCGGAGCGCTCGAGCGCGCGCCGGAGCTGCTCGGCGCCGGAGCCGACATTCTCGATGTGCAGGCGGGCTCACCCACGGACGCCGACCGCCCGCATGACGTCGAGCGGCGGATCGATGGCGCGGTGGCGTTGATCGAACGGCTCGCCTGCGAGCCCGCGGCGATCGTCTCGGTGAGCACGAGCGAGCCCGAGCTCGCTCGTGCCGCGATCGACGCCGGCGCCTGCATCGTCAACGACCCGACCGGGCGCTGTGCACTCGCGGAGCTCTGCGCGCGCACCGGAGCGGCGTTCGTGGTGCCGCCGGGGAACCTCAAGGACGCGCTCGCGGCCGGAGTGGCCCGCGATCGGCTGATCGTCGCTCCGGGCCTCGACCGCGTCGAAACGCCCCGGCGGGCGATCGAGCTGCTTGGCGGCCTGGCGCGGCTGCACGAGCTCGAAGTGCCGCTGCTCATCGCGCTCCCGCGCAAGCACGTCTTGCGGGCGCTGCTGGGAGGTAGGAGCGACGGCCTGCTGGGCGGTGAGCTCGCCGCGCTCGCGTCCGTCGCGGACGCCGGCGCACACATCTTCCGGCTCGATGATGTCGAGGCCGCCAGCGACTTCCTCAAGGTGCGCGCGGCGCTGTCGGGCGCGCTCGAGCCGAGCAGGGATCTGGCGCTCGCCGAGGAACTGCGTTACGAGCCCTCCGCGGTCGAGTAGCCGGCGTCGCCGGCCCGGCGCAGGCCTCGGGGAGCTCACCGCCGCTAGGCTGGGACAGATATACGGGTGCCCGGCGCTGTCCAACGCGCCGGGACGCCAGCCGCCCATCCAACGATGAAAGCGAAGGAAACAACATGGCAGTACTCGAGCGCTCAGAGCTCCAGGCGAGCCCACTCGCCGACCTGCACGCGATAGCCGACCAGCTGGGCCTCGACGGCTTCCGGCGGCTGCGCAAGGCCGAGCTGATCGATGCGATCCTCGGCGAGGAGGGATCCGCCGGCGCCGACTCGGGCGAGACGGCGACCACCGAGGACGACGATCAGGGCGGCGACTCCGGCGCGGCTGCCTCCGTCGAGGATGACGAGGAGCCAGACTCCGGCCCCGCGCCGACGGCACGTCCGAGGCGCCGGTCCGGGCGCGCCTCGACCCCCCGCCCCCGCCGGGCGAAAGTGCCGCGGGAGGCGGACGGGGAGAAGGCGGCCGCAGACAGGGGCGATCGCGACGCGGGCCCGGCCACGAGTGCCGAGCGTGTCGCCGAGGGGGTCGTCGAGCTGCTCGGCAACGGGTCGGCCTTCCTGCGCATCGACCCCCCCGAGCCCTCCGACGATGACGTCTACATCTCCGCGGCCCAGGTGCGACGCTGTGAGCTCGTCTCCGGCGATCGCGTGACCGGTCCGATCCGCACGCCGCGGCGATCCGAGCGCTATCCGTCGCTGATCCGCGTGGACACGATCAACGGGGCGTCGGCCGACAGCGTCTCGGAAGGCACCCGCTACGAGGATCTCCCGGTCGCCTATCCGAGCGTGCGTCTGGCGCTCGGCTCGGAGGACCCCACGCTCGAGGCGATCGAGTGGCTCACGCCGCTGGGCCGTGGCTCGCGCGCCGTGATCGTGGGTGCGCCGCATGCCGGGAAGACCGAGACGCTGCGCCGGCTGCTCGCGGCCGTGAGCACCAGCGACGATCTCGAGATCACGCTCGTGCTGCTCGGCGCGCGACCGGAGGAGATCGCCGAGTGGCAGGAGGGCCCCGTGGCACCGAGCGCCGCGCTCGGACTCGCCTCCTCGGCGGACGCCCAGCTGCAGGCGCTCGAACGCGCCCTTGACGCCGCCAGGCGGGTGGCGGCGCGCGGCTCTGACGCGCTGGTGCTGATCGACAGCCTCGACGGCCTGTCTCCGCAGGCCGCCCGCAAGGCACTCGCGGCCGCTCGCAACCTCAAGGATGCCGGCTCACTGACGGTGATCGCCACCGCGACTCGCCCATTCGGCGGAGAGACGACTGTAATCGCGCTCGATGTCGCGCTGACCTCTACCGGCCGCCAGCCGATCCTCGATCTCGTGGGCAGCGCCACGCTCAGGCCCGAGCTGCTCGTTGGGGACGAGGGCGCGCGGGCGATCATGCAGGCGCGCGCGACGGCGATGGACGCGGCCGGCTGAGCGAGCCCGCCCGCGCCTGCTAGCGGCGGTAGGCGACCCGGCCCCAGGAGGGCTCGGGCGCCAGTTCGATCGGCTCCCCGCCGCGGTCTGAGCGGGAGCCTGCCGGCTGCACGTAGGCAAAGCCGCCGGTCTCCTCCTGGAAGACGACGTCGAGCTCTCGCTCGTTGACCCGCTGGTCGAGCCAGGCCCCGCGGAACACCAGCCTGCGCAGCCAATGGACCAGCGAGCGCTCGGCCGGTCCGACGAGCTCCGGCCAGCAGTCGTTGACGTGCTCGCCGAGCGCGGAGGCCGGGTCTGAGATCTCGCCGTTGACGGCCAGGTTGACGAGGTCTTCGAGCTCCTCCTCGCCCAGGCGTCCGCCGACGAACCCGAGCTTCAGCGCCGCCTGCTCGCAGCGCTCGGAGAAGTCCTCCTCGTTGAAGGTGAAGCGCAGCTCTCCGTATTCGAGGACGAAGTCCTCTCCCGAGTTGTAGTTTCCACGGCGCGAGCCAGTCATATCGAGACCGGGGATCGCTGTGACCCGGGTCGTCGGGATGATACGGCTGCCTCCTGCTTTTCAGACTGCGGTGCATGGGATTTTGCATCGAATTGCCGGGGTGCCGGGCGCGCGGGGGCGGGTGGGGGGCTCTATACGCTGCAGGGTCATGGCACGGCTCACACAGCGCGGACTGCGCCGGTCCGTCGGGGTTCCCGGGCTGTTCGCGACGGCCTACGGCAACGTCGGCTCCTCGATCTACTACGCGCTCGGGCTCGTGGCGGCCCACGCACTTGGCCTCACGCCGCTCGTATTCGTGTTCGCGGGCGGGCTTTTCGCGCTGACCGCCAAAACCTATGCAGAGGGCGCCGCGATGTTCCCGGAAGCCGGCGGCTCCTCCTCGTTCGCCCGGCACGCCTTCAACGACGTCGTCTCCTTCTTCGCGGGCTGGGCGCTCAGCCTCGACTACATCCTCACGATCGCCATCTCGGCGTTCTTCGTCCCGCACTACCTCAGCGCGTTCCCGGGCCTGCACGCGCTCAAGCACAACCCCGACGACATCTTCGTCGGGCTGACCGTCGTCGTGCTGCTGGCGTGGCTGAACATTCGTGGCCTCGGCGAGTCGGCGAAGCTCAACTTCATCCTCGCAATCCTCGACTTGAGCACCCAGACCCTGCTGGTCGCGGTCGGTGTCGTGCTCGTGCTCGACCCCTCGCTGTTGATCCATCAGGTGCACCTCGGAAGCGTGCCCAGCTGGAAGGAACTGATCTTCGCGCTCTCGCTGGCGATGCTCGCCTACACGGGCATCGAGACGGTCGCCAACATGGCCGAGGAGTCCAGGAACCCCGGCACGGAGGTACCCAAAGCCGTCAACCTCGTGGTGCTGGCCGTGCTCGGCGTCTACGCCGGCATCTCCATCGTGGCCCTCTCGGCGCTCCCGGTCGTGCACCACGGCGTCGGCTACAGCGCCGAGCTCAAACAGACGTTCTCCCATCCGGGCTACGCGACGGCGCTCGGCGGCTTCTTCGAAAACGACCCCGTCCTCGGCGTGATCTCCCGCCTGGGCCTGCACGGCGGGGTGCTGAGGTTCGCCGAATACTACGTCGGCCTGCTCGCCGCGACGATCCTGTTCATCGCGACGAATGCCGGCATGATCGGCATCTCCCGCCTGTCCTGGTCGCTTTCCGAGCACCGCCAGCTGCCGAGCATCTTCTCCCAGCTCCACCCCCATTACCGCACCCCGTGGTTCACGCTGATCTTCTTCTCGGCGCTCGCCGGCGTCCTGATCATCTACGGCAACACCCAGGTGCTGGGCAACCTCTACTCCTTCGGCGCGATGCTCTCCTTCACGACGGCGCACGCCGCGATCATCGCGCTGCGCATCAAAGACCCCGACCGCGAGCGCCCCTACGTGAGCCCCTGGGGCGTGCGCATCCGCGGTTATGTGATCCCGATGGCGGCCGTCATCGGGGGCATCGGCACGGCCGCCGCGTGGGTGGCGGTCACCGTGCTTCACAGCGAGGCGAAGATCGTCGGCATCCCCTGGATGGTCCTCGGCATGGGCGGCTACTTCATCTACCGAAAGCGCCAGGGCCTCAGCCCAACGAAGTCCTACAGGCTGCCGCGCCCGGAGCGCCCGCCGGACTTCGAGGAGCTCGAGTACAAGACCGCGCTCGTGCCGATCTTCGGCGACGACGTGAGCGCGGCCGCGCTCGGCAGCGCCGCCAAGCTGATCGGCGAGGACGGCGTCCTCTACGCGATCTTCGTCCTGCCCGTGCCAAGCCAGCTGTCGCTCGAGGCGGGGCTCGAGGAGGAGGAGGCGCATGGCCGCTCGGTGCTCGAGAGCGCGCGCATCAAGGCGCGCCGCGCCGGGATCAAGATCCACACCGGCCTGATCCGCACCCGCAACCCCGGAGCGGCGCTCGTCGAGGAAGCAGAACGGGTGGGCTCGGACGTCATCTACTGGTCGACGATCCACGCGCCGGCCGGAGAGCAGCGCATCGGCCCGACCGCCGCCTATCTCTTGAGCAAGCGCCCCTGCCGGGTGATCATCGAGGCCCAGAACCGCTCCCCGCGTCCACCACGGCGCGAGCCGATGCCCGCCTGAGCGCGCAGGGGCGGCGCTGTCCTATTCCGCGCGCGCCAGCGTCGAGCCGAGCGCCTCGGCCAGGCGAGGGTGGCGGAAGCGGTAGCCGAGCACGAGCGCCTTGGCGGGCACGACGCGCGCGCCGCTCGTCACGATCTCCGCCATCTCGCCGTAGAGCAGGCGCAGCGCGAGCCCGGGCACCGGCAGCGACGAGGGCTTGCCGAGCGCCCCCCCCAGGGCGCGCGAGAACTCACGGTTGGACACCGGCTCGGGCGCCGTGGCGTTGACCGGCCCGCTCCAGCGCTCGTCCTCGATCGCGGCGAGAATCACGCCGACCAGGTCGTCGCGGTGGATCCAGGAGACGTACTGGCGCCCACCCGCCACCGGGCCGCCCACGCCGCGCTTGAAGGCGGGCAGCATCTTCTCGAGCGCTCCACCCTCGCCGGACAGCACGACGCCGGTGCGCACCTCGACCACGCGCATGCCGAGCCCGCTCGCCCGCTCGGCCTCGAGCTCCCACTCCGCGCAGACGCCCGCCAGGAAATCCGTCCCGGCCGGGACGTCCTCGTCGATCGGCTCCTCGCCGTGCGCTCCGTAGTAGCCGATCGCCGAAGCGCTGACCAGCGTGCTCGGACGGGGATCCGCCGCGCCGAGCCCCTCCACGAGATGGCGCGTCCCCCGCACGCGGCTCTCGCGGATCTCCCGCCTGGCCGTCGCGGTCCAGCGCTGGGCGACGTTCTCCCCCGCAAGATGCACCACCGCGTCGCGCCCGGCGAGGGCGTCGGCTGGCGCCGGTTCCCGCATGAGATCCCACCGCACGGCCTGCACGGACGCCGAGCCGCCGGCGCCGGGGGCCGATCCTTCGGCGGCGGTTTGCTCCTTCACACGGGCCGGATCGCGCGAGAGGACGGTCACCTCCGCGTCCCGCTCGCGCAGGGCCGCGATCAGCGGCCGGCCGATCAGCCCGGTCGCTCCCGTGATCGTCACGCGCAGGGCGCTCACGTCGTCAGCCTCTCACACCCAGCCGGCGCCGGAAGCGCCCCGCGACGGGAGCCCGAGGGCCTCAGTGCGCCGGTCCGTCGAGCGGGGAGCTTCCCGTCATCGTGTCGCCGTGGGCGAAGCCCAGCTCCTGGCCGGCGAGCGCCATCCCGGCCGCCCGCGCCTCGTCGGCGACCGCCGCGGCCACCGCCGGGGCGACGTCGCGATTGAAGACCGACGGGATGATGTAGTCCTCGCGCAGCTCCCGATCCTCGACGATCGCCGCGATCGCGCGGGCGGCGGCCATCTTCATCTCCTCGGTGATCGCGGTGGCGCGCACGTCCAGCGCTCCCCGGAAGATGCCCGGGAAGCACAGCACGTTGTTGATCTGGTTGGGGTAGTCAGAGCGTCCCGTGGCCATGATGCGCACGTGCGGCGCTGCCTCCTCGGGATGGACCTCGGGGTTCGGGTTGGCCATCGCGAACACCATCGCGTCGTCGTTCATGCGCGACAGGGACTCGGCGGGCAGCGCCCGTGCTCCCGAGACCCCGATCAGCAGATCGGCACCCTCGATCACGTCCGCCGGCGCACCCGCGCGGCAGTCGGGGTTGGTGACCTCGGCGAACCAGCGCTTCAGCGGGTTCATCGAGCCGTCGAGGTAGTCCTCGCGCTGGACGTGAAGCGCTCCGCTTGAGTCCGCCCCGACGATCTGGCGGACCCCGGCGGCCAGCAGGATCTTCGTCACCGCGATCCCGGCCGCGCCCAGCCCGATGATCATTACGCTGAGATCCTCGAGCGTGCGGCCCGTGAGCTTGACCGCGTTGAGCAGCGCCGCCATCACGACGACCGCGGTGCCGTGCTGGTCGTCGTGGAACACGGGGATGTCGAGGCGCTCCTTCAGCTGCTCCTCGATCACGAAGCAGCGCGGCGCCGAGATGTCCTCGAGGTTGATGCCGCCGAACGCGGGCGCGATCAATTCGACCGTTCGCACGATCTCGGCGGGGTCGGTGCTGTCAAGGCAGATGGGGAACGCGTCCACGGCCGCGAACTCCTTGAACAGGCAGCACTTGCCCTCCATCACCGGCATTGCCGCCGCCGGGCCGATCGCACCCAGACCGAGGACGGCGCTGCCGTCGGACACGACCGCGACGGTGTTGCGCTTGATCGTGTACTGAAACGCCCTGTCCTCGTCCTCGGCGATCGCCAGGCTGACCCGTGCCACGCCCGGGGTGTACACCATCGAGAGGTCGTCTCTGGTCTTCAGCGGATGCTTGTTGTGCTGCTCGATCTTGCCGCCCACGTGCAGCAGGAAGGTGCGATCGGTCGTGTCGATCACCTCGACTCCGTCCAGCGCCGCGATCGCGCCGATGATCTGCTCCCAATGCTCCATGCCGGAGGCGTCGACGACGATGTCGCGCAGGCTCTGGCCGCCGTCCACCTCGACCAGGTCGACCGCCGCGACGATGCCGCCTGCCTCGCCGATCCTGCTCGTGAGCGCCCCGAGCATTCCCTGGGCGTCTTCGATCCGGACGCGGATGGTGAGGCGGTACTGCGCACTTGGGGTGGCGCTCATCGTGGAGGGTGCTCCTAGGTTGTTGGCGGCACGGCATGTTAGGCGCTACGAGCGCTGGGAATGTCAAGGACGGCCGTTCGCGCCCGCCCCAACGGCGCGCTCGCGGCGCTCGGCGGCTCCTCGTAGAGTGATGCATCGATGGCCCAGAAGACCACGGCACCCGTTGTCGAGCCCGCGCGCACGCCTCCCGGCGAGGGCGGCGCGGCGCAGGGGCGGCGCCTGTTCCTGATCGACGGCCCAAGCCTCGTCTACCGGGCCTTCTTCGCGCTCCCGGAGTCGATCGCGACCTCGACCGGGGTGCCCACCAACGCGATCTTCGGCTTCGCCTCGATGCTCGTGAAGATCGTGACCGACTATGGGGTATGCCCCACCGTCGTGGCCTGGGACGCCGGCAGCTCCGGTCGCACCGAGCTGTTCTCCGAATACAAGGCCCAGCGCCGCTCCCGCCCGGACCTGCTCAAGCAGCAGTGGCCGGCGATGGAACCGCTGGTCGACGCGTTCGGCTATCGCAACGTCCGCCTGGAGGGCTACGAGGCGGACGACGTGATCGCGTCGCTCGCCGAGCGGGCGCTCGCGGCGAGCCCGCCCGTGCCGGTGATGATCGTGACCGGCGACCGCGACGTCTTTCAGCTGATCGACGACGAGGGCCTGGTCAAGGTGATGGCGACGGCCCGGGGAATCACCGACACGAAGATCTACGACCGCCAGGCTGTGGTCGATCGCTACGGGATCGCGCCAGAGCAGATCCCGGACTTCTACGGGTTGAAGGGGGACACCTCGGACAACATACCCGGGGTGCCGGGGATCGGCGACAAGACCGCGAGCGAGCTGATCCAGAGCTACGGCTCGCTCGAGGGGGTTTTGTCGCACGTCGATGACATAAGCGGCCCCAAGCGCAAAGAGAACCTGCACGACCACGCCGAGGATGCGCGCGTCTCGAAGAGCCTCGCCACCGTCCAGCGCGACCTCCCCGTCGATTTCGACATCGCGGCCGAGGCGACCCGCGAGCCGGACCGCTCCCGTCTGCGCGAGGTGTTCCGCACATATGAGCTGCGCGACCCGCTGCGCCGCCTCGAGGAGGCGCTCGGCGACTCCGAGCTGGCGGCGCCCGCGCCGGCGGTCGAATCGAAGCTCACCGCGCCCGTCCGCTCGGGCACGCCGGCCGACATCGCGGCGCTGCCCGACGGCGGGGAGCTCTCCGTGGTGGCCCGCCCCATCGAGACGCCCGAGGGCGCGCTGTTCGCGGAGGGCTCGCCGTGGCGCTTTGCCGCGGGGCTCGCACCGGCCGCCGGGGGGGTGGCCGGCGGCGCGGCCGGGCGAGGGGTGGTCTCCGAGGTGCTCGCCGGCGACTGCGACTCTCCCGAGCAGGTCGCGGAGGCCTGTGGCGAGCGGGCCGTGATCGCGCACGACGCCAAGGCGCTCGGAGTCGTTCCGCCGGGATTGGTCCACGACACGTTGCTCGGCGCCTACCTGCTCGATCCCGCCAGGCGTGGCTACCCATTCGCTGAGCTCTGTGAAGAGCGCGGGCTGGCCACCGACATGGAGGACCCGCTGGCGGGAGACGCCGTGCTGCTCGCGGCGCTCGCTGGCTGGCAGCGCGAGCAGATCTCAGAGCGGGGCCTCGAACAGGTGATGGGCGAGATCGAGCTGCCGCTCGTGGCCGTCCTGCGCGAGATGGAGCTCATCGGCGTGCGCCTGGACCTGGGCCGGCTCGCCGAGATCACCGGGCGGGTGCGCGAGGAGATCGCGACCTGCGAACTGGACATCTACGCGCTCGCCGAAGAAGAGTTCGTGATCGCCTCGCCGCAGCAGCTCGGGGAGATCCTGTTCGAGAAGCTCGGCCTGTCGCGCAAGCGGCGCGGCAAGACTGGATATTCGACAGATGCCCGCGTGCTTCAGGCGATCCGCTCCGAGCACGAGATCATCCCGAAGATCGAGCGCTGGCGCGAGCTTTCGACCCTGATCAAGACCTACCTCGACGTGCTCCCCGAGCTCGCGGACGAGCGCTCGCGGATCCACACCACCTTCCTGCAGGCCGTCGCCCAGACGGGCCGCCTGTCGAGCACCAACCCGAACATGCAGAACGTGCCCATCCGCACGCCGCTCGGACGTGAGATACGGGGCTGCTTCGAGGCCGAGCCGGGCTCGGTGCTGATCTCGGCCGACTACTCGCAGATCGAGCTGCGCGTGCTCGCCCACGCCGCAGGCGAGCCGGTGCTGAAGGAGATCTTCGAGCGTGGCGAAGACGTTCACACCGCCACCGCCTCGCAGGTCTTCGGGGTGGCTCCGGGGGAGATCGACCCGGGCATGCGTTCGAAGGCCAAGATGATCAACTACGGGATCGTCTATGGGCTGTCCGACTTTGGGCTCGCGGATCGCCTCAACATCCCACGCGAGGAGGCCAAGGAGTTCATCGATGCCTATCTCGAGCGCTTTCCCCGGGTGGCGAGCTTCATCGCCGAGACGGTGGAGCGCGCGCAGGAGGATGGCTATGTCAAGACGCTGTGGGGCCGGCGCCGCCAGATACCCGAGCTGCGGGCGCGCAACTACCAGGTGCGTACGCTCGGGGAGCGGCTGGCCGTCAACACGGTGATCCAGGGCACCGCCGCGGACATCATCAAGCTGGCGATGGTGCGCTGCCATCGCGCCCTCGCAGAGGAGTGCCTCGACACGCGCCTGATCCTCACGATCCACGACGAGCTCCTGTTCGAGGGCCCCCCTGCGGAGGCGGCGCGGGCGAGCGAGCTGATCGAGCGCGAGATGGTCGGCGTGTGGGATCGCGACCCGCCGTTGGCGGTCGATGTCGGCGTGGGGCAGAACTGGCTGGAGGCCAAGTGAGCCGCACGCTCGCGGTGCTCCTGGCCGTAGCGGCCGGCTGCTTCGTCGGCCTGCAGGCGCCGGTGAACGCGCGGCTCGGGCGGCAGGTCGGCAGCCTGCAGGCGGCCACCGTCTCGTTTCTCGTGGGAACGCTCGTCCTGATCGTCGTCGCCTCGCTCTCGAGCGGCGGCCTGCCCAGCGTCGGCGCTGTCGGCAAGGCGCCCTGGTGGGCGCTGATCGGGGGGATTCTCGGCGCGTTCTACGTGACCGTCGCGCTGGTCACGGTCCGCACCCTCGGGCTTAGTGCGCTCACGGCGATCGTCGTCACCGGCCAGCTCGTGATCGCCGTGGTGGTCGATCGCTTCGGGCTGCTCGGCCTGTCAAGGCAACACATCGGCGCGCCGCGGATCATCGGCTTGGTCCTGCTGCTCGTCGGCGTGGTGCTGGTGGTGCGGCGCTGAGTGCCGATCGCGCGCGAGGGCCGCGCCGAGCGCTCCCCAGCTCGCCCATCGCCTCGCCCAGTAGGCGCACACCCTGCTCGATCGCGGGCTCTGACAGGTTGGCGAAGCCGAGCAGCACCCCCGGAGGCCCGTCGGCGGCGAAGCGGTGGAGCGCCAGCCCCTCGGCACCCACCCCGCGCTCCCGGGCAGCCGCGAGCAGTGCGCCCTCGTCGATCTCCTCGGGCAGCTCGACCAGCTCGAACAGGCCCGCCGCCCCGTCGCCCGGCCGGCCCTGCGGTAGCGAGCGCGAGAGTGCGGAGAGCAGCGCGCCGCGCCGTTCCTGGTAGCGCAGGCGCATGCGTCGCAGATGGCGGTCGAGCTCGCCGCGCGCCAGGAAGTCGCAGAGCGCGAGCTGCCCGAGCACCTCCGAGCCGCCGTCCTCCACGGCCTTCGTCGAGATCATCTGCCAGGCCAGCCACGAGGGCGACAGCAGCCAGCCCAGCCGGATGCCGGGCGCCAGGCGCTTGCTCGCCGAGCCGATGTACACGACCCGCTCGGGCGCGAGGCCCTGGAGCGCGCCGACGGCCACCCGCTCGTAGTGGAGCTCACCGTCGTAGTCGTCCTCGACGATCAGGCGCTCCCCGCTCTCGGCCCACTCCACGAGCGCCGCTCTTCGCTCGGGGCTCAACACCCTGCCGGTTGGGAACTGGTGCGCCGGGGTCACCACCACCACCGCTGCTTCGCTGCGCTCGAGCGCCGAGACGTCGAGGCCATGGGCGTCCACCGGTATCGGCACGACCTCGAGGCCCGCCTGTTCGACGATCAGCCGATGCGTGTGCCAGCCGGGATCCTCCAGGGCGATCGCCCGCACGCCTTCGCCGCCCAGCACCCGGCACAGCAGCGAGAGCCCCTGCATGAAGCCCGTGCAGATCATCAGGTGCTCGGGGTCGGCCGCCGTGCCGCGCAGGCGGCCGAGGAAGTCCGCGAGCACTTCCCGCAGCTCGGGAACGCCACGCGGGTCGCGGTAGCCGACGGCATCGAGGGGCGAGGTCCGCAGCGCCGTGCGCAGCGAGCGCAGCCAGCGGTCGCGGGGAAAGCCCGCGAGGTCCGGCAGGCCCGGGTGGAAGTGATAGGCGAAGCTGGGCAGCAGCGAGCGCGCGGGGGCGCGTGGAGCCCTGGCGCGGATCGCGCTCGAGACGCGCACGGGCGCCCCCTGGGAGCTCGTGAGATAGCCCTCGGCCACGAGCTGGCCATAGGCCTCGGTGACCACCCCGCGCGAGACCCCCAGCTCGCCTGCCAACGCCCGCGTGGAGGGCATCCTCATGCCGGCCCCGAGGCGCCCCGCGCGGACGCCGTCGCGGATCGATCGCCCCAGTTGCTCGTGAAGCGGCAGCTCGCCGCGGCGATCGAGCGTCACGAGCAGCTCGGGTCCCGAAACTGGTCCTGATTTCAAGCTCATAACTGGAACTGTACAGCGGACCAGTTGCGGCGTACCTTGGAGCCCACAGTCGATTCCGGAGGATCATCATGCGCCAGATAACGGTTGTCGGAGGTGGACTCGCAGGGCTGACGGCGGCGATCGCCTGCAGTGAGGGCGGAGCCAGGGTGCGCCTGCTCGAGGGCCATGGCGCCCTGGGCGGACGGGCGCGCAGCGATGAGGGTCCCTACAAAGCGAATCTCGGTCCGCACGCGCTCTACAGGGACGGTGTTCTGTGGCACTGGCTGGCGGAGCGCGACCTGCTTCCCGAGTGTGTGCACCCGCCCCTCGCCGGCGCGCGGTTTCGCTGGCAGGGAGCCATCCAGCGCACCCCTCCGCTGGGTGCGCTACCCGCGATCCTGCGGTTGCGCGGGCGACAGGCTCCGGTCGATCTCGACTTCCGCTCGTGGGCCGCTAGCCACACCGACGAGGCCACCGCCGCGATGCTCTCCTCGGCCGCCGGCGTCTACACCTTCCACCACGACCCGGGCGAGCTGTCGGCGGCGTTCGTGTGGAGTCGCACCGTCCGCCTGTTTCTCAGCACTCCACCGCCGAGCACCGTCGTGCGCTACGCCGGCGGAGGGTGGGGCTCGCTGGTCGCGACGCTCGAGCGTCGCGTACGCGCCATGCGCGTCGAGGTCCGGACCGATCACCCGGTGGAGACGTTGCCCGAGGACAGGCCCGTGATCGTCGCCACCGAGCTTTCGCAGGCGCGGGAGCTGCTGGCGGACGAGTCGCTGGCCTGGTCCAGCGGGCGCACCGTGTGCGTCGACCTCGGGCTGCGCCGCCGGCGCGGCGATCCGTGGATCGTCTCGGACCTCGACGAGGCCGGCTGGATCGGTCGCTACTCCGCGTCCGATCGTTCCATGGCCCCCGCAGGGCACGAGCTGATCCAGGCGCAGATGCCGATCCGCCCCGGGGAGAGCGCCGATCAGGCCGGCGTTCGCCTGGAGCGGTTGCTGGATCTCTCGCTCGTCGAGTGGCGCGAGCGCACCGCCTGGCGGCGCCGTCAGGTGATGGATGGCCGCTCGGGCGCGCTCGATCCGCCGGGCACCACCTGGCAGGACCGCCCGGCCGTGGATCGCGGCGAGGGCGTGTTCCTCGCGGGGGACATGGTGGCCGGCCCCGGGCTGCTCGCCGAGGTCGCCTGCACCAGCGCCATCGAGGCCGGCCGGCTGGCTCTCGAGGCAGCCGGGAGGGCGTCTCGTCCCACCCTGCGACGGGTGGCCTGAGCTAGGCCGCGCCGCGCTGTCCCACGAACGAGGGCGGCGCGATGTCGAGGTAGTGGGTGAAGATCCAGTCGGCCAGGCGGCGGTTCTCCAGCGCGCGCGCCCAGGCGATCACGAAACGAGTGGGCGTCAGGCGCTCGAGGATCCGCTGGCTTCCCAGCATCCAGCGATATTTGCGCTCGTGGCGATCGGAGAACGCGCCGTAGCGCGCGAGCGCCTCCGTACGCGAGCGGCGGCCCTCGAGCACGGCGCGCAGCTCGCGTCCGCAGGCCAGCCCGAAGTACAGCGCGGTACGGATGCCCTCGGCGGTCAGGGGCAGGCAGTGTCCGGCCGAGTCGCCCGCGAAGAAGACCCCATCCTCGATCGCGGGCCGCAGCTTGTGGGGGATCCAGTTGCCCTGATAGCCATCGGGGGCCAGGCCCAGCTCGCCGGCGAGCCTGACGGTGGGCTCCTTGACGTGGTGAGCCGGCCAGAACGAGCCCGCACCGACGCGAAGCTCGTCGCGGGCCGGAAAGCTCCAGGCGTAGCCGGCGCGAACGTACCGCGGATGGATCCACAGCCGCATCTCCTCGTCGGTGCCCGGCGGGTGGACCTCAAGACCGCGCGAGAGGGGCGCGTCGGGCGGCTGGATGGTCGAGACGTTGGACAGCACGCGCCGCCAGCCGAGCGCGTCGACGATCAACGGCGCCTCGATGTCGCCGCGATCGGTGTGTACCGTGGAGCCCGCTCTGCCGATCACCGCGGCCGTCTCGAGCTCGACGTCAGGACCGTCGGACTGGCTTCGCAGCAGCGCGCAGATCTCGCGGTAGTCGAACGTAGAGAAGGACCAGGGAAGCGGCCAGACGGCGGTGCCGAAGCGCGTGTGCACGGTCATGCGGTCGAAGCTCTGGCGCCAGGATCCCATCACGTCGAGCGCCTGCATCCACGGGGTGGGCATCGCGCAGGCCGACGTCTGGCGCTCGCCGAGCTCGTAGCGGTCGATCAGCAGCACACGCGCGCCCGAGCCGGCGAGCTCGCGCGCAACCGCCAGGCCGGCGAAGCTCGCGCCGCACACGAGCACGTCGCAGTCCCCGCGCTGAAAGCGGGTGCGCTCCCGTCCCCGCTTCGTCGCTCGCACCGGCATCTGCCCAGCAATGATACGGCTGCGCTAGGCTTCCGTCGGTGCAAACTCTGACGGAGAACCCCGACGCTCGCGTCGTCGAGGGGTCGAACGGGCTCCTATTGGAACTCGACGGCGAGATCGTTCCCAACTACGAGGCCACCTTCCGACCGATCGAGGAGGGCGAGGTGGTGACCGGGAACGTCGTGCGCATCGACAAGGACGAGGTCCTGGTCGACATAGGCTACAAGTCCGAGGGCGTCATTCCCGCGAACGAGCTGTCGATTCGCAAGTCGGTCGACCCGCACGACGAGGTCCATCTCGGCGAGGAGATCGACGCGATCGTCATGACCAAGGAGGACCAGGACGGCCGCCTGATCATGTCCAAGAAGCGGGCCCGCTTCGAGAAGGCGTGGCGGCGCATCGAAACCGCGGCGGAGTCCGGCGAGCCGGTCGAGGGGACCGTGATCGAGGTCGTCAAGGGCGGCTTGATCATCGATCTCGGCGTTCGCGGCTTCCTGCCAGCATCGCTCGTGGACATTCGGCGCGTGCCCAACCTCGACGAATACATGGGCACGAAGATCGAGACCAAGGTCATCGAGCTGAACCGCTCGCGCAACAACGTGGTCCTTTCGCGCCGAGCCGTGCTCGAGGAGGAGCGCAAGGAGGTCCGCCAGCAGATCCTCGACGGCCTGCAGCCCGGGCTGGTGGTCGAAGGGCAGATCTCCAACATCGTCGACTTCGGCGCGTTCGTCGACCTGGACGGCATCGACGGGCTGATCCACATCTCAGAGCTGTCCTGGTCGCACGTCAACCACCCGAGCGAGATCCTCGCGATCGGGGACACCGTCAAGGTCAAGGTGCTCGACATCGATCGCGAGCGCCAGCGGATCTCGCTGGGGCTCAAGCAGACCCAGGAGGACCCGTGGCAGCGGATCGTCGACACCTACAACGTCAACGACGAGCTGGACGGCAAAGTCACCAAGGTGGTCACGTTCGGGGCCTTCGTCGAGATCCTCGACGGCGTGGAGGGGCTCGTGCACATCTCAGAGCTCGCCCCGCACCACGTCGAGAGCCCGCGCGAGATCGTCCACCCGGGCGATGAGATCCGCGTGAAGATCCTCGAGATCGACTCCGAGCGCAGACGCCTGTCGCTCTCGGCCAAGCGGGTCGAGGATCAGATCCTGCCGGTGGCACGCGACGGCCAGCCCGCGGGAGGCTCGCAGGACATCGGCGCCACTGCGCCCGACGGCGACGCCCCGCAGGCGGCGGGCGAGACTTCGCCGGGGACCGAGGCAGCGGTGCAGGCGCCCGATGCGCCCGAGGCCGTCGCCGAGCCAGACGCGCCCGAGGCAGCGGTGCAGGCGCCCGATGCACCCGAGGTCGTCGCCGAACCCGACGCGCCCGAGACGGTGCCCGAGCCGGACGCGCCGGCGGGCGCCGACGCGAGCGCCGCCGACGCGGACGCCGAGGCGCAGCAGACCCAGCCCGGAGACGAGGCCCCCGTCGATGGTGGCGAGGCGCCCTCGCCCGATGGTCAGGCGGCCGCTGCCCCGACCGACGGCGCCGAGACCGAGATCGCCGCCGAGTCCTCGCAGGACTGACGCGGCAGCGAGGCGCGGAGCGGGTGGAGCCGGCCGTGCCCTTCGTGGGACTGACCGGCGGCATGGGAGCGGGCAAGTCGACCGCCCTGGCCGTGCTCGAGCGATTGGGCGCGGCGGTGCTGTCCAGCGATGCGGTGGTGCACGAGCTCTACGAGGACGAGCGGTTGCGCGAGGCGCTCATCGGACGCTGGGGCCCGGCGGTTGCGCCTCAGGGTGCCGTCGACCGCTCGGCCGTCGCCGAGCGGGCGTTCGCGCGAGCGGAGGAGAGGGCGTGGCTCGAGGGCCTTTTGTGGCCGATGGTGGGCGCACGGGTGGGGGAGTGGCTCGAGGAGGTGCGGGCGGACGCCCCCACGCAGGAGCGTCCGCCGCGCGCGGCCGTGGTGGAGGTGCCGCTGCTGTTCGAGGCCGGGCTGGACGATCTCTATGACGCGACGATCGCGGTCGTCTCCGAGGAGCGGCTGCGACGCGAGCGGGCCGCCCGGCGCGGGCACGCGCTCGCGGACGAGCGCTCCGCCCGCCAGCTGAGCCAGGAGGAGAAGGCGCAGCGTGCGACGTTCGTCGTGCAGAACGACGGCAGCGAGGAGGATCTCGAGCGCCGGCTGTCAGCGGTCCTTGAAAAGCTTGGACGATGAGCCGGCGAACGCTTGGCGCAGTCGCGACCGCCCTGCTGCTCGTGCTGCTCGGGGCACTGGTCGTCTCGGGGGTCGACCGCGCCGTGCGCGAGCTCGGGCTGCCGCTGAGCGAAGCCAGCCTGATCCGCCAGCAGGCGGCCGCGAAGCACCTCGACCCGGCATTGATCGCCGCCGTGATCTACGCCGAGACGAAGTTCAACCCGCGCCCCTCCTCGGCCGGCGCGCAGGGTCTGATGCAGATCCTGCCTGCCACGGCCTATTACCTGGCGGGGCTGTCCGGCGGCAGCCGCTTCACGGCCGCGGATCTGGCCACCCCCAGCGTCAACGTGGCCTACGGCAGCTACTACCTGCGCTATCTGCTCGACCACTACGACGGCAACGAGATGCTCGCCGTCGCGGCCTACAACGGAGGGATCGCGAACGTGGACAGATGGGTGGCCGAGGCCCGGGCGGCCGGAGGGCAGCTGACGATCGCGGAGATCCCCTTTGCGCAGACGCGCGCCTACGTTGAACGCGTGCTCGCGGCCCAGCGCGACTACCGCGCGACGTACCCCAAACAGCTAGGGCTGCAGTAGGGGGTCGGGGTGGCTCGCTACGGTTAGGGGACGATGCCCGACTTCAAGCT
Source organism: uncultured Solirubrobacteraceae bacterium (assembly GCA_963717415.1). Lineage (GTDB taxonomy): Bacteria > Actinomycetota > Thermoleophilia > Solirubrobacterales > Solirubrobacteraceae > Palsa-744. The sequence continues at coordinate 60,198 of OY970331.1, read as the reverse complement.
CGACTCGGTCTTCACGCCGACGGCCGACCAGCCCAAGGCGATCGCCTCGCTGGCGCAGGGGGTGCAGGAGGGCGAGCGCTTTCAGACCCTGCTGGGGGCGACGGGCACGGGCAAGACGATGACGATGGCGGGGGTGATCGAGGCGGTGCAGCGCCCGACGCTGGTGATCGCCCACAACAAGACGCTCGCGGCGCAGCTGTGCAACGAGTTCCGCACGTTCTTCCCGGACAACGCGGTCGAGTACTTCGTCTCCTACTACGACTACTACCAGCCCGAGGCATACGTCCCCAGCCGCGATCTGTACATCGAGAAGGACTCGGCGATCAACCAGGAGGTCGATCGGCTGCGCCACGCGGCGACGGCTGCGGTGTTCGCCCGCAGGGACGTGATCGTGGTCGCCTCGGTGTCCTGCATCTACGGGCTCGGCTCGCCAGAGACCTACGAGATGAACATGCAGATCCTCAAGCGGGGCGAGGAGATCGACCGCGAGGCGCTGCTTCGCAAACTGGTCTCGATCCAGTACACGCGCAACGACAGCGTGCTCTCGCGCGGCAGCTTCCGCGTGCGGGGAGAGACGCTCGAGGTGTTCCCCGCCTATGCCGAGACGGCCTTCAGGGCGAGGATGTTCGGCGACGAAGTGGAGCGGCTGTCCCACTTCGATCCGCTGACGGGCGAGGTGATCGCCGACGATCTCGAGCACGTGGCGATCTGGCCCGCAACCCACTACAACGTCAAGGAGGGCACGATCGAGGACGGCGTGGCCGAGATCGGGCGGGAGCTGAACGAGCGCTGCGAGGAGCTCGAGTCCGAGGGCAAGCAGCTCGAGTCCCACCGCCTGAGACAGCGCACGCAGTACGACATGGAGATGCTGCGCGAGATGGGCTTCTGCTCGGGAATCGAGAACTATTCGCGCATCCTCGACGGCCGCCGGCCGGGCGAGCGGCCGTACTGCCTGATCGACTACTTCCCCAAGGACTTCATCTGCTTCATCGACGAGTCCCACCAGACGGTGCCGCAGATCGGCGGGATGCACGTGGGCGACCGCTCGCGCAAGCAGACGCTCGTGGACTACGGCTTCAGGCTGCCGAGCGCGCTGGACAACCGGCCGCAGACGTTCGAGGAGTTCCTGTCGATCACCCCGCAGCTGATGTTCGTCTCGGCGACGCCCGGGGTGTACGAGCGGGTCTCCTCCACGCGGGTGGTGGAGCAGATAGTGCGGCCCACGGGCATCGTCGATCCCGTGGTGGAGGTGCGCGAGACGAAGAACCAGATCGACGATCTGATGAACGAGGTGCGGGTGCGCGTGGAGCGCGACGAGCGCGTGCTGGTGACGACGCTGACGAAGAAGATGTCCGAGGACCTGTCGCAGTACCTGCTGGAGATGGGCTTCAAGACCCGCTACCTGCACTCCGAGATCGACACGCTCGAGCGCATACAGATCATCCGCGACCTGCGTCTGGGCGAGTACGACGTGCTGGTCGGCGTGAACCTGCTGCGCGAGGGCCTGGATCTGCCGGAGGTGTCGCTGGTGGCGATCCTGGACGCCGACAAGGAGGGCTTCCTGCGGGGTGAGACCTCGCTGATTCAGACGATCGGCCGGGCGGCGCGCAACGTGGACGGGACGGTGCTGATGTATGCCGACAAAGAGACGCAGGCGATGGGCTCGGCGATCTCCGAGACGGACCGCCGGCGCGAGATCCAGCTCGCCTACAACGAGCGACACGGGATCACCGCCGCGACGATCGTCAAGGGCATCTCCGACATCGCCGAGTTCCTGCAGGCCGAGTCCAAGGTGCCGCGCTCGCGCAAACGGCGCAAGCGCGTGCAGGGCGATGGAGCCGAGATGCCCAAGCACGAGCTCGAGCGGATGGTGGTGGAGCTCGAGGAGGAGATGGTCGCGGCCGCCGACGAGTTGCGCTTCGAGTACGCGGCCCAGCTGCGCGACGAGCTGCGCGAGCTGCGGCGGGACCTCCGGGAGCTGCACGCAAGTGAGGCTCCGACGGGCGACATCGCCTAGGATGGCCGCCGTGGATCTGGACCGCCAGGCGATCGAGCGGCGCGACTTCCCGATCGGCCGCAGGGGCTATGACCCGGCGGCGGTCGACGCGCATCTGCGGGCGCTCGCGGCGGAGTTCGAGGAGCTCAAGCGCGCGAGCGCGGAGGCGGCCGGGGAGCCCTCGTTGGCCTCGACTGCGGCGAGCCAGGTGCAGAGCATCCTGAACGCGGCCGAGACCGCGGCTGCGGACATCGAGCGCCAGGCGCGCGAGAGCGCCGACGATACGCGTGAGGAGGCCGACCGGGACGCCCAGCGGACACGGGAGAACGCGATCAAGCAGGCGCGCGCGCACGTCGCCGCGGTGGCGGAGGCCACCTCGGTCCTGCTGGAGAGGGTCTCCTCGATGGACGGCGAGGTCGGCTCGCTGGTGGAGAGCCTACGCGCCGGAGCCGGCCGGCTGGCCGGCGACCTCGGAACGCTCGAGCGGAGCATGGGCGAGCTCTACGACGCCGCGTCCGGTCGCGAGCCCGGACCGGCCGGTGAGGCGCAGGCCGCGATGGCGGCCGAGGACACGATCACCGTGGCGGCGCTCACCGACCCTCCAGCCGCGTCGCCGCCGGCGCCGGCGCCGGAACCTGCGCCGGCGCCCGGCGAGCCGGTCGAGACGGCGTCCCCGGGTGCGAATGGTGACGTCGACGGAGCACGGCTGATCGCGCTGAACATGGCGCTCAACGGCGAGTCCCGCGCCGACGCGGAGCGCTATCTCGCCGAGAACTTCAAGCTCAGCGATCGGCAGAAGCTGATCGACGAGGTATACGCGGCGATCGAGGGCTGACCTCGTCGCGGCCGGCCGGTCTCAGGCGGCGTCGAGGCGCAGCACGAGCTTGCCGGTGTTCTCGCCACTGAAGAGCTTGAGCAGGGCGTCGGGAAAGGCGCTCACGCCGCCGCCGACGATGTCCTCGAGGCAGACCAGCCGGCCCTCGTGAATCCAGCCGGCGATCTCGCCCATCGCCTGGCCGAAGCGTGGCGCGTAGTCGAAGACGACCATGCCGATCATCGAGGCGCGCGCCACGAGCAGGGAGAGATAGTTCGACGGGCCGCGCACACCCGTGGTGGCGTTGTACTGGGAGACCGCCCCGCAGATCACGATACGCGCACCGCGCGCCAGGCGGGTGAGGACGGCGTCGAGGATCTCACCGCCCACGTTGTCGAAGTAGAGGTTCACCCGGTCTGGGGCGCTCTCGCGCAGGGCGAGGCGGACGTCCTCGGACTTGTAATCGATCGCGGCGTCGAAGCCCAGCTCGTCGGTCAGCCAGCGGCACTTCTCTCCTCCGCCGGCGATGCCGATCACGCGACAGCCCTTGATCTTCGCGATCTGGCCGGCGACGCTGCCGACCGCTCCGCCCGCGCTCGAGACGACGACCGTGTCGCCCTCCTCCAGGGCGCCCACATCGAGCAGGCCGAAGTAGGCCGTCATGCCCGGCAGTCCCAGCGCACCGAGGTAGGTGGGCAGCGGGACGAGCGAGGGGTCGACCTTGAAGGCCCCGGAGCCGTCGCAGAGCGCGTACTCCTGGACGCCGAACTCGCCGTAGACGTGCTCGCCAACGGCGAACCCGGGGTGCTCGGAGGCGATCACCTCCCCAACCCCGGCGGCGCGCATGACGTCGCCGACTTCGACGGGGTCGATGTAGGAGGCTCCGGCGTTCATCCAGCCGCGCATCGCGGGGTCGACGGAGATGTGGGAGACCGCCACGACGAACTCCCCGGCGCGCGGAGCCGGGACGGGCTCCTCGACGTGACTCCAGTCCGTCGGCAGGGGCAGACCGGAGGGGCGTGCGGCGAGGCGCACCTGGCGGTTCGTCTGGGTCATGGGCGGATCTCCAAGCGATCGGGGGCGGGGTCAGGCGGTGGTGCCGCCGTCGAGGACCAGCTCTGAGCCGGTCGCATAGATGCTCTCATCGGAGGCCAGGTAGACGACGGCGTGGGCGATCTCCTGGGGCGTGCCGATGCGCCGCAGCGGGATGGCCCTGATCAGCTTGTCGATCAGCTCGGGCGTCCGCTCGCGCTGGCGAGCGTTCATGTCGGTGTCGATCTGGCCGGGGTGCAGCGAGTTCACGCGGACGCCGAACTGCGCGAGCTCCTTGGCGACCACTTTCGTCATCCCGCGGACGGCCCACTTGCTGGCCGAGTAGGCGACGAGGTACGGGCTTCCCATCAGGCCGGCGACCGAGGAGAGGTTGATGATCGAGCCCGCCCGCTGCTCGGCCATCGTCGGAGCGACGGCGCGCATGCCGAGAAACACGCCGGCCACGTTGACGTCGATCACCCGCCGGAAGTCCTCGGGCGAGGTGTCCGTGAGCGGTGCGGCGAGAAAGACGCCGGCGTTGTTGAGCAGGACGTCGATCCGGCCGTGGCTGTCGAGCGCCGCGGAGACGACCGCCCGCCAGTCCTCCTCGCTGGTCACGTCGTGGGCGCACGCGCTCGCACCGTCGCCGAGCTCGCGCGCCAGCTCGGCGACGCCCCGTGCGTCGGCGTCGGTGAGCAGTAGGAGCGCACCCTCCTCGGCCATCCGGCGGGCCGCGGCACCGCCGATGCCACCGGCCGCGCCGGTGACGATCGCGACCTTGCCGTCCAGCCGGGGTGGCGACATCGGGCGACTATAACCCGTGCGCCGCGTCAGCCGGCTCGGGGCGGCCTGCGGGCCGGGGTCGGGGGCCGTCAGATCGAACATCTGTTCGCCCTAATAGAATGGCCCGACATGGCGGCGGGCAACCAGATAGTGGTCTCGGGAGCGCGGGAGCACAACCTCAAGGACATCTCGCTGTCGCTGCCGCGGGACGCGCTGGTCGTGATCACGGGGCTGTCGGGCTCGGGCAAGTCGAGCCTCGCGTTCGACACGATCTACGCTGAGGGCCAGCGCCGCTATGTGGAGTCGCTGTCGGCGTATGCCAGGCAGTTCCTGGGTCAGATGGACAAGCCGGACGTCGATTCGATCGAGGGGCTTTCCCCGGCCATCTCGATCGACCAGAAGACGACGTCGCGCAACCCGCGCTCGACGGTCGGCACGGTGACCGAGATCTACGACTACCTGCGCCTGTTGTGGTCGCGGGTGGGCAAGCCGCACTGCCCGATCTGCGGGCGGCCGATCGTCGGACAGTCGGCCGAGCAGATCATCGACCAGACGATGGAGCTCTCCGAGGGGACCCGCTTCATGGTGCTCGCGCCGGTCGTGCGGGGCCGCAAGGGGGAGTACGGCAAGCTGCTCGACGAGCTCGGGACCGACGGCTTCGCGCGCGTGAAGATCGACGAGCGCATCCGGATGCTCGAGGAGTCGATCGTGCTCGACAAGCGCTTCAAGCACGACATCTCGGTGGTCGTGGACCGGTTGAGCATGCGCCACGACGTGCGCAAGCGACTGGCGGATTCGATCGAGACGGCGGTGGGGCTTGCCGATGGGCTGGTGGAGATCGAGATAATCGGCTCCGCCCTGCCGGGCTCCGCTGTCGAGCCGGCCGGGCGGAACGGTGGCGCGGGGGAGCGTACGCACGCGACCGGCGCGAAGGGAGCGCGGGCGGCGGCCGCTCAGATCGTCCCCGGCGTCGATCCCGAGCCCGGGACGGTGTTCACGTTCTCCGAGCGCTTCGCCTGCCCCGAGCACGGTCCATCGCTGGTGGAGCTCGAGCCGCGGATCTTCTCGTTCAACTCCCCCCACGGGGCCTGCGACCGGTGCACGGGGCTGGGATCGCAGATGGAGATCGACCCCGAGCTGGTGGTGCCCAACCCGGGGCTGTCGATCGGCGAAGGGGCGCTCGCACCGTGGGCGAGCAGCACCTCGAGCTACTACGAGCTGCTCACCGAGGCGATCGCCGAGCGCTATGGGGTGGACCTGGATGCTCCGTGGGAGGATCTACCGGAGGAGCAGCGGGAGCTGTTCCTGTACGGGACCAACGGTGAGCCGATCGAGGTCAGCTACCGCAACCGCTACGGGCGGCGACGGTCCTATGCGACGAAATTCGAGGGGATCGTGAGGAACCTCGAACGCCGCTACCGGGAGACCGACTCGGATTGGACGCGGGAGAAGATCGAGGAGTTCATGTCGCTGCGGGCATGCCCGGTTTGCGGCGGGGCGAGGCTGCGCGCGGAGTCGCGCGCTGTGCTCGTCGGAGGCACCCGGATCGAGGACTTCTGCGCGCTGTCGGCGCGTCGGGCGCTCGAGTGGCTCGAGGAGGTGGAGCTCTCAGAGACCGACCGGCACGTGGCGCGGCTGATCCTGCGCGAGATCTCGGAGCGGCTTCGCTTCCTGGAGAACGTGGGCATCGGCTACCTGTCGATGGACCGCGCCGCGGCGACGCTGTCCGGCGGGGAGGCGCAGCGGATTCGGCTGGCGACGCAGATCGGATCCTCGCTGGTGGGCGTCCTGTACATCCTCGATGAGCCCTCGATCGGGCTGCATCAGCGCGATAACTCGAAGCTGATCGGCACGCTCGAGCGGTTGCGGGAGCTCGGGAACACGGTGATCGTGGTCGAGCACGATGAGCAGACGATGCGCGCTGCCGATCATCTCGTCGACCTGGGGCCCGGCGCGGGCGAGCACGGCGGGCGGATCGTGGCGCAGGGGACCGCCGAGGAGGTCCAGGGCGTGAAGGAGTCGCTGACGGGCCAGTTCCTGTCCGGCGAGCGCACGATCCAGGCGCCCAAGCGACGGCGGACGCCGAGCGGCTACGTGGAGATCCTCGGCGCGAGCCAGCACAACCTGCGGGACATCGACGTGCATGTTCCGTTGGGGGTACTGACATGCGTCACCGGCGTGTCGGGGTCGGGCAAGTCGACGCTTGTCAACGACGTGCTGTTCAAGGCGGTGGCCAATCGCCTGCACCGGGCGCGCCAGCGCCCGGGTGCCCACCGCGCGATCCACGGCCTCGATCAGCTGGACAAGATCATCGCCGTCGACCAGTCGCCGATCGGCCGCACGCCGCGCTCGAACCCGGCCACCTACACGGGGCTGTTCGACGTGATCCGCGACCTGTTCTCAAAGACGCAGGAGGCGCGCGCGCGGGGGTACAAGCCGGGACGCTTCAGCTTCAACGTGAAGGGCGGGCGCTGCGAGGTGTGCCGCGGCGACGGGCAGATCAAGATCGAGATGCACTTCCTGCCCGACGTGTACGTGCCCTGCGAGCAGTGCCACGGCAAGCGCTACAACCGCGAGACGCTCGAGGTGCGCTTCAAGGGCCGCAGCATCGCCGACGTGCTCGACATGTCCGTCGAGGAGGCGCTCGAGTTCTTCGAGCACATCCCGAAGGTCCGCAGGCGCCTGGAGACCCTGAACGCCGTGGGGTTGGGCTATGTTCGGCTCGGCCAGCCGGCGACGACCCTGTCCGGTGGGGAGGCCCAGCGGGTGAAGCTCGCGACCGAGCTCTCGAAGGTGGCGACCGGGCGCACGCTGTACATCCTCGACGAGCCCACCACCGGGCTCCACTTCGCCGACGTGCAGCGGCTCCTGGAGGTGTTGCAGCGACTCGTGGACGCGGGCAACAGCGTGGTGGTGATCGAGCACAACCTCGACGTGATCAAGTCCGCCGATCGGCTGATCGACATGGGCCCGGAGGGGGGAGAGGAGGGGGGCATGGCGATCGCCGTGGGCACCCCCGAGGAGGTCGCGGCTGAGCCGGCATCGCATACCGGGCGGTTCCTGTCGGAGATCCTGACGCCGGCGGCCAGGCGCGGCGGCGGGCAGGCGGGCAAGGGCGGCTCGCGCAAACGTCGTGCGAGGGTCGCCGCGTGAGCGACCGGTCGGGCGCGTCGGGCGCTCGATCGCTGGACGGTGAGGCGCTCGCGCACAGGGTGCGGCTGTGGGCGCAGAAGTGGCGCTGGTATGAGCGCAACTCGCTGCCGTGGAACCGTGCGCGGATCCACTGGGAGTTCCTCATTCGCGAGGCGTTCGTGCGCTGGCCCGTTCACGGCAACGTGCTCGAGGCGCTGAGCGAGGGACGCCTCGAGATCGGGCCGGGGACGCTGTTCGAGCCGGACGTGTGGATCACAGCGCCCGAGGCCGCACGCGTGCGGATCGGGGCGGGGACGTTCCTGAACCTCGGGGTGATGGTGGCCTCGCAGGCGCTCGTTGAGATCGGCGCGCACTGCATGCTGGCCAACGGCTGCTTCGTCTCGGACGCCTCACACCGCTACGACGATCCGGAGCGGCCGATCACCTGGCAGGGCTTCGACAGCAAGGGGCCGACGCGCATCGGCGACAACTGCTGGCTGGGGGCCAACGTGGTGGTGACGAGCGGCGTCAGCATCGGCGAGCGGTGCGTGATCGGCGCGAACAGCGTAGTGACCGAGGACGTGGAGCCGTTCTCGGTGGCGGCCGGGGCGCCGGCCCGGACGATCAGGCGGATCGAGCGTCGCTAGGAACGGGCGGAGCTCGCGAGCGCACGCGGCGGCGTGTAGCCTTTCGCTGAGATAGGAACGTCGGCAGGTGAACAGGTTCGGGAGGGACGAATGCTGGGAGGGACCCCGCGGCCTGGGATCAGCGAGCCCGGCCACGTGCACGCCAAGGCACGCCGGTCGCTGCCGTTGGTCGTATGGATAGCTTCCCTGGTACTGCTCCTCGCCGGCCCGTCGACGGCGTCGGCCGGCGTCTTCAACTGGGGAGACGGGTATGGCGGTTATGCCTCAGAAGGCTCCTACCGGCCGGCGAATCCGAGCGGTCTCAGCGGCGCTGCCGCCGTGGCAGCCGGCTCTGAATTCAGTCTGGCGCTGATGAGCGATGGCAGTGTGGTCGCCTGGGGCGAGAACGGTTTCGGGGAGTTGGGACGCGGCAACACCGAACCGGGCAAAGTGGCGCTCAAAGTGAGCGGTCTGAGTGAAGCGACGGCGATCGCCGCGGGCAGCTACCACAGCCTGGCGCTGCTGCGCAACGGTACCGTCGTGGCGTGGGGCTACAACTCATGGGGCCAGCTGGGCGACGGGACAACGAGAGGACCGGAAAAATGCGGCGAAGCGGCATGCAGCACGGTTCCGGTGGCGGTAGAAGGCTTGAGCGAAGTGACGGCCATCTCCGCGAGAGGCAATCAGAGTCTTGCGCTGCGTAGCGACGGCACCGTCCTTTCGTGGGGCATAGAACTGAACCCAACACCAACGCCGGTGAGCGGGCTGACCGAAGTCACGGCCATCTCAGCTGGCGGGGGAACCAACCTGGCGCTTCTGAAGAACGGCACGGTCATGCGTTGGCGAGAAGGTGGGGGCGCACCCACGCCCGTCAGCGGGCTGAGCGGCCCGGTCGTCGGTCTCCCGAAGAGCGGGGCCGGGATGGTCCTCCTGAGCAACGGAACGGTGATGGACTGGGGGGGCGGCTACACCGGGCAGCTGGGCAACGGAACCGAAGGCCCCGGCGCCGAAAGCGCGGAACCGGTCGCCGTCAGCGGGTTGAGCGGGGTCACGGCGATCTCCGAAGGCCTGGAAACGCGCGTCGCCCTGCTCGGCGACGGGACGGTCGTGGCTTGGGGCCAGAGGGTCGGCCGGGGGACGGCCGAAGGGGGGAACCAAAGTGACGTGCCGGTGCAGGTCAGCGGCCTCAGCTCGATCACCTCGATTGCGAGCGGCCAGTACTTCAGCCTGGCCGCCAACCCGGAAAACGTCGAAGTGCCGCGCAACACGCCGACGGTCGTGACGGGCGGGGCCTCGTCCGTGACGCAGACCTCCGCGACGTTGCATGCGACCGTAAACCCCAACGGTGAAGCGGTCGGCGAATGTGAGTTCGAATACGGGACCATGAGCAGCTACGGGTCGACCGCGCCCTGCGCGCCCAGCCCCGGATCCGGGGCCGCGGCGGTCGCGGTGTCAGCATCGATCAGGGGGCTCGCCGCGAACACGACCTACCACTTCAGGGTGCGCGCGACTAACCCCGAAGGGACCAGCGAGAGCTCAGACGGCACGTTCACGACGTCACCCCTCGTGAAAGTGCACTGGTATCGGGACGGAGTGCGAGTCGAAGAAGGCCTCAAGGCGCCCTACATCTCGTGGGGAACGCTCGCGTTCACGAGCACGAGAGGGGGGGCATCGACGGAATGCTCGGCCGTCGCGGGTGGTTATGTTGAAAACCCCGCGGGAGGGAGCGCCGGGGCGTTTGAAAAAGCCGGCGTCGAGAGCGTCGAAGCGTTCGACCTGTACGACTGCGTGAACGCCGAATGCGAAGCCGCCGGCGGCAGGCCGGCGGTCACGGCCGAAGGGCTTCCGTGGTCGGGGATGCTGAGCGAAGAAGCCGAACGGATCGTCGGGCTGTCGACCTCGGGCGTGCGCCTGTTCGTCCACTGCCAGTTTGCGTCCCTGACCCCGACGGAAAGGCCGGGAGAAGGAGCCCAGGCAGGCCTCGAGGAACGAACGACGATCGAATACAACGCCCCCGGCGCGCTGACCTGTACGAGGATCTCCGGCGGTTCGTGGCGCGCCAGGGAGACAGCCGGCACGAGCGCGGAAAAACCGTCGAAAACCCAGTTCTCGGAAGCGGGCGGCGAGCTCGAATGCGGCTCCGGCGGAACCATGGTCACGACGGGGAGCCTCAAGATGCTGGGCTACGCGGAGTCCGAGGTGCTCACCGCGAAAGGCCCATAGTCGCGCGCGTCCTCGCCCAGCGAGCCGCTTGTCCCAGAGGACTAGTGTGCAAGCCCGTGGATCTTTATGAGGCGATGCGCTGTACCCCCGCCACCCGACGCTTCCGCGAGGAGCCGGTGGCGCGCGAGACCCTGATCCGCGTGCTCGAGAATGCCCGCTTTGCGCCGAGCGGCGGCAACCGCCAGGGCTGGCGGGTGGTCGCGGTGCGGGATGCCGGTACGCGGCGGGCGCTGCGCGACCTGTACCTGCCGCACTGGCGCGCCTACATGGAGCGCACCGGAGCGGCCGCGGCGCTCGCGGACCCGGGCGCGCAGCACACTCGGCGGCTGCGGATGATGCGGGACGCAGACGAATTCGCCGAGCGCCTGCAAGAGGTGCCACTGCACCTCTTGGTGTGCGTGCGCCTGGAGGACCTCGCGATCACCGACTCACGGCTCGATCGGCCGAGCATCGTGGGGGGCGCCTCGGTGTATCCGTTCGTGCAGAACGTCCTGCTCGCCCTGCGGGCCGAGGGCCTCGGCGCTTCGCTCACGACCCTGCTCGTGCCGGCCGAGGCCGAGGTCAAGCAGCTGCTGATGATCCCCGACGGGGTCGTGCTTGCCGCCTACCTGCTGGTCGGCCACCGCGCCGACCCATGGCCGAAGCAGCTCGCCCGCAAACCGGTCGAGGAGTTCGCGTTCTCGGAGCGCTACGGCGAGGCGCTGTAGGGTCCGGTCAGGCCTTTCGTCCGAACAGCACTTCGGATTCCGCGTAGCCCATCATCCTGAGCCTTCCGGAGAAAATCACTTTGGTCCCCGAGCCACATTCGAGTTCTCCACCGGCACCGCCACTGAATTCGAGCTTCGAGGGTTTTTCGGCCCCAGTGCCTGGGAGCAACCTCGGTGAGAGAAAGCCCGGCGCGGAGGTCGTGCAGGTCGCCGGGGTCGGCGCATTGTATTCGTCGGCCTGCCGTTCCTCGAGCCCTTCAATGGAGCCTTTTCCAGGCTTTTCCGTCGGGGACGGGGCGGCGAACTGGCAGTGGAAGTAGACCCGGACGTTCGTGCTCTTGAGCCTGACGACTCCGCCCGCTGCTTCGGTCAGTTCTCCAGGCCAATTCAAGGCCACGTCAACTCCGGGGCCGCTTTCGTTTTCAAAGCCGATCCCCGGTTTTCCGCCGGCGGCTTCGCATTCGGGTGCGGTGCAGTCGTATGCCGACCAGGCTTCGGTCACCTCGATGCCGGGGCCTCCACCGGCGGGGTTTTCCACGTGGCCGCCGACCTCGTCTGAGCATTCGGCGATCGTCGCGCCCATGACATTCGCCAGCGCGAGCTGGCCCCACGAGATGTATGGCACCTTCTGGGCTTCTTCGATGCGCGTCAGCCCGTGAAGCCAGTGAAGATTCGGAGGGGACGTCGTGAACGTCTCGTCTGCGCCGTTGCTGCGGCCCGCCCAGTTGGTGTTCGTGGCGATCCTGAAGTGGTAGGTGGTGCCGGGGCTCAGGTTGGTGATCGCGGCCGAGACCGCGATCGGGCTACTACCGGATCCGGGCGCAGGCATGCAGGGCGCAGACGACCCGTAGTGGGTCGTGGTGCCAAACTGAAACTCACATTCGGTGAGTTCTCCGCTGTTGGGGTTGACGCTCGCGTTGAGGGTCGCCGTCGTCTGAGTGATCGAGGATGCGGCTTCGGTAACGTCCGTGGCCGGGATGCCGGCCGGCGTCGTAAACGTTTCCAGCGAATCGGTTCCCGTGCCGGTCACGCTGGTCGCCGACGCGCTGAACTGGTAGGTCGTGTTGGAGGCGAGGCCGCTGACATACGCCCACACCTTCACGGGACTGCTTCCAGAACCCGGCGATTCCGCGCACGATGCAACGAATTTTTCCGGTGAGTTCTCGACCCCCTATTCGAACGTGCATGCGTTCACCTGCTGGCCGTTCGGGTTCACGCTCGCGCGCAAGAGCGCCGAGGTGGAACCCTCGATGGTTGCTCCTTCGGCCGCCACCGTTGGGGGTCCGATGGCGTAGGCGGGCGGCGTTTGCCAAGCGATTCCCAGCGTCGCGACACAGGCTATCCCGGCGAGCAGCGCTGCTGCCCAACGAGGTCGGTACACCTTGCAGAGCAAGATCATCTCGTGCATCTGGCCCGGTCTCCCTCTCAGCTGCCGGCGCGCCTCGCCTTTCGCTGCCTAGCTCGGGCGCTCGTTCTCCAGAGGTCCCGAAGTGTAGACCAATGTTCGTCAGGCGAGCTGCTCGCGTAGCTCCGCCAGCTCGCCCGGGTCGATCGAGTAGGTGTGCTCGGGGCCCGGGTAGCGACGTGCCCGCACATCCTGCGCATAGGCCGCAACGCCCGCATTCATTTCCTGCTGGAGGTTGGCGTAGCGCTTGACGAAGCGCGGCCCCAGCCCATCGCGGATTCCCAGCAGGTCGTGGAACACGAGCACCTGCCCATCGGTCGCCGGTCCGGCGCCGATGCCGATCACCGGTATCTCGACCCGCTGCATGAGCTCCTCCGTGACGGCGGCCGGGATGGCCTCGAACACGAGGGCGAAGCAGCCGACCCGCTGGAGCGCGAGCGCCTCTGAGGCGATGCGCGCCGCGGCCGCCGCGGTTCGTCCCTGGGCCTTCCAGCCCCCCAGGGCGGTGGAGGTCTGGGGGGTGAGGCCGACGTGTCCCATCACCGGGATGCCCGCATTGACGATCGCGCGAGCGCGGCTTGCCGGCGCCTCGCCGCCGCCCTCTAGCTTCACCGCGTCACAGCCCGCCTGCTGGACCATCCGGATCGCCGCGGCCACAGCCTGCTCGTCTGAGATCTCATAGGAGCCGAACGGCAGGTCGCCGACCAGCAGGGGCGTCGTGAGCCCGCGTCGTGCGGCGGCCGCGAGCACCAGCATGTCCTCCAGGCGCACGGGGGTGGTTGCGTTGTAGCCAAGGACGGTCGTGGCGGCGGAGTCGCCGACGAGCACCAGGTCGACGCCGGCGGCCTGGGCGGCGCGGGCGCTCGGATAGTCATAGGCGGTGACCATCACGATCGGGTCGCCCAACCGCTTCTTCTCGGCGAGCAGCGGCAGGGTCATCGGCAGGTGGCCGGGATCGGACGGGATGTTGACGGCGGGGTACTCGGCGGGGCGGCTTGACATTGTGGATCCTCTCTGACGGCGGTTGACGCCCCGCCGCCTACTCGGGCGGTCCCATCCCGAAGGGGAGGGGCTCCGAGGTGAGCAGGGTCGCCACCGCGTCGTCGACGGTGATGATGCGGTTGGTGTCGGCCTCGACGTGCACCACGCGAGGCTCATAAGCTTGAAGCTCCGCCTGGTCATAGTGGGCGTAGGAGACCACGATGATGGTGTCGCCGCGATGGACCAGGCGGGCGGCGGCGCCGTTGATCTGCATGACGCCCGACCCGGGCTCGCCCGCGATCGTGTACGTCTCGAAGCGGGCGCCGTTGTCGATGTCGAGGACATGGACCTGCTCGTGATCCAGGATGTCGGCGGCGCTAAGCAGGTCGGGGTCGATCGTGATCGAGCCGACGTAGTGCAGATCGCAGCCGGTGATGGTTGCGCGGTGGATCTTCGACTTGAGCATCACACGTTGCATCAGGCGATCACCTCTCTTTGGCGGCGCGGCTGGCGGGCTGGCCTTCGCGCCGGCGCGACGGCCGGGGCGAGGATTGTGTTGTCGATCAGGCGAACCGCGCCGATCCGCGCCGCGACGGCGAGCAGGCAGTCGTGCGCGAGCGTGTCACATGGCTCGAGCGTCTCGGGGTGCACGAGCGCCAGGTACTCGGGCTCGACTCCGAACGCGAGCATCTCCGCTCGGGCCGTGCCCAGCAGCCCGTCGGCCGAGCGCTCGCCGCGCGCGGCGCGATCCGCCGCGCCCTCTAGAGCCGCCGAAAGCGCTCGCGCGCGGGAACGTTGCTCGGCCGAGAGCAGGGCGTTGCGACTGGACATGGCAAGGCCGTCCGGCTCGCGAACCGTCGGGCACACCTCGATCTCGACCGGCAGGTTCAGGTCTTTTACGAGGCGGCGGATGACGAGCACCTGCTGGGCGTCCTTCTGGCCGAAGTAGGCGACATCGGGCATCGCCATGCAGAGCAGCTTGGTCACGACGGTGGCAACGCCCCGGAAGTGCCGGCCGCCTCGCACGGCTCCCTCGAGCACATCGGACAGGCCGAGCACCTCGACGGCGGTCGAGAAGCCGGGCGGGTACATCTCCTGCGCTGTGGGCGCGAACAGCACGTCGGCGCCGGCTGCCGCGGCCAGCTCCACGTCGCGCTCGTCCCGGCGCGGGTAGCGTTCGAGATCTGAGGCCTCGTCGAACTGGGTGGGGTTGACGAACAGCGAGACCACGACCAGATGGCACTGGGCCCGAGCCCGATGGATCAGCGAGAGGTGGCCGTCGTGCAGCGCCCCCATCGTCGGCACGAGCCCGATCGTGGCGCCCTCCCGACGCGTCGGCACGAGCGCGGCGCGCAGCTCGGCGACGGTGCACACCGTGGCGGTGCCCTGTTCGGGGGTCGTCTGATGGCTCATGGTCTCGGTCCAGTTCCCTGCGGATACCGGTCGCGATGGCCGGAGTATACCCCCAGGAGCGGCCTCTGACGCGTCGATTGCGCACATGTTGCTCACCCACTCGCCGCGCTTTCCCACGTTCGTCCAGGGCAGCGAGGGATCCAGTTTGAGCGCCGGCCGCCGAGGGAAGCTCTGGTCCAGGATGTCGATCGACCGGCGCGGTCCAGATCTCGAGATTTCACTCCGCCTGGACCCGTACGCCCCGCGAACCGCTCGCCACCTCGTGGGCCAGGTCGACCGGCCGTCGCCGGACCTGCGCGATGCGGTCGTGCTCCTGACGAGCGAGCTGGTCGCCCGTGCGGTACAGCAGTGCGGCTCCGACGGCGAGGTGGTCGCGCTGCGCGTGTGGATGCCGAGCGATGTCGTGCGGGTCGAGCTCGCGACCACGCGCGAGCTGCTGCCGTTGCCGTTCGACGATCGCGAGGGGGAGAACTACGACGTGATGCTCCTCACGCAGGTCGCCGACCGCTGGTCGATCGACACCGACGAGGCGCGGCCGTGCATGTGGTTTGAGATCGATCGCCACCCGCAGGAGAAGGCGCCGCGGAGCGAGCGCCAGGCGCCGACCGGAGCGAAGGCCGCCTTGGGCTAGCGCGCGCCCGGAGGCCGAGCCGCGGCGAGCCGTGGGCGAAGCCGTACCATCCGGGCGTGTCCTCGAGGGAGTCCGATCGGTCCCCAGATGAGCGGCGCGAGGCGCTCAAGGAGGTGCTCGGCAAGGCGCGAGCCTGCACGCGCTGCCCGGAGCTCGCCGCGACGCGCAGAACGGTGGTGTTCGGCTCCGGCAACGCGGATGCCGAGCTGATGTTCGTCGGTGAGGCGCCCGGCGCGAGCGAGGACGAGCAGGGCGTGCCGTTCGTAGGGCGGGCGGGCAAGCTCCTCGAGCAGCTGCTCGAGGAGGTGGGTTTGAGCCGCTCCGAGGTGTTTATAGCGAACGTCCTGAAGTGCAGGCCTCCCGGCAACCGCGATCCTCTGCCGATCGAGATCGACAACTGCCAGGGCTACCTGCGCCGGCAGGTCGAGCTGATCCAGCCGACGGTGATCTGCACGCTCGGCAACTTCTCGACGAAGCTACTGCGCGAGGACCCGGCGGGCATCACGCGGGTGCACGGGCAGCCCGAGGTGATCGCGTTGGGCAGCAGGGCGGTGCGGCTGTATCCGATCTACCATCCCGCCGCCGCGCTGTACACGCCGCGCATGCTCGAGACGCTGCGGGAGGACTTCGCGCGGCTGCCGCAGCTGCTCGCGCTGGGGGCTCCCGAGCAGCCGCAGCTGTCCGAGGATATGCCCGAGCCGGCCGACACGCTCGAGGGCCTCCAGGCGGCGGGCGACAGACCGGCCTCCGAGCCCGATCCGGCGGTCGATCAGCTCGGCTTGTTCTAGATGCGCTGGACGCTCCTTGACCGCGTTTTCCCCAGCAATAAAGGGGATTTTGCCGAAGTGTCGAAGATCTGCGTACACGCTCTAAAGTAGGTGGTGATGGCCGCCGATGAAGGTTGTGTCTCCATCCCTCTAGGAGCACCAACCAGCCCGCGCTCCTTCCTCCCGCGGGCTGGTTGCGTTAACGAGGGTCGGGACGGTTGGCTCTAGAGTCTTTTCGTGGCCCCGCGTATCGTAGAAACCTCGGATCCCGTGGGAACCGAATCGCTGGGCGCCGAGCTGGCGGCGAGCCTGAGCGACGGCGATGTCGTGCTCGTCCGCGGCGAGCTCGGCTCCGGCAAGACGACGCTCGTGCGCGGCGCCGCGCGGGCGCTGGGGGTCACGGATCCTGTCACCAGCCCCACGTTCGGCATCGGCCATCGCTATCGCGCCCGCCGCGTGACCGTCTCCCATCTGGATCTCTATCGCCTGGAGGGCCTCAACGGCGAGGATCCGGCGCTGCTCGCCGACTACCTCGGTGCGGGACGGATCGCGTTCGTGGAGTGGCCGTCGCGGGCCGATCGCGAGCTGGCCGGCGCCAGGTTGCGGGTCACCCTCAGCCACAGGGGCGGCGATCGCCGGCGGATCGAGGTGGGCGGGGATCCCGGAGAGACGGCCGGGGAACACGACGAGGATGAGGTGCGGGCGCGATGATGCTCGTCGGCTTTGACACGGCGACGCCGTCGACCGTGGTGGGACTGCGGCTCCCCGGCGGGGAGACGCTCACGATGCGCGACGATCCCGACGCCGGTGAGCGTCCGGGGCACGCCACGCGGCTGCTCACGATGGCGGCCGAGTTGCTCGCCCGCGCCGGCGTGCGCTGGAGCGCTGTCGAGCGCATCGCCGTGGGGCTGGGGCCCGGGACGTTCACGGGACTGCGGGTGGGAATCGCGACGGCGCGGGGTCTCGCGCAGTCGCTGTCGGTGGATCTCGTCGGCGTTTCGAGCCTTCAGGCGCTCGCGCTCGGCGCGCATGGAAGCGACGCCCCTGGCGGGGTGCTCGCGGCGATCGACGCGCGCCGGGGTGAGGCGTTCGTTGCTGGCTATCGCCTCGTGGGGCCGGCGTCGCTCGATGAGCTGGCGGCGCCACGTGCCCTCGCGCCGGAGGAGCTCGCCGGCGTTCTTGCCGAGGCCGAGCGGGCCGGCGGCGAGCACGTGGCTGGATGGCTCGCGGTCGGGGACGGCGCGATCCGCTTCCGCGAGCATCTCGAGCTGGCCGGGGCCGCGGTTCCGGAGGACAGTGCCGGCGTGCATCGCGTGGATGCCCGGGCGATCTGCGCGCTCGGCGCCGGCGCACCTGCGGCATCATCGCTCGAGGAGCTCGTGCCGGACTACAGGCGCCGCGCGGACGCGGAGATCGCGCTCGACGGCGCCGCGGCGGTGGAGGTATGAGTGACATGACGGAGCTGTCGGCCGCCCAGCCGCAGGCCAGCCGCTCATCGCCGGTTGAGATCCGACCGCTCGTGTACACCGACCTGCCCGAGGTGATGGGTATCGAGCGTCGCGTGTTTCCGACGCCGTGGTCGCTGGCGATGTTCGTGCTTGAGCTCTCCAAGCAGTCGGGCATCTGCCTTGCAGCGATGTGCGAGGGACAGCTCGTCGGCTATGTGATCTGCTCGCGCTACGACACGGTCTGGCATGTGATGAACGTCGCGGTGGACATCGATCGCCAGCGCATGGGCCTGGCATCCGCGTTGCTCGCGGAGCTGTACGCGCGGGTCGGTGACGAGGACGCCCGCTTCACTCTTGAGGTGCGTCGCTCAAACGACGTCGCCATCCGGCTGTACGAGCGCGAGGGCTTTCGCGCGGCGGGCGTGCGCCGTCGCTACTACCAGGACAACGGCGAGGACGCCCTCGTCATGTGGCGCACGCCGGCGACGCTTGCCCAGCAGGCCGGGGTGGATCCATTGCATGACGTGCCCAATCCGGGCCCTGTATGAGCCTCGTGTTGGGGCTCGAGACGAGCTGCGATGACACCTGTGCGGCGGTGGTGGACGGCGAAGGACGGATGCTCGCAAACGTGATCTCCTCCCAGCGCGCGCATGACAGGTTCGGCGGGGTCGTCCCGGAGATCGCCTCCCGCCAGCATCTGCAGCTCGTGAACGTGATCGTCGCCGACGCGCTCGCCCAGGCGGGGGTCGGGATCGAGGAGATCGACCTCGTGGCCGCGACCCAGGGTCCGGGGCTGGTGGGCGCGCTGCTGGTCGGCCTGTCGACGGCGAAGGCGCTCGCTGCCGCCCGGGAGCTGCCGTTCGCGGCGGTCGACCACCTGCAGGGGCACGTCGCCGCCAACTTCCTGCTCGCGGAGACTCCCAGCGGGCCGAACGATCGCGCTGAGCCGCCGATCGCGCCGCCGTTCCTGTGCCTGATCGCGAGCGGTGGGCATACGCTGCTCGCGCGCGTGCTCGAGCACGACGGATTCGAGATCGTCGGGCGCACGCTCGACGACGCGGCCGGTGAGGCGTTCGACAAGGGGGCGAGGATGCTCGGCCTCGGCTACCCCGGCGGGGCCGCGCTCGAGCGGCTTGCGGCCGGCGGCGATCCGCAGGCCTTCGCCTTCCCCGGCTCGCGAGCCGAGCGCTCGCGCGGGGGGTGGGGCGCCGGTCGGCAGGCCTTCGCGCGCAGCCTCGACTTCTCCTTCGCCGGTGTGAAGACCGCCCTGTTGTACCGGCTTCGCGAGCTCTCTGACCAGCAGGCCAAGGAGCAGGCGGCCGATCTGGCCGCCTCCTACCAGGCCGCGATCGTCGACAGCCTGATCCTCGGTGCCGAGCGTGCGCTGGCGCAGACGGGCCTCGATCGCCTGGCCGTGGGGGGCGGGGTGGTGGCCAACGGTGAGCTCCGGCGCCAGCTTCGTGGGCTCGGCGTTCCGGTTCACGTTCCAGAGCCGGTGCTATGCACCGACAACGCCGCGATGATCGCGAGCGCCGCGCGCTTCGGCGCCCGGCTGCCCTACCCGAAGTATCTCGACCTCGACGCATATGCGACGGGAGAACGGCCGCGATGACGGTGCTGACGGTTTACTCAAGGCCCGGCTGCCATCTCTGCGGAGAGGTCATGGAGGCGCTGCGGGCTCTGCAGCAGGAGCTCGGCTTCGCGCTCGAGGAGCTCGACATCAGCGGTGAGGAGACGCTCGAGCGCGCCTACTTCGAGCGCATCCCGGTGGTCGCGCTCGACGGCGAGGTGCTGTTCGAGTACTTCGTCGATGGGGACGTGCTGCGGGAACGTTTAGAGTCACGACGATGACCTACGCAGAACCGACGATCAGCCCGCCCGGCGCGCGACTGGAGGGGACGGGCTCCTCCAGCGAGCGGCTGTCGCTGGGCGTGGCGGCTCGCCTGTCGCGCTACCTGCAGGTGCTGACGCAGGCCAAGAAGATGGGCAAGGAGACGATCTCCTCCCAGGAGCTGTCGGATTACACCCACGTCAACTCCACCCAGATACGCCGCGACCTCTCCGGCTTTGGGAAGTTCGGCAAGCGTGGGGTCGGCTACAACGTCGAGGCGCTGGTCTCGCAGATCCGCAAGATCCTGCGCACCGCCGGGCAGCACAACATCGCGCTGCTCGGCGCCGGGCATCTCGGCCAGGCGATCGCCTCATCGGACATCTTCGCCGACCACGGCTTCAGGGTCGTGGCGATCTTCGACGTGGATGCCGCGAAGGTCGGCACCCGGGTTGGCAGCCAGGTGGTCCGTCACACCGGCGAGCTGCGCTCGCTGGTGGAGGAGGAGGACATCGTGGTGGGGGTGCTCGCGGTCCCCACCGAGGCCGCTCAGGGACTCGCCGATGAGCTCGTCCAGGCGGGCGTGAAGATCATCTTCAACTATTCCGAGTCGCTGCTGGTCGTGCCGCCCGAGGTGACGGTGCACACCTCGAGTCCCGCCGTCGACCTGCTCTACGCGCTGTACTTCTATCTGACCTGAGGCAAATGGTCCGACCCAGTCGCGCCAACCTCGACACCGAAGCGCTCCGTGGCGGGCGCGCGCGATGAGCCTCGACCTGGAGAGCGCCGTCGGGACGTTCGCCGAGGCATCCGATGGCACGGTGGGGGTCGAGGAGGAGTTCTCGATCCTCGACCCCGAGTCGCTCGATCTGGCGCCCCGCTTCGAGGAGCTGCGCGGCGCCGCGGCCGAGAGCGACTCGGTCCTCTCGGAGGCCATCACCGGCGAGCTGATCCGCTCGGAGATCGAGATCATCTCGGGCACCGGCGCCGACCTGCCCGACGCGCTTGCCCGCCAGCGCGAGCGCAGAGCGCTGCTGTTCGCGTTTGCCGGCGCGCACGGCGCGGCGCTCGGCGCCACCGGGACTCATCCCTGGGCCGACTATCGCGAACAGCCGATCATCGACACCGAGCACTACCGTCGCGTCGAGGAGGGCTTGAAATATGTGGCCTGGCGGAACAACACCTTCAGCCTGCACGTGCACCTGGGCGTGCGCGACATCGATCGGGCCGTCCGCGTGTGCGACCGCCTGCGCCCGGTTCTGCCCGAGCTGCTCGCGATCTCCGCGAACTCTCCCTACCTCGACGGCCTTCATACGGGGCTTCACTCGGCGCGCACGCAGAGCTTTACGAAGAGCTTTCCCCGCTGTGGGGTCCCCGACGTATTCGGCGGCTGGCGCGCTTACCGTGAATACATCGAGCTGCTCATGAGCACCAACTCGATCGTCGAGTTCACGCAGGTGTGGTGGTCGGTCAGGCCGCACTTCAGCTTCGGCACGGTCGAGGTGCGGATCTGCGATGTGCAGGCGACTGCTGAGGAGTCCGACGCGCTCGTCGGGCTGATGGTCGCGTGTATCGCGCAGGCCGCGCGAGATGTCGACGAGGGGGCTCCATTCGAGCACCCGGCCGGGCGGTTGATCGAGGAGAACATGTGGCGCGCCATCCGCTTCGGCCTCGACGGCCGGCTGATAGACCTGATCAACGGGGTCGAGTATCCGGCGCGAGAGGCGATCGATCGGCTCTGCGCCTGGACCGCGCCGGTCCGCTCGGAGCTCGGCATCGATCCCGTCTTTCCGAAGGCTAACGGCGCCCAGCGACAGTCGCGGATGGCCGAGTCGGGCGCGACACGCGAGGAGGTGTTCGCGGCGCTCGTGAAGGAGACGCGCAAGAGCTACTCACAGGAGGTGGCGGTATGAGCACGGATCCAACCGAACAGGCCGGCGGCGCGGGCCCCGGTCCGGGCGGTGTGCCCGGCGAACCGAGCGAGGAGGAGCTGCGGGCCGCCTATGAGGCGGAGTTGAGCCGCATCACCCCGGCCGACATGATGCTGCAGGCGGCGGTCTCGCTCCTGAACATCGGCGCGCGCCGGCTCGGGCTCACCGGGCCGGCCGAGCCCTCGCAGGGCAGCGCGGGAGCGGAGGGCGGCGCACGCGCCGGTAGCGAGCGCGATCTCGCGCAGGTGCGTGACGCGATCGACGGCGTGAGGGCGCTGCTGGGCGTGTTGGAGCGCAGCATCCCGGAGGACCTTCGTCCGCTTCGCGACGCGCTCTCCCAGCTGCAGATCGCCTACGCGCGGGAGGCCCCGGCGGGCGGGCAGAAGGACCCGGGCGAGGGTCCCCCGGCCGGAGCCGACGCCGAGGGCGGGGACGACGGTCCGGAGAAGCCGGGACCCGCGCAGGCGAGCGGCAGGCTGTGGGTGCCGGGGAGCTGAAGTTCCGCAGGCCGGTTTTTGGCGGCCCGCAGCAGGCGGTCCGGCACGATAGACTGCGCTCGCGTTTGTGCCGGTGGTCGCTCCCAGAGGGGTGATCCGGACCAAATGTGCGCGCGAAACATCCTCGCGCGGCACACCAATCAGACCGCGGAGGATTACTGTTGAGCAGCTTTCTGACGAACCATGGGGTCGTCGTCGCCCTCGTATGCGCCGCCTGTGCGGTGGTCTACGGGCTCGTCACGACGCGATCGTTGCTGTCGCTCTCACCGGGCAACGAGCGGATGCAGAGCATCTCGCTCGCGGTCCAGCAGGGTGCCCGCGCCTATCTGAATCGCCAGTACACGACGATCGCGGTGGTCGGCGTGGTGCTGTTCGTCGCGCTGATCTTCATCCAGAACATCGCGGTCGCGTGCGGCTTCGCGATCGGCGGGATCCTCTCCGGCTCGACCGGCTACATCGGCATGAACGTCTCCGTTCGCTCGAACGCGCGCGTCGCGGAGGCCGCCCGCAGCGGCGTCACGCCCGCGCTGCGGGTCGCCTTCCGCGGTGGGGCGATCACGGGTCTGCTGGTCGTCGGGCTTGCCCTGATCGGCGTGGCCGGCTACTACGGGGCGCTCACGTCGTTCTTCAACGACAGCCCGAAGACGGCGGTCGACGCGCTGATCGGCCTGGGCTTCGGTGGCTCGCTGATCTCGGTGTTCGCGCGTCTGGGCGGCGGCATCTTCACGAAGGCCGCCGACGTCGGCGCTGATCTCGTCGGCAAGGTCGAGGCCGGCATCCCCGAGGATGACCCGCGCAACCCCGCCACGATCGCCGACAACGTGGGCGACAACGTGGGCGACTGTGCCGGGATGGCCGCAGACCTGTTCGAGACCTACGCGGTGACGGCGATCGCCGTGATGCTGCTCGGCGTGCTCACCTTCCACGAGTCAACGCGGGTGGTCCTGTACCCGCTCGTGATCGGCGGCGTCGCGATCATCGCCTCGATCATCGGCACGTTCGCCGTGCGCTCGAGGTCGGGCAACGTGGAGCGAGCGCTGCTTCAGGGGCTGATCGTCTCAGGCGTGCTCGCGGCGGCCGCGTTCGCGCCGATCACCTACTGGATGATGAACAACCTCACCTTCCGGGTGGTCGGAAGCTCGGTCAACACGCCGAGCTGGGGGCACATCTACCTCTGCGCCCTGATCGGGATCGTCGTCACGGCGCTGCTGTTCGGACTGACCGAATACTACACCTCGACCCGCTTCTCGCCCGTGCAGAAGACCGCCAAAGCGTCGATCACCGGCCACGCCACGAACATCATCCAGGGCTTCGCCTCCGGGCTGCAGGCCACGGCGCTGCCCGCGATCGTCATCGTGCTGGGCATCCTCGGCGCGTGGAAGCTCGCCGGCGGTGGCGTCACCGGTATCTACGGCATCGGCGTGGCCGCCGTCGGTCTGCTGTCGCTGACGGGATTGATCGTCGCGCTGGACGCCTTCGGCCCGATCACCGACAACGCGGGCGGGATCGCCGAGATGGCGGACCTTCCCGAGGACGTGCGCAAGGTCACCGATCGGCTCGACGCTGTCGGCAACACGACCAAGGCGGTCACGAAGGGGTATGCGATCGGCTCCGCGGTGCTTGCGGCGATCGTGCTGTTCGCCGGCTTCCAGAAAGAACTCGAGGTCAAGCTCATGCACGCGATCTCGTTCGGGATCAACGAACCGCCCGTGCTGATCGGGCTGATCCTCGGAGGGCTGATGGTGTGCCTGTTCGCCTCCCTGTCGATCGAGGCCGTGGGCCGCGCCGGCGGCGCTGTCGTCGAGGAGGTGCGCCGCCAGTTCCGCGAGCACCCGGGAATCATGGAGGGCACCGAAGACCCCGACTATGCGACCTGTGTGGACATCGTCACGAAGACCGCGCAGCGGGAGATGATCCTGCCATCGCTGCTGCCGATCCTCCTGACGCTGGTCGTCGGGCTGATCGATCAGCAGGCGCTGGGTGGCCTGCTGATCGGCGTGATCGTCGTCGGCTACTTCTTCGCCGTGCTGATGACCGCCGGCGGCGGCGCATGGGACAACGCCAAGAAGCTGATCGAGGACGGTGCGTTCGGCGGCAAGGGATCGGAGGCGCATGCAGCCTCGGTGACCGGCGACACGGTGGGCGATCCCTTCAAGGACACCGCCGGTCCCGCGATCAACCCGATGATCAAGGTGGCGAACATCGTCGCGATCCTGATCATTCCGCTGATCACCTGATCCGGCTTGCTGGGCACCGACCGCGCGCGGGCCGCGAGAGACGCACACTGCGGCAAGGCAACCGGGTCGCGTCCTAAGCTCAGCATGAGATGACCGGCCGAGGGGCGCATCGCACCGGCACGTTCGTGCTGTCATTGCTGATGGCCGCGATCGGTGTGGCGCTCATCATCCAGGCGGCGGGGGAGGGCGGCAGCGTGATCTCGGCGCGTCTGCTGCTGGGCGCGCTGTTTCTCGCGGCCGGCGCCGGACGGCTGTACATCCTGCGCAAGGGTCGGGGGACGTGAGCCCCCCCGCGCGGCCGGAGGACCCGGACGCGCGCCACGTCGCGGGCGCGCCGGGCGGTGCCGACGGCGCGCCGGGTTCGGACCGGCCCGCCGAGACCGCGCCCGAGCACGCCGCCGGTGGGGATGAGCGGGCGCATCTCGAACTCGCGGCGCGCTCGCGCATGGTGCTGCGCCGGAGCATCGGCTCGCCGATCCTGTTCACCGTCGTCTATTCGTCGCTTGGCAGCGCGATCTACTTCTCGCTTGGGGTGATCGCCGGTCACGCGCTCGGGCTGACGCCGCTCGTGTTCCTGCTCGCCGCGATGCTGTTCACGCTCACGGCGATGACCTACGCGGAGGGCGCGTCGCTGCACCAGGACAGAGGCGGCGCAACCGTATTCGCCCGCTATGCCTTCAACGAGCTAGTGAGCTTCGTCGCCGGCTGGGCGATCCTTCTGGACTACGTCATCCTGATCGCCGTCACGGCCTTCTCGGCGACGCAGTACCTGCGCGTGTTCTGGAGCCCGCTGGGCGATCGCGACGAGGCCCTCGCGCTGTCGATCGCGTTCATCGCGCTGGTCGTGCTCAGCAACATCCGCGGCTTCGGCTGGCGGCGCGCGCGACGGGTCGGAGTGCTCGTGGCGGGCGATCTGGCGCTGCAGGCATTCCTCGTGGTGCTGGGCCTCGCGCTGTTCTTCAGCCCCGCGGTGTGGCTTGACCCGATTCACCTGGGAACCGCGCCGACCTGGTCGGGCCTCGTGTTCGCGCTGACGGTGGCGGCGATCTCCTTCACGAGCCTCGAGTCGGCCGCCGGGCTGGCGGGAGACGTGAGGATGAGCCGCCAGGCCCTGAAACGGATGGTGGGAAGCGGGGCGGCGACCGTCGCCTTCATTTACGTGGGCATCGCCCTCGTGGCGGTGACGGCGCTGCCTGTGCACAACGGCCACACGGCGCTTGCCGGCCGCTACCTGAATGCCCCGGTGATCGGGATCGTCGAGCAGGTGTACCCCCACTGGCTCGAGCAGACGCTCAAGTACCTCGTCGCGGGCCTCGCGTCGGTGACCCTGGTCGCGGCCGCCAACTCGGCGATGCTAGGCCTGTCGCGGCTGGCCTACTCGCTGTCTACCAACCGCCAGATACCCAGCGGCCTGGGACGGCTTCACCCGGAGCGCTCGACCCCCTACGTGCTGATCATCCTCGCCGGCCTGATCGCTGCCGGGCTCGTGGTCCCCGAGGACCTCGATCTGCTCGTTGGCATCTATGCCTTCGGGGCGATGCTCGCGTTCACGATCGCGCACCTGTCGATCTGCCGGCTGCGCTACTCAGAGCCCCAGCGCGACCGTCCCTACCGGGTGCCGCTGTCGATCCGGGTGCGCGGGGGCGAGTTGCCGCTGCCGGCGGCCTTCGGGGCGCTCGTCTCGGCGGCGGGCTTGGTGGCCGTCATGGTGGTGCACGAACCCGCGCGCTACGTGGGGCTCGGCTGGATGGCGGTGGGGCTGGCTCTGTATGTGATCTACCGCCGGGCGGACGAGACATCGCTTCTGCGACGGGTGACGGTCTCTCCCCAGGTCCTGCGCGCCGAACAGGCGCCTGAGGAGGACTACGGCTCGGTGCTCGTGCCCCTGCTCGGCAGTGAGCTCGACGAGGACATCGTGCAGACGGCGGCCCGCCTGGTATCCAGCGAGCCGACCGATGAGGCGGCGATCGACACTGCGACGATCGAGGCGGTGTGGATCTTCGTGATACCGATGTCGCTGCCGCTTGACGCACGGCTGCCCGAGACGCAGATCAAGGCCGCCCGCCAGGCGCTCGCGCGCGCGAAGGCGGTGGGGGAGGAGTACACGGGGGTTGAGGTCGCCACGGCCACCGTTCGCACGCGCCGTGCGGGCTTCGCGATCGTCGACGAGGCGCGCCGCCGCGGCGTCGAGGCGATCGTGCTCGGCGCGGAGGAACCCTCCTTGATCCGCGGCGGCTCGCGCCTTGGCGGCCGGGGTGGGCCGCTCGAGAACTTCGTCGGGGACGTGACCAAGTACGTGGTGGGCAAGGCCGACTGCCGGGTTATCGTCACAGCACCTGCGGCCAAGGACCTGGCGAACGCCGAGCGGCTGCGGGCGGATCGGCCGGCCGCCCCCATCGTCTAATCTCCGGCCCATGTTCATCTTGATCGTCGGCGCCGGACGGGTGGGCTCGGCGGTAGCGAAGTCGGCTCTCGCGGCCGGCCACGAAGTGTCGGTGCTCGACCAGGATCCGCTCTCCCACGAGCGCCTGGACGCCGGCCAGAGCAAGACCTGGGAGGACGCCCAGGGACAGTTCACGGTGGGAACGGCGCTCGAGACCGACGCCCTGATCCAGGCGGGGATCGAACGCGCCGATGTGTTCATCGCCTCGACGGCCGGCGACAACACGAACCTGATCATCGCCCAGATCGCCCAGCGGCGCTTCGGCGTGGAGCGGGTGATCGTCCGCGTCATGGACCCGGCTCGGGCCGGCTGGTATGGCGAGCAGGGTCTGCACACCATTTCCCCGACCCAGCACGCGATCGAGATGTTCGAGCGCGCCCTGCAGCCAGAGCTGGCCTAGCCGCGATGTACGCGATCATCGTCGGCGCCGGCAAGGTCGGGCGCAACCTGGCCCGAGAGCTGATCGACAGGGGACACGAGGTCACCGTGATCGAGTCCTCACGACCCCGTTACCTGGCGATAGAGGAGGAGTTCGAGCACGCAGCGCAGTACGGCGACGCCACGGAGCTGTGGGTGCTGGAGCGCGCGGGGATCCAGCGCGCGGACCTCGTGGTTGCCGTCACGGGCGACGACGAGGACAACATGCTCGTCTGTCAGGTGGCCAAGGAGAAGTACCTGTGCGGGCGGATCATCGCGCGCGTGAACAACCCCCGCAACCACGACCATTTCAGGCTGCTCGGAATCCAGCCGGCCGTATCCGCGACGGATCTGATCCTGCGGCTCATCGAGCACGAGGTCCCTCGCTACGGTCTCGTGCATCTGCTGGCCTTCGAAGAGGAGCGCCTCGAGATCATCGAGCTGGAGGTGAGCGAGGATGCTCCGACCGTAGGCGAGCGAGTGTCGGAGATCCCGCTGCCGGAGGGCAGCCTGATCATCTCGGTGCTGCGTGGAGGGGTTGGCTTCGTGCCGAAGGCGGACACCGTGATCGAGGCCGGCGATGAGGTCCTGCTCGTGCTCGACACAGGTCTCGAGGATGCCATCACGGCCTTCTTCGCGCCCAACGGGAACGCCGGCTGAGCGCAGAAGAGCGTCGAGCTGCCAGATGCGACCCCGCTACGCTCCCGACCGGACGTCCGCTCCGCCGCCTCACCGGACGGCCGGGCATGGGCCGACTATTCTTCAGATCGCGGTCCGGGATGGTGTAATTGGCAACACGCGTGCCTCTGGAGCACGAATTTGGGGTTCGAGTCCCTGTCCCGGAGTTGGCGAGGGTGCTCGGCCCGCGCAGGGTTTTCGCGGGTGAGGGCGTGGGCCAATGGTCGGTCGCCGGCCTTTCGAACCCCGCACCCCGTTTCGTGAGAGACTGTGTCGGTGCTGATCTGGACTTTGATCGCCATCGCCGTTCTCGTGATTGGCGGCATGGCCGTGATGCAGCGCCGGCGCGGCTAGCTCCGCGACGGGCGCTCGCGGTGTTGCCCGGCCGATCCCCCGGCCGGACACCTGGCAGGAGGCTCCGGGACGCGGCGTCGGTGTAGCATTCGCCGCGGAGATGGTCGCCGGACGCGGCGTGCGCATTCAGATCGCTGGAGCGCGAAGCCAGGGAGCGTCCTTTGGGCCAGGGAGGACTGAACGATGCGCAAGCTGTCCACGTGGCTGATAGTCGCGCTCACCGGCGGAGCGTTCCTCATCGGGATCGCGGCCGCGTCGCTGCTGGCCGGCGGCGGAGGCGGGCACGGGTCCTCGTCCACACCCTCGACGTCTGCCACTGCTGGGACGCCGAGCGTCTCGAGCAGCACGACGCCGCCCAGGGTGTCCGCGACGGTCCGGTCATCCCCCACGCAGAAGCCGCACGCGGTTGCGGTCCAGAAGGTGGCGCCCGCCGGTGGCGATCCGGCCGTCGTCCGAATCGTCCACACCGTCGTGAGGAGCGGTCCTGGCCAGGTGCCGGTGCCGGAGGCCAACCCGCTGGCCGGGGGGACGTCCACGCCGGCGAGTCCGCCCGCGCCGGCGCCCAGTCCGCCGGCTCCCCCGCCTGCGTCTCGGAGCGAACCGAGCGCGCCGAGCGAACACTCAGCCGCCGAACAGGAACAGGGCGCTCGTCAGGCGGTCGCGACGGCCGCCGTGAACCTGCTGAAATCCACCGCCGCCGAAAGCAGCGAGACCAGCGCGGTCAGCAAGGTGATCGAGGAACTCGAACACTGCCTTGAACTGGTCGCCACGTCGGGGCTGCCTCCAGGTGTCGGCTCGACGCCATGCGAGCCCGGAAGCTAGCGCTGGGAGGGTTTATCTCGGCCTTCCGGGCGAGGCCTGTGAGTCCCTCCTGGCAACGCTCAGCCCGCCGCGTGCAAGGCCCAGTCGCGGTAGAGCTCGAAGTAGCGGCCGCGCGCGGCGATGAGCTCGTCGTGCGTGCCCTGCTCGGCGACGCGGCCGTGCTCGAGCACGACGATCCGGTCGGCCTGGCGGATGGTCGAGAGGCGGTGGGCGATCACGATCGAGGTGCGTCCGGACAGCAGACGTCGCAGCCCTTCCTCGATACGTCCCTCGGTGTGCAGGTCGACGTTGGAGGTGGCCTCGTCGAGGACGAGAATGCGGGGATCGGCGACCAGGGCGCGCGCGAAAGCGATCAGCTGGCGCTGGCCGGCCGACAGCTGTGCTCCGCGCTCGCCGACCTCGGTGTCGTAGCCCCGCTCGAGCTCTGAGATGAACTCGTCGACGCCGACCGCCCCGGCCGCATCGCGGATCTGCGCATCGTCGGCGTCGGGGCGGCCGAACGCGATGTTCTCGCCGATCGTCCCGGAGAACAGGAACGCCTCCTGGGGAACTATCCCGAGCTGCGAGCGCAACGAGGCGCTCGAGATCTCGCGCAGGTCGTGACCGTCCACGAGCACGCGTCCCTCGGTGGGGTCGTAGAA
This sequence comes from uncultured Solirubrobacteraceae bacterium, assembly GCA_963717415.1. Lineage (GTDB taxonomy): Bacteria > Actinomycetota > Thermoleophilia > Solirubrobacterales > Solirubrobacteraceae > Palsa-744. The sequence continues at coordinate 30,392 of OY970331.1, read as the reverse complement.
GCGGGCCAGGAGCTTTGCCATCGTCGACTTGCCCGCTCCGGTGGCGCCCACCAGGGCGACGGTCTGGCCCGAGGGTATCTCGAGGCTCACGTGGTCGAGGGCGAGCGGGGCATGTTCGCCGGAGCCGTTCGCGACCGGGAGGGAGGGGTCGATCTCCGGGACGCCCTTGCCCGACCCGTTGGCGCTCGCGGAGCCATTTGCGCCGGCAGCTGAGCCGTTGGGGGACGGTGCGCTTCGCGCGCGCACGGGGGCGTACGCGAAGGAGATGTCCTCGAAGGAGACCGCGCCGTCGATGCGTGGCAGCTCGATCGCGTCGGGCCTGTCGGTGAGGCCAGGGCGGACATCCAGCAGCAGGAAGATCTTCTCGAGCGCCGCCATCCCCGACTGGTAGGTCGTGTAGAGCTGGGAGAGCTGCTGGATCGGTTCGAACAGGTTCGACAGTGCCGCCACGAAGGCCACAACGGTGCCGGCCGTGATGTGTCCTTCGATCGCCTGCAGCCCGCCGTAGACGATGATCACCGCGACCGCCACGCCGGAGAGCATTTCCACTGCGGGGAAGTAGGCGGCGTTGAGGCGGACCGTGACCATGTTGGCCTCCCGGTTCTCGTCGTTCAGCTCTGCAAAGCGAGCCTCGTGAAACGGCTCCTGGCCGAAGCTGCGCACGACGCGGATGCCCGAGAGCGTCTCCTGGAGGTATGCGGTGATCGAGCCGATGGTCTCGCGCGTCCGCCGGAACGCACCGGTGGACACCAGTCGGAACCAGATCGAGCCCGCGATGACGAAGGGGAAGATGCCGAACGTGATCAGCGCCAGCGTCGGGTCGAGGAGGATCAGGATCACGATCGTGCCCATGAGCGTCAGGCCGGACTGAAACAACGTGACCACCGAGTCGGTGACGAGACTGTCGAGCGCCTCTATGTCGTTGGTCATTCGCGAGATCAGGACGCCGGCCGGGCGGGTCTCATAGAAGCCGATCGGCAGCGACTGCAGGTGCTTGAAGATGCGTATGCGAAGGTCGGCCAGCGCACGCTGGCCGACCCAGCCGACGAGATAGGTCTGCAGATAGGTCATCACCCACACGAGGGCCGCCGAGAAGAGAAATGCGATAACGACCAGCACGAGCACTTTGGTGTCGTGCTTCGTGATGCCCTGGTCGATAGCCACTTTCACGAGCAGCGGCGGCGCGAGCGCGGCGGCGGTGCCGACGAGCAGCGCGACGACCGTCGCAGCAGCGCGGGCACGGTATGGGCGCAGCAATCCGAGCAGGCCCCTGAGGTTGCGCCCGCGAGTGCCCTTCGAAGCCCGCTCACCGTCCCACTGGCTGCGCCCGAAGCCGCCGGCCCCGCCGCCTGGGCCTCTTCCGACCGCCGGGCTCACAGGCCGCTCACCCGCGCCTCGGGCGGATCGCGCGTGAGGAAGACCTGATCGGGCAGTCCCTTGGCGACGATTTCGCGGTACAGCTCGGAGCTCTCGATCAGATGCGCGTGATCTCCATGGGCGATCACGCGGCCACGGTCGAGCACCACAACCTCATCCGCGAGCGCGATCGTCGAGAGGCGGTGGCCGATGATGAACGTCGTGCGCCCGGCCATCGCCTCATCGAGCGCGAGCTTGATCAGTCGCTCGGTGGAGGAGTCGACCGAGGAGGTGGCGTCGTCGAGGATCAGTACACGCGGATCGGCCAGCAGCGCGCGGGCGATCGCCAGGCGTTGGCGCTGCCCGCCGGAGAGGCTCAAACCGCGCTCGCCCACGCGCGTCTGATAGCCCTGAGGCAGGCGGGCGATGAACTCCTGCGCCTGCGCCCGCCGTGCCGCCTCTTCGATCTCTGCCAGGGTGGCCTCGGGTCGCGCGTAGGCGATGTTTTCGGCGACCGTGGCCGAGAAGAGGAACGGGTCGTCGCTGACGACCGCGACCGCGTGGCGCAGCGAGCGCAGGTCGATAGCGCGCACATCGGTACCGTCGATCAGCACCGACCCCGAGCTCACGTCATAAAGCCGCGAGATCAACGACACGAGGCTGGTCTTGCCCGAGCCGGTGGCGCCGACCAGCGCGACCGTTCGGCCGGCGGGGACGTCAAGGTCGACGTCGCGGAGCACCGTGCGCGCATGGTGAGCCGGGGGGGTGGCGGCTGGCGCGGAGGGTGGGGTCCGGGCGCCGGCCGCGTCGACGCTCGCCTCAGCCGCGTCTTCGCGCGAATGCGAATAGGTGGCGCCGAACTCGTCTGCGTCCTCGTAGCGAAGGGTCACGTCGCGCAGCTGCACGTGCCCGTTGCCGGCGGGCAGCGCAGGAGCGTCCGGCGGAGAGGTGAGGTGGGGCGGGCGATCGAGGACCTGGAAGATGCGCGCCCCTGAGGCTGTCGCGCGCTGGGCCAGGCCGAGCGTAACTCCGAGCGAGCGCATCGGCGAGATCAGCATGTTCAGGTAGAGAATGAAGGCACTGAACTGGCCGAGGGTCAGGTTGGCGTGGATGACCGCCTCGCCCCCGAGCAGGAGCACGGCAGCGAGCCCCAGCTGGGGCAGAAAGCCGATCATCGGGTTGTATCGGGCCTCGAGTCGTGTGGCCACCATCGACTGCTCGAACACGCGCGAGACGCTGTGGCGGAAGCGCTTCAGCTGGAGCGGCTCGCGGGCGAATGACTTCACGACGCGCACGCCCGAGATGTTCTCCTCGGCGTTCGCGGTCAGCTCGGCGATCCGCTGCTGGACCTCCTGGACGGCTGGGCGGGCGCGGCGGCCGTAACGCTGGGAGATGAGCACCACGAACGGAACCGGGATCATCGCGATCAGACCCAGCGCGGGGTTGATATAGATCATCGCGGCACCGGCCAGCACGAGGGTGAGCGCGGACTGGAGGATGAACACGAGGCCATAGCCGAGGAAAAAGCGCACCGCCTGCAGATCGACGGTCGCGCGGGACATCAGCTGGCCGGTCTGCTGGTGGTCAAAGAAGCCGAGCTCGAGCTTCTGGAGGTGGCCATAGAGGAGCTCGCGCAGGTCAAATTCAATCGCGAGCGAGACCCGTCCGGCAATCAGGCGGCGGAAGTACGTGAGCAGCCATCGAATGAGCACCACCCCGACGATCACGATCGCGAGCGCGAGCAGCTTGTGCCGGTCGTGATCGCGCGCCAGGATCTGGTGATGCTGGGCATGCTGCGCTCCGCTCTGCAGCGCGTCGACCGCCTTGCCGGTGAGAAGCGGGATCGCAACCGTAACCACCATCGCGGCGCTGGCCAACAACCAGGAGGCGATCAGCGCGCGCTTGTAGGGACGAAGGAAGCCGAGAAGTCTGTTGAACGTGATCATAGTTGTATGGTCAACGATTATTACAGGCGCCAGTGGACCGCTTGTGGCGACTCGGCGCTCGCCCCGCTCCTAAGCTGCGTTCATGTCGAACCCGTCGACCCCGCAGCCAGGAAACGGCGGCAAGGCCGGGCTTTGCGACACATGCAGCCACCAGCAGGAGGTGCGAAACACCCGTGGGTCGAGCTTCTCCCTTTGCACCCGCTCGCGGCAGGATCCAGCTTATCCACGCTACCCCCGCCTGCCGGTGTTGAGCTGTCGCGGGTACGAGCAGCGCGAGCACTGAACAGCTCCGGCCCGACCGAGCTCATCTCAGTCGCCCTGTAAATGCATGGCGAAGAACGGCACGATCCGGGCCCACAGCGCCGCGGCCGCCGCCGGGCGGTATGTCGGGCGGTAGTCGGCGAAGAAGGCGTGTCCGGCGTCGTCGTAGATATCGACGCTGACCTGCTGCCCGCTGCGCGCGGCGCGCTCGCGAAGTTGCTCGCCGAGCTCCGGCGAGGGGTTCCCGTCCTCGGCGCCGACGGCCGCGAGGAGCGGACAGCTCAGATGCTCGGCCAGCTCGAGGGGAGGGGTCGGGCGGGTGGGCGTGGAGCGCTCCTCGAGGGTGGCTTTGTCGATGAACCCGCCCCAGCAGTCGACGGCAGCGCTCAGCCCGGTGCCCGCGCAGGCGAACAGGAGCGTGTAGCGCCCGCCCATGCAGAAGCCGATGCAGCCGATCCGGTCAGTCACGTCAGCGCGGCTGAGCAGGTGCCCGGCCGCGCCCCGCAGGTCCGCGAGCACGGTGGCGTCCGACATCGCGAACAGGCGCTGCATCAGCGCCTGCACGTCGCCGGCCGGGGGTGGGCCACCTTCCCGCGTGTAGAGATCGACGCCGAGGGCCACGTAGCCCAGGTTGGCGAAGCGGTTCGCGACGTCGCGCATGTGCTCGTTCAGTCCGCCTGCCTCGTGAACCACGATCACACCCGGACGCGGATCGGCCGGGCCGGGCTCGGCCGGACGGGCCAGATAACCGTTCACCTGAACTCCCTCGGCGCCCGCGAACGTGAGATCCTCGCCGCGGACCCCGGTCGGATCCGTGAGCGCGCCCGGCACGCCCTCGGGGCTCGGCTTCACCTCGACTTCGACTGCTCCCGACATGGTGGCTGCTCCCTTCTCGTTTGTGGGCGCCGGCCGACCGGCGGCATTTCAAGTCGATGCGATCGTGCGGGGTACGGTCGGCCGGCGGGGAGCGGTCGGCCAGGTCAAAGGATTGCCTTGGGGTAGGCACGCGTGGCGGCGAGGAGCATCACCGCGAAGAAGCCGATCACGACCAGGAAGTCCAGCCAAAGCACACCTGCTCCACCCACGCCGACGAGCATCTGACGCAGGCCCTGCACCTCGTACGTGAGCGGATTGACCCGCGCGATCGCGCGCAGCCATACGGGCATGATCGCGAGCGGATAGAGCGCGCTCGAGGCGAAGAACAGCGGCATCATGATCAGCTGGCCGATCCCCATGAAGCGCTCGCGCTCCTTGACGAGCGCGGCGAGGAGCATCGACATGCATGCGAACGCGCCGGTTCCCAGCATCAGCATCACGAGCGTGCCGGCAACGCCGGTGAACGACCACCGCACCCCAATGCCCGTCACGGCGAGCACAGCAAGCAGGAGCAGTGCCTGCACGAGCGCCCGAACGCACGCTCCGGCAGCCTTGCCGAGCACGATCGAGGTGCGCGACAGTGGCGTCGCAAGCAGGCGCTGGAGCTGGCCGACGTCACGCTCCCAGATCACCGACAGGCCGAAGAAGATCGCGATGAACAGCGCCGCCTGGGCCATCACGCCGGGCGCGAGATACGCCCGGTATTCGAGCTTTCCGAGCGTCAGCGCGCGCGTGTTGCTCAGGGCCGTCCCGAAGATGAACAGCCACAGCAGCGGCTGGACCGAGCGGGTGACTATGTCGAGATGGTCGTGGCGCAGCTTGCGCATCTCGACCTGGGCCATCGCCAGCGTGCCCTCGGCGACGCGGGCCAGCGGACCCATCGAGAGCGCCTGAGGTGCTCGATCAGCCGAGGCGGCGGGCGACGCGGCGCTGGGCGCGGACATCGGACAGCCTCCCTTCCTCATCGTCTGCCTGCTCGCCGATCGCGCGTCCGGTGATCCTCGTGAAGACCTCTTCGAGGCTGCTCGCCGCGTGACGGTCGATCAGCTCGGCCGGCTCGCCCTGCTCGATCAGCCGTCCCTGGTCCATCACGCCGAGCCGATCGCACTGGCGCTCGGCCTCCTCCATCAGGTGGGTGGTCACGAGGATCGTGGTGCCGGCCTGCTCGCGCAACGCCGCCAGGCGCTCCCAGACCATCGCACGGGCGTTGGGATCGAGGCCGACGGTCGGCTCATCGAGGAACAGCACGGCGGGCCGGTTCAGCAGCGCGCTTGCGATCTCGAGCCTGCGGAGCATTCCACCGGACAGCGTGCGCGCCAGGCGATCGAGCATGTGCTCGAGCTCCATTGTCTTGATTGCCTCTGCGATCCGCTCGCGGCGCTCGCGCCGGGGAACCCCCGTCACACGGCCGTAGAAGTCGAGATTCTCATACGCCGTGAGCGCGCCGTCGACCGAGATCGCCTGAGGTATGTAGCCGATGCTGGCGCGCACGGCGAGGCTGTCGCTGCGCACGTCGAACCCGGCGACCAGCGCTCGTCCCTCGCTCGGTTGGAGCAGAGTGGTGAGCACGCGGATCGTCGTGGTCTTGCCGGCTCCGTTCGGCCCCAAAAGGCCAAAGACCTCACCCGGAGCGACCGCGAACGAGATACCTCCGACAGCCGCCAGCTCGCCAAAGCGCACCACGAGGTCATCGACCAGCACCGCGGGCTCCACGCCACGGGGGTTCACGAGCGCAGCTGGGTCGTCGCCTCGAGCGGTGGCGGCGGAGCGAACGAACCCTCTGCACGAGCGTCGAGCTCGCGGATCTTCCGCTTGACCCGCTTGCGGCTCTCGGACAGCTCGTCCTGCAGTCGGGCCAACTCGTCGGCTCTGTGACGCACAAGCTGAAGCTGACGGTCGATGTGACCGAGAGCCTCGCGCAGGAGCTCGCGACGGCGAGGAGCGTCGACATCCTCACGGCGAAGCTGGGCGCGCACCTCCGCGCGGGCCTCCTCGGCCGTGAGCAGCGTCTTCAGCTCCTCGAGCGAAACGCCGAGCAGATCCTTCAGGCGCATCACCTCGCGCATTCGCTCGACCTCCGCCTCGGTGTAGATGCGGTGCTGTCCGGAGGCCCGTGCCGGCGGGACGGGCAGCAGGCCGATCTCCTCGTAGTAGCGGATCGTTCGCGTGGTGGTGCCGAGCAGCCGCGCGACGTCCCCGATGCGAAGGCTGTCCGGTGGGGCCTCGGTTGGCAGGCGGTCTGGGTGGGGGAGGGCCATGATCTCGCGTACTCAGCGCGCGCCGGCGGGGATCGTGTCGGGATCGTGCTCGCGGGGAGCGCGTGTCGAGCCGTTCGTCTGGGGGCCACGCCCGACGCCATCGGTCTGCGCGCGCAGGTCGCGTTCGGCCTCCTCGGTTGCCCGCGAGGCCTCGGCATCGACGTGGCGCGGGCGCATCAGGCAGACGGCCGAACCCAGCAGCGAGGTCGCCGCGAGCACCCACAACGCGACGTGCATGTTGGCGATGAAGGGCGCGAGCTTCTGCTCTGAAAGGCCCTTGGCCAGGCCGGAGAAGACCGCGAACAACGTCGCTTTGGGTACCGCTGAGGTGACGATCGCGAGCACGAACGCGATCGACAGCACGGCGCCCGTGTTCTGCACGAGCGTGCGTGCGCCGGCTGCGATCCCGCGCCGGTAGGCAGGCACAGAACCCATCATCGCCGCCGTGTTGGGGCTGTTGAACATCCCCGAGCCGACGCCGACCATCAGCAGCCACAACCCGCTCTGCCAGTACGGGGTGCGGACGTCGAGCGTGGTCATCGCGGCGAGACCCACGGCGCTCACGAGCATGCCTGCGGCGGCCAGCGCCCGCGAGCCGTGCCGATCGGCGTAGATCCCGGCGAGCGGTGAGGCGATCAGCATTCCCAGTGCGAGCGGGATCAGCTTGATGCCGGCTTCGATCGGCGAGTTGCTCTGGGCACCCTGGAAGTAGAAGACGAACAGGAACATGAGAGCGAACCGCACGAGCCCGTTGATGAACGCGGCGGCGGTGGCGGCTGCGAACAGGCGGCTCTTGAAGATGTCGAGGTCGAGCATCGGTGCGCGGGTGTGGCGCTCGATCAGAACCCAGGTCGGCAACAGCACTGCCGCCGTCGCCAGCCCCGAGATCACGACCGGGTCATTCCAACCGCTGAGTCCTCCTCGCGAGACCCCCATCACGAGGCCCGTGAGCCCGAGCACGAAGGCGACGGTCCCCGGCACGTCGTACCCGCGCACGGAGTCCGGTCTTGCGAGCTCGCGCAGGATCAGAGCGCCCCAGGCGGCGCCGGCGAGCGCCAGCGGCACGTTGAACCAGAACACCCAGTGCCAGGAGATCGCGACGAGCGCGCCGCCGAGCACCGGGCCGAGCACGAGCCCGATGGCCGCGACCATCGTGTTCGCGCCCATCGCCAGCCCGAGCTGCTCCTTGGGGAAGGCGTCGGTGACGAGCGCCGCGGCGTTGGCGAACAGGAAGGCTGAGCCGATCCCCTGCAACACGCGCCAGACGATCAGCACATTCGCGTCGGGGGAGAAGCCGGCTCCCAGGGAGGCCACGGCGAAGACGAGGAAGCCGCCCACATAGGCGCGCTTTCGCCCGAACAGATCACTCAGCCGCCCGGCCATCAGCACGAGCACGGTCGCCGCGATCAGGTAGGCGAGGATCACCCAGACCAGGGCGAGCAGGCTGGCGTGAAGCGAGCGCTCGAGGTCGGGCAGGGCGATGATGAGCGTCCCCGAGTTGGTCGCCGCGAGCAGCATGCCGAGGCTCGTGCAGGAGAGCGCCCACCACTTGTAGTTCTCGTGCCCCGCGGCGACCCCCAGTCGGGATCCGACGTTGGAGGCTGTAGGGGTGATTGGTGCGCTGGTCACGTGAGCGCGGCTCCGCGGACGACCCGTTTTTCGAAAATTGACGTGAACGTAAAGATCACTATACAGCATGGCTGCCACGGGCCGGGCGCGGCCGCGCAGGCAGGGCGAGCGCCCGGCCGCACGCGTGAGCTGCGGTGGTGCTAGAACATGTCTATGAGCTCCACTGAACCCAAGGTCGTGAAGTCCGATCAGCAGTGGCGTGAGCAGCTGACGCCGGAGCAGTACGAGGTCCTGCGCAAGGCCGGCACCGAGGCCCCCTTCACCGGAGAGTACGTCTACAACAAGGCCTCGGGCGACTACCGCTGCGCCGCCTGCGGGGCGAGGCTGTTCTCCGCCGACACGAAGTTCGACTCGGGGACCGGCTGGCCGAGCTTCACCGAGCCGGCGGTCGCGGAGGCCGTCGAGTTGAGGCCCGACAACAGCCTGTTCATGCGCCGCACAGAGGTCATCTGCCGCACGTGCGGAGGGCACCTCGGTCACGTGTTCGACGACGGTCCAGGACCGAGCGGCGAGCGCTACTGCATCAACTCGGCAGCGCTCGCATTCGCCCCGGACGCAGGCTCTGCCCCGGGTGGCGACGCCGGCGACGACGGCGAGCCCTCTCAGTAGACGCGTTCGATCGCGATGATCATGCAAGACCAGTCCAGGCGGCTGTCCGAGCCGCTGCGCTGGGGGCGTCGCGAGAAGACGATTGTGGCGGTCCTGCTGAGCTGCGCGCTGGTGGCGGCGATCGGGCTCGGCGTGTTCGCGCTCACGAGCGGGGCGCCAGCTCGCGCCGACTGCATCGATGTGACGTTCGCAAGCACGTTGGGCGGCGCGGAAATACAGGCCTGCGGCTCGCGAGCCAAGCGCGTGTGCGCGTCGGGGTCGTTTCGCGGGATCAGCCAGGAACTGCGCGCTGCCTGCCGGCGCGCAGGCTTCCCCTACGTCGCGCCGCCCGCACCGCCGTCCTGACGCGCCCGGATCCCCGCCGCCATTGGGGTTCGACCGCGGCTCTAGACAAATGTCGAAAGCGCTGGGCCAAGTGTTGGCCACGGTGGCCCTAGCGGCGCGCGCCGCGGCCCGTTTTCATACGGCGACTGCAAATCGGTGCGTTTCCGGCCGCATGGCGGCCGAGGCGTCAACAGATCTACCAACAGAGTAGGAACGGAGGCACATGAGCTGGCTGGCATACCCATCCTGGCTAAACCCTGGTGATAACGCGTGGCAGATGACCGCGGCGACGTTCGTCGGGCTGATGAGCCTCCCGGGACTGGCGGTCCTGTACGGCGGCGTGATGCAGAAGCGCTGGTCGGTCAACAGCATGATGCTCACGTTCGTTGCCTTCTGCGTGACGCTGATCGTCTGGTGTCTGTGGGCGTTCAAGATGGGCTTCGGTCATGCGATCTCGCACAGCGGCTCGGGCGAGTTTGGAGCCAAGGGCTTCCTCGGCACGTTCCTCGGCGAACCGGGCAGCGTGCTCAGCCACACGGCCGAGGAGGGGCAGGCGGAAATCAAGTCGATCACCGAAGGGCCGCCGTTCCACTTCCCGCTGTCGACGCTCGTTTACTTCCAGTTCGTATTCGCCGCGATCACCCCGATCCTGGCGCTGGGCTCCGTGCTCGGGCGGGTTAACTTCAAGGCGTGGATTCCCTACGTCGCGTTGTGGATCACCTGCGTGTACACGGTCAACGCGTTCCTGATCTGGGGCGGCGGCTACTTCGCGGCGCACGGTGCCCTGGACTACTCCGGCGGATATGTGATCCACCTGGCGGCCGGGATCTCCGGGTTCGTGTTCGCGGCGGTGATCGGCCCGCGATTGCAACGAGATCGCGAGATCGATGCGCCCAACAACCTGTTGATGGTCGCGGTCGGGGCGGGTCTGCTGTGGCTCGGCTGGAACGGCTTCAACGGCGGGGACTCCTACTACGCCGGCGCTGACGCCTCGGCGGCCGTGCTCAACACCAACCTCTGCACGGCAGTGGCGATGATGGTGTGGATCGCCTGGGACTACATCTTCCGTGAAAAGCCCTCGCTGATCGGCGCCGTAAACGGGATGATCACGGGGCTGGTCGGGATCACGCCCGCGGCAGGATTCGTCAACGGCTGGGGCGCGATCGTGATCGGCGTCGTCGACGCGACGATCGTCTGGATGGCGATCCGCTTCCTCAGCCGCGCGCCGATGTTCAGGCACGTGGACGATACGTTGGGGGTGATCTATACCCACGGGATTGCCGGCCTATGCGGAGGGTTACTCGTCGGCTTGATGGCCAACTCCGCGATCGTCGAGTACCCGGGCGTGGGCGGCGCCGCCAACCTGCCGGGCAAATCTGGGCTGATCATCAGCGGTAGCTGGACGCTGTTGAGATGGCAGGCCGAGACCGCGCTGTGGGTGATCGCCTATACGGCGGTGGCGACGTTCATCATCCTCAAGGTGCTCGGCATATTCGTGCCCCTGCGTCTCAACGATGAAGAACTCGAGATCGGCGATCACGCAATCCACGGCAACGAGGTGTATCCATCCGACGTGCCCACGCTTGGCGGTCCGCACCCGCCGGCGTGGCGGCCCGACACGGCCCCGGCCGGGGCATAGGACGGCGGGCAGGCAGGCCACTGCGGCTTGAGCGCGCCTATTCCTCTGGGGCGCGTTCGGGCCGGCAGCGGACTTCAGCGGCCCCGCTTCGGCGGGGCCGCGAGTCGTTGCCGAGCGCTCCGAGGCGGTGACTGGAGGACCGGCCGGCCGCCGGTTATGCCTGCGGCGTGAGCCCGATCGGACAGCTCACGCCGGTGCCGCCGAGCCCGCAATAGCCGCCCGGGTTCTTGGCCAGGTACTGCTGGTGATAGGCCTCGGCGTAGTAGAACGGCCCGGCCGGTGCGATTTCGGTTGTGATCTCGCCGTGCCCGGCACGCGTGAGAACCTCCTGGTAGGCCTCCCGGGAGGCCTCGGCTGCCAGGCGCTGGGCCTCGCCCTGCCAGAGGATCGCCGAGCGGTACTGGCTACCGACGTCGTTGCCCTGACGCATTCCCTGGGTGGGGTCGTGGCCCTCCCAGAAGATCTTCAGCATCTCCTCGAACGAGGTGGTCGCGGTATCAAACGCGACGAGAACCACCTCTGCGTGGCCCGTGCGTCCCGAGCAGACCTCCTCGTAGGTGGGGTTGGGTGTGAAGCCGCCCGCGTAACCGACGGCAGTCGTGTAAACGCCGTCCGCCAGCCAGCACAGACGCTCCGCCCCCCAGAAGCAGCCCATGCCGAAGATCGCGCTCTCCACACCCTCGGGGAACGGCGGCTTCAGCGGTGTGCCGAGCACCTCGTGCTTGTCGGGCACGGCCATCTCCTGCGAGCGACCCTCCAGTGCCGACGCCGCGTCAACCATGTCGGTGCGCTTGCGCGAGAAGAACATCCTCGCCCCAGGCTAGACGATGATCGACGATCCCGGAATGCTCCTGCCGATGCGATCGTCCCAGCCAGTGCTCGAGGCCCGCGTGCTCGAAGGTCGCCGCAAAGCGAAGTCCCGCCTTCTCGAGGACGCGGCGCGATGCACGATTGCCGGTTGCCGTGAAGCCGACGATCTCACCGAGGCGCAGCCGTCGCGCCTGCGCCATGGCGAATACGGCGATCTCGGTCGCATAGCCCTCCCCCCAGAACTCATGGCGCAGGGCGTAGAGGAGCTCGACAGAGCTCTGCCCGAGCAGGGTCGTGCGGCGCAGGCCGCCGCGTCCCACGAATGCGCCGGTGGTCGACTCAAAGAACATCCATGGCCCGAACGACTGCTCCTGCCAGTGGGCAAGGTCCTCGGCCAGTATCTCTGCGCCGCGACCAGTCGCGGGCGCGCCGGCCGGCGCGCCCGGCCACAGCGCCCGGGCGACGGCGGGGTCCGCGAACAGCTCGACGTACAGTCCCAGATGCTCACGCCACGGCCGTTCCGGGCGCAGCCTGATCCGTTGTGCAGACAAGGGCGCTGAGACCACGGCGCGGCGGCCGATCTACTCCTGCGGCTGTCCGGAGGCGTGTCGATGACTCAGCATAAGCGACTCGCCTCGAGAGCCTACTCCTACTGCTCGCGCGGCTCGAGTACGAACAGTGCGATATCGCGGGTCGTTCGTTGCTTGTAGTCGTCGAAGCCCGCGTACTGCTCGTTCATCGCCCGCCAGAGCTCGTCACGCTCCTCGTCTTGGGCGACCCGCGCGCGCAGCTCGCGGCGCTTGCCGCCCATCTGGACCTCGCAGTCAGGATCGGCCTTCAGGTTGAGCGACCACGCCGGCGGCCGCTCGTTGCCGGCGTTCGAGCCGATCAGCACGATGCGCTGGCCCTCGACGAGGTACACGACCGGCGTCGTGCGCGGCTGGCCGGAGCGGCGGCCGGTGCTCGTCAGCAGCAGCACCGGGGCCCGACCCCACGTCCCGAGCAGCCGTCCGCGGGTCGCGCGATAGATCGGTACGTTCAGCTTGCCAAGAGCCCGCACGGCGCCGGCAGGGAGAGACATCGACACGCGGGCGAGCATTCCGTCGCTGGGCATCGACCGGAGTATCGCACTCCTCGCTCGTGGCACTCGAACGGGGCCGGGGCGCATCTGCAATGGTACCGGCGTGGCGTTGATTCGCGCGAGCGCTCCCCTCAGCAGAGAGCTTGAGCGAGCCCTGCCCTCGCGGCCGTTTCATGTGCGTTTCTGGGATGGAAGCCGCTCCGGGGCGACGGTGGGGGACGCGCCGACGTTCCAAGTGCGACGGCCGTCCGCGCTTGCCCACTTCCTGCGAGCTCCGGGGACGCTGGGGCTGGGGCGCGCCTACGTCGACGGCTCGCTGTCCGTCGACGACCTCGACGCTGCGTTCGTCGTGGTGGACACGTGGGAGCCGCCTCCGCTGAGCGGCTCGGACCGCGTGCGGCTGGGGCTGGCCCTGCTCGCGGCCGCTGCGCCGGGGGGCATCCCCCGCCGGCCGAGCCTCGAGTTGATCCTCAGCGGCGAGCGTCACAGCATCGAGCGCGACGCCGCGGCGGTGCGCTACCACTATGACGTCGGAAACGAGTTCTTCTCGCTGTTCCTCGACGACACGATGACCTACAGCTGCGGGATCTTCTCGAGGGGGGCGCAGACGCTCGAGGAGGCCCAGCGCACCAAGCTCGATCTCGTGGCCAAGAAGCTCGGCCTCGAGCCGGGCATGCGCCTGCTCGACGTCGGCTGCGGTTGGGGCAGCTTTGCGATCCATGCGGCTCGCGAGTACGGCGCAGAGGTCATCGGCGTCACCCTCTCACCGCCACAGGCCGAGCTCGCGCGCCGGAAGGTCGCGCAGGCGGGCCTCGAGGATGACATTGAGATTCGCGTTGCCGACTACCGCCAGCTACCCGGGTCCTCGTTCGACGCGATCGCGAGCATCGGGATGGCAGAGCACGTCGGCGAGAGCCAGATCGACCGGTATGCGAGCTCGCTGTTCGAGCTGTTGCGACCCGGTGGAGTGCTGCTGAACCACGCGATCGCGGCGCTCGATCCAGACGACGAACCGCTGGAGGACCTGTTCTCTACACGCTACGTGTTCCCCGACGGGGAGCCGCTGCCGCTTTCGCGCGTGCAGCTCGCCCTCGAGCGAGCGGGCTTCCACACAGACCACGTGGAGGCCTTCCGAGAGGACTACGCGGTGACACTGCGCCATTGGGCCGACCGCCTCGACGAGCATCTCGATGAGGCGCAGGCGCTCGCCGGCGTTGAGCGGACACGCGTGTGGCGGCTGTACCTGCGCGCGGCGCGCCGCGGCTTTGAGATCGCGCTGACAGCTGTCTATCAGGTCCGCGCGCGCAGACCCGCGTAGGCCCACCGAGGGCTAGAATGGCCGGACCGCGCGGATGTAGCTCAGCTGGCTAGAGCGTCGCCTTGCCATGGCGAAGGTCGAGGGTTCGAATCCCTTCATCCGCTCTCATCAAACCCCAGGATCTCCCGGGTTGGTTTCGGTGACTGCCATCGCGTGGGCGCGAGCGGGATCTGGGCATGTCGGGTCGAGTGCCGCGGGCGAGCCCCGACCGTCCGTGGGTCCGCGCCTCGTCAGCGGCGGGCGAGTCGCCGTCCGCTCTCGGTGTCGGGCGGGGTGTAGTTGAGCTCGCAGTGGTGGTAGAGCTTCGACTCGTCTGCCTGGGAGAGCTCCTCGCCGTGCTGCTCGATGTTTGGCGCAGACTTGATTTGGTCCCTGGTCACTGCCACCTGCAGTTCATCGGGACCCACCTTGATCCGGCCCAGCGGCACAAAGGTCAAGTGGCGGGTGATGAAGCCCTCCTTGACGGTGGCGAACTGTGGCTCGTCGCTCTCGACGTCGACGTAGACGTCCTGCAGCTTGCCGATCCTCTCTCCGTCGCGATCGACCAGCATCTTGCCGTGCCACTCGGCGAAGTTCCACTCGGCGTCTTGTTGGTGCTCGGTCATTCTCGAAGCCTCCTTCACTGCCAGTGATGGGCTGGCAGACCCAGTCTAGACCGAGGTCCCACGACGGTCGCTCGCTAGCAAATGCCAATTCGAGCGGGGTGAGGGACTGGTTGAGTTGCCGCTGACGTGCTCTGCTCGGATTAGGTCCGGTCGATCGTCACAGGCGTCCCTGGGCCGATGTGTGCGGCCAGCCAGTCGATGTTCGCAGTGGCCACGCGGATGCAGCCATGCGATTCGGCGCGCCCCAGCGTTCCTCCGAGGTTGTCGCGTCCGTGTATCCCGATCTGACCCGGGCCGCCTTCGAATTCCTGCAACACGTTCGAGCGTGCGCTCAGGGCGAGCGCAAACGGGCCTCCGGCTTGGCCGGGTTCCATCTGCAGCGTCTCCTCGACGAAGAACATGCCAGTAGGCGTGGGCGTCGAAGGCTTGCCAACCACCGCTTGAAATGTTCTCACCATGCGACCGTCGTTGTAGACCCTCACCCGGCGGTCGGAGAGCCCAACCGTGATCCGCCAGGGCGTCACGAGTGGGCTGGTGCTCTGCTCGACGATCCAGCCAGTCGATCCGTCAGGGCGGCCGGGAAGCATCACCTCCAGCCATACTTCCTCGCCGGGGCCGACTGAGCGTGCGATCACGGGCAGTGTGGTCTGCTCGCCGGTGATCGGCCGGTGGGCAGCCACGAGCGCAACCTGCTGGGAACGGGCTTCGGGCGCCCGGTGCGCTCCATGTGCGGTGAGCAGAACGGCGAGTTCCTGAGTCGCCTGCACCCGAGTTTGGGTGCCGGCGGCTGCCGAGCCGGCGCTGATACCGACCAGGCACGCCGCGGCTAGCCCGACGATCAGACAGCGTCGGCGCCGACGGGAGCACCGAGCGCCATCCGGTGCGCGAACCTGGGGCCGAGGAGGTGGGGGAATGGTCGTGCTCATGGCGTCACGCGGTTGGACGAGCTCTGCCCCGTCCAACCGCGTCGAGCCTCAATCAGCCGGTGAACGATCCCCGCTTGTGCGGGAGCGCCCGTCGCGCCGAGGAGTGTCGTTTGGTTGCCCGCCGCGAGCGATGGCGGGGCGCGGGTTTCCTGGTCGTCCTCGATCCAATTGGTGCCAGCGGGCTCGTCGTGACAGCCGGGTGGCCCGTGATCATTTCAGCGAGCCTGGTCCCTTCGGCGAGTGCGGCCGTTTCTGCGGGGCTGGTCACTTCCGTGCCACCACCGCTGCCTGTGGCGCTGGACGCACAGTTGGACGTGGTGATGGTGTTGGTGTCCAGGTTGACCGCACCGGTCTGCGCCAGCAGCCTGCCGTGAATCGTGGCTGCGGTATTCGCCGTGATGGTCGCCAGGGCCATGACCGTACCGACGAAGCGCGTGCCGGTCCCGAGGGTCGCGGAGGAGCCGACCTGCCAGAAGACGTTGCACGCCTGCGCGCCGTTCACGAGCAGGACGCTGGTGCTGGAGCCTGTGGTCAGCGTGGAGCCGATCTGGAAGATGAACACCGCGTTGGGGTCACCCTGGGCGTCGAGTGTGACGCTTCCCGACGACAGCAGCAGCGAGCTGCTGGCAGTACGGACACCCGGCAGGAAGATCTGACCTGCGAGGTCTGTCCCTGCCGAGCCATTGCTTGGGCGGGAGGCGGCATCGTTATAGGCGGTGGTGAGGTCGTTCTTGGCTCCGACCGCAACCGCGTCGTCGACGTGCGTCGCACCAAGCACATGCGGGGCGCCGGTCACCGACGAACCGGGGCTCAGCCCCAGATCGCCGAACATCGTCGTGGGACCTGTGTTCGTGACTGTCGAGCCACCCAGCACGGAGAAGCTGGCAGCCGAACCCAGGCCCACAGTCGCGGTGGCGCCGAGGGCGTTGCCCGTAAAGAGGAGCCAGGAGAGCGACCCCAGCAAGATGAGTCCGACGCGAGACGTTCTGCGCCCCACCCGAAGGAAGGAACGCCGGCTTACTGCGAGGGAGTCGCTCACAGGCGACTCGCACGTCTGTGGGACGCCGTTGTACATGGGCGTCTCCTTACTGCGGCTTGAACTACCGCGATAGAAGGGGATGGCTCCCCAGGTCTCTTCGACCCGCTATCTAAACCGACAGTTCGCGCTCTTAGCTTCAGTCAAGCGTGGGCAACTCAACAAATGTCTAGTCAGAGCGCATCACAGCGCATTCCACAGCCCGCCGAGGGGTGAGCCCGCCCTCCCCTGTACTCCTCCGTCCGGTCCCCCCAAGATCACCCCAACGGGAGGAAGAGCCGAGTGGCGCCCTGCCTCAGCATGTAGGGCATGGCTCGTCTCATGACCACCGTCCTCGCAGTGGCGCTGCTCCTTCCCGCATCGGCCGCCGCTCACGTGCGCCGCCCTCACGCCTCACACACGACGGCCCCGCAGACTTCGGCCGGTGTGGCTAAAGCGCGAATCCGGCCAACCACAAATCCTGTCGCGCTTGCGTTGAAGCTGGCTGAGCGGTATTGGCATGGTGCGCCACGGTGCGGTACGCCTGCAGTGGTGATGAGTCCCCATCAGCTTCCAAACTCTGCATACGAACCTACGACGAGCCCCGAACCGGCGAATTCGGTTGTCGAGATGTGGACCGAAGTGCAGCGGTGCACGATCACGATCAACGCCTCCCAATGGGGAAGCTGGCATGAAGACGACGAATCCTTCCAGTGGTTCTGTGACTCGATGACGCACGAGGTAGGACACCTGTTTGGGCATCTGGATGGTGGGCAGACAGACCCGTCGTCGATTACTTATCCCTTCCTCAATGGCACGAGCCCCAACTTCGACTCGGTTCCAGAGTGCCGGGCAGTTACACTGCAATATGGTCCAGAAGAGATTCGGGACGGAAAGCGGTTTGCAGTCACCAAGGGGCGGCCTTTGGCGGGCGCAATTGAGTGAGCCGGAGTGGTCCACTCCATGGTCAGGCGAAAACCGACCCCGTTATCGCTTCATCTGCTCGCCGACGGATCCATCTGCGCTTCGCGCCGCTCGGGTGCCGCAAGGGCCTTGTGGGCGTCGTTCTCGGCCCAATTCTCGAGGAACGCCTCGGCGGCCTCCGCGTTCAGCGGCTTGGCGAACAGAAAGCCCTGACCGCTGTCGCACTGCTCGTCCTGCAGCAGGCGCAGCTCCTGCTGCAACTCGATGCCCTCGGCAAGCGTCTCGATCGATAGCGCCTTGCCGAGCTGCACGAGCGTGTGAATGAGGGCCTCGCCCTCAGGGTTCTCGGTCAGGCGCGAGATGAAGGAGCGGTCGATCTTCAGCGCATCCACGGGGAACTGCTGGAGATGTGCGAGTGACGAGTAGCCGGTCCCGAAGTCATCGATCGCAATTCGGACGCCCAGCTCCTTGATGGCGGACAACCGAACCACGGTCGCCTCGGCGTTGCGCATGAGCGTCGTCTCGGTCACCTCGAGCGTCAGGGCGCCTGGCTCCAGGTCGCTGTCGGTCAGGGCATGCTTGACGCTCGCCACCAGCTCATCGGTGTCGAGCTGGCGTCCGGAGACGTTGACGGCGATGCCGATTTCATGGCCCGCGTTGCGCCAGACGGCCGCCTGGCGGCAGGCCTCGCGGAGTACCCAGCTGCCCACATCGATGATGAGGCCGCTTTCCTCAAGCTGCGGAATGAAGTCGTTCGGCTGGACCGTTCCCCGGATCGGATGCTTCCAGCGGATCAGTGCCTCCACCGCGGTGGGGCGCATGTTGCGCAGGTCGAACGTCGGCTGGTAGACGAGGAAGAACTCGCCGTTGTGAAGGGCCTCGCGCAGGTCCATTTCGAGTTCCATGTGGCTCTGAACCGCGTCCTGCATGCCGGACTCGAACACGACAAAGCGGTTCTTGCCATCCCACTTCGCCCGGTACATGGCGATGTCGGCATCCCGCACCATCTCCTCGGCGGTCGCGCGATCGCCCATCGCGATCCCGATGCTCGCCGTCAGCGTCAGTCGCCCGTCCTGACCGAGATGGAACGGCTCCCTGAGCGCTTCCAGCAGGCGTTCGGCGATCAGCTCCGGACCCGCCGCGAGCGACAGCTCTTCGGCGACGATCACGAATTCGTCCCCGCCGATGCGCCCCAGCGCGTCGGCATCGCGTACGACGCCTTCCAGTCTCGCGGTGACCGATCGCAACAGCTCGTCGCCGGCCTCGTGCCCGAGCGCATCGTTGATGCTCTTGAAGTTGTCGAGGTCGATGAACAGCGTCGCGATCGGGCTCTGGTGGCGGCGCGCACGCACGAGCATCTGCTCGATGCGGTCCAGCATCAGCGTCCGGTTTGGCAGATCGGTGAGCGCGTCGTGTGTGGCCATGAAGGCGAGCTCCTCCTGACGACGCTCGAGCTCCTCATCCGTCCGCTGGCGCTCGGTCTCAAAGCGCTCGCAGACGCGGACCAGGGTCATGTCGACGCTCAGCTGGAGCATCGCGAGGGCCTGGGTCAGCGCGTCCGCTGAGCTGTCCTGCTCGGTGGCGATCTCACGCAGGATGTCGGCGACCGTGTCGCGCCACAGCAGGCAGCGTCGCGCGACCTCCCTCAGCGAGGCACCGCGGTGAGCCGCGAGCTGGCCGAAGATGTACCAGGTTTCGCGGGCCGCCTCATCGGTGACCTCGAGGTTCTCGCCCGCCATCCAGCGTGCCACCGCCGGGGTCGATAACCGGCAGATCCGCTCAAAGCTTTCCTGGATGAGAGCATCGACCACCTGACCGGATGTGATCGTCCGCGCGACAGTCTGATCGACGACATCCTCGGTTCGCGCTCGCAGCGCCCTTCCCAGGCGATGCAGGTCCTCGCTGCTCAAGGCAGCCGACGCCGACTCGCCTGCGGGCGCGGGGCCTTTTGCCTGTGTTGTGTCCTCTTCGGAGCTCGACCGTGGGGCTCGCATCTCACCTAGGCTCCTCGACGCGTGGCGCGCCCTGCTTGAGGCAAACGTCTCGACGTAAACGCCTGATTTCAGGAGCGATCAGCCACCCGGCTGTGTCGATGAGGAACATCTAGGTACATATCTGCCGCCGTCGCCTCGTGTCAGCAGTCCCATCAGCTCGAGCTCGCTCAGAGCCAGCAGCAGACCGCCTGGATCGCACACTCCGTCGAGCTTCTCCGGAGTGTCGCGTCCGGCGCCCACAAGTTCGAGTATCGCCTTCAGACGAGGCTCGAGACCCACCGGCTCCTCGGTGGGCGCAGGCCGCTCGGGAGTCTCCGGGCCGCAAAGCAGCTCGAGCGCGTCCTGCGGCCCACGGACCAGATGAGCCCCTTCCCTCAGCAGCGCGTGTGTGCCGCTCGATGCGGGCGAGGTCACCCTCCCGGGAACCGATGCGACGACACGCCCCAGCGCCTGCGCGAGACGGGCACCCGTCAGCTCCCGCTGGCTGTCGGCCGCCTCGACCACCACGGTGAGGCCCGCGAGGGACGCCAGCACACGCTCGCTGGCAACCTCGGCCCAGCGTCGCGGCGCGCAGCCGCAGGGCAGCTCGCTCACCGCACAGCCGGACCGGTTGATCCGCCGATAGAGCGAGCGGCGTCTGGCGGGGCAGCCCGTATCGACGCCCCCGGCCACCACCGCCACAGTCCTCCCGTCCGCTTCGAGCGCCCCGGCGTGCGCCGCTACGGCGATCCCGTCGAACAGCCCGGCCGCGACCGTCACCCCGCTGGCCGCGAGACCCCGTGCGATGTACTTGGCCATCGCCACGCCGTAGTCGGTCGCATTGCGGCTCCCGACGATCGCGACCGTGGGTGCACTCGCCAGTGCGTCGAGTCGCTCAGCGCCGCCCGCGACGTTGAGGAGTGCCGGGGCGCGTGGATCCCTCATCGTCGGTGGGTAGAGGCGGTCGTGAAGGCACACCGCCTCGATGCCGTCGGCTCGTTGAATGTCGGTCGCGCGGAACCGCGCGTAGGCGGCGATGAGCTCATCGCGCCGCCTGCCCGCCAAGGCCGCGACCAGGTCCTCGTCACCGAGGCAGAGGAGCTCGAAGAAGCGAGAGCGGTCACGGCATTGGTAGTCGAGTGAAGCGGTGAGCGACGACAGCAGCCAGCTACGGCGCAGGCAGCTCCCGCATGCGGTGGGGGGCGTCCGCGTTCCCGCCGGAGTGCTCATGCCGCTCGGTTAAGGCCGGTGTCGGCACGCAGGGCGAGCGCCTCCCCGACATCGCGCGCCCGCACGCGTTGGCTGGCGTTCAGATCGGCGATCGTTCGTGCCACCCGCAGCACGCGGTGCTGTCCGCGCGCGCTCAAGAGCCCCGTTTCGCGAGCGCGGCAAATCATCTCCTCGCTCCTTCGGTCGAGTCTCACGTGACGCTGCAACAGGCGTGCGTCCATATGCCCGTTTACCACCGTCGGCTCGCCCCTGAAGCGCGCCTGCTGGCGCTCGCGCGCGCCTGTCACCTGCTCGCGCGCGTTGCTTGAGCTCGTGAGCGGTGCGGTCTTGAGATCGTGCGTGACGTCGCGGGCGAGGTGCGCGAGCAGGTCGATGCGATCGAGCAGTGGGCCACTCAGCCGCCGGTTGTGGCGCGCCATGTCGCTTTCGCTGCAGCTGCAGCGGTCTGCGTCTCCCGCATAGCCGCACGGACAGGGGTTGGTCGCAGCGAGCAGCATGAACCGCGCCGGATAGACCGTCGAATGTCGCGCCCGCACAACGGCCACGCGGCCGTCCTCGAGCGGTTGGCGAAGCGCCTCGAGAGTCGGACGCGCGAACTCCGACAGCTCGTCCAGGAAGAGCACTCCGTTGTGGGCGAGCACGACCTCGCCAAGCCGTCCCCGGCGCGCGCCGCCGATGAGGCCCGCTGTCGTGATCGAATGGTGTGGCGAGCGAAACGGCCGCCCGCGTGCAAGCTCCCCGTTGATCTCGCCGGTGATGCTGTGAATACGCGTCACCTCGATCGCCTCAGGCCTGCTGAGCGACGGAAGGATCGAGGGCATGCGGTGCGCCAGCATCGTCTTGCCCGTTCCCGGCGGTCCGCTCAGCAGGCTGTTGTGTCCGCCGGCCGCTGCAAGCACGAGCGCGCGCACCGCGTGATGCTGCCCGCGCACCTCGCGCAAGTCCGGTTCGGGGGGCGCGGGCGCACGCGCGCTCGCCGGTGCACCGACCGACGCGCTCGGGGTGTCGCCCGGGCCGCCGGCGAGCACGCGTGCGGCGCTCGTCAGCCGTTCGACGACAGCCACCTCGATGCCGTCGATGAGCATGGCCTCGCGGGCGTGCCCGCCTGCGAGCGCCAAGGCACGCAGGCCGGCGTCGCGCGTGGCTTCTGCCGCCGCCAATGTTCCCTGACATGGCCTCACCGCGCCGTCGAGCGCGAGTTCTCCGAACAGAGCGTGGCTCTCCAGGCGCTCGACCGGGAGCTGCCCGCTGGCGGCGAGCAGGGCGCAGGCAAGTGCCAGGTCGAGGCCCGGGCCGGCCTTGGGCACGTCACCCGGGGCGAGGTTTGCGGTGATGCGCCGAGCAGGGAACTCGAATCCTGAGTTGAGGATCGCCGCCTGAACGCGCTCGCGGGCCTCACGCACCGCGGTCTCGGCGAGTCCTACGATCGTGAACGCCGGCAGTCCGCGGCGGACGTCCACCTCGACGATCACGTGCCGTGTGTGAAGCCCCTCGATCGTGAATGTATGCGCCCGGGCGGGCATGACCCAGCTCCTTCTGCCGCGTGGGACGGAGACGGCAAGCTAGGCGGAGCTTGGGACGGAACTCTGGAGCGATGCGATGGCCGCCGCGGCGGCCATCGCAGGAGTACTCCGGGATGTTCTCGGCGCTGCGCTACAGGCCGGCCGGGTGGCGCGCGACGAAGCCGGCGGTGGAGGTCATGCTGTCCGACCAGCGTGAGCCGCCCTCCTGCAGTGCGACGGTGTCGAAACGTTTGCCGTCAACGACCATGAAGGCGTGTTCTGAGTTGGCGTAGATGGTGATGTCGCGACCGGGTCCCGGTTCGCCGTAAGACTCGAGCCCGGTCGAGTCCTCCGGCGAGCTCAGCAGGCCGCCTCCGTGGAGCGCGTATGACACCGACCCCGAGCAGTCATAGCCCGTCGATTGGAACGAGCCGTGCCCGCCGCCCCACACGTAAGGCCTCGTCGCGATTTCATCCCCGGCAGCTATCACCCGGGCGACCGCACCTTCCCCGCCGCCGGCGCTGTTGGAGCTTGATTCCCCGCTCGGGGCCTGGCTCGTTGGTTGAACGAGCGCGGAGGGTGGTGGCGTGAGGGTCTGCTGGATGTGGATGCCGAGCAGGCCCCAGGTCGCTGGACCGACCACGCCGTCGGGATTGAGCCCGTGGCGGGCCTGCAGCCGGCGCACCGCGGCCTCCGTCGCGGGGCCGAATTCGCCGTCGACCGGAAGCCGCAGCGCGGACTGCAACCGCGCGATCGCGTTCCCTCCGCCCGCGGGAGCCGCTTCGCTCGCGCCCGCTCCATCGCTCGTGTCCGCCACGGTGGTGGCGATGCTCGCCGCCACGCGGCGGCTGTGATGCGGGCGGGGCAGAGCCCAGGCCGGCGGGGTCAGCGTTTCCTGACCGTGTACCCCGATAACGCTCCAGGTCGCCGGGCCGACCACGCCATCGACGGTAAGTCCGTGGCGGGCCTGCAGCCGCCGCACGGCGGCCTCGGTCTCGGGACCGAATTCGCCGTCGACGCTGAGGTGAAGGGCGCTCTGAAGCCGCGCGACGGCATCGCCGCCGCTCTTTTCCTTGGCGGCCCCGGAGGTCTGCGCTTCGCCCGAGCCGTGTGAGGTCGGTTCCGCTTCGCCTTCGGTGGTGAATGTTGCATCGTGGGCGCCCGTCGCGGCAGACGACGGTTCGCCGGGGACCGCTGGGTGCACATTGGCCGTGAGCGCCTGGGGACTCGATTGGCCACGCAGCGCGGCGACCGTTTGGGGACCGACGACGCCGTCCACCGCGAGACCTCTGCTCGCCTGAAAGGCGCGCACGGCGCCTTCCGTTTGCGGCCCGAAGATCCCGTCCACTTTGATGCCTCCGAGCGTTCGCTGCAGGAGCTCTACCTGGCGGCCTTCGCTGCCGATGCTCAGGGTGATCACGTGTTCGGTCGTGGTAGGCGGTTCGGCGCTCGCGGCCGTGACCGCAGCCTGTCCGTCGGCCAGCCCCGCTGTGGGCCCGACCGTCAGTGCGGCCAGGGCGCCGAGCGAGACGCGCTTCGCGCGTGAGCTCGCCGGGACGAAGCGCAGCTCGGCCGCCCGCCTGCGGGCGCGCGAGCGACCGAGAGACAGCTCCCACAGCTGTTCCTCGGCGAGGTCGCGTCCTGCGAGCCGATCGCCTGAGGCGCCGATCAGCGCCACCAGCGAGGCGCCGCCGTTTGCTAAGCCGCGCGAACGCTTGCGGTTTGTGCGCGCGCGACGTGCCTGGGAGCGCGCGAACGAAGCTTCCCAGGGGTCGAGAACAGCAAGATCACGCGGGAATCCCGACATGCTAAGGCGTCCTTTCTCCATTGCTTGGCGCCTACGGGGTTAGCTGTCGGGCTCGCGTACTTCTACGCTACGCCACACGTTGTGGCGATTCGCCCCCGCAGCCTTCCGGCTGCATTTGGGTCCCCCGCTCCCCGACCCCTTGAGGTCGTGGACTCGGCACGAACGGGGGGCAAACTAACAGATTTCGCTGCAAATTGCATTACATGGGGAGGTTTGCAAAGTTTTGTGCCGACGGCCAACGGGCGCGTGGAGCGCTCGGCGTTGATAACTTCGCTGTCCCCCATGAGCAATAAAGGCCTCAATGTTCGCGTCCTGATCTCGCTGCTCGCGCTCGTCGTGATCGCGGGTGGGGTCGCACTGGTGACGGTCGGGGGATCCTCTGCTCAGCAGACAGGAAGGGCGCACGCCGCACAGGCGAAATTCGAGGCCGCCGGACTGCTTTCGCCCGTGGCGCAGGCCCCGCCGCTCGCTCTGCGCAACTACCTGGGCCAGCCCGTCAACATCGACGACTATCGCGGTAAGGCGGTGCTGGTCACCTTCCTGTACACCAACTGCCCCGACGTCTGTCCGCTGATCGCCTCAAACCTGCGCGTCGCACAGAACCTGATGGGGCCGGCGGTATCCTCCAAAGCTCAGATCATCGCCGTGTCGGTCGACCCACGCGGTGACACGCGCAAGGCGGTGGCAGCCTTCCTGGCCCGCCATGAGATGACGGGACGCATGCAATACCTGACCGGCTCGGCGTCCGAACTGGCGAAGGTGTGGAAGGCATGGGGGGTCGGCTCTGAACGGGAAGCTCAGCAGCCGCAGTTCATCAACCACTCGGGCCTCGTATACGGAGTCACGGGCTCGGGCAAGCGCATGACCATCTACGCGGCGAGCTTCCAGCCCGGCGAAATCGCTCACGACGTGCCGCTGCTGGCCGCGCGCTGAGCGTCAGACCATGGCTCGGCGCTCGCGAGCTCTCGGCTGGATTCTCGCAGGCGCCACCGTGGTCGCGCTGATAGTCATCGGGCTCGCACCCCACGGCTCAGACTCGCTCGGGCCGGCCGCGCCGGCGCTCCCCGACGAGCGCCTGGCGGGACCGCCCGTGACGCTTTCAAGCCTGCTCACCACCGGCAAGGGCAGACCGACGCTCGTCGTGTTCTGGGCCAGCTGGTGTGGACCATGCGCGGGCGAGGCCCCCGCGATCCAGCGCTTCTCGAGGAGCCCCATCGGACGGGGACGGCTGGTCGGCGTCGACTGGAGCGACGGGCTCGCAGGGGCACGTGCGTTCATCCGCCGTTACGCCTGGACGTTTCCCAACCTTCGTGACGCAGAAGGGACGGTCGGCAACGACTATCACCTGCGCGGCTTACCGACGACATTCGTCCTCGATGCCCATGGGCGCATCCGCGCGGTGCTGCGTGGACCGCAGGATGAAAGCTCCTTGGAGCGGGCCCTGACCAGCGTGGCGGCCAGTTGAGCGCAGCTTGAATACCCTGTGTACATGTGCAGAAACATCCGAACACTTCACAACTACGAGCCCCCAGCAACCGAGAGCGAGATACGTGACGCAGCGGTGCAGTACGTGCGCAAGATCAGCGGCGCGACGAAGCCTTCGCAGGCCAACCAGGCCGCCTTCGATCTTGCCGTCGAGAGTGTCACGCTCGCAACGTCCCGGTTGCTCGCGGAACTCGTGAGCTCCGCCCCTCCCAAGGACAGAGAGGTCGAGGCTGCCAAGCGGCGAGCGCGCGCTGCAGAGCGGTTCGCGGCCTGAGCCACCCGGCCGGGGCCTGCGAGTCCATCGGCTGACGTGGTGCGGATGGGCCGCGGAGCTCGCGACCCATCACGCAACCGCCCGCAGGCTTCCAGGGACCTGCGAGCTCGTGCCCGGATCGTCGCTCCGTGACGGTGTGTTCCTGTGCGTTCTGCCCGGGCACCCAACTATTGGATCACCCCGCCAATGCTCCGTGGTGCGCCGATGTGGTGCAGGCCGTCTTTCAAATCCGCCACAAGGTCCCACAAGTGCCTGCGCCGCGCCGTCCGTTGTCCGCTCCGCCGGTTCGCTTGCAGGCTGTCGCAGGGTGCAGGAGCGTCATGGACCTGGTGGGAGTCGAACCCACTCCGTCGGGGCTGAAGGCCCGCTTGGCGCCTACCCGGCCAGGTCCGCCGGCACGTAGAAATCTACTCGGTCCAGGTGCACCCGATGAGGAGGGCCTGGAGAGGTCCGCGTTCCCGCCTCGCGCGCCCTCGACACACTCCTCAGCGAGGCTCCTTCAGCAGTCCGGACAGCTCAAGACGCGCTTGGGCCTCAGCGTGCATCCTTGGCTCGAAGATCTCGTAGTGGGCCTTGCCGCCTGCCTTGGCGGAGTACATCGCCGCATCTGCGTCACGGAGCAGATCCTCGGCGGAGCCGTCGTGGGCGGCGATCCCGATGCTCGCGGTCATGGACGCGTCACGGTCGGCGAAAGCGAACGGCACCTCGAGCCCCCTGATGAGGCGCTCGGCCATCCGCACGGCCGAGCCGAGCGGCGGGTCATCCGCGCAGAGGATCACGAACTCATCGCCACCAAGCCGCGCCGCCGTGTCGCCTTGGCGCAGCACCCCGCTGATGCGCTCCGCAGTTTGAACCAGCAGCGCGTCCCCGGCATCATGGCCGAGGCTGTCGTTGACCACCTTGAAGCCGTCGAGGTCGACGAACAGAACGGCCACTCGCGGCTCCCCGCGCTCGGCGAGCGCGCCTCGCAGGCGGTCGAGGAACAGCGTCCGGTTCGGAAGCCCTGTGAGCGGATCGTGGAGGGCCTGATGACTGAGCTTGGCCTCGCTCTCTCTCAGGGCGGAGACCGTCGTCTCGAGCTCGTCCATCAGGTGCCGCTTGGTGGCCAGATCAACGGCGTGGCCGTAGGCGGCCGAGATGGCGCCGCCGATCAGCTGTACCGTGCGCACGGCATTGCTATCGAAGGTGCGAACCTCGGGGGAGTTGACGTTGAGGACGCCCACGACCTCGCCTCGATGGCGGAGGGGCACGATGATCATCGAGCGCAGTTCCTGCGCTCGGCAGGCGACCTTGTCCACCCTCGGATCGGTCTCTGAGTCCTCGCAGTAGACCGCCTCGCCGGTCTTGACACAGATGCCGGACAGGCTCGCGTCACGCGGCGTGCGAATCACAACGCCACTGTCGCGGCCAGGGCCCGTGCGGTACTTGTACGCGATCTCATCGCCTTCGATGATCCCTGCGCTCGCGGCGCTGGCGCCCAGCAGGATACGCGCACGGTCGAGAATCCCCAGCACCACATCCTGTACGTCGAACTCAGCGCGCTCGACCTCGCGATGCAAGGCGACGATCGTCTTCAGCCGCTCCGTGTCGAGCGCAACTGTATCGGTGAGCTCGCTTCGAACGGCGATGATCGCCGCGCCCGAGGCCACGAACGTGACCGCGAGCATGATCGTCCAGCCAAGCGACGTCCCTGTCAGTGCGCCTCCGTCGTAGATCAGAGGCAGCAGGGTGACGAGGACGGCGGCGACGAGCACCCGTTCGCCTGCCTTGCGCGGCAAGAACCAGGCGGCGAACACAACATAGAACAGCGCGAAGGCTCGAAGCGGCGAGCTGGCGCCCCCCGCTGCGGCGACCTCCGCCGACACAACGCCGAGTGCGAGCGTGACGCCGACCGGATACAAGAATCTCAGCCCCAGTCGATCGGGCATCGCGACAAGGAGCACCGCGCACAGCACGGCGACCGCGCTGCCGAGGAGCACGACTGGCGCCTGCGCTCGATCAACGCCTGGGAGTGCGACGTACAGCGGGCCGACCGTGGCCAATGCGAGCCACATCCCAACTGCCACCTGCAGAGACCGGTCTCGTGGCAGCCAGTGGCGCGGCTTGGTGGTGGCAGGCCTCATCAGTCAGATATCGGTCCTGCGTACCCCGGCTTGAGGGATCGGTTGAGCCATCGGCGACTTGCTGGATGGCGTTCGCTTCGCTCGATAGTCGGCCACTGTCCAGCCGTTCCAGATGCATGGCGTGTCGCATGGCCGCTCACCGGACGCGCAGACTTCTGTCTGAGCGCCCCTCGCTCGGGAGCTGCGACTGCGTCGAGCGTCCTCAAGCAGTGCTCGCCGGACGCCGATTATGTGGCGATGGGTGCTCGAAAGCCACCCCCGGGCGCAGAGGCGGGTCGGTCCCCGGCGCCGATGGTGGCGCCCGCGCCGCCGGAGGTAATGTCCGAGCTCAGAGCCGATGTCCATCCTCTCGGTAAGGCTCTGAAGGCGCGGGCGGCGGACGTGCTCGACCTGACCGAGGCCCGAACCGGTGGACGGACCAAGGATATCGACGCCGTTGTTCAGGACCGCTTCGCACGGATCAACAAGAGCTCCACGATGGCAGTCGCGAGGTGGCTTGCGGGCGAGGGTGCCGAGGTGGCCATCGAGGCCGGCAGGGAAACCTGGGTCATCTATGGTGAGCTCGCGGCCCGCCGCGCGGCATCCCTGAACCAGCTGACGAAACGCTGCCTGTGGTGGCGCGATTCGATGGCCGAGGTGCTCCGACAGAGCGCTGAGCGACTTCACGCCTCACCCGAGGCGCTCTCCCAGGCGCTCAACGTCCTTCAGTTGAGCGTCGAGTTCAGCCTCGTCCGGATGTCCAAGGTCTTTGACTCAGAGCGCGAGCGAACAGATGACGAGCTCGCGCGACGCGAAGAGGAGCTCGCGGTCCTGGCGACGCACGATCCGCTTACCGGCCTGCCGAACAGGACGCTCATTCTCGATCGCGCGGAGCAGATGCTAGCGCGGTGCGCTCGCAACCAGGCACAGGTCGTGGCCCTCTTCGTGGATATCGACAACTTCAAGACGGTCAACGACACGCTGGGTCACTCCGCCGGTGATCAGCTGCTCCAAGCGATCGCCGCGAGACTCGACGGTGTCGTTCGCGGCTCCGACGCCCTGGGGCGCCTCGGCGGCGACGAGTTCGTCGTGATCTGCGAGGAGCTCTCGCACCAGGCCGGGCCAGAGCTGATCGCCGAACGGCTCCTCGAAGCGCTCAAGCCCTCGTTCAAGCTCGGGACGGGAGAGGAGACTCCGTTCAACGTGAGCGCGAGCATCGGGATCGCGGTCGGATCGCGAACGTCGGCCGAGGAGCTGCTGCGCGAGGCCGATATCGCCATGTATCGGGCGAAGTGGGACGGTAAGAATCGCTACGCCGTGTTCGAGGCCGGCATGCAGGAGGCAATCAACGAGCGAACCGAGCTCGAGCAGGACCTGCGCGAGGCGCTTGCCCGAGACGAGTTCTTCCTCGTCTACCAGCCCACGTTCGCTCTGAGCGACATGAGCGCGACCGGCGTCGAGGCCTTGATTCGCTGGGAGCACCCGGTGCGGGGGATTGTCCCGCCCGACGAGTTCATACCGCTGGCCGAGGAGACCGGTCTCATCACCGAGATCGGCAAGTGGGTGCTCGAGCGCGCCTGCGCGCAGGGTGCGGCGTGGCGAGAGGCCGGGTACGCGATCGGCATGGCGGTCAACGTTTCGGCACGCCAGCTCGACAGCGACCAGCTCGTCGCTGACGTAGAGGAGGCGCTGGCCGATAGCGGCCTTAACCCGGGCGCGCTGACGATCGAGATCACCGAGACGACGCTCATGCGAAACGTCGAGGAGACGGCTCGTCGCCTGACCGCCGTCAAGCGCCTCGGAGCTCGCGTTGCGATCGACGACTTCGGTACTGGCTACTCCTCGCTTGCTCATCTCCAACGGTTCCCGGTCGACGCGCTCAAGATCGATCGCTCGTTCATCGCGGGTCTGAGCAAAAACAAGGAGGGTGAGACGCTCATCCACACCCTGGTGCAGCTCGGCAAGGCTCTATCGATCGAGACCTTCGCCGAGGGTATCGAGCACGAGCAGCAGCTCTCCAAGCTCAGGGACGAGGACTGCGACAGCGGGCAGGGCTATCTCTATGCTCGGCCACTCGACGTGGCCGCCACGGAGGCATTTCTGCAAAGCTCGAAGAGCGCTCTGATTCGTCCCTGAGGAGCGCGCCACCGGTGCCGTTTGGGGAAAGCCTGAGGTGAGTCGGGCCGTTTCGGGAGACTCCCATCGGCTCGCATCCGGGCCAAGCACCTACATTTGCAGGCTCCTCGCGCAAGGCGACGACCGGAATCGAACCGGTGTAGACGGCTTTGCAGGCCGCTGCGTAGCCACTCCGCCACGTCGCCAGATACGGCTCTCAAGGGTATCGGCCCGTTGATACCCTAGGCCGTCCCAGGGCGATTAGCTCAGCTGGGAGAGCGCCGCCTCGACAAGGCGGAGGTCACTGGTTCGAGCCCAGTATCGCCC